>NZ_CP045309.1:5350000-6717200 GCF_009671205.1 Micromonospora terminaliae | reverse complement strand
GTGCCAGCGCAGCACCACCTGGGCCGGCGAGACGTCGTGCGCCTGGGCGATGCGGACCAGCACCGGATCGGAGAGGTCGCTGGTCTTGAAGGGGCTGTAGCCCTCCAGCACCACCCCGCGGTCCCGGTGGGCGGCGTGCACCTGCCGGTCGTACAGGGACGGGCTCCAGCGGATCTGGTTGACCGCCGGGGTCTCCTCGGTGGCCTGGATGAGCTCGTCGATCTGGCTGATGCTGTAGTTGCTCACCCCGACGGCCCGGGCCAGGTTCTCGTCGCGGGCGGCGAGCATCTCGCGCCAGACCGGGATGCTGTCGGCGGGCGAGGACGGCGGCCAGTGGATCAGCCACAGGTCCACGTGGTCGGTGTCCAGGGCGGCCAGGCTCGCCTCGATGGTCTCCCGCTCCCGGCCCACCCGGTCCGGCGGCAGCTTCGTCGTGATGAAGAGGTCCTCGCGGCGCACCCCGCTCTCCGCGATCGCCCGGCCGACCTCCTTCTCGTTGCCGTACATCGTGGCCGTGTCGATGTGCCGGTAGCCGGCGTCGAGGGCGGCGAGCACGGCGTCGTACCCGGCGTTGCCGGTGGCCTGCCACGTGCCGAAGCCGAGCAGCGGCATCCGGACGTCGCCGGTCAGGGGGACGGTGGGCTGGTCGAGGTCCATACCGACGCTTCTACCCGTGATCGCCGCCGCCATGCCGGCGGCGCGCCGAGCGGCGGCCGAACGGGACGGAAGAGACGGGAACCGGGCGATCGGGCCGGACCTGCCGGAGAATGCGGGAGTGGCTGACCGGCTGGAGGAGTACCGGCGGAAACGGGACGCGGCGCGTACCCCGGAGCCGGTGCCCGAGGAGACCCCGGCGCGGAAGCGGGCCGCGCGGCGCAAGCCCCGGTTCGTGATCCAGCAGCACCACGCCCGCAGCCTGCACTGGGACCTGCGCCTGGAGCACGACGGCGTGCTGGCCTCCTGGGCGGTGCCGCGCGGGCTGCCCCGCGACCCGGGCCGCAACCACCTCGCCGTGCACACCGAGGACCACCCGATGGAGTACCTCATCTTCCACGGCGAGATCCCGGCCGGCGAGTACGGCGGCGGGCGGATGACCGTCCACGACACCGGCACCTACCGCCTGGAGAAGTGGCGCGACGACGAGGTGATCGTGGTCCTGGACGGCCGGCGGACGAACGGGCGCTACG
The DNA here is from genome assembly GCF_009671205.1 of Micromonospora terminaliae. Classification (NCBI taxonomy): domain Bacteria; kingdom Bacillati; phylum Actinomycetota; class Actinomycetes; order Micromonosporales; family Micromonosporaceae; genus Micromonospora; species Micromonospora terminaliae. The sequence continues at coordinate 6,716,013 of NZ_CP045309.1, read as the reverse complement.
TGCTGTTCGCCACCGGTGGCCGGGGCCGGGACTGGATGGTCCGCCGCACCGACCCCGCGCCGGAGGGCTGGACGCCCATGCCCGAGCTGGTCCGCCCCATGCACGCCACGCCCGGCAAGGGCCTGCCGAAGGACGCGGGCGCCTGGGGGTACGAGCTGCGCTGGGACGGGGTGCGGGCCATGGCGTACGTCTCCGGCGGCCGGCTGCGGCTGCTCGACGAGTCGGACGAGGACGTCAGCGGGGCGTACCCGTGGCTGCGGGCGATGGCCGAGGAGCTGGCTCCCGTCGAGGCGGTGCTGGACGGCGTGCTGGTGCGGATCGACCCGGGCGGGCGGGTCAAGCCGCCGACGAAGCGCGACGGCCAGTTCCTCGCCGTCGACCTGCTCTGGCTGGAGGGCGTGGCCAGCCTCGACGTGCCGTACGCGCAGCGCCGGGAGCTGCTCGACGGTCTGGCGCTGACCGGCCCGCACTGGCAGACTCCGCCGTGGTTCCCGGGGGTCGGCGCGGACGCCCTGCGGACCGCCCGCGAACAGGGGCTCCCGGGGGTGGTGGCCAAACGCCTGGACTCCCCCTACGAGCCGGGCCGGCGCAGCCGGCACTGGCTGAGCCTCGACCCGAGCTGAGGAGCACCGTGCACCTGACGCACCTCGAGTGCCCGCGCTGCGGCGAGCGGCATCCGGCCGACAAACTGCAGAACCTCTGCGGGTGCGGCTCGCCGCTGCTGGCCCGCTACGACCTGGCCGCGGTCGCCGCGGCGGTCACCCCCGAGCAGTTCGGGCTCCGCCCGGCCGACCTGTGGCGCTACCGGGAGCTGCTGCCGGTGGCGGATCCCCGCTTCGTCACCACGCTGGGCGAGGGCTGGACGCCGCTGCTGCGCGCGCCGGCGTACGGGCACGAGATCGGGATCCCGGACCTCATCGTGAAGGACGAGGGGCTGACCCCGACCGGGTCGTTCAAGGCCCGGGGCGCGGCGGTCGGGGTGAGCCGGGCCCGGGAGCTGGGCGTCGAGCGGATCGCCATGCCGACCAACGGCAACGCCGGTGCGGCCTGGGCGACGTACGCGGCCCGGGCCGGGATGGGCGCGACCATCGCCATGCCGCTGTCCGCACCCACCATCTGCCGGCGGGAGTGCGTGGCCGCGGGGGCCGACCTGCGGCTGGTGGACGGCCTCATCAGCGACGCCGGCCGGTGGGTGGCCGAGCTGATCGCCGAGTCGGGCGGGCGGGTCTTCGACGCCGGCACGCTGCGCGAGCCCTACCGCCTGGAGGGCAAGAAGACCATGGGGTACGAGATCGTCGAGCAGCTCGGCTGGCAGGTGCCCGACGTGATCATCTATCCGACCGGGGGTGGGGTCGGGCTCATCGGCATCCACAAGGCGCTGCACGAGCTGCGCGAGCTGGGCTGGGTGGAGGACCGGCTGCCGCGCCTGGTCGCCGTGCAGTCCACCGGCTGCGCGCCGATCGTCCGGGCGTTCGCGGCCGGCGAGCCGCGGGCCACCCCGTGGGCGGACGCGCACACGGTGGCCTTCGGCATCACCGTGCCCGCCCCGCTCGGCGACGAGCTGATCCTGACGGCGCTACGCGAGAGCGGCGGCACCGCGATCGCCGTGGACGACGACGAGATCCTCGCCGACCTGCGCGACTTCGCCGCCCGGGAGGGGCTGCTGCTCTGCCCCGAGGGTGCGGCCTGCCTGACCGCCGCCCGGCAGCTGCGGGCCGGCGGCTGGATCCGCCCCGGCGAGCGGGTGGTGGTGTTGAACACCGGCGCGGGCATCAAGTACCCCGAGACGGTGGACGTCTCCGGCCTGCCGACGGTCTGACGCGGACCCGCGACGCAGGTCAGGAGGTGGGCGGCTCGTCCTCGCCGGCCTCCTCGGCCGCGTCGGCCTCCTCCTTGGTGCGGTGCACCGCCCCGTCGGCGTGCTCCGGCGGGCCGTACACCGTGTACAGCACGAGCGGGTTGGGGCCGGTGTTGACGAAGTTGTGCTTCGTGCCGGCCGGCACCACCACCAGATCGCCCGCCACGACCTCCTTCTTCTCACCGGCCACCCGCGCCTCACCGGTGCCGCTCACGAAGGTCAGGATCTGGTCGATGTCCTCGTGGACCTCCTCGCCGATCTCCCCGCCGGGTGGGATCGTCATGATCACCAACTGGGTGTGCTGCCCGGTCCAGAGCACGCGGCGGAAGTCGGGACTCTTCTCGGCGACGGTCGCGATCGTGAAATGCTCCATGGCCCGCTCATACCCGGTCCCCGCGCCCGTCACGCCGGGACTCGCAAATGGTGGAATTCCCCACGCGCGCCGGGTTTGGATCCCCTCTGGACGGGCATGTGCTGCTCCAAGACCGGTGCACGCTGGGCCGGTCGAGCCAGGTCCCCGCTTTCGTACCGCCCTACGGCTGCGGTGGTGGGAGACGGCCAGAGCGCGGCGACGTTACGACCCAGGTCGGGCGGCGCCGTGCGCTCGTCTGCGCACCCGTAGAGAAGGTCAGTCGTGCGGGGTGGCGACCGGCTCCGAGCCACGACACCGCACGCGCAGCTCGTGCTCCCCCTCGGCGCCGACGAAGCGGACCTCGACGTGCTCGTCCGGCCCCCGGTCGGCCTCCTTCACGCGGTAGCCGGGCGCCGGGGACCAGGACACCAGGCGCACCCCGTCCGGCCCGCACGCGGCGACGGCCGTCCCGCCAGGCGTGCGGAAGGTGCGTTCGGCTCCGCTCGCTGCCGGCGACGCGCCGGCCGCGGTGGCCGGCGGGGTCGCGCCCGCCGTGGAGCTCGCGTTCGGCGCGGTGGCCGCCGGCGCGGGCGAGGCGAGCGCGCGGGCCACCTCGGTCTGGTCGCGTACACCCCCGGGGGTGCCGGTGATGCCCGAGCCGACCAGTTGGATCGCGGCCAGCCCCACGAGGGTGGCGGCGGCGGTGGTGGCCAGCCACCCGGCGGCGGCGAGCAGCGATCGACGGCCCATGCCCCGAGTCTCCCCGATCCCGGGTTGTGCCGAGCTCCGGGCAACGCTAAGGCCGGGTTAACGAGGGCCGGTCCGGGCGGCGGGAGGGGCTAGCCTGCCAACCGTGGCCCGGCTGCTGCTCATCGAGGACGACCTGACCATCCGCACCCCGCTGCTGCGGGCCCTGCGCGAGCGCGGGCACGCGGTCGCCGCGGCCTCGACCGCCCTGGACGGGCTGCGCGACGCCCTCGACGACCGGCCCGACCTCGTCGTGCTCGACCTGGGGCTGCCCGATCTGGACGGCGGCGAGCTGCTGCGGATGCTGCGCGCCGTCAGCTCGGTGCCGGTCATCGTGGCGACCGCCCGCGACGACGAGGCGGAGATCGTCCGGATGCTCGACGCCGGCGCCGACGACTACCTGGTGAAGCCCTTCACGGCGGCCCAGCTCGACGCCCGGGCGCGGGCGGTGCTGCGCCGCTCGGCCGCCGACCCCGCGACGGACCCGGTGCTCGTGGTGGGTGGGCTGCGGATCGACCCGCGGTCCCGGCAGGTCACGCTGGACGGCACCCCGGTCGAGCTGACCCCCCGCGAGTTCGACCTGCTGCACCACCTCGCCGGCCGGCCCGGGCAGGTGGTCACCAAGCGCGAGCTGCTCACCGAGGTCTGGCGGATCCCGTACGGCGGAGCGGACAAGACCGTCGACGTGCACCTGTCCTGGCTGCGCCGCAAGCTCGGCGAGAGCGCCCAGGAACCGTGTTACCTGCACACCGTCCGGGGCGTCGGGGTGCGGCTGGACGTGCCGGGGAGCAGCCGGTGAGGGGCCGGCTGGCGTTGCTGGTCGCGGCCGTCGGGGTGCTCGTCATGGTCGCGTTCCTGGTGCCACTGGCCGTGCTGGTGCGCACGGTCGCCGCGGACCGGGCGACCGTCCGCGCCGCCGCCGACGCCCAGAGCCTGGTGCCGCTGGTCGGCACGGCCGATCCGGACACGGTCCGGCTGACCGTCGATCAGCTCGCCGCCGGCTCGCGCCGCGAGGTGACCGTGTTCCTGGCGGACGGCACCGTGCTCGGCGCCCGGGTGGCGCGTACCCCGGCGGTGGACCTTGCGGCGCGCGGGCAGAGCCTGACCGTCGAGTCCGCCGCCGGCCGGGAGGTGGTCATCGCGGTGCAGGGCCGGCCGGACGGGACGGCGGTGATCCGCACCGTCGTCCCCCGGGCGGAGCTGACCGCCGGGGTGACCCGCGCCTGGCTCGTGCTGGCGCTGCTCGGCCTGCTCCTCGTGCTGGTCGGGCTGGCCGTCGCCGACCGGCTGGCCCGTACCCTGGTCCGGCCGATCGCGGACCTCGGCGCGGTCTCCCACCGGCTCGCCAACGCCGAGCTGGATGCCCGGGTCGAGCCGGCCGGGCCGTCCGAGCTGCGGGAGGTCGCGGGCGCGCTCAACCACCTGGCCGAGCGGATCCAGGTACTGCTGCGCGAGGAGCGCGAGCAGGTGGCCGACCTGTCGCACCGGCTGCGCACGCCGCTGACCGTGCTGCGGCTGGAGGCCGAGTCGTTGCGCGACCCGGACGACGCGGCACGCCTGACCACCGCCGTGGACGGCCTGGAACGGGCGGTGACCGGCGTGATCCGGCAGGCGCGCTGGCGCAGTACGGCGGCCGGAGGCGGCGGTTGCGACGCCGCGGCGGTGGTCGCCGACCGGGTGGCGTTCTGGTCGGTGCTCGCCGAGGACACCGGACGGAGCGTGACGCTCGACCTCGCACCCGGCCCGTTGCCGGTGCGCGTGGCCGGCGACGAGCTGGCCGCCGCCGTCGACGCGCTGCTGGGCAACGTGTTCGCGCACACCCCGGACGGCACGCCCTTCACCGTCCGGCTCACGCCGGAGGCCGGGCAGGTGGCGCTGACCGTGGCGGACGCCGGCCCGGGCCTGCCGGCCGGGTCGGCCCGGCGGGGCGCCAGCGGGGCCGGGTCGACCGGGCTGGGCCTGGACATCGCCGACCGGGCCGCCCGGAGCGGCGGCGGCCGCCTGGAGCTGGGCGGCGCGCCCGGCGGCGGTGCGGTGGTGACGCTCCGGCTCGGCCTTAACCCGGCGTTAGACCTCGGGTAGCGCGCCGCTAGCCGCCGCGGACCGATCCTCGGTCCACAACCGAGGAGAGGTGGAGACGATGCGACGAACTTCCCTGGTCCTGGCGGCGATCGGCGGGGCCGCGGCGCTGGCGGTCACCGGCACGGCGATCGGCCTGACCGCAGCGGACGGGCCCGGACCGGCCGGCGCGCCGGTCGCGGTCACGACCGACGCCACCGGCCCGTCCGACGACAACCCCGGAACCGCCGACGACAGCGCCGGGACGGTCGACGACAACCCCGGAGCGGACGACTCCGCGACCGCCGGCACGATGCCCACACCTGGCGCAGAGAAGAGCGGTGCCGTGGACCCGCAGCGCGCGGGCAGGGTGGCCCTGGAACGGCTCGGCGGCGGCCGGATCGTGGAGATCGAGGCGGAAACCGAGCACATGCGTCCGGTGTGGAGCGTGAAGGTCAACCGCACCGGCACGACGTACGAGGTCAAGGTCGACCGCGGCGACGGCACCGTGGTCGAGATCGAACGGCGGACGGCCGAGGGCGACCGCCGCACGGACGACGGGAGCCGTACCCACGACCGGTACGACGACCACGGCGGCGACGACGACCACGGCGGGCACCGGTCCGGCGACGACGACTGAGTGCCGGTGCACGGGTCCGGGCGGGCAGGGTTCGCCCGGACCCGCCCACGGCGCCCGACCGTCACCAGGACGGATGGACCGCCGACGGGGGCCAGAAAGCCTGTGGCGGAAAGCGATCAGGCCGCTACATTGAAGTATGGTGCCCGCCCACGGGGGTCGGGCGGCGGAACCGGTCTACCGCCCAGTGCTGGCCAGTCGCCGAGGTGAGCTGGAGGCGCTGGCCCATCTCGACGAGGCCACCGCTCCGCTGCTCGCCCCGGTCATCGACGTCCACGCGGTGGATCCGTGCACTGTGGACCTGATCGGCCGCCTGCCGGCCGGTCTGCTCCCCGCCGTCGACGTGTCGGTGCTGCCCGAGTCGGCGGCGAGCGAGCTGGTCCGCTGGGGCGTACCGCTGGTGCCGGTGATCGGGCTGGCCGAGGGCGGCCGGCGGTTGGTGGCGCACGGCGCGGCCGCCCGGGAGTACGCGCGGCGGGCGGTGGTCCGGCTGCGGACCGCGCAGGACCGGGCCGGCCCGGACGCGACCGCGGCCCTGGAACGGATCTGGCGGCTGGCCCGGCTGGTCCCGGAGCAGTGCGATCTGCTCATCGACGCGGGAGACGTGTGCTGCCCGGCCGACGTCCGCCTGGCCGAGCCCAGGATCCGGCGGCTGGCGGAGTGGGCCCGGCGGCACGCCTGGCGCTCCGTGACGGTGACGGCCGGCGGGATGCCGCCGACGCTGAGCCGGCTCCCGACGGACGAGCCCGCGCGTCTGGACCGCTACGACTGGCAGCTCTGGCAGCGCCTGGCCGACCTCGGCGTCGGTTACGGCGACTACGGCGTGGGCTGCCCGGTGCCCGGGGCGGACGGGCCCGGCGACCGGCTGCCGACCCTGCGCTACACCACGAGCGGGGCGTGGTGGGTCTACCGGTGGTCGCGCCGGGGCGGCCGGGGCGACGACCGCTTCGCCGACCTGTGCCGCACGCTCGTCACGGCCCCGTACTGGCCGGCCGCGGGCGCCTCCTTCTCCTGGGGCGACCACGAGATCGTGCGCCGGGCACGGCGCGGCGCGGGTGCCGGCTCCCCGGCGAACTGGATCGCCTGGAGCACGTCGCACCACCTGGCGCACGTGCTGGCCACGCTGCTCCGGCCGGAGCGGGAGCAGCGCGGCGGGCCGTGGCGGGCCGACCAGGAGGCCCCCGAGCGGGGACGCGCCGGCCGGCCGCAGCGCGGTGGGGAGACCCGCCGCGCCGGGTGAATCACTCCTTCTCGGTGAACCCGAACTGCACGATGCCCTCGTCGTCGACGGTGGCGTCCACCGAGGTGTCGTTGAGCAGCTCGGCGGCGTCGGCGTCGAGGAAGATACGGGCCCCCTGGTCGTCGATCACCTGGTCGCCCTGTACCGGCTGCTCGACCAGCTCGATCGAGAGCGAGCCGGCGTCGGTGTCCGCGGCGATGCGCAGGCCACCCGCCTCGGCGACGTCCTGCTGGTTGGCGAGGTCGCGGATCACCAGGACGGCGTTGTCGGTCATGGTCAGCATGGCGGAACTCCTCTGGCTGGTGCGGGAATCGCGGGCGGGTCGATGCGGCCCACGCGGCCGGTCGGGACCCCGGGAAGGCGAATCAGGCTTCGCCGTGCAAACCAGGGCAGGTTGTACGCCCCTCACGGCCTACGGTGCCCCCTGCCCGGGCATCCGTCAAATAGAGCCGGGTCAGTCGACACCGGACCGGTGGGGCCGCTGGCGGGAATGTTTGTTCCGCCGCCGGGCGGGTACTCCAGGGGGTTTCGTCAATAACTTTCGCTGTGGAGTCTTCTCTGGAGGAAAGCTCCATGGCAGCATCGACACATGCATCGTCGTCTCTTCCCCCGGGCGCTCGCGGTGCTGGCGCTGGTCGCCACCGCGGCCACCGCCGGCGCACCCACCGCCACGGCCGAAGCGCCCACCCCCGCGCAGACCCGGCTGCACGCGACCATCGACGCGGTCCTCGCCGACTCCCGGCTGGCCGGGGCGCAGGCGGGCGTGGTCGTCGTCGACACCACGACCGGGCAGACCCTCTACGACCGCAACGGGGACCGGCGACTGATCCCCGCCTCGAACACCAAGCTGCTCACCTCGACGGCGGCCATGGAACTGCTCGGGCCGGGGCACCGCTTCACCACCGACGTGACCGGCGACGGCGTACGCCGGGCCGGGCTGCTCTCCGGCAACCTCTACCTGCGCGGCGGAGGCGACCCGACCATGCTGGCCGAGGACTACGACCGGCTGGCCGCCGACGTGGCCGCGTCCGGCGTACGGGTGGTGACCGGCAACCTGGTCGCCGACGACACCCGCTACGACCGGACCCGGCTCGGCCCCGACTGGACCTGGGACGACGAGTCCTACTACTACGCGGCACAGGTGTCCGCGCTGACCGTCGCCCCGGACACCGACTACGACGCCGGCACGGTGATCGTGCACGCGGCGCCGGGCGCACAGGCCGGTGCGCGGCCGAAGGTCACCATGACGCCGGCCAACGGCTGGCTGCGGATCGACAACCGGGCCGAGACGGTCGCCACCGGCGAGACGACGATCTCCTTCGAGCGCGAGCACGGCGGCAACACCATCGTGGTCACCGGCCAGATCGCGGTCGGCCAGGCCGAGGAGAGCGACTGGATGACGGTCTGGGAACCGACCGGGTACGCCGCCGACATCTTCCGGTCGGCCCTGCGCCGGCACGGGGTGCGGGTCCTCGGCCGGACCGTGCTCGGCCAGGCCACCCCGGAGGACGCCAAGCCGGTGGCCCGGCACGACTCGATGCCGCTGGCCGACCTCATGGTGCCGTTCCTCAAGCTCTCCAACAACGGCCACGCCGAGGTGCTCACCAAGGAGCTGGGACGGGTGCTGTCCGGCTCCGGCACCTGGGCCGCCGGGCTGTCGGCGATCGGCGAGTACGTGGGCGACTCCGGCATGGACACCGGCACGCTGCGCCAGCGCGACGGTTCCGGGCTGTCCCGGCGCAACATGATCCCGCCCGCCCAGTTCGTCGCACTGCTCTCGGCGGTCCGCGCCGAACCCTGGTTCGACACCTGGTACGCGGCCCTGCCGGTGGCCGGCAACCCGGACCGGTTCGTCGGCGGCACCCTGCGCAGCCGGATGCGCGGCACCGCCGCAGCCAACAACGTGCACGCCAAGACGGGAAGCCTGACCGGGGCGTCCAGCCTCTCCGGCTACGCCACGGACGCCGACGGGCACTTGCTGGCCTTCTCCGTCGTGCTCAACAACTACCTGACCTCGTCGGTCAAGGGGCTGGAGGACCAGATCGCGATCGCGCTGGCCTCGTACAGCGAGAAGGCGACGGCCACGGCGCGGCTGTCGGTGCCGGTGGCGCCGGAGTCGCCGCGGGTGCCCGAAGGCCTCGAGTGTTCCTGGGTGAAGCCTGCGGTCTGCTAGAACCGGGTGGCCCCGCCCTCGCGACCCGGGGGCGGGGCCGGCCGGTCAGGCGCCGGGGCGGGACGGACGCGGCTCTGCCGTGGGGTCGCCCCGCTCGATGAGCGCGTCGATCTCGGCCGGCGGCAGGCCGCGCAGCGCCAGCACCCGCCGGCCCCAGCGGTGCAGCCGGCACGGGTACGGGCTCGCGTCGTTGCGGCAGATCGTCCCGCCGGACCACCGCCGTGGTGCGTGCACCACCACCGCCCGCACCGCGAACTGGGCGTCCTCGCCGGTCACGTACGGCGGCAGCGGGATCTCCCGCAGCACCTCGCCGTCGGACGGCGGGACGGAACGGACGACGCGGGCACTGCTGCTCATCGGTCGAGCCTCCACAGCGGATGGTCGGGGCGGGAACATCGGAAACCTATGACGCCCCGCGCCGGCCGCGACGGACAAACTGTCCCGCCGTCAGATCCGCTCCAGCACCACCACCGGGATCTCCCGGTCGGTCTTGGTCTGGTACTCGTCGTACGCCGGCCAGGCCGCCGTCATGGTGCGCCACATCCGCGGCTTCTCCTCCGCCGTCGCGGTGCGCGCCCGGACCGGGAAGGTGTCCGGCCCGACCTGCACCTGCGCCTCGGGGTCCGCGAGCAGGTTCAGGTACCAGGCCGGATGCCGCGGGGCGCCGCCCTGCGAGGCCACCACGAGGTAGGCGTCGCCGTCCCGGCCGTAGATCAGCGCGGTGCGCCGCAGCTTGCCGGAGCGCCGGCCGCGCGTGGTCAGCAGCAGGGTGAAGACGCCCGGACGCCACTCGTGGCCCTCCGCGCCACCGGTCTGCACGTACCGCCGGATGTGCTCGGCGACCCAACCCTCGGGGCTGTCCCGCACCTGCTCGCTGGTGGTCATGGTGTCCCCTCCCGGATCGGTCGGTCGGCCCGCCGGGCCCACGCTACCCGCGACCGGCCCCGGGCACCGGGCGATCGGACGTCAGCGCAGCGCGACCGCCTGGAGGCTGACGTTGCCGCAGTCCCCCAACGACTCCTCCACCGTCCAGCTCAGCAGGAGCTTCGCGCCGGGCGCGGCCCGGAACCGGATGGTGAAGTCGGCGGTGCGCGCCGTGTGCGGGTCCTCCATCCGGAGTGTGCTGGCCGGCCCGCCGCCGGAGATCCGCAGGTCGAGGCGGCCGCGGGCCATCCACAGCCCGGCGTAGAGGTGCACGGTGCGGAGCTGCCCGTTGGCGGCCACGGCCAGGGTGAAGCCGCTGCCGCGGTCGCACGTGTACACCCCGGACAGGGTGCCGCTCACCGCGGCGGTCGGGGTGCCGTCGCGCCAGGCGTACTCCTCGGGGTTGTTGTCGTAGCTCTGCCGCTCGCCCCGGCCGCCCTCGTCGCGGATGTCGCCGGAGCCGTGCCGCTTGCGCACCGGCGTCCGGGCGCCGAGGTGTCCCCACTGGACCCAGTCGACGGTGCCCACCGCGCTCAGGTCTACGCGCGCCGGCACGTCGGACTGGCTCACGGTCAGCGTCGGGGGCACCGCCGGCCGGGACGGCGACGGGCTGGGCGAGGGTGGCCGCTGGCGGGGGTTCAGCCCCGGCGTGACGGCACTGGGCTGGCTGCCGCCCGGGGGCGGCAGCACGGGACGGCCGGTCGGCGCGACCGGCAGCACGGCGTTCTCCTCGCGGGGCGTGTCGTGCCGCTCGCTGCCCAGGTAGGCCACCAGCGCGGCCAGGCAGACGAACGCGGCCAGCGCCTCCAGCAGCCAGCGCCGCCGTTGCCGGGCCCGCGCGAGCCGGCGGAGCGCCGACCGGGTCTGCCCGCGCGGGTACGCCGTCCGGTCACCGACCCGACCGTGGTCCTGCTGCCCCACCGAACCTCCGCTCACCGCCGCGCTCCGGCCGCCGGTTCACGTTTCCATCATGGGCGTCGGTGCGCCATATGTCGGCGGAGGGCATTTCCATCTCGTTACCAATCGGTAGCGACGGCGGGCTCAACTCACCGTGACCGCCTCCAGCGTGACCCCGTCGTTCTCCCCACCCACCACGGTGAGCGCCCGCCAGGTGATCAGCAGCCGCTGGCCGCGCGGCGCGCGGAAGTGGATGACGTACTGGAAGAAGCGATCGCCGGCGGCGAGTGCGACCTCGCGGACGGCCGGGTCGCCCCCGCCGGACAACCGCACATCGAGCCGGGCGCCGGCCGAGAACGCGCCGACGAAGAGCCGGACGGTCCTCAGGTCGTCGCTGCCGGCCACGCTCAGCGTGAAGGTCTTTCCCGCGCCACGCTGGAAGACTCCCGACCGGGTCCCCTGCTGCCGGGCCGTCGGCGTGCCGTCGGTCCAGGTGAGAGCGGCGACGGCGGCGTTGTGCTCCAGGCGGTCGCCGCCCGGGTCGCCGATCTCACCAGTGCCGCGCTGCTTGCGCTGCACGCTCCCCGCACCGGTGCCACCCCAGTGCCGCCAGTCCCGGGCGCCGAGCGCGGTCAGCGACACCGACGCCGGCAGCGCCTCCTGGTCCAGGTTCAGCAGCGGCCCGCCGGGGAGGGCCGGGCCACCGGTCACCGGCACCACGGTGGGCGGCGCCGCGGTCGGCTCCGGCGCCGGGAGGGTGGGCGCGGTCGCCGTCACGGTACGGCCGCCGTCCGGTTCGGCGCCCCGACCGGCGTATGCCAGCACCAGCACCAGTGCGGTCAGCGCCGCCCCGGCGAGGACCAGCCGGCGCCTGCGACGGCGGGCCCGGGCCGCGCCGACGCGGGTGGCCCGGCGGTCGGGCGCGACGCCGACCGCGGTGCGAACCCGGGCCGTGGCCGGGCCGACCAGCCCGGCGAGCCGGGCCGTGACGCCCTCCGGGGCGGAGTGCCGCACCGGCGCGGGGGGCTTCGGTCCGGCCTTCGGCGCGCCGGGATCGCCGGTCACCGGCAGGTCAGGGTCGCGGCCCGGTGCGGCGGCCGGTGACACGCCGGCGCCCGGCTCCAGGGCCGGGGACGACCCGGCCGGGCGCGACGGGACCACAGGCGCGTCCGGGACCGCCTCCTCGTTGGAGGCCGCCCGCGGGTCGGGGGTAGGCGGCCCGGCCGCCGGGGCGTCGGGGTCGCCGGACAGCCGGCGCGGGCCCGGCGGCGGCTCGGGCGGGCGGGTCGGCCCGGCCGGTACGGCGGGCAGCCAACCGCCGACCCGGATACCGGTCTGCGTGAGTTCGTCCTCAGCCACCGACCCCTCCCTCGGCCACCGGCGCGGGCGGCCGTCCCGTGGCCCGCCGCAGGGAGGATGACACACACCTCGATCTTCGAGAAGCCGCCAGCCGGAGGCATCTTCCCGACAGTGCCCGTCAGCGCCGCTCCCGCCGCCGCAGGCCACGGTCCGGGTGCCAGCTCTCGATCACCAGATGGTCGGGCGGGTCACCGACCCGCGTCAGCACCACCTCGGTCACCTCGACGCGGAACCGGTGCGAACCGTCCTCGCCGGCCGGCTCCTCGTGCGCCCGGCCGGCGATCTTCGCGTCGCCCGCCCAGGAGGCCGGGTCGTCCTCCGGAGCGTCCTCGGTCGGGCAGTGCAGCGCCACCCGCGGGTCGCGGCGCAGGTCGAGCGCCTTCAGCGCGCCGGCCATGCTGCCCAGGCGGAGCTGCCCGTCGTCGCCGAAGTCGAACTCCGTGCCGCTGATCCGCGGCGAGCCGTCCCGCCGCAGGGTCGCCATCGTGCCGTGCTTGCGGACGGCGAAACGGGCGCGCACCCGCGCGGCGAAGTCGGGTTCGGCTGCCACCAGGTCGGACCACCACGTCATGCGGCCAGTCTGGCCGGAAAAACTGACAACCCGCGGCGCCTTTCCCGGCGGGTCAGCGGATCTCGAAGCCCAGCGCCTGCGCGAGCACGACGGCCTGCTCGGCGTCGACGACCGCGCCGGCCCGCTCCACGGCCGTCGGATCGAGCGCGCTCAGGTCGCTGCCGCGCAGGTCGGCGCGGATCAGTTTGGCGGCGTGCAGCTGGGCGCCGGAGAGGTCGAGGCCGGTGAGCACCGCGCCGGTCAGGTCGGCGCCGGTCAGGTCGGCCTCGCGCAGGCGCGCGTCGGTGATGCGCACGCCGCGCAGGTCGGCGCCGGGCAGCGCGACGAAGGACCAGTCGCCGCCGTCGACCCGCAGCGGGCGCAGGTCGCACTGGTCGAACGTGCTGCCGACCAGCTTGCACCCGGTGAACTCGGCCTCGAAGAGGTTGCACCGCTTGAAGGTGCAGCGGGTGAAGGCCGAGTCGGTGTGCCGGGAGGCGTTGAGGGCCACGTTGCCGAAGACACACTCGGTGAAGGTGGCGCCCTGGCTGACCGCCTCGGTGAGGTCGACGTGGAAGAACTCGCACCGGACGAAGTGCCGGTCGACCAGCTCCTCGGCGTACCAGTCCTCGTGGCGGTAGGTGACGTCCTCGACGGCTTCCGGCATGCGGCCGAGACTAGTGTGGCCGGCCGACACTTCCCGCTCGCCGTACCGGCCGGTAGGTTCGGCTTCGTGAGCGTCGCAGTGAGCACCGACCCGGCCCGTATCGGCTTCGACCCCGCCCGGCTGGCGCGGATCGACGAGCACTTCGGCAGGTACGTCGACGACGGCCGGCTCGCCGGGTGGCAGATCGTGGTGACCCGCCGGGGCGAGATCGCCCACTCCTCGACGTACGGGCTGCGGGACCGGGAGGCCGGCGCGCCGGTCGAGCCGGACACCCTCTGGCGCATCTACTCGATGACCAAGCCGATCACCTCGGTCGCCGCCATGATGCTGTGGGAGGAGGGCCGGCTCGAGCTGAACGACCCGATCAGCCGCTGGCTGCCGGAGTTCGCCGACGTACGGGTCTACGACCGCGGTTCGGTGCTCAAGCCCTTCACGGTCCCGGCGGTCGAGCCGATCCGGGTCTGGCACCTGCTCACCCACACCGCCGGCCTGACCTACGGCTTCGCCCAGGTCAGCGTGGTCGACGGCCTCTACCGGGCGGCGGGCTTCGACCTGGGCGTGCCGGCCGGGGCGGACCTGGCCGAGGCGACCCGGGGCATGGCCCGCCTGCCGCTGCTCTTCCAGCCGGGCACGAGCTGGAACTACGGCGTCTCCACCGACGTGCTGGGCCGGCTCGTCGAGGTGGTCTCCGGGCAGTCGCTGGACGCGTTCTTCGCGGAGCGGATCTTCCAGCCGCTGGGCATGACCGACACCCGCTGGTGGGTCGACGAGCCGGAGGCGAAGCGCCTCGCCGCGCTCTACATGCCGCACCCGGCCACCGGCCAGGCGGTCCGCGCCGACACGGTCGGCCGGTACGCGCTGAGCGCGCCGGACTGCCTCTCCGGCGGCGGCGGGCTGGTCTCCACGGCCGCCGACTACCACCGGTTCACCCAGTTCCTGCTGCGCGGCGGCGAGCTGGACGGGGTCCGCCTGCTCGGTCCCCGCACCGTGCGCTTCATGACCCGCAACCACCTGCCCGGCAACCGGGACCTGGGCTCGTTCTCCCCGGACGGCTTCGCCGAGACCATCCTCGACGGGGTCGGCTTCGGGCTGGGCTTCGCCGTCGTGCTCGACCCGGTGCCGTCGCGGGTGCCGAGCAGCGTGGGCGAGTACTACTGGGGCGGCCTGGCCAGCACCGCCTTCTGGGTGGATCCGGTGGAGGAGGTCACGGCGCTGCTCTTCACCCAGCTCATGCCGTCGAGCACCTACCCGCTCCGCCCCCAGCTGCGCCAGCTCGTCTACTCGGCCCTGGTCGACTGATCACCGGACGCCCGGCCGGTTCGTCGGAACGGCACCGGCCGGGCGGCCCGCTCCCTAGCCTGGGGAGCATGAGCGAGATCGTCGTGTTCGGCGCCGGCGGCACCGCGGGCTCGCGGATCGCCGCCGAGGCGGTAGAGCGGGGGCACCGGGTCACGGCGGCGGTACGCCGCCCGGAGGCGACCAGCTACCTGCCGCCCGGGGTCCGCACGGTGACCGGTGACGCGACCTCGGCCCGGAGCGTACGGGAGCTGGCCGGGGAGGCCGACGTGTTCGTGGTGGCCATCGGCGGCGGCGAGCGGGACCTGTGGCGCGACGCGGCCCGGACCGTGGTCGACACGCTGCGCGAGCTGCCCGACCCGCCGCGGGTGATCCACGTGGGGGGCGGGGCGACGTTGCTGACCCCGAAGGGCACCCGGTACCTCGACGAGCCGGACTTCCCGGAGGAGTACCGGGACTCGGCCGAGGGCCAGGCCGACGCCCTGGAGATCTACCGCTCCTCGGCCGACGGGGTGACCTGGACGTACGTCTCACCGCCGCCGCTGGAGTTCCACCCGGGCGAGCGGACCGGCCACTACCGGACCGGCACCGACCACCCGGTCACCGACGCGCAGGGCCGGTCGGTGCTCACCTACGAGGACCTGGCCGTGGCGATCGTCGACGAGATCGAGAACCCGCGGTTCGGCAACGCGCGCTTCACGGCCGCGTACTGAGGTCAGTCGGCCAGGCGGGCGGGGAAGCCGCCGGTGGCGATCGGCCCCCAGGTGTCGATGGTCACCCGGATCAGGGACTTGCCCTGCCTGACCATCGCCTCGCGGTACTCGTCCCAGTCCGGGTGCTCACCGGAGATGCTGCGGAAGTAGTCCACCAGCGGGTCGAGCGCCTCCGGCAGGTCGAGCACCTCGGCGGTGCCGTCGACCTGGACCCACGGCCCGTTCCAGTCGTCGGAGAGCACGCACGCGGAGACCCGCGGGTCGCGGCGGATGTTCCTGACCTTGGCCCGCTCCGGATAGGTGGAGATCACCAGCCGCCCCTCGCCGTCCACCCCGCAGGAGACCGGGGAGGACTGGGGCCGGCCGTCGGCGCGGGTCGTCAGGAGCACGACCCGGTGCCGGGGGCGGAGGAACTCGACGAGGGCGTCCCGGTCGACCCGGGTGTTGGTCGCGATGCTGCGTGCCATGCCTCGGTTCTACCAGGCCGGCCGGGCGGGCCTCAGCGGGGACGCCCGGCGGCCCGGCGCGGGGAGGCCTGCGCGGGTACGCGCGGCTGCGCGCTCGCCCGCCAGGCGCGGCCGTTGGCGTAGATCACCCGGAAGCCGAGGTAGGAGGCCAGCGGCGCCCAGTGCGCCGAGCCCATCCGCAGCTCGGCGGCGTTGTGCCGCTGCCCGTTGGCCA
The DNA here is from genome assembly GCF_009671205.1 of Micromonospora terminaliae. NCBI lineage: Bacteria > Bacillati > Actinomycetota > Actinomycetes > Micromonosporales > Micromonosporaceae > Micromonospora > Micromonospora terminaliae. The sequence goes on along the minus strand of NZ_CP045309.1, from coordinate 6,699,861 downwards.
GCACGTCGAGCAGCACGGTCTCGAAGGCGGCGGACTCGACCCAGTCCACCTCGCGGGTGAAGCCGCAGACCAGCGCGGCGCCCGTGACGTCGAGGAAGTCACGCAGCGCGGCGTCGGACGCGCGCAGCACCGAGCAGCTGCCGAAGTAGAGGCGGCGTCCCTCGCAGCGGCCGGCCATCCGCTGGGCGACGTCGGCCAGCTCGACCGAGTCCCAGTCGGTGAGGCAGAGCCGGCTCGGCTCGCCGTGCATCGCGAAGAAGCCGACCCGGTAGTCGGCGTACTGCTTGAGCAGCCAGCGGTCGAGGAAGTAGAAGAGCTCGTCGCGGGTGGCGGCGTCCTTGTGGATGAAACGGATCCGGCCCAGCCGTTCGAGCAGTTCGAGGGTGGGCAGGACGGAACCGCGCTCGTTGAGGTCCCGGTGCCACTGACCCTCTATGCAGAAGACGCCACCACGCGCCAACGCCACACCTCCCCCGCCTCGCACGCAGACGTTACCGGCCCGGGGCGACAAGGCGACATCACCCTCGGTGTCACCGAATGGCGGATCCCGTCACCGGCGCGCGCTTCCGGGGTGGAATGGGCGTTTCGCATTCACCCCAATTCACCGGTAATACCAGCAGTCGGCGAATGCGAGAGCAATTCCGGTTATCCGCCACGAACCGTCAGCACTGCTGTCACGGTGGAAGTACGGGACTTCCCGGTCGATGTCCCGTCCCAACCCCACATCTCTCCAACCGGGAGGAACTCTGTGCGCGTCAACATGCTCAAGCGGGCGGCCGTCGCGTTCGCGCTGGCCCTGCCCGGGGCCGCGATCGCCACGGTCGTCGCCGCGCCGGCGGCTCACGCCGACGGCTGCTACACCTGGAACCGGAACCTCTACCAGGGGCGCTCCGGCGAGGACGTCCGGCAACTCCAGATCCGCGTGGCCGGCTGGGCCGCCTACCGGGACATCGTCCGGGTCGACGGCAGCTACGGGCCCGAGACGGCGGCCGCGGTCCGGCGCTTCCAGTCCGCGTACGGGCTCCGCGCCGACGGCGTCGCCGGCCCGCAGACCTTCGCGAAGATCTACGAGCTCCAGGACAACGACTGCACGCCGAAGCACTTCAGCTACGCCGAACTCGACAACGGCTGCGGCAAGGGCGGGTGGAGCGGGGGCCCGCTCTCGCCGACCGCGACCCGGGAGAACGCGGTGCGCACCATGTGGAAGCTGGAGGCGCTGCGCCGCAGCCTCGGTGACACGCCGCTCTACGTCAACAGCGCCTTCCGCAGCATCGCCTGCAACCAGCAGGTCGGCGGCGCCTCGGACAGCCAGCACCTCTACGGCACCGCGGCCGACGTGGTCTCCCGCAGCCGGACGCTGTGCCAGGTGGCCAAGTCGGCCCGCAGCCACGGCTTCAGCGGCCTCTTCGGCCCCGGCTACCCGGGCCACAGCGACCACGTCCACGTGGACTCCCGCCGGGAGAACAACCGGGACCGGTCGGCCAACACCACCACCTGGTCCGCCCCGAACTGCGGGGTGAGCTGAGCCGATGGTCGAGGGCGGCCCGGCCGCAGGGGTGGGGGCTCCCTGCGCCGGGCCGCCGTCGGCAGCCCCGGGGGCGCTGAGTCGTCAGCTCGCCCGGGGCCAGCGCGGCCGGGTGGCGGGGGGTGCCACGGGCCGGCCGGTACCGCCGGGCCGGAGAGCGGGCCGCACCGGAGGTGCGGCGACCCGGCCGGCCGGGCCGCGCGGGGACGGTGGCGCCGTCGGCCGACCGGCCGACGGCCCGGTCAGGACGAACGGGAAGGGCACGTGCACGAACGGGTTCCCGTGGCGCACGAGGGCGTCGATCTGGCGTTCGTTGAGGCCGTGGGCCTCCAGCACGCGCCGCCCCCACCGGTGCAGCCGGCAGGGGTACGAGGCGCCGTCGTTGCGGCACTTCGGTCCGGCGGGCCACTCCTCGGCGGCGTGCACCACCACCGCCCGGACCGCGAGCCGGACATCCTCGGGGGTCAACGGCGCCGGCACCGGCACCTCGCCCAGGATCTGATCGATGGGATCCGTCGACTGCTCACCAACTCGCACGGCAGGCCTCCCGCAGCTCGGCAGCGGTGCGGCGGACCGGCCGCACCACATCCTCGACCACTGGTACGGCCCCGCGACGGCAGCAGTTCAATCCCGTCCGGCGGTCACACCAACCCGGCGTCCTGCACGAGCAGCGCCACCTGGACGCGGTTGTTTTGCCGGGGCTGCCGGCCGGGGCGGCGCGCGGCGGTAGCGTCGGCGGTGGGACCACCGAGTGCGGGAGGGCGCGCGATGACCGAGCGGCAGCCGTACCGCACGGTGGCCCGTCATCCGGGGTTCGAGCTGCGCCGCTACCCCGCCCACCTGGTTGCCGAGGTCCGCGTCGAGGGGACGTTCGAGTCCGCCGGCAGCGCGGCGTTCCGGCCGCTGGCCCGGTACCTCTCCGGGGCGAACCGGTCGCGCCGGGCGGTCCCGGTGGCCGCGCCGGCGACGCCGCAGCTCGCGGGCTCGGAGCGGATCGCCATGACCGCACCCGTGCTCCAGGAGGAGGGCGACCGGCCGGGAAGCTGGCTGGTGCGGTTCGTGATGCCGGCGGGCTTCACCCCGGCCACGCTGCCCGAACCGACGGACCCGCTGGTCACCACCCGGGAGATTCCCGCGCAGCTCGCGGCCGCCATGCGGTTCTCCGGGCGGTGGACCGCGCGGAATTTCGAGCGCCGGGCCACGGCGCTCGGCCGCGCGGTCACCGCCGCGGGCCTGCGCCCGACCGGCGCGATCCGGTACGCCCGTTTCGACCCCCCGTGGCGGCCCTGGTTCCTGCGCCGTAACGAGGTCGTGCTCCCGGTCGCCGAATAGTCGGCGGCCGGCACGGCCGCCCGGGGCACCCCTAGACTCGGTGACCCGCTGCTGCCCCACCGGATGGGAGACCCCGTGCGCCGCTGGCCCGCCGCCCTGGTCCTGGTCCTGCTGCTCGCCGGCTGCGGTGGCGGCGACACCGGGACGACCGTCCTGCCGGCCTGGGAGGCCCCGTCGCCGACCGCGTCCGCCCCGCTGACCGTGAAGGAGGCGAAGGGCCGCTACCTGGCCATCGTGGCGCCGTACAACACCGCGCTGGAGGAGCTGGAGGAGGCGCTGTCGGCGCGCCGGCCGTGGCAGACGGTGCGCAAGCTGGCCGGCACGGTCGCGACCACCAGCGCCGCGCACGCCGAGCAGCTCCGTGCCACCGACTGGCCGGCCGCGACGCAGGCTCCCGTCGCCGCGCTGCTCAAGGAGAACGACGTGGCGCTGCGGCACTGGAAGCTCGCCGCCGAGGCCGGGAGCGCCGCGGCGCTGATGCGGGAGATCCGCGCCGCCGCCGCGCACGACGGCGGGACGCAGGCCGACAAGGTACGCCGCAGCCTCGGCCTGCCGGTCTACAAGGACTCCTGACTTCGCCACCGTCCTGCGGGGTGACGTGAAAGCCGCTCAGGATGGTGACCGGCCTCCGGGACGCGTCGGGCCCGCGCCGAGGTGCGGCGCGGGCCCGAACGGGATGGTGTGGCTACTTGCCGTTGCCCGTGTTCTTCACCCGGAAGGTGTAGTCCGCGTCCAGGTAGGTGAGGTCACCGGTCGGCAGGTTGGAGATCAGGACGGCGAAGTCGTCCTGGTTGCCGTTGGCACACCTGGTCCGCAGGCCCCCGGCGGTGAACTGGTCGCCGGTGGACCGGTAGACCCAGTTGCCCGCGCCGTCGGTGGTCTCGCCGGGCGAGGTGACACCCGGCGTGAGGTCGCAGTGGCTGACCACCTGGACCGTCCAGTTGTTGTCCTGCACGCCGCTGGTGGCGAACCAGTTGCCCGCCGCCGAGGTGAGGGTCGCGTCGGCGCCGTTGACCTTCACGTCGTCCACGAACCAGCCGGTGTCCATGTACGCGGCGTCGGTGGAGTAGCGGAACCGCACGTCCGTCGTGCCGGCCGGCAGGTCGGCGGTCAGGTGCTGGTAGACCGGGTCGTCGACGAAGTACCGGCCGCCGGAGGTGCCGGTGAGGCCGTTGCCCTCCTCGTTGTTGCCGTGCGGGTCGTCGTTGGTGGTGACGACCTGACCGGCGTCGTTGCGCACCGGGACGGTCACCCAGTTGCCGCCGACGAGCGCCTCGACGAAGCCGTAGTCCCAGCCCTCCTCGATGAAGTACCAGCTCCAGAAGTCCAGCGACGTGACCGCACCGGAGGTGGTGACGTCGAGGACGTTGTCGTTCTGGCTCTCGTAGCCGGCGTACCAGTGGGTGGTGCCGGTGTGCGGCGGGATCACGGTCTCGTCGTCGCCGTCGAACTCCAGGGCCACGGTCGGGCCGGGGTTGCGGAACCGCTCGACCGACATGCCGAACGGCACCGCGGTGGTGTCCTGGCGGTTCTTCAGCCGCGCCCACTTGGCCTCGGGAGTGGCGCCCTGGTAACGGCCGCGGCCGGACCAGAACACGTCGTCGGCGATGTCGATGGTCCAGCTGGTGTCCGCCGGGTTGCCGAAGTCGAACGCCTTGATGTCGTAGATCGGCGAGTCCTCGTCGTCCAGGTAGACGGCCACCGACCAGTCCCGGAACAGGTCGGCGGCGCTGCGCAGGTGCGCGCCGGTCTGCGCGTTGAACGAGTCGATGGCGTTCTGCACGCCGGCCATGCCGTCGGCCTGCTCCTCGAAGATCTTCTTGATGAGGAGGTCACCGGCCTTGCCGTCGTACTGCTTGTCCGGCGTGTAGGTGCCGTCACCGTTGCCGCCGGCCTGCTCCCAGAGGTACTGGAAGTAGGTGAACGAGGCGCCGTAGTTGGCCAGGGTGCTGCCCCACCGGGTCAGCGAGGTCTCCTCGTAGAAGACCTGCTGGTTGCTCAGGTGCGAGCCGCCGGCGTCCAGGCCGTTGAGGAAGATCGCGAAGTCGGCCAGGCCCTCGTCGACCCAGGACAGCTCGCCCGGGTCGCTGTAGTTGTGCAGCAGGTGCTGCAGCTCGTGCGCGACGGTGCCCTCGTACAGCTCGGGGCGGTCGTTGGCCGGGTTGGCGTCCCGCCACGGCGAGTCGTTCGGCCCGACCCGGTTCGCCCAGTCCAGGGCGTCGACCACGATGACGTTCATGCCGACGCTGTCGATGAAGTCCGGCGCGAAGTAGCCGGCCGTGTACGACGTCTGCGCGCAGTCGTAGTAGGCGTCGTCCTGGATGTTGTAGAGCACCATGACCAGCGAGTCGCTGGCCGGCTCGTCCGGGTCGGCCGCGTCCATCGGCCCGAAGTGCTCCTCGTCCACGGCGACGATCTGGTTGGCGAGCTTGTCGCCGACGTAGTTGATCTCCGCCTGGGTGAGGGTGAACTGCGCGGCCGTGGCGGTCGCGCAGGGGTGGAACGCGTCGCCCGGGTTGTGGTCGAACTGCGGGTCGAGGCTGGCCACGCCGACCGGCGCGGTGCCGTCGAGCGGGGTGCCCTTCGGTACGTAGATGTAGACCGGCGTGCCGTCGGGTGTCGTGTTGGCGTAGACCCGGGTGAAGTCCTGGTTGTAGGTGCCGCCCGCCGCGCTGTCGTTGATCGGCAGCGTGATGGTCGGTTCGCCGGGAAGGTTCTCGTGGTCGTTGGCCTGGGCGGGGGCCGAGACCGTGAAGGCGAGCGCCGTCACGCCCGCCACCGCGGCCGCGATCCGGCTCGGTCGTCGCATTCGCACGTGGTGCCTCCTGCCGTGAGGCGGTGATCAGCTCCGGCCACCGCCGTCGGGTGTGCAGATGCCCCCGTTGCGTGCCACCGAGGTGGCAGCTGACCAGGGGAATTTTGTCTTCAGGCAACCACTTGCGACGGTGCCGGGGGAGGCGGCCGCAGGTCACAAATTCGTCACGAACGTGAGTCACCTGACCGCACGTGCGACCCCGGTCGGCGGGCGGCCGATCCGGTTCGGCGGATCGGCCGAGGGGCCGGCGTCCGCCCGGCCGTCCACCTCGTCCCGACCGGGCCCGGGCCGACCACCGTTCGGGCCCCGGACGGCCGCCCGTTCTAGGCTGGGTGGGCGAGTGACGCCGGCGCGAGGAGGCCCCATGACCCGCTACGCCGCCCTGCTGCGGGGCGTCAACGTCGGCACCACGCGGCTCGCCATGGCCGACCTGCGCCGCCTCGTGAGCGACCTCGGGCACGGGGACGTCAAGACCTACCTGCAGAGCGGCAACGTGGTCTTCAGCAGTCCGCCCACGAAGGACGACATCCTGGCCGACGGCATCGCGCGCAAGCTCGCCGACGAGCTGGACCTGCGCGTGCCGGTGCTGGTACGCAGCGGCGACGAGCTCGCGGCCGTCGTGGCGGCCAGCCCGTACGCCGGGAAGCAGGACGACCCGACCCGGGTGCTGGTGGCCTTCCTCGCCGCCGCGCCGAGCAGAGCCCGGGTCCGGGACCTGGCCGCGCCGGCCGGCGAGAACCTGGAGTTCGCGGTCGACGGTCGCGAGGTCCACCTGCACTTCCCCGACGGCGGCTACGGGCGGACGAAGTTCACCAACGCCCACCTGGAGAAGAAGCTGGGCGTGGTGGCGACCACCCGGAACTGGAAGTCGGTGCTGGCCCTGCGGGACCTGGCCGCCGGCTGAGCGGAGGGACCGGCCCCCGTGACCCGGCCCCTCCACCAGCACGCTCAGAAGTGGTACGCCGTGTGGTACTCCGGCACCAGCACGCGGCTGCGCGGCGAAGCCTTCCGCACGGCGGCGATCAGGTCGTCGAGGCGCTGCCGGTCGGTCGGCGCCACCGTCGGCGGGTTCGTCAGCGGGGTCTCGAAGTTGTCCCAGTGCACCGGCACCACCACCTTCGGGTGGTCGAGCGCGGCCATGAGCCGGGGCACGTAGTCGGCCGTGGCGGTGGTCGCGGCGGAGGCCACCATGGCCACGTCGGGGGCCAGCCCGACCAGGTTGCGCTCGGCGAAGTCGCTCGCCCCCATGAAGAACACCGACGGCCCGCCGTCGACCCGGATCTGGTACGCCAGGGTGTCGCCCTCGGGCAGGTCGGAGATCTTCTCGGGCTTCGGCGGCCGGCTGACCCGCACCCCCGGGAAGGCCATCGACCAGGCGCCGTTGCGGCTGTGCAGCGAGCTGACCACCTCGACCGTGTACGCGCCGAAGTCGAGCACCTCGCCGCCCTTGACCGGAGCGAGCTGCCCGGACGGCAGCCCGTGGGCCAGCCCGAGGTGGTAGGCGGTCAGGGTGCCGACAACCCGGGCGCCGGTCCGCCCGGCGAGGTACGGCACGTCGGCGAAGTGGTCCCAGTGGGTGTGCGTGACCAGGATGTTCTCGGCCCGCTCCACCAGCGGGTCGATCACGGTGGGCCGCACCTCCAGCGGGGTGTTCTCGTCGAACGCGCCCCGGAACAGTCCGGTGTCGAAGCGGCTCAGGTACGGGTCGACCAGCACCGTGCGGTCGCCGATGTCGATCCGCCAGCCGGACGTGCCCCACCAGCGGAAGCTGACGGCGCCGCCGCGGCGGGCCCCGGCCGGGACGGGAGCCGCGGCGGCCCGCGCCGGCGCGGCGGGCGCGCCGGCGACCAGGCCGGCCGTCGACACGGCGGCGGTGCCGACGGCGGCATCGCGCAGGAAACGGCGGCGGTCGTAGGACCGTTTGTCGAGCATGGAGTGTCCTCCCCGTGCGGGACCGGTTGATCGGTGGACCCACCCCACCACCGGCCGCCCGCCCATGTCCAAGATCGTCCGGCGGCACGGCCGATACGCGTCCGGATATCACCGCAGGTCACCGCCCTGCCCATCGAGCGGGGCGGCCGGGAAATCAGCCGGCGCGCAGCGCCTCGACGGCGGCCCGGGCCGCCTCGCCCATGGCCAGGTCCACGTCGATCCGGCGGGTGCTGAGCCGCTCGGTGCGGGCGAACACGGCGACCGCGTACCGGCCGCCGTCGGGGTACTCGACGACCCCGGCCTCCAGGTGCAGGCCGGGCAGGGTGCCGGTCTTCCCGGCGACCCGGACGCCCGGCGGGAAGCCGGAGGCCAGCCGGGTCCAGAACAGCTGCCGGGCCATCAGCTCGCGCACCATGGCGCACGCGGTCGGCGGTCCCGCCTCGTCCCGCCAGATCAGGCCGAGCAGCCGGGTCATCTCCCGGGCCGTGCTGGAGGTGGTGTGCGCCGGGTCGAACACCCGCATGGCCCGGACCCGCTCCGGCGGCAGGGTGGGGAAGATCCGCGCGAAGTCGGCCTCGGTGCGGGCGCCCACGTCGGCGAGCATCGTCTCGACCAGCTGCCGGGGACCGCCGACGATCCGGGTACGCGGCAGGTCCAGCTCGGCGGCGAGCATCGGCAGCACGTCCGGGCCGACCCGGCGCAGCAGCAGGTCGGCGGCCGTGTTGTCGCTCACCGACATGGCGAAGTAGGCCAGGTCCCGCAGGGACACCTCGACGTCGTCGGCGCAGCCGGCGACGCCCCAGCCACCGAGCCGGTCGCCGGCGCCGACCAGCACCCGCTCGACCGGGTCGAGCTGACCGGCGACGACCTGCCGGGCGAACTCCAGCGCCAGCAGGATCTTGAACACGGAGGCGATCACCACCTGCTCGTCGGCCCGCAGCGCCACCGCCCGTCCCGGCGCGTCGACGTCCTCGACGTGCAGGCAGCCGCTGATGCCGGCCCGCTCGAAGATCTCCCCGATCCGCTCCGCGCTCACCCCGACACGCTAACCAGCGGCGGCCGGGGCGGGCGTAGGGTGCCCGTCGTGGACCTGCTGCGACACCTGCGGCACTTCGTGGTGGTGGCCCGGGAGCTGCACTTCGGGCGGGCCGCCGAGGCGCTCGGCATGGCGCAGCCGCCGCTCAGCCAGTCGATCCAGCGGCTGGAACGCGAGCTGGGCGCCAGCCTCTTCGACCGGTCGCAGCGCCAGGTCCGGCTCACCACGGCCGGCCAACTCCTGCTGGGCGAGGCCGACGAGCTGCTCGCCGGGGAGCGCCGGCTGCGCAACCTGGTCGACCAGGTGCGCCGGGGCGCGCTCGGCGTGCTGCGCGCCGGCGTACCCCCGGAGACCCCGGCCGCGACGCTGCGCGCGCTGCTCGACGGGCTCGCGGCCCGGGCGCCCGGGCTCGACCTGGACCTGCACGAGCTGACCAGCGCGGAGCAACGGCGGATGCTGGCCGAGGGGCGGCTCGACGTGGGCCTGCTGCACCACCCGGTGGAGGAGGCCGGGCTGCGCTTCGGCCCGGCCGTGGACACGCCGGTCGGCGTGCTGCTGCCCCGGGCCGCCCCGGCGGCCCGGGCCCGCGAGGTGGCGCTGGCCGACCTCGCCGGCCTGGATCTGATCACCGCGCCCCCGGCCACCGCGCCCGGCTGGCACGGGCACCTGCTGGCGGTCTGCCGCCGGCACGGCTTCGTGCCGGCGCGGGTCCGGCCCGCCCGCAACCCGGAGTTCCTGTTCGGGCTGCTGCTGGCCGGCGGCGCGGTCGCCCTGGAGCCGGAGGCGGTGGCCCGCCGCGAGCCGCGGGTCGCCTGGCGGCCGCTCGCCGGCGCGCCGCTGGTCAAGCGGACCTCGGCGGCCTGGCCGGCCCGAGCCGGGCACCCGGCGGCCCCGATGTTCGGGCAGCTCGCGGCCGAGGTGCTGGCCGTCGCGGAGCCGCCGCCCGCGACCGCGGCGCTCGCGGCGGCCGCCCGGCCCTGGCCGGTGCTCTTCGAGGCCGGCCAGCAGCCGCCGGGGAGCTGAGCGGGCCCGATGGCGGCGCAGATCACCCCGGTGGCGGCCGTGACGAGCCGGGTCGAGCGGGTAGAAACCCCGGGTGGCAGGCCCGGCACCGCGCGTGGAAGCGTTCCCGGGCACCCCGGACGATCGGAGATGAGGCTTCCATGGCCCCGAACAGCGTTCCCGACATCTCACTCAACGACGGCAACACCATCCCCCAGCTCGGCTTCGGGGTCTTCCAGATCGAGCCGAAGGACACCGCGCAGGCCGTCAGCAGGGCGCTCGAGATCGGCTACCGGCACATCGACACCGCCGAGATGTACGGCAACGAGGCCGAGGTCGGTCAGGCGGTGCGCACCTCCGGGCTGGACCGGAGCGAGGTCTTCGTCACCAGCAAGCTGAACAACGGCTTCCACCGCCCGGACGACGCCCGCAAGGCGTTCGACTCGACCCTCGCGGAGCTGAAGTTCGACTACCTCGATCTGTTCCTCATCCACTGGCCGCTGCCGACCCTGTACGACGGCGACTTCGTCTCGACCTGGCGGGTGCTGGAGGAGTTGCAGCGCGACGGCCGGGTCAGGTCGATCGGCGTCTCCAACTTCCAGGTGGCCCACCTGGAGCGGCTGGCCGCCGAGGCGGAGGTCACGCCGGCGGTGAACCAGATCGAGGTGCACCCGTACTTCGCCAACGAGGAGGTGCGCGCCTACGGCAAGGCGCACAACATCCTCACCGAGGCGTGGTCGCCGATCGCCCAGGGCAAGGTGCTGGACGACCCGACCGTCGTCGACATCGCCGAGGAGGTCGGGCGGACCCCGGCCCAGGTGGTGCTGCGCTGGCACGTCCAGCGCGGCGACATCGTCTTCCCGAAGTCGACCACGCCGAGCCGGATCGAGGAGAACTTCCAGATCTTCGACTTCGCGCTGGACGACGCGTCCATGGACCGCCTCAACGGCCTGGACAAGGGCGAGGCCGGCCGGCAGGGCCCGAACCCGGACACCTTCGACTACGTGCCCGACTGAGCCGCCGTCGCGACCGGGAGGCCGGACCGCCGGCCCCCGATCGCGGGCTCAGGAACCGACCCGCTCCCCGATCCGGCGGAACGCGGCCTGCGTCGGCGACCCCGGCGCGGCGACGTAGACGATCAACCGCTGGTCGGTCTCCGGCACGTGCAGCACCCGGCACTCGAACTCCAGCGGGCCCAGCTCCGGGTGGGCGACCCGCTTGACGGTCGGGCGCCGCTCCCCCACCTCGTGTTCCGCCCAGAGCGCGGCGAACCGCGGGGACAACCCGAGCAGCTCGGTGACCAGCGCGGACAGCGCCGGGTCGGCCGGGTAGCGCCCGTACGCGGCCCGCAGGTCGGCCACGGTGGTCCGGGCGAAGCGCAGCACCTCCGGGTCGGCCCAGTGCGACTCGGGCACCGTCGCGCCGAACATCCAGCGCACCATGCTGCGCTCGCCGGGCGGGACCGCCGACAGGTCGCCGACGAACCAGGCGGCCAGCCGGTTCCAGGCCAGGATCTCGTACGCGGCGTCGACCAGGTACGCGGGTGTCTCCGCCATGGCGTCGAGCAGGTGCCGCATGCCCGGCGACACCTCCCGGCCGGGCCCGGTCGCGTCCGGCGGGGCCTCCCCGGCGACCCGGAACAGGTACGCCCGCTCGTCGCGGCTCAGCAGCAGCGCCCGGGCCAGCGCGGCGAGCACCTGCCGCGACGGGTGCGGGCCGCGCCCCTGCTCCAGCCGGATGTAGTAGTCGATGGACATCCCGGCGAGCTGGGCGACCTCCTGGCGGCGCAGGCCCGGCGTGCGGCGGCGTACCCCCTCGGGGAGGCCGACCTCGGCGGGGCGCAACCGGGCGCGGCGGGTGCGCAGGAAGTTCGCCAGCTCGTCGCGGCGCAGGGTACTCACACCCCAAGCCTGCCGCATCGCCGGCCGCCGGAGGTGGTACCGCCGGTACCAGCCTCGGCGGGCCTCTCCCGCCCGCCCGCACCCGGCGGCAGCCTCGACGGCATGACGACGACGACCGCCCTGATCACCGGGGCCAACAAGGGAATCGGCCTGGCCACCGCCCGGCAGCTCGGCGCGCGCGGGATGACCGTGCTGGTCGGCGCGCGCGACGCCGCGCGCGGCCGGGAGGCGGCGGACAAACTGCGCGCCGAGGGGACCGACGCGCGCTTCGTGCCGCTGGAGGTCACCGACGCGGCGTCGGTCGCCGCCGCGGCCGGGCTGGTCGAGCGGGAGTACGGCCACCTGGACGTGCTGGTCAACAACGCGGGCATCATCCGGGCCGACGGCGCCGGGCTGCCCAGCGAGACCACCCTCGACTCGCTGCGCGAGGTGTACGAGACGAACGTGTTCGGCGTGGTCGCGGTGACCAACGCGCTGCTGCCGCTGCTGCGGCGGGCGCCGGCCGCCCGGATCGTGAACGTCTCCAGCGAGGTCGGCTCGATCGGCGTGATGACCGACCCGGAGGGCGCCCTGTTCGCGCTGACCTCGGTCCCCTACCCGTCCTCGAAGACGGCGCTGAACATGGTCACCGCCATGTACGCCAAGGAACTGCGGGACACCCCGATCAAGGTGAACGCCGCGAACCCCGGCTACTGCGCCACCGACCTGAACCACCACAGCGGGTTCCGCACCCCGGAGGAGGGCGCGGAGGTCAGCGTGCACCTGGCGACCCTGCCGGCGGACGGGCCGAGCGGCCTGCTCTGGGGCTACCAGATGGACGCGGGCGGCGGCTACGGCGTGCTGCCCTGGTAGCGGTTTGACTTCGCGCGCACTCGAAGGTGGAGGGTGGTGGCACGTTCTGACGGGGAGGAATCCATGCGATACCGCACCATCGGCGCCGACCCGGCCACCCGCCGCGAGGTCAGCGTGCTCAGCCTCGGCGCGATGCTCTTCGGCACCGCCACCGACGAGGCCACCTCGTACGCCATCCTCGACCGGTACGTCGAGGCCGGCGGCACCTTCATCGACACCTCGGACAACTACGCGTTCTGGCAGAACGGGGGCCAGGGCGGGGAGAGCGAGGAGCTGCTCGGCCGCTGGCGGCGCAGCCGCGGCGTCGGCGGCGAGGTGGTCATCGCCACGAAGCTGGGCGCCCGCCCCCTGGCCCCCGGCACCAGCTACGTCGACAACGCCGAGGGCCTGTCCGCCAAGGTGATCCGCGAGTCGGCCGAGCGCAGCCGGGAACGGCTCGGCGTGGACAAGCTCGACCTGCTCTACGCCCACATCGAGGACCGGACCGTGCCGCTGGAGGAGACGGTCCAGGGCTTCGCCGACCTGGTCGCCGAGGGCACGGTCGGCCTGCTGGGCGCGAGCAACCACCGCGCCTGGCGGGTCGAGCGGGCCCGGGCGCTGGCCGCGTCGGCCGGCCTGCCCGGGTACGAGGTGCTCCAGTACCACCGCAGCTACCTGGCGCGGCGGCCGGACCTGCCGAGCGACCTGGACCCGGACGGCGACGTCGGCTGGGTCGGCCCCGACCTGGCGAGCTACCTGCGGGCCGAGCCGCGGCTGACCCTGGTGGCGTACTCGCCGCTGCTCAGGGGCGCCTACGCGAAGCCAGAACGCCTCGGCGAGGAGAACGACTTGCCGAGCACCCCGGCCCGGCTGGGCGCGCTGCGCGCGGTGGCCGACGAGACCGGGGCGACGGTCAACCAGGTCGTCCTGGCGTGGTTGCTGGGCGGGGACGTGCCGGCGATCCCGCTGGTCGGCTTCTCGTCCGTGGCGCAGCTGGACGAGAGCCTCGCGGCGGTCGAGCTGGAGCTGACGCCCGAGCAGCGGGCCCGCCTGGACGCGGCCCGCTGACGGTGGCGCGGCGCACGGTGCCGGTGCTGGTCCCGGCCCGGTCGAGGCGGACCGGCGGACGGAGACGGTCCGGCCGCCGGCGAGGGTGAGGGTGAGGGCCAGCCGTCAACGGCCTCCCCCCGGGGCCGAATGAGGCGTGGTTATGATGCGCATCTTCCCCCGTCGGCGTCGTGATGCCGGCCCCTGCCTGCCCGCCGCCGCGAAGGACGATGATGACGAGCGCCACCGCTACGAGCCGCAGCACCCCGACTGCGGCGGCCCGCCTGGACTCCCTGACCGGGCTTCGGTGGATCGCAGCACTGATGATCTTCTGCCTGCACATCCAGAGCGAGAGCAACTTCTTCATCGCCGACAGCCGCGCCCAGGACGCGTTGAACTCGCTCCTGGCCGCGGGCCGGTCCGGGGTGTCGTTCTTCTTCATCCTGTCGGGCTTCGTGCTGGCCTGGTCCGTGCGACCGACGGACACCGCCAGCCGATTCTGGTGGCGCCGCTTCTCCAAGATCTACCCGAACCACTTCGCGACGTTCCTGGTTGCCTGCCTCCTGCTGTCGTGGCGGGGCATGGAGGTCATCGACTTCGAGCGGATGTTCTACAACCTGACGCTGCTGCACTCCTGGCCGCCCGGGCAGAGCGACGTGTGGTACTCGTTCAACGGCCCGTCGTGGTCGCTGAGCTGCGAGGCGTTCTTCTACCTGTGCTTCCCGCTCCTGTACGCCGGGCTGCGGCGGCTGCGGCCGGCCGCCTGGTGGGTCATTTCGGTGGCGTCGGTCCTCTTCATCGCGGTCCTGCCGTTCGGCATCAAGCTGTTCCACGAGCCGTTCGGCTGGTCGGAGCACTTCATCGTCTACCACCTGCCGCCGGTCCGGATGGTCGAGTTCCTGCTCGGCATGTGCCTCGCGCTGCTGGTGCGGGGCGGCTGGTGGCGCGGTCCGGGCATGACGGTCAGCATCGTGGTGATTCTCGCCGGGATGGCCGCGGCGGCGTTCCTGCCGGAGGAGTACGGGTTGGCGCGCGACGCCGCGTGCACGGTGCTGGGCTACTCGCTTCTGCTGCCGGCGTGCGCACTGGCCGACGTACGGCGGTCACGGTCGATCTGGCGGGCGCGGCGCCTGGTGTATCTGGGTGAGGTGTCGTTCGCGTTCTACATGGTCCACGAGATCTGCCTGTACGCGGTGCGGCACACGTTCGGCGACGATCACCCTCATCGCCCGTCGGTGGCCGCAGGAGTGTTGGTCCTGGCCACGTTCTGCTTCGCACTGGTCGCGGCGATGGTGCTGCACCATGTGGTGGAGCTGCCGATGATGCGGCTGCTGACCGGTGGGCGGCGCCGGCCGGTGGCGGGTGGTGTTCCGCCTGCCGGTTCCGGCGCGGTGCTGGTGGGGCCGGGTGGAGAGAGGGCGGCTGCGGCGGCTCCGGAGCCGGTGGCGGCGGGGAGGACCTAGGCGTCGGCGGCTGGTCAGGCGGAGTGCCGCACGGCCGGTTTCCTGGTCGCCCTGACCAGCCGTTCGAGCCGCGCGATCAGCCCGGCCACCGACTCGCCCCGGGTCTCGGGCTGCCGGCCGTCCGCAGGCTTCTCCGCCTGGCCGTCCGGGGCCGCGGCCCGTTCCGCCTCGTCGATGAACGTACGCGCCTGCTCCTCGATCTGCTGCTTCTTCTCCTCGGACTCCCGAGCCTCGGAGCGCAGGGTCTCCATCGTGAGGTGCCAGGCCCGGTTCAGCCGTTGCGGATCGTCGAAGAGGCTGCCCTCCAGGGGCGGCCCGGAATCGACGTAGCTGCCCGACGGCACCACCCACAACGCGTCGTCCACCACGTACCGGTCCTCGGGCTGCTCTTCCGGGGGCTGGGGCTTCTCTGCCGGCACCAGAACTCCTTCGGTCGTCATTGGTACGCAAGCTCCCCCGCGCCCAGGTCGTTCCGCTTGATCAGGTCGTTGTAGTGCGCCAGCTTCAGGCTGAACCGGTACGAGACGTAGATCAGGTTCACTGCGGAAATGACGCAGAGGGCGATCCAGCGCCAATCGGTGATTCCAACGAAGGTGAGGGGACGGGCGATACTCCCGGCCTGCGGGGAGGCCGGTGCGGTGAGGTAGAGAATCACGCCCAGGACGGACACCACGCCGCTGACGATAAGGGAGAGCCGGGCCAGCAGGGATCCACCTACCAGAGCTTCCTTGTCGGACGACATGCCGAACCAGGACGCCGCGACCGCCGGCAGGGCGAGCATCAACGCGGGCAGGCCGCCGGCCTGCGCGCCGTGCGATCCGGTGATCAGATTTCCGGCGACCGCGACGAGCAGGGTCGTGGCGAGCGCGGTTATCGAGGCCTTCCCCCGGGCACCGGGCGGCACTTCCTTGAATCCCGCGAGCAACTGCAGGCCGCGCATCTTCGGGGACTGCCGGGCATACCCGCGCATGTACACGTGGACGAAGTTCTGGCCCCTCCGGCGGCGGACCCGGAAATGGTGATCGAGCTGGAACGGCACCTGCCCGTCGGCCAGCGCCGGGTCGATCTCGTGCCGGCAATCGCTGCCGTTCTCCTGGTTCCGGCCGCGCCAGTGCCGGGTGAGCAACAGGCGGCAGTGCCGGCACTGCAGGTACTGCGTCAGGACGTATTTGTTGGACGGGGCGTTAACCCGCAGGTGGTAGCTGTCGGCCGTGAGTGCGAGCTCCATCGGGATCGCCACCTGGTCGGGGTTGAGGCCGAGACCGAGCCGGAGCAGGCCCTTCCAGCCCCTGCTGAAGGAGGAGGGGATGAAGGTCCGCTGGTACTTGATGAGCAGCCGGCGGCTGACCGCCTCGGCGGCCGGCACGACGGCGATGATGGGATAGGACGAGCTGAGCGCGCCCACGTACTTGCGAACCCGTTCCCGGCTCTGGTCGTCGGGGAACTTGATCTTTTCGAGGATCACGGCCATCCGGCGCTCGGTCAGGTCGACGCTGACCGGTCGACGGACGGCGATCAGGTGCAGCAGGGCCAGCTCGGCGCCGCGCACCGTCTCGTCGAGGTTCCTCGGCTCGGACGCGGCTCCCGGACCGGTGAAGATCTGCGCGAGCAGCAGGCGCAGGCCGGCCGACGCCAGCCGCAGCGACTCCTCGTAGGACATGGTGGTCAGCGAGTCGCCCGCGGCGGAGCGGAGGTGGAAGTTGTCCACCAGCTCCCCCTTCATCGGCTGCAGCACCGGCACGTACAGGGCCTTGCCGTCGTCCTCCGTGCTGGGCAGCGAGAACGAGATGGTGACCTGCTGGTTCACCGCCCGGTCGTCGAGGTCGATGACCTCGGTGAGCCGGGACCGGCAGCGGGCCGGGTCGACGATCAACTCGATGAAGAGCGCGATGGCCTCCCGGTCCTGCGCGTCGAGCCGCTCGGTCGCCGACTCCTGGAGGCCCTGCAGCCAGGCCACGTCCGGCGGCGTCGAGGACTCGGGCATCGGCTGGTCGTGACCCAGGCGCTCGCGCAGCCGGGCGAAGATCCACAATGCGAGGGCGGCCGACATGAGGACCAGCAGCACGCGGGCGCCGGCCTCCAGCAGGTCGGGGTGGTCGTGCAGCCAGCCGCGCTGCCCGTCGAAGCGGTAGCGGAGCCAGCCGGTCGCTCCCGCGAGAATTGTCAGCAGGACTGCCACGAGACCGATGACGACGTTCCACATCAATGTGCGACTGTCACGTTCGCGCTCCATGGACAACGCCCCTTCGCCGCCGACTGCAAAGCGCACTCAGAGGAATACACCCTGCTACAGGGTGAATGACCTGTCGAGCGGCGGCCGGGGCGCGCAGACCGGCGTGACAGGTTCGGCGTAAGGACCGAAACCGCACGTCACATGCCGACCGGCAATTACCGGCCATCGATATCCTGAGCGTCCAAAGTGAACATCCCGTTACGCTATCGTTATCGCGGACATCATTGGGTTCCTCCGTTTTCGTGCCCGTCGATGGACACCCGGACAGGCCGCAGCGACCGGGCGCACAACCCGGCCGTCCGGAAGTACGGGGAACTGCGCCGGCCGGATCAGCGAGGCCGCAGGTCGATGCGCCAGTCGTTGGAGCGCATGAGGTGCCCCGGCGGGTATTCGAACTCCGTCTCGCCGAGCAACGTGAACCCGGCCTTGCGGCACACCGCGTTCGACGCCGGGTGGTCCACCGCCGGGTAGGCGTGCGCGAACCGCCGGCCGCCGTGCGCCGCGGCCTCCGCGATCAGCGCGCGCACCGCCGCGCTCGCCAGCCCCCGCCCCTGGTACGCCGGCAGCACCGCCCAGCCCATCTCGTAGACCGGCTCGCCGCGCCACTCCCGCTCCCAGTAGCCGACGCTGCCCACCTTCGTGCCGGCGGGCAGCGCGACGGTGAACATGTGCCCGCTGCGCGGACCTTCGCCCCGCAGGTAGCGCTCGTGCCGGGCGAGCACCTGCTCGTCGGTCTCCGGGCCGCCGGTGTGCGCCCGCACCTCCGGCGCGTTGAGCTGCCGCAGCAGCGCCAGGTCGTCGGCGCTCCACCGCGCGAGGCGTACCTCGGTCATGCCGTCCCCTCTCGTCCGGCGCCGATTGAAGCAGCCACCCCCGACACCGGCCCGCCAGATCCGATCTGGCGGGCCGCCGGTCGCCGTCTGGCGCCTGCGGGATGAGGCCCGACACCAGCGGGAGGGGAGCATGACGCCGTTGCGGCTCGCCGTGATCATCGGCAGCACCCGGGAGGGACGGATCGGCGACCGGATCGGTCGCTGGTTCGTCGCGCAGGCACGCCGCCGGGACGGGCTGGCGGTGACCGTGCTCGACCTGGCCGGGTACGACTTCCCGGCCATCCTGCCGGCCGAGCCCACGGCGGCGATGCGGTCGTTCGCCGGGGAGGTGAGCCGCGCGGAGGCGTTCGTGGTGGTCACCCCGGAGTACAACCACAGCTTCCCGGCGTCGTTGAAACAGGCGATCGACTACGCCTACGACGAGTGGCAGGCCAAGCCGGTCGGTTTCGTGTCGTACGGCTGCCGGTCGGTCGGCCTGCACGCGGTCGACCAGCTGCGCACCGTGTTCACCGCCCTGCACGCCACGACCGTGCGCGACACCGTCGGCGTCGACCTGCTCGACGGCGAGCCGACGGGGCGGATCGAGGAGCAGCTCCGGCAGGACGCCCGGGTGCTCCTCGACGAGCTCTGCTGGTGGGGCCTGGCGCTGCGCGAGGGCCGCGCGGCGCGTCCGTACGTCTCCTGAGGACACCGATGAAGAGAGGTAGTGATCATGAGTAACCGGAACACCGGCCTGGCCGTCGAGGCCGACGGCCTGGTCCGGTCGTTCGGCTCGACCCGCGCGCTCGACGGCCTGGATCTCCAGGTCCCCGCCGGCACCGTCTACGGCCTGCTCGGGCCGAACGGCGCCGGCAAGACCACCGCGGTGCGGGTGCTGGCCACGCTGCTGCGCCCGGACGGCGGGCGGGCCCGCGTCTTCGGCCACGACGTGGTCGCCGAGGCGGACGCCGTCCGCGCCCGGGTCAGCCTCACCGGCCAGTACGCCTCGCTCGACGAGGACCTGACCGGGGCGGAGAATCTGGTCCTGCTGGCCCGGCTGCTCGGCCTGGGCCGGCCGGCGGCCCGGCAGCGGGCCGAGCAGCTGCTCGCCGCGTTCGGGCTGACCGAGGCGGCCGGGCGGCAGGTGAAGAAGTACTCGGGCGGCATGCGGCGGCGCATCGACATCGCGGCGAGCATCCTCAACACCCCGGACCTGCTCTTCCTGGACGAGCCGACGACGGGGCTGGACCCGCGCAGCCGCAACCAGGTGTGGGAGATCATCCGGGCGGTCGTCGCGCACGGCACGACGGTCCTGCTGACCACGCAGTACCTGGACGAGGCCGACCAGCTCGCCGGCCGGATCGCGGTGGTCGACCACGGCCGGGTGATCGCGGAGGGCACCCCGGGCGAGCTGAAGTCGTCGATCGGCTCCGGCACCGTCCACGTGCGACTGCGCGACGCGGGCGAACGTGACCGGGCCGAGCAGGTGCTACGGACCGCGCTGGGCGTGCCGGTGCAGCTGGAGGCCGACCCGGTGGCGCTCACCGCGCGGGTCGGCGAGGACGGCACCGACCTGGAGGCCGGCGAGCAGGCCGCCCGCGCCCTGGGCGAGCTGGCCCGGGCCGGCATCGTGGTGGACGACTTCTCCCTCGGCCAGCCGAGCCTGGACGAGGTGTTCCTGGCCCTCACCGACCACCCCGCCGCCGGGGCCGACGAGCGGGACGACGAACTGGAGGCGGCCCGATGAGCGACACCGCGACCACGACCGGGCGGCCGCCGTCCGTCTACGTGCCGTCCGCCGAGGCGCTGGCGACGGTCCTCGCCCCGGGCGAGCGGCCACCGAGGCCGGGGGCGCTGTCCGCGTCGCTGACGTTCGGTTGGCGGGCGCTGCTGAAGATCAAGCACGTGCCGGAGCAGCTGTTCGACGTGACCGCGTTCCCGATCATCATGGTGCTGATGTTCACGTACCTGTTCGGCGGCGCACTCGCCGACAGCCCCCGCGACTACCTGCAGTTCTTCCTGCCCGGCATCATGGTGACCAGCGTCGTGATGATCACCATGTACACCGGTGTCGGGCTGAACAACGACATCGAGAAGGGCGTCTTCGACCGGATCCGCACGCTGCCGGTGTGGCGGCCGGCCGCCCTGGTCGGCATGATCTTCGGCGACGTGCTCCGCTACGTGCTCGCCGCCGTGGTCATCCTCGGCGTGGGGCTGGTGCTCGGGTTCCGGCCCGCCGGCGGACCGGTCGGCGTGCTCGCCGGCATCGGCCTGCTCGTGGTCTTCTCGTTCGCGTTCTCCTGGGTGTGGACGTTCTTCGGCCTCGTGCTGCGCAGCGAGAAGTCGGTGATGGGCGTCAGCATGATGGTGCTGTTCCCGCTGACCTTCCTGAGCAACGTCTTCGTCGACCCGGCCACCATGCCGGGCTGGCTCCAGGCATTCGTGAAGGCCAACCCGATCACCCACCTGGTCGCGGCCGTACGCGCCGCCATGGCCGGCTCGACGGACGCCACGAACACCATGTGGCTGCTGCTGTGGAGCGCCGGCTTCGTGGTCGTCTTCGGCACGCTGACCATGAACCGCTACAACCGCCGCTGATCCGGCCGGACGACGGGGTGCCGCCGCTGCGGCACCCCCGTCGTCGTCCCGCCCCTACCGGACGCCGTTCGCCCACCGCCAGTTGTGCACGAAGCCGTGCTTGACCCCGCCGAAGAAGTACGCCCACACCGGGCTCGTGGCGTAGGGGCCGATCTCGTCGAACATGGCCTTCGCCTCGTCCCGCCGATCCGACAGCGAGTAGGCGAGGGCGAGCCAGTTGCGGCACACCATCGCGTCGCCGTGCCGGGGCGGGCCGGCCGCCCGCCACTTCGCCGCGCACGCGTCGTACTCCTGCCGCACCTCGGGGCGCTGGAAGTAACGGCGGCACGACAGCACCCCCTCCGGGGTGGGGGTGCCCCAGTTGAACTCGCGCATCGCGTACTCGAAGTGCGCGAAGAGGGGAAGCAGGGTGGCCGCCGTCCCGGGCGGCGCCGCGGCCGCGGCCGCGCGGGCCAGGCCGAACATCTCCTCGTGCGAGCCGTACCACTTCTCGCAGAGGAAGCTCACCGCCGCCAGGTGGACCCCGAAGTTGAACGGGTCACGGCGCCGCGCCTCGGTGAACGCCTCATGGAACTCCGCCTGCCGCGAGCCGCCGTCGGGGAACATCGCCCACAGCACGTCGATCCACGGCACGGGATCGTGGGGCGCGAGGGCGATGGCCCGGCGCGCGGCGACCGCGGCCTGGGACGACAGCTCGGCGAACCCCTGGAACTGCTCCCGGGTCGTCCGGCTGGCCGGGGCCGAACCCCGCGCGCGGCCCGCCCGTTCCGCGAGCGTGGCCGCGAGGAGGACGGCGGCGCTCGGGTCGTCGGGAGCGGCCACCAGCCAGGCGTCCAGCCACGTGTCGTCGGCGGCGGCATCGCTGAGGACGGAAACCCGGCGGGCCCGGCGCTCCCAGTCAGCACCGGCGGCCTCGATCACGTCGCGAGCGGCCCGCCAGTCGGCGGACGCCTTGTCCCGCGCGGCACGCAGCTCCAGGTCGTCGAGGGCTCGGTCCAGGTCGACGGCCGGATCCACCGGCCGCTGACCTCTGCTGAAGAGATTGCGGAACATCGCCGGAGCATATTGCCCGTAGCCCGCGGTCGCGGCGGCCGGCCGGTCCGGTGGATGATCATTGTCGATCCGGGCCGTGGGCTCAGCGGCCCGCCGCCTCACCAGGCTCGGAGAGGCACCACGGGACCGGCTCCTCGGGCAGGTAGCGGCAGGTGCTGCCGGTGGTGACCGACTCGCGCAGGTGCGCCCCCAGCGCCGGGTGCCGCTCGTCGATCCGGCGCAGGGTGTCCCGGATCCGGGCGGTGACCGCCTTGCGGGCCCGCTCGGCCTGGTCGCCGAGGCGGCGGCTGCGCCCGGCCAGCCCGGCGGCGGCCCGCAACTGGTCCAGCAGCGCGGCGCGTTCGGCGTCGAGGGCGGCCAGCCGCGCACCGTCGTCGCGGACGGCGGCGCGGTCGATCTCGTCGTCGAGCCGCCGCAGGTGCTGCCGGTAGCGGGCCTTCGCCTCGTCGTCGAGGACGGGATCCCCGCCGAGCCGGCGGGCGGCGACCAGCTCCGGCCCGGCGGCCGGGTCGAGCAGCTCGACCGCGGGCACGTCGACGCCGGGCCGGCCCAGCAGCAGGCGCAGGTCGTGCAGGCCTTTGGCGTCGGGCAGGTGCGTGACGACCCCGGCGTAGGCGAGCCGCCACACCGCCCCGTCCCGCCGGAACTCCGGCTCGACGGGTCTGCTCTCACCCGCCCGGCCACCGCTCCCGACGCCGGAACCTGCCGCGCGGGCCGCTCCGGCCGGTGCCAGCAGCGCCTCGGCCTGGTCGGCTCCGGCGGTCGCCTGCACCACATCGACGTGATCGGCTCCGGCGGTCGTCGGCGCCGCAAGCGCGAGATCGGTCGCGGGTGTCGGCACACTGCCGGCCTGACCCGCTCCGGTCGGTGCCGGCGCCCCGACGGCGTAGTCCGCTCCGGCGGTCGCCGGCAACCCGGCGGCCGGCGCCCCCACGGGGTGACCGATCCCCGCTGGTGCCGACACCGCGCGGGAGAGACCCGCATCCGCCGGTCGTGCCGTGAATCCATCGGGGACGGAGGCCGTGAGGGGTTCCTCGCCGAGGCGGTACAGGACCTGGGTCATGCCGAGCGCCCGCGCCTCGGCCGCCGCGTCGGCGCGCAGCCGGACGGCCGTGGCCGCGTCGCCGGGGCGGTCGCGGGCGGTCAGGGCGGCCACCAGCCCGGCCCGGCTCAGCAGCGACCACGGCCGGGCACCCATCCGGTCGGCGGCGTCGCGGGCGGCCTCGTAGCCGGCGACCGCGTCGTCCCAGCGCTGCTCGGCGGCGTCGACGGCGGCCAGCCAGAGGTCGACCGGGCCGCAGATGTCGCAGCCGAAGAACGCCGCCATCCACCGGCCCCGGTGCGGTTCCAGCGCGGCCCGCACCTCGGCGCAGCGGCGGGGATCGGCGCCGGCGGCCGCCGCCTGTGCCCGCAGCCGCAGCCACAGCGGCGACACCGGTCGCGGGTACGCGGCACCGGTCGCCTCGATCCCGCCGGTGAGCCGCAGGGCCGTCCCGGCGTCACCCCGCTCGGCGGCGGTGATCGCCCGGAGCAGCTCCAACTGGGGATGGCCGGCCGCCTCCGGGCCGTCGAGCAGGGCCTGCGCCTCGGCGAGGCGACCTCGGAGCAGCAGCAGGCACCAGCGCAGGTGCGGACCCATGAACATGTGGTCCGAGTGCTCCCACTCCCCGTAGCCGTCCATCTCGGCGAAGTGCGCCTCGGCGGCGGCGAAGTCGCCCCGGAAGCCCGCGATGATGCCGCTGTCGATGGCCGCCGCCATCCGCCGCCGGGCCACCTCCCCCTGCCGGCAGCCGCTGACGAACGCGGTGAGCTCGTCGTGGTAACGCGGGTCGCCGAGTTCCAGCAACGCGACCCAGCGCAGCGAGGTGGCCCACAGCTCGGTCTCCCGGTCGCCGGTGCGCCGGGCCACCTCCCGGATCTCGGCGGTGATCACCGCCCGGTCCTCGGCGGTGCCGAGCCCCCACGTGGTGTCGTGCCGGGCCCAGAGGCTGAAGGTGAGCGCCTCGTCGTCGCGGCCGCGCCGGGCGAGGGTCTCGGTGGCGGTGATCAGATCGGTGACCAGCGCGCTCGTCTCCCGGCCCGGCTCGGGCGCACCGATCAACCGCCCGTACGCCTCGCGCACCAGCTCACCGGACCCGGTGCGGCGGCGGGCCGGGGTCTCCTGCCGGTGGGCGGTGAGCGCCACGCGGGCCAGCACGGCGGGCTCCTCGAGCGTGCGGGCCAGCGCCGCGGCGTCCACGAGCAGGCGCTCGGCCTCGGCCTGCGTGCCGACGTGCTGCAGCAGCTGGGCCAGTTCCAGCATCACCTTGACCCGGCCGGCCGGTTCCTCCGCGACCTCTAGCGCGCGGCGGAAGTGCTGCGCGGACTCCTCCACGGCCAGCCGGCCGCCGGCGTCCCGAGCGGCGGCGACCAGCAGCTCGACGGCGCGCGCCGCGTCGAGCTCACCGCCGGCCAGCCAGGCGTGCCGGGCCAGGTCGGCCGGGATGAGCCGCTCGGCGAGCGCCGCCGACCGCTCGACGGCGCGCACCACGGTGGAGTGCCGGGCGCGCCGCTCGGCGTCGGTCAACCCGTCGTAGAGGGTCTCCCGCACCAGGTCGTGGGCGAAGGCGAACCGGCCCCCACCCCGGGCCAGCACGAGCCGGGCGGTGGCCGCGCGGTCGAGCAGCCGGTCCACCTGCGCAACCGGACCGGGTACGCACGCAGCCAGCACCTGCCGGTGGAAGTCCCGCCCCAGTACGGCGGCGACGGTAAGCGCCTCGACCACCGGGGCGGGCAGCTGGTCGAGGCGGCGGCGCACCGCCTCCCGTACGCCGGGGGCGATGGTGGTGGTCAGCCCGTCGGTGTGCCAGAGCCGGGCGGTCTGCTCGACGAAGAACGGGTTTCCGCCGGTGCGCCGGTGCACCTCGTCGACGAGGTCGCTTTCCGGTTCGCGGCCTGCGGTGCGGCGGATCAGCGCGGCCACCTCGTCGCGGGCCAGGCCGGTGAGCGTGATGGTGGTGGCCTTGGCGGTCAGCGGCGCCAGCAGCGGCCGGAGCCGGTGCTCGCCGGACTCGACCTCGGCGTCCCGGTAGGTGCCGACCAGCAGCAGCCGTTCGAACCAGGTGTGCTGGGTGGCGAACTGCAGCAGCCGCATCGAGGCCGGGTCGGCCCAGTGCAGGTCGTCGAGGACGACCACGACCGGCCGGTGCTGCGCGACGGCCACGAGCGCGGTGGTCACGGCGTCGTGCAGGGCGAACTCCGCCCGGCCGCCGTCGTCGCCCGGCTCGGCACCGGCCGGGTCGGCGCCGGTGCGCTCGCCCAGCAACGCCGCGAGCCCGGGCCCGGCGGCCTCCTGCGCCCGCGCCCAGTCCTCGGGCCAGCGGCCCAGGCGGCGCAGCACCTGCACCCACGGCCAGTAGCCTGGGGCGCTGTCGGAGTCCCAGCAGGCGGCGCCCAGCACCAGCGCCCCGCGCCGCCGGGCCTCGTCGGCGGCGGCGCTCACCAGCGTCGTCTTGCCGATGCCCGGCTCGCCGGTGACCAGGACCAGGCCGCCGTGGCTGGTGGTCACCCGGTCGATTTCGGCGCGCAGCAGGGCCGCGGGGTGCTCCCGCCCGATGATCGCCTCGCCGAACCGCGGCTCCATGACGTCCCGACGGTAGTCGACCGGTCCGACAACGGGGAGAACCCGCACGTCGGCTCGCTGCCCAGCGTCGCCCCGGGACCGGCGACCCGGCGGGTGGCAGCGCGCTTCCCCGCGTACCCGGGAGGTTTGCTGCCCTTGCCGCGGCGCTGCCGCGGGCTGCCGGCGGCGCTCGTGGTGGTCGGGCGTGGGTTGGCCGTCCCGGGATGCGCGGCCGAGGGTCATGACTAGCGGTGGAGGCAGCGGGTAACCGCGGCGCATGGGTAGCCACAAGCAGAACAAGCATGATCCGGGCGGCGAGTCGGCGCGGGCGGGGCGAAAGTCGGGCACCGGCGCGCCGGGCCGCCAGGGCGGGCAGATGGAACGCCCCGGCAAGCGGCATGAGCTGCACACGGCCACCGGCGCCGGGGGCAGCGAGCGGGATCAGGGGCGGGCCAAGGTGCAGGGAGCCCAGCGGGTGCAGCGGCAGGGCACTGGTTGAGATGCCCGCGTTCCTGCTGCGCTCCGTCTACACGGTGGAGGGGATCGACGGGCTGACGCGTGACGGCGGGACCAAACGGGCCGAGGTGGTCCGCAAGCTGGTCGAGGAGGCCGGCGGGCACCTGCTGTCGATGCACTTCGCCTTCGCCGACGACGACACCTACGTGCTGTGCGACCTGCCCGACCACCGCACCGCCGCCGCGCTGGCGATCCGCATCGGCGCGGCTCGCGGGCTGCGGACCCGGGTCACCCCGCTGCTGACCCCGGCCGAGGTCGACGAGGCGACCCGGACGCCCACCGACTACACGGCGCCGGGCGACTGAGCCTAAGCGCGTCGGTGACCACGTGCGAGCAGGCCGGGCAGGCCGCCGGGCCCTGCTCGGCGAACCATCGGCAGGTACGCCGGATCGCGCACTTCGGCAACTGCTCCTCCCCGGCCTTCTGGATCTCGCCGGGTCGTCAGCCGCGGGCCGCGACGGGCATCGTCCGCGCTGGTTGGGCGGGGACGGCCGCGCCCAGGGCTGGCAGGGTCACCGTCACGACCAGTCCGCCGCCCTCGCGGGGATGGGCATGCACGGCACCGCCGTGCGCCTGGGCCACCGCCCGCACGATCGACAGGCCCAGCCCGAAGCCCCGCCCCGCGCCGGCCCGGTCCCGCGCGCCGCTGCGCTGGGGAGCGGCCACCCGGTCATGGTGGAGCCGCCGGAACGGCTGGAAGATCGTCTCGATCTCGTAGCCGGGCACCACCGGTCCGGTGTTGGCCACCACCAGGGTGGCTCGGCCGTCGACGGTGCCGGTGCTCACGTCGATCTCGCCGCCGGCCGGCAGGTTGTGCCGGACCGCGTTCTCCACCAGGTTCTGCGTCAGCCGCTCCAGCAGCACCGGATCACCGGCCGTGGCGGCGGGCGCGAGCCGCCGGCGTACCGTCGGCCCCGGCGTGCCGGCCACCTGGTCGAGGAGGTGGCCCGCGATCTCCGCGAGGTCCACCGGAGTCCGGTCCACCACCCGCTGCTCCGAGTCGGCCAGGGTGAGCAGCCCGTCGATGAGCCGCTCATGCCGCTCGTTGACCGCCATCAGGGTCTCCCCGAGCTGGCGCAGTTCGGCGGGGGCACCCGGCCGGGACATCGCCACCTCCAGCAGCGACCGGTTGAGCGCCAGTGGCGTACGCAGCTCGTGGGACGCATTCGCCACGAACCGTCGCTGGCCGTCGAAGGACCGGTCCAGCCGCTCCAGCATCAGGTCGAAGGTGTCGGCCAGCTCCTTCACCTCGTCGCGCGGCCCCCGCAAGGCGATCCGTTCGTGCAGCCCCCGCCCGCCCGCGTCGGCGGCGGCGATCCGCCGGGCCGTGCCGGTGATCTGGTGCAGCGGCTGCAACGCCCGCCCGGCGATCAGCCAACCGAAGCCGAGGGCCACCACCGAGATCAGCAGCAGCGCCACCCCGCCCTGGGTCAGCAGCGACTCCAGCGCGTTCCGCTTCGCCTCGTCCTGGGCCTCCCGAACCAGGATGCGCACCTGCTCCATCGCGCCGGGGGCGGGCACCTTGCCGAACGGGGCGGCCTGGACGATGTCGGCCTTGGCGAACACGCCGGTCAACGGCTCCCGCATCCGCTGGTCCACGAGCACGTAGGTGACGGCGAGCAGGACCACGCCGGCGAGCAGCAGGAGCCCGCCGTACACCAGGGTCAGCCGCGCCCGGATGGTCAGTCGCTTCATGGGATCTGGTACCCCACTCCCGGCACCGTCTCGACCACCTGCGGGTCGCCGAGCTTGCGGCGCAGCTTCATGACGGTCACCCGCACCACGTTGGTGAACGGGTCGATGTGCTCGTCCCAGACCCGGTCCAGCAACTCCTCGGCGGAGACCACCGCCCCGCCGGCCCGGACCAGCTCGGCCAGCACGGCGAACTCCTTGCGGGACAGCGCCACGTACCGGCCGTCGCGGTAGACCTCCCGGCGGGCCGGGTCGACCACCAGGCCGGCCCTGCTCAGCCTGGGCGGTGCCGCCGGCCGGGCGCGCCGGGCCAGCGCGTGCACCCGGGCGGAGAGTTCGACCAGCGCGAACGGTTTGACCAGGTAATCGTCGGCGCCGAGCGCCAGCCCCGCCACCCGTTCCCGGACAGCCGCGGCGGCCGTCAGCATCAGCACCCGGGTCTCGGCGCCGCTGTCCACCACGGCCCGGCAGACGTCGTCCCCGTGCACCACCGGCAGGTCCCGGTCGAGCACCACCACGTCGTAGTCGGTGACACCGAGCCGTTCCAGCGCCGCATCCCCGTCGTACGCCACGTCCACGGCGAACGCCTCCCGGCGCAGCCACTCCGCGATGGAGTCGGCCAGCAGCGTCTCGTCCTCGACCACCAGTACTCGCACGTCTCCCATGGTGCCGCGCCCGTGGATAACGGCGGCGTTAACGCCGGCGGTTACGCCCGGGATACCGCCGCTGCGATCGACTCGTCCGTATCGGCCGGCGATCGGCGTCGGCCGGGAGGAAGGAGTTGTGCCATGCGCCGACGAATGTCGGGCACACTGCTCGTCCTGCCCCTGCTCCTGGGTTTGACGGTCAGCGGCTGCGCGGGCGCCGACCCGGACGGGGACCGGGTGGCCACGGCCGGCGGCGGTGCGGGTGCCGCCTCGCCCAGCGCCAGCGTCGCCCAGGTCAGCGACGAGGACCGGCAGCGCGAGTTCGCCAAGTGCATGCGGGAGAACGGGGTGCCGGACTTCCCCGACCCGGAACCCGGCGAGGGCGGCGGCTTCCGCATCCGGATGCCCGCCGGCACCGACAAGGCGAAGGTCCAGGCGGCCATGGAACAGTGCCGCAGCCTGATGCCGGGCGGCGGCAAGGCGCTCAAGCTCGACCCCGAGCAGGTGGAGAAGGTCCGGCAGCTGGCCCGGTGCATGCGGGAGAACGGGGTGCCGGACTTCCCGGACCCGGGCCCGGACGGCAGCATCGAGCTCAAGGGCGGGGCCGGCATCGACCCGGAGAACCCGACCACCCGCGCCGCGCTGGAGAAGTGCCGCGAGGGTGGCGCGCCGCTGCTGATGAAGAGGACCTCATGACGGCGGGCACCACCGCACCGGCCGAGGCGACCACCACGACCCCGCCGGCCACCGCGCCGCCGGGCGTCGGGCGCAGCCGCCGTCGCGGGCGTACCCCGCTGGTGGTGGCCTCGGCGGTGGTGGTCGCCGCCGCGGCGGGCGTCACGGCCGCGGCCGCCGCCGGTGGGAACGACGGGGGTACGGCGGCCGGCGGCGGCCTGCCCCCGGCGACCGCCCAGGTCACCCGGCAGACCCTGGTCGACGCGGAGAGCTTCGACGGGGAACTCGGCTACGGCGCCAGCCACCGCGTGGCGCCGCGAACCGGCGGCACGCTCACCTGGCTGGCCGCCACCGGCGCCCAGGTCACCCGGGGCAAACCGCTGTACGCGGTCGACGACGCCGAGGTCGTGCTGCTGTACGGGAAGCTGCCGGCGTACCGGACCCTGAGCCCCGGCACGTCCGGCGACGACGTGCGGCAGTTCGAGCGGAACCTGGCGGCGCTCGGCTACTCCGGGTTCACCATCGACGACGAGTACACCTCGGCCACCGCGGACGCGGTGCGGGACTGGCAGGAGGACCTCGGCCTGCCCGAGACCGGCCGGGTCGAGCCGGGCCGGGTGGTCTACGCCGACGGCGCGGTCCGGGTGGAGAGCCACGACGCGGAACCCGGCGACCCGGCTCAGACGGGACAGGCGGTGCTGACCTGGACCGGCACCATCCGGGTGGTGACCGTGTCGCTCGACGTCGACGACGAGCGGCTGGCGAAGAAGGGCGCCAAGGTGACCGTCTCGCTGCCCGACGGCAAGGAGGTCGCCGGCACGGTCGCCGGCACCGAGACGGTGATCGACACCGGCGCCGAGGGCGGGGCGGGCGGCCAGGGCGACCCGGAGACGAAGATCGAGGTCACTGTGACGGCGGCCGACCCGAAGGCCCTGACCGGCTTCGACCAGGCCTCGGCCAAGGTGGCGTTCACCGCCGCCGAGCGCCGCGACGTGCTGACCGTGCCGGTCGGCGCGCTGCTGGCGCTGGCCGAGGGCGGGTACGGCGTGCAGCTCGTCGAGGGCGACGCCACCCGGATCGTCGCCGTGCAGACGGGCCTGTTCGCCTCCGGCCGGGTGGAGGTCTCCGGCGCGGGACTCGCCGAGGGTGCGACCGTGGGGATGCCGACATGACCGGCGACACGGTCGTCGAGCTGACCGACGTGACCAAGGTCTACCCGGGCGTGCGGGCCCTCGACGGGGTCTCCATGACCGTCCGGTACGGCGAACTGGTGGCCATCGTCGGCCCCTCCGGTTCGGGCAAGTCCACGATGCTGCACCTCATCGGCACCCTGGATCGCCCGTCCACCGGCCGGATACGCATCGACGGGCACGACGTGGCCGCGCTCGGCGACCGGCAGCTCTCCGCGCTGCGGTCCACCCGGATCGGCTTCGTCTTCCAGCAGTTCCACCTCGCCCCGAACGTGCCGGTGCGGGACAACGTCGCCGACGGGCTGCTCTACGCAGGCGTACCCCTGCGGGAGCGGCGGCGGCGCGCGGAGGCCGCGCTGGCCCGGGTCGGGCTGGGGCACCGGCTCGACCACCGGCCGCACGAGCTGTCCGGCGGCGAACGGCAGCGGGTGGCGATCGCCCGCGCCGTGGTGGGAGCGCCCGCGCTGCTGCTGGCGGACGAACCGACCGGCAACCTGGACTCGGCGTCCGGCGCCGGAGTGCTGGCGCTGCTGCGCGACCTGCACG
The DNA here is from genome assembly GCF_009671205.1 of Micromonospora terminaliae. Lineage (NCBI taxonomy): Bacteria > Bacillati > Actinomycetota > Actinomycetes > Micromonosporales > Micromonosporaceae > Micromonospora > Micromonospora terminaliae. Next base: position 6,669,414 of record NZ_CP045309.1, on the reverse strand, counting down.
CGGCCGGGACCACCATCGTGGTGATCACCCACGACCTGGAGGTCGCGGCCGGGCTGCCCCGCCGGGTCCAGATGCGCGACGGCCGGATCGTGGCCGACCACCGGCCCGTGGGGGTGCCGGCATGAGCGGGCCGGTCAGGCTGGCGCCCGCCCGGCTCCGCCCCCGGGACGTCCTGCGGGTCGGGGGCGTCGGGCTGCGCACCCGGCCGCTGCGGGCCTTCCTGTCGGCGCTGGGCATCGCGATCGGGATCGCCGCCATGGTCTCGGTCGTCGGGATCTCCGCGTCGTCCCGGGCGGAGCTTGACCGCACGCTGGCCGAGCTCGGCACCAACCTGCTCACCGTCGGCCCGGGCAACACACTCTTCGGCGACGACGCCCAACTGCCGGCGGAGTCGGTGGCGATGATCGGGAGGATCGGGCCGGTACGGGAGGTCGCCGCCACCGGGCTGTTGTCCGACGCGCGGGTGTACCGCTCGGACCTGATCTCGCGGGGCGAGAGCGGGGGGATCGCCGCCCGCGCCGCCGGCCTGGAGCTGCGCGACACGGTCGGTCTGGAGGTGGTCAGCGGCACGTGGCTCAACGCGGCCACGGCCCGCTACCCGGCGGTGGTGCTCGGCGCCACCACGGCCCGGCGGCTCGGCATCGGCGCCGCCGGACCGGACGTCCGGGTCCAGCTCGGTGGTCGCTGGTTCACCGTGGTGGGGATCCTCGCGCCCGCGCCGCTTGCGCCCGAGCTGGACCTGTCCGCGCTGGTCGGCTGGGACGCCGCGAGGTCGTACCTCGACTTCGACGGGCACCCGACCACGGTCTACACCCGGACGTCGGAGACCGCGGTCGAGGCGGTCCGCGCGGTGCTCGCCGCCACGGCGAACCCGGAGGCGCCGAACGAGGTCAAGGTCGCGCGCCCCTCGGACGCGCTCGCCGCGAAGCAGGCCACCGACGAGGCGTTCACCGGGCTGCTGCTCGGCCTCGGCGCGGTCGCCCTGCTGGTGGGCGGCGTCGGGGTGGCGAACACCATGGTCATCTCGGTGCTGGAGCGGCGTCCGGAGATCGGCCTGCGCCGGTCGCTCGGGGCCACCCGCGGGCAGATCCGCACCCAGTTCCTGGCCGAGTCGCTGCTGCTGTCCGCCCTCGGCGGGTTCGGCGGGGTGCTGCTGGGCAGCGCGGTCACGGCCGGCTACGCGTTCTCGCGGTCCTGGCCGGCGGTGGTGCCGCCCTGGGTGCTCGGCGGCGGGGTGGGCGTGACCCTGCTGATCGGGGCGCTGGCCGGGCTCTACCCGGCGATCCGCGCGGCGCGACTCGCGCCGACCGAGGCGCTCGCCACGCCGTGAGCGCCGGCCGGCGGGTGGTGATCGGTCACCGGCCACCACCCGCCGGCCGCCGGCAGCTTCCGCGACCCGCGCCGACCAACCGCCTTGATCAGGTGCTGGCCGGGAAGCGCTCGTATCCCAGCACGGCGAGCAGCCGCAGCTTCTCGTAGCCCTCGCTGCGCGGCGGCGCCGTGAGCACGAGGAGGGCCTGGGACTGGTCCTCGGTGAACAGCACCTGGCAGTCCAGCTCGATCGGGCCGAGCTCGGGGTGGATCAGTGTCTTGTGGTCGGCGAAGCGCTGGGCGACCTCGTGCCGCTCCCACAGCTCGGCGAACTCGGGGCTGACCTTCTGCAGCGCCCGCACCAGCTCGCCGGCCCGCGACTGCGGGCCCATCGACCCGTACGCGGCGCGCAGGTTCGCGACCTGGGCGCGGCTCTGCCGGTCGCGGTCCTCCTCCGGGTACCGGGACCGTTCGGCGGGGTCGGTGAACCACCGGTAGATCTCGCTGCGAGCCAGGCCCGTGTGGCCCGACCGGTCCCCGAACAGGGCGTCGGCCATCCGGTTCTGCACGAGGACCTCGCCGAGGTTGGACAGGATGAGCGCCGGGGTGTCCGACAGCCGGTCCATGACCCGCAGCAGCGCCGGTGCGACGTGCGTGGCCGTGGACACCGATGCCGGGGCGTTGTGCCCCGCCACCCGAAACAGGTAGTCGCGCTCGTCCCGGGACAGCCGCAGCGCGCGGGCCAGGGACGCCAGCAGCTGCGGACTCGGCTGCGGCCCGCGCTGCTGCTCCAGCCGGGTGTAGTAGTCGGTCGACATGGTGGCCAGGGCGGCCACCTCCTCGCGCCGCAGCCCGGGAGCGCGCCGCCGGGCGCCCGTGGGCAGCCCGACGTCCGCGGGCTGCAGCGCCTCGCGGCGGTGGCGGAGGAAGTCGGCCAGGGCTGCGCGGTCCATGATCCCAGTATCCGCCCGCCGACCGGGCCAACCAGGGATTGCCGATCCCCCGACAACCGGTCTCTTCATCCGCCCCGCGGGCCGGGCCAGGCTCGGTGCATGAACATCTCCGGGAACACCATCTTCATCCCCGGCGCCACGAGCGGGATCGGCCTCGCCCTGGCCCTGCAACTGCGGGCCAAGGGGAACACGGTCATCGTGGGCGGCCGGCGTACCGACCTGCTCGACACGATCGCCGCGGAGCACCCCGGCATCGACACCGTGGAGATCGACACCGCGGATCCCGCCAGCATCACCGCGGCCGCGAAGGAGGTGCTGGCGCGGCACCCCGACCTCAACGTCCTGGTGACCATGGCCGGGATCATGCGCGCCGAGGACTGGCGCCGGCCCGAGTCGTTCCTCGCGACGGCGGAGGCCACCGTGACCACGAACCTGCTCGGCCCGATCCGCCTCATCGCGGCGTTCGTCGAGCACCTGCAGGCCCAGCCGGACGCCACGATCATGACCGTCTCGTCGGGTCTCGCGTTCACGCCGCTCAAGGTCACCCCGAGCTACAACGCGTCGAAGGCGGCGATCCACATGCTCAGCGAGTCGCTCCGGCTCCAGCTCGCCGGCACGTCGGTGAAGGTCGTGGAGCTGGAACCGCCGGCGGTGCGTACCGCGCTGATGCCCGGGCAGGAGACCAGCGAGTTCGCCATGCCGCTCGATGAGTTCGTGACGGAGGTCGTCGCGCTGATCGAGTCGCAGCCGGACGCGAAGGAGATCCAGGTCGAGCGGGTGAAGTTCCTCCGGTACGGGGAGGCGCGCGGCGACTACGACCAGGTCGTGGCGACCCTCAACGCGGCCGACCCGCACGGCAAGTAGGCCCGGCGGTCACCTCGCCCGGTGTGCGCCGAGGTGGGCGAGCATCGTGTGGTTGGCCTCCCAGCCGTCCGGGAACTTCACCGGCACGTCCAGGTGCACCCGCTCGGTCGACGGGTGCGCGTCCAGCAGCTCGGTGATGCCGGCCCGCGCCACCACCACGCACGCGTGCCGGTGCCGGGACGCCAGCACGCAGAGCCGCCCCGACTCCAGGTGGAAGGCGGTCGCGTCCCGCCGGCCGGAGAGCGGGTGCAGGACGATCGTCACGTCGTACTCCCGGCCCTGGAGCCGGTTGGCGGTGTCGACGGTGATGCCCGGGCCGGCCGCGCCCAGGTGCGTGCGGATGGCTGCCACCTGGTCGCGGTGCGCGGCCCCGACGGCGATCCGGTCCGCGGTGATCGGCGCGCCGTCGGGCGCCTGCTCGTCGAACCCGACCGGTTTCCGGTCTAGGAATCGCAGGGCGAGGGCGGCGCAGGCGGCCGCGGCCTCGGAATCGGTACGCAGCGTGTGCCGGGCGGGCAGCTCGTGCAGCGCCCAACCGGCGGCGGCCGCCACCTCGACCGTCGCGTCGAGGCGGTCGCCCGGCCCCGGCGCGGTGAAGGTCAGCGCCCGGTCGGCCGGCCCGGGGCCGGCGCGGAACCCGGTGAACGGGTAGAACGCGGCGGCCACCACCGGCGCGGCCGTGGCCGGCAGCCGCCAGGACACCGGCAGCCGGTGCACCGGCAGCTCCGGGTTGTGCCGCAGCAGCGTGGCCACCGCCGACTGCATCGGGTCCCAGGTCAACCCGGTCCACCGCGCGGTCTCGACGGTGGAGAACGGGTCGAGCTGGCCCGGGTCGCCGACGAACAGCGCCCGCTCGAACCGCCCGGCCACGCGCAGCAGGGCATCCGACCGCATCTGGTACGCCTCGTCGACGATCGCCCACGGCCAGACACCCTCGGCGACGGTCGCCCACTTCGCGGCCGTACCGATGACGACGGCCGCACCGCCCAGGTCGGCGACCTTCGCGGCGACGCGGACGGTGTCGTGGCCCTTCACCCGGTCGGTGGGCTGGTAGTCGGTGGCGGAGAGCCGGCCGATGGGCAGCTCGGCGGCCTTGCGGGCGAGACGGTCGATGAGGTCGTCGACCTGCTCGTTGGTCTGCGCCACGACCATCAGCGGCTCGCCGGCGGCGGCCAGCTCGGCGGCGGCGCGGACCACGAGGGTGGACTTGCCGGCGCCCGGCGGCGAGTCCACCACCACGCCGCGGTGGTCGCCGGAGCGCAGGTCGGCGAGCACTGCTGTGATGACCCGCTCGGCCTCGACGGCCGGCGGAACTGCCAGGTCCGCGAGCATGGACCACCCTCCCCCGAGCCGACTGCGCGCCCCGCCACCATACGAGCCGGGCCCGTCAGCGTCGGCGCGCGCCCAACCCGGAACCACCCTCGCCGGCCCCTCGCTGGCCGGACTGAGACGGCGCGGGCGAGGACGGATTGGACATCCAGGGCCGGCGAGCGAGGGTTGTGCCACTCTACGGCGCAGTCGCTGGCAACCCGGGCGGGGCGGCGTGCCGAGCTCCGCTGGACACTACGGCCGCAGCGGCTCTGGTCAGCGCGCCCTCGCTCCCGGGTGCCCGCCATTTCACCGCGACCGGGGTGGTCACCGGCCGTAGGTGGTCACTGTCTTCGGCCGGGACTTCTTGTAGTAGAGCAGCCCGTACACCGGGAGCCAGCATCCTCCCGTGAAGACACTGAGCGTGATGTGCAGCGCGTGGAACCCAGCGCCGATGTACTCCCGGGTGTAAACCGGCGGCGGCAGCGGCGCGGCGAACTGCGGCGGATATGGCGCCGGCTGAGCGGGATACGGGTAGGCCTGCTGCGGCGCGTACGGCGGCTGGGGCGCGTAGGGGCCCGGCGGGTAGGCGGCGGGCGGGCCGGAGTAGGGCACCGCCGACTGGGGCGGATGGGCAACCGGCGGCGCGGAGTAGGGCACCGCCGGCTGAGGGCCGGCTGTGACGTCGGAGCCGGAGTATGGAACCTGCGGCTGGGCGGGACCGGGCACCTGAGCGTGATCGTTGCCTGGAGTGAATTGTTGAGGTTGCACGGAAGCAGCTTGGTGTCCCGTGACTGAGACCGTCATCAGCCGGGCGGCCCACAAACTCCCAGCCCAAAGCCTTGATCATTTGTGCATTGGTGCCGGCATGATCAACTGTCTCGTTCGGACTGGCTGACCCGGTGGAGGAATGCTCCTGGGCTTCCGTCTTGCCTCCCATCGCCGGGGCCGAGCTGCGCGTGCGGCCCGCGCTGATCCGCCGCCCCGACCCTGCCGGTGCTTGCGGAGGCCCGCGACGGGCCCGACAGCGGAGCGACGAGCCCTGGCCGACGGGTACCCGGACGGCGGCGTGCACACGACCGCCAAGGACAGGCTCCGACGACCTGCCACGCGAAAAGTCCGCTACGTGTACCTACCTAAGCCCTCCGGTCAAGCCCACCGGTCGTGGAACAGTGCCATCTCCACCTCGTCAGGCTCAGTACCCCGGCGGTGCGCCTGGTCCGCCGCCCAGCCCAGGTAGGCGAGCCACTCCTCCGACACCCAGCCGGACTCGCGTCGCACGCCGGCCTCGACGGGCAGCCGCCCCCGAACGACGGTGTCGAGGATGAGAGGTTGGCGGCCGCCTACGCCGCGCCGGTAGCCGGCGAAGTAGAGCAGCTTGGTGAACAGCCCGGGGCCGAGCCGGGGCAGCCGCGACCCCTTCGGATCACGCAGGCGCTGGTAGGCGGCCCGCAGGGCGTCCTCGTCCGGCGCGGGCGCGCGTAGGCCGTCGAGGGCGTGCGCCAACCGCTTGCCGTCCGGATCGCTCTCCAGCGACCGCAGGGTGCGCCACGGGCCGTAGCCGATCGGACCGTAGCCCCACATCAGCACCGCGCTCAGCAGCTGCCGTGGGGTGGCCTCGCCGGCACGCCAGGCGTCGGCAACGGCGAAGACGTCGCGCCGCCACACCTCGCCGGCCTCGGGGAACCCGTCGGGCCAGGCGTCCGGTGGAAGCGCCTCGCGCCACCTGTCCAGGTGAATGGTGACGGGCTTCAGCTCGCCGGGCAGTGCTGGGCTGGGCGGCTGGCTCACGGCGTCCTCCTCGCGGGTCGGGATGCCCCGACGCTATTGGCGGTGCCAGAGCCCGGGCCGCCCCGACCCGGCAGGTGGCGGTATCAGGAGATCCCCGTGTGGGACCGTCAGCCTAAGGGTGGGCCGAAGGGAGATCCACCTGCTCGCCGAACGGCTCGATGGATCCGTCCCAACCGTTCCAGCCCTGTTGGGTGACCTGCCCGTCCGCGTAGGCGTATGACCAGTGGGCACCGTCCTCGCCCTCGATATGGACGGTTCCCGAGCGCACGAACGGCGCGATCGCGACGTAGAAGGCCGTGGCCTGGTCCGACCACTTGGGGTCGCCCTCGTCGTCGTAGCCGAACTCGATCCAGTCCCCGTCGCGCATTACGTATGCTCCGGCCACCTCTGCCAGGTCGGCCAACGTGTCGTCTGTCGGAAGAACATCCGGCTTGAACCAGCCGTCTCGTGCCGCCATGGCGGCCTGGACAGCGGTGACCGCAGCGGCGTCGTCCGACTGCGGGAGGTTCAACCGGCCCGAAGGCCTCACCAGGTATCCCACGGCGCGCACCCTACAGCGGTTCGCCGCCGGGAGGTGCCCGTCAGGTCCCACAGCAGCGTCGGATGCCCTGCTGGACCGCGTCGAGTTGCGCCGGCACCCGCGGGGCTAGGGTCGGGTGCATGAGTGTGCACGCCCGGGTCGTCGCCGACGACTTTCCGGCCACCCTGCGCTTCTACACCGACCTGCTCGGCGAGCCGGAGAAGGTTGTCCCGGATTTCGAGTACGCCAGCTTCGACCGCGACGGCGACACGGTCCTGGCGATCCTCGGCCGCCGCGCGGCGGAGGCGGTGCTGCCGGTGGGCCGGGGCGACGGCGGGGTGCTCGTGGTGGTCCCCGTGCCCGATGTGGACGCCACCGTCGCCGCCCTCCAGGCCGAGCTCGTGGTGGCCGAGGCCGCCGATCGCCCCGGGTGGGGTGTGCGTTCGGCCTACCTGCGTGACCCGGAGGGCAACCTGGTCGAGGTGCAGACCTGGACGGCCCGCTGAAAGCGCGCCCGATTGCGCCCGCCGCCATCGGTCTGGCCGGGCACCGGCTTCGAACGTCAGGGCGACGAGGCGGACGACACACCGACGGGTCATCACATTCCCGGCCGGTCACTCGTCTACCCGGGTGACACCTGTGGAAGGGGAACCCTAGCCATGAGAGTTCTGCTCGCGGGCGCCTCCGGCGCCGTCGGTCGGCCCCTCACCCGCCAGCTCATCGCCGCCGGCCACCAGGTGGTCGGGATCAGCCGTAGCCAGAGCAACGCCGAGCGGCTGCGCACCGCCGGCGCCGAGGCCGTGGTGGCCGACGTGATGAACCGGGAGAACCTGCTCGGCGCCCTCAAGGACGTGCGGGCCGACGCGGTCGTCCACGAGCTGACGGCGCTGGGCACCACGAAGATGGGCGAGGCGCTCCAGGGTACGAACGCCCTGCGTACCACCGGAACGGCGAACCTGCTCGCGGCGGCCCGGGCGGTCGGCGCCCACCGTTTCGTCACCCAGTCGATCGTGCTCGGCTACGGCTACCGCGATCACGGCCCGCGCGTGATCAGCGAGGACGACCCGTTCGCCGAGCCGGTGGGCGGCAAGCTCGGCGAGGCGGTGGCGGCCATCCGCGCCACCGAGGAGCAGGTGTTCGCGGCCGACGAGATCGAGGGCGTCGCGCTGCGGTACGGGTTCTTCTACGGGCAGGACCGCATGACCGACATGATCGTCAACCTGGTGCGCAAGCGCCGGCTGCCGGTCCCCTCGGGGGGCGGCTACGCCAACTTCATCTACCTGCAGGACGCCGCCGCGGCCACCGTGGCCGCGCTGGAGAAGGGGCGGGCCGGGCAGGCGTACAACATCGTCGACGACGAGCCGGTGCGCTGGGCCGACTACCTGGACACCCTCGCTGCCGCGTTCGGGGCGCGCCGGCCGTGGCGGGTCCCCAGCTGGATGTTGCGGCCCATCCCGTACGCGCACGCCATGATGACCACCTCGATGCGCGTCTCCAACGCCAAGGCCAAGCGCGAGCTGGGCTGGGCACCGGCGGTGCCGACCTACCGTGACGGCATCCCGCTGATCGCGAGAGCGAGCCGCTGAACGCCCGTCGCCCGGAGCCATCGGCGCATGTGGACCGCCAGCTCGTCGTGACCTGACAGCTCCTGCCCGAAGTGGCTGGACGGCGCGATAATACCGAGTATTATACCCGGTATACTCACGCTGGGTGGTGGACCATGAGCATTCGACATGCGTTGCTGGCGCTGTTGACCGAGGGATCGAAGTACGGCCTGCAACTCCGGCAGGAGTTCGAGGCCCGCACGGGTGAGGTCTGGCCGCTCAACGTCGGCCAGGTCTACACGACGCTGCAACGCCTCGAACGCGAAGGGCTCGTCGAGTCGGACGAACGCGACGGCGCGCAGCGACGGTTCCGGATCACCGCGGGCGGCGAGCGGGAACTGGACACGTGGTTGCGGACCCCACCCGACACCGCGGCGCCACCACGCGACGAACTCGTCATCAAGGTGCAGGTGGCGGTACGCATGCCCGGCGTCGCCGTACGGGAGATCCTCCAGGTCCACCGCCGGCGCCTGATCGAGGAGATGCAGCGGTACACCCACCTCAAGGCCGACACGGACCCCGAGGACATCGCGCTCGGCCTCGTCGTCGACGCGGAGCTGTTCCGGCTCGAGTCGGTCGTCCGCTGGCTCGACGCCGCCGACGCCCGGCTGCGCCGCCTACCGGCCACGCCCACCACTGGCGCGGCGCCGAGCGACCGGGCCAAGCCGGCCGCTCCCGCAACCGGCGAACCGGCGGAGTCCGCGCCGACCCGCGAGGAGGCCCGTCGATGAGCGCCGTGCTGAGCATGCGCCAGGTGTCCAAGGTGTACGGCACGGGCCACGCCGCCGTACCCGCGTTGCGGCAGGTCGACCTCACCGTCGACGCCGGTGAGCTGGTGGCGATCATGGGGCCGAGCGGCTCCGGCAAGAGCACCCTGCTGACGATCGCCGGCAGCCTCGAGGAGCCGACCGACGGTGCGGTGCTGGTCTGCGGTGACGACGTGTCGACCATGTCCGCCGACGCGCGGGCGAGGCTGCGCCGCCGGTCCATCGGCTTCGTCTTCCAGGACCTGAATCTGCTCGCCGGGCTCTCCGCCGTCGAGAACGTGGCGCTGCCGCTGGAACTCGACGGCGTCGGCGCGCGGGCCGCCCGCGCCGCCGGCCTGCGCGTACTCGAGGAGCTGGGGCTGGCCGAGCGGGCCGCCCACTTCCCCGACGACCTGTCCGGCGGCGAACGCCAGCGGGTCGCGATCGCCCGCGCGGTGGTCGGCGACCGGCGCCTGCTGCTCGCCGACGAGCCCACCGGCGCGCTGGACTCGACCAACGGCGAGGCGGTCATGCGGATGCTGCGCGCGGCCTGCAAGCGCGGGATCGCCGGGGTGATGGTGACCCACGACGCGCAGCTCGCGTCCTGGGCCGACCGGGTGGTGTTCCTCCGGGACGGCCGGGTCATCGACCAGACCGCGCCGGCGGTCGGCCCGGACACTCTGCTCGCCGGGGACGTGGCCCCGTGACGGCGGCCACCGCCACCCCGCCGGCCACCGAACGGCCGGCGCCCCGCCGCGCCTCGGGCGGCGGCCTGCCGGCCCGCCGGGCCGTGATCCGGTGGGCGGTACGGCTGTTCCGCCGCGAGTGGCGCCAACAGGTACTCACCCTCGCGCTGCTCACGGTCGCCGTCATCGGGGCCACGTTCGCCGTCTCGGCGACCTACAACATGGCCTCCTCCAGCGACGGGAGATTCGGCCGGGCTGACCACCTCCTGGAGTTCGACGGCACCGATCCGGCCAAGCTCGAGTCCCGGCTCGCCGCCACACGGAGCTGGTTCGGCACGATCGACGCGATCGGTCACCGCTACCTGGAGGTGCCGGGGCTGTTCGACCCGATCGACGTCCGGGCGCAGGACCCGGGTGGCGTCTACGGCGCACCGATGCTGGCGGTGCGGCAGGGCCGGTACCCGGCCGGCACCGGCGAGGTCGCACTCACCGACGCGGTGGCGCGCACCCTGCGCACCGGGCTCGGCCGGCGGGTCACCGTCGACGGCCACGACCGCCTCGTGGTCGGGATGGTGGAGAACCCGAACGACCTGACCGACGAGTTCGCCCTCGTCGACCCGGCACACGCCGACCCGCCGAAGACCGTCACCGTCCTCGTCGCCGGGGACCGGGCTGACCTGGAGGCGTTCCGCGCGACCATCGACGGTCCCCTCGTACGCGAGTCCCGGCCCGGCACCACCCGTACCGTGATCGCCGCCACCACCCTGGCGCTGGCCACCGTCGGTCTGCTGCTGGTATCGCTCGTCGCCGCGGCCGGGTTCGTCGTGGTGGCGCAACGCCGGCTGCGGCAGCTCGGCATGCTCGCCGCGATGGGCGCCACCCGGCGGCACCTGCGGCTGGTGATGCTGGCCAACGGCACCGTCGTCGGCGCGGTCGCGGCGGTGCTCGGCACCGGCGTCGGGATCGCCGCCTGGCTGCTCGTCGCCGAGCGGGTGGAGACCGCCGCCGGGCACCGCATCGACCGGTTCGACCTGCCCTGGGCGACGATCGGCGCGGGGATGATGCTGGCCGTGGCGACCGCCACCGCCGCCGCGTGGTGGCCGGCGCGGGCCACCGCGCGTACCCCGATCATGAGCGCGTTGTCGGCGCGGCCGCCGCGGCCCCGACCCGCCCGGCGCACCGCGGTGGTCGCCGTGGTCCTGCTCGCCACCGGTGTCACCTGCCTGCTGCTCTCCGGCGGCACCAAACCGGTGCCGATCTCCGCCGGCACCATCGCCACGGCCGTCGGTGTGCTCTTCGTCGGGCCCACGGCGATCCGGTTGCTGGCCGCGGCGCGCGCCGGGATGCCGGTGGCCGTCCGGCTGGCGTTGACCGACCTGGTCCGCTACCAGGCACGGGCCGGCGCGGCGCTCGCCGCGATCAGTCTGGCCCTGGGGATCTCGGTGGCGGTCGTCGCCGGCTCCGCCGCCGCCGACCACCAGGCCAGGCAGGCAGCCGGTCTGGGCAATCTGGCCAAGGGCCAGCTCCTGGTCCGCATCGGCCGGCCCAGCCCGGTGATCCCGGTACGCACCCCGGAGCAGCTGGCCGGGCTGCAGTCCCAGGTCGACACGCTGGCCGGCAACCTCGGCACGCCGACGGTGACCCCGCTCGACATGGCGGTGGTCGCCTCCTACACCGACCCGGGCGAGCCCGGCGGGCAGCCCGGCCATCCGGCCGTGGAGATCGGCACGCCGGTTGCCGACCGCCAGCAGATGACGACGTATCCCCTCTACGTCGCCACCCCGGAACTGCTCCGGCTCTACCGGCTGGACAGTGCGGCGGTCGCGGCCGACACCGAGGTGCTCACCTCCCGCACCGGCGCACTCGAACTGGTGAACATCCCCGAACGCCGCGTCTACCCGAAGACCCAGGCGCTCCCCGACCCCGGGTACACCTCGATGCCGAACTCGATGGTCACCGCGAGCATGATGGCCCGCCACGGCTGGCAACCCGCGCGGGTCGGCTGGCTCGTCGAGGCCGACCACCCGCTCACCGAGCAGGAGCTGACCACGGCACAGAACCTCGCCGTGAGCGCCGGCTTCACCATCGAGTCCCGCCACGAGCGGGCCTCGCTCGGGTCCCTGCGGACCGGGGCGGTCGCCGCCGGGGCGCTGCTCGCCCTCGGCATCCTGGCCATGACCGTCGGCCTCATCCGCGGCGAGGCGGCCGGCGACCTGCGCACCCTGGCCGCGACCGGCGCTCCCAGGCGGGTCCGGCGCACCCTGACCGCTACGACCGCCGGGGCGCTCGCGCTGCTCGGCGGCCTCCTCGGCGTCGTTGGCGCCTATGTTGGGTTGGCCAGCGTGCTGCATCGCGACCTCGACGCGCTCACCGACGTGCCGGTCGCGCACCTCGTGGCGACGATTCTCGGGCTGCCGGTGCTCGCCGCGGTCGCCGGCTGGGTGCTCGCCGGCCGCGAACCACAATGGCTGGGCCGCCGCAGGCTGGACTAGCGGGGTGGTCGATCCCGTCAAGCGATGTTGTTCAGCTCGGTCAGGGCGTCGTCGGGGAGGGTCAGCGCGGCGGCGGCGACGTTCTCGCGCAGGTGCGCCACCGACGAGGTGCCGGGGATGAGCAGGATGTTCGGGGACCGGTGCAGCAGCCACGCCAGCGCCACCGCCAGCGGGGTGGCCTCCAGGCGGGCCGCCACGGCGTTGAGCTCCTCGGACTGCAGCGGGCTGAAGCCGCCGAGTGGGAAGTAGGGCACGAAGGCGATGCCCTGCGCCGCGAGGGAGTCGACGAGCGGGTCGTCGTCGCGGTTGGCGATGTTGTAGAAGTTCTGCACGCACACCACCGGCGCGATGGACTGCGCCTCGGCGACCTGCGCGGCGTTGACCGTGCTGAGCCCGAGGTGCCTGATCAGCCCCTGCTGTTGCAGCTCCGCGAGGACCGTGAACGGCTCCTCGATCGAGCCGGGGGTGGGCCGGTCGAACCCGCCGACGCGCAGGTTGACCACGTCCATCACGTCGAGGCCGAGGCGGCGCAGGTTGTCGTGGACGGCCTGGCGGAGCTGGTCCGGGGCGAGGGCCGGCGGCCAGTTGCCCTCGGCGTCGCGCAGCGCCCCGACCTTGGTGACGATGTGCAGGTCGTCGGGGTACGGGTACAGGGCCTCCCGGATGATCTCGTTGGTGACGTACGGACCGTAGTAGTCGGACGTGTCGATGTGGTTGATGCCCAGCTCGACGACCTCGCGCAGCACGGCGACGGCCGCGTCGCGGTCGGCCGGTGGGCCGAAGACGTGCGGGCCGGCAAGCTGCATCGCGCCGTACCCCATGCGGGTGACCGTCAGATCCCCCAGGCGGAACGTGCCGCCGGGCAGGCTGGTCGATGTCATGCCGCTTCCTCTCGCTGTGGTGACAAACCCGCGGGTTTCCCGCCGGCCCGGCCACCAAACCCGGGCAGTCCGGCCAGTGGAGCGGGTGTCGTCCTGGTTCGCGATGGTCTCGATGGGCATTGAAGGTGTGACGATTCCGTGGCACGCAGAAGGGAGCCTGTGGTGGCGAGATTCGTGACGATCGGATACGGGGACCAGGAAGGCTACGACAGTACCGACGCTGCCGTACTCGACGAGGCGCACGCCCATGACGTACGCCTGCGCGAGGCCGGGACCGTGATGGGTATTGCCGACTCTCCCGTGCAGGTACGGAACCGCGACGGCGCCGGCATGACGGTGCAGAGCGGCGCGTTCCTGTCCTCCGCCCTGCCGGTGGCCGGATTCGCGATCATCGAGGCGGAGACGCTGGAGGAAGCCACCCAGATCGCGTCCAGGACGCCCTGCGCCGTCGCGCAGGGAGTCGTCGAGGTCTGGCCGTTGCGGGAGACACCGTAAGGCCCGGTCGTCAGCGGGGACGCTGGTCGGTCGACGGCTGCGCCGCGAGCCGGGGTTCGACGTCCTCCGGCAGTTCGGCGCCGCAGAGCGCGCAGACGTAGTCGTCGTCCCGGATCAGGTTGCGCTCGCCGCAGTCGAGGCAGCGCCGGAAGACGACGGCCACGGTGAAGCCGTCCGGACGGTCGATGCCCGCGCGGTCGAGGGCACCCGCCACCGCCGGCCATGAGGTGGGATCGGGGCAGTACCCGGTGGAGTGGTTGCTCACCTCCGAGACGACCCAGCCACCCCGCTCACCGGCGAAGCCGATCTCCCCGGCACCGAGGACCTCCCCGCCGCCGGCGCAGGCGACGTGCTCGCTGCGTCTCGGCGCGAGCCGTAACGTACCGCCGGTGTCGACGACGTAGGTGAACGGCTCGTCACGGTCGCGCGGATCCGCGGCCGCCAGGTAGGTGTCGAGATCGTCCGGTGATCGGACGGGCCAGCCCTCGGGCGCGCCGGCGACGGACGCCGGCACGTCCGCCGGGCCGACGTAGCGGTATCGACGTTCCGCCCCTACCACGCTGCCGACCCTACGCCGGTGCGGCTCTGTCGTCGTGGATGAGCACGACGGAACGCCGCGGACCAGGGTGCTAGCCGCGAGGAAGGGTGCCGGGCAGGACCTGGTGGGTCCTGCCCGGAAACCCCGGTTGTCAGTGGCGCGTGGCTCGGGTGTCAAGCACGATGGCGGCGGTGATCAGCCCGGCGCCGACCAACCCGGTCAAGCTGAGACGATCGCCGAGGAGCAGCGCCGCCAGGAGCGTGGCGACGAGTGGTTCCAGCAGCGCGATCAGCGCTGCCGTACCGGCTGCGGTGGTGCGCAGGCCCCGGAAGTACAGGGCGTAGGCCACCGCGGTGGGTGCGGTGCCCAGCAGCAGCAACAACCCCACGGACGCCGGGGTCGGGACGAAGTCCATCCCGGACGTCACGATGGCTGCGGGGGCGAGCACGGCGCCGCCGATCGCGAAGCTCACGCCGGTGGCGGTGAGATCGTTGAGACCGGCGACGGGCCGCGTTCCGATGAAGGTCATGGTGGCGAAGCCGACCGCCGACAGCAGCGCGAATCCGGCTCCGGTGAGCGCGTTCGTGGTCGCGATGCCGCCGGCTGGCGCGCCGACGAGCAGGACCAGACCGCTGACGGCCAGCGCCACGGTGGCGAGCATCGCCGCGGTGACCCGCCGCCGTCCGACGATCGCTTCCGCGGACAGGACGAGGGCTGGCGACGTGCCGATGGTGACCAGGGTGGCGAGGCTGACGTTGGTCCGTGCCACCGCGGCGAAGAAGCAGGCCTGGAAGACCGCGGCGAGCAGCCCGTTCACGACCATCCGGCCCCAGGCGCGCCGGCCGCGTGGCAGCGGTTGCCGGGTCAGGCAGAGCCAGACGATGACGAGCATGCCGCCGGCGGCGAGCCGGTACGCGGCCACAGCCAGCGGCGCCAGCTGCGTTTCGTGGGCGAGGAGGCTGCCGGTGGGGCCACCGGTGCCCCACAGCACGCCGGCGAGGACAAGGGACCACAGGCCGGTGGTGGAGCGCCGGGCGGCGGCCACCGGACGTTGGGAAACAAGCATGAAGGAATCGCTCCTGCGACGAAGGAATTGACGGTCGCGGAAGCGGGGCGTGCCGGACTCAGCGCTGGGTGAACCGCGCGTCCCACCGAGGCAGGCTGGACACGATGAGTGGAGGCGCCCCGCTCAGGAGCGCGGCGGGGAGATGATGTCGAAGGTCCGGCCCATGAGCCGATCCTATGCACGGGTGCTGGACGACAGAACCCCGTTTCCCATCGCCCTGCACAGCGGGTTCGGGATCGGCCCGGCGGCCGGCCGGTCGGCCGGCCGCCGGAGCTCGGAGTCTCCGCCGGGGCGGTCAGTGGCGCCGCTCCCCCACCCGGTACGTGACCAGGTTCGGGTCGGCGCGCAGCTGCTTCTCGGTGAACTTGATGGTGTCCCAGCCCTTGCCCGAGTACAGCCGGGTCTGGTCGGCGTACCAGGGCGAGTTCGGGTTGGCCGACTGCGAGTACGTCAGGATCTGCCGACCCGACGGCCCGTCGCGGCCCAGCTCGACGGCCATCACGAACGACGAGCCGTGCTGCACCTTCGAGTAGCCGACGCCGGGCTGCAGCACCCCGATGATCATGTTGAAGACGCCGGCTTCCGCGCGGCCCCCGTGGATCGGGATGCGCGCAGCGCCACGCGGCTCGGTCTGGACGTCGCCGAGGCGCGCGTCGAGCGGGATGCCGTTCAGCTTGCGGACGGCGTTGGCGAGGGCGGTGCGTACCCTCGGGTCGTCGACGGCGAGCCGGCCCGGCGTGGTGAGCGGGGCGGCCGGGTCGAACGGGTCGGCGAAGCGCAGGCCGCCGGCCAGGGCGAACTCGGTGAACAGGTGCGCGCCCCGGCTGTCGAGGTTGACCTTCAGGTCCCAGCCGCGCAGGGCGGCGCAGGCGTCCGTCAGGTCGACGGTGGTGCCGTCGGAGGCGGTGGCCGTCGGCTGCGCCTCGCAGAGCCGGACCAGGTCGTCGCGGACCAGCTCACCCCCGTACGCCCGGTCGCCGAACGTGACGTCCCACAGCTTGCCGGTGGTGAAGCCCTTGCCGGGAAGCCCGTCGGTGCCGGCGATCCGCTGCTGCACCTGGTGCACGCCAAGCCGGGTACGCAGGCTCCGTGCCGTCCGCTCGTCGCCGATGATGCGCGGGTAACCCTCCCGCGGCTGGGCCGGGTTGGCGAGCCAGTAGCTGTCGTTGGAGTTGGTCACGTAGTCGCCGCGAATCAGCGCGGGCAGGTTGCCCGGGCCGAGGATGCCGGGCACCGCGGCGTCCGGGTCCCGGCCCAGCTCGCAGGCGGAGCGGGAGCCGTCGAGGACGGCCTGGCCGCTGCCGGCGTACAAGGGTTGGAAGGGCGCCGGGATGCACGCGGCCGCGAGGGAGCCGGTGACCCGGGGCACGACGGAGTGGTCGGCGTAGAGGGCGTTGCCGTCGCGGTCGGCGGCGATGACGTTGACCCAGGGCAGGAACTGCCGCTGGTCCAGCACCTTCCGCAGCTCACCCACCGACTTCGCGCGACCCATGGCGAGCCAGCCGTCGAGCGCGCGGTTGTTGGCGGCGTTGACGTCGGTGATCGCGTACGCGGCCTGCGCCGTCCAGTCGAAGGTGCCGGGCACCACGACGACCGGGCCGTAGTGGGTGTCGTAGAAGGTACGGGTGACCGGGCCGCCCGGAGTCTGGACGGTGACCGTGCGGGAGGTCATCTTCCGGGGCTGGCCGTCGTAGAGGTAGCTGGTCGGGTCGCCGGGCACCAGCGCCAGCCGGTGCCAGACGAAGCGGCGGGCGGTGGAAACGGTGTGCGATCAGGCGATCCGGCCGTTGTGGCCGATCTCGACGATCGGGTCGCCGACCAGGGCCGCGCCCTCGACGTCGTACCGGCCGGGCACCTTGAGGTGCATCCGGTAGAAGCGCTCGCCGCCGTCCCAGGGGAAGTGCGGGTTCGCGAGCAGCATGCCGGCGCCGCTGGCGGTGGCGTCGCGGCCCAGGCCGTACGCGTTGCTGCCCACCCCGGCCGGCGCACCGTCCCGGGCGGCGACGACGGCTTCGGCCTGCGGGGCGCTGCTCCTGTTCGGGGTGGGTGGCGCGCTGGTCCCGGCGGGCGGCGCGGCGGCGACGATGCCGTCGGCGAGCGCGCCGGAGCTGGCCCGGACCATGCGCGTCCAGTTCGCCCGCCACGCGTCCAGCTCGGTGATCGGGCGTACCCAGTCCTTCCCCTTGCAGGCCGGGTCGGTGATCTTGTTCTTGGCGCTGCGGAGGTAGGCGTTGTAGCCGGCGACGAAGCCGCGGATCTGGTCGCGTACCTCGTTGGAGGGTGCGTGGATGCCGTCGCGCGGGCCGGTGAGCCAGCGGTCGACGGCGCCGGCGTCGATGGCCTTCTGCTGGAACAGGTCGCTGGTGACGTTGCCGGTGGTCGCGCCGAACCAGCGGGACCGCTCGGCGCGGACGGTGACCATCTGCTCGGCGATCAGGCAGATGTTGTCCTCGGCCTGGACGTAGCCGACGCCGTAGCCGAGGCTGGCGAAGTTCTGTGCGGTGATGTGCGGTACGCCGTAGGAGGCGCGCTGGATCAGGGCCGAGTAGCCGCTGCCGTGGGCGGCGGCGGTGCCGCCGGTGAGGGTGAGGCCTGCGGCGACCAGTCCGATGGCGGCTGCTGCCGCCGCGAGGGGGCGCGCCCTCATCGGGCGCTCTGGTGGTGGTGTGGACGGAGCATTGGACGTCCTCCCCGAGTAATGACTGTCCAGGTCCGACCGACGCTAGTAGTGAAAGTTGCTCAAGTCACCTGTCGATCACCGCTGACGAGCAGGGCCGTCTCGGCCCACCGGCGCGTTCCGTGCCTGGTGGTCAGCCCGGTACGGCCGCCTGGGCGGCCAGCGACAGGGCAGGCGAGCACGAGCCCCGCCGACACCGCAGCAGCCGGTTTGCCGGGCCGGCGGGTGGGCCAGCAGCTCGACGAGCAGGTGGGTGGTGCCGGCGTACGGGTCGCGGCGCCGGAAGGCGGCGAGGCTGGCGCGCCGCTATGACAAGCAGCTCAGATGGTGAGGACCACCTTTCCTGCCGGGTGCCCGTCCCGGAGGTGCCGGATCGCGTCCGATGTCTCGGCAAGGGGGTAGGTGCGGTCGACCACCGGGGTCAGCGCGCCGGACTCGACGAGATTCCGTAGCTCGTCCAGGTCCCCGGCCCGCTCCACGGCGCTCACGCTGCGAAGCCGTTGGCCGACGAACAGGGACAGCAGCGGCGCGCGGAACATCTGCCGGTCGTAACCGCTGAGCATCGGGCCCTTGGTGTACGCGCCGCCGACCAACGCCAGCGTCCCGTGCGGGGCGAGCGCACGCCGCAGTAGTGACAGCGGCCGGTCGCCGCCGGTGTCGATGACCACGTCGTACACCGGACCGTCGCGGTCGACCTCCTCGCTCGTGTAGTCGAGGACGTCCTCAGCGCCGAGGGAGCGGACGAAATCGGCCTTGGCCGGGGCGCAGACTGCGGTCACCGTCGCCCCGTACGCCTTGGCGATCTGCACGGCCAGGGACCCGACACCGCCCGATGCGCCGATCACCAGCACCCGGTGCCCCGGGCGCACCTCACCGCTGTCGCGTACGGCGCGCAGCGCCGTCATCCCGGAGACCGGCACCGCGGCGGCCTGCGTGAACGACACGTTGGCCGGCTTGCGGGCCAGTCGCCGCTGCGGTGCGCTCGCGAACTCGGCGTACGAGCCGCGCAGGCAGGTGCCGTACACCTCGTCGCCCGGCCGGAACCGGGTCACCCGGGCGCCGACCGCGGCCACCACCCCGGCCAGGTCCCGGCCGCGCACCGGCACCCGGGGCCGGCGCAACCCGCTCGCGAGCCGCGCCAGGTAGGGGCGGCCGGCCATGAAGATCCAGACTCCGGGGTCGACCCCGGCCGCGCGGACCTGGACGAGGACATCGTCGTCGCCGACGGCCGGTCGTCCGATGTCGCGGAGCTGGAGCACGTCCGCCGGGCCGTAGGTGTCCTGGACGATGGCCTTCATGGTGCCGCCTCCTCGGGATACTGGAACACGTCGTCGAGCCGTACGCCGAACACGCGGGCGATCCGGAACGCCATCTCCAGCGAGGGCGAGTAGCGGCCCTGCTCGATGGCGATGACGGTCTGCCGGGTCACGCCGATCCGCTCGGCGAGTTCGGCCTGGGTCATCTCGTCATGCGCGAAGCGCAGTGCGCGGATGTTGTTCGTGACCTGGGTCGGCTTCACCACTGCGGGACACCCGTGCGGTAGACGATCACCTTCGTGAGGGAGCCGACCACCGCCGACAGGACGAAGCACAGGTAGATGACGTTGGCGATCCAGAACCAGTCCCACTCGGCCAACGCCATGAGCATCGCCGACACCGCGCCGATGACAACGAACGCCTGGCCGACATGGTCGCCGAGCCGCCCGATCTCCCGGTCGCGAACGTCCTTGACGCGGGACGCCCGCGGGTTCACCACGCCCATCGCGATCTCGGCCACGATGTTCGCGACGATGGCGCCGCCGACCGTCCACAGGAGAACTCCGGCGTATGGGGTCGCGGAGAGCGGCCCACCGTCGACCCGGCTCAGGACGACCGCCGCGTAGACCGCGTACCCGACGACGCCGACCACCAGCATGGTCCAGGCGCGTTTCTCCTCATGCGTCATGATCGACTCCCCATGTAAAGAATCCTTGACACGTCTAGAGTAAGGCGTCTTTGACACCGTGTCTAGAAACTTTTACATCGCGTGCGGCGGGAGCCGGTGACAGGCCCGGCGCGGTCGCGCCGGCCAAGGTTTGGTGCCGGTCAAATGGCTTTGTCGCCCTGCCGGCCCGCGCCTAGCGTGGGGCGATGAGCTCGCGACTTCTCTCGGTGACGTTCGATGCGCGCGATCCGGATCGCGTGGCGCAGTTCTGGGCCGGCATGCTCGGCCGGGAGGTCGTCGAGGACGCCGGTGGTGTGCTCCTGCCGGGACACGAAACCCAGCTCGGTCTCCGGTTCGCCCGCAGCACCGCGGAGATGGTGCGGCCGAACCGCATGCACCTCCACCTGACCAGCGCCAGCCTTGACGACCAGCAGCAGACAGTGGCGACGGCGCTGAGGCTCGGCGCAAGTCACCTCGACGTCGGGCAGCGCCCCGAGGAGGGGCATGTCGTCCTGGCCGACCCCGAGGGCTACGAGTTCGACGTGATCGAGCCCGGCAACAACTACCTCGCCGGGTGCGGCTTCCTCGGGGAGCTCACCTGCGAAGGCACCCGGGACGTCGGCCTCTTCTGGAGCGAGGCGCTGGGCTGGCCGCTGGTATGGGACCAGAACGAGGAGACCGCGATCCAGTCACCGCACCGCGGCACGAAGGTCGCGTGGGGCGGCCCGCCCGTGACCCCGAAGCAGGGGCGGAACCGGCAGCGCTTCGACCTCGCTCCGGTCGGTAGCGACCAGCAGGCGGAGGTCGACCGGTTGCTCTCTCTCGGGGCCACTCGGCTCGAGGTCGGTGACGACGGCATCGTCGTGCTGGCCGATCCGGACGGCAACGAGTTCTGCGTACGAAGGAACTGACCAGAGCTCCCCCGTCGCCGGTCCTGCTGGAACATCCACTCCGCGGGCCTTGTTCAGGTCGATGGTGAGCGCGTTGACCACCCATGGACCCCGGGTGGTGTTGATCTGGTCGGCCGGCGCCGACTCGCTGCTCCGCTCGATCCGGGTCAGGGTGACGCCGTCGGCCAGGGCGCGGCTGATGCGTACCTCCGTCAGGTTGGCGTCGCCGAGCGAGAGCGTGCTGGCGGCGGCCTCGGCCCGGGCCCCCGGGGGACGCCGAGGGCCGCCGCGGCGAGGGCGGTCGCCGCGAGCGCCGCAGCCCGGCGGACGCGGCCGGTCTGAGTGGAAACAGTCATGACCGAAACCCTGTCGGCCCTGGAACGACGTACCCGACGCAGCCCGACACTTTGGCGAATTGTGCTGTAAGGAGGGTCTACCTGCGGCGGGGCTTCGGCACCTGGCGGCGTCAACCCCCGCGCACGGGTCGGCCCGTGGACTCCAGCAGCTCGTGCAGCGCCTCCAGCTGCGCCCACCCGTTGACGCCGATCTGGCCAGAGGCGTCGACAGTGATCTCAAGGCGGTCCGGGGTGGAGTCGAAATCGACGAGAAGATCCGGGAACTGATCGGTCAGCAGGACGAACTCCTGGTTTGTCGAGCCTACCCAGGGCCGGACCGTATCGATGTGATCGGCGAGGAACGGGCCCGCGACGAGCAGATCTGTCTGGGCCAGCAGCCTGGCTACATCCTCGCGGCCCCCGTCCACAGCATCATCTAGTTGCTTCATGGTGTAGCCGGTGAAGGTCATGACCGACCGGCCGGCCCGGCGTACCCCCGCTGCGACCGTTGACAGCGGGGCGGCCTGGTCGAAGGGCTCGCCACCGAGCAGCGTGAGGCCCTCGGTGTTGGCATCGATGATCCTGGCGATCAAGTCATCCGGTGCGGCCGTGTCCCCGCCCCGGAAGGTCCACATGTGCGGGTTGAAGCAGCCGTGGCAGCGAATCGAACAGCCCTGCACCCAGATCGCGGTGCGTTCGCCCGGCCCTTCGGCGCGGGTCGATGAGACGAACCTGGCGATCGACACCAGCGCCGGGTCGGCGACGGTGCGCGGGAGGTGACGGGCATCAGACATCGAGTACTCGGCCGTGCGGCGAATAGCCTGCCGGCGGCTGGGGCGGCGGCGTGCAAGTCAGCAGGTTCCTGAGTCGGGCGAATTCGTGCGGCGCGAGGTTCGCGACCATTGCAAAGTCCTCGACGCTGCCGAATCCGCGCCGGTTGTGCCGTTCCGCCAGCACCCAGTTCGCGCGCTCCGCTCCGAAGCCGGGCAGGGCGGCGAGGTCCTCGAACGTTGCCGCGTTGACGTCCAAGGGCCGCGGGGCCGTGGCCGGCGGCGACGGGGGAGCCGGTGGGGCCACGGGCGGTGCCGGCTGCTGGGGTACGGATGTCGCGGCCGGCCCGGCACCGTAGTACGCCGGCGCGCCTGTCGTCAGGTCGGCGATCGTGGGCGGCGCGGTGGTGGGAGGGTAGGGGTTGCCGGGCCAGGTGGGAGGCGGCGCCGTGGGCTGGGCGTACCAGGGAGTGTGGCTGGCCCGCCAGCGCAGCCAGGCCGGGTTGATCAGGCAGGCGTGCAGGATGTTGGCAATCCAGCTGGCCAGGACAACTGCGGTTGCCACGCTGCTCAGCGCACTCTGCTGATCGGATTCGCCGGTCACGGCGAACGCGGCCCAGCCAACCAGCATGTAGACGATGCCCGGGATCCACCAGGCCGCGCGACGGGCGCGCAGCCCGACGTAGATGAGGCCGGCTCCGCCGAGGCAGCTGCATCCCAGAATCGGGAGCAGTAGCCACAGGCTCTGCCGGATCCGCCAGTCACGGCTCGCCGCAGGATTCGTGGGCACCTGATTCGGGGCGCCCGGCGCCGGGACCCATCCACCGTTATGCGTGTTCGACATTGCGTTCTTCCTGATTGCTGGTGACGGTGCGCTTGCTGTAGTCGGCCGTGTACGCGCTCTCGACGGTGCGGGCGTCGAGCAGATCTTCGAGGATGGCGATGTAGTCGAGGCAGGCGTCGCCGATCAGGCCTTGGGTCTCGGCGCTCACCAGCCCCTCACTGGTCACCGTCAGCACGACCCGCTTCTGCTCCGTCACGATGACCGTCCCTCGACCGCGAAGACCAGACGTACGCTCGCATCCTCCGCGACAGCCTCCGACTCCAGGCGAAGTCCGGCGGCCGGAGCCCGTTCCCGCAGCCGCTCAAGTACGGCGCGCTGGACCTGCCGGCCGTAGCCGGCGTCAATGGCACGGATGATGTCCACGGCCCGCTGCTCGTCGATGTCGCCCGTGAGGTGCGCCGACCAGACGCCGTCCTGCCCGCGCTGGAAGTTCGCCCGTACCCGGTCCCAGGCCGCCACGATGTCCTTGCCGTCGGCCGTGACCACCGCATTGCTCTCGCGCAGCGCCGCGGCCAGTAGCGTCTCGTCCCGCATGCGGGTCTGCACCTGGCACACGATGCGACCTGCGCTGTCTCGGCCAGCCGTCGCGCCATGCGCGGCAGCCACGGCAGCCACGGCCAGCGGCACGAGAACCAGTGACACGCTCACGTGGCACCTCCCCTCGATGTTGTCGTTCGCATCAGAACTCGATCTTCCGGCCCCCACCGTGACCGGGTGGCAGATCGCGGGGGCGGATACTGGGCGAGGCGGCGGACATCCCGCCGGCCGGGTCCCAGTCCTCGGCGGCCGTGGCCGCGACCGCGCGCATCTCAGCCCAGGCCCGAACGGCACTGATCCGCTCGGCCTGCGTGACACTGAGCGGCACCATGTTGACCACCGCCCGGGTCAGATCGTCCTTGCGCAGGGCGCGCCGTTCGGAGAACGCATCGAAGAGGCCGGCGACAACAGCCTGCTCGATCTCGGCGCCCGAGTACCCATGGCTGAGCTCGGACAGCTCCATCAGGAGCCCTCCACCGACGGCGAGCTCGCCGGCGACCGCGGGACGGGTCAGCCGCTTGTTGATGTGGACGGCCCAGATCGACTCTCGTTCGGCGCGCGTCGGAAGATCCACGAAGAAGATCTCGTCGAAGCGCCCCTTGCGCAGTAGCTCAGGCGGCAGGTTCTCGATGTTGTTGGCGGTGGCGACAACGAAGACTGGCTCTGTCTTCTCCTGCATCCAGGTCAGAAATGTCCCGAATACCCGCGAGGAGGTGCCGGAGTCACCTGCCGACCCACCGCCGGCGAAGCCTTTCTCGATCTCATCCACCCACAACAGGCAGGGCGCGCTGGCCTCGGCCGTACGAATCGCGTTGCGGAGGTTCTGCTCGCTCGATCCGACCAGCCCGGCAAACACCCGGCCGATGTCGAGCCGCAGCAGGGGCAGACCCCATGCAGCGGCCACCGCCTTGGCGGTCAGTGACTTGCCGCAGCCGGGCACGCCGGTGATCAGCACGCCGCGGGGTGCGGGAAGGCCGTACTCCGCCGCTTCCGCCAACCAGGAACCATCCCGCTTCCGCAGCCATCGCTTCAGGTTTTCCAGGCCACCGATGTCGTTGAGGCCGACTTCGACGTCGACAAACTCCAGCAGGCCGGCCTTGCGTACGATCTGCCGCTTCTCCTCGTGCACCAGGGCGATGTCGTCCAGGTCGAGGACCCCGTCGTTCACCATGGCCCGGGCGAACGCGTTCTCCGCCTCCTGCAGGGTGAGTCCGAGGGCAGCCTTCGCCAGCTTCTCCCGACCCACCTCGTCGACGGCTATGCGAATCCGTCCGCTGGTGGAGTTCGCCGCGATCATCCCCTCGAGCACCGCACGGATTTCGACCTCGGTGGGGAGGGGGAAGTCGACGATGGTGACGTCCTTCTCGAGCTCAACTGGCAGTTGCAGCACGGGAGAGACAAGCACGAGAGTTCGGGCGGCCATGCCGGACTTGAAAGCTGCCGCCAGGTCTCGCAACCTCCGGACCACCTCGGGATCCCGCGGCCGGTCGCCACCGCCGTACGCCGCGTGCAGGTCCTTGAAGATGAAGACGCCGGGCTCATCGGTACGCATCGCCGCGCTCAGGGCGTCCGCTGGGCTGGAGGTGCCCTTCCTCGCCGTACCGTCCGGCTGGATCAGCCCTTCGGTCGCCGACCACGTCCAGACGCCTCTGGGGGTGCGTACGAGTGCTGCGTCGCGGGCGACGGCGGTGACCTCCGCTACAACCCGATGCTCTTCATATGACTCGATATAGAGGATTGGAAATCGAGCTTTGAGCAACTGGGACAACGCCTCGCGAAAGGGCCTCGCCACCTCGATCTCCTCCCCCAACGAGCGCCGCGAGCTGGCAGACCGTAGCAGCCTGCATGGTCTGAGGTCGGAACGCATCCCCCGTTTTGCTGATCTTGTTTGCCCAGCGAGCTGCGCCCAGGGAGTCACCGGCTCCGACATCAGCCTCTCTCGCACTGACCGGAAACGCTGGCTGTTCGGGTAAGCGGCGCAATTAACCAGAAGGCCCGGCCTCGGCAGGCAAGAATCCCGTACGACCATCGCTGCGAAGGGCCGGGCATATCCTCGGCGCCTTTGCATGTCTCGCTCGGGCCGGCGCTCGTTGCTGGGGGCAGGGGCTGGCACTGGTTCTCAGCGGTAAGCCTGCTGGCCTGCTTCATCGGCGGGGTTTCGGCACCTGGCGGTTGAAGCGGGGCTTGAGGGCCAGCACGAGGGCTTGCTTCGTGGCCTCTGGGTTGTCGGTCTCCTGCCAGCGGACCTCGCACCGACCCAGCCAGTCGGCGATGTCCTGCCTGGCCGCCGCCTCGGTTGGGGTGTCAAGGAGCTGTCCGACCTGCTCGTGCAGCACCGACGACTCCCGGTTGCCGGTCAGGTGCTGCCGAAGGCGGTTACGCAGGTTCCCGGTCCAGCCGACGTAGACCACCGTGCCGCGGTCGAGGACCACGTGCACGCCGGGCGAGGTGGGAGCGCCGGCGGCGGCTTTCGTCGTGTACGGCTGGGGAGGCGTGAAGCCGGCCAGGAGATCTTCCGCGTCGAGCATCCCCGGACGGTACCGGTGTCAGCGCTCCCCCGCGATCCCACATGATCCCGAGTGTCAATCCCCGGTCAGGCAGCCCTGGGCGTCGGCACGGACAGTCGACGGGTCGACGTCGAGGAGACGCAGCAGCCGGGTTGCCGGGCCGGCGGGGTCGGCCAGCAGCTCGACGAGCAGGTGGGTGGTGCCGGCGTACGGGTCGCCACGCCGGAAGGCGGCGAGGCTGGCGCCGCGCAGCGCGCCAAGCTCACTGCGGCCATGGGCGGGCGCGGCGAGCAGCGCCTTGGGCTGGTGCCAGCCCTTGTCGGGCAGTCCGTCGAGCCGCCGCTCGTCATCGGCTGGCGGCAGGCCGGCCAGAGCGCGAACGGCGGCCGAGGCTGTGGCGCCGTGCTGGGCGAGGATCTCGCCGGCCTGATTCCACCGGTGGACGTCCGGCCGGACCGGTCGCCCGTCGCGCACCAGCTCGTCGTGCATGGCCAGCACCGCTGCCAGGAGGTGCGCGCCGGTCACCACGTCATGGCCGGCCCGTACCGCCACCTGCATCCCGCGTTGCTCAACGAGGAGAAGCATCGGATGGCCGTACCGGGCGCCGTGCCGGCGGTACGGGCGGCGCACGGCTACCCCGGTGACGAGCCGGATGAGGGCCAGCCGCAACGGCTCTGCGGCTCCGGGAGCCCGGTGGGGCTGCACCATCCGGAGGAAGGCCAGCTCATCGGCCGCAGTGCTGCGCGGGGTGACCGGCAGCCGGCGGGCCGCGCGGCGCACCTCCTCGTACAGCGTGGTGCCTGGCCCGGCCGGGCTGCCCGCCACCAGGGTCAGGACCCGGACGGCCGCTGCGTCGGGCACGCTGAGCAGACCCTATGTGAGGTGAGCGGGCCCGACATGGCGCAGGACCGCCCTCGTGCAGTGCCTCGTAGACCGCGCGCCGGACAGCCGGGGTGAAGGCATGCAGCGGCGGTCATCGCCGCGGTGCACGGCGCGGCCGCGGGCCGGGCACGCAGCGTCGTACGCGGCCTCCCGTAGCTCCGCCTCGGCCAGCCGGGCGATGTCGTCGTCGAAGCCGGGCGCGAGCCTGCTTTGCTGCGGCGGCTCCGGATCGGTCAGCTCGCTGCATCTCCTCGCGATGCCCGGCGGCGAAGGTCCGGTCGCACGCCCCGGGTGTGAGGACCCCGGACGACAAGACATAAGTCATTCAGCCTGGTTGCGAGATTCAGGCGGCTGTTCAAGATTCTGCTGCCGCTTCTTTTGCTCCGTCTTGAGGCGGTGAACCTCTTCAACGAACTCAGCAAGCTGCTCTTCCTCGCTCGGAATCCGCTTGTACCTCCCAACCCCCACTTCTACCGCTTCCCACTCTGCTTCAATTGCGTCGGCCGTCTGCTGGAGGTAGAAGCTTCGCTCCTTATATTTGAAGTAGCCCATAAATCCGCTCGCTACACCAACAAGAAAAGTGATGCAGAGGATGGTCCAGCGATCCCATGTCATTTTGTCCGATATGCCGGCGATGCCGGTGGCAGCCAGGGATCCGATGATTAGGAATCCTTGAAAAGTGTTGTTCACTCTCCTGTAGCGCTTGCTCTCATCCCTCAGTTGGTCAATATCGGAAAACGCGTCCTCTTTATAGGCTACACGGCGAACCTTGAGGCTCCCCTCCGCACTTGCTACCAAAAACTTCCGCTCGTCACGAAGCCGCGCGAGGCGAAGCTCAAGATCATCCTCTTGCGGGCGCCAGCTGCGCTGGCCGTCAACCTCTAGGGGACCTCCCGGATCCCTCCAAAGCTTATAGGCCGCGCCGCCGAAGGATAGCGCAACGAGGAAGGTTGGAATTAGGACAATGCGCTTGAGCTCCCAGGTCCACCATGGGATCCAAGTCAGGGCATAAATTACCGCGATCAGAACCGGACCGAAGGCAGTAAACCAATAGAAAAGTTTGCGCCGCCTCCGGGCTGTATTAAGTGCCGCCTCAGTCTGACGAATTTTGTGGTTATAGATAAGCACCTGTTCGTGCTGGCCAGCCGTCGACAAATCGCCCTCCGAATTACGACTCGCGCGTAATCACAATGACATTCTCGGCCATACGGAATATCCATGATCCGGATATCACCGCCAGCCCATTGCAGAAGTCAGCGAGGCGCGCGGCTTCGTAAGCCTGCATCGCCGAGAAGTCAATGGACACGACTCTGCCTTGTTTGAGTGCCTCCACGATGTCGATCGTCGCAGTCTGGTACTCGAGTGGCGAGACTCTCATCACGCCATCCAATTGAAATCGCTGTGAACCATTGCGACCAGTGTGGAATCGGTTCCCGTTCACTGCTTCATCGAGTGACTTCTGAAGGTCGAGCGCATGGTCACGGAAGCACATACGCGACGGTTGACCCCGGCGGGGAGGGCGTCCCAAACGGCACAGAGCAACCCAAAATACCGTTGCAAGGAGCACGACGCAGGCAGCCGAGACAAGAAGGGCAGCCGCCCCGTAGACAGTTGACCCCACCCTTCAAGTCGACGGCAAGCCGTCGGCCCCCCTTCGATACGAGCGCCGGAACCCAATCTGTGACAACCGAGGTTGATCTTCGATCGCGAGACTGTGGAATGTAGCGGTCGAGCCTCAATCCGCCGATCTTCTGTCGACTACACGACAAGGAATTTCGTAGATTTAATACCTAAACGGACAATGCTCCACACCCCGCCTCGCTGCCCTCAAGGCCACGGAGGAGTCTGGAGAGCTTGTCCCAACGGGGTCTAGAATCCGGCAGCCCTTGCCGAAGGGGATCGCCTGGCACCTTCCAGCTAACCCGAGCCTCGGCTGGAAACTTCATGACCGTTCGATGGACAGACCGCGACCGCCGCCGCTGACACTATACGGATCATGGTAGATGCAATCTTCGACGCTAAGTTGCGAGCAGCCGCCTGCGAGTGGCTTATGGAGCGTGCGCACAGTCACGGGGAGTTGGCAACACAAGCCGAGTTGTCAAAATTCACGTTTGAAGGAATTCGAGTCCCTCTACTTGACCGGCAACGCGGCATCCGCAAGCCGGCCATACTGGACGCCGCCCTGTCATTTCGTACGACGTTCACGCCACCTGGTCAGTCACCGCCGTATGAAGACCGCGAGGGCCAAGACGGGCTACTGCGATATAAATACCGTGGCGACAATCCTAATCATCCGGAAAACATTGCACTGCGCCGCGCGTACGAGCACGACCTTCCGCTGATCTGGTTTGTTGGGGTTGCCCCTGGCGTGTATTTGCCAAGGTACCCGGTATGGCTGGTTGCCGACGAGCGTAAAGAACTCCAGTTTGCAGTTGCGCTTGACGAAGACCAGAAGCTTATAGAACCTGGCACCTTCCTCGAGCCAGATCGGCGGCGTTACGTCGAAAGGTTAACAAAGCTGCGGCTCCATCAACCACTTTTCCGCGCCCGCGTATTGCAAGCGTACGGTGCAAGCTGCTCCGTGTGCCAGCTCCGGCATTCATCCCTCCTTGAGGCTGCTCACATTATTCCGGATGGTCAACCCCGCGGAGAGCCGATCGTCCCGAATGGATTGTCTCTTTGCAAGATCCACCATGCAACGTTCGACCAGGGCATCCTCGGCATTCGCCCTGACCATGTGGTCGAAGTACGCAAAGACATCCTCGCCGAAGTCGATGGCCCTATGTTGCGTCATGGTATTCAGGAGATGCATGGGCGACTGATCTCGCTGCCTCGGGACCGTGCGGCGCGCCCAGACCGAGACAGGCTAGAAGTTCGTTATGAGCAATTCCGGAAAGCTGCCTGACGGAACCGCAGATCTTCAGATTCGGCGTGGTTTGCGCAATTTTAGCCCTGGCCGCAGCCAAAGGACCGACAGCGGCAGTGTGGCAGGCATCGGGCCACCCGTTGCCGCAACATCCGCGCGGGCGAGGATCTCGGCGACCACACGTGGCAGGGGTGGTCGGGAGTAGCCTGCGGCCCTGCTTCTGCGGTCCGGCGGAGGCAGGCCCGATCTCCAACGCCGACCGCAGCTGTCGGTGGATGTCCTCCGCCGTCCTTTCCCGAGCTCCGCTAGTCGTGTCAGCGCGCGTAGTCGACGGGCCCCGCCGGGCCGGACAGGCTGGCATCGATCCCGTGCGGCACGCCGCCATAGTTCGGCTCGCTCAACCAGATGCAGGAGACGTCGCCACAGTACGATGGCCGCCGACCCACCGGCCGGCGGCCATCAGGCTTCAAGCGGCGAGGCTACTGAACACTCACCCGCTGCTTGTTGAAGTTCTTGCCCTCACCGTCCGGCTTGTAGTTGCCTTCCACGTTGCCGGCGATGTCGATCGAGAACCAGTTCACCATCGTGTCGCTGTTCACCGTGATGTTCTGGACGCCCTCGCGCATCCCGGCCAGGGCCAGCTTGGGTGAGTTGTACGTCGGCCGGCTGCCATCAAGCGTGTAGTACACGTTCGCCGGCTCACTGGTACTGAACGTAAAGGCCGTAGCCCCCGGCTCCCGCTTGACGACCTCCAGCGCAGTCCGAGGCTGACTCTTGTCGGTGGCATAAGCCCGAGCCACCTCGAGAATCCCGATGTTCCCGTTGGCGAACTCCATAGCCTCCTCGTGCCCCTCGGCAAAAGGCGGCTGGAACCCCACGGCGTTGAACCGCCCGGTCGCCGGATCGTAGATGTCCGCGCCGACCTCGAAGTCCCACCCGATGATCCCCCGGTTGTACCAGTGCTCGTCGGCGCTGTTGCCGGCCGCCGAGTACAGCACGTCCGTCACAGGTCCGGTGCGGCCCGGCCAGATCGCCGTGCCCCGGTACTCCTGGACGCGGGAGAGGATGTAGTCCGAGGAGGTCCAGAAGTACGCCTCGGTGCCCTGGTCGACCCGCGGCAGCACCTCGCGCCCCTCGGCCTTGTACGCCCCCGGCGGCCACATGAAGTACCCGCCGTAGGAGTGGGTGTTCATCGAGAGCTTGATGTTCGGGAAGGTGTCGACCAGCCACACCTCGTTGCGCGCCTCCGGCTCGGACAGCTCGCTCGGGCCGGCGAAGGTGTCGCTGGTGCAGCTGGTCGCCGACGCGCCCACGTAGCCGTCGAAGACGGAGCCGACGGAGAAGTTCCGGTTGATGTCGACGCCCCAGGCGTTGCGGCGGCCGGGGTCGGCGTTGGACGCCGGGCAGTAGTTGGTCATGTTCCGCCGCTGCATGTTGAAGTCGTACATGCTGTAGTGCGCGCCGTCGGGGTTGACGACGGGCAGGATGAAGATGTCGAGGTCGTCGACGATCTTGCGGGTGTTGGGGTCCTTGGCGTAGTTGCGCAGCAGCCGTTCGGCGGACTCCACGCAGACCAGCGGGGTCACCCACTCCCGGGCGTGCTCCTGGCAGTAGAGGAAGACGCCGACCTTCGAGCCGTCGCGGTGCTTGCCGATGCGCAGCACCTTCATCTGGAACGGATCGCGGGACACGCTCGCCGGCGCCTTCAGGTTGTCGGTCAGCGGGGTCACCGGGGCCGCGGCCACCACGCCGGTGCCGGCGTTGCCCCGGTACGTGCTGGCGGTGAGCAGCTCGGCCGCGTCGGCGTTGGCGTTGACCGCGGCGGCGACCTGAGCGGCCGTGCTGGTGATGGCGCCGGAGCCGTTGGTGGCCAGGCGCACCGTGACGGCCTTGCCGGACACGCTCACGGTCAGCGGGGCGTTCGCCGTGCCCGGGTCGAGCAGCGCCATGGTGATGTCGTTGCCGCCCTCGTGCCCGTACGTCGTGGAGGTGACGTAGACGGTGCTGGCGGCGGCCGTGCCGAACTGCGCCTGCGCCTGGCGCCGGTAGCCGTTCGTCTTGTACGGCAGGTCGATCAGTTGAGTCAGCCCGGGGAACTCCGCGGCCAGGCCGGTGAACCGCGCGGTGACCTCGGTCGGGTCCATGTAGTGGTCGACGAAGTCCGACACGTACGGGTGCTTGCCGGGATTCTTGCGCGGGCTGCCCAGCCACTTGGTGACGTCGATGGTGGCCGAGCCGCCCTTGTTGCTGGTGATGGTGGCCCGGGCCGGCTTGGCGGTGATGGGGACCGGGTTGCTGAACCGGTGGTACATGTACTGGCCGGCGTCGGTGAACCGGGACATCGTGGCGGTGCCGCCGGAGCCGATCTCCGTGCCGGGTCCGCTGTCCCAGCTGGCCGTGAGCACCGTCGTCGAGTCGGTGCCGGCGCTCGACTTCACCTCGATGTTGAGGAAGACCTGGTTGTCGAGGCTCGTGAACCATTCGGCCCGCAGCACGGTCAGGGTGTCCGTGGCGCCGGTGGCCGCCGTCGCGGCGCGGATCGCGGCGGACCGCTCGGCCATGTTCTGCGCGTAGTCGCTCTGGTCGGAAATGGCGTCCTGGACGTCGAAGCCCTTGTCCCGCAGCGCCTGGCTCTCCTCGGGGCTGAGGACGGCGTGCACCTCGATGCCGTTGTCGACGGGCTTGACGTACTCGGCGAGGTCGACGCCGAGTTGGTTGAGGCGGTCGATGCCCGACTTGTCGGCGACGACGATGCGCATCAGGCCGACGCCGTTCTGTTCGCCGGTCGATGACCGGTCGGGGGCTACCGTGCTGTCCGTCGTGGGGTTGGCGAAGCCCGGTGCGCTGACGGCGAGCGCCAGCGGTAGCACGAGCAGGGCCAGGAATCGGCGCGGTTGATTGGATCTTCCTGTACTCCTCATGAGAGTCCTTCCGGCGAGCGATCCAGAAGGCCGCGCAGTCGAGGCGTCGGGGTAGGTCACCCCCGGCTGCCGCAGCTACACAAAGAGTCGTCGCCGTCTCACCATCAGTCAAGATCTGTGATGGCCCGCGCCTGCCCGGGTTTCGTCCACGGCGGGAGCGGTGGCTGCATGCGCCGGCGGCCAGCACGTGAACGAGGTCGCCCCTGGGCGCGGCCGTTCGCGCCGAGCCAGGGCAGCGGGACGGTCAGCCAGTGGTGGTCAGCTCCACCGGCAGGCCCTGCGTCACCTCCAGGACCGCCCGCTCTCCCAATGGTCGCGACAACTCGACGGTTGCGCTGCGCTGCGCGCCGATGGCCAGGCACACTTCGTCCTTGGCGTGCCGGTACTCGATGACGATCACGACCACCGCCAGGTCCGACTCGACCGCGATGGCGCTGTAGTCGGCCCCGCACGCCTTGCTGCTGGGGCCGGGCGCGCCGGTGAACGTGACGGTCAGTTCGCTGCTCGCGGTCGTGGTGGTCGCTGACTCGATCGCCAGTCCCTCGTGTGGGTGGTCGGCGTCCCAGGGTGGTGGGGTCACCCGGACGATGGCCGAGGGGTCCACCGCGACTCGCGCCAGCCGCACCGTCGTGCCATCGAGGGTGTATTCCCACGCCGGGGCGGTCGCCGGGCCGCGGGTGGTCGGGACCGCCATCGTGGTCAGGTGAGCCCCGGTGAGTTTGAGCGGCGTGCAGCCGGAACAGTCGCCCGTCCCGGCGGCGCGCAGCTGCGCCAGCGCCCCGTCCGCCGAGATCAACGGCACGTCCTGACGGGTGCCGTTGGCCCAGACGATGGTGCCGGCCGTGTTCGGCGCCCCGGGCAGCGTCGAGGCGGCCTCGACGCGGCCGGCCGACAGGGTCTCTTTGTAGGACCCGTTCGCCGGTTCCCAGTCGCCGAGTTGGTGGGTCAGTTCCCCCAGCGGTACGAAGGGGGCACCTCCCGCTGCGCGAACCGCCTGGTCGTACCGGGTCAGGGCGCCGCCTGCCTGCTCGCGCAGGCCGTCGAGCGGGTCGGCGGCTGGGCTGTTCCCGGCGGACCCACAACTGGCGAGCAGGGCCGCGAGCGTGACCCAGGGCAGTGCCCGCCACCGGTGCAAGCGCACTGTCTCCACCTCCTTGAGACGCACGCGCGCCGGTCCGGGTTGCGCCTCACCGGCGTGCCGGCGTCGGCTCGATGGGAATTCGCCCGCTACGCCTCCGCCACGGTCGCGGGCTCCGGCGCCGCGTGCCGCCCGTTGGCCGGCCGCTCGTCCCCGTGCCCCGGCCACCACGCCTTGTGCCCGATCAGCGCCGTCAACGCCGGCACGAAGAACATCGACATCACGAACGCGGACAGCACGATCCCGATCGCGACCGCGAACCCCATCTGCTGCAGGAACGAGATCGGCGCCAGCATCAGCACCCCGAAGGTCCCCGCCAGGATCAGCCCCGCGGCGGCGACGGTCGGCCCCGCGTGCTCCACGCCGATGGCGGCGGCCTCATGCGGCCCGTTGCCTTCCCGCGCCTCCTCCCGCAGCCAGGCGATCATCAGGATGTTGTAGTCCGTCCCGATGGCCACCACGAACAGGTACAGGATGATCGGCAACTGGAAGGTCACCCCGGGCTTTCCCTGGAGCCCTTGGAAGAGGTAGACCGTCGCCCCCAGCGTCGCCGCGAAGTTGAGCAGCACCGCGATCACCAGGTAGATCGGCGCGACGAGACTGCGCAGCAGCAACGCGAGGATCAGCGCGATCAGGCCCGCCGCGACCGGCAGGATCACCGAGAGGTCGCGGTTGTTCGCCGAGTTGATGTCGGCGAAGATCGCCGTGGTGCCGCCGACCAGCGCCTTGGTGCCGGGTGGCGCCGCCTCGTGCACGGCGTCGCGCAGGTCGTCCCGGACGAGGGTGATCGCCTCGTTGGACACCGGGTTCTCGTTGAGCAGCAGGTTGACCCGGGCCACGCTCGGGTCGGTGCTGCGCTCCGGCGGCTGCGCCTGGCCAACACCGGGCGCCTTCGCCGCGGCCGCCGCGAAGTCGGTGACCTGCTGCTCGCTCAGCGGCGTCCCGTTGCCGGTGGTCAGGTAGACCTCGGTGGGGGCGAGTGCGCCGGCGGCGAAGCCGCGCTGCAGGTCCTTGGCGGCCTTGGCCGATTCGGTGTCCTGCGGGAAGCCGGCGCTGAAGTCGTAGTCGGCCTTGTAGCTGAGCACGCCCGCGGCGAGCGCGACCAGCACGATGCCGGAGGCCGCCGCGACGATCGCGGGGCGGCGGCCGACGGTGGTGCCGAGGCGGCGCGACAGGGTGGCCTTGGGGGCGCGCTGCCAGGCCTTGGACGGCCAGAAGACGTACCGGCCCAGCAGCGAGACGACGGCCGGGATGAGGGTGAGCGAGGTGATGAGCATGACGGCGACGGCGATGGCGAGCGCCGGGCCGAGTGAGCCGAAGAAGCCCAGGGACGCCAGCAGCAGCACGAGGAACGCGACGATGACGGCCCCGGCCGCGGAGGTGATGACCTCGCCGACCCGCTGGACGGACACGATCATCGCGGTGCGCTTGTCGTCGCCGGCGCGCAGCCGTTCGCGGTAGCGGAAGAGCAGGAACAGGATGTAGTCGGTGCCGATGCCGAACAGCACGATCAGCAGGATCGTCTGCAGGTCCTGGCTGACGTTGAGGTCGAACGCCTTGCCCGCGGCGGCGACCAGCCCGGTCGTGATGGTGAGGACGGCGCTGACGACCACGACGGGCAGCAGCGCGGCGATGGGGCTGCGGAAGATGATCAGGATCAGTCCGATGATCAGGATGATCGTCGCGACGCCGACCACGGCGAAGGCCTTGTTGAAGGTGTCCTCGTTGTCGACGAAGCTGGCCACGTCGCCGGCCACGCCGGCGCTCAGGCCACTGCCCGCCAGCTCGGGGCCGATGGCGGAGCGCAGGTCGCGTACGGCGTCGAGCAGCGCCGGGTCGTCGGGGGTGGTGGCGTCGAGGCCGACGTTGACCACCTGGACGGACTTGTCGGGCGCGACGGCCGGCGGGCCGGTCTGGTAGCCGGACGTCCGGGGGATGTTCCGGGCCTTGAGCGCCTGGGCGACCTGGCCCACCTTCGCCTCGTCGGCGGGGGTGAGCTTCTGCCCGTCGGCGCGCTTGACCACGATCGTGGCCGTGGCGGTGGCCTGCTGCGGGAACGCCTTCTGCCCGAGTTCGGTGGCCTGCACCGACTCATAGGAGCGGGGCAGGAAGCTCTCCTGGTCGGCGGAGGTGATGTCGCTCAGCGACGGGGTGGTGAGGATGCTGGCGGCGGCCGCCACCACCCAGCCGGCGATGACCCACCACGCCTTGCCGACGACGAATCTGCCCAGCCGCTCGAACATGGTTTCCCCCGATGTGTTCGGCTCAACTGTTGTCCGGAGCCCAGAGCGCACATGGGCCCGCCCGTCACGATGACGGCAGCCTTCACTACTCGCCGTTGATCGTACCGTCGGGGTGCAATCCTTTTCGGACGCCGCACCGCCGCACCGCCGCACGAGCGCCTAACGAGCGAGCGCCGCGGTCAGTGGTGGCGTGGCCAGCAGGCCGCTGAGGTGTTCCTGCATCCGTTCCAGCGGGCCGTCGGCGCCGTGCAGGCCCTGGTGCAGGTCCCGGAGCACCTCGTCGGAGCCGTTGGTGAAGGCCAGGATCTCGGCGAGGGAGAGCTGGTGGTTGAAGATCTCCGCCTCGTTCCGCCAGTCGTGGAGCATGCTGGACAGCCCCTCGTCGCGCCTGGGGGACAGCACGGCCGAGGAGAGGGCGGCGTTCACCGCCGACAGGTTCATCCGGGGGTAGACCTGCCGACGGGCCGGCTGCGCGGCGCCCACGGAGAAGGGCGGGGACGCGAGGATCCTCCGGTTGTCCCGCAACTCCTCGCCGATGGCCTGGAGGGCCTCGGCGCGCCGCTCCCGGCCCGCCGCCCAGCGTTCGGCCACGATGCCGGTGATGCCGCCGAGCAGGCCCAGGATCTGCACCGCCGGTTCGAAGCGGCTCGTGCCGGCCGACCGGGTCCACCAGGCGGCGCTGACGACGAAGGCCACCGTGAGGCTGCCGGCGGTGACCACCATGATCCAGGTACGGGGTGCCGTCACCCACGACGGCAGGGGCACCGCGCGTGGCCGTCCGCGCGTCATGTGCCGGGGCGGCGGAAGACGTCCCGGGCGGCGCTGTCGTGGCCGTTGCCGGCCTCGCTGCTCGACAGGAGCATGAGGTCCATGCCGAACCGGCGGGCCCGCTCGTACGCCTGGAACTGCGTGAACGCCTCGCTCTCGACGAAGAGGCCGGCCTTGGCCAGCGCGGCCGCCAGGGCCTTGAGCTGGTATTTCCGGGTGATGAGGAGCCGGATGGTGTCGCCGCTCGGGAAGTGGACCTCGCTGCGGTTCGGGAGCACGATCTTCAGGTCCTCGGCCGACTGGTTGCAGTAGATCACCTTGATGACCAGCGACCGCCCCTCCTCGACGACCCCCTCGAAGCGGACGTAGTTCATGTTCACCGAGAGGTCGGTGTTCTGGCGCAGGGCGCTGATGACGAACTCGCGGAACACCCAGCTGGTCTCGTATTCGCGGGCGGCCTGCTGGGCCATCCGGTCGTCGAGGTGGGAGGCGGTGGCGACCTCGACCATGAGCCGGTCCTGTGGGCGCAGGAGTTGCCGGCTCAGGCGCTCGACCAGCTCGACGTCCTCGTCGAAGTTGGCCATCGTGTTGCCGAGCAGGGA
The DNA here is from genome assembly GCF_009671205.1 of Micromonospora terminaliae. Taxonomy (NCBI): domain Bacteria; kingdom Bacillati; phylum Actinomycetota; class Actinomycetes; order Micromonosporales; family Micromonosporaceae; genus Micromonospora; species Micromonospora terminaliae. The sequence goes on along the minus strand of NZ_CP045309.1, from coordinate 6,632,256 downwards.
GAACAGCACCGGCTCGTCGCCGATGAGCCGGCCGCGCAGTTCGTTGAGCTCGGCCACGTTTTCCTCGACCGAGAAGTCGAGCTGCACCGGCAGCAGTTGATTGCGGAACTGCCGGAAGAACGGCAGGGACTTTATCGGCTTCAGGCCCAGGCGCAGCATTTCCGCGCTCATGTCGACGGGCACGTAGTACATTTCCGGGTTCGCCCGCTGGAGGTCGGCCAGCACCACGGCGTCCTTCTCGCCCGTGCCGGGGCCGAGACTGATGTAGTGGTAGGGCCGGTCGTTGTGCCGGGAGTGCAGGTTCCGCCAGCGCCGGCTGAACGTCTCGATCCCGTCGCGCATGACCGGGTAGTTGGGGTCCGTGCAGGCCCGCTGCCAGTTGACCGCCGGCTCGATGCCCCAATAGGAATAGCCGGATACGATCCGTTTCTCGTCACCGGTGGACGAGAAGGGGCGCTGCAATTCGGCGGCCAGTTCGTTGAGTTTGCGGGACTGGTCCTCGCCGACCAGGCACAGCGACCAGGAGAACTCGGTTTCCGAGATGACTTTCTCGAGCCTGCGCAGAAGCTTCAACTGTTCCCTGGCCTGCTGATCCATCTGTGCCATCCCCCGAGCGAGGTCGGACCGGTCCCCCATGCTCCGCCCGCCAACCTTACAGCGGCGAAGTCTCCTCAGTGGACCGCGATCCGGGCGGTGACGGGGTCGCGGAATCCACCTCGGCCGGGCGCGCAAGCGCCTAGCCTGGCCAAAGAGGCACAAGGGGGAAATCGTGGCGAACGCGGTCTGGGACGCCCTCGACGGGGTCCGCGAGGTCGAGATCACCGTGACCGGCCGCAGGACCGGCCGGCAGATCACCCACCCGGTGTGGTTCGTGCTGGACGAGGACAGCGTCTTCCTCGTCCCGGTGACCGGCTCCGACAGCCAGTGGTACAAGAACGTCCGGCAGACCCCGATGATCGAGGTGTCGGCGAACGGGATGGCGTTGAGTTCGAGTGCCACCCCGATCACCGAGGCCGACCGGGTCAATCACGTGGTGGAGCTGTTCAAGGCCAAGTACGGCGCCGACACGGTGGAGAGCTACTACCCCAAGCACGACGTGGCGGTCCAGGTCCCGCTCGGGTAGCGGGCCTAGTCGTTCCGCGCCGTCTCCGGGCCGGTGATCCGGCGCAGCAGCGGCAGCGTCGAGGCGACAATCCCCAGCGACACCGCCAGCCCACCGGCCACCATGAGGTAGAACGACCCGTGCGGCGCCAGCAGCGTGTAGCCGAGCTGCGCGCGCAGGAACAGGTGCGCGGCCAGGAACCCCATCCCGATGGCCACCGCCGCGACGGCCAGCAGCGGCACGACGGTCTCCAGCGCCACGACCCGCCGCAGCGTACGCAGCTGCACCCCGGTCAGGCGCAGCATGCTGAACGGCCGCTTCCGGTCGCTCAGCCCGCCGGCCACGCTCACCGCCAGACTGCAGCCGGCGATGGGCAGGCTGGCCAGCATGACCACGTCGGCCAGTTGCTGGAACTGCACCAGGAGCCGGGCGGAGTCGGACTCCCACTCGGCGACGCTGCCTGGGAATCGATTCGTCGGGAACGCGTTGATCAGCATGGTTCGGGCCCGCTCGAACGCGGCGCTGCTGGTGGTGTTGACGACCACCGACCGGATTGGCTGCCGCTCGACCTGCGCCGGGTCCAGGTCGGCGGCGGGCCAGACGTAGTCGTCGTTGGTCAGGTCCCACGCGCGCTCGCCGATGAGGTCGTCGGCCACCGTCGCGACCCGCGCGCCGGGTGGGCAGGCGCCGAACACCGCGAGCCGGTCCAGCTCGGCGCACGTGATGACGCCCGGATACCACCACCGCTGGACGGGGGCGTCCGCCGGCCCGTACACCTCCATCGGGGGTGGCTCCGTGACGGGGTTGGCGTGGACCAGGGTCACGCTGCGTACCCCGGGGATCGTCGCGAGCCCGGCCGGGATCTGGTCCGCGGTGGGCGCGGGGCCGTCCTCGGGCGGGAACCACGTGGTCAGGGACGTGGCGGCCACCGAGTCGGTGCGCGGCTCGCCCCGGTTGGCCACGTAGGTGGTGATGATGCCGGTGGCCACGCTCGTCACGAACAGCGCCACGATCAGCCCGCTCACGGACCGGAAGCCGGCCCGGGGATTGTCGGCGAGGCGCCGCCCGGCGATGAGCGCCGCGGGCCGACTCGCCCGCCCGGCCAGCAGCCGCGCGCCGACCATGGTCAGCCACGGCCCGGCCAGCACCAGCCCGGTGAGGATCAGCAGGAACCCCGAGAGGTACGCGGTGAGCTGCCCGTTGGTCGTGGGCGGCCGCCGGCCGACGAAGTACGCCAGCTCGACGAGCCCGGCGACCAGCGGGATGAGCCGCCAGGCGCGTGGCGGTTTCGGGGTGACCCGGCGCGCGACGCCCAGCGGGGAGATCTGCACCCGGCGCAGCGCCAGCCAGGATGCCGCCACAGCGCCGAGCGGGATGCCGGCCGCGACGGCCAGGACGTCGGTGAGGGTCAGTGCGAGGTCGGCGGTGAAGAAGCGCTCGCCGGTGAACGGGATCTCGGCCAGCGCCGGGCGGACGGCGAGGAACAGGCCGAACCCGACGGCCGTGCCGACTGCGGCGGCGAGCACGGACTCCACGGCGGAGATGACGGAGATCTGCCGTGGTGTGGCGCCGATCAGGCGCATGGCGGCGAAGCGCTGTTCCCGGCGGGTGGCGGCCAGCCGGGTGGCGGTGCCGATGAAGATGAGCACCGGGAACAGCAGCGCGGCGGCGACGATGGAGAGCACGAGGGCCATGCCGTCGTGGTTGATGCCGACGTAGCAGCCTCTGGGGCAGCCGTCCGGCGAGGTGGTCATGATCTGGGTGACCTTGCGCGCGCCCAGCTGTTCGAGGTCGGCCGGGGTGCGGCCGATGACGATCAGCAGCGAGTCCGGCGAGGGCAGCGCCTCCCGGCCGATGGTGCCCACCTGGTGGCCCGGGAAGCGGTCACCGAGTTGCGCCGCCGGGGTGCTCCGCAGCAGCTCGCCGAGGGCGGGTGAGACGTAGTACTCGCCGGGGCCGGGCAGGCGCGGGATGCCCGGCGGGACGGGCGCCTCCGGGCCGGTCGCGGCGACCTCGACCCGGCCGATCGAGTCGCCGTCGTGGTAGTCCTCCCGGATCAGCCACCACATCGGCTCGGCCGCCGGGTCGGTGGAGGCCGGGGCGACGGCGGTGTTGAGCCAGGCGTACCGCTGGTTCTGGGCGTCGACGGCGTTCATGCCGGCGAGGGTGGCCAGGAGCATGCCGACGCCGAGCGCCACGGCGGCGGCGATGACGACGAGCCTTGTTGCGGCCTCCCGCCCGCCGGCCAGGGACAGCCGGACCGCGAACCGGATCATGCCGTCACCAGCGCGTTCACCTTGCCGTCGCGCACGATGACCTGCCGGTCGGCGTACGCGGCGACGCGGGCGTCGTGGGTGACGAGGACGACGGTGGTGCCCTCCTCGCGGGCCGAGGAGACCAGCAGGTCCATGACCTGCTCGCCGGTCAGCGAGTCGAGCGCGCCGGTCGGCTCGTCGGCGAACAGGGCGCCGGGCCGCGCCACGAGGCCGCGCGCGAGGGCGACGCGCTGCGCCTGCCCGCCGGACAGCTCGCCGGAGCGGCGCCGCTCCAGCCCGGTCAGGTCGAGCCGCTGGAACCAGGGCCGCGCCTCCTTGAGCGCGGCGGCCCGCTTCACCCCGTTGAGCAGCAGGGGCAGCGCCACGTTCTCCTCGGCGGTCAGCTCCGGCACGAGCTGCCCGGACTGGAACACGAAACCGAACCGGTCCCGGCGCAGGACGCTGCGCCGGGTCTCGCTGAGGGTGTCGATCCGCCGGCCGTCGAAGTGGATCTCGCCGGAGTCCGGCACCAGGATCCCGGCCAGGCAGTGCAGCAGTGTGGACTTGCCGGAGCCGCTGGGGCCCATGACGGCGACGATCTCGCCGGGCTCCACCGCGACGCTGGCGCCGCGCAGCGCCGGGGTCTCGCCGAAGGACAGCTTCACGTCGCGCGCCTCGACGGCCGTCATCCCCGTACCTCCTTCGCGAGCGCGTTCAGCCGGGCGGCCGTGGTGTCGATCCAGTGCAGGTCGGCTTCCAGGTGGAACAGGCCGTGGTCGGCCAGCATGGCGTCGACCAGGGTGCCGGAGCGCTTGATCTCGGTGAGCTCCTTCATGCGGCCCAGGTGGGCGGCGCGCTGCCGGTCGAGGTAGTCCTCGGCGGGGCGGCCGAGCATGAGCGCCAGCACCACCTTGGTGAACAGGACCGTCTGGAGGTTGGGCTCGGCCGGGACGGGCTCGGTCAGCCACGACTCGACCTCGGTGGCGCCGCGTTCGGTGATGACGTAGCGCTTGCGCTCGGGGCCGACGCCCGGCTCGACCTCGCCGATCACGATCTTGCCGTCGCGGGCGAGCCGGCTCAGCGTCGCGTAGACCTGGCCGAACGGCAGGGGCTTGCCCCGGCTGAAGAAGGCGTCATAGTCGCGCTTGAGGTCGTAGCCGTGGCTGGGCTCGCGGTCGAGCAGGCCGAGGAGGGTCATGGGAACGCTCATGACGTCACCATACCCTGAGGGTATACCTCGCGTATATACCTTCAGCGTGCAGTCAGTTCGAAGTGCACGGTGCGGCCGGTCCGCGCCCGGCCGAGCCGGTGCGTCAGCGGCACGAGCACCCCGTGCAGCAGCGGGTGCTTCCGGACCAGCGCCCGGCTCGCCGCCCGGTACTCCGGCCCGCTCAGCCGGCGCGCCACCGCCTCCACCGCCGCCCCGGTCGGCTTGCCGAGGGCCGTCGAGGGGGCCAGGGTCACGTGCGGGTTGTTGCGGATCCGCCGGGTCTTCCACGCCTTCTCGAAGCTGCGCACGTACGCCCGCTCCCCCACCACCGCGACGCTCACCGCCGTCGGCACCGGCGTCCCGTCCCGCTTGAACGTCGTCAGCACCACGGTCTTCTGCCGCACCAGCGGCGCCCACGCAGGGGCCGGGGCGGTGTCGACGTAGCCGACCACCCAGCCGAGCTGCCGCAGCCGGACCACCAGCGCGGCCAGGGCCAGCAGGGCCGACAGCAGGACCAGCCAGGTCTGGCCCGCGCTGCCGCCCAGGTCGGCGTCGACCACGTGCGACAGGGTGTGCGCCGCGGCGCCGACCACGTAGCCGGCCAGCGCGACGGCCAGGGCGTCGCCCCAGATGAGCGCCAGCAGCAGGGTCGCGCCGATGCCGAGTTGGAACGCCCCGACGTCGTGCACGAAGTGCTCGTGCGGCGGGAAGTTCACCGCCGAGCTGAACGAGTCGGCCCGGGTCAGCGCCCAGACCCCGACGACCAGTGACGCCGCGCCGAGCAGGGCGGCCGTGCCACGTACCAGTGCAGTCATGCCCAGGAGACGGCCGGGCGCCCGGCGGTGTGACCGCCGGGCGGCCGGATCTCGCCGTCAGCCTTCGTGCGGTCCCTCACTCACCCGTCGGACGTCCACCTCGACGTCGATCCCGCTTTCGGTGAAGACATCCACGAACCGCTTCGCCCACTCGACCGCCTCCTCCTTCGACCGGACCTCGACCAGCCCGAAGCCGGCGATCAGCTCCTTGGTCTCGGTGAACGGCCCGTCCGTGACGGTCTTCTTGCCCTTGGTGGCGGTGATCCGCGCCGACTCCTCGCTGCTCTTGCAGAGCCCCTCGGCAGCCACCAGGATCCCGGCCCTGGAGACCTCCTCCATGTAGGCGCCCATCCGCTTCAGGAACTCCGGCGACGGCTCGAAGTTGCCGGGAACGGCCTCGTCCAGCTTGTGCATCATCATGAATCGCATTTCAGTGCTTCCTCTCGATGGTCGTGATCGTGTGCAGGGAAACGGCGGTGAGCCAGCCGAAGACCAGGGCCGAGCCGAGCACCATCCGGACGCTGATGCTGTCCTGGTCGGGCCAGGCCATGACGACGACGGTCGCCGCGGCGACGAGGACCGACGACAGCGCCCCGACCCGCCCGAAGCGGCGGGCGAAGACCAGGCAGGCGACGGTGAGCGAGCCGAACGAGAGCATCGCCCCGACCCCGTGCCCGTAGGAGTGCCAGCTCATCGTCTCGGGGTTGCCCTCCGGCGCGCCCGCCGGCCAGCCCATGCTCGGGTCGGCGCGGAGCACCCCGGCGACGATCAGCCCGACTCCGAGCACCGCGACCAGCGCCGGCCCCCACGTCCCGGCCCGCCCGCCGCGCAGCGCCCGCCGGAAGCCGACGGCACCGGCCAGGGCCAGCAGCCCGGAGACGACGAAGTTGGCGATCTGGATCCAGCCGTGCTCGCCGAGGGAGAGCAGGCTGAGCGGCTGCCGGCTCAGGTCGAAGCCGTCGCGGGTGAACGCCTGGGCGAGCCCCAGGCCGAGGAACAGCGGCCCGGCGGCGGCCCCGGCGCCGAGCAGGGTGGTGGTCCGGACACCCCGTGCCGTCGCGGCCCGGGTGAGCGTCGTGCTGGTCATCTCGATCTCCTCGTCATCGGTTCTCGCTGACGCGTCGATCGAGCCGGCCGGGATCCGACATGACTTCTCAAGATTTTTTACGGGCCGCAGGCGGCGGCCCGGTCGAGCAGCAATGCCCGCTCCCGCGCGTTGCCGGTGAGGGAGGCGGCCCGCTCGAACTCGGCCCGGGCCTCCGGCAGCCGGCCGAGCTTGAACAGCAGGTCACCGATCACGCTCGGCAGCAGGTGGTAGCCGGCCAGCGCCGACTCGGACTCCAGTTCCCGGGCCAGTTTCAGGCCGGCGGCGGGCCCGTCGGCCTGGGCCACGGCGACGGCCCGGTTCAGCTCCACCACGGGCGAGGGCACGAGCCGGGCCAGCTCCGCGTAGAGGGCGGCGATCCGCGCCCAGTCGGTCTCCTCTGGGGTACGCGCCCGCGCGTGGCAGGCGGCGATCTCGGCCTGGAGGGCGTACGGGCCGGGATGGTCGGTGCGGGCCCGGTCGAGGGCGGCGAGGCCACGGCGGATGAGCCACTGGTCCCAGCGGCCGCGGTCCTGGTCGTTGAGGAGGATCGGCGCGCCGTCGGGGCCGGTGCGGGCGGCGGTGCGGGACGCCTGGATCTCCAGCAGCGCGGCGAGGCCGTGCACCTCGGGCTCGGCGGGCATGAGCCCCTGGAGCAGCCGGGCCAGCCGCAGGGCCTCCTGGCAGAGGGTGGGGCGCATCCAGTCGTCGCCGGCGGTGGCCGAGTAGCCCTCGTTGAAGATGAGATAGACGACTTCCAGGACCGAGTCGAGGCGTTCGGCCCGCTCGGCCGGGCCGGGCACCTCGAAGGGGATCCGGGCGGCGGCGAGAGCCTGCTTGGCCCGGGTGATGCGCTGGCCGACGGTGGGTTCGGTGGTGAGGAAGGCGCGGGCGATCTCACCGGTGGTGAGGCCGCCGACGAGTCGCAGGGTGAGCGCGGCGCGGGCGATCGGCGACAGGATCGGGTGGCAGGCCACGAAGACGAGCCGCAGCAGGTCGTCCTCGATGGGCTCGTCGAGGCCGGCGTCGAAGTCGGGGGTGACCTGTTCGTCGAGGTCGCGGCCGAGTTCGGCGAGCGTACGCTGCTGGGTCTGCCGGCGGCGCAGCGTGTCGACGGCCCGGCGCTTGCCGACGGTGGTCAGCCACGCCCCCGGGTTGGCCGGGACCCCGTCGCGCGGCCACTGCTCCAGCGCGGCGACCAGCGCGTCCTGGGCGAGTTCCTCGGCCAGGCCGACGTCGCGGACGAGCGCCGCGATGCCGGCGACGACGCGGGCGGCCTCCATGCGCCACACGGCCTCGACGGTGCGCCGCGCCTCGGACTCCCCCACGCGCACATCACAGCAGGCCGGGCGGGCGTTCCGCCACCACCTGCGCGGGTCCGGCACCGCGCGGGCGGGAAGTGTCACAGGCGGCTCGTAGCCTGGCGCGGTCATCGACGATCGCTGGGAGGCCACGTGCTCGACCACTTCTCCGTCATGGTGCGCGACCTGCCGGCCAGCGCCGCCTTCTACGACGCGGTGCTCGCCCCGCTGGGCGGCCGCCGGATCATGGAGCCCGGCCCGATCGGCTACGGCGTAGACCGTCCCGACTTCTGGCTGGTGCCCGCGCCCGCCGACGCCGACGCGCCGCTGGAGTCGCACATCGCCTTCACCGCCCCGGACCGGGCCGCCGTGCAGGCGTTCCACGACGCCGCGGTGGCGGCCGGCGCCGAGGTGCTGCACGCGCCGCGGGTGTGGCCGGAATACCACCCGACCTACTTCGGGGCGTTCGTCCGCGACCCCGACGGCAACAACGTCGAGGCGGTGTGCCACCGGCCCGAGTGAGGCCTCCGGTCGTTGAACCGGACGGGCCCACGAGGGCCCGGAAGGGGCGGCATCCGGTGTTCGAGGGCTTCGAGGAGCTGGACGTCATCACCTCCGGCACCACCATTCACGGGCGCCGGGGTGGTGACGGGCCGCCGGTGCTGCTGCTGCACGGCATGCCCGAGACGCACCTCATGTGGCACCGGGTGGCGCCGGGGCTCGCCGAGCGGTTCACCGTGGTGGCCACCGACCTGCGCGGCTTCGGTGACAGCGGCACGCCGCCCAGCACGCCGGACCACGCCCCCTACAGCATGCGCCGGGTGGCGGCCGAGCAGGTCGAGGTCATGCGGCTGCTGGGCTACGAGCGGTTCGCCGTGGTGGGGCACGACCGTGGCGGGCGGTGCGCGTACCGGATGGCGTTGGACCACCCGGACGCGGTGAGCCGCCTCGCGGTGCTGGACATCGTGCCCACCGGCGACGCGTTCGACCGCGCCGACATGGCGTTCAGCCTGGGCTTCTGGCTGTGGTCGTTCCTCGCGGCGCCCGAGCCGGTGCCGGAGCGGCTGGTCGCGCGGGCGCCGGAGGTCATCGTCGACCACATGCTCGACAACCTGTCGGAGGTGCCCGACGCCTTCCCCGCGTCGGTGCGGGCGGAGTACGTGGCGAAGCTCGGCAGGCCGGCGGCCGTCCACGCGATCTGTGAGCAGTATCGGGCCGCGGCGACCCTGGACTACGAGCACGACCGGGCCGACCGGGGCCGGCGGCGGATCGCCTGTCCGGTGCTGGCGCTGTGGGGTCACGCCGGTCCGGTGGCGACGTGGTACCGGCCCCTGGAGGTGTGGCGGGCCTGGGCGGATCAGGTCGAGGGCGGGCCCGTGGATTCCGGGCACTTCCTGCCGGAGGAGGCACCCGACGAGACCCTCCGGCGCCTGCTGGCGTTCCTGTCCTGACCGCCCGGAGTGCACGATGGAGGCGTGGACGTCGAGCCGGTCGACTGCGCGCCCGTGCGGGCGTTCCCGCGTGCCTGGCTGCGGCAGCGCTGGCAGGATCTCACCTTCCTGCACTGGGCGGTCGCGCCGGAGGTCGTCGCGCCGCTGCTGCCGCCCGGCACCCAGCCCGACACCCTCGACGGGCTCAGCTACGTCGGGCTGATCGGGTTCCGGATGGTCGGGCTCGGTCTCGGCCGGGGGCCGGGTGTGCCGTACTTCGGCACCTTCTGGGAGACCAACGTCCGGCTGTACTCCGTCGACGGCACCGGGCGGCGGGCCGTGGTGTTCCGCTCGCTGGACGCGTCCCGCCTCGTGCCGGTGCTGGTCGCGCAGCTGAGCCTGCGGCTGCCGTACAAGTGGTCGGCGATGCGGCTGGAGCGGGACGGGGACCGCCTCACCTACCGCTGCCGCCGGCGCTGGCCCGGTCCCGCCGGGGCGTCGAGCCGGATGGCGGTGCGGGTCGGCGAGCCGACGCCGCTGGAGCACTTCCTCACCGCCCGCTGGGGCCTGCACACCCGGGCGTACGGGCGCACCCTGCACCTGCCGAACTGGCATCCGCAGTGGCCGTTGCACCGGGCCGAACTGCTGCACCTGGACGACGACCTGGTCACCGCCGCCGGGTTGCCGCCGCCGGCCGGGCCGCCGGTGAGCGTGCTCTACTCCCCCGGCATCCCGGTCGTGTTCGGCGGTCCGGCGCCACTGGGTTGAGGGGTCAGCGCAGCGGGTCGTGGGTGCCGCGCGGGACGTCGGGCCGGCAGCGGCGGACCCGGTCGGCGGCCAGCCGCCCGCCCACCGCGAGGCCGTACCGCTCCACGGCCGCCAGGCCGTAGGCACTGCAGGTGGGGGTGTAGCGGCACTGGGCGGGCCAGCGGTGCGACAGCCACCGGCGGTAGCCGAGGATGGCGGCGCGGCCGGCGCGGTCCACGGCCGGGCGGCGCACCACGCCGGCGGCGACCGAGCCGAGGGTCAGCAACAGCGAGAAGAGGCCGAGGTCGCAGCAGCCGGGGCCGTCACAGTCGGGCAGGTCGCAGTTGCACCAGTCCCGGTGCTTCTTCTTGTGGCGCCGCTTCCGCATGATCACGAAGCCATGATGCGACACCCACGCCAGCGCCCGACTCGGTCAGGTCGCTGCGGCGGCTCGGGCCAGGCAGGCCGGCACGTCGCCGTGGTGGTAGGGGTGTTCGCTCGGCTCGATGCCGGCCAGGAACATCGCGTACACGGCGGCCAGCCGCAGCTCGGCGACCGGCCGCAGCAGCTCGACGGCGCGCTGCGGGTCGCTGCCCGGCACGTCGGCCCGCCAGCGCGCCGCCCAGGCGTCGCGCAGCCGGCCCGCGACAGGCGGGTCGAGCGTCTCGGTGAGCCGCAGGATGTCGAAGGCGGGGTGACCGACGAAGGCGTCGCCCCAGTCGATGACGGTCCGCCGGGTCCCGTCGCCGCGGACGTTGCCGGGGTGCAGGTCCCCGTGGACGAGGGTGTCGGGCAGGCCGCAGTCGCGGACCTGGTCGAGCCGGTCGTCGAGGCCGGCGAGCAGGTCGGCGGCCACGCCCGGGTCGTGGGGGGCCAGCCGGTCGCGGATCCAGCCGGCCAGGGCCGGGCCGCGCAGATCGGGTACGCCGGCCGCGACCAGCCCGGCGGCCGCTCCGGCGGCGCGGAGCTGGACGGTGTGGTGGTCCGCCGCGACGGCGGCCCGCTCGGCCTCGTCGGCGCCGTAGCGGTCCTCGCCGGGCACGTGGTCGAGCAGCATCCGGCCGGTGTCGTCGGCGGCGAGCAGGGTGGGGGCGGTCGCGGGCGCGGCGGTGCCGAGCCAGCGCAGCACGGCCGCCTCGTGCCGGAAGAACGGGGGCACCTGCTTGAGCCAGGCGCTGCCCGCCGGGCCGTCGAGCCGCCAGATCGCCGACAGGTTCCAGGTGCGCTGCTGCGCCACGGCGGTCACCGGCCGGCCGAGCCGGCGCAGCTCGCCGGTGGCCCAGGCGACGCTGCGGGCCGGGCCGCCGGGCTCGGCGTACGGGGCGCGCAGCGGGTGCGGCGTGAGGTCCGCCGTTGCCGGGGTCAGGGGTACGGCGGGTGGCTCGGTGACCTCAGCGAGGTAGGTGACGTGGCCGCCCGGCGGTTCGGGGCGGTCGCCGGTGAGCAGCCGCAGCACGGCCACGTCGACGCCGTACCGGCGGCGGGCCTCGCCGACGATTGAGCCGGCCTCCTGCCACCACGGCTCCGGCACGTCGTACGGGGGCAGGGCGCCGAGGGGCCGGCCGTCGGCGTCGACGAGGACCAGGGTCACGGTGCGGGACACCTGCCGGACGCTAGCGGCGCGCCCCTGAGGGACGCGAACGGTTAATCCGGGGCCGGTGGGGGTGAGCCCGGATGTCCCCGGCCGGCCCGGCGACGAGGCTGAGGCCATGACCCTCACCGATATCCGGACGCGTCCCGCGTACCCCTGGTTGCGGCCGGCGGCCGTGACCGCGTCGCTGCTGCTGCTCGGCTACGGCCTGCTCCGCCTCATCGACCGGCTGGACGGGCACAGCGACAAGGGCGCCTGGGCGTGGAACACCGGGCACACCCTGTTCCTGATCGGCATCCTCGGGTTCGCGGCGCTGATCGTCGGGCTGCACGGCGTGCTGCGTACCCGCTCGACCCGGCTGCGGGCGGTGGACGACGTGGCGGCGCTGGCCGGCCTGGTCGGCGCGGCCGCCTTCGTGTGGGTGATCCTCGGCGACCTGTTCCCGCGCTTCGCCGACGCGGTGGACACACCGGACCTGGTGCTGCTGGGCGGGCCGGCGCTGTTCGAGGTGGGCCTGCTGGTGCTGCTGTACCGGGCCGCCGCGGCGCGGCTGCTGCCGGTGTGGGCGCCGGTGCTGACGCTGATCGGGTTCGTGGCCATCGCCGTGAACCTGGACCTGCTTCCGGTCGGCGCGGCCCTTGTCCTCGCCGGGTTGCTCCCGCTGCGGGCGACGGCCCGCCCGCCGCGCCTCGGCTAGGGTCCAGGCTGGACGGTCAGGCCCAGAAGGTGCGGCGGAAGCCCTGGTTGCCGGCGCACGCGTCGCGCCGCCCGCCGGTGAGGCTCACCGTGCCGTCGCGGCACTGCACGAGCCAGCCGCGGCCGGACCAGAAGCCGGGCACGCAGTCGAACCAGTCGCAGACCCCCCGGTCCGGCTTGCGGATCCGGGAGCCGCCGCAGAAGTCGTACCCGTAGGGGTTGGCCGGGGCGCCGCAGCGGCGTTCGGCGGCCGGGCGCGGCGTGGTGCTGCGGGTCGGCGGCGTGGGTCGGCTGTGCTGCGGCTCGGGTCTGGGCTTGACCTGGACGGCGGGGGCGATCGGCGGTGGCGCGGGTGCGGCGGTGGCCGCCGGGGTGGCGGTCGCGTCCGGGGTGGCCGCGGCGGCCCGGTCCGAGCCGGGGCGCACCGGCGGGTCGGACTCGAAGAGCATGGCCGGCACGATGAGGGCCAGGGCCAGGGCGACCGCGACGGTCCGCCGGCCGCCGGGCAGCAGCCCGGACAGCCGGGCCTGGGCCGGGGTGAGCACGGCCGGGCGTTCCGGCCGCTCCGCCTCGTGCTCCGCGATCAGCTCGTCGAGCTGGGCGACGACCGCGGCGCGTTGCTCGATCGCGTCGGCGAAGGCCAGGGTGAGCTTGAACCGGAAGTCGGCCACCGCGCCGGTGGGCAGCAGCAGGCCGGAGGTACGCCGCCGGTCGAGGACCTGGATCAGCGTGACCGGCGCCGCCGGGTCGTGGGACAGGCCGGTCATCCGCCCGTACGTCCAGTCGCGCCGGCCGCGCCCGCCGAGCAGGACGAGACGCCGGTTGGTGAGCACGGCGAGCCCGGCGTCGACGACCTTGACCCCTTCGGGGCGGCGGGGGCGCAGCACCGGCGGTTCCGGGTCGACGGTCAGCTCGGGGGCCGGCAGCACGGCGGTGTGCCGTACCTCGACCAGTTGCGCGGCCGGCAGCGTCCAGAAGACCACCTCGCCGGGGGCCAGCTCGATGGGCAGGCCCGCGCCAGCCTCGGTCGAGCCGTGGAAGGACCCGGCGAGGGTACGCAGCCGCCGCAGCTCCTCGTCGCGGTGTCGCCACGCCTCGTCGGCCGCGCGGAAGGCCCGCTGCCGCCGGCTGTTGTGCCGGTGCGCCCACCGGTAACGCCATGTGGAACCCGTCGAATCAGTCATCGCCACGCCGACTCCTCCGCCGCGCGAGCCCACCAATCGGGGTGTCATTCATGTCAACTGCGGCGCGGGGGTGCCAAGACACGCGCAAGTCGCTGATTTGACCGAATGGGTGATTGCGGGACACGTTAGGCGGAACCCTCCGTGTTCGGTGGCAGAGCTGCGGGCGGCGTCGCTTCGCCATGCGAGCGGGTCGGAGCGTCGGTAACGTCAGCCGCAGGGCGGGACGCGCCGCGACCCCCGGGACGCGAGGAGGTGCACCGGTGGGCGACCCGGCCGTCGTGGTGGGGGTGGACATCGGCACCACCAGCACGAAGGCAGTCGCGTACGACACCGGTGGCCGGCAACTCGCCACCCACTCGATCGGCTACCCCCTCGAGGAGCCGCGGCCCGGCTACGCCGAGCAGGACCCGGCACGAATCTTCGACGCGGTGGTCGGGTCGATCCGCGCGGTGGCCGAGGAGCTGCGCCCGCCGATCGCCGGCCTGTCGTTCAGCACCGCCCTGCACAGCCTCATCGGGCTGGACGCCGACGGCACCCCGCTCACCCCCTCGGTCACCTGGGCGGACTCGCGGGCCAGCGCACAGGCCGAGCGGCTGCGTGCCGTGCCGTCCGGGCTGGCCATCCACCGACGCACCGGCACCCCGGTGCACCCGATGGCCCCGCTGCCCAAGCTGGTCTGGTTCGCCGAGCAGCAACCCAAGCTGCACGAGCGGGTCGCGCACTGGGTGAGCATCAAGGACTACGTGCTGCTGCGGCTGGCCGGCGCGCTGGTCACCGACCACTCGGTCGCCTCCGCCACCGGCCTCATGGACATCCACCGGTTGATCTGGGACGCCGAGGCGCTCCGCGTCGCCGGAATCACCGAGGAGCAGCTCCCGCAGCTCGTCCCCACCACCCACGTGCTGCCCGGCCTGACCGCCGAGGCGGCCCGGGCCACCGGCCTGCCCGCCGACACCCCGATCGTGATCGGCGCGGGCGACGGGCCGCTGGCGAACCTCGGGATCGGCGCGGTGCACCCCGGCGAGGTAGCCTGCTCGATCGGCACCAGCGGCGCGATGCGGGTGATGGTGGAGCGCCCCGGCGTCGACCCGCTCGGCGGCGTCTTCTGCTACGCCCTGACCGAGAACCGCTGGGTGGTCGGCGGCGCGATCAACAACGGCGGGATCGTCCTCCAGTGGGCCAACGAGGCGCTCACCCCCGAGCTGGGCGAGCACGCCGAGGAGGAACTGCTCGACCTGGCCGCCCGGGCGCCCGTCGGCTCCGGTGGGCTGATCATGTTGCCGTACCTGCTCAGCGAGCGGGCCCCGCACTGGAGCGCGCTGCCCCGCGGCGCGTACGTGGGGCTGACCCACGGGCACGGCCGGGCGCACCTGGTCCGGGCCGCGCTGGAGGGCGTCTGCCAGCAGCTCGCGCTGGTCCTCGCCTCGGTCCGGGCGGCCGGCAACGAGGTACGCGAGATCCGCGCCAGCGGCGGCTTCGCCCGCAGCCCGCTGTGGCGGCAGATCCTCGCCGACGCGCTCGGCATGCCGGTGCGCTTCCCGGCCGGGCACGAGGGCTCCAGCTTCGGTGCGGCCCTGCTCGGCATGCAGGCGCTCGGCCTCATCGAGTCGATCGAGGTGGCCGCCGACCTGGTCCGGATCGAGGAGACGGTCCGCCCGGACCCAGCCTCCGCCGCCACGTACGCGGCCCTGCTGCCGCTCTTCTCCGAGCTGTACGACGCGCTCGTGCCGACGTTCGCGTCGCTGCGGCGGCTGGCACCGAGCCTGCCGCCGGAGCCACCACCCACCGCTCCTCCCCAGTGATCGCCCGTCCCGGAGGCACGGACGACTACCGAAGGTCGTGATTGCCGTGGTCACACTGCTCGCCGCACCAGCGGAACCCCTCACGAACGCCGGTGACACCCAGCTCGTCGTCGCCGCCCTGCTCGGCATCGCCGTGGTGGTGGTGCTCATCGCCTGGGGCAAGGTCCACCCGTTCCTGGCGCTGATCCTCGGCGCGGCCGTGCTCGGCGTCGTCGCCGGAGTGAGCGCCGACAAGATCGTCACCTCGTTCAGCGGCGGGGTCGGGTCCACCGTCGGCGGCGTCGGCCTGCTGATCGCACTGGGCGCGATGATCGGCGGCATGCTCGCCGAGTCCGGCGGCGCGGACAGCATCGTGGAACGGGTGGTCGGCCGGGTCTCCGGCGGCGCGCTGCCGTGGGCCATGGCCGGCGTGGCCGCGCTCATCGGCCTGCCGCTCTTCTTCGAGGTCGGCGTGGTGCTCCTGGTCCCGATCGTGCTGCTGGTCTCCCGCCGGGTCGACGTGCCGCTCATGAAGATCGGCATCCCGGCGCTGGCCGGCCTGTCGGTGCTGCACGGTCTGGTGCCGCCGCACCCCGGCCCGCTGGTCGCCATCGACGCGCTCGGCGCCAACCTCGGCCTGACCCTGGCCCTGGGCCTGCTGGTGGCGATCCCCACGGTGATCATCGCGGGTCCGGTCTTCGGCAACTTCATCGCCCGGTACGTGCCGGCCACCGCCCCCGAGGCGCTGCTGCCCACCCGGCGGCCGCTCGCCGTCGGCGGGGACCGGCGGCCGACCCGCCCCGGCGAGGGCCGCCTCGACGCCGACGGTGACCTGGTCACCGAGGACGACCTGGTCAACCCGGGCGCCGGCCGCCCCGGCGCACCGATCGACGAGCCGGCCGGCCCGCGCGCCCGCCGCGAACCGGCGCTCTGGGCCGCCGTGGTCACCGTGCTGCTGCCGGTGGTGCTCATGCTGCTGCGCGCGATCGGCGAGCTGACCCTGGCCGAGGACACCGGCGGCCGCAAGGCGCTCGACATCATCGGCACCCCGATCGTCGCGCTGCTCGCCGGCGTCATCTTCGCGATGATCTTCCTGGGTTACCGGACGGGATTCAGCCGCAGCCAGGTCTCCGGCTTCCTGGGCGGCTCGCTGCCGGCGATCGCCGGCATCCTGCTGATCGTCGCCGCCGGCGGCGGTTTCAAGCAGGTGCTCGTCGACGCGGGCGTCGGCAACCTGGTCGCGGACGCCGCCAAGGGCGCGAACCTGTCGCCGCTGCTGCTGGGCTGGCTGGTCGCGGTCGGCATCCGGGTGGCCACCGGCTCGGCCACCGTCGCCACGATCACCGCCGCCGGCATCGTGTCGCCCCTCGCGGCCACCCTCCAGGGCCCCGAGGTGGCGCTGCTGGCCCTGGCCATCGGCTGCGGGTCACTGTTCTTCTCGCACGTCAACGACGCCGGCTTCTGGCTCGTGAAGGAGTACTTCGGGCTGACCGTCGGGCAGACCATCAAGAGCTGGTCCGTGATGGAGACGATCATTTCGGTGGTCGGCTTCGCGGGCGTCCTCCTGCTCGATTTGGTGCTGTAGCCGACGCTTGTCGCACGCGGGCGCTCGACCGGATCGGTCGGGCGCCCGCTCGTCACCGCCTGTCGAGCTGATGTCGCAGACGACTCAACGGATCGCACGGTCCGCGCCGGCCGAGCCGCCAGCGCGACATGCGCCGACGACCGCTAGGGAGCTGACGTCGCAGACGACTCAGCGGATCGCACGGTCCGCGCCGGCGGATGACTCGCGAACGGTCCGCGCCGGCGGGTCGGGGCCCGGCGGGGACGTGCCTGGCAGCGGCTACGAACTCGATGACGTGGACGATTCGCGCTGGTAGCGGCGAACGGTCACTGGAGGCCCGGCGGGGGCCCCGCTCCGTGACATCACCATCGACTCAGCTCGAAAGCGCGCCACCAGCAGTCGCCGCACCAGCTCGGGGCGGTCTCGCCCGCCGATCTTGGAGAGTTGCTCCTCGGGCGGAACGACAACTCTCCAAGATCTGGCCGGCACTCGGCAGACACGCACAGCGGCCCGCCCGGACGGACCGGGTCAGGGCGCCTCGACGCCGGAGATGCGGAACCGGTGCACCTCGGCGCCGAGGATCATCGCCGCCTGCTCCGCGTCCGGGCCGGAGCCGCGGAAGTCGAGCAGTTGCTCGTCGGACTCCCACCGCTCGTAGACGTTGATCCGGCCCGGCTCGACCAGGTCGGCGCTGACCGCGAAGTCCACACAACCCGGCGCCGAGCGGGCCGCCCGGACGACCTCCGTGCAGGAGGACAGGTAGGCGTCCCGCTGGGCCGGGTCGACGTAGAGGGTGCCGGCGACGATGATCACGTGACCTCCCGAGGGTGAGCCGTCCGGCCCATCCTGGCACCCGGGGCCGGTCAGGCCCGGCTGATCGCGTTGGCGTGGATGGCCTCGTTCAGGTACGCGGCCAGCCCCGGCCGGATCTTCTCGTAGTACGCGGTGAACCGCGGGTCGGCCAGATACATGTCCGCGAGCCCGGTGTGGACCTCGTACGAGCAGTCGTAGAACCAGCGGCTGATGAGCTGTCGGTGCTCCTCGGCCAGCGCCATGGCCTCCGGCGAGTCGGCCGCGGCGCCCGACGCCATGAGCTCGGTGATCTTCCGCCCCCACTCCTCGTTCTCGGCCTTGTTGCGGAGCCAGTCCTCCTTGGTGTAGCGGGCGGCCCGCT
Organism: Micromonospora terminaliae; assembly: GCF_009671205.1. Classification (NCBI taxonomy): domain Bacteria; kingdom Bacillati; phylum Actinomycetota; class Actinomycetes; order Micromonosporales; family Micromonosporaceae; genus Micromonospora; species Micromonospora terminaliae. The sequence continues at coordinate 6,614,322 of NZ_CP045309.1, read as the reverse complement.
CGGTCGACTGCCGGTACGCGTCGGTGCCGCCCCACCGCCGCTCGGCCTCCTCGGCGTGCTCGTCCGGGTCGAAGTCCCCGAACACCTCGAAGCGCTCCTCCGGGGTGAGCTGGATGTCCAACTTCCTCGCCTCCATCGCGAGTTCGATCGCCGCGACCATGTCCCGCAGTTTCCCGATCCGCCCGGTCAGCAGCTCGTGCTGCCGGCGCAGGTGCGGCAACGGGTCGCCGCCCGGGTCGTCGAGGATCTCGGCGATCTCCTCCAACGGGAACCCCAGCTCCCGGTAGGCCCGGATCAGCTGCAGCCGCTCCAGGTCCGCGTCGTCGTAGCGGCGGTAGCCGGCCGCCGTGCGGCCGCTCGGCGAGAGCAGCCCGATCTCGTCGTAGTGGTGCAGCGTCCGGACCGTCACCCGGGCCGCCCGCGCCACCTGACCCACCGTGTATGCCATGGGTTCCCTCCCTTCCGCGACCAAGGCTGCCGCCTCCCGTTGCGTGAGGGTCAAGCCCGATTCTGCGACCCGCGCCACCCGGCCGGGGCCGGGAACGGCGATCGCCCCCCGGCCTCCCGGGGGGGGTGGGAGGAGGCCAGGGGGCGATCGGTGGGCCGGGTCAGGCGGTGACCCGCTCCTTCTCCGGGGCGGCGAACGTCGCGCTGGCCGGGGTCCGGAAGGCGTGCACCAGGCCGGCGACCGAGAGCAGCAGGAGCAGTGCCGCGCCGAGGTACATGGCCAGGGCGCCCTGCTCGGCCTTGCGGCCGAACTCGCTGAACCCGTACGAGGTGAGCAGCAGGCCGCGCAGCGTCTCGCCCTTGAACACGGTCTCCCGCTGGGCGGTGACGTCGGCGAGCTGCTTCTGCAGGTCGGCCAGGTTGGCGGCCTTGGCCTGCTCGGCCTGGGCCACTTGCTCGCGCAGCGCGGTCTGCGGGGCGCCCAGGTCGGCGTACGTCTTGCCGCCGCCGATCGACTTGAGGTGCAGGCCGATGTACTCGTTGGCGTAGCACTCGGCCTGCTTGCCGGTGGTGAGCGGCTTGCCGGCGTACTCGCGCAGGCAGTCCGCCTTCTTCTCCTCGTCGCTGAGCTTGTCGGCCGGGGTGAAGCTGATGTGCTGGGCGGCGAGCTGGTCGTGCACGTAGCGGTTGGCGAAGTTGGCGTTCGTCGTCAGGACGACGCCGACGACGAGCAGCAGGACCGCGAGGCCCAGCCCACCGATGCTGAACAACAGGTCGAGCGTCCGTCGCTTCATTTCTGGCTCCCGTGTGGATGGTGTCTCTCGTTGCTTGCGACACCATCGTGGCGGTGGACGGGGCACCACCAGCAGGGCCGAATCCCCCGTCCTGCCCGGGACCTTCGACCCTGCGCCGGCCGGGCCTGTCAGCGGGCGGCGTCGACCGGGGCGAGCGTGTGAAGCAGGTCGGACAGGGTGGCCGGGCGGCCGTAGCGCCAGCCCTGGCCGTGCAGGCAGCCGATGGCGGTCACCGCGGCGTGCTGGCCGCCGGTCTCCACGCCCTCGGCCACCACGGCCAGGTCGAAGGCGCCGGCGAGCCGGTTGACCATCTCCACCGTGGCGTACGCCCGCGCGTCGTCGGCGTCGAGGCGGGCCACGAAGGACCGGTCGATCTTCAGCTCGGTGGCCGGGATCCGGTGCAGGTAGCTCAGCGAGGAGTAGCCGGTGCCGAAGTCGTCGATGGCGATGCCGACCCCGAGGTCGCGGAGCTGGGTCAGCCGGTCGAGCACCGCCTCGCTGCCCTCGATGAGCGCCGATTCGGTGAGTTCCAGGGTGAGCGCGCGGGGTGGCAGGCCGGCCGCGCCCAGCGCCTCGGTGACCGTGGCGATGAGGTCGGGCCGGCGCAGGTGGGCGGCCGCGATGTTGACCGCCACGGTGACCTCGGGGGCCCGCTCACGCCAGGTGGCCGCCGCCCGGCACGCCTCGTGGATGACCCACCGGTCGATCGCCAGGACCAGCCCGGTCTCCTCGGCAAGCGGCAGGAACCGCGCCGGGGTGAGCACCCCGAGCCGGGGGTGCCGCCAGCGCACCAGCGCCTCGGCGCTGCGTACCGCGCCGGTGGGCAGGTCGACGATGGGCTGGAACTCCATGAGCAGTTGCCGCTCGTCGACCGCGCGGCGCAGGTCGGCGATCAGTTCGGCGCGGGTGACGGCCGATTCCCGCAGCTGTGGCGTGCAGGTCCGGTACGCGGACTTGCCGGCCGCCTTGGCCGCGTACATGGCGATGTCGGCGTCGCGCAGCAGGTCGGTGTGGGAGGTGTGCTGCGGGCCGTACTCGGCGATGCCGATGCTGGCCGACGGGTGCACCCCCAGGTCCTCCTCGCCGGGCAGCGGTTCGAGGGCGGCGAGCAGCCGGAGGGCGAGCCGCTCGGGCGGCACGGGCCGGTCACCGGCGACCAGCACGGCGAACTCGTCCCCGCCGAGCCGGGCGATCATCCCGTCCGGGCCGATCGCGTCCTGCATGCGCTCGGCGATGGTGCTGAGCAGCCGGTCGCCCGCGGCGTGCCCGAAGCGGTCGTTGACCTGTTTGAACCCGTCCAGGTCGAGCAGCAGCACGGCGACCGGGCCGCCGTCGCGCAGCGCCCGGCGCAGCCGCCGGGTGAAGGTGAGCCGGTTGGGCAGGCCGGTGAGCTGGTCGGAGTACGCGAGCCGGCGCAGCCGGGCCACCAGCCGCAGGTTCTCGTTGGCGGCCAGACCCTGGCGCAGCGCGAGCACGCCGAGCAGCGTCATCATGCCGAGGAAGATGAGGTGCGGGGTCTGCCCGGTGGGTCGGCGGGCGAGCACCACGGCGACGATCGCGCCGCCCACCGGCAGGTAGGGCAGGGCGACCCGCCACCAGGGCGGCAGCGGCGATTCGCCGGTCTCCTCCTCACCCTCGCAGGAGGGTGGCGGCGGGTAGCGGGTGGCGAGGCCCATCAGCAGGTAGCTCAGCGGCCAGCAGACGTCAATCGGGTGGCCGGGGGCGTAGTCGCCGTGCGCGACGAGCGAGACGTAGACGGCGTCGGCGGCGGCCCGGGTGGCCAGGCCGACACCGATGACGGTCAGCGCCCGCCACATCGGACGGCCGGGGCCGGCGACCGCCACCAGGATGGTGAGCTGCATCAGGTCGAGCATCGGGTAGAGCAGCCCGAATGTGCGCAGTGGATCGGCCAGGTCGGCGTCGGCGAGGTCGCGGAACACCACGACCCAGCCGATCGGGATGAGAGCCAGCCCGACGATCACCCCGTCGAGCAGGGTGCGGGCCTGCCCGACGAGGCTGCGCGGGGCGGCCGTGGAGCAGAGCAGCGCGGCGGTGCCGGTGACGATGCCGGCGGTGAACAGCCCGCCGACCAGTGCGGTGTTCGGCAGCTCGCGCCCGCCCAGCCGCTCGATCGTCCACACCGTCCGGCCCAGCGCCGCGAGGACCATGGTGGCTGCGAGCAGGGCCCAGAACCGGCGCAGCGGGGCCGGGTGCCGCCTTGCCGCGCGGGTACAGGCCACCGCCGCCCAGCTCGACAGCGCCACGGCGCCGAGGTCGCTGACCAGGGCGGCACCCGGAAGGCCGGCCACCAGCCACACCGCTTCTCCGAGTACGACGAGGGCGGCCGCGACGAGCCCGACACGGCCGGAGAGCGGGCGACGGGCCGGCGCCACGGCGGCGAGGCTCACGTCGTGCTGCGGTACAACGGATTCGCTCCGGCTCTCTCTCAGACGTGCACCCTCGACGGTGAGGACCGGGTTGCGGACGGCGCAAGCCTAGCCAGGCCCCGGTGCCGCCGCCAGGGCCGTTCGGCGTGGGTCAGCGCCCCGACGGGCCGGGCTGGGCGGGGTGGCCGTGGCGGTAGAGGGAGACCAGGATGCCGTACCGGGGCTGGTCGGCGCCGGCCTCCTCGGCCTCGCCGACCAGCGCGTCGAGGGTGGCCCGGAGCCGCTCGGCCTGGGCGGGGGTGAGCCGCAGGTGGCGCAGGTGCAGCAGCGCGTCGGGGTCGCCGGCCAGTTCCTCGGCGACCGCGCCGAACAGCGCGCTGGTGGCGCCGGCGTCGGCGGTCTCGCCGGTCAGGCGGCGGAAGGCGCGCTCGTGGTACTGCTCGGTGCCGCCGCGGACCTGGCGGGTGTGCGCGGTGCGGACCATGCCGGCCTCGGTGAGCACCTTGAGGTGGTGGGCGACGGTGCCCTTGGCCGCGCCGAGCCCGCTGGCGAGCTGGCTGATGGTGGCCGGCCCGGACCCCAGCGCGAAGAGCAGCCGGTGCCGGAACGGGTGGGCCAGCGCCTTGAACTGGGCCGGGGTGCGGATCTCCAGCTCGGTCTCGGGGTTCACCCGTAAAGCGTCTAATTCTCTTGACGCTTTGTCAACCGGGCTGCTCTACTCAGGACATGCATCAGGATGAGATCACCGACATCGTCGAGCGGGCCGCGAAGCTGGTCGCCGAGCAGTACGTCTTTCCCGAGGTGGCCGGCCGGATCGCCGCCCACCTCGGCGACCGCCTCCGCGCCGGGGCCTACGCCGGCGCGACCGACGCCGCGGCGCTCGGCGCGCTGGTCACCGCCGACCTGCAGGAGGCCAACGGCGACCTGCACCTGCGGCTCAAGCACCACGAGACGCCGCTGGCCGACGTGGCCGACGACCCGGCCGAGGTGCAGTTCGTCCAGCTCGCCGCGCGGACCATGGGCGGCATGGCCCGGGTGGAACGGCTGCCCGGCAACGTGGGGCTGCTGGAGATCGCGCCCTACCTCTTCCCGCCGCAGCTCGCCGGTGACCTCCTGGTCGCCGCGCTGCGGCTGCTCGCCGGCACCGACGCGCTCCTGCTCGACCTGCGCGGCAACCGGGGCGGCAGCCCGGACATGGTGGCACTGGTCTGCGGCTGGTTCTTCGCCGAACCGGCCCACCTGCACACCATGCACGAGCGGGCCGGCACCACCCACCAGTACTGGAGCGCAGCCTGGATCCCCGTGCCCCGCTACGCCCCGGACAAGCCGGTGCTCGTGCTGACCGGCCCGGAGACGTTCTCCGGCGGCGAGGAACTCGCGTACGACCTCCAGCAGCTCGGCCGGGCCACCGTGGTCGGCGAGCGGACCAGGGGCGGGGCGCACCCGCGGGTCGGGCACCGGCTGCACCCGCACCTGGAGCTGACCGTGCCGGTGGCCCGGCCGGTCAACGCCGTCAGCGGCACCAACTGGGAGGGCTGCGGGGTCGCCCCCGACGTGGAGACGCCGGCCGGGGCGGCGCGCGACGTCGCGTACCGGAGGGCACTGGAGGCCCTGCTGGCAGCGGACCGTCCGGGGCCGGCGGCGGCCGAGGCGCGCGAGGCGCTGGCCACCCTCGGCTGAGGCGTCAGGACCACTCCTCCGTGGGGGCGTCGGGAGCGGGTGCCACGGTCGGCGGACCGCCGTGGGTCCACGGGGTCTCCTCCGGGGCGGGAAAGGCGCCGACCGGCAGGAAACCGTCCGACAGGGTGGTGAGGCAGAGCCGCTCCCCCACCTCCGGCACACTGCCCGGCGCGGCGGTCAGCCCGCGCCCCATCCCGCCGGACAGCTCCAGCACCACCTCGGTCTTGCCGTCCGCGGCCGGGGTCACGAAGACGACCTTCGCCTTCTGGCCCGGCCGGGCCGGCGAGTGGAGCGTCGCGCCGACCGGCACGAGCACCGGCTCGGTGGTGACCACCTGGATCCGGGGGCGCAGCACCGGCCGTCTGCCGGTGTCGTCCACCCGCTTCGGGTCGGCCAGGGTCACGTCGCCCACGAACGCCTCGCCGGTGAGCCGGTGCTCGGCCATGACCAGCGGGTCGTCGTAGGCGCGCTGGACCGCGTAGGAGGTGAGCGCCCGCTCCAGCCGGTGCAGGCGCGCGGCCGCGGCCACCGCACCGTCCCGGCGGGGCTGCGGGCCGCCGCCGGCGTCGACGTGCTCGGCGTGCGCCGTGAAGGCGTCCTTGTCGCCGTCCCAGCGGCCGGCCACCCGCGCGCCGGGCGGCAGCGCGCGGAGCAACCCGACGCCGCGCCACATCAGCTCCCACGTGGGCGTCAGCTGGTCGCGCAAAAGCCCTTCCAGCTCCGCGTACGCGGCCGCGCGGGCAACCGGGTCGTCCTCCGCCCGGGCGTACGCCTCGATGGCGGGCGCGAGGCGGTGGTTGTCGAGGTCCGGGTCGGTGGCCGGGCCGGCCGGTGGGCAGCGGGCCGGGTCCTCGGCACGGGCGGCCGCCTCGGCGCCGGTCAGTCCGGGCGGCGGGTCGAGCCAGCCCAGCAGCGCGGGCAGGTGCAGGTCCTCCAGGGCGCTCTGCCCGGTCGCCCAGTGCAGGGTCAGCGCGTCGGTCAGCGCCACGAGCGCCGCCGAGCCGGGGTGCTCGGCGCGTTCGGCGAAGAAGGTCAGCCAGCGGCCGAGCAGCGGCACCGACGGGTGCACCGGATACTCGCCGTCGGGCCGGCGGAACCGGGTGGAGCGGCCGAACAGCCGCAGGAAGGTGATCCCGGCCGGGTTCGGCACCAGCAGCTGCGGGGCGTCGACGTAGCGGTGCCGGACGTCCCGGCCCCGGTCGATCGGCACCGCCTCGGTGCGGTCCCGGAACTCGTCCAGGTAGGGCAGCACGATCCCGGCCAGCTCGGCCGCGAACGCGAAGCGCTGGTCCCGGTTGCGGGGCTGCGGCACGACCAGCAGCCGGGCCTCGTCGGGCGCGGCGCCGACCAGGGCCGCGAGCGGGGCGTTCGCCTCGCCGGCCAGGGCGAGCGGCACCACCACCAGCGGGCGGTCGGACAGGTGCAGGTGCCGGACCGTGGCCACCGGCTGGGCTACCCCGGCGGCGACCGCCTGCGCCTGGGCCAGCGCGCGCAGTGTGCTCACCGGATCCTCCCGCCGGGGTGTGGGAACGGACTCAGGCGAGGGCGTCGGGGCGTACTCATGCGGGGTGGCCCGTGAGGGCGTCGGCGCGCAGGCGCGCGGCGGCGCGCAGCAGCGCGGCGGCCTCCGCCTGCTCCGGTTCGGGGGCGCGAACGCCGTCGGCCAGCGCCAGCACCTCGGCCACCTCGGCGACGCCGCCCAGCGCCTCGCGGACCGGACGGCCCAGCGCGCCGGTGTGGCCGCGCGCCTCGTGCCGGCAGTAGTAGGCCAGCTCGCAGGCGGCCAGGCAGTCCGGCGCGTAGTTGGCCGGAACACCGGTGAGCGCGCCGGCCAGCGTGGCGGGATCGGCCGTGAGGTCGGCGGTGAACCCGGCCGGCACGGCGGCGAGCAGGTCGTCGATCCGCGCCATCCGGTCGAGTTGCCGCCGCAGCACCAGCAACTGCTTGCGCACGTCGAGGAGGCTGGCGACCGGCCGGTTGGCGAAGTCGCGCGGGCACACCAGCACCACCTCGTGCGAGACGAGGTCCGGATCCCGCCCCTCGGCGGCGAGCAGGTCGCGCAGCGCCAGCACGTAGACGGCGGACTGGATCGCGGCGGCCGCGACCTTGGCCGGGTCGGCCTGGCCGTCGATGACCGGGAAGGACTTGACCTCCACGACGTGGAAGCGGCCGGCGAGCCGGGCGGCCACCAGGTCCGGCTCCAGGTGCACCCGGCGGCCGGCGACGTCCAGCCCGAGCAGCGGGTGGTCGAACAACGCCGGCCCGTCGCCGGGCGCGGTGAGGGCGGCGCGGGACCGCTCCGGCCGGTCCTCGTCGCCGCCCAGGTCGGTCCAGGTGGCGCCGTCCGGCACCGGTACGCCCAGCCGCTCCGCGACCAGGCGCAGCAGCTCCGCCCCGCCGTCGGCCTTCACCTGGGCCTCGAACGCGTTGCCCCGGGTGATGGCGAAGCGGGACTGGCCGAACCGGGCCGGGAAGCCGACCCGCTCGGCCAGCTTCGGCTTGTCGACCCCGGCGCTGTCCAGCACGGCGCGGCGGGTGCAGCCGGGGTTGCCGGTCAGCGCGGCGATGGTGCGGGCGTTGTGCCGCCGGGGCGGCACGCCACCCCGGATCTCGGCCAGGCGCTGCGCGGTGTCTGTCATGATCCGCCAGGATAGGCGCTGCCCGCCGCTGCGCCACCGCTCAGCGGCCGGCGGACCGGTTCCAGGGGGAGCGGGGCGACTGGGCGCCCGCCGTGGGCCGGGTGCGGCGGTGGTGCCGGCGACCGGGCGTGCAGGGCGGGCGGGAGACGGTGTGCACCGGCGCGGCCGGCGGGGTGACCGGCTGGCGGCCGATCAGCCAGCAGAGGAAGCGCGCCACGGTCAGCCGACCGGGAGGCGCTCGGCCTCGGCCCGGGAGACGTCGTACTCGGCGCCGCAGACCGTGCACTGCTGCGTGTAGCGGGTGCGCACGGGGATCAGTGGGATGAAGAAGAGGGTGAACTTCGTGGCGCGCCGGGTGATGACCTGGGCGGCCCGGTTGCCGCAGTTGCGGCACACCTGGGTGACGACGCCGGACCGGTCGACCTTGGTCCGGAGCCCGAAGATGAAGAACATCGCCCGGCATTACCCCGCCGGGCCCCGGAAATCACCACCGATATTTTCTTCCCACGGCTGTCCGGATGCGCGGCGCCCGTTCGTCAGGGTGGTTGGAAGCACGACCGACAGGAGTGAAGCGATGAAGTACATGATGCTCGTCTGCACCGACACCCAGCCCGACCGGAACCCGGACGCCGCGCCCGACATCGAGAAGTGGGTGGCTGAGCGGGACGCCAACGGCCAGCGGCTGACCGGCAGCCGGTTCGCACCCCCGTCGGCCGCCACCACGGTCCGGGTCCGCGACGGCGAGCTGCTGCTCAGCGACGGCCCGTTCGCCGAGACCAAGGAGGTCATCGTGGGCTTCGACCTGCTGGAGTGCGCCGACCTGGACGAGGCCGTCGAGGTGGCCCGCGCCCACCCGATGGCGTACGCCGGGCGCATCGAACTGCGCCCGCTGGTGGAGGACTGATCCGGATGACGGACGCGGCCGGGGCGGTCGCCGACGCGGGCGCCGAGGCGTACCCGCGGATCGTGGCCGCCCTGATCCGCGTCACCGGCGACTGGACCCTCGCCGAGGACTGCGCCCAGGAGGCCCTCGCGGCGGCGCTGGAGCGCTGGCCCCGGCAGGGCGTGCCGGACAACCCGGGCGGGTGGCTCATGACCGCTGCCCGCAACCGGGCCGTGGACGTGCTGCGCCGGGCCAGCGTGGAACGCCGCAAGCTGCGCGACCTGGCGCTGCTCACCGATCCCGCGCCCGCGCCACCGGAGGGAGACGTGGTGGACGACCGGCTCCGGCTCATCTTCACCTGCTGCCACCCGGCGCTGGCCCTGGAGGCGCGCGTGGCGTTGACCCTGCGCACGGTGGCCGGGGTGCCGACGGCGGACATCGCCCGCGCCTTCCTGGTCACCGAGTCGACCATGACCCGCCGGCTCACCCGGGCCAAGGCCCGGATCGCGGCGGCCGGCGTACCGTACCGGGTGCCGACCGGGCCCGCGCTGGTCGAGCGCCTGCCGGGCGTGCTGGGCGTGCTCTACCTGCTCTTCACCCGGGGGTACGACGCCGACGGCGAGCCCGCGTTCGCCGCCGAGGCGATCCGGCTGGCCCGGCTGCTGCACACGCTCCTGCCGGACCAGCCCGAGGCGGCCGGGCTGCTCGCCCTGTTCCTGTTGCACCACTCCCGCCGGGCGGCCCGCCGCGATCCGTCCGGCGACCTGCGCACCCTCGAGGAGCAGGACCGCACCCGGTGGGACCGGGCCGCCATCGCCGAGGGCGTCGCGCTGCTGGACCGGGCCGGCGACGGCCCGTACGCCCTCCAGGCCCGGATCGCCGCCGTGCACGCCACCGCCCCGACCGCCGCCGAGACCGACTGGCCGGCCATCGCCGGCTGCTACGACGCGCTGGTCGCGCACCAGCCGACCCCGGTGGTCCGGCTCAACCGGGCGGTGGCCCACGGGTTCGCGTACGGCCCGGCCGCCGGGCTGGCCCTGCTCGCCGAGGCCCGGGCCGGCGGCGCGCTGGACGGCTACCCGCCGGCCGTGGCCGCCGAGGCCGAGTTGACCGCCCGCCGGGGCGACCCGGTACGCGCCGCCGCGCTGTTCCGGGCCGCCGCCGACGCGGTCCGTTCCGATCCGGAGCGGCGGGCGCTGCTCCGCCGGGCCGCCGAGCTGGCGTCCTGATACGTCAGAAAGGGCCCCTACGCGCCTGAGGCGTCGAGGGGCCCTTCCTCACACGGGCTCAGGCGTTGCTGGGCATCTCCTCGGCCAGCCAGATCGGCTGCCAGTCGGCCATCTCGTGGAAGCGGCGCAGCTCGGCGAGCCCGGCCACGCTCCCGGTCCAGGCCGCGTACGGGGGGTTGGTCTCGTCGAAGCCGGACTGCACGAAGGTCAGCTTGGTCCGGCCGCCGGACTCGGCCAGCTCCCAGGTGCTGACGCCGGTCGGTCCCCAGTCGACGGAGAGCGCCCGGCCCGGCGTCAGGTCGACCACCTTGGCCGCGTAGCCGGCGTCGAAGCCGCCCATGGCGTACCGGCCGCCGACCCACGGCTCGATGCCGATGGGGAAGCCGAACCAGGCGCTGGCCTGCTCGGAGTCGGTGAGCGAGGTCCAGACCTTGTCCATGGGCGCGTCGATGAGCAGCTCACCGCGCAGGTCGGCGGACGTGAAGTCGGTGCGCGGCAGCAGCGGGCGCCCCTCCAGGTGGGCGTTGAGGTTGGCGATCGCGAGCGCCCAGAAGGTCTGCAGGACACCGCGGATGCTGCTGCCGCTCATCGCCTCCTCGAAGCTGAAGTGGCTCTGCCGCAGAGTGAGCAGGGTGTCCTTGTCCTCCGGCGTCAGCTCGAACTCGGTGGTGGTCTCCACCCCGTCGAGCGTCCAGGCGAAGCGCAGCGTCCGCTCGTCGGCATGCAGCAGGCGCTGGTGCGGCTCGGCGCCCTCGGGCGTGTAGCGGCCCCAGAACTCGTAGCGCCGGGGCAGCTCGACCTCGGCGTGCTCGGCCAGCCACACGCGCAGCTCGGCCGGGTCGGTCAGCGCGTTGCGCACGGTCTCGACCGGAGCGGCGAGGCGGGCCCGGACGGTCAGCAGGTCACTCATGGTTGTCGCCCTTCGGGTAGCAGGCCACGGCGAGCTTGAAGGCGTCCCCCTCGGCGCCGCCGTAGCGAGTGAAAAGGTCCTGCAGCGTCGACTGCAGGTCGTGCAGGAATTCCTGCCGCCGCTCGGCGGGCACCCGGATCTCGCCGGAGACGCCGATCGACGGCAACTCGGGGGCGGTGCGGTCCAGCGCGGCGATGTCGGCCTGGACCTCCTCCATGAGATCGAGCAGGTAGCCGAGACTCAGCTCGTCCTGCGCCCGGCGCGCCCCGCCGATCCGGCCGACCAGCCGCGGCGAGAGCCAGTAGGACCGGGCGACGGCCTGGTAGATGCCCTCGCTGATGCCGCGCACCCGCCGCTCGGCGACCTGCTCGGCCAGCCCGGCCGCGACGAGTTGCTTGACGTGGTAGTAGACGCGCTGCGGCGTCTGCTCCAGCCGGGCCGCGATCTCGGTGCAGGTGCGGGGCTCGGCCAGCTGCCGCAGCACCTCGATGCGCTGCGGCTTGAGCAGGGCTTCGGCCTGCTCGCGCTCTTCCAGGTACAGGACGTCTCTCATGGCAAAATCAGTTTGTACGTACAAAACTTCTTTGTCAATGGGTTCGGCGAAAGGCCGCGCGGATTGCGCGGCCTTTCGTGGTACGGGAACGGTCAGGGCGTCCAGTCGGGACGCAGCGGGTAGCCGTTCACGCTCTCCGGACCGTTGTGCGTGGCGAGCACCTGGTGCAGCTGGATGCCGTTGCGCTCGAAGGCCATCCGGGAGCCGGCCATGTAGAGCCCCCAGACCCGGGCGGTGGCCGCGCCGACCTCGCCCACGCAGAAGTCCCAGTGCTCGACGAGGTTGCGGCACCAGCCGGCCAGCGTCAGGGCGTAGTGCTGGCGCAGGTTCTCCTCGTGGTGCACCTCCAGCCCGGCGTCGTGGATCTCGCTGATGAGCCGGCCCGGGCCGGCCAGCTCGCCGTCCGGGAAGACGTACCGGTCGATGAACGCGCCGGAGCGGTGCGGGGCCCGGTTGTCCGCGCGGGTGATGCAGTGGTTGAGCAGCCGGCCGCCCGGCTTGAGCCGGCTGCGCAGCGCCCCGAAGTAGGCCGGGTAGTTGCGCACCCCGATGTGCTCGGTCAGCCCGATCGAGGAGATCGCGTCGAACTGCTCACGCGGGGCGTCCCGGTAGTCGAGGTGGCGCACCTCGGCCAGGTCGCCCAGCCCCTCCCGCTCGATGGCGGCCTGCGCCCACTCGGCCTGCGCCCGCGACAGGGTGACCCCGAGCGCCTTGACGCCGTATTCGCGCGCCGCGTGCCGGACCATGCCGCCCCAGCCGCAGCCCACGTCGAGCAGCCGCATCCCCGGCTTGAGCGCCAGCTTGCCGGCGACCAGGTCGTACTTGGCCCGCTGCGCCTCCTCCAGCGTGTCGGTGGGGCTGCGGAAGACCGCGCAGGTGTACGTCATGGACGGGCCGAGCACCTTCTCGTAGAAGGCGTTCGAGACGTCGTAGTGGTGGGAGATGGCGTTGCTGTCCCGGGTGCGGGAGTGGCGCAGCCCGTTCACCACCCGCTTCCAGCGCGGGGCGGCCTCCTGCGGCGGGGGCGGCGGGGGCAGCAGCCGCTCCCAGCCGAGGCCCTTGACCAGGGCGAGCGCCTCGCCCACCGGCGGCATCCGCAGGGGCATCTCGTCCTTGAGCACCCGCAACGCGTCGTACGGGTCGCCCGGGTGGACGCCCTCCAGCCCGAGGTCGCCGCTCACGTAGGCCCGGGCCATGCCCAGGTCGCCGGGTGCGGTGAGCAGGTAGGACAGCCCGCGTTCGGAGCGGATCGCCAGGGTGATCCCGGCGTCGGCCGGGCCGACCGCGCTGCCGTCGTATCCGGTGATGCGCACCGGCAGGTCGCTCTTGGTGACCGCGCGGATCACGTCCGCCACGGTCGGTCCGCCACGCCGGCCCCCCGCCGGCGGGCCGGCCGGGGCACTCGCCGCCCCGGGAGTTCGGTCGGTCAGACTCATGCTCTCGCTACCGCCTTCTCGTACAGTCCGGTCAGCCGGTGGTCCGGGTCGTAGCGTTCCTTCACGGCGCGCCAGGTCTCCCCGCCGTAGAGCCGGTCGAACGCCGCCCGGTCGTAGTACGCGTCGGAGTAGAGCGACTTGTGCCCGCCCGCCTCCGACACCGCGCGCTCGATCTCCCGGTTGACGTCGCCGTCGGCGGCGCCCTCGGCGATCGGCACGCTCCCCCAGAAACCGATGTTCACATAGGTTTCGCCCGGTTGGAGGGGATACAGCGGCCAGGCCCGGGCGGATCCCGGGCCGGCCGGTTCCCGCAGCCGCAGCGGGCACAGCCACACCGGCGTCATCTGCACCGCCCGGGCGAACCAGCGCAGGAAGTCCGGAGTGCCGGCGAGCGGGATCTCCACGTCCTGCACCACCCGCTCCCGGGCCGGCCGGCCCCGCCAGCGGTCGATCCGGGCGGCCACCTGGTGCCGGTGCTCCAGGCGCACCAGCCGGTGGTAGAAGTCGCTGCGCCGGTAGCGCTGCGGCCACAGCCGGCGGACCACCGGGTGCTGCACCCCGAACGCCGCCGAGCACCAGAACCAGTCGGTGTCCCAGCGCCACAGGTAGTCGTAGGTGGTGAGCACGTCGCGGGTGCGCCGGCGCAGCGAGCGGTAGTAGATGTCCTGGCCGGTGTAGTCGCTCGGCGGGCCGTCGGCCTCGTCGGTGAACGTGGCGAGCAGCAGGTACGCCTCGCCGGGGCTGAACATCACCCCGTCCATCCCGTCGACCGGCTCGCCCTCCCAGGAGCCCTTGGCGACCACCTCGGCGATCGCGTCGGTCAGCTCCTCCAGCCGGCTGAACCGGATGTTGCGCAGCGCCACGTAGCGGCGGACCGGTTGCAGCTCGATGCGCAGGCGGGTGGAGTAGCCCAGGCTTCCCAGCGAGTTGGGGAAGGCCCGGAACAGGTCGGCGTGCTCGCCGACCGGCCGGGCCGTGAGCAGGTCGCCAGCCCCGGTGAGGATGTCCAGCTCGGTCACCGACTCGTGCGGCAGGCCGTTGCGGAACGAGGTGGACTCGATGCCCAGCCCGGTCACCGCCCCGCCCAGGGTGATCGTGCGCAGCTGCGGCACGACCAGTGGCATCAGGTTGTGCGGCAGGGTCGCGTCGACCAGGTCCTCGTAGGTGCACATGCCCTGCACGTCGGCGGTCCGGGCATCCGGATCGACCGACAGCACCCCGGTGAGCCCGCTCACGTCCAGGCCGGGGGTGCGCGGCGCGGATCGGGGTCGGAAGAGGTTGGAGGTCTGCTTGGCCAGCCGTACGGGTTCTCCGGCGGGCACCGCGGCGTATGACCGTCGCAGTGCGTCCACCGCCCGCTCATGATCACGGACAGCGTGCATGAGATGACCTTACGCCTGGGTACGACAGTTCGTGGGATGTCCACGGTGGCCTTTTCGGGGCCGCCCGGAGATCCGCGGGTTACCGTGGCGGGCATGTCCTCCCCCGCGCTCACCGCTCTGGACGCCGCCGGCCTGCCCTACCGGGTGATCCGGCACGGCCCGGTGCGCAGCCTCGCCGAGGCGGCGCAGGCGCGCGGCGTCGCGGTCCCCGACGTGGTCAAGACGATCGTGGTCCGGCGCGGCGAGGACGACCACCTGTTCGTGCTGACCCCGGGCGACCGGGTCGTCTCCTGGCCGAAGCTGCGCCAACTGCTCGGGGTGAGCCGGATGTCCATGCCGGACGCGGCCGCCGCCCGGGCGGCCACCGGCTACGAGCGGGGCACCATCACCCCGTTCGGCTCCAGCACGGCCTGGCCGGTGGTCGCCGACGAGCGGCTGCGCGGCCGGGAGATCACGCTGGGCGCGGGCGAGCACGGGGTGGCCGTGGCGGTCGACGCCGACGCCGCCCTCGCCGCGCTCGACGCGACCGTCGCCGACGTCACCGATCCGGAACCGGCCCGCTGAGCGGTGGCCGCCCGCCGGAGCACCGGCATAGCGTGGGGGCATGCCGAAAGCCGTCTGGAACGACCTGGTCGTCGCGGAGAGTGACGACACCGTACTGGTCGAGGGCAACCACTACTTCCCCCGATCGGCCCTGCGCGACGACCTGATCCGCGACTCCGACACCCACACGGTCTGCCCGTGGAAGGGCACCGCCTCCTACTACACGCTCGAACACGCGGGCGCCACCAGCCCGGACGCCGTCTGGTACTACCCGGACCCGAAGCCGGAGGCGGAGATGGTGCGCGACCGGGTGGCGTTCTGGAAGGACGTACGGGTCGTCGACTGAGTCACCCGGCCGCCGGGGCGACTGGCCCTCGACGGCCCCGGTGGGTCAGGATGCCCCCATGGCCGACCCACGCCCCGATCCGTCCGGCACCGTCTACGGCGGTCGCCGGCCGGCCCGCCGCGGGCTGCCGCAGGACCCGCTGATGCGGATCGCGCTGGGCGTCGCCGTGGTGGGCGTACTCCTGGGGGTGTTCTTCGCCACCGGCGTGCTCGGCGCCGGCGGCGGCGACGAGCCGGTGGTGCCGGCGGCGGCCGTGCCGACCCCGGCGGCGAGCGAGTCGAGCCCGGCCGCGCCCACGACGGCGCCGGCCCCCACGACGTCGGCGCCCTCGCCGAGCGCCGCGCCGACCACACCGGCGGTCCCCGCGGCCACCCCGAAGGTCATCCGCGGGATCCCCTCGAACCTCTGCCTCGGGGTGACCGGCGACGACCCCGAGGGCGCGCACGCCGCACTGGCCGACTGCACGGGCGGGCCAGAGCAGCAGTGGGTGGTCACCCCGGTGGCCGCCGACACCTACGTCCTGGTCAACGCGACCAGCGGCAAGTGCCTCGACGTGTACGGGCAGAGCACCGACGACGGCACGGACCTGGTGCAGTGGTCCTGCAACGGCCAGGCCAACCAGCAGTGGAAGCTGAACCCCACCGGGTCGGGCCCGGTGCTGCTGGTCGCCGTGCACAGCGGCAAGTGCGCCCAGGTCGACGACGCCGGCACCGAGGCCGGGAGCGAGCTCGAACAGGCCCCCTGCAACGGCGCACCCGAGCAGCAGTGGGCGGTCGGCTGACCCGTCAGCCCCGGTAGCTCCAGGCCCGGCGGCCGACCGCCACGGGAAGGGCGAACGCGGGCTCGTCGCCCCGGCGGCGCAGCAGCAGGGAGAGCCCCGCCGCGCCGATCGAGAGGGCACCGGCCACGTACCAGGCCGGGGCGTAGTCGCCGAGCCGGTCGCGGACCAGCCCGGCCCCGGTGGCGGCGAGCGCCGCGCCGACCTGGTGGGCGGCGAACACCCAGCCGAAGACGACCGCGCCGGACGCGCCGAACCACTCCCGGCACAGCGCCACGGTGGGCGGCACGGTGGCCACCCAGTCCAGGCCGTAGAAGACGATGAAGACCAGCATGCTCGGCCGCGCGGAGTCGGCGAAGAGGCTCGGCAGCACCAGCAGCGAGGCGCCGCGCAGCGCGTAGTAGGCGCCGAGCAGCAGCCGGCTGTCCACCCGGTCGGTGAGCCAGCCGGAGGCGACCGTGCCGACGATGTCGAAGAGCCCAACCAGGGCGAGCAGGCCGGCCGCGGTGGTCTCCGGCAGCCCGTGGTCGTGCGCGGCCGGCACGAAGTGGGTGCCGACCAGGCCGTTCGTGGTCGCGCCGCAGATCGCGAAGCCGCCGGCCAGCAGCCAGAACGGCCGGGTCCGCGCGGCGGCGGCCAGCGCGCCGATCGCCCGGGCCGCCGCCCCGCCGGCCGGCGGCGCCGGGGGCACGACCTCGGCCGCGCCGTAGGCGGGCAGGTCGAGATCCGCCGGGTGCTCGCGGAGCAGCCACACCACCAGGGGTACGACCGCCAGCGCGGCCCCGGCCACGACCAGCGCCGCCACCCGCCAGCCGTGGTCGCGTACCAGCACGGCGACCAGCGGGAGGAACACCAGCTGGCCCGCGGCGCCGCCGGCCGTGAGCACGCCGGTGACCAGGCCCCGGCGCTTGACGAACCAACGCCCGGTGACCGTCGCCACGAAGGCCAGCGCCATCGAGCCGGTGCCCAGCCCCACGAGTACGCCCCAGCAGAGGATCAGCTGCCAGCTCGCCGTCATACCCACGGTCAGCGCGCTGCCCAGCGCCACCAGCAGCAGCGCCCCGGCGACCACCCGGCGGATGCCGAACCGGTCCATCAGTGCGGCGGCGAAGGGGGCGGTGAGCCCGTAGAGCATGAGGTTGACCGAGACCGCGGCGGAGATGGTGGCCAGCGGCCAGCCGAACTCGGCGTGCAGCGGGTGCAACAGCACGCCGGGGGTAGCGCGGAAGCCGGCGGCGCCGACCAGGGCGACGAACGAGACGCCGGCCACGAGCCAGGCCGGATGCAGACGGTGTCGGGTCACGTTCCGAGTCTCGGCGGGCCGGGCCGGCGCGACGAGTGGCCGGAAAGCCATCATGCGCAATAATCGGGCCATGCACCGTATCGCCGTCCTTGCCCTCGACGACGTGGTCGGCCTCGACCTGGGCACCCCGTCTCAGGTCTTCGGCACCGCCCGCACCGGCGACCTGACCCCCCTCTACCGCGTCGAGGTCTGCACCCCGGGCGGCCGGCCCGTCCGCAGCACGGCCGGCTTCCAGGTCCTGCCCGACCACGGCCTCGAGCTGCTGGACTCCGCCGACACGGTGATCGTCCCCGGCCTCCACGACGGCCCCCCACTGACCGACGGGACGCTGGACGCTGCGGTGGCGGCCGCGCTGCGCGCCGCCCACGACCGGGGTGCCCGGATCATGTCGATCTGCACGGGCGCGTTCGTGCTGGCCGCCGCCGGCCTGCTCGACGGCCGCCGGGCCACCACCCACTGGGCGTACGCGGACCGGTTCCGCCGGTTCCACCCGCAGGTGGACCTCGACCCGGACGTGCTCTTCATCGACGACGACGGGGTGCTCACCTCGGCCGGGGTGGCCGCCGGCATCGACCTCTGCCTGCACGTCATCCGCACCGACCACGGCAGCGCGGTGGCCAACCGGTCGGCCCGGCGCTGCGTGGTGCCGCCGTGGCGCGACGGCGGCCAGGCCCAGTACATCGAGCGCCCGGTGCCGCGGACCACGGACACCGGCACGGCGGCCACCCGGGAGTGGGCCCGGCAACGGCTGCACGAACCGGTCGCCCTGCGCGAACTGGCCGCGCACGCCCGGATGAGCGTGCGCACCTTCACCCGGCACTTCCGCTCGGAGACCGGGCTCAGCCCGGCGCAGTGGCTGCTCCAGCAGCGCACCGAGCACGCCCGGGTGCTGCTGGAGACCACGGACCTGACGGTCGACCAGATCGCCCGGCACGCCGGCTTCGGCACCACGGCAGCCCTGCGCCAGCACTTCCACTCGCGGGTCGGAGTGGCCCCCAGCGCCTACCGCCGCACCTTCCGCCCGGTTCCCTGAACGGGCGGTTGTTCCGTCTGCTGGGTGGCCGACCTGGCATCGGCGAGGCTCCGGTGGCGGCCGCCCGGCGTGGTGGCCGCTGGCTGCGGTCAGGTGAGGTGGCCGGGCGGCTGCGGCGGCTGCCCCGGCTCAGTGGCCGCCGCGTGCGGTCAGGCCAGGTGGGGCTGGCGGCGGAGGGCGCGGAGCTGGGCCAGGTGCATGGGGAGGTGGACGCGGGTGTGCAGGTCGAGCGCCCGACCCCAGGGCAGGGACTCGTCCACGTCGAGGTCGAAGCCCTCCCGCAGCACGGTGTCGACCGGCGTCTCGGCGGCCGGGCCGAGGCGGTCGGCGAGGGCGCAGAGCTTCTGGCTCGTGGCCCGGAGCAGCACGGCGAGTCCGTCCAGGCCGCCGCACTCGGAGACCAGCGCGTCGAGCTGCGGCCGGTGGATGGTCTCCAGGTCGTAGTAGGCGAACGGCGAGCCGACCAGCACCGCCTCGGTCGCCTCGCTCATCAGCTCGTCGTTGGCGGCGAGGTGCGCCACGATCTGCTCGGCGCTCAACTCCCCGTCCGGGGGCGGCCCGAACCCGCCCGTGTCCACCTCCACGAGCACCTCTTCGTACGCCCGCCGCAACGCCGCGGCGTCCACCTCGTCCATGCCCGCATCCAACCCCCGCCCGCGACGCCCCCACCGCGGGTACGCCGCCGCGTTCACCCGGATGGGGCTTCCGACGTGTCGCGATCTTGGCAAGTTGCCGTTCCCTGCCGACGACAACTCGCCAAGATCTGAAGACGCCGCTGGCCGGCACCCCGTGTTGGGGGTGCCGGCCAGCGTTCGTTGTGTGTGTCAGCTGTTCCAGTTGTGGGCGACGATGTCGGCGGCCTGCTGCTCCCACTGCGCGTACGCGTCGGGGTAGGCCGAGACCTGCACGGTCTGGGCGGCCTCGGTCAGCGGCATGTCCTGCCAGCCGTCGACCTGCTTCAGGCCCTTCTCGAACGCCAGGGTGGCGTACTCGGGGTCGGTGATCTGCTCCGGCGAACCCCAACCACTGGACGGGCGCTGCTGGAACAGGCCCAGCGAGTCATGGTCGTTGGCGTCGCCGAGGTGGCCCAGGTTCTCCAGCTTCGACTCCTGCAGGCTGGTCGCGATCGAGATGACCGCCGCCCGCTCCGGCAGACCGGCCTTCTTCGTCGCCGCGATGATCGCCTTGGCGTTGGCGGTCTGCTCGTCGTTCAGGTCGATCTTCGACTGGGCGCCCTGCACGCCGTGCGGGATCAGCTTGTCACCCTGCACCGCGACCGCAGCCGGCTTGGTGCCCTGCACCGGGGCAGCGTCGGCGTGGGCGGCGACCGGACCGGCGAAGATCCCACCGGTGAAGGCCAGACCAGCAATACCCAGCACGCTCTTCCGCAGCATCGTGTTCATGAGAAAGCTCCTCGGGGGTTGGCGCACACACCGATGGGGGTCGGCCGTGCGCAAGCACCACGTCAGGCGCTCAAAGAAAGTCTTGGGGGATCATCGGCGCGCGGGGCTGAGCCTCTTCGTCGCGCCGGGACCATGTACAACGACCGGCGGCCCACCATCATTCCGGGATCGCCGCGCCCATCTCGGGGGCGGTCCGGGGGCCGGCCACCCCGATCCGCGGGGCGCCTTCCTCGGTCGTTCACCCGGATACAACGACCCCCGCCCGCCGGCCATTCCACCGCCGGGATGCCGCCGATCACAGCCCCGATCCGGACATTCACCCCAAGCCGCGCAACGATCGTCGCGCCGGCTGCAGATCTTGGACAGTTACCGTTCGCAGCGAACAGCAACTGTCCAAGATCGCCCCAGAACCGCATGCACATGACGCCCGGCCCGGGCGTGTGGAACACCATGGGTGTATCCGGGCTGCGGAGACATCCATGCCGTTCCACTCAGCGGCCGGGTGATGGCGAAATCCGACATTCCTCGCGACAGCTAGCGATCTTGGCGAGTTTCCGTTCGCCGCGAACGGCAAGTCGCCAAGATCTGCGCGCGGGCTCGTAGGAGACTGCCGAGCCCGGCCTCGATCCGCCCTTGCCCCACCGGCCGGCCAGATGGACGTGATCGACTCCAGACCGCCGAAGTGGGGGCATCCCGGCACAGGCCGACTCCGCCACCTCGCCGAGCCGGAGTCGATCAAGCGAGAGGGCCGGGACCGGCCCGAGGGCACCAGCACGCCCAGCCGCCGCTACCGGTCACCCGGCGCAACGGTCAGCTCGCTCGGGGCCAGCGCGGCCGGGTGGCCTCAACGGCGCCCGATTCCAGTTCGCTGAGGTGGCGGTATCGGAACCCCGCGGACAGCGCCACCTCGGCGAGCTGGAGGGCGGTCAGCGAGGTGGCGGTATCGGAACCCTGAGGACAGCGCCACCTCGGCGAGCTGGAGCGAGGTCAGCGGCGGCCGTGGCGGGCGCGGAGGTAGTCGGAGACGACGTACTCGCCGAGGTCGTCGAGGTCGGGGGTGAACATCCGGCCCTTGGATCGGCGGGCCACCGCGTCCACGAACCGGCGCAGCCCCGGGTCGTCACCGAGCATGAACAGGTTCAGCGTGGCGCCGTACCGGGTCAGCTTGTCCACCTCGCGGATGGTCGCCTCGATGGTCTCGGGCAGCGGCGGCCAGTGGAAGTACGCCTCCCCGCCCTCCGGGTCGAGGTGGGCCGTGGGCTCTCCGTCGGTGACCACCAGCACGACCGGCTCGGCGCCCGGGTGCCGGCGCAGGTGCCGCCCGGCCAGCCGCAGCGCGTGCTGGAGGTTGGTGCCCTGCTCCATGTCCGGCTCCACGGCGGCCAGCTCCTGCTGGGTCAGCGGCATGGCCTCCCGGCCGAAACCGATGATCTGCAGGGCGTCCTGCGGGAAGCGCGTCGCCATGAGGTGCGACAGGGCCAGCGCCGTCTGCTTCATCGGCCCCCAACGGCCCTGCGAGATCATCGAGTACGACAGGTCGACGCAGAGCGCCACCGCCGCCGATGCCCGCCGCTCGGTCTCCATCACCTCGAAGTCCTCGACCGCGAGCTGCACGGGCACCCCGGGGCCGGCCCGGCGGACCGCGCGGGTGAGGGTGCGCACCACGTCGAGGGGCTGCTCGTCGCCGTACTCCCACTGGCGGGAGGCGCCGCTCACCTCGCCGGCGGCACCCGCGGAGCGCAGGTCGTGCTGGCCGCGCGGGCCGGCGGTCAGGTCGGCGAAGACCCGGCGCAGGGCGGTGCCGGCGAGCCGGCGCAGCGCCTTCGGGCTGAGCGTCAGCCCCTCGGCGTCCCGGGTCACCCAGCCCTGCCTGCGCAGCTCGCGTTCCAGCTCCTGCAGCCGGCGTACGTCGTCGGCGGCGTCCCGGCCGAGCGTCCGGGCGACCGCCTCGACGTCGACGTCGTCGAGGGTGGCGCCGGGGTGGTCCTGGTCGAGGGAGTCCAGCAGCTCGTCCAGTTCGGCGATCTCGCCGAGCGCGCCGGTGGCCTCGCCGTAGCCGAGCGGCTGGTCGCCTCGGACCCGTTCGCCGCGCTGCCAGTTGAGGTCGGGGCGCAGCGACCGCAGGTGGGCGTCGAGCTGGGACAGCTCCCCGGCCAGCTGCTCGCCGAGGGACTGGCGCATGAGCCCGGCCAGTTCCTCGCGCTGCCGGTCGGACAGCGACCGCATGAGCCGCTCCCCGGCCGCCGACCGGCGGGCCAGCACGTCGATCAGCTCGTCGACGTCCTTCGGCCGCTCCGGGAAGAACTCGCCGTGCCGCCGCATGAACTCGGCGAACGCGTCGGTGGTGTCCTCGGACCGGGCGTGCCGGGCGAGCAGGTCGTTGAGGTCGTGCATCATCTCGGCCAGCTGCCGCTGGGCGGCCGGGTCGGCGGCGGCCCGCGCCGCGTCGCGCAGCCCGGCGAAGCGCTGCTCGAGCACCTCGCCGCGCAGCCCGTCGAGGATCCGCTGGTAGCTGGCGCGCGCCTCGTCGCTGGCCCAGTCGTACCCGGACAGTTCCTCCACGGCCCGGGCGGTCGAGCGGGGCAGGTTGTCCAGCACCGCCTCGGCGAAGCGGGCGTCGTCGTCGTCCCGCCCGCGCAGCTCCTCCCGCTCGGCGGCGAGGGCCTGGTCGAGCAGTGCCTGCGCACGGGTCACCGCGCCGTCCAGGTCGCCCCGGCGCAGCGCCTCCCGGCGCAGCCGGCGGGCCCGGGCGGCCACGTCGTCCAGGCCGCCGCGCCCCTGCGGGCCGCGCCGCAGCAGGTCGCGCAGCGCGTCCCGCAGGCTGCCGCCGGCGAGGACCTCCGCGCCCACCGCGTCCACGGCGGCGCGTACGTCGTAGGGCGGGGCGAGCGGGTCGGGCCCGCCGCGCCACTGCCCGTACCGGAACCGGTTGCCGGCCATGGTCAGCCCCGGCCGCCGTAGACGGTGCGCCCGGACTCGGTGACGTCCTTGCCCAGCCGGCGGGTGAGGTGCAGGCCCTCAAGGACGAACTCGATCCCGGCGGCGGCCTCCTCGGGGGTGGGCGCGTCGCCGAGGCCGAGCCGGTCGAGCACCTTGGCCAGCCCGGGTACGGTGCCGACCTGGCGGAGCAGTTCGGCCGAGGAGACCAGCTCGCCGGTCTCGATCTCGGCGCCCTCGGCGACCAGCGCGGTGAACCCGGAGAGGTCCAGCCCGGCCAGCCGGGCCCGGAACGTCTCGGCGGTGGCGGTCCGCAGCAGGTGACCGAGGACCTCGATCTCCCGGCCCTCCTCGCCGCTCTCGAACTCGACCTTGCCGCGCAGCGTGGAGGTCACCGAGACGGCGTCGCCGACCCGGGCGACCGGGGCCTCGTGGGCGGCGGCGGCCAGCAGGCCGGCGCGGCGCAGCGCGGCGGCCGCGACGGTTTCGGCGGCGGCGATGGCGAAGCGGGCGGAGACGCCGGACCGCGGGTCCACCGACGGCGACTCGCGGACGGCGCGGGCGAACCGGGCGAGCACCTCCAGCACGTGCTCCGGGACGGTGGCGTGCAGGTCCGCCTCCTGCCGGATCAGGGCCAGCTCCAGCTCCAGGTCGAGCGGGTAGTGGGTGCGGATCTCCGCACCGAAGCGGTCCTTGAGCGGGGTGATGATCCGGCCCCGGTTGGTGTAGTCCTCCGGGTTGGCGCTGGCCACCAGGAGCAGGTCCAGCGGCAGCCGGAGCTGGTAGCCGCGGACCTGGATGTCCCGTTCCTCCAGCACGTTGAGCAGCGCCACCTGGATGCGCTCGGCCAGGTCGGGCAGCTCGTTGACGGCGAAGACGCCCCGGTTGGTGCGCGGCACGAGTCCGAAGTGGATGGTCTCCGGGTCGCCGAGGGTACGCCCCTGGGCGAGCCGGATCGGGTCGACGTCGCCGATGAGGTCGCCGACGCTGGTGTCCGGGGTGGCGAGCTTCTCGCCGTAGCGCATCGAGCGGTGCAGCCAGCCGATCGGCAGGTCGTCGCCGCGCTCGGCGACGAGGGCGCGGGACGCCGGGGTGAGCGGGTGCATCGGGTGCTCGTTGAGCACCGAGCCGGGGAGCACCGGGGTCCACTCGTCGAGCAGCGCGCCGAGGGAGCGGATGAGCCGGGTCTTGCCCTGGCCGCGCTCGCCGAGCAGCACCATGTCGTGGCCGGCGAGCAGGGCCCGCTCGACCTCGGGCAGCACCGTGTCCTCGTACCCGACGATGCCGGGGAAGCGCTCCTCGCCGGCGCGCATCCGGGCGAGGAGGTTGTCGCGGAGTTCCTGCTTGACCGTGCGGTAGTGATGGCCGGACGCCCGCAGCTCGCCGAGCGTGCCGGGCAGGTCGGCGGGCGGGACCGGGGGAACCTGGTTGGGCGCAGTCACCCGACCCACGCTATCTCGGCCGGGTGACCGCGCGCCGCCTTCCGGGTTGCCGGCCCCGTCACCGACCGGGGACGGGCCGCCCGCAGCGGGCGCACGCACCCCGCCGCCGCAGGTAATACGCCAGGGTGGCCGCGCCCAGCGCGACGCCCCAGAGCGGCCACAGCAGCGCCGGCGCGGAGGCCAGGCTGAACCCGCCGGCCATCCGCCAGAACTCCGGGTTGCTCATGAGCCCGAGGGTGGCGGCCGTCACCGCCACGGCGACCAGCGTCGCCGGTATCACCGCCAGCTTGATCGGCACCCGCCGGCCGGCCAGGCCCACCATCCAGCGGGGGAACCGTTCGCCCCAGGGGCGGACCAGCCCGAGGGTGAGGATCGCCCCGACGGTGGCGAACCCGCCCAGCCCGGCCCCGGCCCAGACCAGCCCGGTCTCCCGCATCTCGGCCAGGAAGTCCCGGGAGATGCCCAGCGGGATACCGGCCGCCCAGGCAAACCGGGTGAGCGCGTAGACGAAGGGGATCACGGCGGCCGTGTACGCGGCCCAGCGCCCCCAGCGGGCCGCCGAGGCGGGCGAGGTCCAGCCCCGCTCGTGGTCGTCCCGGCCGCAGGCCGGGCAGGCGCCGGCGGTCCGCCGCTGCCAGAGCAGCAGCGCCCCGGCCAGCAGGACGCCGCCGACGAGTGCGGCGCACCGGGCCGCCAGCGGCCAGTCGAAGATCTGCCCGTAGTCGACGGGCGGCCAGCCGAACGGGGCGCCGATGATCAGGATTGGCAGGTAGCCGAGCACGATCAGCACCCGGGCGTCCGGGACGACCACGGTCAGCGCGAAGACGACCGCCCAGCCGTAGCCGAGCAGCAGCGCGCGGGGCAGGCCGGGGCGGCGTACCGTCGCGGGGCCGCTCATGGCGAGGGCCGCGACCGCCGCGAGCAGCAGCACCCCGGCGAAGATCGGCGCTCCGGTGTCGACCGGGACCAGCCGGAGCAGGCTGACGTCGCCGCCGTGCGGGTCGTTGGCGCCGAACGGGTAGCCGGCGCCGGTCAGTGTCGAGACCAGGGCGAGCACGCCCCAGCCGCCGAGCCAGGCGGCGGCGAGCGGGGCGGCCAGGTCGAGCCGGGTCCGGGCGGCCCGACGAGGTGGGGAATCGGTCGTTGTCGTCATGCTCCCAGCGTCGGCCGGGCGCCCTCCGGATCCCTCCCGCGCCGGGGTGGACCGCCTCCCCCACCGGAGGGACTCCTCAGCCGGCCGGCATTACGAAACCCGACTCGTAGGCGGCGATCACCGCCTGGGTCCGGTCGCGCACCCCGAGCTTGGCCAGCACGTTGCCGACGTGCGTCTTGACGGTCTCCACGCCGACCACCAGCCGGTCGGCGATCTCCGGGTTGGACAGCCCGGCGGCCATGAGCCGCAGCACCTCGCCCTCCCGCTCGGTGAGCCGGGCCGCGCGCAGCCCGTCGCCGCCCCGGACGCCGTACGCGCCGGCGAGCCGCCGGATCGCCGCCGGGAAGAGCAGTGACTCACCGGCCGCCACCACCCGGATCGCCTCCACGACCTCGGCCGGGCGGGCCCGCTTGAGCAGGAACCCGCTGGCCCCGGCGCGCAGCGCCTCGTAGACGTACTCGTCGTTGGCGAACGTGGTGACGACGAGCACCCGGGGCGGGTCGGCGGAGGCGGCCAGCAGCCGCCGGGTGGCCTGGATGCCGTCGATGGCCGGCATCCGGACGTCCATGAGCACCACCCGGGGGCGCAGCCGGGCCACCAGCGGCGGCACCTCGGCGCCGTCCGTGGCCTCGCCGACCACCCGCAGGTCCGGCTGGGCGTCCACGATCGCCCGCAGGCCGACCCGGATCAGCTCGTCGTCGTCGACGATCAGCACGTCGATGGTCACCGGGTCTCCCCCCTCGGCGCCGGCAGGGTGACCCGGACCCGCCAGCGGTCGCCCTCCGGGCCGGCCGTGAGCTGCCCGCCGAGCAGCAGCACCCGCTCCCGCATGCCGTCCAGGCCGCGCCCGCCGCCACCCGGCCCGGTTGTGCCGCGCAGCGCGTTGACCAGCTCGATCTCCAGACGACCAGGGGGTACGGCCACCCGCAGGCGCACCGGTCCCCGGCCGTGCCGGGCCGCGTTGGTCAGCCCCTCCTGCACGATCCGGTAGCCCTCCCGGGACACCACGGCGGGCAGCCCGTCGAGCGCCCCGCTGACCCGGGACTCCACGGCCAGGCCGGCCGCCCGGGTGTCGGCGACCAGGCGGTCCAGCCCGTTCAGGGTGGCCTGCGGCGCGGTGGGCGCGGGCGCCGTCCCGTCCGCCGTCTCCCGGAGCAGGCCGAGCACGTGGTCCAGGTCGTCCATCGCCCGGCGGCTGGTCTCCTCGATGGCGCGCAGCGCCCGGCGGGTGAACTCCGGATCGGTGTCGAGCAGCTCGCGGGCGGCGCCGGCCTGGAGGGTCGCCACGGTCAAGGCGTGCCCCACCGAGTCGTGCAGCTCGCGGGCCAGCCGGTTGCGCTCGGCCAGGCGGGCGGACCGGGCCTCCAGGGCGGCGATCCGCTCGGCCTGGGCCGGGCCGAGCAGCACGGGCGCCATCGAGGCGGCGAGCGCGCCCAGCCCGGCGACCGCGTACCCGAGCGCGACCAGCAGGGCCAGCCCGGCCAGTCCCGCCACGACCGGGCGGTCCGGGTCGAACGGGCCGAAGCCGTCGCCGGGGCCGGCGCCGGTGTCCACGCCGGCCAGCCCGGCGAGGAAGACCAGCGCCATGGGGAACGCGCTGATCGCCGCGAACAGCACGAGCGCGCCGGTGAGCAGGTGCAGGGCGATCCAGAGCGCGGAGCGCAGCCGGGTCTCCCGGTCGATCCGGTGGCCCGGCGCGGGCTCGGGCAGGTCGACCTCGAGCAGCGCCCGCGCGGCGGCGATCTCCAGCGCCCGGCTGCCGGCGAGGAACACCGGCACGGCGGCGAGCCCCCCGCCGACCAGCAGCAGCCCGCCGCCGACCGGACGGGGCACGCCGGCGTTGCCGAGCAGTTGCGCGAACGCCGCCACGAGCAGCGCGTACGGCAGGGCGAGCACCCCGCCGAGGAGCAGGAACACGGCGCGCCGCCAGGTGCTCCCGCGCACCAGCGGCGCCAGCACGCCCGGGACCGTCACCCGGTCATTCTGCCGCCCGACGAGGGCTCACCGACTCCCCCGTGCCGGGGAGATCGGGTCAGCGGTGATCCTGGACGTACCGCTCCGGGTCCTTGTCGCGGAAGGGCAGGTTGCGGCCGTTCTTGTGCTCGCCGTAGAAGGTGAGCCAGCGCTGCCCGAGCTCGGCCCGCAGCTCGACGCTGGCGTGCCGGCGGAAGTCGGGCAGCGCCTCGTCCTCCTCTTCGGCCAGGTGCTCGCTGTTCTCCCGGCGGGCCCGCCACACGGCCGCCCACCACGCGTCCGAGCCCACCTCGTGCAGCTTCGACTCGGCGACGGCGTCGCGGATCTTGTTGTGGTCGCCGATGGCGTCCTCGGTCTCCTCCGCGCCGTCGTCGCCGTGCTTGACGAGGTGCGGGTAGAGGATGGCCTCCTCGGCCTCGGCGTGGATGTCGAGGTGCAGGGCGAGCGCCTCCCAGACGGCCAGCAGCTCGGCCGGGTCCCGGGCGTCGTCGAGCCGGGCGAAGCCGCGGCGGAAGGCGGCGTGGTCGTCGAGGATCAGTGCGGTGATGTCGTCCATGGTGGTCACTTCCCGGTGCGGGCGCGGATCAGCTTGGGTACGGCGGCCAGCCCGGTGACCGGGCGGAACGCGTGGGCGGCGGTGACGAGCGCGGCGTACTCGTCGTCGGCCAGGTCGATCTCGGCGGCGGCCGCGTTGCGCTCGACCTGCTCCACCCCGGACGCGCCGGGGATGGCCACCACGCTGGGCTGGCGGAGCACGTACGCCAGGGCGATCTGGCTGGGCGTGGCGTCGTGCGCGTCGGCGATCTCGCGCAGGGTGGCGATCAGTTCGGTGCCCCGGTCGAGGTTCGCCGGCAGGAAGTACGGGTTGGCCCGCCGCACCGCACCGGCCGGCGGGTTCCGCGCGTCGTACCGGCCGGACAGGAAGCCCTGCGCGAGCGGGCTGTACGCGATGACGATGCGGCCGGCCTGCTCCGCGTACGGGATCAGGTCCTTCTCGGGGCCGCGGTCGACCATGCTGTAGCGGACCTGGTTGCTCAGCACCCGGCGACCCAGCGCGGCCTCGGCGAACCGCCAGCGGCGCAGGCCGTAGTTGCTGACCCCGACCTCGCCGACCAGCCCGACGTCCTGGAGCGTCCGCATGCCGCGCATGGTGGTGGTGTCGGCGACCACCGGGTTGGGCTGGTGCACCTGGTAGAGGTCGATGCCGGCCACGCCGAGCCGGGCGGCCGAGGCGACCGCCCGCTGCTGCACGACCGGGGCGAGCGGCAGCACCGGGAAGATCTTGCTGGCGACCACGACCTTGGCCCGGTCGTCGCCCAGCGCCGCGCCGAGGATGCGCTCGCTGCGGCCGAAGCCGTAGATCTCGGCGGTGTCGAAGAGCGTGACGCCCAGGTCGAGCGCCCGCCGGACGATCTGCGCCGCCCGCTGTTCGTAGTCGGGGCCGTAGCCCCACTCCCGCGAGCCGAACTGCCACGTGCCGAGGCCGATCTTCGAGATGGGCTTGGGAGTGTCGAGCGGGACGTAGCGCATGGACTCGAAGCTACCCAAGCGGGCGGGACCGCACGCCGGTTCCGCCGGCCCACCTCCGCTCCGGCCTGGTCAGGGGCCGGGACTAGGGTCGGAGGCGTGACCTACCTCGCCAGCGAAGACCGTTACGACTCGATGATCTACCGGCGCAGCGGCCGGAGCGGCCTGCGCCTGCCCGCCATCTCGCTCGGGCTGTGGCACAACTTCGGGCCGGACCGCCCGTACGAGCGGCAGCGGGACATCGTCCGGCGCGCCTTCGACCTCGGGATCACCCACTTCGACCTGGCCAACAACTACGGCCCGCCGCCCGGCGCCGCCGAGGAGAACTTCGGCCGGATGCTCGCCACCGACCTGAAGCCGTACCGGGACGAGCTGGTCATCTCCAGCAAGGCCGGCTATCTCATGTGGCCCGGCCCGTACGGCGAGTGGGGCTCGCGCAAGTACCTGATCTCGTCGCTGGACCAGTCGCTGCGCCGGATGGGCCTCGACTACGTCGACATCTTCTACTCCCACCGGTTCGACCCGGACACCCCGCTGGAGGAGACGATGGGCGCGCTGGACGCAGTCGTCCGCTCCGGCAAGGCGCTCTACGTCGGCATCTCCAACTACAACTCGGAGCAGACCGCCCGGGCCGCCGAGATCCTCCGCGAGCTGGGCACCCCGCTGCTGATCAACCAGCCGTCGTACTCGATGCTCAACCGCTGGACCGAGGCCGACGGCCTGCTGGACACGCTGGAGCAGGCCGGCGCCGGCTGCATCGCCTACAGCCCGCTGGCGCAGGGCCTGCTCACCGACCGCTACCTGGGGGGCATTCCCGCCGACTCCCGGGTGCGCACCAGCGTCTTCCTCAACGAGAGCGACCTCAGCGAGGAGAAGATGGCGACCATCCGCGGGCTCGCCGCAGTGGCCGAGCGGCGCGGCCAGAGCCTGGCCCAGCTGGCGCTGGCCTGGGCGCTGCGCGACCCCCGCATGACCAGCCTGATCATCGGGGCGAGCAGCGTCGCCCAGCTGGAGGGGAACGTCGCCGCGCTGGACAACCTCGACCTCGGCGCCGAGGAACTCGCCGAGATCGACCGGCACCTGGGCTGAGGCCTACCAGATCCGGCGCCGGCCGGCGCGGTGGTTGCGGACCCCGCACGGCCGGCCGACGGGCACGCTGCCGGCCCGCCGCAACCGCGTCGCCACCACGGCGGCGAGCAGCACGCTGACCCCGGCCGCCGCACCGAACACGAGCGGCCGGGGGAACGTGCGGGTGTCGGTCACCGCCGCCACCGGCACCCCCGCCGCCGGCTCACCGGCCCGGTCGCCGGTCGCGGCCCGCGGCACGGCACGCGGCGCGGCGCTCGCCGGTGGCGGGGCCGGCTTCCTGGTACGCGGCGCTGTCGCCGCACCGCCGGACGGCGACCGGAACTCCACGTCGGAGCAGGAGTAGTAGGTGTCCTGGGTGTTGGAGTTCTGCCAGATCGTGTAGATGATGTGCCGGCCCGTGCGCCCCGCCGGCAGCCGCCCCGGCATCTGGTACGCGCCCTCGCGGATCGGCGGGTCGGTGACCGTCAGGAACGGCTTCTCCTCCAGGTCCGCCCAGGTCAGGCGGCGGGTCGGGGCGTACGAGGCGGTGGTGGCGTAGAACCGGAACGTGCCCTTGTGCGGGATCGTGGTGCGGTAGCGGAAGGTGTACCGGGCGCCGGCCGTGAGCGTGGTGGCCGGCCAGTCGGTCCGGGGCAGGTCCAGCCCCCGGTACGCCGACAGCCCGCCGCTGCACAGCTCCCCGTCGGGGATGCGCTCCCGGTCCCGCCCGTCGATCCGGGCCACCCGGATGTTGTCCCACTCCCGCACGGCGGCCCCGGCGGCGATCGCGGCCCGGCAGGCCGGCGTGTCCGCCCGGCCACCCTCGGGACCACAGGCCGCCGCCCGGCTCAACGGGCTGGTGGGTGCGCCGTGGGCGCTCGCCGGCACGGCGGTGAGCAGCAGGGTCGCGGCGACGGCCGCGAGCGCGGCGAGTGTGCGGCGTACGGCCATGTCATCCACCTCCCGCGCACTGGTACGGAGGCGGGGCGGCAAAGGTTCGATCGGTGCGCCGGTGCGGGGGATCCACGGCCCGGCTCGGGTGTGCTGACCGAACGGACGGCAGGGGCGGCGGCGGGACGGGGTGGGGCCCTACAGTGACGGCACCCCGCGATCAAGGAGCGAGCCGTGCCCGAGCCGCCACAGACGCCCGATGCGCCCCGACCCGCCCCGGCGGCCGGGTCCACGACCGGCGACGTCCCCGCCGACGTGACGCCCCACCTGCTCGTCGTGCCCGAGGTGGCGGGCGCGCCGCCCGCGATGCCGTGGCCCGGACCGGAGGGGCAGCCGGCCTGGGCCATCCCCGTGGTCGTGCCGCCCGGCACCCGTGGCTACGCGCTGTTCGTGCCGCTGGTGCCGGTGGCCGAGGGGCAGCCCGCGACCGCCTCCGGGCAGCCGGCCGGCCCACGGATGCTGGTCCCCGCGGCGGGCGCGCCCACTCGGACCGCCGCGCCGGGCGTCCCCGCCCAGGCCGCCGCGCCGGCCGTGGAGAGCCCGGCCCCGAGCGGCGCGCCGGCGGTTCGCGTCGACCGTGCTGCCACGCCCGCCGGCGCAGCAGCCGAAATGCCCGCCGCCGCTGCGGAGCCGACGGCCACCGAGCCGACACCGGTTAGCAGGACGGAACCGGAACGCGTGCCCGCGCCGGCAGCCGCCGCAGTCCCCACCGCCGGACCGGCGACGACCGGCTCGCCGGCAGCCCCGCCGGCCGCCGCCCCGGTCCCGCCGCCGTATCCCGAGCAGCCCTGGGGCGGCTACCCGCCCGCCGCCGTCTGGACGCCCCGGCCGAGGACGCCGCGGACCTCGTTCCTCGGCGCGCGCTGGCCGGGCCCGAAGCAGGCCACGGGCCGGGCGGTCCCCCTCGCGGTCCTGGCCGGGGCGCTCGGCACCGCGTTCTTCGTGCCGCTGAGCCGGGTCGGCATCGGCTGGTTCCTGGGCTGGCTCACGCTGACTCTCGGCGTCCTGGTGGCGGTGCGCCGGCGTACCGCCGGACTGCCCCGCGCCGAGCGCCTGATCCGGGGCGGGTGGGCGGCGGCGGCCCTGGTCCTCCTGGCGGTGCTGGCGTTCCGCAACGCCTGGTGGCTGGTGACGTTCTGCGTACTCGGCGCCCTGGGGTGCGCCACCCTGGCGATCGTCGGCGGCCGGCTGGTCCGCTCGATCCTGTTCGGCCTGGCCGCCACGCCGTTCGCGGCGTTCCGCGGCCTGCCCTGGGTACGGCGGCACGTCACCGCCTCACCGGAGGCCGGCACGGTTCGCAAGGTCACCGGCTCGGTGGTCGCCACCGTGCTGGTGCTGCTGGTCTTCGGCAGCCTGCTCGCCTCGGCCGACGCCGCCTTCTCTGAGGTGCTGAACGCGATCGTCCCCGAGATCAACATCGGTACGGTGTTCCGCTGGATCTTCCTGGCCGCGGTCGGCGGGCTCATCGCCGTCGCGGCGGTCTACACCATGGCCGCCCCGCCCGATCTGTCCACCGTGGACCGATCGGGCACCCGCCGGCTCGGCGTGCTGGAGTGGGCGCCGGCCATCGGCGCGCTGACGCTGCTCTTCGTCGGCTTCGTGATCGTGCAGTTCACCGTGCTCTTCGGCGGCGAGCGGCACGTGCGGAAGGTGGCCGGGCTCAGCTACTCGGAGTACGCCCGCAGCGGCTTCTGGCAGCTCCTGTTCGTCACCCTGCTGACCCTGGCCGTGCTGGGCGGGGTGAGCCGCTGGGCCAGCCGGGAGCGGCCGGTCGAGCGGATGCTGCTGCGCGTCCTGCTGGGCCTGCTCAGCGCCCTCAGCGTGGTGATCGTGGTGTCGGCGCTGTCCCGGATGTGGACGTACCAGAAGGTCTACAGCTTCACCGGCGAGCGGATCTTCGTGATGGCGTTCGAGCTGCTGCTCGGCGCGGTCTTCCTGATGGTCCTGGCCGCCGGGGTGCGCTGGCAGGGCCGGTGGATCCCGGGCACGACGGTCGCGCTGGCCGTGGCCATGCTGCTCGGCCTGGCCGTGCTGAACCCGGAGGACTACGCGGCGAAGCGGAACATCCTCCGGTACGAGCAGACCGGCAAGATCGACGCCTGGTACCTGCGGGCCCTCTCCGCCGACGCGACGCCCGCGCTGACCCGGCTCCCCGACCCGGTCCGCCGCTGCACGCTGAGCTGGATCGCCGACGACCTCGAGGAGTCCGACCCCTGGTACGCCTGGAACCTGGGCCGGCACCGGGCCCGCCAGGCCCTCGACCGGGTCGGGCCGGGCGCCATCGGTGGCCCCAAGGACTGCCGCCGGGCCGACCAGTTCGACCTGCCCAAGTCCCGCCGGTGACGCCCCCCGGCCGGGCCGCGGCACGCCGTGGCCCGGCCGGGGGGCCACCCAGCGCGCCCGCGAACGTTCACCGTCTCCTCACGTCAGGGCCACGGCGGACACCGCCCCCGCACCTAGCTTCGGCTGCGCACGCGTTCAACCGAAGTAGCGGAGGTTTTTCCATGTCCGTCCGTCAGCTCATGACGGTGCTGGCCGCCGGGGCGGTGCTGGCCGTGCCCACGGCCGCCCACGCGGCTCCCGCCGGAGGCCCCGGCGTGCTGCCGCAGAAGACCCACTTCGACCTGCAGGCGCACCGGGGCGGGATCGGGCTCACCACCGAGGAGACCCTGGCCGGCTTCGCCAAGGCAATGCGCCTCGGCGTCACCACGCTGGAGCTGGACACCCAGGTCACCCGGGACGAGAAGGTGGTCGTCACGCACGACCGGCAGGTCAGTGCGCAGAAGTGCCGCGACACCGGCCCGGTGACCCCGGGCGACCCGCTGTACCCGTACGTCGGGAAGTACATCAAGGACCTGACCCTGGCCCAGATCAAGACCATGGACTGCGGCTACCAGCAGCTGCCCGGCTTCCCGGAGCAGGAGCAGATCGCCGGTGTCCGGATGGCCGAGCTGCGGGACGTGCTGGGCCTCGTGAAGAGCTGGCGCGCCCACCAGCTCACGCTGAACATCGAGACGAAGGTGGAGGCCGGCGCGCCCGAGCAGACCGCACCGCGCGAGCTGTTCGTCCGCCGGGTCTTCGAGGAGATCCGCGCCTCGGGCATCGAGGACCAGGTCACCATCCAGTCGTTCGACTGGGGTGCGCTGCGGGTGATGCACGGGCTCGCGCCGCGGTGGCCGCTGGTGGCGCTCACCAACTACGACTTCCTCCAGGTCGGCAAGCCCGGCGCCTCGCCCTGGCTGGGCGGCCTGGACGCGGACGACTTCGGCGGCGACTTCGTCCGCGCGGCGGCCGCCATCCCCGGTGTGACCGCCCTCTCCCCCAACTACGGCTTCCCGCAGAACGGCACGATCGCCGATCCGGCCTTCCGGCTGTACCCGGACGCGAAGATGATCGCCGACGCGCACGCCCGCGGCCTGAAGGTCGTGCCGTGGACCTGCGACGACCCGGCGACCGTGGCGGCGCTGATGGACCTGGGCGTCGACGGGATCATCACGAACTACCCGAACCGCGTGCGGCAGCTCATGGCCGAGCGGGGCATGCGCCTGCCGAAGGCGTACCAGCCGCGTTGACTCCACCGGCGGCGTCCGTCCGGCAGGGCGGACGCCGCCACCGGCCGGCTCCGGTCAGGCCGGGCCGCCGCCGAAGCCGATCTCGTTGCCGTCCGGGTCGCGGAAGATGGCCTTGCGGACCCCGTTGTCGTAGGTCTCGCGCTCGGCCGGCGTCAGGCCCCGGTCGGCGATCTGCGCGAGACGGGCGTCTAGGTCGTCGACGAAGACGGTGTGCATGGCGTGCCCGGCGTGCTCGGGCCGCACCTCGATGTACACGTACCGGTGCTCGGCGAGCTCCCACACCGCCTCGGTGTCGTTCGGCAGGAACGAGGGTGGGGCGCCGAGGAGTCGCTCGTACCAGGCCGCCGCCGCACGGTAGTCGCGGACGGGCAGACCCGCGAACAGATCTACGGTCACGAGCCCATGTTAGGGATCAGCCGGGCTTCTCCTCCGGCTCTCCGTCGTGCGAGCGGGTCCACCAGTCTTCGGCTAGAAAGAACCCGTGCCCCTGACGTTCCCCTCACACGCCGCGCCGCCGCTGCCGCTCAAGCTCTGGCGGCCCGGCTGGTTCGACGGCGTTGCCCTCGTCGTCGGCTCGGCCGCACCGGACCTGGCGTACGCCCTCGACGGCTCGGGGCTGCCCGTGTTCCCGCTCTCGCACCAGCCGGCCGGGCTCGTGCTGTTCTGCCTGCCCGTGACGCTGCTCTGCGCGGCCCTCGTACGCCGGGCCGCGCCGGCCGTCGCCGCCCACCTGCCGTCCCGGCCCGCGGCGCTGGCCCTCCGCGACTACGGCGTGCTCGGGCTGTCCCGGCCCCGCCTGGCGGTCACCGCGCTCTCGGCCGTGCTCGCGGCCGGCACCCACCAGGCGTGGGATCGCGTGACCGAGAACGCACCCGTGTTCGACGTGGCCTCGACCGCGCTCGGCGCGCTGGCGGCGCTGGCCCTCGCGGCACACATCGGTCGGCGCGGGCTGCTGCGGGCGTGGCACGGCGAGCCTCCGCGGGTCCCGGCGCGGCCCCGGCTGTTCTGGGCCGTCGCCGGCGCGGTGGCCGCCGCCGGGGCGCTCGTCGCCGCGCGGTTGCCGGGCGCGTTCCTGCCGCACACCACGGGGACCCGGTTGATCGGGGCGCTGGCACTCGGCCTGCTGGCCGGCGCGGGCGCGACCGGACTGCTCCGGACATCGACGGCTCCCGCCCAACCTTGACCAGGCTGTCGTCGTTCACGGGTCGAGGCGGCTCAGGAGGGCGCGCGAGCTGGGGTCAGCTGGTCGTCATCACGGCTCAGTCGCAAGGGAACGTCCTGCGTCACGTGCAGCACGGCCGGCGTCCGTGACCATCACATTGACCAGCACCGGCTCACCCGACTTCTCCACAACGAAGCCGTGGCCCAGCAGGTACGTCGTGACGTCGACGTGTTCACGGGACATGGGGCGGATCTTCAGGGACGTGAGCGCGGGGAGCACTGCCACGTAGCCATCCTTGCCGGCGCCTTGCTCGACGAGCTTGGCCAATACCGACATGCCCATGGCGCGTAGCTGGTCAGGAGGAAGCTGAGGGGAGTTCTTGACCATCGCGCGTACCCGCCTACCCTTCCGCAGCCCCATGAGCAGCAGCACCGCTAGGAGAGCGGCGATGACCACTCCCACCACGAGCAGGTTTTCCATGTCCATCCTTCGCTGAGATCAGTGGCACGAGGCAGGCCAGCATAAGCCGGACCTTGATGGCGCAGCAGCCCGCTTCAAGCCTTCACCCCCGAGTGCTCAGGGAACTCCTCGGTCACTGCGGGATCGGAGGTCACATGAACAGCTGCAGCCACGTCATGCCCACGCGACCCGTACCGGCAGCGGGAGTGATGGAGGACGCGCCGTGGGGCGAGGGGAACCAGCCTCGCTTACTTCCGGCTCCGAATACGACAAAGGGCGTCCGTCGTGTCCGACGAACGCCCTGATCGTGAAGGGTGGAGCCGAGGGGACTCGAACCCCTGACCCCCACACTGCCAGTGTGGTGCGCTACCAGCTGCGCCACGGCCCCTTGCGGTTGTCCCCGGTCGCCCGGGCACGGAGAGAACTATACACACGCCGGTCGGCATGGTCATCTCGCGGGGTACCCCGGCCGGCCACTCAGTTCAGGGCCACATCCGGGGGGAAGTGGGCGACCGCCGCCATCATGCCGCCCTGTCGGCGCAGCACCATGGGCCAGAGGTCGTCCGGGCGGTCGACGAAGGCGTCGCCGGGGAGGGCGTCGAGCACGAACCAGGAGCCGTCCTCGATCTCCCGCTCCAGCTGCCCGGCGCCCCAGCCGGAATAGCCGGCGAAGACCCGGATCCCCCCGACGGCGTCGCGCAGCTTCTCCGGGTCGACCGAGAGGTCGATGGTGCCCACCGCGCCGGAGACCCGGTGGAAGCCCTTCACCGGCTTGATCGGGTGACGCATCCGGGCCAGGCAGATGGCCGAGTCGGGCTGCACGGGGCCGCCCTCGAAGAGCACCGCGGGGTGGCGGGCCAGGTCGCTCCAGTCGCCCAGGACGTCGGCCACCGGGACCTCGGTGGCCCGGTTCAGCACGACGCCGAGGGCGCCACCGGGCTCGTGGGCCACCAGCAGCACGACCGTGCGGTCGAAGTTCGGGTCCTTCAGCGCAGGCGTCGCGACCAGCAGCCGCCCGGTCATGGAATCCATGGCTCGGCCACCGATCGCCTGTCCCTCACCCTGCATGTCCGACACCCGTCAGCCGTACGCCGCGACCAGCCGCGCTGTCAACGCCATGCAAGGCACCATAGCCTGCGCCCCGCCCGGTGGCTAAGGTCTGACCGGCGGGTGATCGCCACGGATCGAGGGAGGGCCGGATGGCGGCTACGGCCGAACTGGCGGTGATCGGCGGGTCGGGCCTCTACGCCCTGCTCGACGGCGCCACCGAACACGTGCTGGAGACGCCGTACGGCGCGCCGTCGGACCCGGTCACGATCGCCGAGGTGGCCGGCCGGCGGGTGGCGTTCCTGCCCCGCCACGGGCGGGATCACCGCTACCCGCCGCACCTGATCCCCTACCGGGCCAACCTCTGGGCGCTGCGGTCCCTGGGCGTACGCCAGGTGCTGGCGCCCTGCGCCGTCGGCGGGCTGCGGCCGGAGCTGGGCCCGGGCACGTTCGTGGTGCCCGATCAGCTCGTCGACCGCACCAGCGGGCGCACCCAGACCTACTACGACCAGGGTGCGGTGCACGTCTCCTTCGCCGACCCGTACTGCCCGGCCGGGCGGCGGACGCTGCTCGACGCGGCGGCCGGGCGTGGCGTGCCCGCGGTGGACGGCGGCACCGTGGTGGTGGTCGAGGGGCCGCGCTTCTCCACCCGGGCGGAGTCGCGCTGGTACGCCTCGATGGGCGGCACGGTGGTCAACATGACCGGGCACCCGGAGGCGGTGCTCGCCCGCGAGCTGGCCCTCTGCTACACCTCGATCGCCCTGGTCACCGACCTGGACGCGGGCGTCGAGGCGGGCGAGTCGGTCACCCAGGAGGAGGTCTTCCGGGTCTTCGCGGAGAACACGGACCGGCTGCGCGGGGTGCTGCTGGACGCGGTCGCCGCGCTGCCCACCGAACGGGACTGCCCCTGCGGGCGGGCGCTGGACGGGATCAAGCTTCCGTTCCCGCTACCCTGAGCGCTGGGAAGCGCCCGAAAAGTCACCCTCGGCCCGATAGATTCGGCTGGTCGGGGAGCTGATCACGGGGCCGTCCCCGGCACGCGCGGGGGACGGGAGGCAGCCGGCGATGGCAACGGTCCGCGAGACGACCTACGACCTGCTCCGCGCGCTGGGCCTGACCACCGTGTTCGGCAATCCCGGCTCCACCGAGGAACCGTTCCTCACCGACTTCCCGGCCGACTTCCGCTACGTGCACGCGCTCCAGGAGGCGTCGGCCGTGGCCATGGCCGACGGCTACGCGCAGGCCACCGGCCGCCCCGCCCACGTCAACCTGCACACCGCCCCGGGCACCGGCAACGGCATGGGCAACCTGGTCACCGCCTGGCACAACCGGACGCCGCTGATCGTCACCGCCGGCCAGCAGACCCGGGAGATGCTGCTGATCGAGCCCCGCCTGGCCAGCCCCCGGGCGGTCGAGCTGGTCCACCCGTACGTGAAGTGGGCCCACGAGCCGGCACGCGCCCAGGACATCCCGGCGGCCTTCATGCGGGCGTACGCCGCGGCGGTGCAGCCACCGACCGGGCCGGTCTTCCTGTCCCTGCCCATGGACGACTGGGACCGGCCCGCCGACCCGCCGCCGCAGGTGCGGACGGTGGCCACCCGGATCGCGCCGGACCCGGACCGGCTGCGCGGTTTCGCCGCCACGCTGGCCGCCTCACGGGCTCCGGTGCTGGTGCTGGGCGCGGCGGTGGACCGGTCCGACGCCTGGCCGGCCGCCGTGGCGTTGGCCGAGCGGCTGGCCGCGCCGGTCTGGGCCGCCCCGGCGCCGGAGCGGGCCGTCTTCCCCGAGGACCATCCGCAGTTCCGGGGCGTCCTGCCGTACGCGATCGGCCCGCTGAGCGAGGCGCTGCGCGGCCACGACACGGTGCTGGTGGTCGGCGCCCCGGTGTTCCGCTACTACCCGCACGTGCCGGGTGACTACCTGCCCGGCGACGCCCGGCTGCTGCACGTCACCGACGACCCGGACGAGGCGGCCCGGGCCCCGGTCGGCGAGAGCCTGCTCGGCGAGGCCGGGCTGGCCATGGCCGGGCTCGTGGAGCTGCTGCCCCCGACGGATCGTCCCCCGCCGCCGGCCCGGGAGACCCCGGCGCCACCCGAGGCGGCCGATCCCCCGAGCGCCGACGCCCTCTTCGCCGCGCTGGCCGGGCAGTGGCCGGCCGACGGGGTGCTCGTGCAGGAGTCCCCGTCCAACCTGGCCGCGCTGCGCCGCCGGTTGCGGATCGGCCGGCCCCGCTCGTACTTCACGATGGCCAGCGGCGGCCTGGGTTTCGGCCTGCCGGCGGCGGTGGGCATCGCGCTGGCCGAGCGGGACACCGGGCGCGGCCGGCCGGTGGTCGCGGTGGTCGGCGACGGCTCCTTCCACTACTCGGTGCAGGCGTTGTGGACCGCCGCGCAGCTCGGCCTGCCGCTCCCCGTCGTGGTCCCGGTCAACCGGCAGTACGCGATCCTCAAGGCGTTCGCCGAGCTGAAGCACACGCCCGGGGTGCCGGCGCTGGACCTGCCGGGGCTGGACGTCACCGCGGTGGCGCGCGGCTACGGCTGCGCGGCCGAGGTGGTGGAGTCGCCGGACGGGATCGGCCCGGCGCTGGCCGCCGCGCTGGCGGCCGACCGGCCGACCGTGCTGCCGGTGCCGATCAGCACCGACGTGCCGCGGATCCTCTAGCGGTCAGCGGCGCACGAGGAGCGGCGTGCCGCTGGCCGCGTCGAGCACCGCCCGGCCGCCGAGGGGCGCCTTGAGCGTGACGCTCACCGGCTTCATGACGAGCTGCATGGTGCAGGGTCCGGTCGAGCGGACCACCCCGCCGCCGATCACCACCACGTCGTCCCGCTCCAGCACCAGCGGCGTGGGCTCCCCGTCGCAGGCCCCGGTCCCGACCCGGTAGTCGACCCGGTTGCCGGTCACCGCCCGCAGGTCCAGGGCCCCCACGATCCCGTCGTCGACCGGGCGGCTCGGCGCGGTCCCCTCCGGCGCCGTGCCGACCGCGCTCGGCGCGACGGCGAGGCGGGCCACCGGCGCCCGGAGACCCTCCACGGTGAACAGCCAGGCCGGCACGGTGGCCTCACCCCGGCTGGTCCGCACCGGCGCGCCGCCCAGCGTCACTCCGGTGACCGTGAGCGGGATGCACGGGCTGGGCGCCTGGGTGGCGACCCAGCCGTCCGGGCCGGGCTCGATGGTCGGGCCGCCCTTGGGCCGCCCCGGCCCGAGTGTGCTGGGCCGGCCCTCGCAGGGCGGCGGGTCGCCCTGGTCCAGCTGGGCGTACGCGTCCGCGGCGCTGACCAGCGGGACGCGCAGGACGCCGTCCGGGAAGCGGATCGTCCCGTCGGCGGGCCGGGCGGTCGGCAGGGCGGTCTGGTCCCGGTACCAGCCGTTGAGGAAGGCCTGTTTCGTCTCGTCGGTGAAGCCCGGGTCACCGACCAGCACGGTGGCCTCGTCGAGCGGGACGTACCCGCTGCGCCACACGGGGCCCGGGCGCCACGCGTCGGCCACCTCGGTGGCCCGCTGGCCGAACGCCTCCCAGCGGTGGTCCGGACCGGAGACGGACGCGCCGCCCGGGCCGGCGGCCGGCGGGGCGGCCGGGTCGGCGCCGGGCGCGGCGCAGCCGGCCAGGACCAGGAGCGGCAGCCCGAGCAGGGCGAGAGAGCGACGCATGCCGGTTGGACGCCGCCCTCCGCCGGCCGGTTCCCGCCGGTCAGTCCTCCCCGCCCAGGTCGGCCTGGTACGCCTCCCAGAGCAGGTCCGCGCCGCGCTGCCGATGCCGGTCCAGCGCCCGCAGCAGGCTCCGGACCAGCTTCCGCAGTTCCTCGGCGGGCACCGCGGGCAGCCGCACCGCGTGCTGGAGCGCGGCGATCGCGCCCGCGATGGCGACGTGCTCGTCGGCCAGGAGCCGTACGCCCCGGTCCAGCCGGGGCGCCTGGTGGAGCAGTTCGGCGTAGAGGCCGGCCGGGCCCTCGGTGAGCCGTACGTGCTCGGCGAAGCCCCGCCGGACCGGGCCGAGCCGGCCGACCAGGTGCTCCCGCCAGCCCGGTTCCGCCGGCGGCGTGGCGAGCGCCCGGACGAGACCACACAGGTCGCCGGTGAGGGCGGGCCGGGGATGAGGCACGGCGGTGACGGTCGCCGGCTGCTGGATCGGATTGGTGACCATGGGCACCTCCCGCGCTGCTGTGCTACCGCGTACAGCGATGGTGAACCCGGGTCCCCGGCCTGTCCAGCAGGAGCGGATGCCTCATCTGCCCCATCCACCCCACGGGTCACAGCGGCCCCTATCGCCCCAGCGGATCCTCCGCCATGGTGCGCAGCCGGCCGGCGAGGACGTGCGCGTCGGCGTCGCGGCCCTGGTCCGGCCGGCCCGCGGTGATCGCCTCGGCGAGCGCCCGCAGCTCGTACGGAGGCAGGGTGCCCAGCCCCGGGCCCTGCAACGGAATGCTGACCCGCCGGCCGGTCTCCCGGTCCCGGGCGATGAGGGTGGGCACCCGCACCACGCCGTCGTCGCCGACCCGGTGGGCGACCGCGCCGCCCCGCACGTCGGCGGTGGCCAGGTCGACGGTGCGGGTGCCGAGCGCACCGCGGACCGAGGCCCGGGTGCCGTCCAGCCAGGTGGCCGTGCGCAGCACCCGCAGCACCAGGTAGAGCCCGAGCAGCACGAACGGGAGCCCGCAGAGTCCGGCGAAGCGCAGCGGCGTGGGCGCGGCGGGAGCGTCGTTCAGGTCGGGCGGGAGCAGGTCGGGCGGCAGGTCCCGCACGTCGTCGTACGAGGGAACCGGGTCGCCGAAGCCGGTGACCCGGCGCAGCAGCCCCTCGGCGACGAGCGGCAGCAGCACGAAGGCCGCCCCGAAGGCGGTGAACAGGACACCCACCACGGCGGCCCCGGCGCGCTGGCCGGACGCCGCGCCGACGGAGAGCCGGATCCGATCGTTGGTCACAGGCGGAGCCTAGAGCGCCGGCACAACGGGTCCGGAGACAGCAACGGGTCCGGAGACGACTGTGCGCCCCGGTCCGGGTGGGACCGGGGCGCACAGGTCAGGTGGTGGAGGTGCCGGGAATCGAACCCGGGTCCTTCGCCGCCTTGTCAGGGCTTCTCCGAGCGCAGCTCGCTGTGCCTCTACTCGGCCCCTCCGATCACGCGAGCGAGTCGGTGTGACGGGCCCAGTCGCTGATTGATCTCGCCGCACGGACCCCGCGACCGGGTCCGGTTGGCCAGCCTTCTAGCTGATGCCGGCTAACTGGGTCGAAGGCGCTCCCAGGCCGACAGACTTGCTACTCGCCTCAGGCGGCGAGAGCGAAGTCAGCGCGATTGTTCTTGGCGCTTATTGGTTTCCGACGAACGATTCTCGAGACGACGTCGGCTTCCTCGGCTCGCTTCCCCTGCCGCAACGTACGAAGTCGAAACCAGTCACCCCCTCGACGGGCTGCCCCTGTCGGCAGCATCACCAAGCCTAACGCCTGGCGCAACCGGATTCATTCCGAGGCCCGCCCGCGGCGGGCTCCCGGACAAACCGGATGTTTCACTCAGCCATGCCCTTGCCGCGCCGGCCCACCACCCGGGCGATCTCCCGGTCGGCGTCCCGCTTGGCGAGGTCCTGGCGCTTGTCGTACGACTTCTTACCCCGGGCCAGGCCGATCTCCACCTTCGCCCAGCCGTCGGAGAAGTAGACCTGCAGCGGGACCATGGTGAGCCCGCTCTCCCTGGTCTTGCCGATCAGCCGGTCGATCTCCAGCCGCTTGAGCAGCAGCTTCCGGGTGCGCCGGGGCTCGTGGTTGGTCCAGGTGCCCTGGGTGTACTCCGGGATGTGCATGCCGTGCAGGTAGAGCTCGCCGTCCCGTTCCTGGGCGAACGCGTCGACCAGCGACGCCCGCCCGGCCCGCAGGGATTTGACCTCGGTGCCGGTCAGCGACATGCCCGCCTCGTAGGTGTCGAGGATGGCGTAGTCGTGCCGCGC
The DNA here is from genome assembly GCF_009671205.1 of Micromonospora terminaliae. Taxonomy (NCBI): domain Bacteria; kingdom Bacillati; phylum Actinomycetota; class Actinomycetes; order Micromonosporales; family Micromonosporaceae; genus Micromonospora; species Micromonospora terminaliae. Next base: position 6,571,348 of record NZ_CP045309.1, on the reverse strand, counting down.
CTTCTTGTTGGAGGCGACCACCTTGCGACCCTTTTCCCGTGGCATCGGCGCCACCTCCCTTCCGATCGCGGAGCGCGGATCATGCTACCGGAAACACAAGGACCCTCCCGCGCCGTTTATTCCGGCGCGGGAGGGCCCTCGGAGAGCCGTACCGGTAACTAGACCCGCAGGTAGAAGCGGAGCGTGACCCAGGCGGTGACCGCGCTGACGAGGCCACCGACGGCCGCCATGAGCGGGAACGTCAGGAAGATCTCGGACCAGGAGATCGGCGTGATCAGGCCCTCCAGGGCCGCCATCGAGCTCCCCGCGGCGACCGTCTTCAACGTGATCAACGCGAGGAGGCCGAGGATCGAGCCGAACAGACCGGCGACCACCGCCTCCAGCACGAACGGCGCCTGGATGAACCAGTTCGAGGCGCCGACCAGCTTCATGACGGCGACCTCGCGCCGCTTGCTGTACGCGGCCACCTGGATGGTGTTGGCGACCAGCAGCAGGGCGGCGATGGCCATCACGATCGCGATCGCGAGCGCGCCGTTCTGGAAGCCCGTGAGCACGCCGAAGACCTTGTCGAGCAGCTTGCTCTGGTCGACGATCGTGTCGATGCCCTCGGAGGTCTTGTACTCGTCGTAGATCTGCTTGTACTGCTCCGGGTCGTTCAGCGTGAGCCGGAACGACTCGGGCAGCTGGTCGGGCTTGACCGCGTTCACCAGGTCGGGGGCGTCGGCGTACATCTGCTGGAAGCGCTTGTACGCCTCCGTCTTGTCGACGTAATCGACGTTCTTGATTAGCGGGTCGGCCTCGAGCTTGGTCTGCAGGTCGGTCCGCTGCTGTTCCTGGACGTCGGTCTTCAGGAAGATCGAGACCTCGACGTTCTCGTAGTAGAGGTCCTTCATGTCCCCGACCTTCTGGTACAGAAGGCCGCTGCCGCCCAGCATGAACAGCGACACCGCCATGGTGATGATCATGGCGATCGTCATGGTGACGTTTCGCCACAGTCCGACCAGTACCTCGGACAGGACGTACTTCATCCGCATCGGGATATTCCTCCGGCTCTCCGGCGTGAGGTGTTCGTCGTCAGGGGCTGCGGGTCAACGGTTCAGCCGTAGACGCCGCGGGCCTGGTCGCGCACGATGCGGCCGCTCTCGATCTCGATGACGCGGCGGCGCATCTGGTTCACGATGTTGGAGTCGTGCGTGACCATCACGACGGTCGTGCCGGTGCGGTTGATCCGGTCCAGCAGGCGCATGATCTCGATCGAGGTGTCCGGGTCCAGGTTTCCGGTGGGCTCGTCCGCCAGCAGGATCAGCGGCCGGTTCACGAACGCCCGGGCCACCGCGACACGCTGCTGCTCACCACCGGAGAGCTCGTGGGGGTAGCGGTGCTCCTTCCCACCGAGACCGACCAGCTCCAGCACCTCCGGCACGACCCGGCGGGCGACCGCCTTGGTCTTGCCGATCACCTCCAGCGCGAACGCCACGTTCTCGTAGGCGGTGCGGTTCGGCAGGAGCCGGAAGTCCTGGAAGACGCAGCCGATGGAACGCCGGAAGTGGGGTCGCTTCCAGGAGCGCATCGACGTGACGTCCTTGCCGTTGACGATGACCCGCCCCTTGTTGGGGGTGACCTCGTGCAGCAGCATCTTGATGATCGTGGACTTGCCGGAGCCGGATGGACCGATGAAGAAGACGAACTCGCCCTTCTCGATCGAGACGGACACATTGTCGAGCGAAGGCCGGGACGCCTTCGGGTACGTCTTCGTCACTTGCTCAAGCTGAATCACGGGTCGAGAGTCTACGCGGTGTAACCGGAGAGCCAAGCCCCCAGCCCCTCCGAAGCGGGTCGCGTCGTCGATTCAGCCGGTCAGACAGAGATCGATGACGCACTGCGTCGAAGATCGATCACGCACCGTCAGCGGTGAGCTGCTGCTGCTTCCGCCAGCGGATACCCGCCTCGATGAAGCTGTCCAGTTCGCCGTCGAAGACCGAGGACGGATTGCCCGTCTCCTGCTCGGTCCGCAGATCCTTCACCATCTGATAAGGGTGCAGAACGTACGAGCGCATCTGGTCGCCCCAGGAGCCGGCGGCGTCGGTCTTCAGGCCCTGGAGCTTGGCCTGCTCCTCCTGCCGCTTGCGCTCCAGCAGCCGGGCCTGGAGCACCCGCAGGGCCGAGGCCTTGTTCTGCAGCTGGGACTTCTCGTTCTGGCAGGTGACCACGATGCCGGTCGGGATGTGGGTGATCCGGACCGCCGAGTCCGTGGTGTTGACGCTCTGCCCGCCCGGGCCGGAGGACCGGTAGACGTCGATCCGCATCTCGTTCTCGGGGATCTCGATGTGGTCGGTCTGCTCCACCACCGGCAGCACCTCGACGCCCGCAAAGCTGGTCTGCCGGCGGCCCTGGTTGTCGAACGGGCTGATCCGGACCAGCCGGTGCGTGCCGGACTCGACGCTGAGCGTGCCGTAGGCGTAGGGCACCTTGACCGTGAAGGTGGCCGACTTGAGGCCCGCCTCCTCGGCGTACGAGGTCTCGTAGACCTCGGTCGGGTACCCGTGCCGCTCGGCCCAGCGCAGGTACATCCGGAGCAGCATCTCGGCGAAGTCGGCCGCGTCCACGCCGCCGGCGCCGGCCCGGATGGCGACCAGCGCCTCCCGGGAGTCGTACTCGCCGGAGAGCAGGGTGCGGACCTCCATCTCCTGGATGGCCTTGGTCAGCCCGGTGATCTCCGACTCGACCTCGGCGAGGGTGCCGGGGTCGGACTCGGCCTGGGCCAGCTCCAGCAGCACCCCGGCGTCGTCCAGCCGGGAGCGGAGGGTGCCGAGCTTGGAGATCTCGCCGTTGACGTACGACAGCTGCGACGTCACCTGCTGCGCCTTGGCCTGGTCGTCCCACAGGTCCGGCGCGGAGGCCTCCTGCTCCAGGCGGGCCTTCTGCTCGCGCAGCTTGTCGAGGTCGAGGACGGCCTCGATGTTGCGCAGGGTGGCGTCGAGTTCCTTGAGCTGTTCGGCGTAATCGGCAGCGGTCACGACAGACAAGACTACTGCCTGGGTCGCCCTACCCGCGGCAGGTGGTCAGCCGACCGGGGCGCTCTTCAGCCAGGACAGCGCGGCCCGGTGGTAGGCGACGGCGAACTCCAGCGCGCTGGCGTCGTAGTTGTCGCCTTCCTTCTTGGCGTTCTTGACCTGCTCACGCACCGCCGCGAGGGCCTCGGTGTGGTACTCGTTCGCCGAGGCGTACAGGTTCTTGAGCTGGCTCGCCGAGTGCAGGCCGCCGAAGGCGATCCGTAGCGCTATCGGGTTACGGATCGTGTCCCGGCCGGGGTTCTCCGCCAGCCAGCGGGAGAATGTCCGTTTTCCGGCCGCGGTGATCGCATACGGCTGGCTCAACCGCGGCCCGGGCTTGCCGAGCCGCACCAGACCCTTCTCGGCCAGGACCGGAAGCTCGCGGTAGACCTGGCTGCGGGTCATCGACCAGTACGGCGCCAGCCGGCGCTCGGCGGCGGCCATCAGTTGGCCGCCTGTCATCGGGCCGTCGTGCAGCAGGCCCAGCAGGGCCGCCGCCGTCGGGTTGACTCCGGATTCCGCCATGCCCTCTAAGCTGCCACTTTGTCGGACCTGGCGTCCACGATTTGCCGTTTTAGCCACCTGTTGGCTGGTCCGATGTGCACTGTCGGCGGACGACAGTCCGCCGGGGACGTCGCGGCCCTCCCCCGGCCGGCCGGTCGCCGGTGACGCTGGGTGCGCCACCGGCGACCCTGCGCAGGTCAGCCCATGTGCGGGTAACCGTGCTCGGTCGGCGGGACGAAGGTCTCCTTGATCGTCCGCGGGGACATCCAGCGGACCAGGTTGTGCCAGGAGCCCGCCTTGTCGTTCGTGCCGCTGGCCCGGGCGCCGCCGAACGGCTGCTGCCCGACCACCGCGCCGGTCGGCTTGTCGTTGATGTAGAAGTTGCCGGCCGCGTACCGCATCTTCTCCGCCACCTGGTCGACCACCCGGCGGTCGGTCGCGAAGATCGAGCCGGTCAGCGCGTACGGCGCGATCGACTCGGCCTGGTGGACCACGTCGTCGAAGCGCGCGTCGTCGAAGACGTGCACGCCGAGGATCGGGCCGAAGTACTCGGTGGTGAAGGTCTCGTGCGCGGCGTCCGAGCACTCGAAGAGGGTGGGCCGGACGAAGTACCCGACCGAGTCGTCGGCGGTGCCGCCGGCCAGGACCGTGCAGCTGGCGTCGCCCTTGATCAGCTCCAGCGCGGCGGTGTGCCGGGCGAACGCCTTGTCGTCGATAACGGCGCCGCCGAAGTTGCTGAAGTCGGTGACGTCGCCGTAGGTGAGCGAGTCGGCGGTGGCGGCCAGCCGGTCGCGCAGCCCGCCCTCCCAGATGGACCGGGGGATGTACGCCCGCGAGGCGGCCGAGCACTTCTGGCCCTGGTACTCGTAGGCGCCCCGGATCAGGGCGGTGTGCAGGGCGTCCACGTCGGCGCTGCTGTGCGCCACCACGAAGTCCTTGCCGCCGGTCTCGCCGACCAGCCGCGGGTAGCCCCGGTAGCGGGCGATGTTGTCGCCGACCGTCTTCCAGAGGTGCTGGAAGACCTTGGTGGAGCCGGTGAAGTGGATGCCGGCCAGGTCGGGATCGGCCAGCACGACGTCGGAGACCTCCTCGCCGCGCCCCGTGACCATGTTGATCACGCCGGGCGGCAGGCCGGCCGCCTCGAACAGCCGCATGGTGAAGTGGGCGGCGAACTGCTGGGTCGGGCCCGGCTTCCAGACCACGGTGTTGCCGAGCAGCGCCGGAGCCGAGGGCAGGTTGCCGGCGATCGCGGTGAAGTTGAACGGGGTGACCGCGTAGACGAAGCCCTCCAGGGGCCGGTGGTCGAAGCGGTTCCACACGCCCGGGGAGGACATCGGCTGCTCGGCCAGCAGCTTGCGGGCGAAGTAGACGTTGAAGCGGAGGAAGTCGATGAGCTCGCAGGCCGAGTCGATCTCGGCCTGGACCACGGTCTTGGACTGGCCCAGCATGGTGGCCGCGTTGAGCGTGTCCCGCCAGGGACCGGACAGCAGGTCGGCGGCGCGCAGGAAGATCGCGGCGCGCTCCTCGAACGGCAGCGCCCGCCACATCGGCGCGGCGTCCTTGGCGGCCTTGACGGCGGCGCGAGCGTCGTCGTGCGTGGCGTGGCCGGTGACGCCGAGCACGTGGGCGTGCTTGTGCGGCTGCACCACCTGGATGGGGTCGCCGCCGGCCATCCGCTGCTCACCGGCGATGGTCATCGGCAGGTCGATCCGCTCGGCGGCCAGGTCGGTCAGCCGCCGCTGGAGCCGCTCCCGCTCGGCGCTGCCGGGCTCGTAGGTGTGGACCGGCTCGTTGCGCGGCTCGGGTACGGAGAACACGGCGTCCATCACAGGCTCCTGTGCGATCTCGACGGCGGTGGCGAAATCGGACCCGCGGGCGGCCGGCCGGGTGGCCGGGTCGCCGGGCGCCGCGCGGTGTACCGGTCGCGGCGGCGGGACCTCGGCCAATTCTTCCATGCGAGGGGCCCGGCCCCACCTCCACCGCCCCGCTTCGGAGGGCCTCCGCCGCCACACCCGGACGCACCGCCGCACACCGGACCGTAAGCGACAAGCCACCCGCTCCGACGATTCTTCGACAGAAGGCCACCCCAACCTGCGATCTGTGCCCGATCGCCCGGCTCCCCGAGCCCCACCCGCCGGGTCCGGAGGAGGCCCGGGAGGGCCGCGTACGCTGGATGGCCGGTGACCTGCCCGGCCGTTCGCGGCCGATCCGGCGTCCGTCGAGAGGGAGACGATGAGCAAGCAGCCCGGCAGCTCCACGGCCGCGGAGCCGGACCAGCCCGCCACCGAACCGGCGGCCGGATCCCCCTCGGACGAGACCGCCGAGGCCACGGCCGGCGGCGCCCGCCTCGCACCCGGCGCGCTCGTGCTGGCCGTGCTGTCGCTCGGCTGGCTGGCCGCCATGCTCTGGTCCACCCGGCAGGCGATCACCTCGGCGGCGGCCGGGGTCACGGCCCTCAGCCTCTCCGCGTACGCCCTGCCCGGCGTGATCACCGCCGCGCTGGTGGCGGGCGCCGCGGTCGCCCTGGCGGCGACCAACCGGCTGGACCGGGCCACCCTGCGTTTCCTCGTCGCCGCGGGCGCCGGCCTGCTGGTCGGGCTCGCCGCCGCCCTGGCGGTCAACCTGACGTACGCCGACAACGCGACCACCAACACCATCGCCGGCACCACGGCGGCTGCCGCGATCATCGGCGGGGCGACGGCCGGGGCGCGCACGGCCCGGGTGGTCGGCGCGGTGGCCGCCGCCACGCTGGCCGCGCAGATCTTCGTGGTGCTGTTCAGCCGCGTCCGGGATCCGCTCTCCGACCTGTTCGGGGCCGGCGACACGCAGCAGTCGATGCTCGACGCCGCGAAGTGGGTGTCCCGGACCGAGTCCCTGCTCGCCGGGCTGATCGCCGGTCTCGTGGCGTACCTCTACCTGACCTGGGCCCGCCGCCGCGCCGAACGGCGGAACGGGGCCGCCGCCGCGCTGCGCTGGCCGGCCTACCTCGTGGCCGGTGCCGGCGCGGGCCTGCTTCTGCTGCTCACCGAGGTGATCATCCGGATCGGTGGGCGCGGGCTGCTGGACCTGGCCGCCGCGCTGAGCGAGGCGGACGAGGTGGCACAGACCGCGCTGGGCACCTCACGGGTGGACAACGGCATCTGGGTGCTCTTCGTGGGGGCGCTCACCGCGCTCGTCCTGTTCGGCCGCACCCTCGGCCCGCGGGCCGGTGAGGACGAGGACGAGTCCGGCTCCTGAGCCCCCGCGGCGGTCAGGACACCTCGCGCAGCAGCAGGTCCAGCTCGGTCACGTCGTACCACTCCAGCTCGTGGTCCTCGGCTCCGTCGACCGTGAACTGGGCGTCCGGGTCACCGGCCTGCGCCTCGGCCACCACCTCGGCGGCGGCGGCCACGTCGTCGACGGCGTCGCCGCCGTCCACGTGGATGGCGGCCACGGACTTCACGGGCACCGGCCCGGCGAGCCGGACCACGCTCGACCCCAGCTCGCCGCCGACCCGGCCGACCGCGCGGGCCGGCAGGTCCACCGAGACGACGACCCGCCGCCGGGGCGCACCCGGATCGGCCCGGAGCAGGAGCAGCGCCTCCTGGGCGGCCCGGGTGAAGGCGACGTACTCCAGCTCCTCCTCGTCGCCCTCGGCGTACCACTCCCGCAGCTCCGGGGTGACGGCGTGCGCCTCCTCGCCGGCCAGGCCCTCCTCACGCAGCCGGGCCAGCATGGGGACGGTCGCCGGCACGTACACCCGGACCAGCTCGTCGGTCACCGCTCGCTCCCTGCCCTCAGGCCGCCGGCCGGCGGGCGCCGGCTCCGGGCGCCGATCATGCCGTACGCCGTGACCGTCATACACCCGGCACCCGCCGCGGAGAAGTTCCACGCCGGTGTGTCCCCCGGCCGGATTCGCCGCGCCGGGCCTGGGGCGGCCGGGCTCCGGATGGCAAACTGAAGCAAACGTAGCCAACCCCGGGAGTCACCGTGGAGCCGAGGTTCCTGCTGCTGTCCGACGTGGCCGCCGAGCTGAACGTCTCGGACTCGCAGGTCTACCACATGGTGCGCAGCGGAGAGCTGCCCGCCATCAAGATCGGCGGCCGGGGCCAGTGGCGCGTGGAGCGCGCCCGGCTGGAGGAGTACATCGAGCGGAAGTACGCCGAGACCGCCGAATGGGTACGCGGCAACCCGCTCACCGAGCGCGACGTCGAGTGAACACACGGCATTGACGTTCGGCGTTGCCCTGCCCGAGAATAGGAAACTGTCGGAGGCAAACGAAGGCAAACGCAACGAACAGGGGTTGAGGATGGTCGACACCCGCCGCCCACTGGCACCGCGTCCCCCCGTCCGGCTCCGGCCCGCGCCGCCGCTCGACCCGCCGTGCATCGACCGGGATCCGGCCTGGGGCGACACGTGGGGCGACGGCTGGGGCGCCTCCTGGGGAAGTGCCGACCAGCTCGCGCTCGACCTGTTCGATCCACGCTGCGACACCGACCGGCCGGCCGGGCGGGCCGCTGACGGCCGCACCCGCCGGGTCGGTCGCGTCGGTGAGCGAGCCACGGGGCGGCCTTCCGGTCCGGCCGGCGACCGCTCGGCCGGCCGGGCGGCGGACGCCCGGCCGGTGCCCGCCGGGCCGGGGCACGCGGCCGGACCGCCGCCGGCCGCCCTGGTCACCGCCACGCCCGAGGCGGCCCGGGCGGCGCACCGGTTCGTCCGCACCTTCCTGGAGATCGTCAACGGCTACCGCCCGCCTGGGCAGCTCCGGCCGCTCTGCCTCCCCGAGGCCGCCGCCCGGGTGAGCGCCGAACTGACCCGCGGCGCCCGCCGCGTCGGCCCGGCACGCCGCCGCACCGCCCGCCCGGTCCTCCAGCTCCGCCGGTTGCGGGTCAGCGAGCCCCGCGCGGGCGCGGTCGAGGCCGCCGCCGTGCTGGCCGGGGCCGGCGGCGCGAGCTGGGCCATCGCGCTGCGCCTGGAACACCGCCGCGGCACCTGGCTCTGCACCGTCCTCGACGTCCTCTGACAGCGGGCCGGGACGCGGACGGGCCCCGGCCGGTGGCCGGGGCCCGTTTCGTGCTGGGGGCGGTGGCGGTCAGTTGCCGCCGTTGGGGGCGCCGTGGCAGCGCTTGTACTTGCGGCCGGAACCGCACGGGCAGGGCGCGTTGCGGGACGGACCCTCACCGGCGCCGTCTACCTGCCCGGGGGCGGCCCGCCGGGCGGTGCTCGCCGCGACCGCCTGGCCGCTCATCCCGGCCGTCGACCGGCGCGGGGTGGAGGCGGCGGGCCGCTCCGACGTCTCGGGACGGCCGATGCCGAGCGCCGGCGCCTGCTCCTCGGCGCGCTCGACCACGGGCGCGCCGCGGCCGGCCTCGCCGTCGACGGCGGGCGCCGAGTATTGCAGGCCCTGCTGCTGCGGCGCCCGGTTGAGACCCTTGGCCCGGATCTCCACCGGCTTCTCCAGCAGCTGGACCTCCTCCTCGACCTCCGGCGCGGGCTCCTCGACCTGCACCTCCAGGTTGTAGAGGAAGCCGACCGTCTCCTCCTTGATGCCGTCCATCATGGTGGCGAACATGTCGAAGCCCTCGCGCTGGTACTCGATGACCGGGTCGCGCTGGGCGTACGCCCGCAGGCTGATGCCCTCCTGGAGGTAGTCCATCTCGTAGAGGTGCTCGCGCCACTTGCGGTCGATCACCTGGAGCAGGACCATCCGCTCGAGCTGGCGCACGGCCTCCTCGCCGAGCTGCTCCTCACGCCGGTCGTACGCGGCGTGCGCGTCCTCCTTGAGGCGGGCGAGCAGGAAGTCCTGGTCGAGGCCGGCCCGGGAGCCCACCTCCTCCTCCAGCTCCTCGATGGTGACGCCCACCGGGTAGAGCTGCTTGAGGCTGGACCAGAGCTGCTCGAGGTCCCAGTCCTCGGCGTAGCCGTCGCTGGTGGCGCCCACCACGTACGCGCCGATCACGTCGTCGAGCATGTTGCGGACCTGCTCGGAGAGGTCCTCGCCGTTGAGCACCCGGAGGCGCTCGGCGTAGATCACCTGGCGCTGCTTGTTGAGCACCTCGTCGTACTTGAGGACGTTCTTCCGGATCTCGGCGTTCTGACCCTCGATCTGGGCCTGTGCGCTCTTGATCTGCCGGGTGACCATCTTCGACTCGATGGGCACGTCCTCCGGGATGTTGAAGCGGTCCATCACCGCCTCGACGGCACCGGCCCGGAAGCGCTTCATGAGGTCGTCCTGCAGCGACAGGTAGAAGCGGGACTCGCCCGGGTCACCCTGCCGGCCGGCACGACCGCGCAGCTGGTTGTCGATCCGGCGCGACTCGTGCCGCTCGGTGCCCAGCACGTAGAGGCCACCGGCGGCGGCGACCTCCTCCGCCTCGACGTCGCAGGCCTGCTTCCACTTCGGCAGGATCTCCTCCATCGCCTTGGCGTACTCCTCCGGCTGCTCGACCGGGTCGAGGCCGCGCTGGCGGAGTTCGTTGGCGGCGAGGAACTCGGCGTTGCCGCCGAGCAGGATGTCGGTGCCGCGGCCGGCCATGTTGGTGGCGACGGTGACCGCGCCCTTGCGCCCGGCCTGGGCGACGATCTCCGCCTCCTTGGCGTGGAACTTCGCGTTCAGCACGGAGTGCGGGATGCCCCGGCGGCGCAGCAGCTGGGAGAGGATCTCGGAGTTCTCCACCGAGACCGTGCCGACGAGCACCGGCTGGCCCTGCTCGTGCCGCTCGGCGATGTCCTCGACGACGGCGTTGAACTTGGCCTTCTCGGTCTTGTAGATGACGTCGGCCCGGTCGAGCCGGACCATCGGCCGGTGCGTCGGGATGGTCACGACGCCGACCTTGTAGACCTTGTTGAACTCGCTCGCCTCGGTCTGGGCGGTGCCGGTCATGCCGGAGAGCTTCTCGTAGAGGCGGAAGTAGTTCTGGAGGGTGATGGTGGCCAGCGTCTGGTTCTCCTGCTTGATCTCCACCCCCTCCTTGGCCTCGATCGCCTGGTGCATGCCCTCGTTGTAGCGGCGGCCGTGCAGGATGCGGCCGGTGAACTCGTCGACGATGAGGACCTCGCCGTCGCTGACGATGTAGTCCTTGTCGCGCTTGTAGAGCTCCTTGGCCTTGATCGCGTTGTTCATGTAGCCGACGAGCGGGGTGTTGACCGACTCGTAGAGGTTGTCGATGCCGAGCCGGTCCTCGATCTTGGCGACACCGCGCTCGGTGATGGCGATCGTGCGCTTGGCGTGGTCGACCTCGTAGTCGCCCTCGCCGTCGGTGCCGGGCTGGAGGCGGGCCACGACGGCGGCGAACTCCTGGTACCAGCGGGCGGAGTGCTCGGCCGGGCCGGAGATGATCAGCGGGGTCCGGGCCTCGTCGATGAGGATCGAGTCGACCTCGTCGACCACCGCGAAGAAGTGGCCGCGCTGCACCAGCTCGTCCCGCGACCACGCCATGTTGTCGCGCAGGTAGTCGAAGCCGAACTCGTTGTTGGTGCCGTACGTGATGTCGCACTCGTACGCGGCACGGTGCTCGCTGGCCGGCCGGTTGGGCAGCACCACGCCCACGGTGAGGCCCAGGAACTCGTGCACCCGGCCCATCCAGGCGGCGTCGCGCTCGGCCAGGTAGTCGTTCACGGTGACCACGTGCACGCCCTTGCCGGCGAGCGCGTTCAGGTAGACCGGCATGACCGAGGTGAGGGTCTTGCCCTCACCGGTCTTCATCTCGGCGATGTTGCCGAAGTGCAGCGCCGCACCGCCCATCACCTGGACGTCGTAGGGCCGCTGGCCGAGCACCCGCGAGGCGGCCTCCCGGCACACCGCGAACGCCTCGGGCAGCAGGTCGTCGAGGGTCTCCCCGTCGGCGAGCCGCTCCCTGAACTGGTCGGTCATGTCCCGCAGCTCGTCGTCGGTGAGGTTGACGTAGTCGTCCTCGATCGAGTTGACGGCGGCGGCGATGGCCTTGAGCCGACGCACCATACGGCCCGAGCCCGCGCTAAGGACCTTTTCCAGAATCGACACGGATCAACGCTCCCCTAGACAGTCTCGAACCATCGTAGGCGCTCGGCCGCGGCGATGGTCACTGGTGGCGTCGGTCCGGAGCCGCGAACCCGACATAACGCCGAGCAGGGGCGCTGAGCGGCGGTAATCGGGTTACGCCGTCCGCGAACGATCCGGCACGATGGCTCGGGTGGAGCCTGTGGAGATCATCGAGGACGGCCTGCTGCTGCGACCCTGGCGGGCGGAGGACGCCGACGCGGTGCACCGCGCCTGCCAGGACCCGGACATTCAGCGCTGGACCACCGTACCTCGCCCGTACCTGCCCGAACACGCCCTCGGATTCGTGACGGCGATCAGCGGGGCGGCCTGGGCGGACGGCACCGGGGCGTCGTTCGCGGTCTGCGACGCGGAGACGGGTGAGCTGCTCGCCTCCTGCGGACTGGTCTCCATCGACCGCGGCCTGGACTCCGCCGAGGTGGGCTACTGGACCGCGCCCTGGGCCCGCGGCCGGGGCGTGGCGGTGCGGGCCACCCGCGCGGTCGCCCGCTGGGCGTTCGACGCGCTCAAGCTGCGCCGGCTGATCTGGCAGGCGGAGGTCGGCAACCACGCCTCCCGGCTGGTCGCGCTGCGGGCCGGCTTCCGGGTCGAGGGTGAGCTGCGGATGGCCCACCCGGCGGTCGGCGGCCGCCCGGAGGGCTGGATCGGCTCGCTCCTCCCGGCCGACCTGGCCGCGCCCGGCGAGCCCGCCCCGTACGGCCCGGACACCCTCCAGGCCCGCCGCGCGGCGGTCTTCGGCCGGCCCCAGCCGGTCCTGTTCGCCACGGCCGGCGCCACCGAGCTGCGGCTGCGCCCGCTCGAGGAGGGCGATATCGACGCGCTCGTCACCACCTGCCGGGACGAGGACACCATCCGCTGGACCACGGTGCCGCACCCCTACCAGCGGGAGCACGCCGAGAGCTTCCTGCGAGACATCGCCGAGGCGGCCTGGGCCCGGGGCACCGGCGCCTCCTACGCGGTCGCCGACGCCGACGACCGCTACCTCGCCTCGATCGACCTGCGCATCTCCCCCGGCGGCCCGCTCGTCGCCGACGTCGGCTTCATGACCGCTCCGTACGCCCGGGGCCGGGGCTACCTGCCGGCCGCGCTGACCGCACTCTGCGCCTGGGGCTTCACCACGCTCGGGCTGGCCCGGATCGAATGGCGGGCCAACGTCGGCAACACCGCGTCCCGCCGGGCCGCCGAGAAGGCCGGGTTCACCGTCGAGGGCACCCTCCGCGGCGGCGTCCAGCACCGGGGCGAGCGGCAGGACGTCTGGATCGGCGGCCTGCTCCCGCAGGACCTGGCATGACACCGGAAACCATCGAGGCCTACGGGGTGCGGCTGCGGCCCAACCGCCTCACCGACCTCGCGGACACGGCCGCCGCCTGCGCCGACCCGCTCACCCAGCGGTTCCTGCCCGGCCTGCCCGACCCGTACACCGAGGAGAGCGCCCGGTGGTGGATCACCGAGGGCGCGCCGGCGGCCTGGGCCACCGGCGGCGCCGCGTACGTGATCGCCGACCCCGCCACCGACCGGCTGATGGGCGCGGCCGGCCTCAGCCACCCGGTGGCGGAGCGCGGGCAGGCGGAGATCGGCTACTGGGTCGCACCGTGGGCGCGCGGCCGGGGCGTCGCCACGGCCGCCACCCGCGCGCTGGCGGAGGCGGCCTTCGCCGCCGGCGCCGTCCGGCTCGAGCTGCTCACCCAGGAGGAGAACGCGGCCAGCCAGCGGGTGGCGCTGGCCGCCGGGTTCCGGCACGAGGGGGTACGCCGCTCGGCCGGCCGGGGTCGGGACGGCCGGCACGACCTGGCCGTCTGGGTACGCCTCGCCGACGACCCGCCCGGGCCGACCGCCCGGCTGCTGCCGGACCTGCCCGGGGGCCGGCTCACCGACGGCGTGGTGACGCTGCGCCGGCTCGGGCCGGCGGACGCCGAGGCGCTGTACCGGCTGCACACGCTGCCGGAGGTGGTGGCGAACCGGGTGCCGCCGGCCCCGCCCACTCGGGAGTCGATCGAGCGGCGGTGCCACCGCGCGGAGAGCCACTGGCTGGCCGGCCGCTCGGCCGACCTCGCCGTCCTGGATGCGGCCACCGGCGCTGTGGTGGGCGGCTGCGCGCTGGTGTACGACGAACCGGGCACCGGCCAGGCCATGCTCGGTTACAGCCTGCTGCCCGAGGCGCGCGGCCGGGGACTGGCCACCCGGGCGGTGCGCCTGGTGGCCGGCTGGGCCTTCGACATCGGACTGGCCCGGCTCTGGGCCGGCACCCGGCCGGAGAACAGCGCCTCGCAGCGGGTGCTGAAGAAGGCCGGCTTCGGCCGGGAAGGGCTGCTGCGCGGCCGGCTCCCCGGCCCGGACGGCACCCGGATCGACTCGCTCGTCTTCGGGCTGCTGCCGGGCGACCGCACCGGCTGACGGCGGAAGCCGCGGTGGTCGCCACCGCGGCTTCCGGCCGGTCCGTACGGGGTGGTCAGGGTGCGGTGTCGAGCGAGATGATCCCGTAGTCGTAGGCGTGCCGGCGGTAGACCACGCTCGGGCGGCCGGACTCCTTGTCGTGGAACAGGTAGAAGTCATGGCCGACCAGTTCCATCTGGAACAGCGCGTCGTCGACCGTCATCGGCTCGGCGGGGTGCACCTTCGCCCGCGCGATGTGCCACGGCTGGTCGTCGGGTTCCTCGAAGCCACTCTCGTCGGGCCGTTCCGCGACGGCGGTGGCCGTCCCGTGCCCGTTCAGCGTCGCCAGCCCAGGCCCGTCGAGGTCGGCCACCGGCAGGTCGGCGGTGGCGGCGGCGACGGAGAGCGGCGCGTGCCGGCCGCGGTGCACCCGGCGGCGGTCGGCCGCCCGGCGGAAGCGGGTGTCCAGCTTGGCGATGGCGGCGTCCAGCGCGCTGTAGAAATCGTTCGTGCAGGCCTCGGCCCGGATCACCGGGCCGCGCGTCACGCAGGTGATTTCCACCCGCTGGCAGTGATCGGCCTGGCGCGGATTGCGCTCGTGGAACAACTCGACGTCCACGCGAATGAGCTTGTGGTCGTAGCGTTCGATCTTTGCGAGTTTCTCGGCTACGTGCACCCGGTAATGGTCCGGCACTTCGACGTTACGGCCCTTGACCACGATGTCCACGTGACCTCCCTTGTTCGGACGGTCGTTCGGTCCGGATCTTCCGGTCGACGCACCCAGGGAGAACCCCGTTCGGCGTCGACCGATGGTGTACGGCTACGCCTCCTTCCAGTGCCGGGGGAAGGTTGGCAACCCTCCTACCCCCGACACGAAAACGCTAACTCCTGTTCGGCCACCAGTCACCCCTAGTTGCCGGGAGAGGCCGCGAAATTTAACAGCTCATACACCATGGGGTGAAACGGAAACACGAAGCGTTACTGATGGTGCCGCTTTTGCGTTGCGGCGAGCACGGCTGCGGCCTTTGGCGTCATTCCCGCCCCGCGCAGGACCCGGCTCACCGCCGCCAGCGTCGCCCCCGTCGTGACGATGTCGTCCAGCAGCACCACCGCGCCGGCCACCCCGCCGGACCGGCGCAGCCGGAACGCCGTTTCGGCCGCCGCGGCGCGGCCCGCACTGTCCAGCGCGACGGAGTCCGGCCGGGGCAGCGCGCGCAGCGGCCGGAGCACCCGGACCGGCCACCCGGCGGCGCCCAGCCGGGCCGCCGCGTGGCGGGTCAGCCGGTCCAGGTGGTCGCCGTAGCGGGCCCGGGCCGCCCGGGCGGTGTCCGGCACCGCCACCAGCGTCACCGGGCCTCGCGGGCCCACGGCCGCGGCGACCACCTCGGCCAGCAGCGCGCCCAGCGGCCGGGCCAGCCCGTGCCGGCCCCGTTCCTTGTACGCCAGCAGCCCGCCCCGCAGCGCCCCCGCGTACGGGCCGAGGGCGACGCAGGGCGGCAGGCCGGCCGGGGCGGGGTCGGGCCGGGCCGGCGCGGGGGTCAGTGCCTCCAGGTCATCCACGCAGCGCGGGCAGAAGCCCTGCCGCAGCCCCGGCACCCGCTCGCCGCAGCCGGCGCACCCGGCCGGCAGCACCAGGTCGGTCAGGTCCGACCAGAGTCCGCCCAGGCCCGGCACCGGCGCCTCAGTAGAGGAAGAAGGGGGCGGTCGGGTTGGTCGCCCGGCTGCCGGCCGGTACGTCCAGCACCTGATCCCGCTTGATGATGTCGGGCGGGTTGTTCCGGAAGGCCGCCCGGTTGGCCTCGTACATGTACGACTGCGACGGCAGTCCGCCCGCCGGCGCGCCCGGGTACGCGGCCAGCTGGGTCACCTCGGCACCGATGTCCCGCTCGAGGGCGATCTCGCTGACGCCGTCAACGGTGATCTGGTGGATCGCCGGCCGCCGGTCCGGCTCGTTGCCGGCCAGGACCAGATAGTTCTCCAGGAGCCAGTCGACCGCCGTGACGCCGGTGAGCGCGGTGGCCACCGGGCGCGGTTGTTGGCCCACGCTCACCACGCCGCCGTCGACGCTGACCGCGGCCACATAGAGCGCGCCCCCGCTGACCAGGGCGATCCGGTGACCGTCGAGAGACCCGGCGACCGCCACGACGGGGCCGGGGACGGCCAGGGGGACCACGGTCATCCCGGCCGCTCCGTCGAATCGGTAGAGCTTGCCGTCGGCGGCCACCAGGCCGACGGGGTGGTTGCGGTCCAGAGAGCGCAGCCAGGTGGGCCGGCTGATGGCGCCGTAGGACCGGCCGCTGGTGGCGAACCCGGCGACCGGGACCGGCCCGAAGCCGACCCGCAGCCGCTGCCGCCGGTCCGTGCCGGTGACCACCAGCGCGGCCAGCGTCTGGTCGCCCGGGTGCGCGAGCGCCGCGGAGATCACGTCGCGGTTGTCGGCGGGCGCCAGCGGCACGGCGGCCCGCGGCTCGTTGCCGATGGCCAGCGGGCGGATCGCGCCGTCGTAGACGCTGAACCGCGCCGGGACGTCCCCCGTCGGGTACGCGGCGTGCGCCGTCCGCTCCTCCTCGAGGTCGACGGTGCGCCGCTTCTGGTTCTGGATCTTCAGGTCGAGCTGGCCGTTGAGGTCGGACAGTGACCAGGCCAGCTGGGTGGCGAGCAGCCCGAGCTTCCGCTCGTCGGCCCCCGGCATGTTGAGGTTGACCTCCCAGTGCCCGTCCGCCCCGGTGGCGTTGTTGATCAGCCGGGTCGTGTCGGGCAGCCCGGTGACGCCCGTGGCCAGCCAGTCGGACGGGTCGCCGGTCAGCCACTTCACCACGTCGGTCACCTTCCGCTCGGTGGGCACGGACGTGGGCAGGTAGCGCAGGTCGGGCACGAGCCGGGTCTGGTCCGGGTTCCAGTAGTAGATGGTGCGCTGCCGGTAGTACGAAACCAGCGCGGTGTCGGTGACCAGCAGCACGTTCGGCACGGCGGTGAGGAGCAGCCCGGGCCCGCCCGGATCGGCCCGGCGGAGCTGGAACACGTACTCGGTCTCGTTGGCCTCCGGCGGTGCCAGGACGCCGTTGGCCCGCAGCACACCGACCTGCTGCACCTTGATCGTCACCACGCTGGTGCCCTGGTTGTTCGGCGGGGTGACCTCGGGCTTCTCCCGGAGCCGCACCACGGTGAGCCCGATCTCGCTGCTCTGCTGCTTCTCCGGGAGCAGGCTCTTCGCCTCCTGCGCGATGAACTCCTTGGCCCGGGCGTACGCCTGCTCGCGCTCGCCCGCGGCGGCCGCCCGCAGGTAGTTCTCGATGAACGGGCCGGGCTCGTTGCTGTCGCCGGGCGTGGGTGGCCGCGCGGGGCTGCCGTTGGGGGCGCCCGCCTCGGCGGCCGGGCCCGAGCCGTCGACCTGCACCTCGGTCTCGTCCGGGATGCCGCAACCGGCCAGCCCGGCCGGCAGCAGCGCGCCGCCCAGCAGCAGGGCCAGCACCCGCTGCCTCAGGGCACGCCCACTCCTCGCGCTCACGGCGCCGCCCTTCGTTCGCGACTGCGGGGCTCGCAGGACCGGCTCACTCCTCGCGCTCACGGTGCCACCTCCGCTCGGGCACCCGGCTCCGCCGGCCCGATGGCCAGGGCGCCCTCGCCGCTGCCCGGACCGATGGCGAGCGGGCCGCCGCTGCGCGGGCCGCCGAACGGCAGCGTGGCGTCGGCCGGCACCAGCCGCAGCGGTGAGGTGGTCAGCCGGTCGCCGGCACGGGCCGGCAGGGTCAGCCGGAACTGGGCGCCCTGGCCGGGCGCGCCCCACGCCTCCAGCCAGCCGCCGTGCAGCCGGGCGTCCTCGAGGCTGATCGACAGGCCCAGCCCGGTGCCGCCGGTCTGCCGGGCCCGGGACGGGTCGGCCCGCCAGAACCGGTTGAAGACCAGCTTCTCCTCGCCCGGCTTGAGCCCGACGCCGTGGTCCCGCACCGTGATCGCCACGGCGCTCTGATCCACGCCCAGGGTGATCCGCACGGGCTTGGCCTCGCCGTGCTCGACCGCGTTACCGACCAGGTTGCGCAGCACCCGCTCGACCCGGCGCGGGTCGACCTCGGCGATCACCGGGCTGTCCGGGAGATCCAGCTCGATGGCCACGCCGACGCGCTCGGCCAGACCGGCCAGGCGCTCGGTCACCCGGTGCACCACCGGCACCAGGTCGGTCGGCTCGCTGTCGAGCATGGCGAAGCCGGCGTCGAAGCGGCTGATCTCCAGCAGGTCGGTGAGCAGCTCCTCGAACCGGTCCAGCTCGGCCTGGAGCAGCTCGGCGCTGCGTGCCACCGCCGGGTCGAACTCGTCCCGCTCGGCGAAGATCAGGTCGGCGGCCATCCGGACCGTCGTGAGCGGCGTGCGCAGCTCGTGGGAGACGTCGGAGGTGAACCGGCGTTGCAGCCGGGACATCTCCTCCAGGCGGAGGATCTGCCGTTGCAGGTTGGTCGCCATCTGGTTGAACGAGGCGGCGAGCAGGGCCAGGTCGTCCTCGCCGTTGACCACCATCCGCTGGTCCAGCAGGCCGGCGGAGAGCCGCTGGGCGGTCCGGGCGGCCACCCGTACCGGGGTCACCACCAGGCGGGTGACCAGGGCGGCCAGCAGGCCGAGCAGCAGCACGAGGGCCACGCCGGTGGCGACCACGGTGGCCCGGGCGTCGGCCGCCGTGGCGTCCTGCCGGGTCAGCGGTACGAGGTAGTAGAGCTCCAGCTGCCCGAACTTGGTCGGCACCGGGGAGCCGTAGACCAGGTACTTGGTGCGCTCGCCGTCGAGCGTGCCGGTGCGGATCTGATGGGCGACCTTGCCGGCCGCCACCGAGGCCCGCAGCTCCCGGCCGATGAGCGGGCGCACCTGCACGTCCGGGGAGGTGCGCGGCTCGATGGTGGTGAAGTTGTCGGCGGTGATCGCCACCACCACCCCGCTGGTCTGCGCCGGGTCGCCGCCGGCCAGGTAGTTGACCGTGCCGTCGATGGTGTCCTGGAGCTGGGCCTCCTGCGGCTGGCTGTAGAGGTTGAACTGCTTCGAGGCGTAGTCGCTGCCGTTCTGCAGCCGCAGCAGGACGTCGGTCTCGGCGTTCTCCAGCAGGATGTTGGTGAGCTTGTCGGCGATCAGGTAGGCGAAACCGCCCACCAGCAGGCTGGACGCCACCAGCGTGATGGTCACCACACGAAGCTGGAGTGATCTCCGCCAGGTCTGGTGCGCGCCGGCGGCGAACCGGGCCGCGCGGCCGCCCAGGACACGCCACAGCGCCCGCGCGGCGCGGAGCCGGCGGGACGCGGGGGTCGGCGAGTCGGGGGAAGGGGAGGTCACCACAGTGCTGACCAGGCTATCCGGTGCCCGCCTTGTAGCCCACGCCTCGCACGGTGAGGATGATTTCGGGTCGCTCCGGATCTGGCTCGATCTTGGCGCGCAGCCGCTGCACGTGCACGTTGACCAGGCGGGTGTCGGCGGCGTGCCGGTAGCCCCAGACCTGCTCCAGCAGCACCTCCCGGGTGAAGACCTGGCGCGGCTTGCGGGCGAGCGCGACCAGCAGGTCGAACTCCAGCGGCGTCAGCTTCACCTCCTCGCCGTCCCGGCTGACGGTGTGCGCCGGCACGTCGATGGTGATCTGGTTGCCGGGCGGGCCGATGGTGAGCAGTTCCGGCGCCACGTCCTCGCCCCGGCGCAGGCGGGCCCGCATCCGGGCCACCAGCTCCTTGGGCTTGAACGGCTTGACCACGTAGTCGTCGGCCCCGGACTCCAGCCCGAGCACCACGTCGACCGTGTCGCTCTTGGCGGTCAGCATCACGATCGGCACGCCGGACTCACCCCGGATGGCCCGCGCCACGTCGATGCCGCTCATGCCGGGGAGCATCAGGTCGAGCAGGACGATGTCGGGCCGGCTGTCACGGAACGCGGCCAGTGCCCGTTCTCCGTCCGCGACGAAGGAGGGCACGAAGCCCTCGCTGCGCAGGACGATGCCGAGCATCTCGGCGAGTGCGGGGTCGTCGTCGACCACCAGTACCCGGGCTCTCATGGGGTTTATCGTTCCATCCCCGTTCGCTTGGAGGGTTCGGCGTCTTCACGGCACCGTAGCGCCGAGGGCGGTCCGGCACCACAGCTGACGGCGTGGCCGCCCGCGTGGCGCGTCGCGGCGGACGGGTCCACCGGGCGCGGACGCGCCGTGCAACCATGATCCCTCGGGCGTGTCGCCGCCCGCCACCTCCGCTCGCCCGCCAGGAGTACCCGTGCCCGACGCCGGCCCGACCGCGGTGCTCCCGCGCCGTCCGCTGACCGTCGGCGAACTGCTCGACTCGGCCGTCCTGCTGCTGCGTGACCAGGCCCGGGTGCTCGTCCCGCTGGCCGTCCTGCTGGCCCTCGGCGAGCAGGCCCTGCTGCATCCGGTGCGGGTGCTGGCCGACGCGCGGCCGCCCGAGTGGTGGCCGGATCCGGACCGGCTCGGGTGGTACTGGCTGCTGCTCGCCGTCGGCGCCGGGACCGAGGCCATGATCATCGCGCTGCTCGGCAACCCGGCGGCCCGGGGCGCCGGGGCCGCGCTGCTGGGCCGTCGCACCGGGCCGCGCGAGCTGCTGCGCGGCGCCCGCTGGGGCGCGACCCTGCTGGCCGGGGCCACCGTCGGGTGCACGGTCCTGCTCGCCGGGCTGGGCGGGCCGGCCTGGTTCGTCGCGTACGGGCTGCTCGGCGCGGTGGTGCCGGTGCTCGTGGTGGACCGGGTGCCGGAGCACCGGGCGCCGGGGCGGGCGCTGCGGCTGGCGGTCCGGGTCGGCGGGCGGGCCGCCGCCATCCGGCTGCTCGGCTACCTGGGCTGGTGGCTCATCCGGCTCGGCATCGGGCTGGGCGTCTACCACGGCCTCGGGCTGCTGGGCCTCTTCGACGTCTCCGCCTGGGCCCTGCCGGTCGCCACCGTCGCCTGGGTGGCGGTGAACGCGGTCGCGTACCCCGCGTTGGCCTGCCTGGACGCGGTGCTGCACCTGGAGACCCGGATGCGCACCGAGGGGCTGGACATCCGGCTGTCGCGCGCCCCGGCGCCCGAGCCCGTCCTGCTGGCGGTGCAGCGGTGAGCCGGTGGTGGACCGAGACGGCCGCCGGGCTGGGGGACGCCGTACCGCTGCCGCTGGCGGCGCTGCTCCTGCTGGCCGGGGCGCTGATCGGCGCGCTGGCCTGGTACTTCTTCCCGGCCTGGGTACCCCGGCGGGTGCCCCGGCTCGGCCGGCCCCGGTTGCCCCGGCTCCGGCTTCCCCGGCTCCCCCGGTTCCGGCTGCCGAAGCTGCGGCGACCACGGCTCCGGCTGCCGCGGCGGCGGCGCCGGGCCCGGCGGGACGTGCCCGCGGTGCCGGTGCCCGCGCCCCGGTCGCCCGAGCCGGCGACCGCCGTCCAGGCCGGCCTCGCCGACCGCCTCGCCGCCGAGGGCCGGTACGCCGAGGCGGTCCGGGAACGGCTGCGCGAGATGGTCCGCCTCCTGGTGGCGCGCCGGATCGTCGAGCCCCGTCCCGGGCTGACGGTCACCGAGCTGACCGCGGCCGTGGCCCGGGTCCGGCCCGACGTGCACCCCACCCTGCACACCGCGGGGGCGATCTTCTCCGACCTCTGGTACGCCCAGCGCCCGGCCACCGCCGCGCACGACCACCGGATGCGTGACCTCGCCGCCGACCTGCGCCGCGAACTCGCCACCGACGGGAGCGCCCGGTGACCGCCACCCTCGACCCGGCCCGGCCGGCGGCCGCGCCCGCGCCCCGCCGCCGGTGGCACCGGCTGGTGGTCCCCTTCGGGCTGGCCGTGCTGCTGATCGTCACCACCCTGGTCCTGCACGCCGTGGACCAGCCCGACCCCACCGACCCGGGTTTCCTGGCCCCGGCCGCCACGGACGACGACGGGGGCAGCCGGCTGGCCGAGGCGCTGCGCGCGCAGGGCGTGCCGATCCGCCGGGAGACCGACACGCTGGCCGCCGTGCGGTCCGCCGGAGCGGGTCCCACCACCCTCTTCGTGCCCGCCCCGGACCTGGTGCACCCGGCCACCCTGGACGCACTGACCGCGCTGCCGCCCGGCAGCCGGCTGGTGCTGGTCGAGCCCTCCCGCCGGGTGCTGACCGACCTGGGCGTGCCACTGGAGCCCACCGACCGGCGGTGGGCCACCCGGGCCCTGCCACCGGACGCCGACGGCACGCCGTGCCGGCTGCCCGAGGCGCTCCGGGCCGGCACCGCCGCCGTGGACCACCAGCGGTACGCCGGGCCGTCCGGCACCGACCGGTGCTACGCGGGCGCGCTGCGCCGGATCTCCTGGGGCACCGAGGTGGTGGTGGTCGGCGCCAGCGATCCGTTCCGCAACGACCGGATCGACGAGTGGGGCAACCGGGTGCTCGCCACCGGCCTGCTCGGCGGCGACCGCCCGCTGGTCTGGCTCGACCTGCCCGCGCCCGCGCCGGCACCGTCCGGCCCGAGCTGGTCACCGAGCCCGGACGACGGCGGGACACCCCTGCCCCGGTCCACCGGCGGCCGCCGGGACGACCGGGCGGACCCGCCGCCGAACTGGCACAACCCGCTCTGGGACGCCTTCCCGCCCTGGTTCTGGGCCGTGCTGGCGCAGCTCGCCGTGGCCGGGCTGCTGCTGGTGCTGTGGCGGGCCCGCCGGCTCGGCCCGCCCGTGCCGGAGCCGCTGCCGGTGACCGTCCGCGCCGCGGAGACGGTGCTCGGCCGGGCCCGCCTCCACCGCCGGGCCGGCGCCCGGGACGTCACCGCCGCGACGCTGCGCGCGGCGGCGCTGGACCGGCTACTGCCCCGGCTCAACCTGCCCCCGGACACGCCGCCCGACGAGGTGGCCGCCCGGGTCGCGGCGCACGCCGGCGCGGACCCCGAGCGGGTGTCCGAGCTGCTGCACGGCGCCGCCCCGCGCGAGCTGCTGGAGCTGGCCCGCGACCTGGACGCCCTGACCCGTACCCTGGCCCCCCACCCGACCGAAGGAGACCCCCGGTGACCGGACCCGTCATCGCCGCCGCGTCGCCCACCGCGCAGCCCGACGCCCGCGCCGCCCTGCACCGGCTGCGGGCCGAGGTGGCCAAGGCCGTCGTCGGCCAGGACGCCGTGGTCACCGGCCTCGTCATCGCGCTGCTCTGCCGGGGGCACGTGCTGCTGGAGGGCGTGCCCGGGGTGGCCAAGACCCTGCTGGTGCGGACCCTGGCCACCGCGCTGGACCTGGAGTCCAAGCGGGTGCAGTTCACCCCCGACCTGATGCCCGGCGACGTCACCGGGTCGCTGATCTTCGACCCGCGCACCGCCGCCTTCACCTTCCGGGAGGGGCCGGTCTTCACCAACCTGCTCCTCGCCGACGAGATCAACCGCACCCCGCCGAAGACCCAGTCCGCGCTGCTGGAGGTCATGGAGGAGCGGCAGGTCTCCGTCGAGGGCGAGCGCCGCCCGCTGCCCGACCCGTTCATCGTGGCGGCCACCCAGAACCCGGTCGAGTACGAGGGCACCTACCCGCTGCCCGAGGCGCAGCTGGACCGGTTCCTGCTCAAGCTGACCGTGCCGCTGCCCGGCCGGGACGAGGAACTGGGCGTGCTCCGCGCGCACCACGCCGGCTTCGACCCGCGCGACCTGCGCGCCGCCGGCGTACGCCCGGTGGCCACCGCCGCCGACCTGGCCGCCGCCCGGGCGGCGGTGCACGCGGTGCACGTGGCCGAGCCGGTGCTCGGCTACATCGTGGACCTGTGCCGGACCACCCGGATCGCCCCGGCCCTGGAGCTGGGCGCCTCGCCCCGGGGCGCCACCGCCCTGCTCGGCACCGCGAAGGCGTGGTCCTGGCTGGCCGGCCGGGACCACGTCACCCCGGACGACGTGAAGGCGGTCGCCCGGCCCACCCTGCGGCACCGGCTCCGGCTGCGCCCGGAGGTGGAGCTGGAGGGCGTGACCGTGGACGCCGTGCTGGACGCGGTGCTGGCCACCGTGCCGACGCCCCGATGACCTGGCGGGCGGGTCTGCTGCTCGCGGTGAGCGCGGTGACCCTGCCGGCCTGGCCGGCGCCGTTCGTCGGCGTCGCCGTGCTGACTGCGGCGGTGCTGCTGCTGGTCGCCCTGGACTGGCTGCTCGCGGCGCCGCTGCACGGGCTCACCGCCACTCGCACCGGTGACCGGGCGGTCCGGCTCGGCGGCACCGCCACGGTCACCCTGCACCTGGCCAACACCTCCGCCCGCACCCTGCGCGCCCAGGTGCGCGACGCCTGGGTGCCCTCGGCCGGGGCGCGGCCCGACCTCCCCGCCGGGCGGCTGCTCACCGTCGCGCCGGGCCGCACGGCCACCCTGCCGGTACGGCTCACCCCGGCCCGCCGCGGCGACCGGCCCGCGGTGGCGCTGGCCGTACGCTCGCTCGGGCCGCTGCGGCTGGCGTTCCGGCAGCGCGCCGGCCACCCGGCCACGCCACCGTGGACGCTGCGCGTGCTGCCCCGCTTCGACTCGCGGCGGCACCTGCCCGAGAAGCTGGCCCGGCTGCGGATCATCGACGGCGTCCAGGTGACCCGGGGGCGCGGCCACGGCACGGAGTTCGACACCCTCCGCGAGTACGTGGTCGGCGACGACGTGCGCTCCATCGACTGGCGGGCCAGCGCACGGCGTTCGGACGTGCTGGTCCGCACCTGGCGCCCGGAGCGGGATCGGCGGCTGGTCTGCGTGCTCGACACCGGCCGTACCTCGGCGGTCCGGCTCGGCGACGAGCCGCGGCTGGACACCGCGATCGACGCGGCGCTGCTGCTCACGGCGCTGGCCGCCCGGGCCGGCGACCGGGTCGACCTGCTCGCCGCCGACACCGCGATCCGGGCCCGGGTCACCGGCAGCGGCCGGCCCGCGCTGCTCGCCCGGCTGGTGGACGCGGTCGCCCCGCTCCAGCCGGCGCTCGTGGAGACCGACTTCGAGCTGATCGCCGGTGAGGTGCTGCGCCGCGAACGGCAGCGGAGCCTCGTGGTGCTGTTCACGGCCCTGGAGGCCGGCGCGCTCGGCGAGGGCCTGCTGCCGGTCCTGCCCCGGCTGGCCGCCCGGCACCGGGTGGTGCTCGCGGCCGTCTCCGACCCCGTGCTGGCCAGGCTCACCACGGCCCCGCCCGCGAGCCTCGACGACGCGTACGCCGCCGCGGCGGCCTGGCGGGCCCTCGCCGAGCGGGATCGCGTCCGGGCCGCCCTGTCCCGGCACGGGGTGACCGTGGTGGACGCTCCCGCCGATCGCATCGCCCCGGCGGTCGCCGACACCTACCTGCGGCTCAAGTCCCTCGGGCAGCTCTGACGGCCCGCCCGCCGAGGAGCAGCGCGTACGCCAGGAAGGCCAGCCAGACCGTGGCGCCGATCGCCACCCGGACGGCGGCCGGCAGCGGCGCCGGCGTCACGAACGCCTCCAGCAGCGCGGAGACCGCGAAGAGCCCGACCAGGCCGGCGGCGACCACGATGGCCGAGCGGCCCGCCTCGGCGACGGCCCGGCCCCGGCTCAGGTGCGCCGGCGGCGCGATCCAGGCCCAGGCGGTCCGCAGCCCCACCCCGGCGGCCACGTGGATGCCGGTCAGTTCGAGCAGCCCGTGCGGGGTGATCATGCCGAAGAACACGTCGGCCCGGCCGTAGGAAACCATCACCCCGCCGACCACGCCGATGTTCAGCGCGTTCTGCCAGAGCAGCCAGAGCACCGGCACCACCAGCACCCCGGCGGCCAGGCACTGTGCGGCCAGCCAGGCGTTGTGCGTCCACAGGTGGAACGCGAAGGTCGGCGCGGTGAACTCGGTGTAGTAGCCGGCGAAGCCGGAGTCGACGAGCTGCCGGGCCGCCTCGGCGCCGATGAACGCGGCGGCGGTGTCCGGGTGCCCCGCGACGAACCAGATGAGGAAGGCGGTGAGCGCGCCGAACGCGGTGGCCACCGCACACCACCAGGGCCAGGCCCGGTAGAGGGCGGCCGGCAGGTCGGCGACGAGGAAGCGGCCCACGGCCGCCCAGGAGGGCCGGGGGCGGCCGGTGATCCGGGCGCGCGCCGCGAGCACCAGGTGGGAGAGGCGGCCGACCAGCACGGGTTCCGGGGCCCGGCTGCGCAGCGCGGAGAGGTGGGTGGCGGCCCGCTGGTAGAGCGCCACCAGCTCGTCCACCTCCGCGGCGTCCAGCCGGCGCCGGCCGGTCAGCTGCTCCAGCCGCCGCCACTCGGCGCCGTGCTCGGCCACGTACGCGTCGAGATCCACTCGTCCTCCCCCGTCCGGCGCCCATAGTGTTCACTGTCCGAGTGCGCGCGCAACCACCACCTCCGGCACCGTGGGCCGACGCCGGTCTGGTCAGCGGCGAGGCCGTGGAGCTGGACGTGCGGGCGGCCCGGCTCGGCTCCCGGGTGCTCGCCCTGCTGATCGATCTCGTGGCCCAGCTCGTGGTGGCGCTGCTGCTCGGCACGGCGCTGTCGCTGCTGGTGGTGAGCCTGCCGGGGGACGTCATGGACGCCGCGCTGGCCGGCGGGATGCAGCTCGTGCTGGTGGTGCTCGTGCTCGTCGGCTACCCGGTGCTCATGGAGCGCTTCGCCCGCGGCCGCACGCTCGGCAAGCTGGCCGTGGGGCTGCGGGTGGTGCGCGCCGACGGCGGCCCGGTCGGGATCGGCCAGTCGCTGACCCGCGCGCTGGTGGGCGTGGCGGTCGAGTGGCCGGGGCTGGTGCTGCCGCTGCTGAGCTGGGCGGCGAGCGTGACCGTGATGCTGTCCGACCCGCGCGGGCGGCGGCTCGGCGACCTCGTGGCCGGGACCCTCGTGGTGCACACCCGCAGCGTCGGAGCGTGGCGGCCGGCCCCGCCGCCCGTGCCGCCGCTGGTCGGCTGGGCCGGCACCCTCGACCTGACCCGGCTGGACGACGGGCTGGCGCTGGCCGTCCGGCAGTACCTGGCCCGCCTGCACCAGCTCGCGCAGCCGGACCGGCTCCGGCTGGGCCGGGACCTGTGGGCCGAGGTCGCGGCGGTCACCTCCCCGCCCCCGCCGTGGGCCGCGCCCGAACCGGCGTACCTGGCCGCCGTGCTGGCCGAGCGGGGCAGGCGCGCCGCGTACCGGCTGGGCCGCACCCGGGCGGTCACCGCCACGCTGTGGCCGGAGCTGGCGCCCGCGCCCGTGGCCGCGCCGGCTGCGACCCCGTTGCGGCCCGCCGCGCCGGCACCCACCGTCCCCACCCGACCCGATCCGGTACGCGGACAGCCCACCTCGCTCGACGCGAGGCGCTGACCGGTCAGGAGAAGAGCGCCCGGCCCCACCAGTCGGCGGCGTCGCGGACACCGGGCGGGCAGGCGAACAGGCCGCTGGAGACGTGCCGCAGGTATTCGTTCATGGCGTCGTTGCGGGCCAGCCGCGTCTGGATCGGCACGAACTGCTTGCGCGGGTCCCGCTGGTACGCGATGAAGAAGAGCCCGGCGTCGAGCCGGCCCAGCCCGTCCGAGCCGTCCACGAAGTTGTAGCCGCGGCGCAGCAGGCGCGCGCCGTCATTCTGGTCCGGGTGGGCGAGCCGGACGTGGGCGGTCTCGGCGATCACCGGCTCGCCGTCGTCGCCCTTGGCGGCGAAGTCCGGCTCGTCGAACTCGGCGCGCTTGCCGAGCGGCGCGCCGCTGCCCTTGGTGCGACCGACGATCATCTCCTGCTCGGCCAGCGGGCTGCGGTCCCACGTCTCGACCAGCATCCGGATCTTGCGGGTGACCACGTAGGACCCGCCGGTCATCCAGTCGGCGCCGTCGCCGGGCTGCGCCCACAGCTGCTCGCGCAGCAGGTCGGTCTCCTCGGCCTTGAGGTTCGCGGTGCCGTCCTTGAAGCCGAACAGGTTGCGCGGGGTGGCCTGCCCCCGCGACGTCGACGAGGTGCGCCCGAAGCCGAGCTGGGACCAGCGGACGCTGACCACGCCCATGCCGATCCGGGCCAGGTTGCGGATGGCGTGCACCGCCACCTGCGGGTCGTTGGCGCAGGCCTGGACGCAGATGTCGCCGCCGGAGAGCTCGGGCTTGAGCGCGTCACCGGCGAAGTGCGGCAGGTCGGCCAGGGCCGCGGGCCGCTTCGCGGCGATGCCGAACCGGTCGCGGCCCTGGGCGTCGCGGAACAGCGTCGGTCCGAAGCCGACGGTGATGGTGAGCTGCGACGGGGGCAGCCCGAGCGCCTCGCCGGTGTCGTCCGGCGGGGCCTCCGGCATGCCGTCGACCGCGCCGATGAGCCCGGCGTCCTTGCCGGCGGTCATCCGGGCCGCGGCGGCGGTCCACTCCTGGAGCAGCGCGACGAGCCGGGCCCGGTCCTTGGTGACGACGTCGAAGGCGACGAAGTGCAGCCGGTCCTGGGCCGGGGTCACGATGCCGGCCTGGTGCTCGCCGTGGAACGGGACCGCGCCGGCCGCCGTCTCGGTGGCGGACGCCTGGTCGCCGCCGCCGAACAGGGCGCCCGCGCCGACCGCCACCCCGGCGACGCCGGCCACGCCGGCTCCGGCCAGGGTGATGGCCCGGCGCCGGGACACCCCGGTCCCGCGGGTCGGCTCGTCGGTGCTCGGCTCGCTCATCACGTCACCTCCGGACCCGGTCGTCATCGGGCGACGACCGCGGCCACCTTGCTGATCGGCTCGGCCAGGGCGTTGATGCTGTCGGACAGTTCCTTGAGCTCGGCCTTGCTGAGCTGGGTGTGCAGCTTCCAGCCGTCCCCGGCGCGGTGCTTGCCGAGGGCGGTCTCGACGGCGGCGAACTCACTGTCGAGCTGCTTGACCAGGTCGGGCGAGCGCTGTTCCAGGGCGGGGCGCAGCGCGGCGATGGCCGCCTTCGAGCCCTCCAGGTTGGCGTTGAAGTCCCAGAGGTCGGTGTGCGAGTACCGCTCCTCCTCGCCGGTGATCTTGCCGCTGGCGACCTCGTCGAGGAGCGCCTTGGCGCCGTTGGCGAGCTGGAGCGGGGTGAGCTTCTCGGCGTTGGCCTTGGCCACGATCGCCTTCACGTCGACGAGGAGCTGGTCGGCGATGGCGCCGTCCTTGCTGACGTCGCCGGTGGTCCACAGGTCCTTCTCGATGCGGTGGAAGCCGGTGAACTGCATGCCCTCCTCGACGACCTCCTCGCGGCCGTCGATCTTCGGGTCGAGGTCGCCGAAGCTCTCGGCGACCGGCTCGATCCGCTCCCAGTAGGTGCGGGCCACCGGGTACAGGTCCTTGGCCTTGGCCACGTCGTTGGCCTTGACCGCGGCCACGAACTCCTCGGTCTTCGTGAGCAGCGCGGCGGTCTGGCTCTGCACGTAGCGCTGGTAGCTGGCGGTGGCCTGGCTGAGGGCCGCGTCGGGGGCGACGGTCGCGACGGTGCCGCTGACCTTCAGCGCGCCCCGGATGCCGCGGCCGCTCATGCCGGGCTTGCAGGCGGTCTCGTACGTGCCGGCGGGCAGTTCGACGCGCAGCTCGCGGCTCAGCCCGGGAGCGATGTTCTCGACCTCGCCCATCACCCGGTCGCCGGCGGCGTAGACGTAGAACTCGTTGACCTTGGACCCGGAGTTGGTCACCTTGAAGGTCACCTGGCCGGCCTCGATCTCGGTGCTGTCGACCTCGCAGGCGCTGTCGGTGGCCTTGACGGCGATCGGGCCGCCGGCCTTGGCGCCGGAGTCGTCACCGCCCCCGCAACCGGCCAGTCCGGCGACGGCGAGCACCCCGGCGGCAGCGGGCACGACGAGTCGAGTGGTACGCATCGGTGGTGTCTCCTCGGAAACGGGCGGGTCAGGCGCGCTGGGGCGCGGTGTCGGTGGAAGCCTCGGTGGCGGCGGGCCCGGCCGGCGTGCTCGCGGCCTCGGTGGCCGGCGGGGCGGCGGGGGCGGCGGGCCGGGCCGGGGCGGCCGGCTTGCGCAGGAAGAGCACGAGCACCGGGATCCCGTACGCCACCCAGGCGACCATCTCCAGCACACTCGGCGTAGGCGTGATGTTGAACATGCCGCTGAGCAGGGCCGCGTACCAGGTGCTCGGGTCGAGCACCCCGGAGATGTCGAAGGCATGCTGGTTCAGGCCGGGCAGCACGCCGGCCTCCTGGAAGTCGTGCACGCCGTACTTGAAGATGCCGGCGGCGACCAGGATCAGCAACGCCCCGGTCCAGGTGAAGAACTTGCTGAGGTTGAGCTTGACGGCGCTGCGGTAGAGCAGGAAGCCGAGTACCACCGCGGTGAGGATGCCACCGACCAGAGCGAACATCGCGTCGCGGACGGTGTCGCCGGCCGTGCTCTTCGCGGCGGAGTAGAAGATCAGGGCGGTCTCCAGGCCCTCCCGGATGACCGCGAGGAACGCCATGCCGGCCACCGCGAACGCGCCGACGGCGAGGGCCTCGGTGAGCTTGCCCCGCAGCTCCCCGGCGATGGTCCGGGCCGCCTTGCGCATCCAGAAGATCATCCAGGTGACGAAGACGACGGCGGCCACCGAGGTGACGGCGTCGAAGAGTTCCCGCGACTCCGAGGTCTGGAGCAGCGAGGTCGAGGTGTACTCGATCAGCCAGCCGAACAGCACCGACAGCGCGATGGCGCCGCCGACACCGAGCCACACCTGCGGCAGCCGGTTGCGGCGATTCGACTTCACCAGGAAGGCGACCAGGATGCTGACCACCAGGGTCGCTTCCAGGCCCTCCCGCAGGCCGATCAGGTACGTGGCGAACATCGGTACTCCGTAGTCGGTAAGGCACGCCTCAGTTAACTTAGGGCAGCCATACCTTCCTCCTGATCGGGTCGGCCGTCAAGTTGTTCAAGGCCACATCACCCGAACCGTCCGCAGCCCGACACGCGCAGCTCACCGCCGCTTCGCCCCGCGTACGCGAAGGGGACCGGGACGGCCGCGCGGCGGCCGCCTCCGGTCCCCTCCGGGCGCGGAACTCAGTAGCGGTAGTGCTCCGGCTTGAACGGGCCCTCCGGGGACACGCCCAGGTAGGCGGCCTGCTCCTTGGTGAGGGTGCTCAGCTTGGCGCCGAGCGCGTCCAGGTGCAGCCGGGCGACCTTCTCGTCCAGGTGCTTGGGGAGCACGTACACGCCGACCGGGTACTCGTCGGTCTTGGTGAACAGCTCGATCTGGGCGATGGTCTGGTTGGCGAACGAGTTCGACATCACGAAGCTCGGGTGGCCGGTGGCGTTGCCCAGGTTCAGCAGGCGGCCCTCGGAGAGCACGATGATGGCGTGGCCGTCGTCGAAGCGCCACACGTCGACCTGCGGCTTGATGTTCTCGCGCGTCACGTCGGAGCGCTTCGCGAGGCCGGCCATGTCGATCTCGTTGTCGAAGTGGCCGATGTTGCCGACGATGGCCTGGTGCTTCATCCGGGCCATCTGCTCGTGCGTGATGACGTTGAAGCAGCCGGTCGCCGTGATGAAGATGTCGGCCTGCTCGACCACGTCGTCCAGGGTGGCCACCTGGTAGCCGTCCATGGCCGCCTGGAGGGCGCAGATCGGGTCCACCTCGGTCACCACGACCCGGGCGCCCTGGCCGCGCAGCGACTCGGCGCAGCCCTTGCCGACGTCGCCGTAGCCCATGACGACGGCCATCTTGCCGCCGATCAGCACGTCGGTGGCGCGGTTGATGCCGTCGATGAGCGAGTGGCGGCAGCCGTACTTGTTGTCGAACTTGCTCTTGGTCACCGAGTCGTTGACGTTGATGGCCGGGAAGAGCAGGGTGCCGGCGCGGTGCATCTCGTAGAGCCGGTGCACGCCGGTGGTGGTCTCCTCGGTCACGCCCTTGATGCCGGCGGCGATCCGGGTCCAGCGCTGGCCGTCCTCGGCGAGCGAGCGGTGCAGCAGCTGGAGGATGACCGCGTACTCCTCGGAGTCGGCGGACTCGACCGGCGGCACGACGCCGGCCTTCTCGAACTCGGCGCCCTTGTGCACGAGCAGGGTGGCGTCGCCGCCGTCGTCGAGGATCATGTTCGGGCCCTGCCCGTCGGGCCAGGTGAGCACCTGCTCGGTGCACCACCAGTACTCCTCCAGGCTCTCGCCCTTCCAGGCGTAGACCGGCACGCCGGCCGGGGCCTCGGGGGTGCCCTCCGGGCCGACGACGATCGCGGCGGCGGCGTGGTCCTGGGTGGAGAAGATGTTGCAGGACGCCCAGCGGACCTGCGCGCCGAGCGCGACCAGGGTCTCGATGAGGACGGCGGTCTGGATGGTCATGTGCAGCGAGCCGGTGATGCGGGCGCCGGCCAGTGGCTGGGCCTCGGCGAACTCGCGCCGGATCGCCATCAGCCCGGGCATCTCGTGCTCGGCGAGCCGGATCTCCTTACGCCCGAACGCGGCGAGCGACAGATCCGCCACCTTGTAGTCGCCCTCGGCGAGGGTGCTCGGCCGGGCTCCGGACGACGCGCCACGGGGGGCCGCCGGGAGGGTGCTGGTCATGGAAGCTCCTGTCGAAGGATGTGCTGCGCAGCCTTCCACCTTACGCGCGTGGGCTTCCGCTCCCGTGCCCGGTTGGCCGACGGGCGCCGTGGTCCGGTCGGCGGACAGCGCACGGGGCGGTCGGTCGTGAACGGACTTTCCGCTCACGGCCCGGCCGCCCCGTGCATCCCCCCGGTTTGGTTCCCCCGCGCGTTACCGGACCTTCGTCGCGACAACGCTGCGTACCCATAGAGTCACACCGCGTCACGACGGCGTCAAGCGGTTTCGGGAAAGTCGGACTTGCCGGGGTTGGGCCCGGGTCAGCGCACGCCGGCGGTGGCGACGAACGCCTCGCCGTCGCCGCCGAGCACCAGGGGGCCGCCCGCCGCGGCGCCGATCGCCGCCTGACCGGCCGCCAGGGTGACCCGGCCCACCCCGTCGTCCACGACGAGCTTGCCGGCGCGGCAGAGCACCACCCGCGGGCCGGGCAGCGCCAGCCGCGCCTCCGGGCCGCCGGGGGTCACCTCGACCCGGTGCAGCGCGAAGTCCTCCACCGGCACCGGCCAGGTCACCACCCCGGGCGCCACCGGCTCCGGCCGTACCACCGGCTCGTCGAGCACCTCGAAGCGCAGCACCCGCAGCAGCTCGTCCACGTCCACCCGCTTCGGGGTGAGCCCACCGCGCAGCACGTTGTCGCTGGCCGCCATGATCTCCACGCCGGTGCCGCGCAGGTAGGCGTGCAGGTTGCCGGCCGGCATCCAGATCGCCTCGCCCGGCGCCAGCCGGACGTGGTGCAGCAGCAGCGCCACCACCACGCCCGGGTCGACCGGGTAGTCGACCGCCAGGGCGCGGGCCAGCTCGGCGTCCGGCCCGGCGGCCTCCGCCGCCAGCACGTCCGCCACCAGCCCGGCACGCTCCGCCGCCGGCCAGCTCAACAGCAGGCGTACGGCCTCGCGCAGCCCCGCCGGCCCGGTGCGCAGCGCCGCCACCACCGGCTCCAGCGCGGGTACGCCGAACGCGGCGATCGCCGCCGCCGACGCGGCCGGGTCGCGGAACCCGCAGAGCGCCTCGAACTCCGAGAGCGCGACCAGCAGCTCCGGCTTGTGGTACGGGTCGACGTAGTTCACCCGGTCCGCGTCCGCGGCGTACCCGGCCCGGGCCTGCTCGGCGTCCGGATGGGCCTGGAGGCTCAGCGGGGCGTCCGCCGCCAGCACCTTCAGCAGGAACGGCAGCCGGGTGCCGAAGCGGCCGACCAGGTGCTCGCCCAGCCAGTGCGCCGGCTCGGCGACCAGCAGGTCGGTGAGGTCGACCGGGTTGCCCGCCCTGTCCACCGTGGCCGGGGCGCCCGGGTGGGCGCCCAGCCACAGCTCGGCCTCCGGCCCGGCGCTCGGCACCGGGCGCCCCTGCAACTCGGCGATCGCGGTGCGGGAACCCCAGGCGTAGTCCCGGATCCGGCCCTGCAACAGCTCCACGGTCAGCTCCCGGGCCGTCCGGCGGTCTCGTCGCTGCCGGACTCCGTGTCGGCCTGCGGGACGGCGGTGTGTGCGGCCTGCCCGGTGCCCGCGCGGTCCGCCGCCACGCTGTAGATGTCCGGCTCCAGGTAGATGACCCGGGCGATCGGCACGGCGGCGCGGATCCGCGCCTCGACGGCGTTGATCCCCCGGGCCAGCTCCTCGGCGGTCTCGCAGGCCGGCACCCCGATCTTCGCGGCGACCATCAACTCCTCCGGGCCCAGGTAGAGCGTCTTCATGTGGATGATGCGCTCGACCTCCGGCCCGTCGGTGACGGCCCGCTCGATTTTCGCCAGATCGTGGCGTTCCGCGCCCTCGCCGAGCAGCAGGCTCTTGGTCTCGATGGCCAGCGTGATCGCGATGATCACCAGCAGTACGCCGATCATCGCGGTGCCGGCCGCGTCCCAGATCCCGTTGCCGGTGATCAGCGTCATCCCCACGCCGAACAGCGCGAAGACCAGACCGACCAGCGCGCCGAAGTCCTCCAGCAGCACCACCGGCAGCTCAGGAGCCTTGGCCCGGCGGATGAACCGCACCCAGGACTGGTTGCCCCGGATGTGGTTGGACTCCTTGATGGCGGTGCGGAACGAGAAGCTCTCCATGGCGATCGCGATCACCAGCACCGCCACCGGCACCCACTGCCAGCTGGTGATCGGCTCCGGGTGCTGCGCCTTGTGGTACGCCTCGTAGAGCGCGAAGAGGCCACCGAGGCTGAACAGCACGATCGCCACGATGAACGCGTAGATGTAGCGCTCCCGGCCGTACCCGAACGGGTGTTCCGGGGTGGCCTCGCGCTTGGCCCGCCGGCCGCCGAGCAGCAGCAGGCCCTGGTTGCCCGAGTCGGCGACCGAGTGGATCGACTCGGCCAGCATCGACGAGGAGCCGGTCAGCAGGAACGCGATGAACTTGGTGACGGCGATGCCGACGTTGGCCGCCAGGGCGGCGACGATCGCCCGGGTCCCACCGTTTGCGCTCATGCCTCTCCCCGCCCGATGCCGCACGTGCTCACTGGTTCGCCAGCTCCTTCATCTCGGTGATGGCCGGCACGGCCATCGGGTCCAGTCCGTGTGCCAGGGCGAGGTAGACCGAGGCGAAGTCCGGCACCGCCATCAACGAGGCGAGCCGCTCCAGCGCGGACCCGCCCTCCGCGGTGACCACGTCGCAGCGCACCCCGCGCCGCTCGGCGAGGGTCTGCACCGCGTCCGCGCGGCGCTCCTCGACGGCCAGCGGCTCGTCGGTGTCGTCCTCGGCGTTGAGGCCGCCGTCGCGCAGCAGCACCAGCCGCAGCCGGGTGGCGTCACCGTCGGTCTCGTCCGGGTCGGCGAAGATGTCGCGCTCCCCCTCGGCCAGGCCGCCGAAGACGCCGTCGAGGAGACCCACCCGGCCCCGGCCCGCCTCGCCCAGCGCGCCGGTGACCACCGGGTAGCGGGCGTTGGCGGACAGCGTGTCGCCGAAGCGGCGGGCCGCCACGGTGGCCAGGGGCGACGAACCCCAGACGATCGGGATCGAGCCGGAGAGGCCCAGGGCCAGCGACTTCGCCGGGTTCACGAAGGACTCGGCGGTGGGCCGGCACCGGTCGGCATCGGCGTCCAGCCGGGCCGCGGTCTCGGCCAGGTCCGCCTCGTTGACCTTCACGAGCCCGAGCGTACGGGCGGCGAGCAGGACCGGCACGGTGAGCGCCCAGAGACTGGCCCGGGCCGGGGCGCGCCGGGGCACCGGGATGAACGGAGCGCGGGCCCGCTCGGCCACCGACTGGAGCTGCGAGTCCGGGGCGCCCACGGCCACCAGCCGGGCACCCCGCCGGTGGGCGGCCTCGGCGGCGCCCAGCGCCTCGGGGCTGCGGCCGGAGGCGCTCACCGCGATCACCACGTCCGCGGCGCCGACCCAGCCCGGCACCCCGGCGCTGCGATGCGGGATCACCGGCACCGGGCAGCGCGGCCCGGCCACCGTGGCCAGCACGTCACCCGTACGCCCGGCGGTGCCGATGCCGGCGATGACCACCGCCCGCGGGCGGCCCTC
The DNA here is from genome assembly GCF_009671205.1 of Micromonospora terminaliae. Classification (NCBI taxonomy): domain Bacteria; kingdom Bacillati; phylum Actinomycetota; class Actinomycetes; order Micromonosporales; family Micromonosporaceae; genus Micromonospora; species Micromonospora terminaliae. The sequence goes on along the minus strand of NZ_CP045309.1, from coordinate 6,535,564 downwards.
GTCGGCGAGCACGGTCAGGTTCGCCTCGGCGGCCAGCGCCGCCGACTCACGGACCTGCGCGCCGGCCGAGGCGGTGAACCGCAGCATCCCGCCCGGGTCCTGCTCGGCCAGCCGGTCCGGATTGTCCAGCAGTGACTCGTCCGCGTGCCGGTGCCCACTGACCCCGGCCGTACCCTCCATCATCGCGGCGACCCGCCGCGCGCCTCGTCCGCCGCCGGGCCGCCGCGCGCCTCGTCGAGGAGGAGCACCGGGACGTCGTCCCGGACCTCGAAGATCCGACCGCACTCGGTGCAGGTCAGCGTCTGCGCCTGCGGGTCGTAGTCGAGCGGTGCGTGGTGCGTGTCCGGGCAGGCGAGGATCTCGAGCAACTGCGGGTCCAGGGCCACGGCGCGGCTCCTTCCACGTATGCGGTCTCACCGGTCGGCGGTGCCGTCCGGCGCACGCGATCTTATCGACGAACCGACGCGGGCACCGCGCCACATCTCGGCATCCGGCGGCCGGTGCGCAGCACCCCGGTCAGGGCGCTGTCACCGACTGTCACCGTAACCCCGGCGGCCGGCCGGGTTCGGTTCAGCGGGGCACGCGGGGCAGCACGGTGGTGGCGTCGCCACCCGCGGCGGCCGGCGGCTCGCCGCCCGGCCCGTCGGTCGTGGCCGCGGGGGCGCCGTAGACGTTCCCGGTCGGGCGCGGCGTCGGGGCGGGCGGCTGCTGCCCGTACACCGGAGCGGCGGGCGCACCCGAGCGGTAGGTCGTGGTGCTGCGCGGCAGCGGGACCGGCGAGTGCCCGGCGCCCGGCTGCCCGTCGGTCTTCTCCGCGCGGTTGCGGCGGACCAGCAGCACGATCAGCGCCACGCCGACGAGCACCAGTGCGATGCCGAACCACATGATCGGGGAACCTCCGGAGGACGAGTCGTCGGCCGCGGTGCCGGCGGCCGGGTCGAGCGCGGCGGCCACCGCCGACGTGGTGTCGCCATCGGCCGGGGTGGTGGCGACGGCGCTCGGGGTCGGCGTCGGCGAGGGCTTGCGGGACGGCGTCGGGCTGGGGCTTGCGGTCGGTTCCGCGCCGATCACCCGCGCCGCCGTCGAGGACCGGCCGAGCACCCGGCCGTTCGCGGCGCTCGCCTCGCCGACCACGGTCAACCGCCCGCCGGCCGTACCGGCCAGGAAGGCCACCCGGTAGCGGACCGTGATCCCCTTGCCCTTGCACAGGGCCGCGTTGGCCGGCGAGGTCTGCGCCGTGGCGACCGCACCCCCACCGCCGGACACCGGCACGGGCACCCACCGGCCGCTGGTGGCCACCTGCACCTGGACCTGGTCCGCGCGCAGGCCGTCGAGGCGCAACCCCAGCGCGGTGCGGAGCAGCACGCACCCGTCCGTACGCTTGCGCACCTCGACCGCCACGGTGCCCGCCGAGGCACCCGCCGTGAAGCGGCTCGCCGAGCGCACCTCCACCCGGTCGTCGGCGGCCAGCGCCGGGGACGCCGCGCCGGCCAGCAGGCCGCCCAGCATCGCGCCGACCGTGGCCCACCGCGCCGCGTGCCGCCTCACCGACATCTCCACCTCACCGTTTCCACCCCGGACGGGATCCGCGGGTCAGGTTACTACCGGGCCCGAGGGACACCCGCCCATCGAGCACCCCGCATGTGTGCCGCGACACCCCGCGACATCCGCTCCATCCTCGACGCGACCAGGCCCGCCCGCATGATCACTTCCTTGTCCCCGCGGCGCGGTGGCCGCGCGCCCGGCCGGGCGACGGCACGCTCGCCGCTGCCGAACCGCCGGGCCGGCCGACCGATCCCGCGGGAGATCTTGGACACGTACCGTTCGCCACGAACGCCAACTGTCCAAGATTCACATCGGCCTCCGCTCGCAAGGTCGCCGCCAGCTCGGGGGCGCGGTCTCGCCGTCGGGCACCTGCGGCTGGGTGCCGCTGCCTCGCCACCGGGCCCGCCGGCCGACGATGCGGCGAGAGATCTTGGAGACTTACCGATCGCCACGAACGGCAACCCTCCAAGATTCACGTCCGCCCCCGCCCGAAACTCGGCGCCAGCTCCGGTGCGGCACCTGCCGTCAGGCGCTCGCGGCCGGGTCGCCGTTGCCGGCCGTTGGCGCGGCTCGACGGTCAGCGGCGGCGAGGGCACGGCGACAGAGGTGGTCGGCTGTCCTGGTGGTCTCCGGCAGGCGGTAGCGGGGCGTCAACGCCAGCACCCGCTCGACCGCGTTGTCCAGGCTCATCCGGTGCCCGACGCTGACGAAGACCGGCTTCACCCCGTCCCGCGTCCGCAGCACCCGGCCCACCACCTCACCGCCGTCGCGCAGCGGCGTCCACGCGCCCCGCTGAGGCGCCGGCTCGTCCCAGACCCCGACCAGCGGCGTCTTCGCCACCCCGATCGCGGGCAGCCCCGTCACCAGCCCGAGATGGCAGGCCAGCCCGAAGCGGCGTGGATGCGCCAGCCCGTGCCCGTCGCAGACCAGCAGGTCGGGCCGGACGGTCAACCGATCCAGCGCCGCCAGCAACGCCGGCAACTCCCGGAAGGCGAACAGCCCTGGCACGTAGTCGAACGCCGGCCGCCCCACACTCACCGCCTCGTCCACCACGGCGAGGGTGGCCGCGTCCAGCACCGTGACGGCCGCCGCGAGCCGGTCGCCGCTCTCCGCGTAGGCGACGTCCAGCCCGGCGACCGTCGCGGGCGCGGTCGGCCCCGGCCCGACCAGATCGACCCGAGGACGCAACTCCTCCTGTATGCGCAGCGCCTCCGCCACGTCCGCCGGTGGTCGGTAGGACACTCCCCTTCCCGTCGTTGCCGGCCGCTTCCGATGCCAGGGCGCGTCAGACATGCTGGGACTTTCGCGCCGTGATCGGCGGTCGAGCAAGCCTTTCGGACGGCATCAAGAGACGGCGGTGGCGATGGTGGGGTCGGCACCGGGATCGCCGGCCTGCTGGAGCTGTTCCTCGAATATCACGAACGTCCGCCGATGTATGCCCTTGATCAACGCCGTCTCCTCGATCGTGAGGCGTCGCCGTTCCGCGTCAGCGGCGTCTGCGATGGCCTTCACCGTCTCGTAGAGCGCAAATACGGGCCCGTCGCCCTGCAGGTAGCGGCCACGTCGGTACTCCGTCCGCTGGACGAACTGATCGGCGGTCAGGACGCTGATCTCCCCACCGACGGCAAAGAGGATCTCGTCCACAAGGTCAGTTGCCGGCTCCCAGCCGCCGGTTTCGATCGACAAGCGCCAGGCCACGAGACCACCATCGGGCGTAGACACCATCTTCACCGGCGACCTGTAGTAGCTGAAGTAGGCAGGCAGCTCCAGGTCTGGCATGTCGGTCATGGGTGCGATTCCCTTGTCATTGATCCCTGCAGCGCTTCCCAGAAGTAATGCCGGGTCTGCCGCAGAAGGCCGCCTCGCAGAGCGCGCTCCATGGTCGACATACTACGGCCCTCTTGATCGGCAATTGCCTTCAGATCTCGTCCGACCTCGTATAGCGCGTGTTCCCAATCCGCGACCCGATCGAGTGCCTTCAGTTGCAGGCGAAATTCGGCGATGTGTCCGTCCGGCATCCGCAACATCATCAGGATGTCCCGATACCCGCTCTTCTGCGGCACAACGAAGCGGTCTTCGAAGTAGACGATGTCGTCTCCCAATTCGCCCTGGAGCGCCTCGAGAGCCGCATACAGATCCGCCAGTTTTTCGAACGAAACGCTAGCGGCAGCCAGGTCGGTCAGGGACGAGACGTCACCGCCGTACTTGGTCACCTTGTCCTCGGCTCGCTGCCTGTCCTTGGGCCCGGACCTCGGCTTCGCCTCAGCCGCACCAGCCGAACTCGATGCCAGGCTACAAGCCAACCTTGTTACCTCCGGTTGCACGCGGGCTGCGTCTCGATAGAGCTGATCCAGGTACTCGCGACGATATGTCGGATCGCTGCGACGCGTCTGATCGAAGCCGGGCTGAACTGGATCACGTTCTCCTGCCTCACACGACACGCTGATTCTGCGTTGTTCCTGGGTAAGTGGAGTTTCCGCAGGCCGGAGGGAATTCTCCCGTGCCACCACCGCCGGCCCCCGTTCGGCGATGTCATCCAATGCCGCTCCGAGGACGTCGATTGCCTTCTGGTGGCTGGCCAGGTGGTGGAGGGTGACCGGGCGGGCGGTCAGCGAGTTGGCGAGCTCCGGTGTCGACAGGATCATCCGGACCAGGTCGGGCCGTTGCGCGAGCTGCCGTACCAGCGTTTCGGCCAGCAGCTCCTCGCGTCGGGGTGGCGCCTCCCATGTCTGATCGAGCATCTGCTGGACGCGCGGGTCGGCGAGCAGCCGGGTCAGGTCGCCGGCCGCCGCCGGATCCAGCCCGGGTACCAGCCGCTGCAAGGTCGGCCCGTCGGCGTGTTGCGCCAGCTCGACCGGGGTCACCCCGGCGGCGAAGACCTCGTCCAGGCTGCCGCTCGTGGCCAGCGCATCGCGGACGTACAGCCCGGCGGCGATCCGGTCGGCGTGCGCATCCCGGTGCGCGTTCCGCAGCTGGACCGCCTCCGAATCGGCGTCGGGAGCGCTGCCGGGGAACGAGGTGCCGTCGGGCCGGTGGAAGGTGGTGGATTCGCCGAGCAGGTGGACGTGGTTGAAGTCCGGAGCGTCTCCGTCGTCCGGCGGCGGTGGCGGTTCGAGCGGTGGGGGCGGCGCCGGGTCGGGCAGGACGTCGTCGGGCAGGACGTCCTCGGGCGGGAAGTCGTCGGGCAGGACGTTGTAGTCACCCGGCGGCCGGCCGGCGAGCGGCATCGGGCGGCCGTCGGGGCCGAGCACCAGCGCGTCGAGGCCGACCACGTTGCAGGGGCTCGGTACACCGCGGTGGGTATAGAGCGGGCGTGTGCTCACCCTGCCCATCTGCGGGTCGAGGTAGAGGATCGTCCCGTTCTGGTTCAGCGCCACCCAGGCGTGTGAACCGCCGCCCTCCATGCCGGTGATGAGGAAGGCGTAGCTGCCGTGGCCGCCCGCGGCCAGCTGCGCGTGCAGATCGCGGTAGCCGTCCTCGATCACTTCGCGCGTCCGGGGACCGGGGGCGCTGGACGGACCGGTGGGGCCGAGGTTCTGGAACCGCCCGCCCGTGGTCTCCTCGACCCGGCGGGGTCCGTCCGCCTCGCCGCCCACCGGCCTGTGGACGTCCCCCAGCAGGTAGCCGTCGAAGGTGCGCGGCGCGGACACCCGGGGCCGGCCGTGCATCCAGGTCTCGAAGAGCGACAGCGTGCAGTCCAGGCAGTTGATCCCCCGGGTGGCGTCGGCGGCGGGTCCACCGTCGTTCGCCAGCCGGAACCAGCCGCCCCGGCGGGGATCCGCGGTCCGCACCACACTGCCGTCGGGGTTGCGCGGCATCTGCCGCTCCAGGTCGGTCTGGTGCAGCGCGAGGGGTGGCCGGAGTCCGCCCCGCACGCCGTACCGGCGGGAGCGGTCGATCGGCGGCGGATGGCCGTGGCCGGTGAGCGCCGAGTGGTCCGCCGTCTCGACGGCACCCTGGGCGAGGTCGGCGACGTCGTCATTGATCTGGTCGAAGTCGAGGTCGTCCTCGACCATCACCTCGGCAGGCAGCCGTTCGCCGGCACGCACGGCCTCCGCCGCGTCGAAGGCCCGGTAGTGGAGCCGCTCCCGGCGCCGCCCCTCGCGGAGGTGCTGGTCCACGAGGTGCTGTTGCCCCGCCTCGTGCAGCTCGTACGCCCGCTGGACAAGCCAGCGCGCGGCCTCATAGTGCTGCTCGGCGATGGCGCGCAGTTTCTTCAGCTGTCCCTGGCGCCGGTTCTCCTCAAACAGCTCACGCTGGTGCCGGAGGTAGCCCCGATAGCGCCGCCGGTCGAGCGCTTCCCGATCGGCCGCGAGCCGCGCGGCCCGTTCATCGGGGGTCTGCCGGGGCGGCGGCAACGGGTCAAACGGCCCGGGGAGCGCCGGCAGCGGATCCGAGGCCGTGCGCTGCGGGGCCAGCGCTTCCAGCAGCGGAAATCGGGGATTCGGGCCAGGCCGGGCGTCCAGGCCGTTGGCCGGTGCCGCGTGCGGATGCACCGCGGGAGCGGCCAAGGACCCGGACTGGCCGGTCACGGTGGCCGGTGCCGCGTGCGGATGCACCGCGGGAGCGGCCGACGGCCCGGACTGGCCGGTCACGATGCCTACCGGTGTGTGGTGGGGCGGCACGGACGCCGGGCTCTGCGGCGGTGGGGAGACGCTGGTGGGCGGTCCCACGGTGGTCGACGTGGCGGATTGCACCGGCTGACTCGGGGTGCCGACATCGGAAACGACCTGGCCCTTGACCGGACCGGACTGATGGCCGGCGCCATCGGGGCCGGAGGCGACGATGTCCGGCGCCTCGACGGCCACCGACGAGAGCGTCGGGCTGCCGGTGGCCTCCACCCCCGCCGGCCCCGCGGTCACCTCCACGTTCGCACGGCCCGTCGCCACCTCCGCGTCCGCCGGACGCACCGGCGGAGCGTCGACACCCGCGGCGGCATGGGCCGCCGCGTCGGCGGACGGGAGGTGCGTGGGGGCCGGCCCACCGCCGACGAGAGACGACGGAGGGTTGGACGCCGGCGGAGGTCCGGGGTCGTGGAGAAGCGGGTCCGGCATCCGCTGGGTGGGCATGCGGCCGGTTGCGTCGTCGGACGGCGGAAGCCCCAGGTCCACCGGCTGGGAAGGGAGGCCGGCCAGCTTCTCGTCGAGCCGACGGTGCAGGGCGCTGTCGGCCTGCCCGGTGGCGGAACCGCTGGCCCCGGAGACCGCGGCCCGCGCGATGTCCTCCAGCGACAGGTCCTGGCCGGTCGCCAGGCCCGCGGCGCTCTCGGCGAGCGTCTCGCCGGCCATTTCCCGCCCGAAGCGCTCGCCGATCTCGGCGAACCGCCCGTTCGCGTGCCGCCCCAGCCCGGCCAGCGGCGCGGCCGCGCCACCGGCGAACCCACCGAGCCCCGACATGCCCATGTCGGTCAGGTCCAGGCCGTCCCGGCGGCCGGTGGAGTTCTGGTACGCCTGCGTCGCCAGGCTGGTGCCCGCCTCCTGTCCCGCCTCGACCAGCCCAGCCAGCACGGCTCGGCGGGCAAGGCCACGGGCGCCGCTGGTGACGACCTCCTTGGCGGCTCGCTCGCCGGCCTCCTTCAGCCCTTCCTCGACGGCCTTGCGGGCCAGCTGGGCCACCAGCCGCCGGAAGATCTGTTGGACGGCTACCCGGCTCGCCGTGATGGCGGCGCCGGCCGCCGGCGAGGCCGCGCCCAGGGTCAGCACGGTGGCCACCGCGAGCGAGAGCAGCTCGACGACCAGGATGCCCAACTCGACCCAGGCTTCGAGCTTGGCGCCCTCGATGTCGCAGCCGCACGAGTCGACCAGCTTGCCCAGCTCGCCGGTCGCCGCCACGAGCACGTGCAGCGGCGCGTCCTCGCCGTCGGCTACCTTGCCCCAGGCGATGTCGAACGCCTGCGCCACCAGGCCGACCCCGCCGTATCCACTGCGGACCTCGCCGGCGGCGGCGGTGGCGTCGTTGCGAGGGCCGGCCAGGACGTCGGCGACCGCGTACCACTGGTCGGCCAGGTCCCAGACGGCGCGCTCGTTCCCCTCCGGCCATTCGACGCCGACGACCCAGTCGAGCGCCTCGTAGATCCAGCCGGGCACGTCCCAGGGGCAGTAGTCGAGCGGGTGCGGGATCGGGCTGGGCAGCATGCTCACGCGCGGATCCTCCGGTGGTCAGCGCCAGGGCCGGTGCGGGTTGTGCTGCTGGTGCGGGATCTCGCCGAGCTGGCGGGCGTTGGTCAGGTCGGTCTCGACGGTGGCGACGACGGAGCGCACCACGTCGCTGCCCAGCCCGTCGAGCGAGCGGCCGAGGATCTCCCAGGCCCGCAGGAGCGTCTCCGCGAAGCCCTGGTAGTGCTTGTCGAACGCGGCGCCGATGTCGTCCCGGCCCCACGGCCGCTGCGCTCCGGCCGCCGAGATCGGGTCGCCCACCTCCCGCCGCGACGTCGTGACCGCCGCTCCGGCCAGCGCCAGGTCGGCGCCGCCGCGCCGGGCCCGGTCCGGGTCCAGCCAGATCTCCCCGTCGGCCATGGCCGTCACTCGCCGCGGGACAGGACCGCGTCGGCCCGGCCCAGCAGGGCGCCGAAATCATGGGTACGCAGGAACTCCACCGAGGGTGAGCCGGGCGGCAGGTAGCCGGCGACCAGCTCGCGGGTCGCGGTGACCGCGGCGCGGGACGCCCGCAGCACGGTGTCGGTGATCTTCCGGCTCAACGCCCGGGCGTCCCGGTCGTGGAACACGGAGGGAGCAACCTCGATGCTGATCACCTCGCCGCGGGCGCCCACGACCGCGGTGACCTGGCCGTCGTCGGAGCGCTCGGTCACCCGCAGCTCGGCGAGCCTGGCCTGGAGTTCGTCCAGACCGGACCGGAGTCGCTGGTACTGGCCGTACACCTCGTCGAACCGCGCACGCAGCGCGCGGTTGGCATCCCGGTCCGCGCTCTCGCCCACCACCGCTCCCCTTCCGTCACCGTCAGTAGGGCCGACCATACCGGGCGCCACGGAATCCGTGGGGTCCGGTAACTTCAGCCTGTGATCGAACGACAGCAGGCCGAACAACTCGCCGCCGTCTGGGCCCGAAGGGACTCCGAGCGCCTGGGATTCCCGTGCACCCCGGTGGTCGAGGAGTTCGACCTGGGCTACCTGGTGATGTCCACTGTGGCCGTCGAGGCCCGGGCGCTTCCCGGCGACCTGCCGGCCACGGTCATCGACAAGGAGACCGGCGAGGTGTCGACCTGGCCGCGGGTGCCGGCCGCCGCCGTCGAGCAGATGTTCCGGCAGCGCCGGCCCGGCGCGCCGCGGGCACCCCGCACCGTCGACCCGGCCGACCAACTGCTCCGCGAGATCACCCGACCGCCCACGCCCGGTGCCGCCGCGCACCTCACCGTCGGCGGCCGCACGTACGTCGCGCACGGCGCCAAGGGTGACCTCGAATTGCGTCACCATCCGCTGGTCCGGTCCTATCTGGACGGGCTGCCGCCGGGCCACCTGGTCCGGGGCGGTGAGCGGCACGCCGAGATGATCGTCGTCTCCGACGTCCTGCACGAGCAGGACCACCGGCGTGCGGCGGAAGGCCTTCCGGCGCTGACGGTCGAGGAAGCCCAAGCGGTCCTCGGCACCGCGCGGTTCGAGGTGTTCCGGGTCCGGGAGCCGGGAGATCCGGCCGGCGGCCCGGCCGAGCTTCCCTGCGACTCGTGCATCAACTTCCTGGTGCGCTTCAACGCCCTCCCGTGGTCAGATCTCGCGCACACGGAGGAGTGGCGCCCCGAGCCAGGGCCGGTCAGCCAGCCCGGCCGCTTCCCGGACGAGGTCGGGCACGCGCTCACGGACGCGGGGTGGCAGATCAGCATGTTCAACGAGGCACTCGCCATGGGCGCGATCGCCGAAACCCGCGAGATCGCCGGGCGGCGCCACCGGCACGAGGTGTTCCCCGCCGCCGAGGAGGCGCTCACCGCCTTCCCCGCGATCCTCAGCCATCGGAGGGGTCCGGGTCAGGACGTGTGGATCCACGAATTCACCACGAATCCCCTGCACGGCGCCCACAGCGCCGACACCCTCGCGGACTTCGGCGCGGTGCTCGGCGTCCGGCTGTTCCCGCTCGGCAGCGAGCGCCAGGAGAGCATCCTGGCCGTCGACGAGCACGGCCGGGTCTTCGCGCTCGATCAGGCCGGCGAGTGGTTCCTCGGCGCCGACATCGACGCCGCCCTCACCACCCTGCTGCTCGGCCGCGCCCCCGCCCGGGTCCGGGACGACGGCACCTGGTGAGCCGCGTCAGAGCTTCACCCCGGTGAGCACCATGACCCGGGGTTCGGTGTAGTCGTCCATGGCGCTGCGCAGCCCTTCCCGTCCCACGCCCGAGCCCTTCACCCCGCCGTACGGCATCTGGTCGGCCCGGTACGACGGCACGTCCCCGACGATCACGCCGCCGACCTCCAGCGTCCGGGCCGCCAGGAACGCGGTCTGCAGGTTGTGGGTGAACACGCCGGCCTGCAACCCGTACGCCGAGTCGTTGACCGCGGCGAACGCGGCCTCGGCGTCCGTGACCGGGGCGACCACCAGCACCGGCCCGAACACCTCCTCGGTGCTGACCTTGGCCGACGACGGCACGCCGCTGAGGACGGTCGGCGGGTAGGTGGCACCGTCGCGCCGCCCGCCGACCTCGATGGTGGCCCCAGCGGCGACCGCCTCGTCGACCCACGCCTCGACGCGTTCCGCCGCCTCGACGGAGACCAGCGGCCCCACGTCGGTCAGGTCGGACGCCGGGTCGCCGGTGCGCAACTCCTCGACGGCGGCGACGAGCCGCGGCAGAAAGCCGTCGTAGAGCCATTCGTGCACGTAGACCCGCTGCACGGCGATGCAGGACTGCCCGGCCTGGTAGTTGGAGAAGGTGGCGATCCGGTGCGCGGCGAAGGTGAGGTCCCCGTCGGACGCCCAGTCCTCGCAGATCACCGCCGCCGCGTTGCCGCCGAGTTCGAGGGTGACGTGCTTGTCGGGGGCGGCGCGCCGGATGGCGGCGCCGACCGGCCCGGAGCCGGTGAACGACACCACGGGCAGGCGAGGGTCGGCGACCAGGTCGGCAGCGCGCTCGTTGGGCAGCGGCAGCACCGAGAACATGCCCTCGGGCAGGTCGGTCTCGGCCAGGATCTCGCCGAGCAGCAGCGCGGAGAGCGGGGTGGCGGGGGCCGGCTTGACCACCACGGGGGCGCCGACGGCGATGGCCGGGGCGACCTTGTGCGCGACGAGGTTCAGCGGGAAGTTGAACGGCGTGATCCCCAGGACGGGGCCGCGCGGCACACGCCGGACCAGCGCGATCCGGCCGGTGGCCGCCGGGTCGGTGTCCAGGCGCTGCAGCTCGCCGGAGAAGCGCCGGGCCTCCTCGGCCGCCCAGCGGAAGGTGGAGACCGCTCGGCCCACCTCGGCCTTCGCCCACTTCACCGGCTTGCCGTTCTCGGCGGTGATGAGCGCGGCGACCTCGTCGGCCCGGTCGGCCAGCCGCCGGGAGACGTGGTCGAGGGCCGCCGCGCGGGCGTGCGCGGGCAGGGCCGCGGCCGCCGCGGCCACCTCGGCGGCTGCCGCGACGGCGGCTTCGACCTGGTCGGGCGTGGCGAGGGTGGTACGCCCCACCGTCCGGCCGTCGTAGGGGTGGGTGACGGTCAGCTCACCCTCGCCGTGGGCGGGGCGGCCGGCGACATAGAAGGCTCTCGGCTCCACGCTCGGCAGCGTAGACCACGTAAGGCCGCGCGGAAACAGTTGCTCAAACCCTTGTCTGCCTCGGATTCAGTAGCCAAGATGGCAGTCAGATTGCGATAACCTCCGCAGACCTTCCGCCCGGCCACCCCTCGGAGACATCTCATGAGCGACCAGCAGCAGCTGCGCAACTTCGTCAACGGCGAGTACGTCGACCCGGTGGACGGCGGCCTCGCCGACCTGATCGACCCGTGCACCGGCGAGGTCTTCGCCCAGGCGCCGGTCTCCGGGGCGGCGGACGTGGACGCGGCTATGAAGGCGGCCGCCGCCGCGTTCGAGACCTGGCGGGACGCCACCCCGGGCGAGCGGCAGAAGGCCCTGCTCAAGCTCGCCGACGCGGTGGAGGCCCGCGCGGCCGAGCTGGTCGACGCCGAGGTCCGCAACACGGGCAAGCCGCGCCAGCTCACCGCCGACGAGGAGCTGCCGCCGGCGGTGGACCAGTTCCGCTTCTTCGCGGGGGCCGCCCGCCTGCTCGAGGGGCGCTCGGCCGGCGAGTACATGGCCGGGCACACCTCCTACGTGCGGCGCGAGCCGATCGGCGTCTGCGCCCAGGTCACGCCCTGGAACTACCCGCTCATGATGGCGGTCTGGAAGATCGCCCCGGCCCTGGCGGCCGGCAACACGGTCGTGCTGAAGCCCAGCGACACCACCCCGGTGTCGACGCTGCTGCTGGCCGAGATCGCGTCCGAGTTCCTCCCGCCGGGCGTGTTCAACGTGGTCTGCGGCAACCGGGACACCGGCCGCGCGCTGGTGTCGCACCCGACCCCGCAGTTCGTCTCGATCACGGGGTCGACCCGGGCCGGCATGGAGGTCGCCGCGGCGGCCGCACCGGACCTCAAGCGGACCCACCTGGAGCTGGGCGGCAAGGCCCCCGTCGTGATCTTCGACGACGCCGACCTGGCGGCGGCGGCCGAGGCCATCGCCGTGGGCGGCTACTTCAACGCCGGCCAGGACTGCACGGCCGCGACCCGCGTGCTCGCCGGGCCGGGCATCCACGACGACTTCGTGGCCGCCCTCGCCGAGCAGGCCCGCAACACGAAGACCGGCGCGCCGGACGACGAGGACGTGCTCTACGGCCCGCTCAACAACGCCAACCAGCTCGCCCGCGTACGCGGCTTCGTGGACCGGCTGCCGGACCACGCGAAGGTCGACACCGGCGGCTCCCAGGTCGGCGAGCGCGGCTACTTCTACGCCCCGACGGTGGTCTCCGGTGTCCGCCAGGCCGACGAGATCATCCAGGACGAGGTGTTCGGCCCGGTCATCACCGTGCAGCGCTTCTCCGACGAGGACGAGGCGGTGCGCTGGGCCAACGGTGTGGACTACGGCCTCTCGGCCTCGGTGTGGACGAAGGACCACGGCCGGGCCATGCGGATGACCCGCCGGCTGGACTTCGGCTGCGTCTGGGTCAACACCCACATCCCGTTCGTGTCCGAGATGCCGCACGGCGGCTTCAAGCACTCCGGGCACGGCAAGGACCTCTCGGTCTACAGCCTGGAGGACTACACCCGGATCAAGCACGTCATGCACAACATCGAGGGCTGACCAATGGCATCGTCGGACGAGCTGCACAAGCGCCGCGGGGCGGCCGTCGCCCGGGGCGTCGGCAGCACCATCACCGCCTACGTCGACCACGCGGGCGGCGGGACGATCACCGACGTCGACGGGCGGCAGTGGATCGACTTCGCGGCCGGAATCGCGGTCGCCAACGTGGGCAACTCCGCGCCGAAGGTCGTCGAGGCGGTACGCGCCCAGGTCGAACGCTTCACCCACACCTGCTTCATGGTCGCGCCCTACGAGTCGTACGTGGCCGTCTGCGAGCAGCTCAACGCGCTGACCCCGGGCGACTTCGAGAAGCGCTCGGCGCTGTTCAACTCGGGCGCCGAGGCGGTGGAGAACGCCGTGAAGATCGCCCGGCACGCCACGGGCCGGCCGGCCGTGGTGGTCTTCGACCACGCGTACCACGGCCGGACCAACCTGACCATGGCGCTGACCGCGAAGAACATGCCGTACAAGCACCGGTTCGGGCCGTTCGCCGGCGAGGTCTACCGGGTCCCCATGTCGTACCCGCTGCGCGACGGCGGCCTCGACGGGGCGACCGCGGCGGCGCGGGCCGTCGAGATGGTGGAGAAGCAGGTCGGCGCCGAGAACGTGGCGGCGCTGCTCATCGAGCCGATCCAGGGCGAGGGCGGTTTCGTGGTGCCGGCCGAGGGGTTCCTGCCGGCGCTGCGCGAGTGGGCGACCGCGGCCGGGGTGGTGTTCGTCGCCGACGAGATCCAGACCGGGTTCTGCCGGACCGGTGACTGGTTCGCCTGCCAGCACGAGGGCGTCGAGCCGGACCTGGTGACCCTGGCCAAGGGCATCGCCGGCGGGTTGCCGCTCGCTGCGGTCACCGGCCGGGCCGAGCTCATGGACGCGGTGCACGTGGGCGGCCTCGGCGGGACGTACGGCGGCAACCCGATCGCCTGCGCCGCCGCGCTCGCGGCCATCGAGACCATGCACGAGCTGGACCTGGCCGCCGCCGCCCGGCGGATCGGCGCGGTCATGGTCGACCGGCTGCGCGCGATCGCGGCCCGCGACCCGCGCGTCGCCGAGGTACGCGGCCGGGGCGCCATGCTCGCCGTGGAGATCGTCCAGCCCGGCACGCTGACCCCGGACCCGGCCGCCACGGCGGCGATCTCGGCGGCCTGCCACGCGGCCGGGCTGCTCACCCTCACCTGCGGCACCTACGGCAATGTGCTGCGCTTCCTGCCCCCGCTGGTCATCTCCGACGACGAGCTGGCGCGCGGCCTGGACATCCTGGAGGCCGCCTTCGGCTGACCGAGGTCAGCCCCGATCGTGGAACACCACGGGCGTCGACCCCCCCAGGTGCCGCCCGTGGTGTTCCACCCTTTTCCGGCCTGGAGACACATCCGGCAGTAGCCGTCGAGCCCCTCCGCACCCGCCGCCCGCACCACCCGGCCCAGCCCGGTGACCAGCTCGGCGAGCAGCTCGGTGTCCGGCAAGCCCCGCCGGCGTGCAGCCCGGCGCGCGGCCACCCCGTCTCCGACACTCCGTCGAGGGTCCCCACAACGGCGAATCCTGTCCTATAGTCCTACTGTCGTAGGACAATAGAAGGGCGTCGCGTGATCGAGTTCGTTCTGGACGGCCGGTCCAAGGTGAACACCTATGTGCAGCTGATCCAGCAGGTCAAACAGGCCCTGCGGGTGGGGCTGCTGACGGCCGGCGACCAGTTGCCGAAGGTCCGCGACGTCGCGCAGTCGCTGGCCATCAACCCGAACACGGTGCTGAAGGCGTACCGCGAGCTGGAGATCGAAGGTCTGGTCGAGGGGCGCCCCGGCGTGGGCACCTTCGTCCGCGACACCGTCGCCGGCTCGTCGCTGGCCGATCAGGCCGAGCTCCGCGAGGAGCTGGTGGCCTGGCTGCACCGCGCCCGCGCCGCAGGGCTCACCCCGGAAGACGTCACCGCCCTGGTCGAGACCACCATGCGGGCCGCGCTCGCCGCCGAGTCGCCGCGCGCCGAACCCGCCTCAGCAGGATGAGAGGACAGCTGATGGAGATCGCGCTGGAGGCCGAGCAGCTCGGCAAACGCTACGGAAGAACCTGGGCGCTGCGGGACTGCTCGCTGCGCCTGCCCGCCGGGCGGATCGCCGCCCTCGTCGGCCCCAACGGCGCCGGCAAGAGCACCCTGCTGCACCTCGCGGTCGGCCTGCTGCGGCCAGACGGCGGCGCGGTGCGGATCTTCGGCGAAACGCCGTACGCCAACCCGTCGGTGCTGCCCGAGATCGGCTTCGTCGCCCAGGACACCCCGCTCTACCGGGACTTCACCGCGGCCGAGCTGGTGGAGGCGGGCCGCCGGATGAACAAGCGCTGGGACGGCGCACTCGCCCGCAACCGGCTGGCCCAGCTCGGCATCCCGCCGAAGCTGCCCGTCGGCAAGCTCTCCGGCGGCCAGCGGGCGCAGGTCGCGCTGGCCCTCGCACTCGCGAAGCGACCCCGGCTGCTGCTCCTCGACGAACCGGTCGCCAGCCTCGATCCGCTGGCGCGCCGGGAGTTCCTGCAGTCGCTCATGGGCAGCGTCGCCGACTCCGAGACGACCGTGCTGCTCTCCTCGCACCTGCTGGCCGACCTCGAACGGGTCTGCGACTACCTGGTCGTGCTGCAGGCCGCCCGGGTGCACCTGGTGGGCGCGGTCGACGACCTCGTCGCCACGCACCGGCAGCTGGTCGGGCCCCGGCACGGCGGCGAACCGATCGACGGGGTCGACGCCGTGGTCCGGGCGAGTCACACCGCCCGGCAGTCGACGCTGCTCGTCCGCACGCGCGGCGACGTCCTCGCTCCGGAGTGGACCGTGCACGACGTGACGCTGGAGGACCTCGTGCTGGCGTACCTCGCCGAGGGCGAGACCACCACGAGCCACGCGGCCTGGGAGGTGCCGGCATGATCTGGCTGGCCTGGCGGCAGCACCGCAAGCAGCTGCTCTTCACCCTCCTCGGCTTCGCCGCGCTGGCGGCCCTCATGGTCCCGATCGGCCTGTCGATGCGGCACAGCTTCACCGAGCTCGGGCTGCCGGACTGCGTCAGTCAGCTGGCCCGTTCGGACGTCGACCGGGCCGCCGCGAACGGCTGCGAGTCGGCGTTCCGCCAGTTCACCAACCGGTACCAGAGTTTGAACCTGGTGGCGGTCCTGCTCGTCGTCCTGCCGGTGCTCGTCGGTCTGTTCTGGGGCGCCCCGCTGGTGGCCCGGGAGGTGGAGCACGGCACGCACCGATTCGCCTGGACGCAGGGTGTCGGCCGGACCCGGTGGGCCCTGGTGAAGTTCGGCCTGGCCGTCCTGGTCACGGTGACCCTGGCAATCGGCTACGGACTGGGCATGGCCTGGTGGGTCAGCCCGCTGACCCAGGCCGCGCACGAGGGCCGCCTCGGCTTCATCGTCTTCGACCTGCAGGGCATCGCCCCGATCGGCTACACCCTCTTCGCGGTGGCGCTCGGCATCTTCGCCGGCACCCTCTGGCGCCGGATGCTGCCCGCGATGGGCGTCACCCTGGCCGCGTTCATCGGGGTCCGGGCGGCGGTGGCGATCCTGGCCAGACCCCACTACCAGGCCGCCCGCACCCGCACCTTCCCGATCGAGGGAGCCGAACCGCTGCAGGAGGACCGGGGCAACTGGGTCCTGGCCAGCGGTGTGCGCAACCCCGACGGGAAGATGGTGGCGGCCGACACCCGCATCATGTGCCCGCCGGGCGGCCAGGGCCCGGACGGCCACCGCTGCGGGGAGGAACTGGGCGTGCGACCCGGCGCCTACAACTGGGAGCTCTACCAGCCGGCGGACCGGTTCTGGCCCTTCCAGTGGATCGAGACCGGCATCTTCGTCGCCCTCGCCGCCCTCCTGCTCTACCTCGCCGTACGCCGGCTCCGCCGGATCGCCTGAGCCCTCCGGCAGGGTGGGTGGGCCGCCACCCACCCTGCCGGCCCGGGTCAGCGCAGCAGTTCCACCGTGTTGCGGCGGACCAGGTTCTTGCCCGGCTCCCGGATCAGGTCCATGGCCGCCGCGTTGAGCAGCACGCAACTCCCGGACGGGCCGGTCACCGTCACGGTCGCCGCCTTGCCGTTGTCCAGGTTGGTCACCCGCAGCCGGGTGCCCACCGGGAACTGCCCGCTGGTGGCGGCCGGCGCGCCGCCCTCGGCCGAGAAGGTGATCGCTCCGGAGCAGACGCTGGCGCGCGCGCCGCCGGGCTGGGCGTTGCCCGGCCGGACCTCGCCGGCCGGGACGCCGGGCCGGGCCGCACCGGTCGCCGCGGCGCCGCCGTCGAGGCGCTCGACGAGGTTGCGGCGGATCACGTTCTTGCCCGGCTCCCGCACCAGGTCCATGGCCGCCGCGTTGAGCAGCACGCAACTCCCGGACGGGCCGGTCACCGTCACGGTCGCCACCTTGCCGTTGTCCAGGTTGGTCACCCGCAGCCGGGTGCCCACCGGGAACCGGTCGCTGGTGGCCGCCGGCGCCCCGCCCTCCGCCGAGAAGGTCACCGACCCCGCACAGGCCGACTGCCCGGCCGGGGTGGTCTCCGCGAACCCCATCCCCGTGCCCACCGCGACGGCCGCCGAGGCGGCCAGCGCCACGGTCGCCGCCAGCACATGCTTGCGCTGCACCTTCACGTTGTCTCTCCCGTCGTCCGGTGGTCTCGTTCGACGCCTGGTACGGACGGGAGCGCCGGACCGTTCAGCCGGATCGGCACATCACAACGGACCGTAACGGGTGTGCTTCGCTCCGGCGAGCAGCGCCCAGTACCGGTCGCCGTAGGACCAGTGCCACCACTCGGTCGGGTAGTTCACCAGTCCGGCCCCGCTCAACGCGGCCACCAGGACCTGCCGGTTCCGCCACGCGCTCACCGGGATGTGCGGGGCCGCCGTGAAGCAGGCGTCGGCGCTCTCCTCCGGGGTCGCGTCGAGGGCCGTGCCCATGTCCAACTCGATCCCGTCGGCGTCGCACAGGGTGAGGTCGACCGCCCCGCCGGTGCTGTGCGGCGCCACCTCGACCGGCGAGACGAACTTGGTGGTCTCCCGGTGCAGCCGCTCCGGCGACCAGTCCGGGTAGCGCCGGCGCAGCTCGTCCCGGTAGCCGGTGAAGATGTCGAGCTGCGCCCGGTACGGCCGGTACCCCTCGACGACCAGGAGGCGCAGGCCGGCCGGCAGCGCGCGCTGCGCGGCCAGCAACCGGTCCGCGACCCCGCGCCGCACCCGGGCGTACGCCCCGGCGGGGTCGGCGGCCCGGCCGTCCAGTAGCAGCTCGGGCAGTTCCCGCAGGTCGACCAGCGGATCGCCGTCGTCCCGGCTGGACACCGCGGCGACCCGCGGATCGGAGAGGAGGATCATGCGGCACCCCCCGGCCGGGCCGCGTGCCGGGTGAAGGCGAGAGCGACGAGCCGGTCCACCACCTCGGGGTAGTCGACGCCGGACTCGGCCCACACCTTCGGGTACATCGAGTGCGCCGTGAAGCCGGGCAGGGTGTTCAGCTCGTTGACGAACAGGTCGCCGCTGGTCTCGTCGTAGAGGAAGTCCACCCGGGCCAGGCCCCAGCCGCCGATCGCCGTGAACGCCCGCACGGACAGCTCCCGGATCCGCTCGGTGACCTCGTCGGGCAGCGGCGCCGGGACGATCATCGGGTCGGCGTCGCCGAAGTACTTCTGCCGGTAGTCGAACCAGCCGCCCGCGACCCGGACCTCGCCGACCGCCGACGCCTCCGGGTGCCAGCCGCCGAGCACGCCGCACTCCAGCTCGCGGCCGGTCACGCCCTGCTCGACGAGCACCACGTGGTCGTGCCGGAGCGCCTCCTCGACGGCGGCCGTCAGGTCGTCGCCCTCGGCGACGCGGGAGATCCCGATCGAGGAGCCCATCCGGGCCGGCTTCACGAACAGCGGCCGGCGCAGACCGACGACCAGCTTCTCCGGGTCCTCGGCCGCCCGCCAGGTCGGCGCGTCGAACCAGACGTGCGGGGTGGTCGGCACCCCCTCGGCGCGCAGCGCCCGCTTCATCGCCACCTTGTCCATCCCGACGGCGGAGGCGAGGATGCCGCACCCGACGTACGGCACCCGGAGCGATTCGAGCAGCCCCTGCACCACGCCGTCCTCGCCGTACGGGCCGTGCAGCACTGGGAAGACCACGTCCAGCTCGGCCTGCACCGCCCCGGGCGCGTCGGCCGCGGTGACCGCCACCGTGCCGGCCCGCTCCCCGGTACGCAGTTCCACGGCCGGTCCGGTCACCGGCAGCCGGTCGTCGATGGCCCGCCCCGCGCCCACGTGGGCGCAGCGTTCGGCCAGCACGGGCTCGGGCACCAGCCGCATCCCGCCCTCGCGGGTGATCCCGAGCGCGACCACCTGGTGGCCCCGCTCCACCAGGGCCCGGGCCACGCCGAGCGCCGAGGCACAGGAGACCTCGTGCTCCGCCGACGGGCCACCGAACAGGACACCGATCCGTACCGCAGTCCTCACGCCGCCACCCCTTCCATCCGAGCGGGGTCGGCGACGGGTCCCCCCGCCAGCCGGGCCACCAGCTCCGCTTCGACATTTCCGCCGGTCAGCACCACGCCGACCGTCCGGTACCGCCCGCCCTCGGCGTCACCTGCCGCGCCGTCCGGGTCGCCCGGCCGGGCCGCCAGCCGCAGCGCGCCGGCCAGCCCGGCCGCGCCGGACGGCTCGACGAGCACCTTCAACTCCATGAGGAGCAGCCGGAACGCGTCGGCGATGGCGTCGTCGTCGACCCGCACGACGTCCCGGACGCCGTCCCGCGCGATGGCGAACGGCAGGTCGCCGACGCAGCTCGGGCGGAGCCCGTCGGCGATCGTGGGCGCCGGGACGACCGGGGTCGGCCGGCCGGCGGCGAGGCTGCGGGCCAGCGAGTCGCAGCCGACCGGCTCGACGCCGTACACCTCGATCGGGGTGCCGGCGGCGGCCAGGCAGGCCCCGGCGACGCCGCCGCCCCCGCCCACCGGCACCACCAGTGCGTCGAGCGGGGTGCCGGCGCGCTCCGCCTCCTCGATCAGCTCCAGGCTGGCGCTGCCCTGCCCGGCCACCACGTCCGGGTGGTCGTACGCGTCGACCAGCGGGTGGCCGTCGGCGTCGGCGAGCCGCCGGGCGGCCGCCAGCCGCTCCTCGACGGTGGTGCCGGCGAGGACGACCCGTGCCCCGGCCGCCCGGGCCCGGTCCACCTTCACGGGCGCGGCGTCGACCGGCAGCACCACGGTCGCGGCCAGCCCGTGCCGCCGGGCGGCGAGGGCCACCGCCACGGCGTGGTTGCCGGTGCTCTGCGCGACCACCCCGGTGTGGCCGGCCGCGGCGAGCCGGCCCACGGCCAGCATGGCGCCGCGCATCTTGTAGGAGCCGCCGGTCTGGAGGTTCTCGGCCTTGAGCAGGATCCGGGCGCCGGCCAGCCGGTCGATCGCCGGGCTGTTCAGCACGGGGGTACGCACCACCCGGCCGGACAGCCACCAGGCGGCCTCCTCGACGCTGGCCCGGTCCGGCAGGGCCGGAGCGTGGCTGCGGGACATGGTCTCTCCTTCTCGGTGGTGGTCGGTGCGGGCGCGGCGCGGCAGGTCGAACAGCCAGCGCGCGCCGGCCGCCGTGAGTCCGCGGTGGACGGCCAGGCTGAGCGCCAGCACGAGCGCGGTGAGCAGCACGGGGTAGCCGGCCGCAAGCAGCACCCGCGCCGGCCGGTTCAGGTCGGCGACCGGGCCGGCGAGGAGCCGGTCCAGCAGCGCCAGCACCGGCATGTGGATCACGTAGATCGGCAGCGTCCGGCGGCCGAGCCGGGCGAGCGCCCCGCCGACCACCCGGAGCCGGGCCGCCCGGGCCGCGGCCGTGAGGCCGAACGCCACCGCGACGGCCGACACCAGCAGCCACACGCCCGGCCGGCTCTCCGCCCCGGCCAGCGCCATGGCGGCCAGTGCCACGGCGTACGCCGTCCCGGTCGCGGCGAGCCGGCGGCCGGTCGCGCCGGCCACCCAGCCCTGGAGGTACGGCCGCAGGTGCACGCCGGCCAGGAAGAACACCAGGTTCTGGTAGACCTGCCCCCGGTTGCCCGGGCTGTCCAGCAGGCCGGTGGCCGCCACGGCGGAGAGCGCGCCCGAGGCCACGAGCAGCACCGCCGGGTGGACCCGGCGCAGCGCCCTGGCCAGCGCGAAGTAGAGCGCCAGCGCGTACAGGTACCAGAGGTTCGAGGGCGTCACGGTGAGCTGGGCCAGCAGCCCGCCGAGGCTGGTGGCCCGGTCGGTCGGGAAGCCGGGCGCGAGGGCCAGCAGGGCGGTGTGGACGAGCAGCCAGGTGGCGTACAGGTACAGGTTGCGGGCGATCCGGGGGCGGCCGACCACCCGCCACGGGCGGGCCACCGCGTTCGCCGCGAAGATCCCGGAGAGGGTGAAGAAGAGCGGCATCCGCAGCGGGAGCAGTTGCTCGCCGAGCAGCCCCCAGGCTCCCGGCACCGGCAGGTCGATCCGCCAGTCGATCCGCAGGTAGTGCTTCACGACGACGTGCCAGAGCACCACGAGGACGATGCAGGCGCCCTTGGCCACGTCGGCCCAGACCACCCGGCCGGCCGGTGTCGCGGCCCGATCGGTACGGGTCGGCACGGCGGTCTCCTCTCCCGGCGTCGTACGCCGTCGGTCGTTTTCGGGCAGGTGGCATCGCGGGATGCCGCATGGGCGGCTCCCGAGGTCTTCGAGGGGTGGGTCAGCGCACGGCGGGTAGCTGGACGTCGACCCGCAGGCCGCCGTCCTCGCCCGGGCGGGCGGCGATGATGCCGTCGTGCGCCTGGGTGATCGAGCGGGCGATGGCCAGGCCGAGCCCGGCCCCGCCGCCCTGGTTGGTCCGGTCCCGGGCCAGGCGCCGGAAGGGTTCGAAGAGGCCGGCGACCGCCTCGCCCGGCACCGTCTGG
Organism: Micromonospora terminaliae; assembly: GCF_009671205.1. Lineage (NCBI taxonomy): Bacteria > Bacillati > Actinomycetota > Actinomycetes > Micromonosporales > Micromonosporaceae > Micromonospora > Micromonospora terminaliae. Next base: position 6,513,868 of record NZ_CP045309.1, on the reverse strand, counting down.
CCGGTGTTGAGGACGGTCAGCGCCGGGTCCCCGCCCACGGTGACGGTGAGCCGGCCGCCGGGCCGGTTGTACTTGATGCCGTTCTCCACGAGGTTGCCGACCAGGCGCTCCAGCAGCACCCGCTCGCCCGGCACGACCCGGGGCGCCAGCCGGCTCTCCACCGTCACCCCGGCCTCGGCCGCCCGGTCCGCGTACGCGGCCAGCACGGCGGTGACGATCTCGTCGAGGCGCTGCGGGGTGGAGGAGCGCAGCCCCTGGTCGCTCTCGCTGAGCGCGAGCAGACCCTCGATGAGCCGCTCGTTGCGCTCGTTGGTGGCCAGCAGCTGGGCCGTGAGCAGGTCGAGCTGCTCGGCGGTGAGCGACTGGGCCATGCCGACCTCGATGAGCGTCCGCTGCACGGCGAGGGGCGTGCGCAGCTCGTGCGAGGCGTTCGCGGCGAACCGCCGCTGCCCCTCGTAGCCGGCCGTGACCCGGTCGAGCATGTCGTCGATGGCGCGGGCCAGCCGGGCCAGCTCGTCCCGGCCACCGCGGCGGATCCGGTGGCCCAGGTTCTGCGGCCCGAGGTCGGCGATCGGGTCGGCGAGCTCGCGCACGGGGCGGAGGCACCAGCGGGCCGCTCCCCAGACCGCGAGCACACCGGCCAGGAGGAGCAGCAACTCGATCAGCCCGGGCAGCACCGGGATGAGCGGGCGGACGGGCTCGCACACCGCGCCGATCGTCTGCAGGTCGCAGAACGCCTGGGCCCGCCACCACAGCTGGCCGAGCAGCTGTTTGCCGAGGCCGGGCAGCCAGTAGCCGCCGAGCAGGGCGAGCGCCCCGACCAGCAGGATGCGGCGGCGGGGGCTCACGCGGGCTCGCCGATGCGGTAGCCGGCCTTCGGCACGGTGTGGATGACCGAGGGCTGGCCGAGCTTCTTGCGCAGCGTCATCACGGTGACCCGGACCGCGTTGGTGAACGGGTCGGCGAACTCGTCCCAGGCCTGCTCGAGCAGGTCCTCGGCGCTGACCACGCCGCCACCGGCGCGCATGAGCACGTGCAGGACGGCGAACTCCTTGGGGCTCAGGCCGAGCGGCCGTCCGTCCCGGGTGACGGTGTGCCGGGCCACGTCGAGCACCACCCCGTGCCGCTCCAGCACGGGCGGCACCGCCGGGGTGGACCGCCGGCCGAGCGCCTGCACCCGGGCCACCAGCTCGGCGAAGGCGAACGGCTTGGTCAGGTAGTCGTCGGCGCCCAGCCCGAGGCCGTCCACCCGGTCCCGGATGCCGGCGGCTGCGGTGAGCAGCAGCACCCGGGTGCCGGTGTCGGACCCGGCGAGGCTGCGGCACACCTCGTCGCCGGTGGCGCCGGGCATGTCCCGGTCCAGCACGGCCACGTCGTACCGGTTGACCCCGATCCGCTCCAGCGCGCCGTCGCCGTCGTAGCAGACGTCGACCGCCATCGAGAACCGACGCAGCCCCTCGGCGACCGTGTCCGCCAGCAACCGCTCGTCGTCCGCCACCAACACCCGCACCGCTGTCCGCTCCCCCGTGCTCCTCGTCCGTCCCGCATACGGTCCCAGGCAGGAGATAAGGGTTCCGTAAGCGCCGCCGGAGCAATCCTCCACGCCGGCGGGCCCCCACCGGTCCCCGGAGCGCCGTCTGGGGCGTTCGTCCGGGCCGGAGGGGCCACCGGCGGCTGGGGAGTGAGCCGGATCACTGCGGAGGCTTGATCCCCAGGGTGCTCCGCGCCGGGAGGAGGCCGGTGGCCACGACGGCCTGGGTGAGCGGGGCGACCAGCTGGGCGAACCGGCCGACCGCCGGGCCGAGCGCCCGCCACGGCGCGGCGGCCAGCTCGTCGGTCCGCCGCTCGACCTCGTCCCGCAGCCGGCGGCCCGCCTCGGTGGCCACGCCGTCCCCGTCGACCAGGCCCCGGCCGGCCAGCCGGTCGCGGGCGGCGGCCCACTCCTCGGCGCTCCAGCGGCGGCTCGCGAAGACCTCCGCCGGGGCCGCGCCGACAGCGGCGAAGGAGACCAGCGACTCGACCGGGTCCAGCCCGGCGGTGCGCAGCGCCGCGACGTGCCCGTCGCCCCGATGCTCGCGCAGGATCGTGGCGGCCTGCCAGAGCGCCAGGTGCGGCGCGTCCGGCCAGGGCAGGTCGGCGTTGGCGGCGGCGAGGGGGCGGCCACCCAGGTCGGCTGCGCGTACGGCGCGCCGGGCCAGGACCGCGGCCTCGGCCAGCTCGGCCGACTCGGCCCGGTCGCCCAGCAGGGCGCGCAGCGCCCGGTCCATTCCGGACAGCCGGGCGGCGAGCACCTTGGCCGGGTCGGCGGTGGCCCAGACGGCCGGCACGTACTCGGCGACCATCCGGGGGCTGAAGCTGTAGTAGGTGGCGGCGACCAGGTTCGGGCCGGCCGCGCCGAGCGGGGAGCTGCGCAGCGCGAAGTAGCCGGGCCAGCGCTCCCCGGTGGGCAGACCGAGGGCGGCTGCCTCCCCGGTCAGCTCGGGCGCGTAGTAGACCAGCGCGTGCACGGGCTCGATGAGGTGCCACAGCTTCCGGACCATCGCCAGTTCCATCTCGGCCTCCCGATCGCATCTTGTCGCTGTCAAGTCTGTGGTCGACGGCGGAACTTGTCAATGACAAGTTCGGCGGCGGCTTGGCGATCGCCGGTGAGCTGGGTCACCATGGGCGCGAGGAGGTCGCCGATGGCTGACCCGTGGCTCGCCCTGGAATTCGGTGCCGATCCGGCAGAGCGGATCGCGCAGGTCGGCGCCGCCCACGAAGCGTTCCTCACCGCCGGCACCACCACCGGCCGGGTCCGCGACGTCGTCCGCCGGTCGTGGGAACGGTCCGCGCTGGTCGACCCCGAGGCCACCGCCCCGGTCGACCTCACCGACGACGCGCTGGCGAGCTACCGCGCCGCGCACCCGCTGAACCGCGTGCTGCCCCTGTTCCGCGACCTGCTCGGCGGCATCGCGCTCGACGGCGCGCACCTCATGGCGGTCTGCGACGCCGACGGTCGGCTGCTGTGGGTGGAGGGGCACCCGGGCGTGCTCCGGCACGCCGAGCGGATGAACTTCGTGCCCGGCGCCCGCTGGGACGAGGCCCACGCCGGCACCAACGCGCCCGGCACCGCCCTGGCCGTCGACCACAGCGTGCAGATCTTCGCCACCGAGCACTTCGTCCGGCCGGTGCAGCGCTGGACCTGCGCCGCCGCCCCCATCCACGACCCCACCACCGGCCGGCTGCTCGGCGCCGTCGACATCACCGGCGGGGACCACCTGGCCACCCCGCAGAGCCTGGCCCTGGTCCGGGCCACCGCCCGGGCCGCCGAGGCGTTCCTGGCCGGCGCCGCCCCCGCCGAACCCGACGTGCTGCACGTCGCCGCGCTCGGCCGGGACGAGGCGGAGCTGCGCGTCGGCGGCCGGCGGATCCGGCTCGGCCGGCGGCACAGCGAGCTGCTCGTGCTGCTCCTCGACCACCCCGAGGGGCGCACCGGGGAGCAGCTCGGCCTCGACCTCTACGGCGACGACCGGCTGCACCCCGTCACGTTGCGCGCCGAACTGTCCCGGCTGCGCCGGGCGCTCGGCGACGAACTGCTCGACTCCCGCCCGTACCGGCTGCGGCCGGCCGTGCGCGCCGACTTCCGTACCGTCACCGAACTGCTCGAACGTGGCGACGCGGCGGGGGCGCTGCGGGCGTACCGCGGGCCCCTGCTGCCCGGGTCGGACGCGCCGGGAGTGGCGCGACTGCGCCGGCTGGTCGACGGCCAGCTCCGCGCGGCCGTGCTGGCCGCCGCGGACCCGGCGCTGCTCGCGGCCTGGACCGCGACCCCCACCGGCGCCGACGACCTCACGGCCTGGCAGGCCCTGGCCCGCGCGTTGCCGCCGGGCGCGCCGCGCCGGCCCCTCGCCCTGGCCCGGGCCCGCCAGCTCGCCGAGGAGTACGACCTGCCGCGCGCAACGTTGCTGCAACGTCGCGGAAACTAACGTCCCCGCCGTCCACCCCTGACGGACGGCGGAGGTACCCATGACGCGCTACGACGCCCCCACCCACTGGCAGTCCCGCTACGACCACTTCATCGGCGGCGAGTACGTGAAGCCGCACGGTGGCCGGTACTTCGAGAACCCCACCCCGGTGACCGGGCAGACCTTCTGCGAGGTGGCCCGGGGCACGGCCGAGGACGTGGAGAAGGCCCTCGACGCCGCGCACGGCGCCGCCGACGCCTGGGGCCGCACCCCGGTCGCCGAACGGTCGCTGATCCTCAACAAGATCGCCGACCGGATGCAGGAGAACCTGGAATCCCTCGCCATCGCCGAGACCTGGGAGAACGGCAAGCCGGTACGCGAGTCCCTGGCCGCCGACATTCCCCTGGCCATCGACCACTTCCGCTACTTCGCCGGGGCGATCCGGGCCCAGGAGGGCTCGCTCGGCGAGCTCGACGACGACACCGTGGCGTACCACTTCCACGAACCGCTCGGCGTGGTCGGGCAGATCATCCCGTGGAACTTCCCGATCCTCATGGCGGTCTGGAAGCTCGCCCCGGCCCTCGCCGCCGGCAACGCCGTGGTGCTCAAGCCGGCCGAGCAGACCCCCGCCTCGATCCACCACCTGCTCTCGCTGGTCGCCGACCTGCTCCCGGCGGGCGTGGTGAACGTCGTCAACGGCTTCGGCGTCGAGGCGGGCAAGCCGCTGGCCTCCTCGTCCCGGGTGGCGAAGGTGGCGTTCACCGGCGAGACCACCACCGGGCGGCTGATCATGCAGTACGCCAGCGAGAACATCAAACCCGTCACCCTGGAGCTGGGCGGCAAGAGCCCGAACATCTTCTTCGACGACGTGAGCGCCGCCTCCGACGACTTCCGGGACAAGGCCCTCGAAGGCTTCACCATGTTCGCCCTCAACCAGGGCGAGGTCTGCACCTGCCCGTCCCGCGCGCTGATCCAGCAGGGCCACTACTCCGACTTCCTGGCCGCGGCCGTGGACCGGACGAAGGCGGTCACGCAGGGCCACCCGCTGGACACCGACACGATGATCGGGGCGCAGGCGTCCAACGACCAGCTCGAGAAGATCCTGTCCTACCTGGACATCGGCCGGCAGGAGGGCGCACGCGTCCTGACCGGTGGCGAGCGCGCCGACCTCGGCGGCGAGCTGTCCGGCGGGTACTACGTGCAGCCCACGATCTTCGAGGGCGACAACTCGATGCGCATCTTCCAGGAGGAGATCTTCGGCCCGGTGGTGTCCGTGACGTCCTTCGCCGACCTGGACGACGCCGTGAAGATCGCCAACGACACCCTGTACGGTCTCGGCGCCGGCGTCTGGACCCGGGACATGAACACCGCGTACCGGGCCGGGCGGGCGATCCAGGCCGGGCGGGTCTGGACCAACTGCTACCACGCCTACCCGGCGCACGCCGCGTTCGGCGGGTACAAGCAGTCCGGCATCGGCCGGGAGAACCACAAGATGATGCTGGAGCACTACCAGCAGACCAAGAACCTGCTGGTCAGCTACTCCCCCAAGAAGCTGGGCTTCTTCTGATGGGCGACCCCGTCACCCTGACGCCCGCGGCGGCCGGACTCATCCGGTCGCTGCGGGCGGCCCACGGGCCGATCATGTTCCACCAGTCCGGCGGCTGCTGCGACGGCAGCGCCCCGATGTGCTACCCGGCCGGCGAGTTCCGCACCGGCGCCTCGGACGTGCTGCTCGCGTCGCTTTCCGTGGAGGGCGTGCCCGAGCCCGTCGAGTTCTGGATGTCCACCGCCCAGTGGAACCTGTGGAAACACACCCGCCTGACGGTCGACGTGGTCCCCGGCCGAGGCAGCGGCTTCTCCCTGGAGGCCCCCGAGGGCGTCCGCTTCCTCATCCGCTCCCACCTGGCCCGCTGACTGGCCGAGATCTTCCAGCTCGCTGGCGCCGCGCTGCCCCCGGCGCTGACGGTCAGGCGATCTGACGGAGATCGTCCCCGTAGTCGAAGATGATGCGCAGCTTCGCGCCGAGTGCGGTCGCGTAGCGGCTCAAGGTCGCCACCTCGTTCACGTCGAGGTCGCCGTTCTCGATCTGGCTGACCCGACCCGGCGTCACCCCCATGAGCTCGGCGACCTGTCGCTGGGTGAGCCCCAGCCGCTTGCGCTCCTCGGCCAGGTGGAAGGCACTCACCCAGGCCTCGGTCCGGGCTCGCTCCGCCTCGTAGGCCGCGTCGTCGCCGCCGAGATCGGCACGGACCTCATCCCAGTCGTAGAACTCCGTCACGACTCCCCCCTTCGCTCGCGCTCATTGTCGAGCCAAGCCTTGTACGCAACCTCCGCCATCGGGATGTTCTGCTGATACCACCGGCTCCAGTTGCCCGCCTTGTTGCCGGCGACGAGGAGCACCGCCTGCGACCAGGGGTCGAAGACGAACAGCACGCGGATCGCGACGTCACGCCCCGATCGGGGGCGAAGTTCCTTGAGGTTGCTGATGCTGCTGCCGCGGAGCGTGTCCACCAGGGGCCGACCCAGACCGGGGCCGACCTCGGCCAGCTTGTCCACGGCGACCCGCACGCTCTCGTACGAGGCAGGATCACTCCGCCGCAGGTCGCGCAGCCAACGGCGGACCTCACCGGTGACCCGGACCGACCACCGCCCCGCGTCAGCACCCATGGACCAACTATAGCCCGAACTAAACAGCGGCGAAGGGTCAGCGGGCGTCGAGGAGGGGTTGGGTCGGGTTCCACGGGTCGCCGCCGGCCGCGTCGCGGCGGCGGCGGGCGATCGCGGACAGCGCCTCCAGCACCACCCGGTTGCCGAGGTACGCGGTGATGTCGGCGTGGTCGTAGGGCGGGGCGACCTCGACCACGTCCACCCCGACCACCGGCAGTTCGTAGCAGACCCGGCGGACGGCGTCGAGGAGCTGCCGGGAGGTGAACCCGCCCGGCTCGGGGGTGCCGGTGCCGGGGGCCATGCCCGGGTCGACCACGTCCACGTCGACAGAGAGGAAGACGCCCTCGCACTCGTCGGTCGCGATCGCGAACGCCTCCGAGAGACAGGCGTCCAGCCCGCGCGCCACCACCTCGGTCATCTCGTACGAGCGCATCCGCTGCCCGGCCATCCAGGACAGGGTCTCCGGCCCCGGCCAGTAGCCGCGCAGGCCGATCTGGAGGAAGCGGTCGCCGCGTACGGCGCCGGACTCGATGAGCCGGCGCATCGGCTGGCCGTGCCCGTGCAGGGAGCCGAACTCGATGTCCCCGGTGTCGGCGTGCGCGTCGAAGTGCACCAGCGACACCCGGCCGAGCCCGTGGTGGCGGGCCACACCGGTGGCGTCGGGCAGGGCGATTGAGTGGTCGCCGCCGAGCACGATCGGGATGGCCCCGGCGGCGGCGACCGCGTGCACGGCGGTCTCCAGCGAGGCCAGCGAACGCTCGATGTCGCCGGAGAACATCTCGACGTCGCCCGCGTCGTAGACGCAGAGGTCGCGCAGCGCGTCCACGCGCAGGGCCAGCGACGGGCGGGAGCCGTCGTGCGGCAGGTAGCAGGCCTGGCGGATGGCGGACGGGCCGAACCGGGTGCCCGGCCGGTGGGAGGTGCCGCCGTCGAAGGGCGCGCCGACGATCACCACGTCGGCGTCGGCGTACGTCACCGGCTCCTCGAGGGTGCACGGCGGCACGCCGAGGAACGTCACGTCGGGGCCGAACATCGGGCCGTAGCGGGTCACCGCTCCTCCATTCCCCACGGCGAGCCGTAGCCGTTGAGCAGGTCGAGGAAGGGTACCGGGGGCAGCGCCTCCGGGCCGAGCACGCCGGCGCCGGACCAGGCCCCGGTGGCCAGCAACTCCAGGGCCACGACGGGGTTGACGGCGGTCTGCCAGACCACCGCCTGGTGGCCGTACTCGTTCATCGACCACTCGTTGTCGACGACGTGGTAGAGGTAGACCCGCCGCGGCCGGCCGTCCGGTCCGGTGCCCGTCACGTAGGTGCCGGCGCAGGTCTTGCCGCGCATCCGGTCGCCCAGGGTGGCCGGGTCGGGCAGGCAGGCCGCCACGACGTCGCGGGGCGAGACGTCGACGCCGCGCACCCGCACGGGAGAAACAGCGTCCAGGCCCAGCTTGTGCAGCGTCTTCAGCACCTCGATGAACTCGTCGCCGAGGCCGTACTTGAAGGTGACCCGCTTCGCCTTCACCCAACGCGGGATGAGCAGCACCTCCTCGTGCTCCACGTTGACGCACTCGACCGGGCCGATCCCCTCGGGGAACTCGAACACCTCGGGCTCGGAGAACGGCGGGGTGGTGAACCAGCCCCGGTCGGCCTCCCAGACCACCGGCGGGTTCAGGCACTCCTCGATGGTGGTCCAGATGGAGAACGAGGGGGCGAAGTCGTAGCCGTCGACGGTGAGGTTCGCGCCGTCGCGTACCCCGATCTCGTCGATCTCGGTGAACAGCTCGTCGGCGGCGTAGCGGGCGAAGACGTCGGACAGGCCCGGTTCGACGCCGATGCCGCAGAGCGCCAGCCGGCCGGCGGCCGACCACTGGTCAGCAAGAGCGAACTGCTCGTCGCCGAGCTTCACCCCGGTCTCGGCGTGCGGCGCGGCCGGGTGCGGCCGGGACAGCGACATGGCCATGTCGAGGTAGTCGGCTCCGGCGGCGAACGCGCCGTCGAAGATCGGCATGACGAAGCGCGGGTCGACCGCGTTCAGCACGTGGGTGATCCGGTGTTCCCGGCACAACGCGGCGACCGCCTCGGCCGAGGAGGCGTCGACGGTCGCGGCCACGAACCGGTCGCCGTGGCCGGCGACCGCCCGCGCGGCGCGGGCGGGGTCGTGGTCGGCGACCACCATGGTCTCGAAGAAGGAACGGCGGGCGGCGATGGATACGGCGGCGGAGCCGACGCCACCGGCGCCGACGAGGAGGATACGCATCAGGAGTCGAAACCCAGTCCAAGACGATCGAGAGTACGGAGCCAGAGGTTGCGCCGCCCCTCCCGCGCGTCGGCGCGGGCGAGCGACCAGCGGGTGAGGTGGATGCCGGTGGCCCGGACGGGCTCCGGCGGGAACGGCAGCGGCTTGCGGCGCACCAGGTCGAGCCGGGTCAGCGGGGTCTCCTCCCCGCCGAGCAGGTCGAGCATCACCCGGGCGCCGAACCGGGTCGCCCCGACGCCGAGCCCGGTGAACCCGGCCGCGTACGCGAGGCGTCCCTCGTAGGCGGTGCCGAAGAACGCGCAGAACCGGGTGCAGGTGTCGATGACGCCACCCCAGCGGTGACTGAAGCGCACATCGGAGAGCTGCGGGAACGTGGTGAAGAAGTGCGACGCCAGCGCCGTGAAGGTGGCCTCGCGCTGCTCCAGCTCCGGCGCCATCCGGTTGCCGTAGTGGTAGACCGCGTCGTAGCCGCCGAACAGGATCCGGCCGTCGGCGGTGATCCGGTAGTAGTGGAACTGGTTGCCGGTGTCGGCCAGCCCCTGCCGGTTGCGCCAGCCGATGGCGTCCCGCTGCGCGGGCGTCAGCGGCTCGGTCATGAGCGCGTAGTCGTAGACCGGCACCACCCAGGCGCGCAGCCGGCGCAGCAGCGGCGGGAACGCGTTGGTGGCGAGCACCACCTGCCGCGCCCGGACCGCGCCGGGCACGGCGTCCGGGCCGCCGGCCGTGGCCGCGCACAGCGCCCCGCCGTCGCGGGCCAGTCCGGTGACCCGGGTGTGCTCGTGGATACGGACGCCCAGGTCGAGGGCGGCGCGGCGCAGACCCCAGGCCAGCTTCGCCGGGTCGAGCAGCGCCACGCGGCCCCGGTCCCACATCCCGCCCAGGTACGTCGGCGACGCCACCTCGGCACGCACCTCGTCCCGGTCGAGCAGGCGCACGTCGTGGCCGTACCGGCGGGCCAGGTCGGCGTCCTCCGCCAGCCCGGCGAGCTGGTACGGCTCGACGGCCACCGCCAGCTCACCGGTGCGCTCGAAGTCGCAGTCGATGCCGTGCTTGGCCACCGTGGCGGCGATGGCGTCCAGGTTCTCCCGGCCGAGCCGTTCCAGCTCGGCGATCTCGCCGGGCCACCGCTCGGCGCCGTTGGCGAGGCCGTGGGTCAGCGAGGCGGCGCAGAACCCGCCGTTGCGCCCGGACGCCGCCCACCCGCAGGTGCCCGCGTCGACCAGGAGCACGTCCCGGCCGGGGTCGGCCTCCTTGGCGAGCAACGCCGTCCAGAGCCCGGAGTACCCGCCGCCCACCACCAGCAGGTCGGCATCGTGCCTGCCGGCCAGCGGCGGCAGCGGGTCCGGGCGTTCCGGCCGGTCGAGCCAGTACGGGACGGGCGCGGCGTCGGCCAGCGCCCGGCCGGTATGCGGGAGTTTCATGACGCGCTCTTGGGCGCCCCGACGGCGGCCACGGGGGCCGCGAGCGCGGCGCGCCGGGCCCGGCGGCCCCGCAGCGAGCTGGCCCCGACCAGCAGCAGCGCGATCGCGAACATCGCCGTGCCGATGACGTTGACCTGTGGCGGGATGCCGCGCTGGGCGGCGCCCCAGACGTACATGGGGAAGGTGACCGTCGTGCCGGCGTTGAAGTTCGTGATGATGAAGTCGTCGAAGCTGAGCGAGAAGGCCAGCAGCGCGGCGGCCACGATGCCGGGCAGCACCAGGGGCAGGGTGATCCGCCGGAAGGTCTGCCACTCGCTGGCGTACAGGTCCATGGCGGCCTCCTCCAGCCGCCGGTCCATGCCGGCGAGCCGGGCCTTCACGGTGACCACCACGAACGACACGCAGAACATCACGTGCGCGATGACGATGGTCCAGAAGCCCTGCGGCACCCCGGCGGCCACGAAGAGGGCGAGCAGCGAGGTGCCCATCACCAGCTCCGGGGTGGCCATCGGCAGGAAGATCAGGCCGTTGATCCCGGAACGCCCCTTGAAGCCGTGCCGGACCAGGGCGAACGCCATGAGCGTGCCGAGGATGGTGGAGACCACCGTGGCGATCAGCCCGATCTCCATGCTGCGGACCACCGCGTCGCACATGTCGGAGGTGGCGCAGGGCTGCGCCCAGTTGTCCAGGGTGAACTCGTTGAAGTCGTAGGACAGCCGGCTAGACGGCCGGTTGAAGGAGAGCCCGGCCACCACGAGGATCGGCAGCGAGAGGTAGCCGAGGACGAGCAGGGCCACGCCCATGACCCAGCGGTCGGCGAGCCAACGCCTGAGTTTCACAGCACCTCCTCCGTGCCGGCCTTGCGCAGGTAGACGAAGACGATCGCGAGGATCGCCGCCATCAGCAGGAACGACAGCGCGGCGCCCTGCGGGTAGTCCAGCCGGACCAGGAACGCCGAGTCGATGACGTTGCCGATCATGTATTCGTTCGGCGTGCCGAGCAGCTCGGCGTTGATGTAGTCGCCGGTGGCCGGGATGAAGAAGAGCAGCGTGCCGGCGATCAGCCCGGGCATCGACAGCGGCAGGGTGACCCGCCGGAAGGCGCGCAGCGGGCTCGCGTACAGGTCGCTCGCCGCCTCCAGCAGCCGCGGGTCGAGCCGCTCCAGGCTCGCGTACAGCGGCAGCACCAGGAACGGCAGGAAGTTGTACGTGAGGCCGAGCACCACCGCGAACGGGGTGGCCAGCAGCCGGCCGTCGGCCCCGAGCAGGTGCACGTCCCGCAGCAGGCCGACCAGGGCGCCGTTGTCGGACAGGATGGTCTTCCAGGCCAGCGTGCGCACCAGGAAGCTCGTGAACATCGGCGCGACCACGGCCACCAGCAGCAGGTTCTTCCACCGGCCGGCCTTCTGCGCGATCGCGTACGCCAGCGGGTAGCCCATGAGCAGCGCCAGCACCAGCGCGATCGCCGAGTAGACGAACGAGCGGGCGAAGTGCGGCCAGTACGCGCTCAGCGCGTCCCAGTAGTTGCCCACCTCGCCGGTCATGGCGTAGCCGGTGGCCAGCGATCCGCTCGGGTCGTAGAGGCTCGCGGCGGCGAGCTGGAGCAGCGGCAGGACGAAGAAGACCAGCAGCCAGGCGGCACCGGGCAGCAGGAGCAGGTACGGCAGCAGCCGGCGCCGTCCCCGCGAGGGACCCGGCGGCGCGGCGGGCTGCCCCGCCGAGGTCGGTACGTGGGCCAGCGCGCTCATGACAGCGCACCCACCGGCGGCTCGTCGAGCAGCGGGCTGGTCTGGTCGTCCTCCCCGGCGGCCCGGGGCAGCAGGAAGGCGTGCCGCGGGTCCCAGTGCGCGGTCACCGGGGTGCCGACGGGCAGCCGCCCGCCGATCCCGCTGTTCGCGGCGAACGCGGACAGCTCGCTGCCCCACGCCGTGCGCACCAGGTACTGGGTGCTCACCCCGACGTACGAGGCGTCGCTGACCACCCCACCCACGTGCTGGTGGCCGGCGGGCACCTGGTCGGGGCCGCCGACCAGGTGCAGCTTCTCGGGACGTACCCCGAGGAAGACCGGCCCCCGGTCGGCCCGGGCCCGGCCGGCGGGCACCGAGAAGCGCGCGCCGTGCGCGGTGACCGGCACGTCGTCGCCGGTACGGCCGGCGGCCTCACCCGCCAGCAGGTTGGACTGGCCGAGGAAGTTCGCCACGAACGCGGTGGCCGGGTACTCGTAGATGTCGGCGGGGGCGCCGAGCTGCTCGATCCGGCCGGCGTTCATCACCGCGACCGTGTCGGCCATGGTCATGGCCTCCTCCTGGTCGTGGGTGACGTGCACGAAGGTGATGCCGACCTCGGTCTGGATCCGCTTCAGCTCGATCTGCATCTGCCGGCGCAGCTTGAGGTCGAGCGCGCCGAGCGGCTCGTCCAGCAGCAGCACCTGCGGGTGGTTGATGAGCGCCCGGGCCAGCGCCACGCGCTGCTGCTGGCCGCCGGAGAGCTGGGCCGGCTTGCGCCGCCCGTACCCTTCGAGCTGCACCAGCGCGAGCATCCGCTCGACCTGGTCGGTCACCTTGCGGATGCCGCGCCGCCGCAGCCCGAAGGCCACGTTCTCGTGAATGTCGAGGTGCGGGAAGAGCGCGTAGCTCTGGAACACGGTGTTCACCGGCCGCTTGTACGGCCGCAGACCCGCGATGTCCCGGTCGCCGAGCAGCACCTGCCCGCTGGTCGGCTCCTCCAGCCCGGCGATCATCCGCAGGGTCGTGGTCTTGCCGCAGCCGGAGGCCCCGAGCAGGGCGAAGAACGAGCCCTGCGGGATGGTGAGGCTGAGGTCGTCCACCGCGGTGAAGACCCCGAACCGCTTGGTCAGGTTGGCCAGCCGCAGATCGCCGGCCGGTGTCTCGTGCTCCATTGTCCTCACGCCCCGATGACCTGCTGGAACTTGGTCTCGTACTCCTTCTCCTGCTTCTCGTCCAGGGCCATGAACACCTTGGACTTCGACAGCATCGCGTCATCCGGGAAGATGAGCGGGTTGGCGGCCAGGTCCGGGTCGATCTTCTCCATCTCGGCCTGCGCGCCCTTGACCGGGCAGATGTAGTTGACGTACGCGGCGAGCTTCGCGGCGACCACCGGGTCGTAGTAGTAGTTGATCAGCTCTTCGGCGTTGGCCTTGTGGCTGGCCTTGTTCGGCACCAGCATGTTGTCCGACCAGAGCATCACCCCGGACTCGGGCACCACGAACTTGATCTTCTCGTCCTCGAAGCCGAGCTGGATCACGTCGCCGGACCAGCCGATGCAGGCGGCGATGTCGCCCTTGGCCAGGTCGGGGGCGTAGTCGTTGCCGGTGAACTTGCGGATCTGCTTGGAGTCCACGGCCTTCTTCAGCTTGTTCAGCGCGTCGTCGAACTGCGCCGGGGTGAAGTTGGCCGGGTCGTGACCGTTCGACTGGAGCAGCAGGCCCATGGTGTCCCGCATCTCCGACAGCGCCGTGACCTTGCCCTTCAGGTCGGGGCGGGTCAGCAGCTCGTCGACGGTGCGGATCTCCTTGGCCACCTTGGCGTTGTAGGCGAGCCCGGCCAGGCCCGACTGCCACGGGATGGCGAGCTGGCTGTCCTTGTCGAAGGAGCGGCCGCGCAGCGAGGGCAGCAGGTTCGCCTCGACGTTGGGCAGCTTCGCCTTGTCCAGCTTCTGGATCCAGCCGAGCCGGATCATCCGGGCCGCCATCCAGTCGGTGAGGACCATGATGTCGCGCCCGGTGGTCTGACAACCGGCGAGCTGGTTCTGCACCTTGCCGAAGAACTCGTTGTTGTCGTTGACGTCCTCGGTGTACGTCACCTGGATCCCGGACTTCGCGATGAACGCGTCCAGCGTGGGGCGCTTGGACTCGTCCTTCTCGTCCACGTCCATGTACTGCGGCCAGTTCGAGAAGGCCAGCTTCTTCTCGGTGGCGGAGAGATCGTCGCTCTTGCAACCGGCCTCGGTCTGCTGTGCGCCCTTGGTCCCGCAGCCGGCCAGCGTGCCCGCCGTGGCGAGCAGGGTGGCCGAGCCCAGGGTCCCGGTGAGCAGACCGCGCCGGGTGAGGTGCCGGAGGGGACTACGCATGTGACGACTCCTCGGGGGGTCATCGTCGGCGGCGGGACGGGGGTGGCGCGCCGGCGGGAGGGTCATTGGCGATGGACGACTGATCCTGACATGAGGTGACCTTCCTTACAAGGGATTCCGTTGCGGGAATAGCCATGCACCACGAAATACGCCAGACTGCGCCGGGGCACTACGCTCAGCACGAGGATGCGGACATGGGGAGCGGACGATGGCCAACCGGCAACTGGAGAACGGCAACGGCAGCCGTCGCGTGACCGTGCGTGAAGGCGCCAGTCACGCTCTGCTCGATGACGTGGCCAAGCAGATCATCGAGCAGCTCCAGGAGGACGGGCGGCGGCCGTACGCGACCATCGGCAAGGCGGTCGGCCTGTCCGAGGCGGCCGTGCGGCAGCGGGTGCAGCGCCTGCTGGACGCCGGGGTCATGCAGATCGTGGCGGTGACCGATCCGCTCCAGCTCGGCTTTCCCCGCCAGGCCATGATCGGCCTCCGTACCGACGGCGACCTGGAGAGCGTGGCCGACCGGCTGGCCGAGTTCGAGGAGATCGACTACGTGGTGATCACCGCCGGCTCGTTCGACCTGCTGGCCGAGGTGGTCTGCCGCAACGACGAGCACCTGCTGGAGATCCTCCAGAAGCTGCGCGGGGTGTCCGGCGTGGTGTCCACCGAGGCGTTCGTCTACCTCAAGCTGCGCAAGCAGACCTACAGCTGGGGCACCGCCTGATACGGATTCCGTTGCGGCGACAAACGCTGCTCGCTGAATCCGTTGCCGTTCGCCCCCGACGCTTGCCTTATCGGCATTGCCTGTGGGATAACCGTGGGCAGAGCGGCCGGTGTCACCCCTGACCGGCCCGAGACCCGATGGGGCTGACATGGCCAACGCCACCGACCACCTCTGGATGCACTTCACCCGGATGGCCAGCTACTCCGCCGGCGAGGTCCCGACGATCGTGCGCGGCGAGGGCGCGTACGTCTGGGACTCGCAGGGCCGCCGGTACCTGGACGGACTCGCCGGGCTCTTCGTCGTCAACGCCGGCCACGGCCGGACCGAACTCGCCGAGGCGGCCGCCAAGCAGGCCGGCGAACTCGCGTACTTCCCGCTGTGGTCGTACGCCCACCCGAAGGCCGTCGAGCTGGCCGAGAAGGTCGCGGCGCTGGCCCCCGGCGACCTGAACCGGGTCTTCTTCACCACCGGCGGCTCCGAGGCCGTCGAGGCGGCGTGGAAGCTGGCCCGGGCCTACTTCAAGCGCACCGGCCAGCCCAACAAGTACAAGGTGGTCAGCCGCTACATCGCCTACCACGGCACCTCGATGGGCGCGCTGTCGATCACCGGCCTGCCCGGCATCAAGAGCGACTTCGAGCCGCTGGTGCCCGGCGGCATCAAGGTGCCGAACACCAACTTCTACCGGGCCCCCGAGCACGGCGACGACCCCGAGGCGTTCGGCCGCTGGGCCGCCGAGGAGATCGGCCGGGCCATCGAGCGGGAGGGGCCGGACACCGTCGCCGCGGTCTTCCTGGAGCCGGTGCAGAACTCCGGCGGCTGCTTCCCGCCGCCGCCCGGCTACTTCGAGCGGGTCCGGGAGATCTGCGACGCGTACGACGTGCTGCTCGTCAGCGACGAGGTGATCTGCTCCTGGGGCCGGCTCGGCGAGTACTTCGGCGCCGTCCGCTACGGCTACCAGCCGGACATCATCACCACCGCCAAGGGCATCACCTCCGGCTACGCCCCGCTCGGCGCGATGATCGCCAGCGAGCGGCTCATGGAGCCGTTCCTCACCGAGACCGGCATGTTCGCGCACGGGGTGACCTTCGGCGGCCACCCGGTCTCCTGCGCGGTGGCCCTGGCCAACCTGGAGGTCTTCGCCCGCGAGGACCTGGTCGGTCACGTCCGCGCCAACGAGGGCGCCTTCCGGTCCACCCTGGAGAAGCTCAACGACCTGCCGATCGTCGGCGACGTCCGGGGCGACGGCTACTTCTACGGCATCGAGCTGGTCAAGGACAAGGCCACCCGGGAGACCTTCGACGACGCCGAGTCGGAGCGGCTGCTGCGCGGCTTCCTCTCCACCGCGCTGTTCCAGGCCGGGCTCTACTGCCGCGCCGACGACCGGGGCGACCCCGTCATCCAGCTCGCGCCGCCGCTGATCGCCCAGCAGCAGCAGTTCGACGAGATCGAGCAGATCCTGCGCGCCGTGCTGACCGAGGCATGGTCGCGCCTCTGACCGGCGGCCCGGACGGGGCCGGTTCCCGGAACACCGGGAGCCGGCCCCGCGCCGTCGGCGCTGCCGGATCCGACGGCGGGGACCGGACCGCCACGACGGCCGTCGGAGGCACCGACCGGACCCGGGTACGCCGGCTGCCCGACCTCGCCGTCCACGACCGTGCGGCGCTGCACGCCGTGCTCGACGCCGGCCGGGTCGCCCACCTGGCCGTCGCCGACGGCGGTCAGCCGTACGCGCTGCCGGTGGCGTACGCCCGGGACGGGGAGCGGGTGCTGGTGCACGGCTCCACCGGCAGCCGGCTGTTCCGGCACCTCGCCGCCGGCGCGCCGGCCTGCCTCACCGTCACCCTGCTCGACGGCCTGGTGCTGGCCCGCAGCGCCTTCGAGTCCTCGATGAACTACCGCTGTGCCATGGTGCTCGGCCGGCTCACCGCGCTGACCGGCGACGAGAAGCTGGCCGCCCTGGAACGGCTCTCCGAGCACCTGCTCCCCGGGCGCTGGGCGGAGATCCGGCCGCCGTCGGCGAAGGAACTGGCCGCCACGCTGGTGCTCGCCCTGCCGCTGGAGGAGTGCTCGGTGAAGGTCAGCGCCGGCCCGCCCGACGATCCCGAGGACGACCTCGACCGGCCGGTCTGGGCCGGGGTCGTGCCGGTCGTCGAGACGTACGGGACCCCGCAGCCCGACCCGAAGCTGCGCCACGACCTGCCCCCACCGGAGTGGTGATGCGCTACCAGGACCTGTCGTACTGGCTGTCGAGCGTGGACGAGCCGCTGACCCCGCGCCCCGGCCTGCCCGGCGACACCGACGCCGACGTGGTCGTCGTGGGCGCCGGCTACACCGGGCTGTGGACGGCGTACTACCTCGCCGCGGCCGACCCGACGCTGCGGATCGTCGTGCTGGAGAAGGAGATCGCGGGCTACGGGGCCTCCGGCCGCAACGGCGGCTGGTGCTCGGCCCTGTTCCCCACCTCCCTGCCGGCGCTGGCCCGCCGGCACGGCCGGGACCGGGCGCTCGCCATGCAGCACGCCATGCACGAGACCGTCCGCGAGGTCGGCCGGGTGGTCGCGGCCGAGGGCATCGACTGCGACTGGCGGGCCGGCGGCACGGTGGTGCTGGCCCGCACCGAGGTCCAGCTCGGCCGGGCCCGGGCCGCCGTCGCGGAGGCCCGCGAACACGGGCTCGCCGACGCCGACCTGGTGCTGCTCGACGCCGCCGAGGCCGCCGCCCGCTGCCACGCCGAGGGGGTACGCGGCGGCACGTACACCCCGCACTGCGCCGCCGTGCACCCGGCGAAGCTGGTCCGCGGGCTGGCCGCCGCGGTGGAACGCCGGGGCGTACGCCTCTTCGAGCGCACCCCCGTGACCGCGCTGCGGCCCGGGGCGGCGGTGACCCCGGCCGGTGTGGTCCGCGCGCCCGTGGTGGTCCGCGCGACCGAGGGCTTCACCCCCGCGCTGCCCGGCCAGCGGCGGGCCGTGGCACCGGTCTACTCGCTCATGGTGGCCACCGAGCCGCTGCCCGAGGCGGCCTGGGCCGAAATCGGGCTGGCCGAGCGGGAGACGTTCTCCGACTACCGGCACGTCATCGTCTACGGCCAGCGCACAGCCGACGGCCGGCTCGCCTTCGGCGGTCGCGGCGCCCCCTACCACTACGGCTCCCGGGTACGCCCCGACTTCGACCGGGAGCCCCGGGTCTTCGCGGCGCTGCGCCGGGTGCTCGGCGAGCTCTTCCCGGTGCTCGGGCCGGAGGTGCCGGTGACGCACACCTGGGGCGGGCCGCTCGGCGTGGCCCGGGACTGGGCCGCCTCGGTGGGCCTGGACCGGTCGACCGGGCTCGCCTGGGCGGGCGGCTACGTCGGCGACGGCGTCGGCACCAGCAACCTGGCCGGCCGTAGCCTGGCCGACCTCATCCGCGGCGAGACGACGGACCTGACCACCCTCCCCTGGGTCAACCACCGCTCCCCGAAATGGGAACCCGAACCGCTGCGCTGGCTGGCCGTCAACGCCGGCCTGAGGGTCATGTTCTCAGCGGACGAGGCCGAGCTGAGAACCAACCGCGAGTCCCGCCGAGCCGCCGCCTTCAACCACCTCCTGGGCCACTGACCGCCCAGCCCCGTTGATCATGGAGTCAGCGGCACCAAAGGAGATCAACACCGCCGCCAATCTCTTGATCAACGGCCGCAGGATCAGTGGTTTGGGGGGATTACGCGGAGGTGGCCTCGGCGGCCCTGCTGGGGGGCCTGGGAGGTCTGGTGGTCGTCGCCCGACGGGGGACGCGGGGGTGCGGGGCGGGCGGCCTCCCGGACCGCTTCGGCCAGCGCCACCAGGTCGTCCGTCGTCGGGGGCGGGGGTTCGAACTCGCCCTCGTGACGCACCACGTCCCAGCCGCGCGGGGCCGTCAGGTTGCGCGCGTGCGGCTCGCACAGGTCATAGGTGTGCGGCTCGGCGAACGCGGCCAGTGGGCCCACCACGGCCGTGGACTCGTTGTAGACATAGGTCAATGTGGCGACCGCTTGCCGGGGGCAGCCGTTACGGGAGCAGCGCCGTGGTGACCTCACGGCGGCAGGGTATCCCCAATACCGGGTGCGGCGCACCGCTTCGCGTTGCGACACGCCCGTCATGGTGATCACAATTCGTCCGATCGGCGCGTCGGCGCGCCGGGCCGGCGGCGCGACGGCGGGTGACCCCGGCGCGGGGGCTACCCTGTGCGTCATGACGAGCCCGGAAAACCGCCGCCCCGGCTCCGGCCGGCGCACCCACCGCGACCGCCACGGGCGGGGGCTGCGGGGGCGGCTGGTGCCGGCCACCGTGCCGCTGGCCCGGACCAAGGCCGAGGTCTTCGACGACCTGGTGCTGGACACGGTGGAGACGCTCGAACGCCGGTTCGCCAAGGAACTGGCCGGGGTCGAGTTCGCCGTCGAGGACGTCCCGCCGGACCTGAACGTCTACGACTCGGACGTGCTGGAGGACGGCGAGGTCCCGCTCGCCCGGCTGCTGCCCGGGCGCCCGGGCCGGCAGGAGGTGCCGCCGCGGATCGTGCTCTACCGGCGGCCACTGGAGTTCCGGGCCATGGACCGCGAGGACCTCGCGGACCTGGTGCACGACGTGATCATCGAGCAGGTGGCGAACCTGCTCGGGGTCGACCCCGACGAACTGGCCTGAGCCGCCGCCGGGCCGACCGCCGCACGCGGCCGCCGGGTCCCGGCCGGCCCCCGCCGGCCGGGTCCGCCGGCTCCGGACCCCGGGCGGCCCCCACCGCCCCGGTCCGGTACGCGTGTCAGGCGGCGACCCGCCGCTTGAGCTTGCGCCGCTCCCGCTCGGAGAGCCCACCCCAGATCCCGAACCGCTCGTCGTGACCGAGGGCGTATTCGAGACACTCCGTCTTCACTTCACACCGCGAGCAGATGCGCTTCGCCTCGCGGGTCGAGCCGCCCTTCTCGGGAAAGAACGCCTCCGGGTCGGTCTGCGAGCAGAGCGCCCGCTCCTGCCACTCCGGCGCGTTTCCGAGCAGGTCGGCCACCTCGAGCTGGCCGTCCATCCGTTGCCTCCTTGTCGCGCACCGGCGTCATCGCCGCTGCAACCCCCCACGCGAAAGGCGTGCTTGTTCGTCCGGTCACAATTTGTTGCGTTCCGCGCGAACAACCCCATTCAAATTACACGCGTGTAATGCGTGCGCCGTCAAGCCAAACTTGATAATGGAGTCGCCCTCCCGACACGTCCGGGCGGCCGTGGTGGCCGCCCGACCCTCGCAACCTGCCCTATCGATTCAGACCCCGGACGAGTAACGCCTTCCCCGGCGAGTTGCCCCAAGTTTTCTGCCGTGGCGCACCGGTGTGGACACCGCCGGCGGCCCCCGGTGGAGGCTTCCGGCGGACCGCATCCGGGGCGGTCGTCGTGACACCGTCCAAGATCAGCATTTGGTGGGGGCAAGGTTAACCTGACCCGAGCGGTACCGCCCGTCGAGGCCGCGAACGCCGACGGCGCCCCGTCCACCATGTGGACGGGGCGCGACGGTGCGGCGGCCTGATCGGTCAGTCAGCACCCGCAGGTGAGCTGGCCGGCCAGACGAATTCGGCGATGGCGCCGCCGGTCACGGAAATCGCGCCGGCCGGCGTCGTGTTGTCCCACCAGACGGTATACGGCCCGGCGGCCAGGTCGGGATAGACGGCGCAGTGGACGACGCCGTCGCGGACGTGCCGCTCGCGTACGGCCGAGTGGGTCCGCGGCTCGTCCCGGTCGGCCCGGCTGATCTCGATCTCCCGGCCGCGCAGGTCGCGTCCGGTGTGAATGATCAGCGCGCCGGATTCGCCACCCAGGTCGAGCATGACGCTGCCGCTTCGCGAGGCACCGAGGGTGTGGTGGTGGTCGTGCACCGGAGCCTCCCGCTCAGGACTTCTTCGCCGGCGGGTTGTTGAACCCGTCGTACGGCGTGCCGAGGAAGGGGAAGTCGGCGAGGAAGGGCGCCGTCACGTCGGCGGCGCTCAGCCCCGGGGTGACCGCGGCCGCCGCCGCGTCCGGCTTGAACGTCTTGTCCACCAGCGGCACGGTCAGCCCGGCGATCGCCCGCAGCGCGATGGTCACCACGTCGTCACCGACCCGCCGGCCGTTCGGGAAGCCCGCCAGGTCGCCGCCCAGCACGCCGAACCGGTCCGGCTTGCGGCTGGGCTTGATCGCCGTGTTCAGGCGGAGCATGTCGGCCTGCAGGTCGCCCGTGGTGTTCGCGAAGCCGTCGATCAGTCCGGCCGGCACGCCGGTGAGCAGGATCGCCACCAGGTCGGCCCGGGGCTTCTTGGCCTTGTTCAGCGCGTCCAGGTTCGGGAACACGCCCGGGTAGAGCGCGGGCAGCAGCGCGGCCAGCTCGGGATGCTCGACGAACTGGGCGAACCGCTTGTCCTCCGTGGGCGGCAGCGTGTTCCACAGGTCCTTCCTGGACATCGGCACGACGACCTCGTTGAACAACGGGTTGCCGAGCCGGGAGACCTGGGTGAAGGGGCCGGCGGCGGTGTCCGCGGCCGCCCGGTCGCCGAGCACCCGCACCTGCTGCCGGGAGGCGGTCGTCCAGACGCCGATGGTCGAGGCGCGGTCGGCGTAGCCGTACCGGGCGGCCTTGCGCCGGACCTTGCTGAGCGGAACCTGCACGGCGATGCTGTGCACGTTCAACCGGTCCAGCGCGTTGACCGGCTCGCCCTCGGTCTTGAACAGCTTCTTGCCCGCCACGTGCAGCTGCTGGAAGGGGCGCAGCGTGCCGAGGTCGAAGACGGCGCCCAGGTCGACGAAGAAGCCGTCGGCCCGTTGGCCGGCGAAGACCTTCTCCCCCGTCGACAGCCGGAACGTCGCCTGCCGCACCAGGTCGGCGTACTTCGGGGTCGACAGCGGCCCGACGTTGCACGGCGGGCACGGCAGCTTGTGCGCCAGCACGTGCTCGCGGCCGTCGGCCACCCGGGTCAGCCGGTAGAACTGCCGCCGGTTCCAGTTCTTGCTGTCCAGCGACTCGATCGGCCCGGTGTTGTAAAGAAAGCTGTTCGGATTCGTGATCTCGGTCGTGAATTCGAAACGATAGGTGACATCCGGATAACCGTCCCCGTCGTTGTCGACGTGAATCTCGTACCGGACGTCGTCGCCGAACTCGAAGAAGTTGGGGCCGCCGGAGGGGAGCTGCACCGGCACGTAGTTGGCGATCAAGGTGACCGTGTCGGGCTGGCTCGGGCTGACGAACGCGTACAGATCGGAGCTGTCGGCGACCGGATCCTTGGCTATCTCCGGAGCCTCGCGGTGAGAGGACATGGCGGACCACACCTTCGTCGGGGGTAACGGAAGTCGGGACCGGCGCTTCGAGCCCGCGCCGGGAGGGCCGCGCCGGTGGCGCGGGGCGGTCAGCGCCGGCGGGCGGCGCGGACCAGGCGATCGGCGAGGCCGCGGTCGCGTACCTCGATGCGGGTCGTGCCGACGAAGACGTCCAGCGCGCCCGAGGCCGCGTCGCGGAGGTGGACCACGATCGGCTCGTCGCGCCGGCCCGCCGAGGGGGTGTTCTGCGCGGCGGACAGGCCCGGCACGGTGAGGGCGGCGGCGCCCAGGGTGGCGCTCGCGGCGGCGGTCAACGTCTGCCGGCGGGTCAGTCGCGGCCAGGGCCGCCGCTTCGGCTCATCAGTGGTCATGGGCAACCTTTCCGGGCCGGCGCCGCAGCGCCCACGGTGGACCGGGACCCGGACGCCGCCGGGTGCCCCGGGCTAGGGGGTGCGCCGGCGGCGGTCCTCGCCGCAACCGCCGCCGGCATCCACTGGTACGGCCGGCGGCGGGGAAAGGTTCGACGCTACGCGCCGACGTGACCGTACGCGGTCGTCCGCTTGCGGACCGGCCGACCGGCTGCCGCCGCGATCGCCCGGAGCTGCTCCTCGGTACGCGCCGAGCCGTTGCCCGAGCCCGCCATCCGGGAGATCGTCTCCTCCATGAGCGTGCCGCCCAGGTCGTTGCAGCCGCCCTGGAGCATGGCCACCGTGCCGGTGTCGCCGAGCTTCACCCACGAGCACTGGATGTTGGCGATCCGGCCGTGCAGCAGCAACCGGGCCATGGCGTGCACGACCCGGTTCTCCCGCCAGGTCGGGCCGGGCCGGGCGATGCCGGCCAGGTAGATCGGTGCGTTGGTGTGCACGAAGGGCAGCGCCACGAACTCGGTGAAGCCGCCCGTGCGGTCCTGCACGCCGGCCAGCACCCGGAAGTGGGCCAGCCACTGGCCGGGGTGGTCGACGTGGCCGTACATCATGGTGGAGCTGGAGCGGATTCCCAGCTCGTGTGCCGTGCCGACCACCTCGACCCAGGCGGCGGCCGGCAGCTTGCCCTTGGTGAGCACCCAGCGCACATCGTCGTCGAGGATCTCGGCGGCGGTGCCCGGGATGGTGTCGAGGCCGGCCTCGCGGAGCTGGAGCAGCCACTCCCGCACGGGCACACCCGCCTTCGCGGCGGCGGTGACGATCTCCATGGGCGAGAAGGCGTGCACGTGCATCCCCGGCACCCGCGCCTTGATCGCCCGGACGATGTCGGCGTAGCCGGTGACCGGCAGCTTGGGGTCGATGCCGCCCTGGAGGCAGACCTCCGTGGCGCCGACCGCCCACGCCTCCTCGGCCCGGTCGGCGACCTGCTCCAGCGAGAGCCGGAACGCGTCGGCGTCGCTCTCCCGCTGCGCGAAGGCGCAGAACCGGCAGCCCACGTAGCAGACGTTGGTGAAGTTGATGTTGCGGTTGACCACGTAGGTGACGTCGTCGCCGACCGCGTCGCGGCGGACGTCGTCGGCGATCCGGCACAGCTCGTCCAGCGCCGGCCCGTCCGCGCCGAACAGTGCCAGGGCCTTCGCCTCGTGCGCCGGGTCCAGCAGCGCGGCCGGATGGTCGGCGGCCAGCCGCAGGCCGGCGCGCAGGTCGGGGTCGCTCGCCACGGCGGCCGGCACGGTGACCCTCGCGGCCACCTCCGACCAGTCGCCGTAGACGTCGTCGAAGTCGCCCCGCCGGTCCCCGGTCCGGCCGGTGGTGTCGATGGTGACGTGCAGGTCGGTCCGCCCGCCGAACACCTCCTCCGGCTCCTGCCACGGCCGGCCCACCGGGCGGGCCGCCTCGACGGCCAGCCCGGTCTCCGGGTCGGCCAGGGCGGTGACGTGCGGCAGCAGGCGCGGGTCGAGCCACGGGTCGCCGGCCCGGACGTACTCCGGGTAGATGGTCAGCCGCTCGCGCAGGGTGAAGCCGGCCCGGGCGGTGTGGCGGGCCAGCTCGTCCAGCTGCGGCCAGGGGCGTTCCGGGTTGACGTGGTCCGGCGTGACCGGCGAGACGCCGCCCCAGTCGTCGATGCCGGCGCGCAGCAGCAGGCCGTACTCGCCCTCGATGAGGTTCGGCGGGGCCTGGATCCGGGCCTTCGGGCCGAGCAGCACCCGGGCCACGGCCACGGTGGCGGCCAGGTCGTGCAGCTCCGCGTCGGGCATGCCACGCATGGCGGTGTCCGGCTTGGCGCGGAAGTTCTGCACGATCACCTCCTGGAGGTGGCCGTACTCCCGGTGTGCCCGGCGGATGGCGAAGAGCGCGTCGACCCGCTCGGCCAGGGTCTCCCCGATGCCGATCAGCAGGCCGGTGGTGAACGGCACGCCGACCCGGCCGGCGTCGTCGAGCACCCGCAGCCGCACCGCGGGCTCCTTGTCCGGCGAGCCGTAGTGCGGGCCGCCCGGCTCCGACCAGAGGCGGGTCGCGGTGGTCTCCAGCATCATGCCCATGCTCGGCGCGACCGGCTTGAGCCGTTGCAGCTCCGACCAGGACAGCACGCCGGGGTTGAGGTGCGGCAGCAGGCCGGTCTCCTCCAGCACCGCCACGGCGCAGGCGCGCAGGTAGTCCAGGGTGGAGTCGTAGCCCCGCTCGTCCAGCCACCGCCGGGCCGCCGGCCAGCGCTCCTCGGGCCGGTCACCGAGGGTGAACAGCGCTTCCTTGCAGCCCTGCGCGGCGCCCTCCCGCGCGATGGCGAGGACCTCGTCCCGCTCCAGGTACGCGGCGGGCAGCCGGTGCGGCACCGTGGCGAAGGTGCAGTAGTGGCAGCGGTCCCGGCAGAGCCGGGTCAGCGGGATGAACACCTTCTTCGAGAAGGTGACGACGCCCGGGCGGCCGGCCTCCCGCAACCCGGCGTCGCGGATCTCGCCGGCGATCCGGAGCAGCTCGTCCAGCGCCGCGCCGCGCGCGGTGAGCAGGGCGCTCGCCTCGGCCACGTCCAGCGCCCGGCCGGTGGCCGCCCGGCCCAGCGCCCGCCGGACACTCGCCTCGGTCGGGACGGGCTCGCTGCGATCAACCATCCGCCCAGCCTATGCGCTGCCCGGTGCGGCGCCGCCCGCCCCCGGACAGAACACGGGAACGGGCGGCATCCGGTGGCTCAGCGCGGGTGGTTCGGGTCCTCCCGGTCGAAGCGCTGGGTCCGGTCGCCGTCCGGCGAGCCCGGCTGGCCCGGGTCGGCGGGCTGGCGCGGGATCGCCTGGGTCGGGTCTGCCGACGGCGGCTGGCCGAACGGCGGCGCGGGGTGCGGGGCACCGCCGTACGGGGGCGCGGACTGCGGGCCCTGCGGCGGGGCGCCGAACGGCGGACCGGACTGCGGGGCGCCGAACGGCGGGCTCGACTGCGGGGCGGCGTTGAACGGCGGCGCCGACTGCGGCGGGCCGTACGGGCCGGGGTGCGGGTAGCCGCCCGGCTGCGGGGGCACGCCCGGGTACCCGCCCGGGGCGGGGTAGCCCTGGCCGGGCTGCTGCGGCCAGCCGGGCTGCGCCTGGCCGTAGACACCGGGCTGCGGCTTGGGCTTCGGGACGTAGTAGAGGGTGCGCCAGATTTTGAACACCACGAACGCGGCGACCGCGAAGACGGCCAGCCAGGCCACCCGGGTCAGCAGGCCGAGGAAGGCGTCCAGCACCTCACCGTCGGCGAGCCGGCCGACCAGCCAGACCAGGAAGGTCAGCGCACCGAAGAACGCGCCGACCGCATACTCGACGAGCGCCACCTGGGTGATCAGTTTCGCCTTCGGCAGCACCGGGCGGACGTGGGTGCCGAGCAGCACGGCGAGCACCGGCAGGACGGCCGACTCCAGGCCGACGAAGGCGAAGAAGGTGCTCCCGGCCCGGCCGCTGAACGTGCTGTAGTCGTCGGCCGGCACCAGCAGGCGCAGCAGGCCGACGAAGAGCAGCACGGCGTTCGCGCCGAGCAGCACGAGCGCGGCCAGTTCGCGCAGCGGCTTGGTCAACTGGCTGGCCTGCGTGGTGTCGCCGGACGCGGGCTCGGCGGGGCTGGTCACGGACTCCCCCTGGGGACGAAAACGGACAGTTGCCGACGTGAGCCTAGTCTCCCCGGCCACTGGGCGATCGACGGCCACGCGTGCGGAAGGATGGACGGCATGCGCATCGTGGTTCTGACCGGCGGCATCGGGGGCGCCCGGTTCCTGCTCGGCGTCCGGGCGTACGCCCGGGAGGTGGGGGCCGAGGTGACCGCCGTGGTCAACGTCGGCGACGATCTGCTCCTGCACGGGCTGAAGGTGTGCCCCGACCTGGACAGCGTGATGTACACGCTGGGCGGTGGCGCCGACCCGGAGCGGGGCTGGGGCCGGGTGGGCGAGACCTGGACGGTCAAGTCCGAGCTGGCCGCGTACGGCGCCGAGCCGGCCTGGTTCGGTCTGGGCGACAAGGACCTCGCGACCCACCTGGTGCGCACCACCATGCTCAACGCCGGCTACCCGCTGTCCCAGGTGACCGAGGCGCTGGCCACCCGCTGGCAGCCCGGCGTACGCCTGCTGCCGGCGACCGACGACCGGCTGGAGACCCACGTCGTGGTCGACCTGGACGGCGGCCAGCGGGCGATCCACTTCCAGGAGTGGTGGGTGCGCCACCGGGCGGACCTGCCGACGCACCGCTTCGTCTTCGTCGGGGCGGAGGCGGCGAAGCCGGCGCCCGGGGTGCTGGAGGCGATCCGCGCCGCCGACGTGGTGCTCGTGGCCCCCAGCAACCCGGTGGTGAGCATCGCCCCGATCCTGGCCGTGCCGGGGCTGCGCGACGCGGTCGTCGACGGGCCGGCCCCGGTCGTCGGGGTGTCCCCGATCATCGGCGGCGCCCCGGTCCGCGGCATGGCCGACCGCTGCCTGTCCGTGCTCGGCGTCGAGTGCAGCGCGGCGGGGGTGGGCGGCCTCTACGGCGCCCGCTCGGCGGGCGGCCTTCTCGACGGCTGGCTGGTGGCGCCCGAGGACGAGGGCACCGTGGTGCCGGAGGTGACCGTCCGCGCGGCGCCGCTGCGGATGACCGACGAGGCGGCGACGACGGCCATGGTCCGAGCCGCGTTGGAGCTGACGTGAGGCTGGAGATCCTGCCGGTGCTCGGCATCGGCGACGTGACCGAGGGCGACGACCTGGCGGCGCTGATCGCCACCGCCGCGCCCTGGCTGCGCGACGGCGACGTGCTGGTGGTGACCAGCAAGGTCGTGTCGAAGGCGGAGGGCCGGCTGGTCGACGTGCCGGCCGACGGGCCCGACCGGGTCGCCGCGCGGGACGAGGTGCTGGCCGGGGAGACCGCCCGGGTGGTCGCCAGCCGCGGCGCGACCCGGATCGTGCAGACCCACCACGGGTTCGTGATGGCCTCCGCGGGCATCGACGCGTCCAACGTGGACAAGACCCGGCTGGTGCTGCTGCCCGAGGACCCGGACGCCTCCGCCCGCGCGCTGCGGGCCGCCCTGCGCGAGCGGTACGACCTCGACGTGGCGGTCGTCGTCAGCGACACCATGGGCCGGCCGTGGCGCAACGGGCTCACCGACGTGGCGCTCGGGGTGGCCGGCATGCCGGCGATCCGCGACCACCGGGGCGAGATCGACCCGTACGGCAACGAGCTCCAGCTCACCCAGATGGCCGTAGTGGACGA
Source organism: Micromonospora terminaliae (assembly GCF_009671205.1). Lineage (NCBI taxonomy): Bacteria > Bacillati > Actinomycetota > Actinomycetes > Micromonosporales > Micromonosporaceae > Micromonospora > Micromonospora terminaliae. The sequence continues at coordinate 6,485,880 of NZ_CP045309.1, read as the reverse complement.
ACTGGCCGGCGCGGGCGAACTGATCAAGGGGAAGTGCGACCAGGTGCCGGTCGCCGTGATCCGCGGCTACCTGGGCGCAACCCGGGACGACGACGAGGGCGCCCGCGCGCTGGTCCGGGACGCGTCGCTGGACCTCTTCTCCCTGGGCACGGCCGAGGCACGCGCCGCCGGCCTGCGGGAGGCGGCCACCCTGGCCGACGGCCCCGGCCCGGCCCCGGCCGATCCGGCCGCCGTCGACCGGGCGATCGCCGCGGTCGCCGAGGTGGTCGCGCCCGGCACCGTCCTGACCCACGTCACCGACCACGAGGTACGCGCCGGACTGGTCGCCACCGTGCCGGGCTGGCCGGCGTCGGCGACCGGACTGGTGCTCGGCGCGCCGCCCGCCCCGGTCGACCCGGCGGACCTGGTCCGTTTCGGCGCCGACCTGCAACGGCTGCGCACCGCGCTGGCCGCCGAGGGGATCCCGTCGGTGCTACTCCCCCCGCCGCCGGGAAGCACCGCGAGCGCCGTCCTGGCCGTCTGACCGGGCGGTCGGCGGCCTCAGGCGTCGAGGACGGCCCGGCCCAGCGGGGTCAGGGTGTGCAGGACGGTGTTGCGGTCCCGGTGGCTGACCAGCAGGCCGGCGTTGCGCAGCACGGTGGTGTGCTGGCTGGCCGCGGCCGCGGAGATGCCCAGCCGGCGGGCCACCTCACCGGTGGTGCAGCCCTCGTCGGCGGCCTCCAGCACGCCCGCCCGGGTCCGGCCGAGCAGGGCGGCCAGCGCCTCCCGCTGTGCGTCGTCGGCGTCACCGCGGGGGCCGCTGCCCGGCTCGGGCATGAGACCGCCGAGCCGGTCGACGGGATAGACCAGCACGGGCGGCAGGCTCGGGTCGAGGAGCGCGACCGGGGTACGCACGCAGAAGAACGAGGGGACCAGCAGCAGCCCCCGCCCGTCGAGGTGCAGTTCCCGGCTGTCCGGGTAGTCGAGCACCTCCAGCACCCCGTCGGCCCAGCGCATGCTCGGCCGCAGGCTGGACAGCAGCCCCTCGGCGCCGCCGTCGAGCATGGCCCGGGCGCGGCGGGCCCGATCCGCCTCCACGGCGGCCTGGATCCGCGGCCAGTACGGGGTGACGGCCAGCGACTGGTACCGGACCATCGAGTCGGTGAGGTGGCGCAGCACCTCGGGTTCGCCGCGGGCCAGGGCGCTCACCGACGACGGCAGCACGTTCTCCTCGGCGAGCAGGGTGAGGTCGCGCCGGAGCAGGTCGATCGGGGTGTCGCGGACCGCGTCGAGGCCGGCCTCCAGGCCGTCCTTGCTGGCGTACGGGGTGAGGAAGTCGGGGAAGTAGCCGCGGGGCGGGTTGAGGGCGAGCAGCAGGCGGTAGTTCTCGGCGGCGGTGTCCGTCCGCAGCCCGTGGGCCACGGTGCGTCGCCACGCGGTCAGCAGCGGGTCACGCCCGCGGCCCTGGAGCAGGTGCAGGCTGAGGACCAGTTCCCAGACGGGGTCCGCGGCAGGGGCCACCCTGGTCCGCAGGATGTCCTCGCGGGAGAAAATGATCTTCAGCATGGAGCTCTCCCGGGCGGACCGAGGAGGTGTCCGCCACCCTGAGCACTGTACCCGCCGGCACTTATCTCCATCTTTAAGCGTGGGATGAAAAACCTCGACGGTTCCCGGCCGGGTTGGGCAGACTTCCCCTTGCCCGCCGATGCCGGGGCACGGCACCGCCGATCCGGTCGTCGGTCACCGGGCCCGCCGGTCGGCCGGACGGCACCACGAGGGTCTGCGGCTGTTCTCCGTAGAGGTGTCGTCCGGCGACCGCTCAGCCGACCCACAGCGCCACCCGGTGGTCCTCGTCGGTGACGTACCAGCAGCGCCCGTCCAGCTCGGCCAGCCCCTCCACGTGGTGGAACGGCGCCAGCTCGGCCACCAGCTTTCCCGCCACCCGGGCGTCCGGGCCGACGTCGTGCCGGAACCGCACGTGCCGGGAGGTCACCGTGGCACCGTGCGGGTGGTCGTCCAGCAGCACCGAGCCCTTGCCCACGGCGTCGATCGAGCCGAGCACCGCCGCGTAGCCGCCGTCCGGCGTCGGCGCGAGGGCCCGGAAGCCGGTCAGCGCGCCCGCCGGGGTCACCCCGGTCAGGGCGTACGCCCCGACGGCGCGCGGCCAGCCGGGCCGGGCACCGAACATGGCGGCCACCCCGGCCAGCTCGACCAGGATCGGCTCCCCCTCGGCGGTCACCGGGAAGCGCAGCCCGAGCAGCACCGTCCCGGCCGGGGTGAACGCCGCCGCCTCGACGTTGACCGGCAGGTCGTCCTCGGCCAGCCGGCTCACCCAGCTCTTGGCCCGCGCGGTGCCCCGGGCGAGGGTCTCCACGATGAACCGCTGCCGGACCCGGTCACCGGGCGGCAGCGTGGTCAGCGGCGCGGCGGCGAGGGCGTCGTTGACCGCCCGGTGCAGCCGGAACCGGTTGCGCACCACGTGCAGCGGCAGGGTCCCCCGTGCGGCGTCGTCCTCCCGGAACCGGGCCACGAACGCCCGGCGGGGACGCAGCGGGCCGGCCTTCGAGCCGAAGTGCGAGCCGAAGACGTAGACCCAGCCGTCGTGGTGGGCGAGCGCCTCGCCGTCCTCGGTGCGGCCGTTCTCCCGGCCCGCGTCGGCGGCCACGTGGTGCGCCACCCACTCGCCGTCCGTGCGCTCCAGCAGCAGGGCCAGGCACCGCTCCACCGGGCCCTCGTCGAGGACCGTCCAGAAGCCACGACGGGCCCCGTGGGCGCGCAGCAGCGCCGGGGACCGGACGGGCAGCAGGTCACTGGCCTCGTTGCCGGCCACGACGAACTCGACGAGTCGCAGGGTCACCCGGTCAGGGTACGAAGGGCGCGCCCGTACAGTGGCGGGGTGCCGGACACCGAGACGTACGCCGACCTGCACGCCGACGCCACCGCGGTGCTGAGCCGCTGGACGGCGACCAGCCCGGCGGCCGCCGCGAACCGGGACCGGACGCTGGCGCTGCTGGCGGCCGGGCCCGTGGCGCTGGGCCGGGCGCACCGGCCCGGGCACGTCACGGCCAGCGCCCTGGTGCTCGACCCGACCGGCACCCGGGTGCTGCTCTGCCTGCACGGCAGGTTCCGCAGGTGGGTGCAGCTCGGCGGGCACTGCGAGCCCGGCGACCGGACCCTGGCGGCCGCCGCGCTGCGCGAGGCCACCGAGGAGTCCGGTATCGCCGGCCTGGTGGTCGACCCGGAGCCGATCGACGTCGACATCCACCCCTCGTCCTGCCAGGGCGGCTCGCTGCACTACGACGTCCGGTTCGCCGTGCTGGCCCCGGCGGGGGCGACGGAGCGGGTCAGCGCGGAGTCGGAGGCGCTGGGCTGGTTCCCGCCCGACCGGCTGCCCGAGCCGCTGGCGGACGGCACCGTCCAGCTGGTGGCGCCGGCGCTGGCCACCCTGGCCCGGCGCGCGGCCGGCTGACCCGCCGCCGCCTCAGACCAGCCCCTCCTCGCCGCGCTCCTTGAGCTCGTCGACCACCTTCTTCACGTCCTGCGCGCGGTCGCGCGGGCACACCAGCAGAGCGTCCGGCGTGTCCACCACGATGAGGTCGTGCACGCCGATCGCCGCCACCAGGCGCCCGGACTGCGGCACCACCACCAGGCCGCTGGTGTCCCGCAGCAGCACGCCGGGTTTGGCGTCGCCGCCCAGCACCACGTTGCCGGCCGCGTCGGCGGGAAGCACCTCGCCGAGGGTGTGGAAGTCGCCCACGTCGTTCCAGCCGAAGTCGCCCGGGACGGTCGCCACCCGGCCGGCCGTCGCCGCGCCCTCCATCACCGCGTAGTCGACGGAGATCTTCGGCAGGGTCGGCCAGACCGTGCCGAGGACGTCGTCCTGCTCCGGGGTGCCCCACGCCGCCGCGATGGCGGTGATCCCCGCGTGCAGGGCCGGCTGCTGCCGGGCCAGCTCGGCCAGGAAGACGTCCACCCGCCAGACGAACATGCTCGCGTTCCAGAGGTGCCGGCCGGAACGCACGTAGCCCTCGGCCACCTCGGCGGCCGGCTTCTCCTTGAACTCGATCACCGGCCGCAGCGGGCCGTCGCCCACCGGCTCGCCGGTCTCCAGGTAGCCGTAGCCGGTCTCGGGCCGGGTCGGGGTGATGCCCACCGTCATCAGCGAACCCTGCTCGGCGCCGCGGATCGCCTGCCGGACCACCTCGGCCCAGCGCGCCGGGTCACCGATCAGGTGGTCGGCGGCGAACGAGCCCATCACCGCTTCCGGCTCGCGCTCGGCGATCACGGCGGCGGCCAGCGCGATCGCCGCGCAGGAGTCCCGCGGCGAGGGTTCGACGAGGATGTTCTCCTCCGGCACACCCGCCAGTTGCCGGGCCACCGCCGCGACGTGCGCGGCTCCGGTGACCACCAGCGTGCGATCGGGCGTGGTCAGCGGCGCCAGCCGGTCGACCGTCGCCTGGAGCAGCGAGGCCGGGGTCCCGGTCAGCGGGTGGAGGAACTTGGGGTGGCCGGCACGGGACAGCGGCCACAACCTCGTGCCACTGCCCCCCGCCGGGATGACGGCGTAGAACATCAGCACATCATGCCCGAACCGCCGTGCTACGGGCCCGGTGTCGGGCGTACCCGCAGGTGACACTCAGGAACGCGCACGGCTCCACGCGGCGATGTGGACCTCGGCGCTGGACTCCCAGGTGAACTCCTTGGCGCGGTCGAAACCGGCCTTGGCCAGGGACAGCCGGCGCTGCTCGTCGTCGAGCAGCGCGGTCAGGTCGGTGGCGATCTGGTCCGGGTCCTCACTGGTGTAGGCCACGGCGTCGCCGCCCACCTCGGGCAGGGAGAGCCGCGGGGTGGTGAGCACCGGCGCGGCGCACGCCATGGCCTCCAGGATGGGCAGCCCGAAGCCCTCACCGTAGGACGGGTAGGCGGCGACCAGCGCGCCGCCGAGGAAGCCGGGCAGGTCGGCGTAGCGCAGGTAGCCCGGGCGCAGCAGCCGCAGGTGCGACGGGACCTCGGCCACGGCGCGGTCGATGTCGTCGTCGTGCCCCTGGCCGCCGGCGATGACCAGGGCGGGCGGGTTCTCGCGGTCGGCCACGGCGCGGGCCCAGCCGCGGATCAGGTTGGGGACGTTCTTGCGCGGCTCCTTGGCGCCGAGGAACGCCACGTAGCTGCTGCTGCCGAGCCCCAGGCGGGCCCGGACCCGGGCCTTCTCCTCCTCGCTCGGCGCGTGGAAGGCGGCCTGGTCGACGCCGTGGTAGGCGACGTCGATCCGGGTCGGGTCGGCGTCCAGCAGGCGGATCAGCTCGTCCCGGGTGGCCTTGCTCGGCACGATGACCCGGTCGGCGCGGCGCAGCGAGGTCTTGATCGCGCTGCGGAAGAACGTGCGGCGCGACTTGTCGTAGTGCTCCGGCTCGGTGAAGAAGGTCGCGTCGTGCACGGTGACCGTGACCGGGCAGCCGGCCCGCAACGGGCAGGTGTAGAAGGGCGAGTGCAGGACCTCAGCACCCACCTGCTGGGCCAGCAGCGGCAGGCCGGTCTGCTCCCAGGCGAGCCGGGCCGGGCGGTGGGCGACGGCCGCCGGGGCGGGGATGACCTCGGCGCCGGGCAGCATGCGGGTGTAGCGCTCCAGGTCGGTGCGGAGGCTCACCACGGCCAGGTCGACGCCGGAGCCGCAGACCCGGCCGAGGGCGCCGAGCAGGCCGTCGACGTATCTACCGACGCCGCCTCGGTCGGCGGGGACACTCGTGGCGTCGATGAGCACGCGGGGCGGGCGACCGGCGGTCACGGGGCGACTCCTCAGGCTGGCGCGTCTGTGGGGAACAACACTGTCGGCAAGCCTACGCCGGGCCGGGTGCCCGACGCTGACTGCGACCCGACGGTACGCCGACTTGTCGTTGTCATCGAGTACGCGTCCCGGGCGCGTATCGTTCGCGCCGATGGCCGACAACATTGCCCGGGTGTTCGCCGACGCGATCGCGCCCGACCCCGCCCGCCCGCTGCTGACCTGGTACGACGACGCCAGCGGCGAGCGCACCGAACTGTCCGGCGCGACGCTGGCGAACTGGGTGGCCAAGACGGCCAACCTGCTCGTCGACGAGGCCGCCCTCGCCCCCGGCGACACGGCCGCGGTGCTGCTGCCGCCGCACTGGCAGACCGCCGCCGTGCTGCTCGGCTGCTGGTCGGCGAAGCTGACCGTGGCCGAAGCGCCGGGCGACGTGGACGTGCTCTTCGCCGCCGCCGGCCGGGTCGACGAGGCGGGCGACTGGCCGGCCGGCGAGCGCTACGCGCTGGGCCTCGACCCGTTCGCGCTGCCCCTGCGGCAGGTGCCGGCCGGCTTCGCCGACTTCGTCTCGGCGGTACGCGGGCACGGCGACCACTTCACCCCGTACCCCGAGGGTGGCGAGGACGACGCGGCGCTGCTGGCCCGCGCGGAGGCCCGCGCCGCGGAGCTGTGCCTCACCCCCGGCGACCGGCTCCTGGTGGACACGGACAGGTTCCCCGACCCGGCCGACTGGCTCCTGGCCCCCCTGACGGCCGGCGCCACCCTGGTCGCCTGCGCCAACCTGAACCCGACCCACGTAGATGCCCGCACGGCGACGGAAAAGGTTACCCGCGCCCTCACCTGACCCGGCGATCATGCAGTTGTGGCAGCTCGCAGAGCGGACGCATCGCCTTCTTCCGGGCGCCACAACCCCATGATCGGCCGGATGGGGGGTGGGTCAGGCGGGGGTCGGGTGGTTCGACTCGGCGCGGCGCTGGGCGAAGGCGGCGAAGGCGGTCAGCGACTCCGGGTTGGCCAGGGCCCCCTTGGCCGCGGCGTGGTCCACCGGGGTGCCCGTGAGGATCTTCTTGACCGGCACCTCGAGCTTCTTCGCCGAGAGGGTGCGCGGGACGGCCCGGACCTGGTGGATCTCGTCGGGGACGTGCCGCGGCGACAGCGCGGTCCGCAGCTCCCGGCAGATCTTGCGCCGCAGGTCGTCGTCCAGCTCCAGGCCCTCGGCGAGCACCACGAAGAGCAGCAGCTCGCCGGCACCGCCCTCGTCGTCCTCGAGGTGCACCACCACGGAGTCGACCACCTCGTCGAGCCCCTCGACCACCGAGTAGAACTCGGCCGTGCCGAGCCGGACGCCGCCCCGGTTGAGGGTGGCGTCGGACCGGCCGGTGATCACGCAGCCGCCGCGCTCGTTCACGGTGATCCAGTCGCCGTGCCGCCAGACGCCCGGATAGACCTCGAAGTACGCCTCCCGGTAGCGGGACCCGTCGGTGTCGTTCCAGAAGCCCACCGGCATGCTCGGCATCGGCTCGGTGATCACCAGCTCACCGAGCTGGCCGATCACCGGCGTGCCGTCGGCCGAGCGCGCCTCGACCTTCGCGCCGAGGGCCCGGCAGGTGATCTCCCCGGCGTGCACGGGCAGCAGCGGCACGCCGCCGACGAAACCGGTGCAGACGTCGGTGCCGCCGGAGAGCGACTGGAGCTGGAGGCGGTCGCCGACGGTCTCGTAGACCCAGGTGAAGCCCTCGGCGGGCAGCGGCGCGCCGGTCGAGCCGACCCCGCGCAGCGCGGACAGGTCGGCGATCTCCTTCGGGACCAGCCCGGCCTTGCGGCAGGCGAGCAGGAACGGCGCGGAGGTGCCGAAGTAGGTGGTGCCGGTCTCCGCCGCCAGCCGCCAGAGCGCGCCCAGGTCGGGGTGGCCCGGGTTGCCGTCGAAGAGCACGATGGCCGCGCCCACCGCCGGACCGGAGACCAGGAAGTTCCACATCATCCAGCCGGTGGTGGTGAACCAGAAGAACCGGTCCGCCGGGCCCAGGTCGTGGTGCAGGGCCAGCATCTTCAGGTGCTCCAGCAGGATGCCGCCGTGGCCGTGCACGATCGGCTTGGGCAGCCCCGTGGTGCCCGAGGAGTAGAGCACGTAGAGCGGGTGGTCGAACGCCACCGGGGTGAAGGTCAACGGCTCGTCGGTCGCCGCCGCCAGCTCCGCCCAGGCGAGCGCGCCCTCTGGGGGCGGGCCGGCCGGGTCGAGGTACGGGATGGCGACGGTGTGCCGCAGCGACGGCAGGGCGGCCCGGATGGCGGCCACCTCCGCGCGCCGGTCGACCGGCTTGTCGCCGTAGCGGTAGCCGTCGACCGCCACCAGCACCGTGGGCTCGATCTGCTGCCAGCGGTCGGTCACGCTGCGGGTGCCGAACTCGGGCGCGCAGGAGGAGAAGATCGCGCCGAGGCTGGCGGTGGCCAGCAGCAGGACGTAGGTCTCCGGGATGTTCGGCGCGTACGCCGCCACCCGGTCGCCCTCCCCCACGCCGAGCCGGCGCAGGCCGGCCGCCACCCGGCGGACCTGGTCCCGCAACTGCGCGGCGGTCAGCGTCTCCGGCGCGCGGGTCTGCCCGTGCGCGATGACCACCGGGTCGTCGTCGCCCCGGCCGGGCATCCGCAGCACGTTCTCGGCGTAGTTGAGGGTGGCGCCGGGGAACCAGCGGGTGCCGGGCATGGTCCGGCCGGTGAGCGTGGCGGTCGGCGGGGTGTGCGCCACCACCTCGAAGTAGTCCCAGATCGACCGCCAGAAGGCGTCCAGGTCGGTCACCGACCACTGCCACAGCGCGTCGTAGTCGGCGAACTCCAGCCCCCGGTGCTCGGCCAGCCAGCGCAGGTAGTCGCCGACCCGGGACCGCTCACGCACGTCGGCCGGCGGCGTCCACAGCACGTCACCCACTGTTCCACCCTCCCTGAGGCCCGTCACGACACTGTGCATGGGCCGTGGCGCCATCTTGCCCTACCTCGCGAGGCCATTCTCCGCACCGGGTGCCGGTGACGGGGCGTGGCCGGCCCACACGCCCGGGCCGCGGGGTGTGTGGGCCGGCCCGGGTCAGCCGGCCCGGTGGGCCTGGATCGCCCGGCGGCGGGCCAGGCGGTGGGCCCGGCGAATCTCCGCCTCCCGGTAGCGCCGCTCGTCCTCCGGCGTCTCCGGCAGCACCGGCCGGACCGGCCGCGGCGCGCCGCCCACGTCCACACCCACGAACACGAGGTACGCCGTGGCGACCCGGACGGGCTCGTCCTCGGCGGAGTCCCAGCGCTCGGCGACCACCTTCACGCCGACCTCCATGGAGGTGTTGCCGGTCCAGTTGACCTGGGCGTGCGCGTGCACCAGGTCGCCCACGCGGACCGGCTCCGAGAAGACGATCTCGTCGATCGAGGCGGTCACCGCGGTGCCGCCGCTGTGCCGGGCCGCCGCCGCACCGGCCACGTCGTCGACGAACTTCATCAGTACCCCACCGTGCACGGTTCCGTACAGATTGACATCGACAGCGGTCATGATGCGACTCAGCGTGACGCGCGAGTACGAGGTCGGCTTGCCCGCCGGGGCGGAGGGGTGATCTGTCATGCCGAAAACGGTACGGTGCGCGGATGCGACATCTCTGGAGCTTCCTCGCCGGGTTGGTGGTGGCGCCCGTCACCTGGGTGCTCGTCACGCTCGGTCAGGACGGATCTGGGCGCACCGTCCACCGCTGGGTCGAGATCGGTACGTACAGCACCCCCAACCTGATCGAGCCGGCCGTCTACCTGGGCGTCGCCGGCATCCTGCTCGGCCTGCTCGGCACGCTGCGCTTCTCGCCGCTCGGCCCGGCCGTGGCCGGGCTGCTGCTCGTGGTCCCGTACCTCGGGCTGTTCGTCGCGCCCTTCACCGTGCGGGACCAGATCCCCGAGAGCTGGAAGATGCTCGGGGACCCGCTGCCGCTGCGCCAGCCGCTGGAGAACGGCACGCTGTTCCTCATCGGCATGCTGCTGCTGATGGCCGTGTTCAGCGGCCAGCGGTGGCGGCAGCGGGCGGGCGGGCCGGCCGAGGCGGAGCTGACCCCGGCCGGCGCGCCGGTCGAGCACAACCCCGCGCTCGGCGACTGGCCTCCGGCCGACCCGCTGAAGGACCCGACGAAGGACGGCGACACGGCCCCGCTCACGCTGGCCTATCCCGACACCCCGACCGAACCCCTGCCCCGCCGCACCGGCGGCGAGTCGCCGTGGTCCGCGCCCCCGCGCGCGACCACCCGGCCGGAGGGCACCACCGAGATCCGTTGACGACCGCGGGCGGGCCGGTCACCCGGCCCGCCCGCCCGATCGTCGCCCCGGAGGTCAGCCCTTGAGCAGCTGGCGCGCCATGACGATCCGCTGCACCTGGTTCGTGCCCTCGTAGATCTGGGTGATCTTGGCGTCCCGCATCATCCGCTCGACCGGGTAGTCCCGGGTGTAGCCGTAGCCGCCGAGCAGCTGCACCGCGTCGGTGGTGATCTCCATGGCGGCGTCCGAGGCGAAGCACTTGGCCGCCGCGCCGAAGTAGGTCAGGTCGGCGTCGCCCCGCTCGGACTTGCCGGCGGCCGTGTAGGTGAGCTGCCGGGCGGCCTCCAGCTTCATGCCCATGTCGGCGACCATGAACTGGATGCCCTGGAAGGCGGCGACCGGCTTGCCGAACTGCTTGCGCTCCTGGATGTAGCCCTTGGCGTAGTCCAGCGCGCCCTGCGCGATGCCGACCGCCTGGGCGGCGATGGTGACCCGGGTGTGGTCCAGGGTCCGCATCGCGGTGGCGAAGCCGGTGCCCTCGGCGCCGATCATGCGGTCCGCCGGGATCCGGACGTTGTCGAAGTAGACCTCGCGGGTCGGGGAGCCCTTGATGCCGAGCTTCTTCTCCGGCGCGCCGAAGCTCACCCCGGCGTCCGACTTCTCCACCACGAAGGCCGAGATGCCCTTCGAGCGGGCTGTGGGATCGGTCACAGCGAAGACCGTGTAGTACTCCGAGACGCCCGCGTTGGTGATCCACCGCTTCACGCCGTTGAGCACCCAGTGGTCGCCGTCCCGGACCGCCCTGGTGGTCATCGAGGCGGCGTCGCTGCCCGCCTCCGGCTCGGAGAGGCAGTAGGAGAACATGGCGTCGCCGGCCGCCACCGGGGTCAGGTACTTCCGCTTCAGCTCCTCCGAGCCGGCCAGGATCAGCGGCATGGTGCCCAGCTTGTTCACGGCCGGGATCAGCGAGGACGAGGCGCAGGCGCGGGCCACCTCCTCGATCACGATGGCCGTGGCCAGCGCGTCCGCGCCGGCGCCGCCGTACTCGACCGGGATGTGCGGGGCGTGGAAGTCGGCAGCCCGCAGCGCGTCGTAGGACGCCTTCGGGAACTCACCGGTCTCATCCGCCTCAGCCGCGTGCGGAGCAACCTTCGCCGCACAGACCTCCCGGACCGCCTCCCGGATCGCCTCGTGCTCCTCGGGCAACCGGTAGACGTCGAACGACTGCTCTGCGGGCATGTGGGCCCTCCCCTTTCACCGCTATCATGCGCGCAGTCTGTGGCGCCCGGAAGGGCCGCCGACTGCCGCAGACTGAAGGATAGCCACCAGGGTTCAGCCGGACCTTACCGGCGGGTAGGCTCGCGCAGGAGCGAGGGCGACAGGGCACTACTACCCTCACACACAAGACGACAGAGTTCCCCTCGGTGCCGGCCCTGGCGCCCCAGCCGAATGCGACGCAAGGAAGCGCCGCCAGTGCGAGCGGAGAAGACAGGCGTGACGATCCCGTACCCGAACACCCAGCCGATGCCCGCCATCGCCGCGGTGACGCCGCCCTCGGGCGCGGCCCGACCCCGGGTGACCTTCCTGGGCACCGGCTACCTAGGCGCGACGTACGCCATCTGCTACGCCGAGCTGGGCTATGAGGTGCTCGGCTTCGACGTCGACGAGGACAAGATCGCGAAGCTCAACGCCGGCGAGGTGCCGATCCACGAGCCCGGCCTGGACGAGCTGCTCCGCCGCAACCTGGCCGCCGGCCGGCTGCGCTTCAGCACCGACATCCGGGAGACCGCCGAGTTCGGCGACGTGCACTTCATCTGTGTCGGCACCCCCCAGCGGGCCGACGGGATGGGCGCCGACCTGTCCTACGTCGAGGCGTCGGTGACCAGCCTCGCCCAGCACCTGACCCGCAAGGCGCTGATCGTCGGCAAGTCGACCGTGCCGGTCGGCACCGCCGAGTGGGTGGAGCAGCTGGTCGGCAAGCACAGCCCGGCCGACCTGGGCGTCGAGGTGGCCTGGAGCCCCGAGTTCCTCCAGGAGGGCTTCGCCGTCGACGACGTGCTGCGACCCAACCGCATCGTGGTCGGGGTCAAGAGCGAGTGGGCCAACGGCATGCTCTACGCCGCCCACAAGGGCGTCTTCGACCTGGCCGCCACCGAGGACCGCGAGGTGCCGCTGGTGGTCACCGACTTCGCCACCGCGGAGCTGGTCAAGGTCGCCGCGAACGCCTTCCTGGCCACCAAGATCTCCTTCATCAACGCCATGGCCGAGGTCTGCGAGGCCGCCGGCGGCGACGTCACCCAGCTCGCCCGCTCGATCGGCTACGACCCCCGGATCGGCAACCGCTTCCTCCAGGCCGGCCTCGGCTTCGGCGGCGCCTGCCTGCCCAAGGACATCCGGGCGTTCCAGGCCCGCGCCCAGGAGCTCGGCGCCGGTGAGGCGCTGCGCTTCCTGCACGAGGTGGATCTGATCAACCTGCGCCGGCGGACCCGGGTCATCCAGCTCGCCGCCGACCTGCTCGGCCGCCGCTCGGGCCCGGCCGGCCCCGACCTCTCCGGCACCCGGATCGCCGTGCTCGGCGCCACCTTCAAGCCGAACACCGACGACGTCCGGGACGCCCCGGCCCTCGCCGTCGCCGCGCTGCTCGGCAAGGCCGGCGCCGACGTGCGCGTCTTCGACCCGGAGGGTGTGGAGAACGCCCGCCGGGCCGTGCCGGAGCTGACCTACGAGACGAGCATGAACGACGCCGTCCGGGACGCCGACCTGGTCTGCGTCCTCACCGAGTGGGCCGAGTTCCGCAACGCCGACCCGGTCGCCCTGGGCGAACTGGTCAGCGGCCGCAAGGTGGTCGACGGCCGCAACTGCCTGGACTCCACACTGTGGACGCAGGCCGGGTGGGAGTACCGCGGCATGGGCCGCCCCTGACCCCGTGAACCGTCGGCCGGCCGGCCGGGGACCCGTTCCCCGGCCGGCCGGCTCTTTTTGTTGTCCGGAACGCGGCGGCAACTGTCGAAATCCGGGCCCGGTCAAGGCATGCTGCGACTGGGAGGTCCACCGCGCGGGGGCCGACCGGACGGGAGAGTGTCGTGCAGACCTTCAGGTGCGCCTCGTGCGGGCGGGAGATCAAGCCCGCCGTCGTCTGCCCGCACTGTGGGGCCGACCAGCCACAGTGGGCCGAGCACCTGGCCGAGATCGAGCGCTCGATCGCCGAGATGAAGGCCCGCGACGCCGAGATCGCCCGCGAGCAACGGCAGATCGCCGCCAAGATGCAGGCCGCCCTCTTCCAGCGGGACATCCTGGCGCACGCCGGTGAGGAGCGGGTCAAACAGGCCACCCGGCCCCGTCGTGTGCTGCGCCGCCGGCCCGGCCGCCGACCGCCGACCGCCACCACCGGCGCCCCGCCGCGGGTGCCCCGGCAGGGCACCTCGCCGACCGGTCCGGACGACCTCCCGCCGCCACCACCGCGCAGCCGCCCACAGTGGCTCGACGCCGACGATCCGGAGCACCCGCCGGAGGCGTCCTCGCGCGAGGTGCAGAACATCCCCCTCGGGCTCGGCGCGCTGCTGCTCGGCGTCGCGGCGGTGGTCTTCGCCGCCGTGGCCACCAGCTCGATGGACGCCCTGGCCCGGCTCGGGGTGCTGCTGGTCGCCACGGTGCTCATGCTGCTCGCGCCGCCGGTGCTGGCCCGCCGGGGGCTCACCTCGACCGCCGAGACGATCGCCGCGGTCGGCCTGTTGCTGCTGCCGCTGGCCGGGTACGCGCTCTGGGCCGTCGACCGGGTCGGCGGCAGCACCTCCGGGGCCGCCTTCTCCGGAACGATCTTCCTGGTCACCACCGTGGTCGCGTTCGGGTACGCCTACTGGACCGGGCTCCGGGCTCCCCGCTTCGCCACGGTGCTGGCCGCCCAGCCGGTGCTGCCGCTGCTCGCGTACGAGCGGATCACCGGGCCGGCCGGCTGGGCGCTCGTGCTCACCGTGGTGGCCGTGGCCGACCTCGCGCTGGCCCGCTCGGCGGTGGTGCTCGAGCGCCCGGTCCGAAAGGACCTGCCGGTCACGCCGCCCGAGCCGGCCCCGCCCCGGCAGCGCGCCGCCGACGGCCGGCCCGAGTCGGACCCGGAGGAGTCGCCCGAGGTGCTCGGCGGGGAGCCGCCCGCCGGCGCGGAGCCGCTCGCGCCGGCGCGTCCGGTGCCGTGGCTGCGCGAGCTGACCTGGCTGCTGCACGGGGCGGCGGTCGCCGTCGCCCTGGCGTACGCGGTCACCGCCCTGCTGCGCGCCGCCACCGTGCCGGCCGCCGCCGGGGCGGGAGCCGTCCTGCTGCTCGCCGCGCTCGTCGGGCTGGCCGGCACGCTGGTGCTGCGCCGGCCGCCGCTGCCGGACGTGGGCGCCGGCATCGTCACCCTCGCGGTGATCGGCGCGCTGGGCCGGGTGGCCTCGGTCGCCTTCCCCGGACGGTCGCTGCTGCTCATCGCGGCGGTCATCGCGCTGACCGGGCTCGCCGTCCGGGGCGTACCGGAGGCGGCCCGGCGGGGGCCGCAGCTCGCCTCGGCCGTGGCGCTCACGGTCAGCGGCCTGGTGGTGGCCGGCGGCGCGCTGCGCGCCGGACTGGCCCCGGTCCGCGCCGCGCTGCCCGCCTGGTCGGCGGACCTGAGCGGATGGCACGCCGAACTGGCGGCGGCGGTCGGCCGGACCGGCTGGCAGCTCGCGGCCAGCGCGCTGCTGCTCACCGTCGCCGCGGTGGTCGCCCTGCCGGTGGAGATCCGGCGGGAGTTCGCGGTGGTCGGCGCGGGGCTGACGGCGCTCGCCGTGCCCGCCTCGCTCGGGCTGGGCTGGGCGGCCGCCTGCTGGCCGATGCTGCTGACCGCGGTGGCCATCGGCGTGCTCGGGCTCAGCGCCGGCACCGAGCGCGCCGCGGTGGCCCACTCGGTGACGGCCGCCGGGCTGGGGCTGATCGGGGCCGGGGCCGCGCTCGCCCGGCCCGCCCTGACGGCCGCCGCGCTGACCCTCCTGTTCCTGGCCGGAGCGCTGGTCTCGCTGGCGCCCCGGGTCCGGATCGCCGCGGCCGCCGCGGACACCGTCTGCGCCTGGGCGGCCGGCGGTGCCGCGTTCGCGCTCCCCGGCGCCGTGGCCGCGTTCGTCGCCGCCACGATGCCGACCCCGCCGGTCCTCACCGAGGCGAACCTGCGCGAGGTCACCGTCCCGATCCTCGCGGCGAGCTTCCTGGGCGTCTGCGTCACGCTCGGCTACGCCGCGCTCGTCCAGGTCGCGCAGCGGCACCTCAGCGTGCCGCACGCGCTCGGCACCGTGCTGGGCGCGGTGGCGGTCGCGGCGGCCGCGTTCGGCGCGCCCGGCGCCACCACCGCCGACGCCTGGGTGGGCGGGCTGCTGCTGGTCGCCGCCGCGCTGTTGGCGCTGGCCCCCCGGATCGACGCGGGACGCCGCTCCGACCTGTCCGTCGACGGGTCCGACCTCGCCCTCGCCGCCACCACGGTGGCGCTCATCGCCACCCTGGTCCGGATCGCCGCCGTGCTGGCCCCCGGCGGCCAGCTCGTGGTGGCCGCCGCGCTGGTGACGGTGGTCGCCGTCGCCGCCCGGGCGATGCCCGAGGAGTGGCGGCGCGGGCCGGTCCTCGGCATCGCGGCCGGCGGCACCCTGATCGGCCTGATCGCGGGCTGGAGCGCGCTGCGCGGCGGGGTCGGCGTGCTGGCCACACCGGGCCCCATCTGGGCCGGCGACCTGAGCGGCTGGCCGGCCGCGCCGACCGGCGGTTCCACCTGGCAGGCGCCGGTCGCGCTGGCGCTGCTGGCCGTGGCGGCCGGCATCCTGCTGCCGTCACCCTGGAAGTACGACGTCTCCGGGGCGGCCGTCGTGCTCGCCACCATCGGCGCGCCGGCCGCGTTCGACCTGCCCTGGTGGTCGCCGGTGCTCGTGGGCACCATGGTCGCCACCGTGTTCGGGATGGCGGCGGCCGCCGCGGCCGACCCGCGGGCGGCGCTGTCCCGGGCCACGGTGGCCGGGGTGGTCGCCCTGCACGCCGCCGGCGCCGGCCTGGTCCGCCCGTGGACCACCGCGCTGGCGCTCGGCAGCATCGCGCTCATCGGCGTGACGGTCGCCGCGCTGGCCCGCGCGATCGCCCCGACGCAGGTGGAGGACGTCCGCACCGACGGGATGCCCGTGCACCTCGTGCAGGTCGGCGGCGCGGCGGCCGGCGCCGCCCTGCTCGCGCTGCCCGGGGCGGTGGCCGCCCTGGCCGCCGAGTACGGCCGCCCCCCGCAGGTGCTGCTCACAGCCGCGCTGGCCGCGTCGAGCATCGGCCTGGCGGCCGTGGCGGCGGTCCGCCGGCAGGTGCCGCAGTACCTCCCGTACGCGAGCGTGGCCGTGGTGGGCGGCGCGACGATCAGCGCGGCCGCGGCCCTGGTCACCCACCTCTCCGCCGGGGTGTACGCCGCGGCGGCGGCGCTGCTCGGCGTGCTCGCCGAGCTGATCCGGGCCGCCACCGTGCCGCCGGTCGGCTCGGCCCAGCCGGTGCGGCGCTGGTCGGTGCTGCTCGACGGGGCGCTGCGCCGTGCCCCGGACGACCCGGCCGTGCGGCGCTGGCGGGTGAGCCCGGCGGCCGGTGCGCTCGCCGCGGCGGCGCTGCCCACCGTCCTGGCCCTGGCCACCCTGGCACCGGCACTCGTGGTGGCGCTGGTCGAGCCGCTCCAGGTGGTGTCCCGGGTCTGGCAGGGTCCCCCGCCGGGGCTGCTCACCCCGCCACCCGAGGCGGTGGACCCGACGCACGTGCTGACCGCGCTGCTGCTCACCACGACGGCGGCGCTCGCCGCGGTCGGGTTCAGCGGCGGCCGGCGCTCCCGGGCCGTGCCGGTGGTCCTGCCCGGGGCGGCGGTCACGTTGCTGATCACCCCGGTGGCGCTCGGCCGTGGCTGGCCGGTGACCGCGCTGGCCGGCCTGGCCGTGTTCACCGTCTCGATGCTGGGGCTGGCGCTCACCCCGCCACCCGCGATCGCCGAGCCGGCCCGCTCGATCCGGGTCGCCCGGGTGCTCGTGTTCGCCATCGGGCTGGCCGCCGGCAACGCCGGACTCGCCGGCAGCCTCGCCACCCGGGAGCTGACCCTGTTCACGCTGGGCGGCGCCGTCGGCGTGGGCACCGTCGCGGCGCTCTTCGGCACCACCCAGCGGGCCCGCATCCTCGGCTGGCTGTTCGCCTCGCTGATGGCTCAGCTCTTCGTGCTCACCCTCGGCCTGGTGGTCGGCCTCGCCGCGGTGTGGTCCGCGTTCGGGGTACTGGCCGTCGGCGCGGCGCTCCAGGTCTTCGCCGCCACCCTGCCCCGGCTGCGCCGGCCCGAGGCGTACCGCGAGGCGGCCACCGTGGAGTGGAGCGGCCACGCCGCGGCGCTCATCGCGCTGGCCCTGGCGTACGACTCGCCCCGGCACATCGCCGCGCTGCTGGCCGCCTGGGGCGCCGTCCTCGGCATGGCGGCCAGCCGCCCGGGCCGCCGGCCGGTGGAGCGGAACCTGCTGTTCTGGGGCGTGGTGATCTGCGAGATCAGCGCCTGGTGGATCCTCATGCGGACGGCCGACGTGGCGCTGCCCGAGGCCTACACGCTGCCGTTCGCGGCGCTCGCCCTGCTGGTCGGGGTGCTGCAACTGCGCCACCGGCCCGACCTGTCGAGCTGGGTGGCGTACGGGCCGGCGCTGGTCGCGGCATTCGTGCCGACGCTGGCGATCGTGCTGGCCACCGAGTCCAGCATGCTGCGCCAGGTGCTGCTGCTGCTCGGCGCCGTCGCGGTGCTGATCTTCGGCTCGATGAGCCAGCAGCAGGCGCCGGTGATCGTGGGCGCCACGGTGACCGCGATCGCCGCGGTGCACGCGCTGGTCAGCCTCGGCCCCTGGCTGGTGCTGATCCCGGTCGGCTTCCTCCTGCTGGTGCTCGGCGCGAGCAACGAGCGCCGCCGCCGCGCCCAGGAACGCCTGCAGACGGCGCTGCGCGGGATGAGATGAACCGGAGGGGTGGACGCTCGCCGTCGGGGGCGGGCAGAGGGTGCCGGTCCGCGCGGGGGTTCCTGCCGGGTGGCTCAGGTGAGGGAGGCTCGGAGGGCCCGTTCCTTCTCGGCGACCAGGTCCTCCAGGCTGGCCTGGTAGGCGGCCATCCGGTCGCGCAGCGCCGGGTCGGACGCGCCCAGGATGCGCACGGCGAGCAGCCCGGCGTTGCGGGCGTTGCCGATCGACACCGTGGCCACCGGGACGCCGGCCGGCATCTGCACGATGGAGAGCAGCGAGTCCATGCCGTCGAGGTACTTCAGCGGCACCGGCACGCCGATCACCGGCAGCGGGGTGACCGAGGCGACCATGCCGGGCAGGTGCGCGGCACCGCCCGCCCCGGCGATGATCACCTTGACGCCACGGTCGGCGGCGGCCCGCCCGTACTCGATCATCTTTACCGGGGTGCGGTGCGCCGACACCACGCCGACCTCGTAGGGCACGCCGAACTCGTCCAGCGCCTCCGCCGCCGCCCGCATCGTCGGCCAGTCGGAGTCGCTGCCCATGATCAGCCCGACGGTGCTCACTGTGTCTCCTTCGTTCGCGACTGCGGGGCCGGCAAGCTCACTGACCGTCGCGCAGCCAGCGGGCGGCGCGCGCCGCCCGGGCCCGTACGTCGTCCAGGTCGGTGCCGAGCACGGTGACGTGTCCGATCTTGCGGCCGGGGCGCACCTGCTTGCCGTAGAGGTGGACCTTGGCCCCGGGTTCGGCGGCGAAGAGGTGGTGCAGCCGCTCGTCGATCGAGATGCCGCCGGGCTCGCCGCCCAGGACGTTGGCCATCACCACGACCGGCGCGGTGAGCGAGGTGTCCCCCATCGGGTAGTCGAGCACGGCGCGCAGGTGCTGCTCGAACTGGGAGGTCCGGGCCCCCTCGATGGTCCAGTGCCCGGAGTTGTGCGGCCGCATGGCCAGTTCGTTCACCACCAGGCCGCCGGGCGTCTCGAACAGCTCCACGGCGAGCAGGCCGACCACGCCGAGCGCGGTGGCCAGGTCGATGGCGAGCTGCTGCGCGGCGACCGCCCGCTCCTCGGGCAGGTCGGGCGCCGGGGCGAGCACCTCGACGCAGATGCCGTCCCGCTGCACCGTCTCCACCACCGGGTAGGCGGCGACCTGCCCGAACGGCGAGCGGGCCACCTGCACGGCCAGCTCTCGGCGCAGGGCCACCCGCTCCTCGACGATCAGCGGGGTGCCGCCGGCCAGCAGCGTGGTGGCCAGCTCCTCGGCCTGGGTGGCGTCGTCCACCATCCAGACGCCCCGGCCGTCGTACCCGCCGCGGGCGGCCTTGAGCACCACCGGCCAGCCGATCTCCGCGCCGAACGCGAGCAGGTCGGCCGGGGCCTCGACCGGACGCCAGGCCGGGTTCGGCGCGCCCAGCTCACCGAGACGCTCGCGCATCACCCGCTTGTCCTGCGCGTGGCGCAGCGCCTCGGCCGGCGGGAAGAGCTTCACGCCCTCCTCGGTCAGGGTGCGGATGTGCGCGTTGGGCACGTGCTCGTGGTCGAAGGTGACCACGTCGCACCCCTTGGCGAAGGTGCGCAGGGCGGCGAGGTCGGTGTGGTCGCCGTACTGGACGTCGGCGGCGACCAGGGCGGCCCCGTCGTCCGGGGCGAGCGCGAGCACACGCAGCGACTGGCCGAGGGCGATGGCGGCCTGGTGGGTCATCCGGGCGAGCTGGCCACCGCCCACCATGCCGACGACAGGAAGTCCGGTACGGGAATCCATAGCGCCGCCAGAATATCGGGGCGGCGGCGGGCGCCGGGCCCGGGTCAGCTGGTCGTGGCGACGGCGACGCGGCGGGGCGCGCGGGCGACCTCGCGGGCGGTGGTCCGGGCGATGAGCAGCGAGCCGAGCACCGTCGGGGTGAGCCAGGCGGCCAGGTGCCCGCCGGACATCTGGACCGCGAACCCGGTGACGAAGGCGATCACGGTGCTGCCCATGAGGTTGAGGTGCCAGATCCGCCAGCCCCGGGGGCCGAACCCGCGCGGCCGGCGCCGGGCGAACCAGAGCCCGCCGACCAGCCAGCCGAGGGTGAGCGCGCCGAGCACGGCCAGCCCCCACAGGTGCGCCGGGTCGTAGGCGAACAGCCCGAACGCGCTGAGGCTGAGGCCGACGGTGGCGCCCGCGTAGACCCGGCCGAGCAGGGTGTGCCGGCCGCGCCGCTTCGGCGCGAGGAGCACGGGCAGGGCCAGCAGCAGGCCGATGGTGCCGCTGGCGGCGTGGATGACGACGAGAACGGTGTGCACGGGTCCCCCTCCCCGCGACATCCCAATGTGGGAGGTCGACGGTCCCAGCATCGGACCTGACACAATGGGATGTCAAGGAGATTCGCGAAGGGAACCGAACCCATGCCCGACCGGCCGTTGAACGCCACCGCCGCCTCGCTGCTGGGCTTCCTGCACGACGGCCCGATGACCGGCTGGGACCTGGTCACCGAGGCCCAGCAGCGGATCGGGGCGTTCTGGTCGCTGACCCAGAGCCAGGTCTACCGGGAACTGACCGCCATGGCGGCGGCCGGGCTGGTCCGGGCCGGTGAGCGGGGCCGCCGCGACCGGAAGCCGTACGAGATCACCGAGGCCGGGCGCCGGGCGTTCGCCGAGTGGGCCGCCCGGCCCCCGGCGGACGAGACGATTCGCTTCCCGCTGCTGCTGACCGTGCTGTTCGGGCGGCACCTTCCCCCGGAGCGGCTCACCGGGTACCTGGGCGTCCAGCGGGCCGCCCATGCCGCACGGCTCGCCGACTACGAGGCCGCCGCCGCGGCGCTCCCCCCGGAGGCGGACGAGATCGAACCGTACGCGGTGGCCACGCTGCGCTTCGGGCTCGCGTACGAGCGGGCGGTGCTGGAGTGGTTCGACGCGCTGCCCGAGGCGCTGCGCCCCGCCGACGGGGGTCAGGCGCCGGTCAGCTGAGCTGGGCGACGAGGTCCTCGACCGTGGTCACCGGGCGGTCGCAGACGAACCCCCGGCAGACGTACGCGGTGGGCCGGCCGCCCAGCGCCGGCCGGTCGGCCAGCAGCGGCACACCGGGCTGGTCGGCGCTGCCCGCCACCACCACGGCCCCGGGCGGGGCGTGCCGGAGCGCGGCGGCCACCAGCGGGTCGCCCACCGGGTCGTCGGTGACGACGGCGATCTCGTACGGCCCGGAGAGCAGCGCCTCGCCCACCGTGGCCGCGTAGCCGGTGAACCGCGCGTGCCGGGCGACGATCGGCGCGACGGTCGACAGGGCCTTGTCGGCCGCCTCGCGGTACCGGGTCTCCCCCGTCAACGCCGCGTACGCGACCAGCGCCGCGACGATCGCCGAGCGACCGGCCGGGGTGGCGTTGTCGGTCGGGTCCGCCGGACGGGTGACCAGGCGCTCGGCGTCGTCGGCGGTGTCGTAGAAGCCGCCGTCCGGCGCCGCGAACCGGGCCAGCGCCACGTCGAGCAGTTGCCCGGCCAGCACGAGCCAGCGCCCCTCGCCGGTCAGCTGGTGCATCGCGCAGAACGCCTCGGCCACGCAGCCGTAGTCCTCCAGCACGCCGGCCGGCTCCCCCACGACCTTGTCCCGGGAGACCCGGCGCAGCCGGCCGTCCACCACGTGCACGGCCGCCAGGTGCTCGGCGGCGTCCCGCATCGCGCCGTCGGCCACGATGGTGACGCCCTCCATGAGGTTGGCGTCCTCGTCGTCGGGGGTCGCCAGGAGCGCCGCGACCTGCTGGAACTCGGCGATCGCGGTGATCGCCAGCCCGTTCCAGGCCGCCACGACCTTGTCGTCCCGGGCCGGCTGGGCCCGGGTGTCGCGGGCGGCGAGCAGCCGGCCCACCACCTCCTGCCAGCGCCGGCGCACCGCCGGGTCGGCGTCGTCGACGTCCCGGGCGAGCCGGAGCACGCTGGTGCCGTGCTCGAAGGTGCCCTCCTCGGTCACCCCGAACAGGTCGGCCGCGAAGCGGCCGTCCTCCTCGCCCAGCACCTCGACGAGCTGGGCCGGGGTCCAGACATACGTGCGGCCCTCGACGCCCTCGGTGTCGGCGTCCAGCGCCGAGGCGAAGCCCTCGCCGGCCCGGTGCAGCTCGTCGGCGAGGAACCGGGCCGTGTCGCGGGCCACCCGCCGGGCCAGCCGGTCGCCGGTGAGCCGCCAGAGCTGGGTGTAGACCCGCAGCAGCAGGGCGTTGTCGTAGAGCATCTTCTCGAAGTGCGGCACGGTCCAGTGCCCGTCCACGGAATAGCGGGCGAAGCCGCCGGCGAGCTGGTCGTGCAGGCCACCGCGGGCCATCGCCTCGCAGGTGTGCCGGACGATCTCCAGGCTGCGGGGGGAGCCGGTGCGCTGGTGGTGCCGGAGCAGGAAGAGCAGGTTCATGTGCGGCGGGAACTTGGGCGCGCCGCCGAAGCCGCCGTTCGTCTCGTCGTACTCGGAGGCGAGCTGGTCGGCGGCGGCGTCCAGCAGCTCGGCGGTGAGCGGGGCCGTGAGGCCACCCACGGCCTGCGCGCCGCCGATCGCCTCGACCACGGCGGCGCCCTGGCGGAGCACCGCCTCCCGCTGGTCGCGCCAGGCGGTGGCCACCGAGCCGAGCAGCCGGATGAAGTTCGCCCGCGGGAAGTAGGTGCCGCAGAAGAACGGGGTGCCGTCCGGGGTGGCGAAGACCGTCATGGGCCAGCCGCCCTGGCCGGTCATCGCCTGCGTGGCGGTCATGTAGACGGCGTCGACGTCGGGCCGCTCCTCGCGGTCCACCTTGACGCAGACGAAGTCGTCGTTCATGAGCTGGGCGACGCCCTCGTTCTCGAACGACTCGTGTGCCATCACGTGGCACCAGTGGCAGGCCGCGTAGCCGACCGAGATGAGCACCGGCACGTCGCGCCGCTTCGCCTCGGCGAAGGCCTCGTCGCACCAGGGCCACCAGTCGACCGGGTTGTCGGCGTGCTGGAGCAGGTAGGGCGAGGTGGCGTCGGCGAGTCGGTTCACCCGCCGACCATATCGGCCACACGTCGGCGACGCCGCCGGAGTGGACCGGTCAGGAGGCGCCGTCGGCGCGGAGCGGGAAGACGTTGCCGCGTGCGGTGTCCAGCAGGGACCCCAGCACCGCCCCGATCTTGTCCGCCGGCATCGGCTTGAAGAAGTGGTAGCCCTGGGCGGCCGTGCAGCCGAGCTCGGCCAGGGCCGTCCGCTGCTCGGCGGTCTCCACGCCCTCGGCCACCACCCGCAGCCCCAGCTCGTGGGCGAGCCCCACGGTGGTCCGCACGATCGCCGCCGCCTCCGGGGAGTCGGCCATCCGGATCACGAAGGAACGGTCGACCTTCAGCTCGTCGACGGCGATGCGGGTCAGGAAGGTCAGCGAGGAGAACCCCGTGCCGAAGTCGTCGACGGCGAGCTGCACGCCCATGGCACGCAGGGTGGCCAGCACCTCGTCGATGACCTCCAGCTCGCTCATCACCACCGTCTCGGTGATCTCCAGGACCAGGCGGTGCGGCGGGACCTGGTGGCGGCGCAACGCCTCGCCGATCTCGGCGGGCAGCCGCGGGTCGAGCAGGCTGCGCGCCGACAGGTTCACCGAGATCGGGATGTCCAGCCCCTCGCGCGCCCAGTCGGCCGCCACGGCGAGGGCCTTGTCCAGCACGTACCGGGTGAAGCTGCCGAGCTGCTCGCTGTTCTCCACCGGGCGGATGAAGTCCGCCGGGCCGAGCCAGCCCCGGCGTGGATGCCGCCAGCGGATCAGCGCCTCCACCCCGGTCGGGGCG
The DNA here is from genome assembly GCF_009671205.1 of Micromonospora terminaliae. Classification (NCBI taxonomy): domain Bacteria; kingdom Bacillati; phylum Actinomycetota; class Actinomycetes; order Micromonosporales; family Micromonosporaceae; genus Micromonospora; species Micromonospora terminaliae. The sequence goes on along the minus strand of NZ_CP045309.1, from coordinate 6,462,115 downwards.
CCGGTGGCCAGGTCCACCGCGGGCTGCAACGCCAGCACCAGCTGGTCGTCGGCCGCCAGGGCCTCCCGCAGCTCCGCGAGCAGCGCCAGGTGGTCGGTGCTCGCCGCGTCGCGCGAGCTGTCGTACGCGGCGACGCTGCCGCCGCCCTCCTTCGCCTGGTACATGGCGATGTCGGCCCGGCGCAGCAGCTCGGTCAGGTCGGCGGTGCCCGCGTCGGCGACCACCACGCCGACCGCCACCTCGACCGACATGCGCACCCCGGCCACCTCGGTCGGCGCGGCCAGCCTTTCGGCGATCTCCCGGGCCTGGCGCAGCGCGTACGCCATCGGGGCGGCGCGGTCGTCGACCACCGGAACCGTCGTCAGCAGCAGGGCGAACTCGTCGCCGCCGAGCCGCCCCAGCAGGTCGCCCGGCCGGGCCAGGGTGGAGAGCCGGCTCGCGGCCAGCCGCAGCAGCTGGTCCCCGGCCGCGTGCCCCAGCGTGTCGTTGACCTCTTTGAACTGGTTGATGTCGAGCAGCAGCAACGCCACGGGGTGGTCGTGGGCGCGCTGCCGCAGCGCCTGGTCGCCCTTGGCCAGCAGGGCGGCCCGGTTGAGCAGCCCGGTGAGCTGGTCGTGCACCGCCTCGTACGACGAGCGGGCGGTGACCAGCCGCAGCTCGCGGTGGGTCGCGGCGTCGTGCAGGGCGGCGGCCAGCGCGTCGCCGAACGCCGCGACGCCGTCCTCCTCGCGGGCGCTGGGCGGAGCGGACCGGGGGAACTGGACCCGGAGCCGGCCGACCTCGGCGCTGCCCACGGCGAGCCGCCGGACCAGCTCGTGCTCGCCCGACCCGGTGGCCGACGGCGGCTCCACCTCCCGGTCGCGCACCTGCGCGCCGGTGTCCGCTCGATAGCGGCGCCAGCGGCCGTCGCCCCGGGCCACGTCCACCTCGACCAGCTCGGCGCCGAACAGGGTGAGCGCCCCGGTCACGGCGGCGGTCGCCACCCCGCGCTCGTCGAGCTGGTTGAGCGCGGCGGTGGCCTCGGCGAAGGCCCGCCAGGTGCGCCGCTCCTGGTCGGCGCGGAGCCGGTGCCGGTAGGTCTGCTGGAGCAGCCAGAGCGGCGGCGGCAGGAGCAGCAGCCAGCGCGCGTCGAGCTCCAGCAGGGTGACCACGACCAGGCCGACCGCCACGTTACCCACGAACATGAGCAACTTGCCCCGGAGCGCGGCGAGCAGCGGCGGCCCGATGGGGATGCCGTGCCGCAGGGCCAGGCCGGCGCCGCCCAGCCAGGCGCTCGTGAGCAGGTAGACGACCGCGCCGGCGGTCAGGGCGAGGGCCAGCTCGGGGGTGAGCGCGGCGAGCAGCGGGCGGCCGAGCGCGCTGGCGACGGCGGCGGCGAGCGCGGTGGCGGCGGCCAGCGAACCGGCGATCCGGACCAGTTCCAGCGCGGGGCGACGGTCGGCGACCAGGGACATGGTGGTCCACGCGGCGCCGGCGCCGAGCAGGGCCGCGGCCGGCAGCCAGCCGGCCGGCACCAGGTAGAGACAGACGACGAGGGCCGCCTCGCCCCAGGTGATGCTGACCATGCCCGAGGCGGTGCGGAACCGCAGCCGGGCGAGCTGGGCCACGGCGAACGCCACGACGGCGACGCCGAACCGGACGGGACCGGGCAGCGGGTCGTCCGCCGGCAGGTGCGCGGGGACGCTGAGGCCGACCACGGCCGCCACCACAGCGGTGATCGCGACGGCCGAGGTCAGCAGGAGCACTCCGACCGGCGTGCCGCGGAGGCCCAGCCGATCGGGGGGATCGCCGGCCCGGCCGGAGGTCACCGACCCACCCCGTCCGGCGGCGGCCCCGGGGCACGGTCAGGGGCCGTTGGTGCCATCGACATCGGCGCCCCCCTTCCGCGCACGGCTCGGGGCCGTTCGGTCCCCCCGGCGGAAGGCTAAGCCAAAGCCGGTGGTCGCAACAGGGGTTGACGACCGGCTTCGACGTGATTCACGTGCTGTTCAGCCGTTCCGGCGCTGCTGGGAGCCGTTGGGGGCGTTCGTCGGTGAATCCTGCGGGGCGGTCCCGTCTGTCGGATCAGCGACTGCCGCATCGGTCCGGCCCGGCTCGGCCGGGCCGCCCTGCTGGGGGAACCGGTCGGGCAGCCGGCGCAGCCGGGCGTTCATGTTGCGGATCAGCAGGACGGTGACGATGGCCAGCAGCACGATGAGGAAGAGGCCCATCGGGCCGGCCAGACCACCCGTGCGGGTGTCACCGAAGTTATTCTCCGCGAGCACCTGGGCGGTGGTCAGCATGGTGTTCCTCCGATGTGCGGCTGACCACCAGCGTAGCCCGCCGGGGAATCAGCGGGCACGGCACGTCTCGCGCACCCCGGCGAAGAGGTCGGACTCGGGCAGCGGGCTGTCGACCAGCGAGCGGGCGAGCTGGAAGTCCTCCGTCGGCCAGGCGCGCTGCTGGAGATCCATCGGCACCTGGAACCAGAAGCCGTCCGGGTCGATCTGGGTGGCGTGGGCGCGCAGCGCGTCGTCGCGGACCGGGAAGTATTCGGCGCAGTCGACCCGGGTGGTGATCCGCTCGCCCTTGTCGGGGCGGTCCTCCCAGCGCTTCATCCAGTCCCCGTACGGCGACTCCAGGCCGGCGGCGAGCATCGCCTCGTGCAGCGCCATGATCTTGGCCCGCGAGAAGCCCACGTCGTAGTAGAGCTTGAGCGGCTGCCACGGCTCGCCCAGCTCGGGGTGGCGCTCCGGGTCACCCGCGGCCTCGAAGGCGGCCACGGTCACCTTGTGGGTCATGATGTGGTCGGGGTGCGGGTAGCCGCCCTCCTCGTCGTACGTCGTGACGACGTGCGGGCGGAACTGGCGCATGAGCCGCACGAGCGGGGCGGCCGCGACCTCGACGTCCTCCAGGGCGAAGCAGCCCTCCGGCAGCGGCGGCAGCGGGTCGCCCTCGGGCAGCCCCGAGTCGACGAAGCCGAGCCAGGCCTGCTCGATGCCGAGGATGGCCCGGGCCGCGTCCATCTCGGCGCGCCGGATGTCGCCGATGTTGGCCCACACGTCGGGCCGGTCCATCTTGGGGTTGAGCACGCTGCCCCGCTCGCCGCCGGTGCAGGTGACGACCAGGACATCCACCCCCTCGGCGACGTATTTCGCCATGGTGGCCGCACCCTTGCTCGACTCGTCGTCGGGATGGGCGTGCACCGCCATGAGCCGCAGCTGTTCTGCCACCTTCGGCGCTCCTCGTCTGTGCCCACCGGGCCCGGCCCGCCCGGGCCCGCCCGGCTGACCTGCCGGAATCTCCCCCCGCGCCCGCGAAAGCCCCCGTGCTGGCCGATCGGCGGCGGGGCCGACCTGCCATCCTTGACTCAGCGCCGGGCTGGGAAGATGGACTCTGCCATTCTTGCCGATGCCGCCGACAACAACGCCAGGAGATACCCGCCGGTGAGCGAGACGCACGCCACAGTCGCACCGGGTGCACCGGTCTTCCCGCCCGGCCGTTACGGCCGCCGCCGGGAGCCGGGGCGCCGCCGTCCGATCCTTCCCGTGCTGGTGGCGGTCGTCCTGCTGGCGCTCCTCGGGCTGGTCGCCGCACGCCTCTACAACCAGTACGGCGACCCGGACTACCGCGCCGAGGTGATCACCTACACCGGGATCACCGATTCCAGCGTGGTGGTCGACTTCCGGGTCACCGTGCCGGAGGGCGGCTCGGCGACCTGCCTGCTGCGGGCCCGCTCCCACGACGGCGCCGAGGTGGGCCACGTGGAGGCCACCGTGACGGCCCCGACCGGCGAGCGCCACGTCCGGGCCCGGCAGGAGGTGCCCACGAGCGCCCGGCCCTTCATCGGCGAGGTGCTGCGCTGCCGACCGGCCGGCTGAGCCGGGCACCCGGCGAGCCGCCGGGACACACGCAACCCCGGGTCCCGCCTCCGGCACCCGGGGTGATCGGCGACACCCCGAGGTGCCCGGCACTGGTAACTTGGTAGTTCACCTGTCAGCCAGTCCGCACCAACGAGGAGATCGCCTGTGTCCACCAATGACAACGAGGCGCCCGCCACCTGGCTGTCCCAGGACGCGTACGACCGCCTGCAGGCCGAGCTCGACGAGCACATCGCCAACCGCCCGGTGATCGCCGCCGAGATCAACGCCCGGCGCGAGGAGGGCGACCTGCGGGAGAACGGTGGCTACCACGCCGCCCGCGAGGAGCAGGGCAAGGCCGAGGGTCGCATCCTCTACCTGAAGGAGCTGCTCCGCACGGCCAAGGTCGGCGAGGCCCCGACCGCCGACGCCGTGTCGCCCGGCATGGTCGTCACGATCTACTTCGACGACGACGCCGACGACACGGAGACCTTCCTGCTCGGCTCCCGCGAGATCGCCTCCACGACCGACCTCACCGTCTACAGCCCCGAGTCCGCGCTCGGCAAGGCGATCCTGGGCGGCAAGGCCGGCCAGACCTGCACCTACACGGCGCCCAGCGGCGCCGACATCAAGGTGACGGTGGTCAAGTTCGAGCCGTTCTCCGGCTGACCGCCTCCGGACCCGCGCCGGACGGCTCGGGTCCGACCCGACCGAGGCTGACAGGCTCCTCGGCCCCGAGCCACATCCCGACCGCCCCGACCGGCACCGTCCGGCCGGGGCGGTCGCGTTTTCGCGGCGACCTCACCCCTCGCCGGCGAAGACCACCTGGTAGCCGCTGGCCCGCAGGGCGCTGATGAGGGTGTCGGAGTGCTCCACGCCGCGGGTCTCCACCGAGAGCGCCACCTCCACCTCGCCGAGCCGCAGGTGCGGGTTGGCCCGCTGGTGCACCACGTCGACCACGTTGGCCCGGTGCTCGGCGATCTCGCCGAGCAGCGAGGCGAGCTGGCCCGGCCGGTCCGTGCAGCGGACGGTGACCCGCAGGTAGCGACCGGCCGCCGCCAGGCCGTGCTCGATGACCCGCAGCATCAGCAGCGGGTCGATGTTGCCGCCGGAGAGCACCGCCACCACCGGCGCCTGCACCTCGACGACCCCGGCCAGCAGCGCCGCCACGCCCACCGCACCAGCCGGCTCCACCACCTGCTTGCCGCGCTCCAGCAGCATCAGCAGCGCCCGGGAGATGTCCTCCTCGGAGACCGTCACGATCTCGTCGACCAGCTTGCGGACGTGGGTGAAGGTCAGCTCCCCGGGGCGGCCGACCGCGATCCCGTCGGCGATCGTCGAGAAGAAGGGCAGCCGGACCGGCTCCCCGGCCTTGAGCGAGGGCGGGAAGGCGGCCGCGCTGGCCGCCTGCACCCCGATCACACGTACGTCCGGGCGCAGCGCCTTGGCGGCCACGGCCAGGCCGGAGATCAGGCCTCCGCCGCCCACCCCGGTCACGATGGTCTTCACGTCCGGGCACTGTTCGAGGATCTCCAGGGCCACCGTGCCCTGACCGGCGATGACGTCCCGGTGGTCGAACGGGTGGATGAACACCGCCCCGGTCCGCTCGGCGAAGGTCTGCGCCGCGACCAGCGATTCGTCCACCGTGTTGCCGACAAGCTCGACCTGGGCGCCGTACCCCTTCGTGGCGGCCACCTTCGGCAGCGGCGCGTTGACCGGCATGAAGACCGTGGCGTGCGCGCCCACCAGTCCGGCGGCGAGCGCCACACCCTGGGCGTGGTTGCCGGCGCTGGCCGCCACCACCCCGCGTTGCCGTTCCTCGGCGGAGAGCCGGGAGATCCGCACGTACGCGCCGCGCACCTTGTACGACCCGGCGCGCTGCACGTTCTCGCACTTCAGCCAGGCCGGCCCACCGAGCGCGGCGCTGAGCGGCCGGGACGGCTCCAGCGGGGTGGTGCGGGTGACGCCGGCGAGCAGTTCCCGCGCGGCCTGTACGTCGGCGAGACCGACCAGTTCCGTCATGCCCCGATCGTGCCACCCGGGCCCGGGGGAACCTGCGGCGACGCCACGGTCAGGTCGCCCGGCACCTGCGGCGACGCTTCGGCCACGTCGCCCGGCACCTGCGGCGACGGTTCGGTGACGGGCTGCGCCGGGACCGGGGACGGCAGCAGGGCGGCCCGCCACGCCGCCCCGTCGATGCGAGCCTGCTGCGCGGCGGAGACCCGCAGCACGACAGCGACCAGCGCGGCCGCGGCGACGAGACAGGCCAGCGCCGGGACGCTGTTGCGCAGCGCCGCGTCCCGATAGAAGTCGAGATCCGGTGCCAGCCCCGCCTCGGCGCGGCGTACCCGGTCACGCGCCTCGGCCAGACTGGTGACCAGATCGGCGATGCCGAACGCCAGCCAGGCCAGCCACCAGACGCCGACCAGGACACGCAGCCACACCCGGTCGAGACTGTCCCGGACGATGCCGACCAGCACCACGCACGGCACGGCGAGGCTGGCCACCGGCACCCACCAGCCGGTGATGGCCCAGTGGGCGGCCAGCACCTTCCGGCCGCCCGGGAACGCGTCGGTGTTCTTCCGGGCCCGGAACATCCAGACCATCACGAGGACTGCCGCGGTCAGGAAGACCACGACGTACGCCAGGGACAGCAGCCCTTCAGCGGCGAGCGGCGCCGGCTGCCGGCCCGGGTCGCCGTCGGGCGGGGCGAGCAGGACGCGCAGGGCCGGCGCCAGCGCCACCAGGGTGTACAGCAGCGCGGTGAGGCCGACCGTGAACGACGCGGCCAGACCGATCCCCTGGACCGCGAAGGTCGGCATACCCGGCGACAGCGCCGGCCGATCGGGCGAGACGCCGCAGCGCGGGCAGGCGCCGGCCGTCGAGCTGTCGGCCCCGCAGGTCTGGCAGTGCATGGCGTCGTCCCCGTGGTCGGCGTACGGAAGTCGCGCACACGCTAGACGATCATGCGAGGGTCGGCGACCCCGTCCCGACCCGGGGGTAGCCGGGGGCGTGCCGCTGCCACGGCGCCTGCATCTCGAACTGGCCCGCGACGCCGAGCAGCAGCAGTTCCGAGCCGGGCGGGCCGACGAACTGCACGGCGACCGGCAGGCCGTCCGGGCGGCGGCCGACCGGCACCACGATCGCGGGCAGCCCGGCGATGTTCCAGGGCGCGGCGTACGGGGCGTACCGGATGTTGGCCTTCATGTTCGCCACCCAGGAGCGGCCGGACCAGCCGGCGGCCTCCGGCGGCGGGCCGGCCAGCGCCGGGGTGAGCAGCAGGTCGACCGAGTGGTCGGCGAAGAAGTTCACCGACCGCTCGCGCCAGGCGGCCCGGTCGGCCTCGCGCACGTACCCCCGGCGCTGCGCCCACTCGCCGAGCGCGACGTGCCGGCGGCTGCGCCGCTGGAGGCCACGCCGCTCCACACCCGCGGCCTGCACGTCGGCGGCGGCCGCCGCGAACCAGGTGGCGATGCCCTGGAGGCCGAGCCGGGTCGGGTAGACCGGGTCGGCGGGGACGGTGTCGTGCCCGGCGGCGGCGAGCAGCCGGCCGGCGGTGGCGACCGCGTCGCGGTTCGGCGCGTCCGGCGAGACGCCGCGCACCGGGGAGCGCAGCGAGGCGCCGACCCGCAGCCGCGGCGGCGGGACCAGCTTGTCGGGGCGGCGACCCGCCAGCACGGAGAAGCCGACGGCCGCGTCGGCCACCGTGCCGGTCAGCATGCCGTGCTCGGTGAGGCCGAACCAGTCGTCCGCGCCGAGCTGGCAGGGCACCACGCCCCGGCCGGGCTTGAGCCCGACCAGGCCGCAGCAGGCGGCGGGGATGCGGATCGAGCCGAGGCCGTCGTTGCCGTGCGCGATCGGCACGAGCCCGGCGGCCACCGCGGCGGCCGCGCCGCCGGAGGAGCCGCCGGGGGTCCGCGCCGGATCCCAGGGGTTGCGGGTCACCCCGCTCTCGTCGTCGGTCAGGGCCCAGAGGCCCAGCTCCGGCATGCGGGTCACGCCGAGGATCACCGCGCCCGCGCCGCGCAGCCGGCGGACCACCTCGTGGTCGGCCTCCGCCACCGGGGTACGCACGGCGGCCGACCCGTTCCACGTCGGCAGGCCGGCCACCGGGGTGTTCTCCTTGACCGCGACCGGCACGCCGGCCAGGGGGAGGTTGGCCAGGTCCTCCTGCTCGTCGACCTTCTCCGCCTCGGTGATCGCCTCCCCGCCGCGCACCGTGCGGAACGCGGCCAGCTCGGCGTCGGCCCGGGCGATGTGGTCGAGGTGGTCGGCCACGACCTGGGTGGCGGAGACGTCACCCCGGCGTACGCCCCGGGCGATCTGCTTGGCGGTCGCCCCCACCCAGGTCGTCGGCATGATGTCCTGCACGGCCATCCTCCCCAGCCAGCGGTCAGCCCAGCGCCTGCTCCAGATCGGCGAGCAGGTCGTCGACCGTCTCGATGCCGACAGACAGTCGCACGAGATCGCCGGGAACTTCAAGCGGCGAGCCGGCAGCGCTCGCGTGTGTCATCCGTCCCGGGTGCTCGATCAGGGATTCGACGCCGCCGAGCGACTCGGCGAGCACGAAGAGCTTCGCCCGGTTGCAGATCTCCACGGCGTGCTCCTCGCCGCCCGCCGCGCGGAAGGAGATCATCCCGCCGAACCGGCGCATCTGCTTGGCGGCCACCTCGTGACCGGGGTGCGCGGGCAGGCCCGGGTAGATGACCTGCGCGACCCTGGCGTGACCGTCCAGGTAGGCGGCGATCCGCTCGGCGTTGTCGCAGTGCCGGTCCATGCGTACGCCGAGGGTCTTGATGCCGCGCAGGGTGAGCCAGGCGTCGAACGGGCCGTTGACGGCGCCCATCGCGTTCTGGTGGTAGCGCAGTTCCTCGCCGAGCGCGCGGTCGGCGGCGATCAGGGCGCCACCGACCACGTCGGAGTGCCCGCCGATGTACTTGGTGGTGGAGTGGACGACCACGTCCGCGCCGAACGCGATCGGCTGCTGCAGGTACGGCGAGGCGAAGGTGTTGTCGACCACCAGCAGCGCGCCGGCGTCGTGCGCGACCGCGGCCAGGGCGGCGATGTCGGCGATGCCGAGCAGCGGGTTGGTCGGCGTCTCCACCCAGATGATCTTTGTGGCGCCGGGACGGATCGCGGTCCGGACCGCGTCCGGGTCGGAGACCTTCGCCGGGGTGTAGTCGAGCCCCCAGCGCTCGGCCACCTTGGCGAACAGCCGGTACGTGCCGCCGTACGCGTCGTCCGGGATCACCACGTGGTCGCCCGGCTTGCAGACGGTCCGCAGCAGGGTGTCCTCGGCGGCCAGGCCGCTGGCGAAGGCGAGGCCCACCGGCCCGCCCTCCAGCGCGGCCAGGCACTCCTGGAGCGCGTCCCGGGTCGGGTTACCGGAACGGCTGTATTCGTAGCCCTCACGGGGAGCGCCGACGGCGTCCTGGGCGTAGGTGCTGGTCTGATAGATCGGCGGGATCACCGCGCCGGTGCGGGCCTCCGGGTCCTGACCGGCGTGGATGGCGAGCGTCTCGAAGCCGTGACTCATTCCCGAGACGTTAGTCCGCCCGCCCGTCCCACCGCGTGGAACCCGCCCGGCGTCACAATCGGAAGGTTGTCCGACCGGTCGGCCATACTGGCTCGGTGCCCCCGACCGAAGCGCTGCCGTCCCGCCTCCTCGGCGTGGCCGACCGGATTCCCGCCTCGCTGGGGCTCCTGGCCGGCCCCGACCAGGGCCGGGTCAGTCTGCCGGTCCGCCTCGCCTGGTCCGGCCCGGCCGAGTTCGACGTCAGCGACGCCCGCCAGCGGCTGACGCTCTACCGGACGCTGATGGACTGCGGACAACGCGACGACATCGTCCGCTACGTCAACGCCGACCTCCTTCGGCGAGACTGGCCACGGATCTGCCGGCTGACCGCGCGTCGGCTCACCCGGCTCTGGGAGCGGAAGCTCCCCGACCTCGCCGCCCGCTGATGGATACCCTGCGCCGCCGACTCCTCAAGATCGGCTTCTCCGCCGGTGACGACCTCGGGCTGGTGCTTGCGGGCGGCTACGCCATGTGCGCCCACGAGTTGGTCGACCGGCCATCGCAGGACATCGACTTCGCCACGCCGGATGGGACGCGTACCTCGACCAGCCCTGACCGCGGCGGACGCGGCCCGGCAACGTGAATCTTGGAGAGTTGCCGCTCCACGCGAACGGCAACTCTCCAAGATCGGCGCGGGCAACCGGCAGGCTCGCGCGGCAGCGCCTAGCCTGGCGGGGTGGCTGGGTGCGTGTTCTGCGGGATCGTGGCGGGCGAGGTACCCGCGTTCCGGGTCGCCGACGAGGCGGACGGCGTGGCCTTCCTGGACACCCGCCCGGTGTTCAAGGGGCACGTGCTCGTGGTGCCGCGCACCCACCTGGTCACCCTGGCCGACCTGCCGGCCGACGCGCTGCCCGGCTACTTCCGCCTCGTGCAGCGGCTCGCCGTGGCCGTGGAGGCCGGGCTGGGGGCCGGTGGGACGTTCGTGGCCATGAACAACAAGGTGTCCCAGTCGGTCCCCCACCTGCACACCCATGTCGTGCCGCGGACGAAGGGCGACGGGCTGCGCGGCTTCTTCTGGCCGCGGACCCGCTACGCCGACGACGCCGAGGCCGAGGACTTCGCGGGCCGGGTCGCCGCCGCGCTGGCCTGAGGGCGGGACCGTCGGGTAAGGAACCGGGGGTCGGCGCTGTTGCACACGCTGGGAAAGCCAAGAGAGGAGTCCCACCGTGTTCCTTCGCCGCATGAAGGCCGAGATGATCTCCCCCGAGCGGGCCCTGCCGGGCCGACCGATCGCGATGCCGATCGCCGACCGGCACGAGGTGCTGCCGTCCTCGCTGAAGGGCCCGTTCCCCGAGGGCGCGCAGGTCGCCGTCTTCGGGATGGGCTGTTTCTGGGGTGCCGAGCGGCTGTTCTGGACCCTCCCGGGCGTGCTCACCACGTCGGCCGGCTACGCGGGTGGCTACACCACCAACCCGACGTACGAGGAGGTCTGCTCCGGGATGACCGGGCACGCCGAGGTGGTCCAGGTGGTCTACGACCCGTCGAAGATCAGCTACGAGGACCTGCTCAAGGTCTTCTGGGAGAACCACGACCCGACCCAGGGCATGCGCCAGGGCAACGACGTCGGCACGCAGTACCGGTCGGCGATCTACGCCACCACCGACGAGCAGTTGGCCGTCGCGCAGGCCTCGCGGGACGCCTTCGCGCCGATCGTGGCGCGGGCCGGCAAGGGTGAGATCACCACGGAGATCGCCCGCCTCGGCGACTACTACTTCGCCGAGGACTACCACCAGCAGTACCTCGCGCCGACCAAGAACCCGAACGGGTACTGCAACCACGGCCCCAACGGGCTGAGCTGCCCGGTGGGCGTGGCGCGTACCGCCGGCTGAGCGACCCGGTGTCCGTTTCCGGGCCTGCGGTGTTTGTCACACCGCGGGCCCGGCCCGATTCGGTCACCCGGCCCGCCCGGCCACCGGATCTTCACCGAGGCCAGCGGTCGCTTCGAAGTGGGCGCGCATCCTAGCAAAGACGTAACGCCCCCGACATCAGCTCAACAGGCGAACCGTAACGGGCTCTGGCAGCATTGCCTGGCATGTGCGGACTGGCAGGAGAGTTCCGGCGGGACGGATCGCGGGCCGACGTCGCGGCGGTGGAGCGGATGGCGGCCACCATGAGCGACCGGGGCCCGGACGACAGCGGGGTCTGGTCACAGGGGCCGGTCGCCCTCGGCCACCGCCGCCTGAAGATCATCGACCTCTCGGCCGCCAGCGGCCAGCCACTGGTCGATCCGGCCGCCGGGCTCACGGGCGTCTTCAACGGCTGCATCTACAACTACCGCGAGCTGCGCGAGGAGTTGCAGGCCAGGGGACACCGCTTCTTCTCCTCCGGCGACAGCGAGGTCGTCGTCAAGGCGTACGCCGAGTGGGGCCCCGACTTCGTCGACCACCTCGTCGGCATGTTCGCGGTGGCGATCAGCGAGCGGGACACCGGCCGCCTGGTGCTGGCCCGGGACCGGCTCGGCATCAAGCCGCTCTACCTGGCCGAGAGCCCCGGCGTGGTGCGCTTCGCCTCGACCCTGCCGGCGCTGCTCGCCGGCGGTGGCGTCGACACCGGCATCGACCCGGTGGCCCTCGCCCACTACCTGAGCTTCCACAGCATCGTGCCGCCGCCGCGGACCATCCTGCGCGGCGTCGCCAAGCTCCCCCCGGCCACGGTCCGGGTGTACGAGCCGGACGGCACGAGCCGTGACCGGGTCTACTGGGACCCGTCCTTCACCCGCGCCGCCGAGCGGGCCGGCTGGTCCGAGCGGGACTGGCAGGACGCGCTTCTGGAGTCGCTGACCACCGCCGTCCGCCGCCGGATGGTGGCCGACGTGCCGGTGGGCGTGCTGCTCTCCGGCGGGCTCGACTCCAGCCTCGTGGTCGCGCTGCTGGCCGGCGAGGGGCAGTCCGGGCTGGCCACCTTCTCCATCGGCTTCGACGCGGTGGGCGGCCGGGAGGGCGACGAGTTCGTCTACTCCGACCTGGTCGCGAAGACCTTCGGCACCGACCACCACCAGATCCGGGTGCCCACCGGCGACCTGCTGCCGCCGCTGGAGGCCGCCGTCGCCGCCATGAGCGAGCCCATGGTCAGCCACGACTGCGTCGCGTTCTGGCTGCTCAGCCAGGAGGTCGCCCGGCACGTCAAGGTGGTCCAGTCCGGCCAGGGCGCGGACGAGATCCTGGGCGGCTACCACTGGTACCCGCCGCTGGCCGGCGCCGACCGGGACCGGGCGCTGGAGACGTACGCGAAGGCGTTCTTCGACCGCGACGCGGCCGGCCTGGCCCGGGTGCTCAACCCCGCGTGGCTGGCCGACGGCGACCCGGCGCGGGAGTTCGTGGCGGCGCACCTCGGCCGGCCGGGGGCGCAGACCGCCGTGGACGCCGGCCTGCGCATCGACACCCAGGTCATGCTCACCGACGACCCGGTCAAGCGGGTCGACAACATGACCATGGCGCACGGGCTGGAGGCCCGGGTGCCGTTCCTCGACCACGAGTTCGTCGAGCTGGCCGCGAGCTGCCCGCCGGAGCTGAAGCTGGCCCAGGGCGGCAAGGGCGTGCTCAAGGAGATCGGCCGGCGGGTCCTGCCGCACGAGGTCATCGACCGGCCGAAGGGCTACTTCCCCGTGCCGGGTCTCACCCACCTGGAGGACAAGCTCCTCGACCGGGTACGCGACGCGCTCACCGCCCCCGAGGCGCGCCGCCGCGACCTGTTCCGCGCCGACTACGTCGACGCGCTGCTCGCCGACCCGAACGCCGAACTGACCCCGTTGAACGGAAACAAGCTGTGGCAGCTGGGACTCCTGGAAATGTGGCTCCAGAGCCACGGAATCGACTGACCGTGACCGACACCCTCGCGACCGGAACCGCACCGACCGACCGGGAACGGGTGCTGGGCCGGCGCCGGGAACGGGTCGGCCCGGGCGGCGACCCGGTGGCCCCCGGCGTCCCCGAGCCCGACCGCCGCTCCGCCGACGCGTCCGGCGTGGTGCTGGACTGCGGCTGGGGCCGGCTGGTCTTCGGGCAGACCTTCGCCGAGCAGGTCGAGGTCGCCGACGTGCTGCGTTCCGAGGCGGTCGGCGCCCGGGACATCTGCATCTACTTGCGCGACCCGCACGTGCTGGTCTCCCGCCTCCCCGACGAGCTGTTCATCGACCCGTCGCTGACCTACCGGCTGCCCCTGGGCGAGCACCGGCCCGCCGCCACCGAGGGCGGTGAGATCCCCGGACTGAGCGTCCGGCCGCTGCGCGACGCCGGCGACGCGGACGCGGTGAACCGCATCTACGCCCGCAACGGCATGGTCACGGCGCCCGTGGAGGTGCTGGTCGACAACGCGGCCACCGACCGGTTCCTGCACCTGGTCGCGGAGGACGCCACCGGCGAGGTGGTGGGCACCATCACCGGCGTGGACCACGTGGCGGTCTTCGGCGACCCGGAGAACGGCGCCAGCCTCTGGTGCCTGACCGTGGACTTCAACACGGCGCCGCCCGGCACCGGTCAGGCCCTGCTCACCGCGCTGGCCGACCGTCTCGACGCGCGCGGCCGGGCGTACGTGGACCTGTCGGTGCTGGCCGAGAACTCGGGCGCGATCCGCCTCTACGAGCGGCTCGGCTTCCACCGCACGGGGACGCTCTGCGTGAAGCGGAAGAACCCGATCAACGAGCGGCTGTTCCTGCCCGCCATGCCGGAGGGGTACGACGAGCTGAACCCGTACGCGAAGATCGTCGCGGACGAGGCGATGCGGCGCGGCATCCGCGTCGAGGTGACCGATCCGCGCTGGGGTGAGCTGCGGCTGAGCATCGGCGGCCGGACGGTGCACACCCGCGAGTCGCTGTCCGAGCTGACCTCGGCCGTGGCGATGAGCCGCTGCGACGACAAGCGGGTCACCCGGCGCATCCTCACCGAGGCGGGCCTGTCCGTGCCGCACGGCCGCACCGCCACCGGCGACGCCGACGACCTGGCGTTCCTGGCCGACGTCGGCCCGGTGGTGGTCAAGCCGGCCCGGGGCGAGCAGGGCAACGGCATCACCGTCGGGGTACGCACGCCGGAGGCGCTGACCGCCGCGGTCGAGCTGGCCCGCCGGTTCTGCCCGGACGTGCTGATCGAGGAGCTTCGGGAGGGTGAGGACCTGCGGGTGGTCGTCATCGACCACGAGGTGGTGGCCGCGGCGGTCCGCCGGCCCGCGCAGATCACCGGGGACGGGGTGCACGACGTCACCGAGCTGATCGAGCGGCAGAGCCGCCGCCGCGCCGCCGCCACCGGCGGCGAGTCCCGCATCCCGATCGACGACATGACCCGCGAGGTGGTGGCCGAGGCCGGCCACCACATGCACGACGTGCTCCCCGAGGGGCAGGTCCTGGCCGTCCGCCGGACCGCCAACCTGCACACCGGGGGCACCATCCACGACGTGACCGCCGTGCTGCACCCGGCCATCGCCGAGGCGTGCGTGACGGCCAGCCGGGCGCTGGACATCCCGGTCACCGGGCTGGACCTGCTGGTACCCGCCGCCAACCGGCCGGAGCACGTGTTCATCGAGGCGAACGAGCGGCCCGGCCTGGCCAACCACGAGCCGCAGCCGACCGCCGAACGCTTCGTCGACCTGCTCTTCCCCGGCACCCGGGCACCGCAGCGGCTGTGGTCGCCGGCCGGCGCGGGAGGGGCCGCGTGAGCCCGAAGCCGCTGGAGCTGGACCTCGACTACCTGCGCCAGGTGCTGGTCGAGCTGCTGGAGATCCCCAGCCCGTCGGGGCGTACCGACCACGTGCAGCAGTACGTCGGCGAGCGGCTCTCGGCGCTCGGCATCACCTCGACGCTGACCCGGCGCGGTGCGCTGAGCGCCAGCCTGCCCGGGCCGCGGTCGACCGGCGCCGACCGGGCCGTCGTGGTGCACACCGACACCATCGGCGGCATGGTGAAGCGGCTCAAGGACAACGGCCGGCTGGAGGTGAAGCCGATCGGCACGCACAGCGCCCGCTTCGCCGAGGGCGCCCACGTACGGATCTTCACCGACGACCTGGACCGGGTGGTCACCGGCCAGGTGCTGCCGCTGAAGGCCAGCGGGCACCGCTACAACGAGGGCGTCGACCTCCAGGGCGTCGGCTGGGAGCTGGTCGAGGTCCGGGTCGACGAGCCGGTCACCGACGAGGCCGGGCTCCGGGCGCTCGGCGTCGACGCCGGGGACTTCGTGGCGCTGCTCGCCAACCCGACGATCACCCCGAGCGGGTACGTCAAGTCCCGGCACCTGGACGACAAGGCCGGCGTGGCCGCGGTGCTGACCGCGTTCAAGGCGCTGGTCGACGCGGGCGTCACGCCGGCGGTCACCGCGCACCTGCTGGTCACGGTCACCGAGGAGATCGGGCACGGCGCGAGCCACGGCCTGGACCCCGACGTCGCGGAGATCGTCTCGGTGGACGCCGCGGTGGTCGCGCCCGGCCAGCAGTCGAGGGAGGATGCCGCCACGCTCGCCATGGGCGACGGGGTGGGCCCGTTCGACTACCACCTCACCCGGCACCTCGCCGCCATCGCCCGGGAGCACGACGTCCACCTGGTTCGGGACGTCTTCGACTACTACCGCTCGGACGTGGCGGCGGCGGTCGAGGCGGGCGCGCACGCCCGGGTGGCGCTGCTCGGTTTCGGCGTGGACGCCACCCACGGCCACGAGCGGACCCACCTGGACGGGCTGCGGCACCTCGCCCAACTGCTCTGCCTCTACCTCCAGAAGCCGCTGGTCTTCCCCGAGTGGGACGCCGAGCCCGAGGGCGACCTGGCCGACTTCCCGTCGCTGGCCGTCCAGCCGGCCTCCGAGGAGGGCCCCCGCGAGGGACCCATCGGCCTGGACTGAGCCGGGGGCGCGCCGATTCCCGTTCCGCCTGTGATCCAAATCCGTTGCCGGGCTCACCGGGATGTGGATAGCGTGGCGGTACACGGGAAAGGAGGTGGTCCAGACTTGTATAGCAATCGGACTCGTGAGGTGGCTGTCCGCTAGCCGCTGTCCTCGACAGTGAAAGACCGTCCGCCGCGAGGCGGGCATCAGGCACCATCGTCGAGACCGTGTGGCAGCGGTGCGGCGAAACCACGACAGCCACCCGACCCCCGGGGTGCCGGCCCAGTCCAGCCGGCCCGCGCGCGAGCGCGGAAGCCCCGGGGGTCGCTTCATATCCGGGGGGTCGGCGTGTCGATGCGCGAGCTGGTGATCCTCGGTACGGCCAGCCAGGCGCCCACCCGGCAGCGCAACCACAACGGCTACCTGCTGCGCTGGGACGACGAGGTGCTGCTCTTCGACCCGGGCGAGGGCAGCCAGCGACAGATGCTGCACACCGGGATCTCCGCCACCGACCTGACCCGGATCTGCGTCACCCACTTCCACGGCGACCACTGCCTGGGCCTGCCCGGCATGATCCAGCGGCTCTCCCTGGACCGGGTCCCGCACCCGGTGGCCGTGCACTTCCCCGCCGGGGGCGCCGCCTACTTCGCCCGGCTGCGCCACGCGTCGAGCTTCTACGAGACCGCCGAGCTGGCCGTCGAGCCGATCGAGACGGACGGGCAGCGGATCACGCTGGGCATCGGCACGCTGGAGGCCCGCCGGCTGCGGCACCCCATCGAGACGTACGGCTACCGGCTCGTCGAGCCGGACGGCTGCCGGATGCTGCCGGAGAAGCTGTCCGCGTACGGCATCGCCGGCCCGGCGGTCGGCCAGCTCCTCCGCGACGGCCACCTGGACGTGGGCGGACGCCGCGTCACCCGGGACGAGGTGAGCGTGACCCGGCCGGGGCAGCGGTTCGCCTTCGTCATGGACACCGGGCTCTGCGACGCCGTGTGGGCCCTGGCCGAGCACGCCGACCTGCTGGTCATCGAGTCGACCTTCCTGGAGTCGGAGGCCGCCCTCGCCGCCGAGGTCGGCCACCTCACCGCCGCCCAGGCCGCGCGCGTGGCGGCCGAGTCGGGGGTACGCACGCTCGTGCTCACCCACTTCTCCCAGCGGTACGCGGACCCGCGCCGCTTCGCCGACGAGGCCCGCGCCCACTTCGCCGGTGAGCTGGTGATCGCCGAGGACCTGATGACCGTCCAGGTGCCGCCCCGGCGGGTAGCCTCGGCCGGGTGACGGTCTCCCTGCGTCCCGCCACCGGCGCCGACCTCATGGCCGTCGGCGCCCTGCACCAGCGGTCCCGGGTCGCGGCGTACGCGTCGTTCCTGCCGCCGGAGGCGCTGGCGGACCCGACCCCGGAGGCCATGGGCCGGTACTGGACCGAGCGGGTGACCTGGGAGGGCGCCGACCACCGGATGACCGTGGCCGAGCGGGACGGCCGGCTCGTCGGCTTCAGCTACCTGGGGCCGGACGACGAGGGCGACCCGGCCACCGGCCTGCTCAACGCCATCCACCTGGAGCCGGCCGAGCGCGGCCGGGGCACTGGGCGGGCGCTCATGGTGGACGCCCTCGACGCCATGCGGGCCCGCGGCTGGTCCCGGGCGGTGCTCTGGGTGCTGCGGGACAACGCGGCGGCCCGCCGCTTCTACGAGCGGGGCGGCTGGACCACCACCGGCGGGCAGCGCGACGACCTCATCGGCACGGTTGTCGTACCCCAGCTCCGCTACGCCCGTTCGCTCTGAGCGGATCGGGGCATGGGCGTCGATGCCGGCGCGTTGGCACCGGCATGGACACCGAGCACACCGAGCGGGCGGAGGACGCCGCGCTCGACGCGTACTCCCGGGTGGTGACCGGCGTGGCCGCCCGGGTGCTGCCGAGCGTCGCCGCCCTGTCGGTGCGGACCCCGCGCGGCGCCGGAGCCGGCTCGGCCGTGGTGATCGGCCCGGACGGGCTGCTGCTCACCAGCGCCCACGTCGTGCAGGGCGCGCGGGACGGGTCGGCCGCCTTCGGCGACGGCACCGAGACCGGGTTCCGGGTGGTGGGCGCCGACCCGCTCTCCGACCTGGCGGTGCTGCGGGCGGAGCGGGCGACCGTCGAGCCCGTGGAGCTGGGCGACGCCGACCGGCTGCGGATCGGTCAGCTGGTGGTCGCCGTCGGCAACCCGATGGGGCTGGCCGGGTCGGTCACCGCGGGAGTGGTCTCCGGGCTGGGCCGGTCGCTGCCGGCCCGGGACGGGCGGGTCACCCGGCTCATCGAGGACGTCATCCAGACCGACGCGGCGCTCAACCCGGGCAACTCCGGCGGCGCGCTGGCCGACTCGGCCGGCCGCGTGGTCGGGGTCAACACGGCCGTCGCCGGCTACGGTCTCGGGCTGGCCGTGCCGGTCAACGCCACCACCCGGCAGATCATCGCCGACCTCACCAGCGACGGCCGGGTCCGCCGGGCCTGGCTGGGCGTGGCCGGCGTGCCGGTGCCGCTGCCGCCGGAGATCACCGCGCGGACCGGGCAGCGACGCGGGCTGCGGGTGGTCGAGGTGGTGCCGGGCAGCCCGGCCGGGGTGGCCGGCCTCTACCTGGGCGACGTGATCGTGGCGGCGGGCGGCCGGCCCGTGCAGGACGGCCAGGGCCTGCAGCGGCTCATGCTCGGCCCGGCGATCGGTGCCCGCCTGCCCGTCACCGTGCTGCGTCGCGGCGCCTTCGTCGACGTCGTCGCCGTGCCCACCGAGCTCGGCCGGTGACGCGACGAGGGCCGCACCCCGCCCGGGGTGCGGCCCTCGTCATCCGGTCCGTCAGCGCGCGCCGAGGTGGGCGAGCAGGTCCTGCCGGGTCAGCACGCCCTTCGGCTTGCCGTCGACCAGCACCAGGGCGGCGTCAGCCTTCTCCAGCAGCGTGACCGCCTCGCTGACCGGCTGGCCGCCGCCGATCATGGGCAGCGGGTCGGCCATGTGCCGCTCGATCGTGTCGTGCAGGTGGGCCTGGCCGGTGAAGAGCGCGTCGAGCAGGTCCTTCTCGGCGATCGAGCCGGCCACCTCACCGGTCACCACGGGCGGCTCGGCCTTGAGCACCGGGAGCTGGGAGACGCCGTACTCCCGCATGTAGTCGATGGCGTCGCGGACCGTCTCGGTGGGGTGGACGTGCACCAGCTCGGGCAGGCCGCCCGGCTTGCCGGCGAGCGCCTCGGCCACGGTCGGCTCGGTGCCCGAGTTGTCGAGGAAGCCGTAGCGGGCCATCCAGCTGTCGTTGAAGATCTTCGACAGGTAGCCCTTGCCGCTGTCCGGCAGCAGCACCACGATCACGTCGTCCGGGCCGGCCTTGCGGGCCACCTCGAGGGCGGCCACCACGGCCATGCCGCAGGAGCCGCCGACCAGCAACCCCTCCTCGCGGGCCAGGCGCCGGGTCATCTCGAAGGACTGCTTGTCCGACACCTCGACGATCTCGTCGGCCACGCCCCGGTCGTAGGTCTCCGGCCAGAAGTCCTCGCCGACGCCCTCGACCAGGTAGGGCCGGCCGGTGCCGCCCGAGTAGACCGAACCCTCCGGGTCCGCGCCGACCACCCGGACCCGCCCCTCGGACGCCTCCTTCAGGTAGCGGCCGATGCCGGAGATGGTGCCGCCGGTGCCGACACCCGCCACGAAGTGGGTGAGCCGCCCCTCGGTCTGCTGCCAGATCTCCGGCCCGGTGGTCTCGTAGTGCGAGCGCGGGTTGGCCGGGTTGCTGTACTGGTCGGGCTTCCAGGCGCCGGGGATCTCCCGGGTCAGCCGGTCGGAGACGTTGTAGTAGGAGCGGGGGTCCTCCGGCGCCACGGCGGTCGGGCAGACCACCACCTCGGCGCCGTACGCCCGCAGCACGTCCTGCTTGTCCTGGCTCACCTTGTCGGGGCACACGAAGACGCACTTGTAGCCCTTGAGCTGGGCGACGAGGGCCAGCCCGACGCCGGTGTTGCCGCTGGTCGGCTCGACGATCGTGCCGCCCGGCTGGAGCAGGCCGGCCTTCTCGGCGTCCTCGACCATCCGCAGCGCGATCCGGTCCTTCACCGAACCGCCCGGGTTGACGTACTCCACCTTCGCCAGCACGGTCGCCTGGATGCCCTCGGTGACGTTGCGCAGGCGGACCAGCGGGGTGTTGCCGATCAGCTCGACCACGTTGTCGTAGTACTGCACCTCGTTGTGCCCTTCGTCGCGCCGCCGTCGTGGGGCGGCCGGTAAGTCGTCAGTTCGTCGCCCAGGGTACGTGCCCTCAGGGCGCCACATGCCCCGGGATGACGGACCTGCGACGTGCCTCCCACTCCAGGAAGCGGTCCGTCTCGGCCAGCACGCTGCCGGCCAGCCAGGTGACCATCACCGCGTCGTCGGCCAGGCCGAAGATCGCCAGCGGGATCTCCGGCAGCAGGTCGATCGGCGAGACGATGTACGCCGTGGCGCCGGCCATGAGAGCCAGCCGCAGGCCGCCGTCGTACTCGCCCCGGGCGGTGGCCCGGATCATCCGGGGCAGCGCCGCCAGCCGGGCGCCCAGCGACGGGCCACCCCGCGCCCCGGCCGCCAGCGCCCGCGCCAGCGCGGTGAAGGCCGCGCTCCGCTTCAACGTCTTCCCCATCTCCTCGCCCCTCTCCGCTCGACCAGGGTGCGGTCCCGGCGCAAGCCCGCCCCTTCACCTACCGGTACCCGGAACGCCGCCGTCCCAGCCATGACGATCACGGGAGAGCGGGGGTCGTGGCGGCGCGATAATGTCGGTGCATGGGGGACGCTGGTTCCGTCGCGCCGGGCGGCTGGCAGCGCGCCCGGCGGATCGCCCGCCTGACGGCGATCGGCACGGGCGCCACGGTGGCGGCCACCGTCGCCACGGGCGGGGTCCTGCTCGGTCAGGCCCGCCAGGCCCGGCGCACCATCCCCATGGCCGAGGCGCCCCCGCCGCGCTGCGACGGCGTCTACGGCGCGAAGCTTCCCGGCCCCCCGGTCACCATGGTGATCCTCGGTGACTCCTCGGCCGCGGGCTACGGCGTGCACCGCCGCCGGGAGACGCCGGGGGCGCTCCTCGCCACCGGGCTGTCCCGCCGGCTGCACCGGCCGGTCCGGCTGCACCGGTTCGCCGTGGTGGGCGCCCTGTCGGCCGGGTTGAAGCCGCAGGTCGAGTCGGCCCTGGAGGTCGAACCGGACATCGCGGTCGTCCTGGTCGGCGGAAACGACGTCACCAACCGCACGCCGCCCGCGGTGGCCGTGCGCTACCTGGTCGACGCCGTCCGCACGCTGCGGGCCGCCGGCTGCGAGGTGGTCGTGGGCACCTGCCCGGACCTGGGTGCGATCCGGCCGATCCAGCCGCCGCTGCGCTGGCTGGCCCGCCGCTGGAGCCGCCAGCTCGCCGCCGCCCAGACGGTGGCCGTGGTCGAGGCGGGCGGCTGGACGGTCTCCCTCGGCGACCTGCTGGGCCCGCGGTTCGCCGCCGAGCCGACCCGGATGTTCGCCTGGGACCGGTTCCACCCGTCCGCGGAGGGGTACGCGGTGGCCGCGGCGGCGCTGCTGCCGACCGTGCTCTCCGCGCTGGGCGCCGGCCAGGAGCGCCGCCCCGCGCTCGCGGGTGCGGAAGGCGTCCGGTCGCTCCCCGAGGCGGCCCAGGAGGCGGCCCGGCACGCGGGCACCGAGGTCAGCGCCACCCGGGTCCGGGGCCGCGAGCGCGGGCCCGGCGGGCGCTGGGCACAGCTCCGGCGGCGGGCCTTCTTCGGCGTCGGCGCGGTGCCGCAGCCCGGCGCCGCCGCCGACCCGGCGCAGGTGGAGGGGCTGGCATGAGCGCGGTCGCGGGGGCATCATCAGCAGGCACAACGTGTGCCATGCTCATGTCGACGCCGTTCGCCACGAGCAGTCCGACCCACGGGTCGGGGGAGCTGGGGAGGTGTCGTCATGACCGAGCGTAACGAGCTCGCGGTCCGGCTCGGCCGGGCCGCCGCGCTCTCGCTGCTCGCCGGCACGGTGGGCGGGGCGGTCGTCCTCGCCGGCCAGGCCATCGCCGCCCGCAGCCGGGAATACGCGCAGCCCGAGCTCGGCCTGGCGCTGCGTGCCACGGTCGGCCGGGCGGACGCCCCGCCGCTGCGGCTCGTGCTGCTCGGCGACTCGTCGGCGCTCGGCGTCGGCGTCGAACGCTTCGAGGAGACCATCGGCGGCCAGCTCGCCCAGCTGCTGGCCGAGGCGCCCGCCGGCCGGCGCGTGCACCTGTCCAGCGTGGGGGTTTCCGGCTCGCGCTCCACCGACCTGGCCACCCAGGTGGCCCGGGCGCTGCTCGGCGAGCGGCCCGACGTGGCGGTGATCCTGATCGGGGCGAACGACGCCACCGGGCTGGCCCGCCCGGCCGACGCGGCGGCCTACCTGGGCTCCGCGGTGCGGCGGCTCCGCGAGGCGCACGTCGAGGTGGTCGTGGGCACCTGTCCCGACCTCGGCGCGGTCCGCGCCGTCGCGTCCCCGCTGCGGCAGGTGCTCGGCTGGGCGGGGCGGCGGGTGGCGCGCGCCCAGACGACCGCCGTGCTCGACGCCGGCGGCAGCGTCGTCGACCTGGGCACCGAGACCGGCCCGGTGTTCCGGGCCGACGCCGGCACCCTCTGCCACGACGGCTTCCACCCGTCCGCCGACGGCTACCGGGTCTGGGCGCACGCCCTGCTCCCGGCGGTCGAGGCGGCCGCCGCGGTCGCCTACCGGCACCACCACTGAGCCCCGGCGGGGTGACATTTCCCGCCCGCCGCGCGGCTTCCGCCACAAGTTACCGGCGGGTTAACGTTGGTTCATGCCGATTGAGTCGCCCCGCGACGCCGTCATCGTCGCCACCGCCCGGTCCCCCATCGGCCGCGCGTTCAAGGGTTCCCTGCGGGAGGTCCGGCCGGACGACCTCGCCGCCACGATCGTCCAGGCCGCCCTCGACAAGGTCCCGGCGCTCGATCCCACCACCATCGAGGACCTCTACCTGGGCTGCGGCCTGCCCGGCGGCGAGCAGGGCTTCAACATGGCCCGGGTGGTCGCCACCCTGCTGGGCCTGGACGGCCTGCCCGGCGCCACGCTGACCCGCTACTGCGCCTCCTCGCTCCAGACGACCCGGATGGCGATGCACGCGATCCGGGCCGGCGAGGGCGATGTCTTCATCTCCGCCGGCGTGGAGACCGTCTCCCGGTACGCGCGGGGCAACTCGGACGCCCTCCCGCCGGAGGCGCAGGCGCTGGTCGGCGGCGGCTGGGAGAACCCGCGCTTCGCCGAGGCGCGCGAGCGCTCGAAGGCCCGCGCCCAGGGCGGCGCCGAGGTGTGGACCGACCCGCGCGAGGCCGGCCAGCTCCCCGACATCTACCTGACCATGGGTCAGACCGCGGAGAACCTCGCCCAGGTCTATGACGTGACCCGCGAGGACATGGACGCGTTCGGCGTCCGCAGCCAGAACCTGGCCGAGAAGGCGATCGCGGACGGCTTCTGGGCCCGCGAGATCACTCCGGTGACCACGCCGGACGGCACCGTGGTGAGCACCGACGACGGCCCGCGCCCCGGTGTGACCCTGGAGGCCGTGGCCGGTCTGAAGCCGGTCTTCCGCCCGGACGGCCGGATCACCGCCGGCAACTGCTGCCCGCTCAACGACGGCGCGGCCGCCGTGGTGATCATGAGCGCCGAGCGGGCGCGCGAGCTCGGCCTCACCCCGCTGGCCCGGATCGTCTCCACCGGCGTCACGGCGCTCTCGCCGGAGATCATGGGCCTGGGCCCGGTCGAGGCGTCCAAGCAGGCGCTGAAGCGGGCCGGCATGACCATCGACGACGTCGACCTGGTCGAGATCAACGAGGCGTTCGCCGCCCAGGTGATCCCGTCGTACCGGCAGCTCGGTATCCCCGAGGACAAGTTGAACGTGATGGGCGGCGCGATCGCCGTCGGCCACCCGTTCGGCATGACCGGCGCCCGGATCACCGGCACCCTGCTCAACGCGCTGGAGTGGCACGACAAGACCATCGGTCTGGAGACCATGTGCGTGGGCGGCGGCCAGGGCATGGCCATGGTGCTCGAACGCCTGAACTGAGACCGGTTCCCCGACACCGGGGCCGGGTACGGGAGGCGCCATGGCGACCGTCGTGGAACGCGAACGCAAGTACTCCGGCGACGAGGGATTCCGGCTGCCCGACCTGACCGGGTGCGGTGGCGTCGCGACGACGTCCGACGCCACCGTGCTCGACCTGGACGCGGTCTACTGGGACACCGCCGACCTTCGGCTGGCCCGCAGCGGCTACGCCCTGCGGCGGCGGACCGGTGGGCACGACGCGGGCTGGCACCTCAAGGTGGGCGCGGTCGGCGGCGCACGCACCGAGCACCAGTTCCCGGCCGGGCCGGACGACGCCGATCCGCCTCCCGACCTGGTCGCGCTCTTCCGCGGGGCGTCCCGGGGCCGGCCGGTCGCTCCGGCCGCGCGGGTGGTGACCCGCCGACGGGAACGCCGCCTGCTGGACGCGGCGGGCCGCCCGCTGGCCGAGGTGGCCGAGGACGACGTCCACGCCGAGGATCTGGTCAGCGGCGAGCGGCAGGCCTGGCACGAGCTGGAGGTCGAGCTGGTCGAGGGCGACGAGGCGCTGCTCGACGCGGTGGACGACCGGCTGCGCGCGGCCTGCGCCCGGACGGTCCCGGTCTCGAAGTCGCACCGCGCGCTGGGCGGCCGGCTCGCCGCCACCCGGCCGGCGCCCGCCGACCCGGCCGCCGCATCCGTGGTCGACTACCTCACCGCCCAGCGCGACACCCTGATCGGCCACCACGCCGGCGCGCTCGGCGGCGACGAGGACGCCGTGCACGACATGCGGGTGGCCGTCCGCCGGCTCCGCTCCACGCTGCGGACCTTCCGCGGGCTGTGGGACCGCGCGGAGAGCGAGGCGGTACGGGCGGAGCTGCGCTGGCTGGGCGCGCAGCTCGGGCCGGTCCGGGACGTCCAGGTGATGGCCGCCCGGCTGGCCGACGCGGTCCACGCGGAACCCGGCGAGCTGGTGCTCGGCCCGGTCCCGGCCCGCTTCGCCGAGCGGTTCGCCGCCGACCTGGCCACCGCCCTGGACGGTCTGCGCGCCGCGCTCGGCTCGGATCGCTACACCGACCTGCTGCGCCGGCTGGACGCGCTCGTCGAGGGGCCGGCCGCGCGCGTACGGCCCCGGTGGGTGAAGCGCCGGGTGCGCCGTGCGGTGACCCGCTTCGACGACCGCCTGGACCGGGCGCTGGCCGACGGCGGGACCGACGACACCGCCCTGCACGAGGCGCGCAAGGCCGGCAAGCGGGCCCGGTACGCCGTCGAGGTGCGCCGGCCCGACGCCGAGCTGGTGAGCCGGCTCAAGGACCTCCAGGACGTGCTCGGCGCGCACCAGGATTCGGTGGTGACCCGCGCGGTGCTGCGCGAGCAGGCGCTGCGGGCGTACGCCGACGGCGAGAACACGTTCACCTACGGCCTGCTGCACGCCCGGCAGGCCGCGGTGGCCGACCGGGAGCTGTCGAGGCTGCCCCGGGCGCGGGATCGCGCTCGCCGGCGCAAGGCGCGCCGCTGGCTGGGCTGAGCGCCGGCTACAGCGCGGACCGGGTCCGGGCGACCGCGGCGGCCGCCCCGGCCAGGACCGGCTCGCGCGCGCCGGCCGCCAGCAGGTCGGCGGTGACCACCCGGAGCTGGTCGGGCAGGGCCAGGTCGCTGGGCAGCCGGGGCACCTCACGGCGCGGCTCCCCCTCGGCGTCGGCCGCCAGGTTGGCGATCTCCTGGACCAGCTTGTGCACGAGGTCGGCACGGGACACGTTGCCGCCCGCGGCCGCCGCCGACCAGCGCGGCTGCTCCCAGTGCCCGACCTGTCGGACCAGCAGTGTCACGGCCCGGTCCAGTTCCGCTGCGCTCATCGCCGGGGATTCTACGGTCAGCGCCGGACGTAGCTGAGCAGGCGCAGGATCTGCCAGTACAGGAAGATCAGGCCGACCACCAGGCCGAAGGCGCAGAACCAGGCGTACCGGCGGGGCAGGCCGTTGCGGGCGGCACGCTCGACCAGGTCGAAGTCGAGGACGAAGCTGAGCGCGCCGGCGATGATCGCGACCACCGAGAAGACGTACGGCAGCCAGCCCACCCGCGCGGAGAGGCTGTAGACCTCGACGCCCTGCTTCCCGGTGAACAGGTAGGTGACCAGATTGACCAGGCCGATCGCCACGATGCCGATGAGCGTGCCCACGACCAGCCGGGCCAGCCGCGGGGTGGCCCGGACCAGCCGGGCCCGGTAGAGCAGCGCCATGCCGAGGAAGACCCCGAACGTGCCGACGACCGCCTGCGCCACGATGCCCGGATAGACCAGTTCGAAGGCGCGACTGGCCACGCCGAGCAGCAGGCCCTGGAGCACCGCGTACCCGGCGATCAGCGGTGGACTGGTGATCTGCTTCAGCGAGATCACCAGCACGAGCACCAGGCTGGCCAGGGCGCTGCCGGCCAGCGCGGCGGAGATCCACGCCGCCTGCGGGACGAGCACCCAGGCCACCGCCGCGGTGACGCCGGTGAGCAGCAGCAACCCGACGGTCCGGCTGACCACGTCGGCCACCGTCATCGTGTCGGCGGCCCCGACGCCGAGCACCTGCCGTTCGGTCCGGCCCACGTCGTCCAGCCGGTCCAGCACCGGGTTGGCACTGCGCACCGCGACCTCCTCGCGCCGACGTACCCCCGGCTCCCACTCTGCCCCCGGCGGCCCGGCGGCGACGGGGAAACGACGACGCCCGCCGCCGCGGGCGCGGCAGGCGGGCGTCGCAGTCGGGCGGGGTCGGTCAGTCGTCGCCCTGGAAGTAGCTCAGCAGCCGGAGGATCTCCAGGTAGAGCCAGACCAGGCCGACCACGATGCCGAACGCGGCGGTCCAGGAGTAGCGCTGCGGGAGCCCCATCCGGACGCCGTCCTCGATCTCCGCGAAGTTGAGCACGAAGCTCAGCGCGGCGACCACGATGCAGACCAGGCTGAAGCCGATGGCCAGCGGGCTGCCGTCGCGGAGGTGGGTGTTGACGCCGAAGAGCGCGAGCACCAGGTTGATAACCATGACGCCGAACAGACCCGCGATGATCGCCACCATGATCCGGGCGAACTTCGGGGTGGCCCGGATGATCCGCGCCTTGTAGATCATCGCCATCAGGAAGAAGACGCCGAAGGTGGCGACCACGGCCTGGAGCACGATGCCGTCGTAGACCGTGTTGAACGTCTTGCTGACCATGCCGACGAAGACGCCCTCGACGATCGAGTACGCCACCACCAGCGCCGGGTTGGCCATCCGGGAGAACGAGATCACCAGTCCGAGGACCAGGCCCACCACGGCGGCGCCGATCCAGGCGGCGCCGGTCAGGGCGTCCGGCACGAGGACCCAGGCCGCGGCGGCCGAGGCGCCGAGGATGCCGAGCATCAGCACCGTCTTGACGACCACGTCGTCGAGGGTCATCGGGGTCACGGTGGGCGGGGCCGCCGGGAAGCCGTGACCGGTCGGGTACGGCTGCTGCTGCGGGTACTGCGGGTACTGCTGCGGATATCCGGGCTGACCGTACGGCCCGGGCTGGGCGTACCCGGCCGCCCGCTCCCGCTCAGCCGCCTGGCCGAGCCGGGCGAGCACCGGGTTCGTGGTCTTCACTTCTCAGGCCTCCCTCAGGGGGTCGATGCACGTGAACGTGCCTCTCCAGGGTAAACGGGGGTGCAACGCCGTGCGCGGCGCGAAGCTGTGGGAAAGCTGAGAGTTGGTGCCCGGGGCGGGGGTCGAACCCGCACGCCTTGCGGCAGCCGCTTTTAAGGCGGCCGTGTCTGCCGTTCCACCACCCGGGCGGGTGACACCGGCGCGTCGACACGCGGCGGTGCAGATCTCACCGTAGCGGCTGCGTCGCGGCCCGGCGTACCCGTGGGTTCCGGCCGATATGGTCGAGGCCGTGACCAGCGCCGCCCGCACGGCCCCCGGGCCCGACCCCGACGAGGCACTCCGTCTCGACCCGGCCGTCCGCCCGGGCCGGGCGGCCCGGCTGCTGGCCGCCGGCCGCCGGCACCGCGCGGACCTGCTGGCCGGCCTGCTCTTCGCCGCGCTCGCCGGCTGGCTCACCCACGGCCTGTGGCCGCCCGGGCAGCGCATGCTCGCGTTGAACCCGGCCGACCAGACCCTCTACGAGTGGTTCCTGACCGTCGACGCGCGCGCCCTGCACGGCGAATTCGGCCTGATCACCGATCGGCTGAACGCGCCGGACGGGGTCAACCTCATGACGAACACCAGTGTGATCGCGCTCGGCGTGCTGCTCGCCCCGGTCACCCTCGTCCTCGGGGCACCGGTCACCTTCGCCCTGCTGGCCGCGGCCAACCTGGCCGGCACGGCGCTGGCCTGGTACCTGCTCCTGACCCGGACGCTGCGGGCCCGCCCGCTCGCCGCCGGGCTCGGGGCGGCGCTCTGCGGCTTCGGTCCCGGCATGGTGTCGCAGAGCAACGCCCACCTGCACATGACCGCCCAGTGGCTGGTCCCGGTGATCATCTGGCTGGTGATCCGGCTGCTCCGGGCGGCCGACCCCGCCGGGCGGCCGGACGGCCCGGACCGCCGCCGGCTGGCCAGCTCGGCCCTCGGGCTGGCCACGGCCGTCACCGTCCAGATCTTCGTCGGCGAGGAGGTGCTCTTCCTCACCGCACTCACCCTGCTGGTCATGGCCGTCGCCTACGGGCTGGCCGACCGGGCGCTGCTGCGCCGGGCGCTGCCCGGCTTCGCCGGTGGGCTGATGTGCGCCGCCGGGCTGGCCCTGCTCGTGCTGGCGTACCCGCTGTGGCTCCAGTTCGCCGGGCCGCAGGGCGTCTCGGACGGGATGTTCAGCCCGCACTACTTCTCCGCCGACCTGACGAGCTGGACCCGGCTCTCCGCGCTGTCGGTGCTGGGCAGCTACGACGCGGCACGGCTGACCACCGGCCCGGCCGAGTTCAACACCTTCCTGGGCTGGCCGCTGCTGCTGGTGGCCGCCGGCTGCGCGGTCTGGCTGGGCCGGCGCGCCCTCGTCGTCGCCTGCCTCGCCGGGGCGCTGGTCATGGCGGCGCTCTCACTCGGCCCCGAGGTGGTGGTCGGCGGGGAGCGCACCGGCGTCCCCGGCCCGTACACCCTGCTGACCGGCCTGCCCGTGGTGGACGGCGCGCTGCCCATGCGGTTCGGCCTCGTGGTGCTGCCGCTGGCCGGGACGGTGCTCACCCTGGCCGTGCACCGGGCACTCGGCGAGCGGGGGTCGGCCCGCCGGCTGGTCCCCCTCGCGGTCGGCGCGGCCCTGCTCAGTGTCTTCCCGGCGCCGCTGCCCACCACCGGCCGGCCGCCGCTGCCCGAGTTCGTCACCGGCGGGCACTGGCGGCAGTGCGTACGCCCCGGCGGGGTGCTCGTGCCGGTGCCCACGGCCACCCCGAAGGACCCGTGGCCGATGCGCTGGGGCACCGCGGCCGACGCCGCCTTCGGCATGCCGGAGGGCTTCTTCATCGGCCCGTACGGCCGCAACGGCTCGGCCACCATGGGCACGTACCAGCGCCCCACCTCGGCCCTGCTGGCCGACGTCGCGAAGCGGGGGGTGGCGCCCGCGGTGGGCGACCGGCAGCGCCGGCAGGCCGCCCGCGACATCGAGTTCTGGGGCGCCTCCTGCGTGGCGCTGACCGACGACGCGCCGCACGCGGAGACCCTGCGCGGGACGCTGGAGCAGCTCTTCGGTCCGGGCACCCGGGTCGCCGACGCCTGGACCTGGCGGTTCTGACGCCGCACACGGCGAAGGACCCCTCCCGTGCGGGAAGGGCCCTCTCCGGTTGCTCTGCCGCCGGTCGGTTCAGACGCGTGCGCCGACCGGCGGGGCGGACGCCTCGGCGAACTCCTCGCGCGGGTCGTGCAGCTGACCCAGGGCGACCACCTCACGCTTGAGGAAGAACGCCAGCGACCAGTCGACCACGACCCGGACCTTGCGGTTGAACGACGGGATCCGCGACATGTGGTACGTGCGGTGCATGAACCAGGCGGGCCAGCCGGTCATCTTCACGCCGTAGACCTGCGCCACGCCCTTGTGCAGGCCGAGGCTGGCGACGCTGCCCGCGTGCTTGTGCTTGTAGTTGACCGGCTCGCGCCCGCGGATCACGTTCACGATGTTGTCGGCCATCCGGGCGGCCTGCCGGACCGCGTGCTGCGCGCTCGGCGAGCAGAAGTTGCCCGGCTCCTTGGTCAGGTCCGGCACCGCGGCACAGTCGCCGGCGCTCCAGGCGCCCTCGACCACCCGGTCGCCGTCCACGATCTGGAGGGTGGGCAGGCAGGTGACCCGGCGCCGCTCGTCGCGCGGGAAATCGGTCGCGTCCAGCATCGGCGACGGCTTCACGCCGGCCGTCCAGACGATCGTGTCGGACGGGAAGACGGACCCGTCAGAGAGCTTCGCGACCCCGTCGACGCACGACTCCAGGCGGGTGTCCAGGCGGATGTCCATGTTCCGCTTGAGCAGCTCCTGCACCGTGTAGGCGCCCATGTCCCGGTCGACCTCGGGCAGCACGCGCTGGGTGGCTTCCACCAGCACCCAGCGCATGTCCTCCGGCTTCAGCTCCGGGTAGTACCGCAGCGCGTCCCGGGCCATGTCCTCCATCTCGGCGAGCGCCTCGATGCCGGCGTAACCGCCGCCGACGAAGACGAAGGTCAGCGCCCGGCTGCGCACCTCCGGGTCGGTGGTGGCGGCCGCCACGTCGAGCCGGTCCAGCACGTGGTTGCGCAGGAAGATGGCCTCACCGATGGTCTTGAACCCGATGCCGTTTTCGTGCAGGCCGGGGATCGGCAGGGTGCGGGAGACGGAACCGGGGGCGACCACTACGTGGTCGTACTGGATCTCCCGGGTCGGGCCGCTGATCGGCTGCACCACGGCGGTCCGGCGGTCGTGGTCGATCCGGGTGACCGTGCCGGCCACGACCTTGCACTTGCGCAACTCCCGCCGCAGCGGCACCACAGCGTGCCGCGGGGAGATGTTGCCCGCCGAAGCCTCCGGGAGGAACGGCTGGTAGGTCATGTGCGGCTGCGGGTCGACGACGATGACCTCGGCCTCACGGGAGCTCAGCTTCTTGGACAGGCGCAGAGCGGCGTACAGGCCCACGTGCCCGGCACCCACGACAAGGATCCGCTTCGGATTCACGTCATCTATCTTTCCCCGGTCGGCTCGGGTAATCCCGATCGAGACCCCCATCTGTGACGGAGCACAACCCCTGTGACCTGCGCAACTTCCCGGAGCGTCCCGTTATCTGCGACGCAGGAGCCACGCCAGTAGGCCGCTGAGACCCACCGCCACCAGCAGCCCCACCACCGTCGCCGCCTGGGAACCCCGGTCTCCGCCGGCCCCGCCGAGTGCGGCCAGCACGACGCCGAGCACCGCGGCCGCGAGCACCACGGCGCCGGCCCGCGCCAGCCAGCGCAGCACGAGATCGGGGTCGACCACCGCGTCGTAGGGCAGCAGCGCGGCCAGCGCGCACAGCGTGTGCGCCAGGTAGAGCAGAGTCGCCACGGCGAGCAGCCGCCACAGCGCCGGTGGCCGGTCGAAGCCGAGCGTCGCGAGCAGCCAGCCGCCGACGGTCACCAGCGCCGCGAAGGTCGGCCACACCCGGCGCGGACCGAACGCCGGGAGCACGGCCACCACCGTGAGGGCCAGCAGCGACCGCGGGGCGAGGGCCTGTGCGGGGTACGCGACCAGGAAGCCGACCAGCACGCTGAGGAAGATGCCGGCCCGCACCAGCAGCGGCGTGGGGCTGACCCTTCGCACCGCGTACTGGAGCGCACGCACCCGCTCGGTCAGGCCCTCGACGAGATCGTTCATCTGCGCCACTCTTCGTTCGCGACTGCGGGACTCCGCTGCGCTGCGTTCCTCGCGCTCACCGCAGGCCCGCCTTCGGGGCGGTCGCCAGGCGGGCCACGTCGCGCAGCACCTGGTCGAGGCTGCCGGCACCGGCCCAGCGCACCACCGGCACACCGTGCTCCCGGAGCTGACCGATCATCGTGTCCCGGTCCAGCCGCCACAGCCGGTACGCCACCTCGGCCCAGCCCCGGTCCTTCGGCACCGGCAGCTCGGCCGGCAGGGTGTCCACCGC
The DNA here is from genome assembly GCF_009671205.1 of Micromonospora terminaliae. Lineage (NCBI taxonomy): Bacteria > Bacillati > Actinomycetota > Actinomycetes > Micromonosporales > Micromonosporaceae > Micromonospora > Micromonospora terminaliae. Next base: position 6,429,791 of record NZ_CP045309.1, on the reverse strand, counting down.
GACCACGAACCGCCCGCCCCGGGCCATCCGCGCCAGCATCTGCGCCGAGCGCTCGTCGAGCAACGGGGTGAGCACCACCACGAGCGCGTCCGAGGAGAGCAGCTGCGGGCCGAAGACCTGGTCGTACGGCTCGTGCGGGGAGGACTCGGCCTTGACGTCGAGCAGCCACTCCAGCACGGTCAGGTACTGCCGGCGGCCGGTGGCCGGGCGCAGCCGCCGGGCGGCGGGGCCGTACTCCAGCATCGCCACCCGGTCACCCCGGTGCAGGTAGTGCTCCGCGATCGCGGCGGCTGCCCGCACGGTGGTGTCCAGCACGGACGCCGCCCCGCGTACACCGCCGGAGCGGCCCGCCTCGGCCAGCACGTCGAGCAGCACCACCACCTCGGCGTCCCGGTCGGAGAGGGTGGCCGCCACGTGCAGCTGGCGGGCCCGCAGCGAGACCCGCCAGTCGATCCGGCGCAGCCGGTCGCCGGGCGCGAAGACGCGCACCCCGGCGAGCTCGCCGCCCTCCCCCGGCCGGCGGGAGCGGTGCGCGCCGACCAGCCCCGCCGCCCGAGGCATCGCCTCGACCGCCTCGAACGGCTCGGTCATGGGGTAGACCCGCATCCGGACCGCGTCGGTGAGCACGGCCCGCGACACCAGCAGCCCGTCGGCGGCGGCGACCCGGGCGCCGGCCGGCCCGATCGGGTGCCGTCCCCAGCGCAGCGCCGTCCCGGTCAGCTCGAGGTCGACGGCCGAGCCGGACGGCACCGACGTGACGAAGGGCCGGTCGGCGCCGCCGGAGTGGCTCACGTCCACCCCGGTACCGCCGAAGCCGACCTTCTCGACCCGCAGCCAGCGCGACATCCGGGTCCGCACCACGGCCACGTCGTAGGAGACGGTGTCCGGGTTGCCCACGGCCACCGCGGCGGTCATCGGCGCGCCCTCGACCAGGTGCGTGTCCTCGACGCCGATCTCCAGGGCCGGCAGGGCGGTGGGCCGGCGGCGCAGCGCGTACGCGGTGCCCAGCGCGAACGGCGTGGCCAGCACCACCAGGTCGATCCGGCCGAGCAGCACGGCGGCGACCAGCAGCAGGCCGGTGAGCAGCACGGCCCGGCCGAGCGCCCGGGTGGGCGCCCAGCCGCTCGCCGGTTCCTGACGGTCGGCCATCAGCGCCCGGACGGTCCGGCCGCGTAGCTGGGCAGGGCGCCGCTGGCCGGGGCGGGAGTGGATTCCAGCACCTCACCGACCACGAAGGACGGATCCACCCGGCGCAGCCACATCTCCGGCCGCAGTGTGATCCGGTGTGCCAGGGCGGGCACGGCCACCGCCTTGACGTCCTCCGGCACCACGTAGTCCCGGTTGGCGAGCACCGCGCGGACCCGGGACAGCAGCAGCAGCGCCAGCGAGCCGCGCGGCGAGGCGCCGACCAGCGCGGACGGGTGCTCCCGGGTGGCCGCGGTCAGCGCGACGATGTAGCGGCCGATCGAGTCCTCGACGACCACGTCCTCCAGCGCGGCCTGCATGGCGCGCAGCGTGCCGGCGTCCACCACCGGCTTGATCTCAGCCTCCTCGCGGCGGCGCGCGATCCGCCGTTGCAGCACCTCCCACTCCTCGTCGTGGTTCGGGTAGCCGAACGAGACCCGGAGCAGGAACCGGTCGAGCTGCGCCTCGGGCAGCGGGTAGGTGCCCTCGTACTCGATGGGGTTGGCGGTGGCGAGCACGTGGAACGGCTCGTCCAGCCGGTAGGTGACGCCCTCCACCGAGACCTGCTTCTCCTGCATGGCCTCCAGCAGCGCCGACTGGGTCTTCGGCGGGGTGCGGTTGATCTCGTCGGCGAGCAGCAGGTTGGTGAAGACCGGGCCGGCCCGGAAGGAGAAGTCGCCGCTGCGCTGGTCGTAGAGGAACGAGCCGGTGACGTCGGCGGGCAGCAGGTCCGGGGTGAACTGGAGGCGGCGGAAGTCCAGCCCGAGAGCCTGCGCGAACGAGCGCGCGGTGAGCGTCTTGCCCAGGCCGGGCAGGTCCTCCAGCAGCACGTGGCCGCCGGCCAGGATGCCGGCCAGGACCAGCTCCAGCGCCTCCCGCTTGCCGACCACGACCGTGCCGACCGCGTCGAGCACCCCGCGGGCCAGCCGGCCGACCTCGGCGGGGGGCATGGTCCGGTCCACGTCGTTCATCACAGCTTCTCCAGTTCGGCGACGATCACCGCGAGGTCGCGCGGCGTCGGGGGGCGGCGGGCGGGGGTGCCGAGGAACGTCCACAGCGGCTCGCCCAGCAGGGTGCGGGCGCGGGCCGGGTCGGACTCGCGGGTGACGCCGTGCTTCTGGCGCAACCGTTCGTCGGCCAGCTCGCCGAGGCGGGGCAGCACCCGCTCGGTGAACCGCTCGCGGTTGTCGGAGCACCAGTCCAGCGGGCGTTCCCACCCGTTGATCGCGGCGCGCAGGGCGTCGCGGGCGGACCAGTTCCAGGTGCCGGGCTCCTCGCCGGCCGGGGCGCGGGCGCCGGCCCGGGACGGCGGCGGGGGCGACAGCTCGGCGGTGACCCGGCGGACGGCGAGCACGGCGAGCACGCCCGCCACGATGACCCAGAGCGAGACCTGGAGGCCGACCGCGCGCAGCCCGACGACGATCACCACCACGATCGCGGCGGTGACCGTGAGGGTCCGCAGCACCCAGCGCGCCCGCCCGCCGCCGGGCCGCCGCGCCTCCCCGGCGGGCTCCTCGTCGAACGAGAGCAGGTCGTCGATGGTCGTGCTCATGCGGTCGCCTCACCGGTGGCCACCGAGGTCAGCTCGCCGCGCAGCCGGCGCAGGGCGGCCCGGGCCTGGTCCCGCATCCGCTCGTCGACCGTGTGGGTGGCGTACCGGGCCTCCCGGTAGACGTGCGCGAAACCGTCCAGCACGTCGGCGCTGGCGATCGCCGGGACACCGGCCTCCGGGTCGCCCCGCAGCAGCCGGCTGACCAGGTCGGTTGGGGTGTCACCGGCGCGCCGGGGCACCCCGGCCTCGTCGGCGGCCTCCTCCAGCCGGACCCAGCAGGCGATCACCGCGGTGCGCGGGTCGGTGGACCGGTCGTCCAGCTCCACGAGACCGGCGTCCAGCGCGGCCACCACCTCGCGGGCCGTGCCCTCGGCGGTGCGCCGGGTCCGCTGGAGGGGCACCGCACGGGTGGTCCGGCGCAGCGCCCCGCCGACCACGGTCCAGAGCACGTACCCGACGACCGCCAGCACGGCCGCACCGAGCACCACGACGGCGGCGGTCGCGAGCCAGCCCGGAATACCGCCGGAGGTCGGTTCGCCGAGGTCCCGGGGCTCGGCCGTGATCGAGGGCGCGGCCTCGGCGGAGGGGTACTCCGGCACGTACGGGATGTTGTCGGCGGCGGGCGGGATGCGGCTCGCCCCGATGACGGAGTGGCCGGCGGCGAGCGCGGCGACGGCGAGCAGCAGGGTCACCGCGGCGACCGGCCACCACCTGCGGAGCACGCCGAGGTCCATCCCACCGCCTCACGCATTCCTCAGTCCACCCCGGCCAGGTCCTTGGCCCGGGCGAACACGTCGTCCAACATCGCTGGTGTCAGCCGCCCGGTGAAGGTGTTCTGCTGGCTGACGTGGTAGCAGCCGAGCAACGCCGGTGCGGACGTGCCGGACCAGTGTGCCCCATGGCCGAACGCCGGGCGCGGTGTGGGCGGGCGCTGTCCGTACACCTGGCGCAGCACCGGCCACCACGCGGCCCAGGCGAACGCGCCCAGCGCGACCACGACGCGCAGGGTCGGCCGGATCAGCGCGACCTCGCGGTGCACCCACGGCGCGCAGGTGTCCCGCTCGGCCGGGGTGGGCTTGTTGTCCGGCGGTGCGCAGCGCACGGCGGCGAAGATGCGGGTGTGCCGCAGGGCCAGGCCGTCGTCGGCGGACACGCTGGTCGCCTGGTTGGCCAGCCCGGCGCGGTGCAGCGCGGCGAAGAGCACGTCGCCGGAGCGGTCCCCCGTGAAGATCCGGCCGGTGCGGTTGCCGCCGTGCGCGGCGGGCGCCAGGCCCAGGATGCCGATCCGCGCGTCGGGCGGGCCGAAGCCGGGCACGGGCCGGCCCCAGTAGTGCTGGTCCCGGAACGCCGCCCGCTTCACCCGGGCCACGTCCTCCCGCCAGGCCACCAGCCGGGGGCAGGCGAAGCAGTTGCTCACGGCGCCGTCGAGGTCGGCCAGGTCGGTCGCCCGCGCGGCGCGGGCGACCACCTCGGCGGGGGTACGCGGCTCAGCCAAGCTTGGCCCGGAAGAGTTCCAGCGTGCGGGCCCAGGCGGTGGCCGCGGCGCGCTGGTCGAAGTGCTCCGGCCGGTCCTCGTTGAAGAACGCGTGCGCGGTGCCCGGGTAGTCGTAGGTCTGGCAGGTGCCGCCGGCGGTCTCGATGGCCCGGCGGACGCTCTGCACCCCGTCGGCGGCCGACAGGCCGTCCGCCTCGGAGCAGTGGATGAGTGCGGCTTTGCCGGCGTAGCCGGCCCAGTCGGTGCGGCCGGCGTTGTCGGCCGCGCCGGTGCGCATGCCCTCCCAGGGCAGTCGCGGGTAGAAGCCGGCGGTGGCGACGATGCGCTCGGAGAACGTGCCGGACCAGAGCGCCAGGCTGGCACCGGCGCAGAAACCGGCGCAGCCCACCTTGCCGGCGACCTCGGGCCGGTTGGCGAGGTATTCGGCGGCGGCCGCGATGTCGGTCGCCGCCTCGTCCATCTGGGTGCTGTTCAACATCTGCCGCGGCTCACTCGGCTTGCTCGCCGGGCCGCCGTGCCGGAAGTCGGGTGCGAGGGCCACGAAGCCGGCCTCCGCGAAGCGGTCCACCACGGCCCGGACGTGCGGCACGAGACCCCACCAGTCCTGGATGACGATGACCGCCGGGCTGGCCGCACCGCCGGAGGGTATCGCGAGATACCCCTCGCTCGTCCCTCCGTTGCCGGTGAAGCTCACCATCTCGCCCATGGTCCCGTCCTCCTAGCGGTCAGTCATCGTTGGCTGGTCGCACAGTGGGTGTTACGTGCGGGTAGCGTGCCACGCGCTCACCGGCCCGGGGAAGACGAAAGAACAGTGGCATTCACCTCCTGTTCGTCTCCCGGACCGGTCCGTCACCGCCGCCGGGGCCGGCCGGCGGACCGCCCCGCGCTCCGGCACCTCACCCGGCCCTCCACCGTGGACGCGCCGAGGGGTGCCCGCCGGTCGGCGGGCACCCCTCGGAGGTCGGCGTCAGCGGGTCGGCGCCGGCGTCGGCGTGCTCGCGCCGGGCGCGGCCGACGGGCTCACGGCCGGCGCGGGGACGCCGCTCCCGCTCGGTGCGGGGGCCACGCTGGCGCCGGGGGCCGGGGCGACGCTCGCGCCCGGTGCGGGCGGGGCGTTCAGGGTCGGCGCGGCCGGCGCCGGCGGGGCGGTCAGGGTCGGCGCGGCCGGCGCCGGCGGCCCGAAGGGCGCCCGGTCGGGGCAGTACGGGTAGGCGTTGCGCGGCGCGGGCATGTTGCCGCTCGCGTCCAGGCAGCTCGGCCAGCCGAGGCGGATCGGCACGCCGTTCTGGTCGAAGAGCTGCGCGTTGCGGACCAGCCGCCCCTCCTGGTCGTAGACGAAGACGTCCTCGATCCGGTCGTACCGGTCGCCGCCCGAGACCTCCTGGTAGCTGCCGAACTGGTCGGAGCTGGCGTGGTGGTCGACGTTGACCAGCATCGCGAAGGAGAAGACCAGTAGTGCCGCGGTGCCGATCTGCACCAGCTGCCGCCGCCAGCCGTGGATGCCGGCGGAGCGCCGGCCCAGCCACACCGAGGCGAGGACCGTGCCGGCGAGCAGGAACAGGCCGGCCAGCACGCTGCCGTCGAGCCGGGGAAGCAACCCGGAGGGCTCCTGGAGCACCACCGAGATCACCAGCGCCGCGAGCCAGCCGCGCAGCAGCCACCAGGCCGGGCGCAGCGGGCGGAGGAACTCGCTCACCGAGGACTGCCCGAGCAGCGGGCCGAGCTGGGTGTCGAGGGCGCGCAGCTGGACGCCGGCACGCGCCTGCGCGGCGGCCAGTCGCCGGCCCCGGCGTCCCGGTGCGGCTCCCGCCTCGGCACCGGCGGCAGCCCGCAGCTCGGCCGCGTACGCCTCCGGCTCGCCGAGCCGGTCGACGAGGCTGCCCTCGGACTCGGCGGCCACCTCGGCGAGGTGCTCCGGCAGATCCTCGGTCAGCTCGTCCCGAACCGCCGGCGGCAGGTCGGCGAGTGCCGCCCGCACCCGGTCGACGTAGTCCGCGATCTCCTGCCCCGTGACGGTCATGCCGCCATCCCCCGATCGTCGAGCAGTGCGTCCATGGTGGTGGCGAAGGAGCGCCAGGTCTTGCCGGCGCGGGTGAGCTGGTCCCGGCCGGCCGCGTTGAGTGAGTAGTACTTGCGGTGCGGGCCGGACTCGCTCGGCACCACGTAGGTGGTCAGCAGGCCGGCGGCGAAGAGCCGGCGCAGGGTGCCGTAGACCGAGGCGTCGCCGACCTCCTCCAGGCCGGCCTCGCGCAGCCGGCGGAGGATGTCGTAACCGTAGCCGTCCGCGTCCTTGAGCACGGCGAGAACGGCGAGGTCGAGCACGCCCTTGAGGAGCTGCGTCGTATCCACGCTCCGGACACTAGTGTGGATTACGTAGTACCGTCAAGAACGTGGTAGCTGGTTAGGCTCGGGGTGTGTCGTGGAGCGGTTACGCGTCCTTCCTGGTGTTCGCCACCGTGCTGATCCTGGTTCCGGGGCCGGACTTCGCCGTGGTCACCCGCAACACGCTGGCCTCGGGGCGGCGCCGGGGCCGGTGGAGCGCCATCGGCGTGACCGCCTCGAACGCGGTGCAGGGGGTGACCGCCGCCGCCGGGCTCGGCGCGCTCATCGTCCGTTCCCAGCCGCTCTTCGAGGCGATCCGCTGGGCCGGTGTGGCGTACCTGGCGTACCTCGGGGTGCAGGCCTGGCGGTCGGCCTGGCGGGGCGACTATGCCCCGCTGGCCGGTGACGTCGCCCCGCCCGGCCAGGCGCTGGCCGGGTTCCGGCAGGGCTTCCTGTCCAACGTCACCAACCCGAAGGTGCTGGCGTTCTACCTGGCGGTCCTGCCCCAGTTCGTGGGCGGCGGCGCGCCGATCGGGGTGCTGCTCGCCTTCGCACTCAGCCACGCCGTGCTCAGCCTCGCCTACCTGCTGGCCCTGATCGCGGCGCTGAACCGGGCCCGGGCCCTGCTGTCCCGGCGGCGGGTCCGGCGCTGGCTGGACGGGCTGACCGGGGTGGCCCTGCTCGGCTTCGGCGCCCGCCTCGCCACCGAACGGACCTGACCACCGCCGGACGCGCGACGCCGTCCGTGACCCGCTCCGCGTGCCCCGCCCCAGCCACCGCGGCGTGCGAATTGCCTTAAGTTTCGCTTATGGGGCCTGCTCATCGACGCGGACCATCGGTACGTTGCCCGGATGCGACACCTCGGAACCGTGCTCGCCGCAGCCATCGTCGGTCCGCTGGCCTGGATTCTCTTCGCCCTCGGCCAGGACCGGTCGGAACAGGCGTTCGCCGCCGCATTGAACGACGGCGCCCTGGCCAGCGGAGATTTCGTCCGGCCCGCGCTGGTGCTGGCCGCCGCCGGGCTCGTGCTCGGGCTCATCGCCACGCTCCGGTTCTCCCCGCTGGGCGCGGCACTGACCGGCCTGGCCTACTCGGCCAGTTACCTGGGCCTGCTGGTCAACCCGACCGCGGTGGCGAAACTGTTCGACCATCAACTGACCTTGAGCGGGCACCAGGTCGACCTGGCGGCGCCGCTCCGGACCGGGACGACGCTGCTCGTCGGCTCGCTGCTCCTCGTCGGGGTCGTGAGCATCCGCCGCTGGCAGCGGTGGCCGCAGCCAGCCGCCGAGACCCCGGCGGCGCTGCAGGCGGACGAGATCATCCCGCCCGCGACCCAGAAGGACCGCCCACTGGGCGTGGACGGCCTCGGGCTGAGCACGCCGCGCGGCACCTCCGAACCGGAGCTGGTCCGGACCGGCGGTTCCACCGGGGCCGGCGGGTCGGACTGGGCGGGTCGTTCGGACTGGGCCGGGCTGCTGTCGGGTGGCTCCGCGGTCCGGTCCGGGCGGTCGTCGGACTGGCCACGCCAGCGTTCGACGTGAACCGTTGACGGCTCACCCGCCAACCCGGAGCAGTCCGACTGCGTCCGGGCCCGGGGAGCAGCATCGTCCAGGGCCGGCCCGCTCGACATCGATCATGCGGGGCCGTCTCAGGCCAGGGACCAGGCGATGCCGTCGAGGATGTCGTGTTCGGAGGCGACGACGGAGGGCATTCCGGCGCGCTCCATGATGACCCGGAGCACGAGCGCGCCCGCGCCGATCACGTCGGCCCGGCCGGGATGCATCACAGGGATGGCCAGCCGCTGCTCGCGGGTCTTCCCCAGCAGGTCGGCGGTGACCTGGGCGACCTGGTCGTACGACACCCGGGCGTGGTGGATGCGCTCCGGGTCGTACTCCTGGAGGCCCTGGGCGATGGCGACCACGGTGGTGACCGACCCGGCGAGACCGACCAGGGTGGCGGCCTCCCGGCCCGGCACCGCCGTCAGCGCCCGGTCCACCGCGACCGCGATGTCGGCCTGCGCCGCGGCGATCTCGTCCAGGCCGGGCGGATCACCGTGCAGGTGGCGCTCGGTCATGCGGACGCAGCCGATGTCCATGGAGATCGCCGCCTGGACGCCGCCCTCGCGGGTGCCGACCACGAACTCGGTCGAGCCGCCGCCGATGTCGACCACCAGGTACGGCGGCTCGGCGTCGGTGGGCAGGCCACGGACGGCGCCGGTGAAGGAGAGCCGGGCCTCCTCGTCGCCGGTGACCACCTCGGGCGCCACGCCGAGGGTCTCCTCGACCATCGTGCGGAAGTCGGCGGCGTTGGACGCGTCGCGGGAGGCCGACGTGGCGCACATCCGCACCCGCTCGGCGCCCAGCTTCTGGATCTCCGCCGCGTAGTCGGCGAGCGCGACGCGGGTCCGCTCGATCGCCTCGGGCGCGAGCCGGCCGGTGCGGTCGACGCCCTGGCCGAGCCGGACGATCTCCATCCGGCGGCTCACATCGACCAGCGGGGCCTGGGGCCCGGCGGACGGGTCGGGCAGGTCGGCGACCAGCAGTCGGATCGAGTTGGTCCCGCAGTCGATGGCGGCCACACGCGTCGTCACGGCTGCCACCCTACGGCAGCCTCGACCGCCCGCCGGCTGATCCACTCCACCTCGCGGGAGGTGGTGGCATCAGGGGCGGGTGGACACCGCCGGCCCGGCGGTCTGGAGTCGATCAAGAGGGCGGCGCGACGAAGACTCAGTCGTCGGCCGCCGGGCGGCCGAGCAGGTGCGCGCCGAGCGGGGTCAGCCGGTGGCGGACCGCGGCGCCGTCGCGTTCGGTGCTGAGCAGGCCGGCGGCACGCAGCGCGGTGGCGTGTTCGGAGGCCGTGGAGAGGCCGATCCCGACGCCCCGGGCGAGCGCCGTGGTGGTGTGCGGACCCGGCCCGGCGAGGCGACGCAGCAGTGCCGCCCGGGTCGTGCCCAGCACCCCGGCGAGCGGGTCGACCGCCGGATCGGCGGCCCGCGCGGGCATGGCGGCGGGGTAGACGAGCAGGACCGGCCGGCCCGGTTCGACCAGGACCCGGGGCAGCGGGCCGGCCACGGGTGACGGGAGCAGCACCATCCCCTCCCCGGTGCCGGTCACCTCCCCGCTCCACCAGGTGCGCACCTCCAGCACGGGTGGCCGCCACCGGATCGCCGGGTGCAGCCCGTCGAAGAGACCCGCCAGGCCGCGCCGGGCCAGCCGGTGCGCGGCGTCGGCCAGTTGTCGCTGGTGGACGGTGGTCAGGGTGGACCAGTGCGGGGCCAGCACCGCGCCGAACCAGGTGTCGAGGGCCCGGCCGAAGAGGTCGAGCGCGGTCGGATCGGCGGCGGCGAACGCGCGCCGCAGCGGTGTCGCGGCGACCTCGGTGTAGGCGGCGGCGACCTCCTCCCGGACCCGGCGGACGGGGGTGGACCGGATCGCCGCGAGGCCGGCGGCCACCGAGTCCAGCCCGTCGAACGGGGTGAGGAAGTCGGGCAGCCGGCCGCGGGCCGGCAGCAAGTGCCGCAGCGACGTGGCGGCGGCGCGGACCTCGCGTACGGACGTCGCCGTGCCGGCCGCGGCCACCAGGTCCGGTGCCATGGCGGCGGTGGTCGGGTCGAACAGCGCCTGGCAGGCCAGCATGGCGGTGCCGACGGGGTGCAGGCGGTCGACGAACCGTACCCGGCACAGGTCCGCCGGTCCGAGGTGCAGCCGCAGCATGGAAGCAGCGTGCCCGGCTTCGGCGAGGACCGAAAGGGTTGACCGGCTCGGGTCCCGGAACCGACGGTGGAGCCCGGACACCCACGGGGAGGGCGGGACGTGCGGCGGACGATCGCGGTGCTGGCGGGGCTCGTTCTGGCGTTCAGCAGTGGGGCGTGCGGCGGGAAGGCCGAGCCGGCCGCCGCGCCGACACCCGGCGCGCGGTCGGCTGCCACGCCGGCGCCCAGCGAGCGTCCGGCCGCCGGGGACCACGAGCTGACCCTGCGCCACGGCGGGGTGGACCGCAGCTACCTGCTGCACGCCCCGCCCGGGTACGACCCGGCGCGCCCCGCGGCGCTGGTCATCGCGCTGCACTTCTTCCCCGGCTCCGGGGCCGACATGCGGGAGCTGACCGGGCTCGACGCCCGCGCCGACCGGGAGAACTTCCTGGTCGCCTACCCCGACGGGCAGCACGGCGGCTTCAACGCGCTGATCTGCTGCGGGTCGGCGGACGACGCGGGGTTCCTCACCGCGCTCACCGCGCACCTGGTCGACACCTGGCGGGCCGACCCGGACCGGGTCTACCTGACCGGCATCTCCAACGGCGGTGACCTGAGCTTCCGCCTCGCTGTGGAGGCGACCGGAGTGTTCGCGGCGATCGGCGTGGTCAGCGGCGGCTACAGCGGCCCGCTGACCGAGCCGGACAGCTACGTTCCGAAGCGGCCGGTCTCGGTCATCACCTTCGTCGGCGGGCAGGACCGGTACGCCGGCACCTTCCACGACGGGCTGCGCACCTGGCAGCGCCGGCTCGGCTGCCGGCCCGTGGCGGGGCGGAAGCCGGCGGCGCCGAAGGGCCTGAGCCGGACCGACGCCCGCTGCGCCGACGGCAGCGACGTGACCGTGTGGAGCCTGCCCGAGATGGGCCACTCCTGGCCCGGCGCCACCGCCGGCCAACTCGCCGCCCCGGACGCCGGCGTCACCGCCACCGACCTGGTCTGGGAGTTCTTCGCGGCCCACCCGCGGCGCACGTGAGGCGGGTCAGAGGCGCAGCAGCATGCGGCTGTTGCCGAGCGTGTTCGGCTTGACCCGCTCCAGGTCGAGGAACTCCGCGACACCCTCGTCGTAGGAGCGCAGGAGCTGCTCGTAGACCGGCTGCGGCACCGGCGCCCCGTCGATCTCGCGGAAGCCGAACGACCCGAAGAACCCGGTCTCGAAGGTGAGCACGAAGATCCGGGCGACGCCCACCTCACGGGCCGCGTCGATCAGCTCGCCGACGATCCGGTGCCCGATCTTGTGCCCCCGGCAGGCCGGGTCGACCGCCACCGTGCGGATCTCGGCGAGGTCCTCCCACATCACGTGCAGCGCGCCGCAGCCGACCACCGTGCCGTCGGGCGTCACCGCCACCCGGAACTCCTGCACGTCCTCGTAGAGGGTGACGGTGGCCTTGCTGAGCAGCCGCCGGTCGTCGGTGTAGGTGTCCACCAGCCGCCGGATGCCGCGCACGTCGCCGGTGCGGGCGCGGCGGACGACGATCTCGTCGGTGGCGGTCATCTCACTCCGCCGCGGGCACGTCCACGCAGGGGCCCGCGGCCCACCACTTCTCCACGAGGGCGAGGGTCTCGTCACCGAACGGGTTGACCCCGGGGCCGGCCGCGAGCGCGTGCCCGAGGTGCACGTGCAGGCACTTGACCCGCCCCGGCATGCCGCCGGCCGAGATGCCGGCGATCTCCGGCACCTGGCCGATCGCCTCCCGGCGGGCCAGGTAGTCCTCGTGCGCCGCGCGGTAGCGGGCGGCCAGCTCCGGGTCCTCAGCCAGCCGCTCGGCCATCTCCTTCATGAGCCCGGCCGACTCCAGCCGGCTGCACGCCGCGGTGGCCCGCGGGCAGGTCAGGTAGAACAGCGTCGGGAAGGGCGTGCCGTCGGCCAGCCGGGGCGTCGTCTCCACCACGTCGGGCAGGCCGCACGGGCACCGGTGGGCCACCGCCCGGGTGCCGCGGGGCGGGCGTCCGAGCTGCGCGGCCACCGCGGCCAGGTCGGCCTCGGTGGCCGGCTGGCGCTCCGGCGGGGGTACGGACTCCGCCGCCGGATCCTGCGGTGGTACGACGCTCAACGGTGCCTCTCTCGTTTCGTCGATCACTTGTCGGGGCGCTCGGCGTTGGCCGCCTGCACGCTCGACCACAGCGTGTCGTACCAGGGGTCGGGCGGCTTCGGCGGCCCCGGCTTCCCCTTGCCGGCGTCCTTGGCGGCCCCCTCCGGATCGGAGAGCACCACCAGCAGGGTCTCGCCGGGCCGGCCCATGAAGAACCGCTCCCGGGCCTGCGTCTCGATGTACGCCGGGTCGTGCCACTTCTCCGCCTCGGCGGAGAGCTCCTGGATCAGCTCGCGCTGCCGCTGCTGGGACGCTTCCATGCGCTCGATGTCGGCCTGCTGGTCCAGGTAGACCCGGACCGGATAGGTGTAGGCCAGGGCGAGCGCGATCAGCACCGCGAAGAGCACGGTGGCGCGCCCGGTGAAGCGCCGGGGTTGGGGTGCGGTGAGCCGCTTGACCGTGCCACCGGCCGCGGTACGCCGGGCCGCCGCGGGGCGGCTCGCGGAGCGTACCCCCTCGGTGGCGCGGGTGGCGCCGGGCGACCGACCGGCGGCACGCGGCTCGGCGCGGACGCCGGCGTCCCGGACCGACGACCGGACCCGGGCCCCGCCCGGCCGGCCGGCCTGACCCGGCCGACGGGCGGGCCGCTGGCCACCCGGTGTGCGGCGCTGCTGCATCGTCACACCCCTCCCCCGGAGCTCACGGCTCAGGCCGAACGGTAGCGCGGGAACGCGCCGGCACCGGCGTACCGCGCCGCGTCGGCCAGCTCCTCCTCGATCCGCAGGAGCTGGTTGTACTTCGCGACCCGGTCGGAGCGGGCCGGGGCACCGGTCTTGATCTGGCCGCAGCCGGTGGCGACCGCCAGGTCGGCGATGGTGGTGTCCTCGGTCTCGCCCGAGCGGTGGCTCATCATGCACTTGAAGCCGGCCCGGTGGGCCAGGTCGACCGCGTCCAGGGTCTCGGTCAGCGAGCCGATCTGGTTGACCTTCACGAGCACGGCGTTGGCGGCCCGCTCGGTGATGCCCCGGGCGATGCGCTGCGGGTTCGTGACGAACAGGTCGTCGCCGACGATCTGGATCCGGTCGCCGAGCGCCGCCGTGAGGGTGGCCCAGCCGCTCCAGTCGTCCTCGGACAGCGGGTCCTCGATGGACACGATCGGGTAGTCGCCGACGAGCTTGGTGTAGTAGTTGCTCATCTCCTCGGCGGTCTTCGCGGTGCCCTCGAAGGTGTAGCTGCCGTTGTCGAAGAACTCGGTGGCGGCCACGTCGAGGGCGAAGACGACGTCGGTGCCGAGCCGGTAGCCGGCCTTCTCGACGGCCTCGGCGATCAGGTCGAGCGCGGCGGCGTTGGTCGGCAGGTTCGGGGCGAAGCCACCCTCGTCGCCGAGGCCGGTCGACAGGTCCTTCTTCTTCAGCACCGACTTCAGCGCGTGGTAGACCTCGGCACCGGAGCGAAGCGCGTCGCGGAAGGTGGGCGCGCCGATCGGCGCGATCATGAACTCCTGGATGTCGACGTTCGAGTCGGCGTGCGCGCCGCCGTTGAGGATGTTCATCATCGGCACCGGGAGCAGGTGCGCGTTCGGCCCACCCAGGTAGCGGAAGAGGCTCAGCTCGGCGCTGCCCGCGGCGGCCTTCGCCACGGCCAGCGACACGCCCAGGATGGCGTTGGCGCCCAGCTCGCCCTTGTTGTCCGAGCCGTCGATGTCGATCATCTTCTGGTCGATGAGTCGCTGCTCGCTGGCCTCGTAGCCGATGAGCTGGTCGACGATCTTGTCCTCGATGTTGGCGACGGCCTTCTCGACACCCTTGCCCAGGTAGCGGTCCTTGTCACCGTCGCGCAGCTCGACCGCCTCGAAGGCGCCGGTGGAGGCGCCGGACGGCACCGCGGCGCGGGCGATCGTGCCGTCGTCGAGCCCGACCTCGACCTCGACCGTCGGGTTGCCCCGCGAGTCCAGGATCTCCCGGGCGACGATTCCCTCGATGGTTGCCACTGAGTCGCTCCTCGTTTGTGTGTTCCGGTCCGGTATGGGCCGCGACGGTGCGGCTGAGGCAGGTGTTGAACGCAGCGTATCGGTCGCCGCCCTCGCGTACCTGCGTCGGGGCGGCACCCGGTGACTGAACGCGAGGGACCGTGCCCCCGCGGGACGAGGGACCGCGCCCCCCGCGGACCTTCACCTGAATACCGCCCACGACGGTGGGTGACACGGACACGGACATTCCCGGATTCTCCGGCCTCAACCGACAACGGGTTTGCGAGAGGTTGCGTCGATCGACAAGGCTGGGCGGCATGCCCGCCGCCTCGACGACTCTCCGCGTGCTCGCCGCCTCGGCCATCGCGTCGCTCTCGGTCACCGGCTGCCAGGCCCTCGACGACACCGGGGTCGCCCTCGGCCGGGCCGATCTGGTCAACGACCTGACCTCCCGGATGGACCGGGCGCTGGAGCGGACCTGGGCCGCCGACTACCAGCTCAGCGGCGGGCGCACGGCGTCGATCGCGCAGACGACGGAACCGCTGCGCTCCTCGTACACCTGGCCGGACGGCAAGATCACGGTGACCCAGGAGGCGGTGACCCGCTGCACCAGCGCGGCCGGGCGCACCTCGTGCACGGTGTCGCCGCCGGTGCTGACCGCCGGCCGGCCCTCGGTGATCGTCTACGGCGAGGCGCGCAAGCACGGGCTGGTCACCCCGCCGGCGGTGATCCGACTGCTCACCGATGCGGCGCTGGACCCCGAGGCGACCATCGAACAGAGCGACACCACCCTGGCCGGGCACCACGCCACCTGCGTGAACGTGACCCGGGCCGGTGACCGCTTCGGCGCCTGCGTGACCAGCGAGGGCGTGCTGGGCAGCTTCACCGGGACCCTCGACGGCAAGCCGGCGGAGGTCACCCTGAGCCGCTACACCGACACGGTCGAGTCCGCGGCCTTCGACGTCCCGTCCGGGGCAGGCGTGGTCGACCACCGCCGCCCCACCACGTCGTGAGCCCCGGCGGCACCGGAACCCGCATGCCGCGCGACGCCGGCGCGGCCGGCGACACGGGCGGGACGGCCGCCGACCGGAGCTCGGCCGGCCGGGCCGGCTTCCTTCCCGCCGCCGACCACGGCCGGCCGCCGCACCCGGACGACCTGGCCCTGCCGGTGGCCGGGCGCAAACTGCTGACCGGCCCGGAGGGGCGGTTCCCCCGCATCGGCGAGCTGCCCGCCGGGCTGGACTGGGTGCCGGTCGGCACGCTGGGCGGGGTGCCGGCCTGGGCGGCCGACACGGCCGACCCCGAGGCGCTGCCCGGCCGCTGGCGCGGCTGGCGGGGCCTCGCCGCCGAGCTGCCCGCGGCGCAGGCGGACCTGGCCGGACGGGCGCTCGCCATGGTCACCTGGCGGCGTACGCACCGGTGGTGCGGGGCGTGCCGGGCCGAGCTGGCGGACGTGCCGGGCGAGACGGCGCGACGCTGCCCCGCCTGCGGGCTGACCGCGTTCCTGCCGCTGTCCGTCGCGGTGCTGGTGGCGATCACCCGGCCCGGCCCGGCCGGTGGCCCCGAGGAGCTGCTGCTGGTCCGGCACGCCTACGGGCCGACCGAGCTGTGGGCGCTCGTCGCCGGGTTCGTCGAGGCCGGCGAGTCGCTGGAGGCGGCCGCCCACCGGGAGGTCGCCGAGGAGGTCCGCCTGACCATCGCGCGGCCCACCTACGTGGACAGCCAGCCCTGGGCGATGTCCGGCCCGGGCACCCTGCTCGCCGGCTTCACGGCCACCGTCACCGACCCGGCGGCCGAGCCGGTGGTGGACCCGAAGGAGCTGACCGAGGCGCGCTGGTTCCCGGTGGACACGCTGCCGGCGGAGCTGCCCCCGGCGTACTCCCTGTCGCGCTGGCTGGTCGACGCGGTCGCCGCCCGCGCGTCGCGCTGAGGTCAGATCCCCAGCAGGGTCCGCAGGTGCCGCGGCGGCGGGCAGTCGTGCGCCAGCATGGCGTCGTGCCAGTCGCGCACGGACACCCCGGCCGGCCGGGCGCGGGCGATGTCGGCCACCTCGCTGTAGCCGACGAAGTAGGTGGAGAGCTGGGTGGAGGTGAGCAGCGCCCGCCGCCACTTGCCGGCCGCCTCGCCCTCCTCCTGGAAACCGCGCCCGGTCATCAGCGCCATGGCCTCCGACTCGGGCAGGTCCTCGCAGTGCACGAGCTGGTCGAGCAGTGCGTTGATGGTCATCCGGAGCTGCATCTTGAGCTGCTGGAGCCGGACCGGCAGGCCGCCGAAACCCAGCCCGGCCATCAGCTCCTCGGTGTACACGGCCCAGCCCTCGATGAACACGCCGGACTCGGTGAGCGCGCGGACCCGGGTCGGCCCGGCGTACCGGCGGGCGTGGGCGAGCTGCAGGAAGTGGCCGGGCATCGCCTCGTGCACGGTCAGGTTGCGGATCATGTGGTCGTTGTATTCCCGGTAGAACGACTCGACCCGGTGCGCCGGCCAGTCCGCCGGGGTGGGCGCGATGCAGTAGAAGGTCGGCACGTCGGCCGTCTCCAGCGGGCCGGGCGAGTCGCAGTAGGCCACCGCCACGCCCCGGGCGAACTCCGGCATCTCCTGGATGACGCACGGATCGTCGACGAGGCTCACCAGGTCGTGGGCCCGCACGAAGTCGCTGGCCTCGTCGAGCGTGACCGAGGCGAGCTCGACGATGGTGGCGTCGTCCGGGTGCTCGGCGGCGAGCAGGTCCAGCGCCCGGCGTACGGTCTCGTCGTCGGCCGGGCCGCCGACCAGCTCGACGGCCGCCGCGCGGATCTCGTCGGTGACGCGGTCGAGGTTGGCCCACGCGCGGCGCTGGACCTCGGCGGCGCCCAGCTCGGTGTCGAGGGTGTGCCAGAGCCGCGCCTCCCAGCGGCGCCGGCCCAGCCGGGGGTCGCGCCCCGGTCCGGCGTCGGCGGCCAGGCCGGTGCGCAGCCAGGCCACGAACTCCTCCAGCGCCGCGATGGCCGCGGTGGCGGCCGGCTCGACCCGGTCGAGCAGCGCGGGCGCCTCGGCGAGCAGCCCGGGCACCTCGTCGCGGATCAGCGCCGCCGTGCCGGTGAACTGCCCCACCGCCGTCTCGGCGTGGATCCGCGGCATGTCGCGCAGCGTCGCGCGCGCGGTCGCCAGGGCGTCGGGTACGGCCGCCAGCCGCCCGGCCAGGTGCGTCAGCCGTTCCTCGACCGGCGCGTACGGGCGGGCCATGAGGGCGTGCAGCAGCGGGCCCGGGTTGTGCCGCAGCGGGTCCCACTCGTGGCTGCGGATCTCGGTGGCCTCGAACAGCCCCCGGTCGACCATGCTGCTGAGCAGCGCGTGGTCGACGCGTTCCTCGAGGTCGAGCGAGTCCGGGTCGATCTCGGAGAGCGCATCGGCCGCGTCCTTGAGCATCGCCTGGTCGGCGGCGAGTGCGTCCGCGGAGAGGTCGGGCAGCCGGTCGTCGTACCGGTGGTCCCCGGCCGACGTGGCCAGCCCGGGCCGGCTCTCCAGCAACGCCTCGACGATCCGCTCAGCGAGCGGCACAAACGGCTCCATGCCGGAAACCCTACCGAGCACCACCGACGGCCGCTGCCTGCGTTGATCAAGAAGTTTGCGTCGAGAAAACCGCTCCGGCTGACGCAAACTTCTTGATCAGCTCGACTCGGCGGCGCGTTCGGCGGCGCGGACGGCGTCGGCGTACGCCAGGGTGGCGCGGCGGAGGGCGGCCTCGGGGTCGATGCCGGCCTGTCTCGCGGCGGCCACCGTGGCGAGGAGGCCGGCGCCGAGACGCGCCTCGGGATCGACCTGCGACTCCGCCAGCGGCGGCGGGACGGCCAGGCCGATCCGGCCGGCGCGGTCCAGGATCTTCGCGGCCAGGGCGAGCGCGGGCTGGCTCAGGGCGATCCCGTCCAGCACCGACTCGCGGGTCTTCTCGGCCCGCTTGATCCGCTCCCAGTTCGCCTCGATCTCCTCGATGGTGCCGGCCTGCTCACCCGAGAAGACGTGCGGGTTGCGGCGGACCATCTTGTCGACCAGGCCGCCGGCCACGTCGTCGACCGTCCAGCGCTTCCCCTCCGGCAGGTCCTCGGCCAGCCGGGCGTGCAGCAGCACCTGGAGCAGCACGTCGCCCAGCTCCTCGCGGAGCGCGTCGGTGTCGTCGGCGCTGATCGCGTCGTACGCCTCGTAGCACTCCTCGAGCAGGAAGCCGGCCAGACTGCGGTGGGTCTGCGCCCGCTTCCACGGGTCCCCGCCGGGCGAGGCGAGCCGGTCCATCACCTCGACGGCGTCGAGCAGCCGGGCCCCCGGCGGGTCCCACGAGCCGTACATCAGCTCCAGCTCGGCGAGGCCCGGCTGGCGGGCCAGCCGCAACCCCAGCTCGCGGGCGAGCGCCTCGTCGCCGGCCGGGCCGGCCAGCCACACCGCGCTGCCGTGCGCGGCCGCCGCGTCGAGCAGCGCCTGCGTGGCGCCCTCGGTAACCACCGTGACCTCGGCGCCCGTCGACCGGACCGCCCGGGCCAGCTCGCTCTCGGCAGCGGCCAGCACCGGCGCGGAACGGACGGCGTCCCAGGCGGGCGCGGTCAGCAGGCCGGCCGGCAGCCGCGGCGACGTGACCAGCAGGACGATGCGCGCGGTCATGCTCAGGGCGCCACCGACGCGCTCGGCTCCGCCGAGCCCGGCTCGGTCGGCTCGGGCTCCGGGGTCGAGATCTCGGTGACCGCGGAGCCGGCCTCGCCCAGCGGCACGGAGACCGCCGGGCCGCCCTTGAAGCTGAGCAGCGGGAAGAGCAGCGGACGGTAGCGCGGGTTCACCGACACGTCGTAGCTGCCGATGGCGTCGGCGAGCACCTTGCGGGTGGCCAGCGCGGACCGGAGCTGGTCGCCGTCGAGCTGAGTCGCGGCCTCCTCGTCGGTGACGGTGGCCGGGATGTCGCCGGTGGAGCGGCCGGCCGCGATCACCGCGGCCAACTCCTCCTTGGTGGGGGCGGCCTGCTCCCCGGCCGGCACACCGGACAGGCAGGTGTAGAACTCGGCCACCCGCTGCGGGTAGACGGCGTCGGCCGGCATGCCGGTCTGCTGGGCGACCTGCGCCGCGCTGACCTGGCCCCGCGGCTGGTAACCCTTGTCGGCCGAGAGGTCCCGGCAGACGTCCCGCAGCACCAGGGTGGCCACCACCTGGTCCCGGCCCGGCAGCAGGGCGCCGGCCTGCCCGGCCGTGGCCGGCGAGGCGGAGAGCCCGTCCCGGATCTCGTCGAGGATCGAGGTGACCTGGTCCTCGGTGACCCGGTGGTCACCGATGTAGGCGGCGACTCCGGGCTCGGTACGGCAACCGGTGAGGGTGACGAGGCCGACCGCCACGCTGGCGACGGCGACAAGACGGCGAGCACGCATGCCGGTCACTCTCTCACGGCCCGTACCCGGCTGTGACGCCGCCCACCTCACCGCGCCCCCGCCCCGGCCGGCTGCGCCGCGACCGGCTCGCCCAGCACATCGGAGAGGAGCTGGGCGCACCACTCCAGCAGCGCCTGGTCGCGCAGCGGCTCGCCGCCGACCCGGCGGGTGCTCGGCCGGGGCACGCTGACCTGGTCGAGCGCCTGCTTGTAGACCGAGTCCGGGTGGTAGCGCTTGAGGCGGAGCTGCTTCGAGTCGGGCAGCGGCAGCGGGCCGAACCGGATGTGCTTGCCCTGCATCGACACGTCGGTGAGGCCGTAGCGCCGGGCCAGCAGCCGGAACCGGGCCACCGCCACCAGGTTCTGCACCGGCGCGGGCGGCTCGCCGTAGCGGTCGGTCATCTCGGCGACCACCTCGCGCAGCCGCTCCTCGTCGCGGGCCTCGGCCAGCTTGCGGTACATCTCCAGGCGCAGCCGCTCCACGCCGACGTAGTCGTGCGGCAGGTGCGCGTCGATCGGCAGGTCGACCTTGACCTCGGTCTCCTCCTCCGCGTGCTCACCCTTGAACGCCGAGACCGCCTCGCCGACCATCCGGACGTAGAGGTCGAAGCCCACGCCCTCGATGTGCCCGGACTGCTCGCCGCCGAGCAGGTTGCCGGCGCCCCGGATCTCCAGGTCCTTCATGGCCACGTACATGCCGGCGCCCAGCTCGGTGTGCTGCGCGATGGTGGCCAGCCGCTCGTGCGCGTTCTCGGTGAGCGGCTTGTCCGACGGGTAGAGGAAGTACGCGTACGCCCGCTCCCGGCCCCGGCCCACCCGGCCGCGGATCTGGTGCAGCTGGGCCAGGCCGAGCAGATCGGCCCGCTCGACGATGAGCGTGTTGGCGTTCGGGATGTCGATGCCGGACTCGACGATCGTGGTGCAGACGAGGACGTCGAACTCCTTCTCCCAGAAGCCGACCATCACCTTCTCGAGCGCCTCCTCGCCCATCTGGCCGTGCGCCACCGCGACCCGGGCCTCGGGCACCAGCTCGCGGATCCGGCGGGCCGCCTTGTCGATCGACTCGACCCGGTTGTGCAGGTAGAAGACCTGCCCGTCGCGGAGCAGCTCGCGGTGGATCGAGGCGGCCACCTGCCGGTCGTCGTACGCCCCCACGAAGGTCAGCACCGGGTGCCGCTCCTCCGGCGGGGTGGCGATGGTGGACATCTCCCGGATGCCGGTGATCGCCATCTCCAGGGTGCGCGGGATCGGGGTGGCCGACATGGCCAGCACGTCGACCGAGGCGCGCAACGTCTTCAGGTGCTCCTTGTGCTCGACGCCGAAGCGCTGCTCCTCGTCGATGATGACGAGGCCGAGCTGCTTGAACCGGGTGGCCGACTGGAGCAGCCGGTGGGTGCCGATGACGATGTCGACGGTGCCGTCGCCGACCATCTCCAGCGTCCGCTCGGTCTCCTTCGGCGTCTGGAAGCGGGACAGCTGCCGGATGGTGATCGGGAACTGGCTCATCCGCTCGGCGAAGGTGTTGTAGTGCTGCTGCACCAGCAGGGTGGTGGGCACCAGCACGGCCACCTGCTTGCCGTCCTGCACCGCCTTGAACGCCGCCCGGACCGCGATCTCGGTCTTGCCGTAGCCGACGTCGCCGCAGATCAGCCGGTCCATGGGGACGGTCTGCTCCATGTCCCGCTTGACCTCCTCGATGGCGGCGAGCTGGTCGGGCGTCTCCTGCCAGGGGAAGGCGTCCTCCAGCTCCCGCTGCCACGGGGTGTCCGGGCCGAACGAGTGCCCCTTCGACGCCTTGCGGGCGGCGTAGAGCTGGATGAGCTGCGCGGCGATCTCGCGGACCGCCTTGCGGGCCCGGGCCTTGGACTTCTGCCAGTCCGAGCCGCCCATCTTGTGCAGGGTGGGCTGCTCGCCGCCGACGTAGCGGGAGAGCTGGTCGAGCTGGTCGGTGGGGACGAAGAGCCGGTCGCCGGGCTGGCCGCGCTTGCTCGGCGCGTACTCGATGACCAGGTACTCCCGGCTCGCGCCGTTGACCGTGCGCTGCACCAGCTCGACGTAGCGGCCGATGCCGTGCTGCTCGTGCACCACGTGGTCGCCCGCCTTGAGCTCCAGCGGGTCGATGGTGTTGCGCCGCCGGCTCGGCATCTTGCGCATGTCGCGGGTGGAGGTGCCCCGGCCGCCGGTGACGTCGTTGCCGGTGAGCAGCACGAACCGGGACGCCTCGTCGACGAAGCCGGCCGTCAGGCAGCCGCAGGAGACCAGCAGGTCGCCGGGCGCGGGCGCGGCCGGCACCTCCTCGGTGAGCCGGGCGCCGAGGCCGGCGTCCCGGAGCACCTCGACGGCCCGCTGGGCGGGGCCGTGGCCCTCGAAGACCAGGGCGATCGACCAGCCCTCGCCGGCCCAGCGCTTGAGGTCGTCGACGACCCGGGAGGTCTCGCCGTGGTAGAGCGGGGCGGGCTGGGCGGCCAGGGTCACGGCGATGGCGTCGTCGGGGGTGACGTCGACCTCGGTCGGCTCGTCCTCCCAGGGCTGGCGGGCCGGCGCGGCGTCGGCCTCCACCAGGCCGAACGGGGCGAGGGTCCACCAGGGCTGGCGCAGGGCGCGGGCCGCCGTGCGGACGTCGGCGAGGGTCCGGAAGGCTGCGGCGCCGAGGTCCACCGGGGCCTGGCCGCCGACGGCGGCCGCGGCCCAGCTGGCCTGGAGGAACTCCTCCGAGGTACGCACGAGGTCGTGCGCCCGGGTGCGGATCCGCTCCGGGTCGCAGAGCAGCACGTGGGTGCCGGCCGGCATGCAGTCGACCAGCAGCTCCATCGAGTCGGCGCCGATCAGCGCCGGGGCGAGGGACTCCATGCCCTCGACCGGGATGCCCTCGGCCAGCTTGTCGAGGATCTCGGCCAGCTCGGGGTGCTCCTGGGCGAGCGCGGCGGCCCGCTCCCGTACGGCCGGGGTGAGCAGCAGCTCCCGGCAGGGCGGCGCCCAGAGCTGCGGGACGCCCTCGATGGTGCGCTGGTCGGCGACGGCGAAGGTGCGGATCTCCTCCACCTCGTCGCCCCAGAACTCGACGCGGGACGGGTGCTCGTCGGTGGGCGGGAAGACGTCCAGGATGCCGCCCCGCACGGCGTACTCGCCGCGCTTGGTGACCAGGTCGACCCGGGCGTACGCCATGTCGGTGAGCCGGCGGGCGACCTCCTCCAGGTCCGCCTCGTCGCCGGCCGCGAGCTGCACCGGCTCCAGGTCACCGAGCCCCTTGAGCTGCGGCTGGAGCAGGGAACGGACGGGCGCCACGACGACCCGCAGCGGGCCGGTGCGCCCGTGGGCGTCGGCCGAGTCGGGGTGGGCCAGCCGGCGCAGCACGGCCAGCCGCCGGCCGACGGTGTCGGAGCGGGGCGAGAGCCGCTCGTGCGGCAGCGTCTCCCAGGACGGGAAGACCGTCACCTGCTCCGGCGGCAGCAGGCTGCCCAGCGCGGCGGCCAGGTCGTCGGCCTCGCGGGTGGTGGCCGTCACGGCGAGCACGGGACGGCCCGCGCCGCCGGCCGGCTGGTCGGCGGCCACCGCGGCGACGGCGAACGGGCGCAGCGCGGCGGGGGCCGTGAGGTCGAGGCCGTCGACCTGGGCGGCACCGGAGCGCGCCAGGTCACGCGCCCGGGCCAGCCCGGGGTCGGCCAGGGCGGCGGAGAAGAGTCCGGTGAGCATCTGCGATCACTTCCAGGAGGTCGGCGCACGACGACGACCCCGCGTCCGGCACGGACGGGGGGTGGCACCGTTCGAGACTATCCCGCGCCCCGGACATTCCGGGCCTCAGCCACGGGCCGTGAGATGGATCTTGACGGGTCGCGACCGCCGTGATGCGGTGGGGCGCATGACGGGTGAGTACCGGGCGGTGTTCGACGCCGAGGTGATCTTCGCGAACGGTGGCGGGCTGCGGACCGACGGCTTCCGGCTGGACATCCCAGGCCCGGAGGTCACCGACGGCGAGCTGGCCGCGCTCCTCGTCCGGCACCTCGGGCTGCTGATGGTCGGCGAGGTGCGGATCACCAACCGGACCGTGGTGGAGGAGCCGCACAAGGGCGGTCGCGGGGTGGCCGCGCCGGCACCCGGCGGGCGGCGGCTGGTCGAGCTGAGCCACGTGATCACCGACGGCATGGTCACCCTGCCCGGCTGGCAGCCACCCCGCATCACCGACTGGCTGACCCGCGAGGCGTCCCGGGAGCGGTACGCGCCGGGCGTCGAGTTCCACGTGGCCCGGATCGACATGATCGCCAACACCGGCACCTACGTGGACGCGCCCTCGCACCGGTGGGCGGACGGCCCGGACCTGACCAGCGTACCGCTGGACCGCCTCGCCGACCTGCCCGGCCTGGTGGTGCGCGTGCCGGCCGGCACGCGGGCGGTGGACCGGCTGCTGCTCGCTCCCTACGAGGTGGCCGGCCGGGCGGTGCTGCTGCACACCGGCTGGGACACCCACTTCGGCACCGACCGGTACGCCGGCCCGGAGGCGCCCTACCTGACCGGCGACGGCGCGGACTGGCTGGTCGAGGCGGGGGCGGCGCTGGTCGGGATCGACTCGGTCAACATCGACGACATGACCCCGGCGGCGGCCGGGGAGCGACCGGCGCACAGCGCCCTCCTCGCCGCCGGCATCCCGATCGCGGAGCACCTGACCAACCTGTCCGCCCTGCCCCCGGAGGGTTTCCGCTTCACAGCCGCCCCACCCCGAGTAGCCGGCATGGGCACCTTCACGGTCCGCGCCTTCGCCGTCGTCGCCGGCTGACCCGGCCGTTCGGGTCCCGCGGCTCCGGCCGCCCTCACGCGGTCAGGCCGGATCGGCACCGGCGGGCGCCGACCAGGTGAGCCGGCCGCTGCGCAGGTCCTCGACGACCGAGCGCAACCACCGTTCCTCGGCGGCGGTCACCGCGTCCAGGTGCTCGTCCTCGAGGTGGAAGACCCGGGGCAGGTCGGCGTGGGCCGCCAGCGCGGCGGCCCGCTCCTGCCGGGCCTGCCCAATCCGTTCGGCACGCCGCTCCAGCAGCTCCGCCGCCTCCGCCGGGCTGATCATCGCGAGGTGTGACAGGGCCGCCGGGAACTGCGGGAACTCCTGCTTGGGCTCGACCAGCATCGCTCTCAGCCACGTACGGGCGACCCGCCGCCCGGCGTCGGTCAACTCGTAGACGGTGCGTTCGGGGTAGGCCTGGTCCCGCCCCGTCTCCCGCACCGCGATGAGGCCGTCGGCGTGCAGCCGCTCGATGGTCCGGTAGAGGCTCGCCCGCTGCCCCACGTTGACCACCTGGTCCTTGCCCCACTGCTTGATGAGCCGCTGCACCCCGTACGGGTGCAGCGGCTCGTGGTGCAGCAGGGCCAGCACGGTCAGGGCGAGCGGCGAGCTCCGGGCAGCGGTGTCCATGCCGGTGATCCTAGAGCCAACGGAACTAGTTGACGTGGACTAGTTTCGCTGAGACTATTCTCAGAGTTACTCGATCGAAGGGAGCGGCAGATGGGCGCGACGCGAACGGCAGTGGTGATCGGCGGCGGCATCGGCGGCACGGTCACGGCGATGGCGCTGGCCCGGGCGGGCATCGAGGCGACCGTGCACGAGGCGCACCCGGGCGGGGCGGACGGCGTCGGCGCGATGCTGACCCTCGCCCCGAACGGCCTGGCGGCACTGCGGATCGTCGGGGCCGAGGAGGCGGTCCGGGCGGCCGGACACGCGGTCCCCGGCGTGGTCATGGCCGACGGCGCGGGAAACCGCCTCAGCGAGTTCCACGGCTTCCCGGGGCTGCCCGCCACCCACGCGATGGCCCGCGCGGACCTGTACCGGGCGCTGACCGCAGAGGCACTCGCCGAGGGCGTGAAGGTCGAATACGGTCGGCGCCTCGTCGGGGCCGAGGAGGGTCGTGACGGGGTCACCGCCGTCTTCGCCGACGGCAGCACCGCGCACGCGGACGTGCTGATCGGGGCCGACGGCATCCGCTCCACCGTCCGCACGCTGATCGACCCGAGCGCACCGGGGCCCGAGTACGCCGGCGTGCTCGGCTTCGGCGGGCTGGTCGCGGAGGACGTGGCATCCGCCGGGGACGTGGCACCCGCCGAGCCCGGCACCATGTACTTCGCCTTCGGCAGGTCGTTCATCGGCTGGTGGCGACTGCCCGACGGGCAGGTCTGCTGGTTCGCCAGCCTCCCCCGCACCGAGCCGCTCACCTGGGCGGAGGTCCAGCGGATCCCGGCGGAGCAGTGGCTGGCCCGGCTGCGCGAGCGCTACGTGGGTCACGTGCCCGGGGAACGGCTGCTGGCCCAGACCGCGCCGGACACGCTGATGGCCACCGGGCCCATGGAGCGGATGCCGTCCGTGCCGCACTGGCACCGGGGTCGCCTGGTCCTCGTGGGCGACGCGGTCCACGCGCCCTCGTCCAGCTCTGGCCAGGGTGCCTCACTCGCCATCGAGAGCGCCGTCGAGCTGGCCCGCTGCCTACGCGACCGGCCCGATCACGCCGCCGCGTTCGCGGCGTACGAGCGGCTGCGCCGGGGGCGCGTCGAGCTGATCGGTGGCAACGCGGCGGCCACCAACCGGGCCAAGGCCGGCCAGGCGGGTGGGCCCGCCATGCCCACCCCGGAGCAGATGTTCGGCCCCGTCCACCGTCATCACATCGACTGGCACGCCACCGTGCCGCTGGAGGTTCAGTAGCGGACGGCGATGCGGCGTTCCACGGCGTCGACGCGGATCTCCCCGCCGTACGGGATGATCAGCTGCGGGTCGGTGTGGCCGAGGTCGACGTCGAAGACCACCACCGGGTCGTCGGCGTACGGCGCGAGGGCCCGCAGGATCGCCTCCCGCTGCGCCTCGCCCCAGGCCCGCCGCTCGTCCAGGGTGTGCGGCTTCTCGAAGTCCCACGCCTTGGGCCGGCCCACCACGATCGCCGGGAAGGCCCCCAGGAGCCGGCGCTCGCCCAGGTTGCGCACGATCCGGAAGACCTCCTGCGCGCCGGGCAGCTCGTTGGAGGTCTCGACCAAGAGCACCGACCCGGCCAGCTCGGCCGCCGAGGGCACCCGGTCCACCGCCATCAACCAGTGGATGATCTCCAGGCAGCCTCCCCAGGTGCGCCCCTGGACCACCCGGGCCGGCCCGTGCCAGCGCCAGCCCTCCCCGGGGAACATCACCGGCTCCTCGGCGAGGGTGGCGGGGTCGCGCCAGTCGCGGGGCTCGTCGCCCCACTCCGGCGCGGGAGTGAGGTCGTACCACCCGGAGCTGAACAGCGCCGCCCGCAGCGAGTCGAACGTCAGCGGGTGCGGCGCGCCGGACCGGCCGAGGTGCACGAGCACCGACCCGCCGTGGTAGGCGACGATCCCGAGCCGGTACAGGTGGTTGAGCACGTTCGTGTTGTCCGAGTAGCCGTAGTAGGGCTTCGGGTTGGCCCGCAGCACCGCGTCGTCCAGGAACGGGGTGACCGTGACCAGGTCGTCGCCACCGACCGTGGCGAGCACCGCCGTGACGCTCGGGTCGGCGAAGGCGGCGGTCAGGTCGCGCGCCCGGTCCCGGGGGTCGGCTCCCAGCTGCCGGGTGGTCGGGTACTCCACCGGCTCCAGCCCGAACTCCTCGCGGAGCCGGCGCAGGCCCAGCTCGTGGACGTGCGGGAAGAGGCCCGGCAGGCCGGCGGAGGGCGACACGACGGCGACCCGGTCGCCCGGCTTCGGCTTCGGGGGGTAGCTGGGCAGCGACATGATCCGAAGCTATCGGGCCGCGCCAGCGAATTCCGCCGGAGGAAACCGCCCGAGCCGGGCATATGCGGGCAATAGGCTGGGCGCGTGGACGAGGCGCTTCCGGCACGCGACTGGCTGCCCCGCACGGCGGCGCTGCTGCTCGGCACGCTCGCCCTGGCCACCGCGTTCATCGCCGCCTACGTCGGCGCGCTGCACCAGCCCCGGCCCCACGACGTGCCCGTCGGGGTCGTCCTCGGCGACCAGCGCGCCGAGGCCGTGCTGGCGGCCGTCCGCCAGCGCACCAACAAGATCGAACCCATCGAGTACGACGACCCGGGCGCCGCCGACGACGGCCTGACGACCCGCAAGGTGTACGGGGTGCTCACCTCCGGCCCGGACAACGGCCTGCACCTGGCCACCGCCAGCGCCTCCGCCCCGGCCGCCACCGAGCTGGTGACCCAGGTGCTCGGCCAGGCCGCCCAGCAGGCCAACCTCCCGATCCAGGTGACCGACGAGGTGCCGGTGGAGCCGACCGACCCGCGCGGGCTGGTCCCGTTCTACCTGGCGGTCGGCCTCGTGCTCGGCGGCTACCTGGCCTCGACCGCGCTGGGCCTGCGCACCGGCACCGCCCCGGTGAGCCTGCCCCGGGCCGGGCTGCGGATCGCCGCCCTGGCGGTCTACTCGGTCGTGCTGGGCGTCGTGGGGGCCACCATCGTCGGCCCGGTGCTCGACATCTGGCACCACGACCTCCCGGCGGTCGCGGCGGTCGGCGCGCTGGCCGTCTTCGCCGCCGCGATGATCGCCAGCGCCGTGCAGGCCTGGCTCGGGCTGCTCGGCACCGGGCTGGTGATCCTGCTGCTGGTGGTGCTCGGCAACCCCGGCTCCGGCGGCATCTACGCCCCGGAGTTCCTGCCGGACTGGATGCGCGGCATGCACCGGTGGAACCTGCCCGGCCTGACCACCGACCTCATCAAGTCGGCGGTCTACTTCGACCGCCGCTCGACGGGCTGGACGCTGTCCGGGCTGACCCTCTGGGCCCTGCTCGGGATCGTCGGCCTGCTCACCGCGACGGTCTTCCGGACCCACCGGCGCGCGGCCCGCGCCCGCACCTCCGAGGCGCCGACCGCCCATGGCTGAGCCGGCCGGCCCGTCCCAGAGTGCAGATCGTCACGCGGTCCCCCTCCTTCCGCCGGGGCTCGCGCGGATACCATCCAGGGAGTCGGACAGCGCTGTCCTTCGTACTCGCGTAAGGAGCGCACCGTGACCGACCAGCACGACCACGACGGCCCCGACGCTGCTCTCCGGGCCGACATCCGCCGCCTCGGCACGCTGCTCGGGCAGACCCTCGCCCGCCAGGAGGGCCGGCCCCTGCTCGACCTGGTCGAGGAGATCCGGGCCCAGGTCCGCTCCGACCCGCCGGCCGCCGCCCAGCGCCTCGCCGGGCTCGACGTCACCACCGGCACCAAGCTGGCCCGGGCCTTCTCCACCTACTTCCACCTGGCCAACATCACCGAGCAGGTGCACCGGGCCCGCGACCTGCGCCGCCGGCGGGCCACGCACGGCGGCTGGCTGGACCAGGCGGCCAAGATGATCGCGGAGCGCGGGGTGCCGGCCGAGGAGATCGCCGCCGCGGCCCGCCGGCTCGCCGTACGCCCGGTCTTCACCGCCCACCCCACCGAGGCGGCCCGCCGGTCCATCCTGTCCAAGCTGCGCGCGGTCGCCGACGAGCTCGACGCCGAGACGGCCAACGCGATCCTCTACGGCGCCAGCGACGAGGGGCCGGCCAACCGGCGCCTGGCCGAGCTGCTCGACCTCATGTGGCAGACCGACGAGCTGCGGCTGGACCGGCCGGACCCGACCGACGAGGCCCGCAACGCCATCTACTACCTGCGCGACCTGCACGCCGAGGCCGCCCCGCAGGTGCTCGACGACCTCGCCGACACGCTGCGCACCCTCGGCGTGGAGACCTCCCCGACCGCCCGCCCGCTGACCTTCGGCACCTGGATCGGCGGCGACCGGGACGGCAACCCGTTCGTCACCCCGACGGTGACCCGCGACGTGCTGCGCATCCAGCACGAGCACGGCATCGAGGCCACCGAGAAGGCCATGGACCAGCTGATCAACGAGGTCAGCGTCTCCCGCCGGCTGCGGGCGGTCTCCCTCGACCTGTCGGCCAGCCTCGCGGCCGACCTGGACGCCCTGCCCGAGGTGGCGCCCCGGTTCCGCCGGGTCAACGCCGAGGAGCCCTACCGGCTCAAGGCGCGGTGCGTGAAGGCCAAGCTGGCCAACACCCGGGAGCGGCTGCGCACCGGCACGCCGCACGTGCCGGGGCGGGACTACCGCGGCTCGGCCGAGCTGATCGCCGACCTGGAGCTGCTGCGCGCCTCGCTGGCCCGCAACTCCGGGCAGCTCACCGCCGTGGGCCGGCTGGCCTCGACCATCCGTACGGTGTCCGCGTTCGGGCTGCACCTGGCCACCATGGACGTCCGGGAGCACGCCGAGAAGCACCACGAGGTGCTCACCCAGCTCTACGCGGCGGTCGGCGAGGTGTCCGACTACCCGTCGCTGACCCGGCTGGAGCGCACCAAGCTGCTCGCCGACGAGCTGGCCGGCCGCCGGCCGCTCTCCACGCAGGACAGCCCGCTCACCGAGTCGGCGCAGAAGACGTTCGACGTGTTCGGGGCGATCCGCGAGGCGCAGGACCGGTTCGGCGCCGAGGTGATCGAGTCGTACATCATCTCGATGACCCTCGGCGTGGACGACGTGCTCGCCGCGGTCGTGCTGGCCCGCGAGGCCGGCCTGGTCGACGTGCACAGCGGCCGGGCCCGGATCGGGATCGTGCCGCTGCTGGAGACCCCGACCGAGCTGAACGCCGGCGGCGAGATCCTCGACGAGCTGCTGTCCCTGCCGGCCTACCGGGCGCTCGTGGCGGCCCGCGGCGACGTGCAGGAGGTGATGCTGGGCTACTCCGACTCGAACAAGGAGGCGGGCATCACCACGAGCCAGTGGTCCATCCACCGCGCCCAGCGCGCGCTGCGGGACGTGGCCGCGCGGCACGGCGTACACCTGCGGCTCTTCCACGGCCGCGGCGGCACCGTGGGGCGGGGCGGCGGCCCCACCCACGAGGCCATCCTGGCCCAGCCCTACGGCACCCTCGACGGCGCGATCAAGGTGACCGAGCAGGGCGAGGTCATCTCCGACAAGTACACGCTGCCCGCGCTGGCCCGGGAGAACCTGGAGCTGACCGTGGCCGCGGTGCTCCAGGCGACGCTGCTGCACACGGCGCCCCGGCAGCCGGCCGAGATGCTGGAACGCTGGGACGCCACCATGGACGTGGTCTCCGAGTCGGCCTTCCGGTCCTACCGGTCGCTGGTCGAGGACCCGGACCTGCCGGCCTACTTCTGGGCCTCCACCCCGACCGAGCTGCTCGGCGCGCTCAACATCGGCTCCCGGCCGGCGAAGCGGCCGAACACCGGCGCCGGGCTGTCCGGCCTGCGGGCCATCCCGTGGGTGTTCGGCTGGACGCAGACCCGGCAGATCGTGCCCGGCTGGTTCGGCGTGGGCTCCGGGCTGGCCGCCGCGCGTGCGGCCGGGCTGGAGGACGTGCTCGCCGAGATGAACCGGAACTGGCACTTCTTCCGCACGTTCCTGTCGAACGTCGAGATGATGCTCACCAAGACCGACCTGAGCATCGCCCGGCGCTACGTGGAGACCCTGGTCCCGAAGAAGCTGCACCCGATCTTCGCGAAGATCGAGCAGGAGTACGAGCTCACCAAGCAGGAGGTGCTGGCGGTCACCGCCTCGCCGGCGCTGCTGGAGAACTCGCCCGTGCTCCAGCGCACCCTCGCGGTACGGGACACCTACCTGGAGCCGCTGCACCACCTCCAGGTGGCCCTGCTGCGGCAGTACCGGGACTCCGGGGCCGCGGGCCGCGCGGTGGCCACCGCGCCGGGCGGGCGCCGGGCGCCCAACGACGGTACGGCGCTGGAGCGGGCGCTGCTGACCACGGTCAACGGCATCGCCGCCGGCATGCGCAACACCGGCTGACCCCGGTGCACGAGGAAGGCCCCGGTCCCGCCGACCGGGGCCTCCGTCCTCCCGGGCGGGCTACCAGTCGCCGCCGCCGAAGTCGCCGCCACCGAAGTCGCCGCCGAAGTCCCCACCGCCGAAGTCGCCGGCCGCGTAGTCACCCTGGCCGGCGAAGTCCTGGCCCTGGTCGCCGAAGTCCTGACCCTGGTCGCCGAAGTCGCCGCCCTGGTCCTGGCCGTCGTCGAACCCGTCGTTGAAGCCCTCCTGGTAGCCGGCCTCGTAGCCGTAGCCCGGGTCGGCGAAGGCGGGTGAGAAGAGCGCGTCGGCGATCAGGATGCCGCCAAGCACGCCGGCCCCGGTGCCCAGCGCCGTCTTCCACCACGGCGTCGAGTACCAGCCGGCCGGCACGGGACGGCCCTGCCAGTTTCCGCCCGGGTAGTAGTACGGAGTCTGATTTCCCGGCTGCGGGCCGGCCCGGTAGGTCTGGCCCTGCACGTTGACCTCGCGCTCCTTGGTGAGCATTCCCGCACCGCGCGCGGCGGCCAGCGGCGGCAGCTCCGGGCCCGGGTCGATGCCCAGGGCCGTCCGGGCCGCCCGGATGTACGCCAGCCCCTCCAGCGCCGTCTCCCGCGCCAGCGCGAACTGGTGCGTGGTGCCCGCCTGCTCCAGCTGGGAGCCGGCCGCGTTGTACCGCTCGCCCGCGTCGGCCAGCGCCTGGCGGACCGCGGGGGCGTCGCCGTGCAGGTTCATGAGCTGCCCGCCGAGCCGCTCGTACCAGCGCTGCGCCTCAGCGCGCGCGTCGGCCAGCTCGGTGGCCCGCCGGGACCTGCTTCCCCACCGCCAGAACACCAGGGCACCTCCGAGCATCAGGATCAGGACCACCCACAGGGCAACCTCCATGACGTCGAACGTACCCAGCGGGCGCACGTCGTACCCGTTTGGCAAGCTCTTCGGCATGAGCTTCTCGACGCTGGCCGTGGTGGTGCTCTGCCTCGCCGCGGGCGGTGCCGTGGGGTGGCTCGCCGCCCGGTCCCGCTCGGCGACCGACATCGCCCGGCTGGAGGCGACCCTGGCCGCCACGCGCGAGGGTGAGGGGCGGCTGGAGCAGTCGCTGCGCGCGCTCAGCTACGAGGCGACCGCGCAGTCCCAGGAGGCGGTGGCCCGCGCGGTGGCCCCGCTGCACGACACCCTCCGCCGCTACGAGCAGCGGGTGGCCGAGCTGGAGCACGACCGGGTCGACGCCTACGCCGAGCTGCGCGAACAGGTGCGGTCGATGAGCGCCGTCTCCGGCGAGCTGCGCACCGAGACCAAGCAGCTCGTCGCGGCGCTGCGCGCCCCGCAGGTGCGCGGCCGCTGGGGTGAGCACCAGCTCCGGCGGATCGTCGAGGCGGCCGGCATGCTGGAGCACTGCGACTTCAACGAGCAGGTCACCGCCGCCACCGACCACCAGGGGGTCCGCCCCGACCTGGTGGTCCGGCTGCACGGCGGCCGCACCGTGGTGGTCGACGCCAAGGCGCCCTTCGAGGCCTACCTGACCGCCATGGAGGCGCGCGACGAGCGGGGGCGCGACACCCACCTCGACGCGCACGCGCGGCACCTGCGGGCGCACGTCGACGGGCTGGCCGCCAAGACCTACTGGGCGGCGTTCGACCAGACCCCGGAGTTCGTGGTGCTGTTCGTGCCGGCCGACCCGTTCCTCGACGTGGCGTTGCAGCGCGACCCGTCGCTGCTCGAGCACGCCTTCGCCCGCAACGTGGTGCTGGCGACGCCGGCCACCCTGGTGGCGCTGCTGCGCACGGTGGCCTACTCCTGGCGGCAGGAGGCGCTGGCCCGCAACGCGGCCACCGTGCACTCGCTGGCCCGCGAGCTCTACGGGCGGCTGTCCACCCTGGGCGAACACGTGGGCAAGCTCGGCGGCGCGCTGAGCGGTGCGGTGACCGCCTACAACCGCGCGGTCGGCTCGCTGGAGGCGCGGGTGCTGGTCAGCGCCCGCAAGCTGGCCGAGCTGGGCGTCTCCGACCAGGAGCTGCCCGCACCGGCCCAGGTCGAGCTGGCGCCCCGCCAGCCGCAGGCCCCGGAACTGGTGGACGGCGTGTCCACATCGGCCGATCGGCCGGCAGCCATCGACGGTTGACACTCGAAACGTGACGACATCGGCCGATCGGCGTCACGGAGTGGTCACAACCTACTTCGGAGTAGTGACACCGGCGGGGCCAGCCCGAAGGATCGCTGTCACGCGTGCCCTGTCTCCTGAAGGGCCCTGTTCTCTGGAGGAAGAGAACGTGAGTCAACCCCGCAAC
Source organism: Micromonospora terminaliae (assembly GCF_009671205.1). NCBI lineage: Bacteria > Bacillati > Actinomycetota > Actinomycetes > Micromonosporales > Micromonosporaceae > Micromonospora > Micromonospora terminaliae. The sequence continues at coordinate 6,396,083 of NZ_CP045309.1, read as the reverse complement.
CGGAGCCGGCGTACCTCCGCCGCGCTCTTCGCCTCGGTCCTGGCGGCCGGCGCCATGACCGTGGGGGGTGGCGCCGCGACCGCGAGCGCAGCCCCCGCCGCCGCCCCCGACGCCTCGCAGCCGACCGCCGCCGAGACGCTGGGCGCCCACGACGCCAAGCTGCTGGACGAGGCGGAGGCGAAGCACGCCCCGACCGTCACCCTGATCATCGCCGCCAAGAAGGGCTCGACCAAGAAGGTCGCCGACGGGCTGGCCAGCCTGGGCGCCGCGGTCAGCCAGCGCTACGACCAGGTCGGCTACGTGCTGGCCAAGGTCCCGACCGCGAAGGTCCTCAAGGCCGCGACGCTCCCCGGCATCTCCGCCGTCGACCTCGACGAGACCATCAAGCTCCCCGACCCGGCCCCCGAGGCCGCCCCGGCCGGCGCGAAGGCCGCCGAGCAGGGCGAGACGCTGGCCGGCCCGGGCGCCGACACCGGTGCGGTCAACCCGTACATGCCGACCAACGAGACCGGCGCGGAGGCCTTCAAGGCCGCGCACCCGACGTGGGACGGCCGCGGCGTCACCATCGGCATCATGGACTCCGGGATCGACCTGGACCAGCCGGCGCTGCAGAAGACCACCACGGGCGAGCGCAAGATCGTCGACTGGGTCACCGCGACGGACCCGCTCGAGGACGCCTCCTGGCGCGCGATGGCCAGCGACGTGGCGGGCCCCTCGTTCACCAACACGCTGGGCACCTGGACCGCACCGGCCGGCGCCTACAAGTTCAACGTCTTCCGGGAGAACATCACCCTGCTGGACGACGCGCGGGGCGACGTCAACCGCGACGGTGACACGACCGACTTCTGGGGCATCCTCTACAACCCGGTGAACGGCGACATCCGCGTAGACGCCAACCAGAACAACGACTTCACCGACGACGAGCCGATGCGGCCGTACAAGGAGAAGTTCCAGGTCGGCCACTTCGGCACGGACAATCCGGCCACCGCCGTGCGCGAGCAGATCCCGTTCGTGGTCGAGTACCGCAAGAACGTGGACATCGCGCCGGCGGACGGCCAGCCCGGCCCGTACTACGACTTCGTCAACATCGGGATCATCGAGGCGACCCACGGCACCCACGTCGCCGGCATCACCGCCGCCAACGACATGCTGGGCAACAGCGTCCTCGACGGCGCCGCCCCGGGCGCCAAGCTCGTCTCCGCCCGGGCCTGCTCGTGGGGCGGCGGCTGCACCGCCGCGGCGCTCACCACCGGCATGGTCGACCTGGTGGTCAACCGCAAGGTCGACGTGGTCAACATGTCGATCGGTGGCCTGCCGGCGCTCAACGACGGCTCCAACGCCCGCGCCAACCTCTACGACGAGCTGATCAGCACCTACGGCGTGCAGATGTTCATCTCGGCCGGCAACTCCGGCCCGGGCCTGAACACCGTCGGCGACCCCTCCGTCGCCAGCAACGTGGTCAGCGTGGCCGCGAACGTCAGCAAGGACACCTGGCTGGCCAACTACGGCTCGGTGGTCCGCAAGGAGAACGCGCTGTTCAACTTCTCCTCGCGCGGCCCGCGTGAGGACGGCGGCTTCAAGCCCAACGTCACCGCCCCCGGCTCGGCCATCTCCACCGCGCCGACCTGGCAGCCCGGCAACCCGGTCCCCGAGGCCGGCTATTCGCTGCCCCCCGGCTACCAGATGCTGAACGGCACCTCGATGGCCTCGCCGCAGGCCACCGGCGCCGCCGCGCTGCTGCTGTCGGCGGCCAAGGCCACCGACGAGGGCGTCACCCCGGCCGCGCTGCGCCGGGCCATCTACACCTCCGCCAAGCCGATCGCGGACGTCCCGACCTACGCGCAGGGCTACGGCATGTTCAACGTCGCGGGCGCGTGGGACCTGCTCGCCGCGGGCGTGCAGACCCGGACCTACACCTCCGCGGCGCCGGTCTGCACCGAACTGTCGGGCAACCTGACGAAGTACAACAAGGACTCCGGCGTGTTCGAGCCGAACCCGAACGTCGGCACCGGCATCTACAACCGCTGCGCGGCCGGCGACGGCGGGCAGAAGGTCAAGGAGAGCCGCACCTACGAGGTCAAGCTGACCCGCACCAGCGGCCCGAACAAGAGCCTCAAGCACACCGTCGCGTTCCGCGGCAACGACGGCACCTTCTCGGCCCCGGCGGTCGTGTGGCTGCCGCTCGACAAGACCGTCACCGTCAAGGTGAAGGCCAAGCCGCTGACCGCCGGCGCGCACGGCGCCATCATGACCGTCGACGACCCGGCCACCTCGGTGGTCGACTTCGAGGTCGCCACCGTCGTGGTCGCCTCGACCGCGGTCTCCGCGCCGGCCTACTCGTTCGCCACCGCCGGCTCGGTCGACCGGAACGGCTTCACCTCGTACTTCGTGACGGTTCCGAAGGGCGCCGGCGCGCTGCAGGTCAACCTCTCCGGCATCGCCACCGGCTCGCAGACCCGGTTCATCGCCATCAACCCGTACGGCGTGCCGGTCGAGAGCACCGCGAGCACCGCCTGCTACACCAACTTCTCCGACGCCGCCGCCTGTAAGCCGCAGGAGCGGGACTACCAGAACCCGATCCCGGGCGTCTGGGAGATCGAGGTGGAGGCGCGGCGCACCTCGCCGGCGCTGAACAACCCGTTCCAGCTCCAGGCGCGGGTGCAGGGCGTCGCGGTCGAGCCGGCCGTGGTCGAGCTGCCGTCGGTGACCGCCGGCACCCCGACCGAGGTGAGCTGGGGCCTGACCAACACGTTCGGCCCGGTCCAGGTGACCGGCGTCGGTGGCCCGCTGTCCAGCGTGCACGCCGAGCGGCCGAGCATCGCCCAGGGCGCTCGCCAGGAATACACGGTGGACGTCCCGGCGGGGGCCACCTCGTTCACCGCCCGGATCGGCAACCCGTCCGACCTGAGCGCCGACCTGGACCTGTCGGTCTTCCTCGGCGCGACGCGGGTGGGCCAGTCGGCCGACGGTGACTCGGAGGAGGCGGTCACGCTGACCAACCCGGCCGCCGGCACCTACCGGGTCGTCATCGACGGCTACTCGGTGAGCGACCCGACCACCGCGTACGACTACCGCGACTCCTTCGCCGCCCCGGCGCTGGGTTCGCTCTCCGCCCCGAGCACCCCGCTGGCCCTGGCCAACGGCGCCACCGCGACCCTGACCGGCACGGTGACCGCCAAGGCCACCCCGGCCGCCGGCCGGGAGCTCTACGGTGACCTCGCCGTCACCACCGTCGAAGGCGCGGTCGTCGGCCGCGGCTCGGTGGAGGTCGGTGCGGTCAACTGACCCGCTGAACCCAGGAGCCCCGCCCCCACCCGGGGGCGGGGCTCCGCCGTTTCCGGCCTCGGCGCGGGATCAGGCGCGGCGGGCCGATTCGACGACGAAGGGGGTGCCCTGCTGGCAGGTGGTCATCATGCCCGGCTCCGCGTGACCGGTGACCTCGACCCGGGTGCCCGGCTTGAGCAGGTCGCGCGGGCCGCCGATCAGCAGGTTGTCGTCGAGCAGCAGGCAGTTCGGTTCGACACCGGCGCGGATCGTCCCGGTGAGGGTGGTGGCGCCCGGGCCGGGCGGCTTCGACGGGCCGCCCTTCCAGGTGGGGTTCGGGCGGCTGGGGCCGGGATCGGGCTGGCTGGTCACCGGGGCTCCTGTCGGGCTGGGGCCGGGATCGGCCTGGCAGGCGGGCCAGGTTTCGCACGGCCCGGTGCTGCTGGTCGCCGGGGCGGCACCCGTCGGGCTGGGACCGGCGGGCTCGCTGCCCGGACCGGCGCAGGCGGTCAGCGCCGCGCCGGCCAGCAGGGCGACGAGAACCGTCCGAGGAGTCTTCATGACCGGTTGGACGTGGTCAGTGGCGGTTTCGTTCCGGCCGGTCAGCCGCGGGCGGCCGCGGCCTTCAGGTCCCGCTTGAGCTCCTGGGGCAGCGAGAAGGTCAGCCGCTCGTTGGCGGTCGTGATCTCCTCGACGTCGGCGAATCCGCGCTCGGCCAGGTGCGCGAGCACCTGCTGCACCAGCTCGTCCGGCACGCTGGCGCCCGAGGTGACCCCCACGGTGCGGGCGTCCTCCAGCCAGGCGTCGTCGATCTCGTGGGCGAAGTCGACCAGGTGCCCTGCCCGGGCGCCGGCGTCCAGCGCCACCTCGACGAGGCGGACCGAGTTGGAGGAGTTCCGCGAGCCGACCACGATCACCACGTCGCAGTCGGGGGCGATCTCCTTCACCACGTGCTGCCGGTTGGAGGTGGCGTAGCAGATGTCGTCGCTGGGCGGCGACTGGAGCAGCGGCAGCCGCTGCTTGAGCCGGGCCACGGTCTCCAGGGTCTCGTCGACCGAGAGGGTGGTCTGGGAGAGCCAGACGACCTTGTTCGGGTCGCGCACGGTGACCTTGTCGACGCCGTCCGGCCCGTCGACCAGCTGGATGTGCGCGGGCGCCTCGCCGGCGGTGCCGACGACCTCCTCGTGCCCCTCGTGGCCGATCAGCAGGATGTCGTAGTCCTCGGCGGCGAACCGCCGGGCCTCCTGGTGCACCTTGGTGACCAGCGGGCAGGTCGCGTCGATCGCCTTGAGCGAGCGGGTCCGGGCCTGCTCGTAGACCTCGGGGGCCACGCCGTGCGCGGAGAAGATGACGGTGGCGCCCTCCGGCACCTCCTCGTTCTCCTCCACGAAGATCGCGCCCTTGGCCTCCAGCGTCTGCACCACGTGCTTGTTGTGCACGATCTGCTTGCGGACGTAGATCGGCGCGCCGTAGAGCCTGAGCGCCTCCTCGACGGTCTGCACCGCCCGGTCCACGCCCGCGCAGTAGCCGCGGGGCTTGGCCAGGAGCACGCGCTTGCCGGTCCGGGAAGTCGTCTCAGCATCAGTCACCCGACCATCGTACGTGCCTCCTCCGCCCCGCCTGGACTGCGAGCTGTGCCACGTCCGGGGCACGGTCCCGTCGGAGGTGGGCCGTAGGGTGGGCGGGTGAGCGAGGAGCGGAGCACGTCCGAGGAGCCGTGGCCGGTCCGGGTGGTGAGCCAGAAGATCGGGGCCTGGATCGCCCGCCTGGGGTGGGTGTGGGTCGACGGCCAGGTCGCGCAGATCAGCCGCCGGCCCGGGGCGAGCACGGTCTTCCTGACGTTGCGTGACCCGTCGGCGGATCTCAGCCTGACCGTCACCACCAACCGCGACGTGCTCGACGCGGGCGCGCCGGAGCTGGCCGAGGGCGCCCGGGTGGTGCTGCACGCCAAGCCCGAGTTCTACGCCGCCCGCGGCACGCTCAGCCTACGCGCCGACGAGATCCGCCAGGTCGGGCTCGGCGAGCTGCTGGCCCGGCTGGAGAAGCTCAAGAAGCTGCTGGCCGCCGAGGGGCTCTTCGACCGGGCCCGCAAGCGCCGGCCGCCGTTCCTGCCCGGCCGGATCGGGCTGATCACCGGCCGCGCGTCGGCCGCCGAGCGGGACGTGCTGACCAACGCCCGCCGCCGCTGGCCGGCCGTGGAGTTCCGCACGGTCAACGTGGCGGTCCAGGGGCCGAGCGCCGTGCCCGACATCGTGGGCGCGCTCAAGGTCCTCGACGCCGACCCGACGGTCGATGTGATCATCATCGCCCGGGGCGGCGGGGGCATCGAGGACCTGCTGCCCTTCTCCGACGAGGCGCTGTGCCGGGCGGTCTTCGCCTGCCGCACGCCGGTGGTCAGCGCGATCGGCCACGAGACCGACACTCCGCTGCTCGACTACGTCGCCGACGTACGCGCCTCGACCCCGACCGACGCGGCAAAGCGCATCGTGCCCGACCTGGCCGAGGAGGTCCGCCTCATCGGCCAGGCCCGGTCCCGGCTGGAGCGGGCGGTACGCAACCTGGTCGACCGCGAGCAGCACCGGCTCGACCTGCTGCGGTCCCGGCCGGTGCTGGCCCGCCCGCAGGTGATGGTCGACCAGCGGGCCACCGACGTCGCGGCGCTGCGCGACCGGGCCGGCCGCTGCCTGGACCACCGGCTCGGCGCCGCCGGCGACGACCTGCGGCACACCCTGGCGCGGCTGCGCGCCCTCTCCCCCGCGGCCACCCTCGACCGGGGCTACGCCATCGTCCAGCGCGGCGACGGGCACGTGGTCCGCGCCGCGTCCGAGGTGGCCAAGGGTGATCCGCTGCGGGTCCGCCTCGCCGAGGGCGAGCTGACCGCCACCGTGGACGGCTGATGAAATGGGACCCGATGACTGACACGACGAAGGACGAGCGGCTCAGCTACGAGCAGGCCCGCGCCGAGCTGGCCTCGGTGGTCGAGCGGCTGGAGGCGGGCGGCACCTCGCTGGAGGAGTCGCTGGCGCTCTGGGAGCGCGGCGAGCAGCTCGCCGGGATCTGCCAGCGCTGGCTGGACGGCGCCCGGGAGCGCATCGACGCCGCCCGGCAGCGCACCGAGGACTGAGCGGCGGGACGGCCGGAGCCGTCCCGCCGGCCCGGTCACTTGAACAGGTTGTAGAGCTCCGCGGGCGCCTCGACGACCTGGTCGGCCGGGGGCTTCTGCGCGGCGGCGGCGTTGCCGTAGTCCGTGTAGGTGATCTTCACGTCCTGCGCGGCGCTCTGCCCGGCGGCCGGGATCTTGAGCACCAGTTCGCTGAGCCGGCCCTGCGGGTCGACCTTGGCGGTGAATGGCACCGACTGGGCCTGCGCGCCGAGCGCGGTGATCACGGCCGGGTCGAGCGAGCCCGCCTCGGCTGCCTTCGACACGTCGACGGTGCCCGCGTACGCGCCCTCGCCGGTCTGCCGGACCTCGGTGACGCCCTGGGTCAGCACCGCGCTGCCGGCCGGGTCGAGCTTGTCGAAGTCGAAGCCGAGCGCCCGGTTGCCCTGGATCCGGGTCTGGTCGAGGTGCTGGTACTTGCCCAGGTTGAGGTTCTTCAGCCCGGGCACGCTGGCGGCGGCCTTGCCGCCCAGCTCCACCTTGACCCAGCTGTCCGGCTTGTAGTGGACCAGGTCCAGCTTCATCATCAGGTCCGACGACGGGTCGCCGATCGTCATCCGCATCTCGGCGCTCTGGGTGGGCTCGTGCACCTGCCCCTCGGCGGTGGAGCCCGCGCCGGACATGCTGAACCGGAAGTTCCCCTCGCGGATCGCGTTGGTGGAGTCGAGCAGGGCCTGCTTGGCGTCGCCGCCGGGCGTGCCGCTCGGGGCGATGCTGCCGGAGGCGGCGCTGCCGGAGGCGGCCGGGGTCGCGGAGGCTCCCGCGCCGGCGGTCCCGTTGTCGTTGCACGCGGCCAGGCCGGGGATGAGCAGCGCCGCGGCGAACGCGGTGGCGCTGAAGCGTCGAATCTTCACGTCAAACCTCTCCAGGTGGGTCGTCCGGCCCACGGAGGTGCCGGAGTCGGGGCGCCGCAGCCCGGACGCCGGCTCCGGCGCACGAGCCCGGTCCGGCCGGTGTGGTCGGCCCCGGCGGGCTCGTGCCCCCTTCTGTTCCCTGAAGCGGTGTTCCGCAATCCCTGTCCGGTGCGGGAGCGGTCAGCGGAGCGAGGTGGCCAGCTCGCGCAGCTCCGCCTCACCGGCGTCGCCCACCACGATCACCGTCCGGTTCGGCTCCAGCAGGACGAGGGCCTGCTCGTTGCCCCGGGCGGTGTACCGCTGCCAGCTCGTCCCGCCGGGCAGGTCGGCCGGACCCTGCGGCTGGCCACCGCTCAGCTCGGCCGGCAGCAGCTTCTCCGCCGGCGCGTTGCTCTCCACCAGCTGCGCGCCGCGGCCCTCCGGGGTCAGGTAGCCGATGCGCAGCGTCCCGGCGCCCGACTCGGTCTGGTAGCGGGCGCTGACCGCACGCCAGTCGGAGCCCAACCCCTGCGGCTCGGCGACCGGGAAGGCGCCCGCCGCGCGGGCCTGCTCGACGGCGGGCGCCGGGTCGACGGTGACCGGCTCGTCTCCGCCGAGGAAGCCCCGGTAGAAGGCGAGCAGCAGGGCGATGGGGACCAGCAGGACCAGCAGCGACAGCGCCATGTCCTTCGGCGACCGCTCGGACCGGGCCTTCTCCTTGCGCGGGGGCGGCGCGGGCTGCTCCCCGGCGTCGTCGGGCGTCGCGGCGTCGGTCAGCGACGTGGCGCCGGTCGACTCGACGAGGGCCGGCTCCCCCGCCGGCGGGGTCGCTCCGGCGGCCGGCCGCACCGGCGGCTGGCCGTCGGGCGGAGTGGCGTCGGTCGGTGCGCGGTCGGCAGGCTGTGCGGGTTCCACCCGACCATTCTCGCAGCCGTCCGGGTGACGTGATCCTGGCCTCCTCCGCCCCGCTCCGGCGGCGAACCTGGGATCGTGTGAGGATCAGCGACAAAACCGGCGGCGGCGACGGCCGCATCCCGCCGGTCCACCCCGCAACGTCGCGAGGAGGAAGCCGTCATGACAACCACCAGGACGCGGACGCCCCAGGATCTCGACCGTAACCTCGCCCTCGACCTGGTCCGGGTGACCGAGGCCGCGGCCATGGCCGCCGGCCGCTGGGTCGGCCGGGGCGACAAGGAGGGCGGCGACGGAGCCGCCGTCGACGCCATGCGCAAGCTGATCAACTCGATCCCGATGCGCGGTGTCGTGGTGATCGGCGAGGGCGAGAAGGACAACGCCCCGATGCTCTTCAACGGCGAGGAGGTCGGCGACGGGACCGGTCCCGAGGTGGACGTGGCGGTCGACCCGATCGACGGCACCACGCTGATGAGCAAGGGCATGCCGAACGCGCTGGCCGTGCTCGCGGTGGCCGAGCGGGGTGCGATGTTCGACCCGAGCGCCGTCTTCTACATGGAGAAGCTCGCGGTCGGCCCGATGTACGCCGACGTGGTCGACATCAACGCCGGGGTGGCCGAGAACATCCGGCGGATCGCCAAGGTCAAGGGCACCGACCCCGCCGAGGTGACGGTCTGCGTGCTGGACCGGTCGCGTCACGACGACCTGGTGAAGCAGATCCGGCGGACCGGGGCGGGCATCCGGTTCATCTCCGACGGCGACATCGCCGGCGCCATCGCGGCGGCCCGGGGCGAGTCCGACGTCGACGTGCTCATGGGTATCGGCGGCACCCCGGAGGGCATCACGGCGGCCTGCGCGCTGAAGTGCATGGGCGGCATGATGCAGGCCAAGCTCTGGCCCAAGGACGAGCAGGAGCGGGAGAAGGCGCTCGCCGCCGGACACGACCTGGACCGGGTGCTGTTCACCGACGACCTGGTCACCGGCGACAACTGCTTCTTCGTGGCCACCGGCGTCACCTCGGGCGACCTGCTGCGCGGGGTGCGCTACCGGGCGGGCGGGGCGTACACCCAGTCGATCGTGATGCGCTCGAAGAGCGGCACGATCCGGGTGATCGACTCCTACCACCGGCTGGAGAAGCTCGCCCTCTACTCGGCGGTCGACTTCGACGGGCGCCCCCTGGCCGAGCAGGAGTGACCGCGACCGGGACGGCGGCGACCCCGACGCTGCCGACCACGCGGCGGATCGCCGGCACCGGGCTGGCCACCGCCTCGGGGGTCGCGGTGGCCGTCCAGTCCCGGATCAACGGAGAACTCGGCGTACGCCTGGCCGACGGGATCGCCGCCGCGGTGGTCTCGTTCGGCGTGGGCCTGCTGGTGCTGCTCGTGCTGGTCCCCGCCTCCCCCGGCGGCCGGCGGGGCCTGGCCGCCCTGCGGGCCGCGCTCCGGGACGGCTCGCTGCGGCCGTGGCAGTGCCTCGGCGGGGTCTGCGGCGCCTTCCTGGTCGCCACCCAGGGCCTGACCATCGGCGCCCTCGGCGTGGCGGTGTTCACCGTCGCCGTGGTGGCCGGGCAGTCCGGCAGCAGCCTGCTCGTCGACCGGGCGGGGATCGGCCCGACCGGGCGGCAGCCGGTCACCCCGAACCGGCTGGTCGGCGCGGCGCTCACGGTGGTGGCCGTGCTGCTGGCGGTAGGCGACCGGCTGGGCGACCCGGGTGCCCTGGCGCTGGCCCTGCTGCCGCTGGCCGCCGGGGTGGGCATCGCCTGGCAGCAGGCGGTGAACGGGCGGGTCCGCGGGGCCACCGGCAGCGCCATGACCGCCACGCTGGTCAACTTCACCGTGGGCACCGTGGCGCTGCTCGCCACCTTCGCGGTGGACGTGGCGGTCCGGGGCCGCCCGGCCGGCGCCTTCCCGGCCGAGCCGTGGCTCTACGTGGGCGGCCCCATCGGCATCGTGTTCATCGCGCTGGCCGCCGCCATCGTCCGGTTCACCGGGGTGCTGCTGCTCGGCCTGGCCACCATCGCCGGGCAGGTCGTCGGCGCCGTCCTGCTGGACCTGCTGCTGCCCACCGCCGCCTCGCACCCCACGCCGACCACCCTGCTGGGCGCGGCGCTGACGCTGGTCGCGGTGCTGGTCGCCGCGCTCGGGCCGCCGCCGAGGCTGGTCAGGCGCGCAGCGCCGCCACCGTCTCCTTGACCGCCCGGTCCAGCGGCGTCGCCTCGACGCCGAGGGTGGCGGTCGCGGCGGTCGAGTCCAGCACGTACGGGCGGGCGAACTGGTAGGCGGTCTCCCGCAGTTCCCGGACGAACGGGTTGGCCAGCCCGCCGAGCCAGAGCACCGGGTACGGCATCCGGGTCAGTCGCGGCGCGGGCGCACCGACCAGGGCCGCCGCGCGTTGGGCGAGGTCCCGCATCGAGACGGCGGGCGCGCTGGGCACGTGCCAGGCGCGTCCCCAGGCCCGCTCGTCGGTCGCGGCGGCCACCAGGGTACGGGCGACGTCCGGAATGTACGTCCAGGTGTGCGGGGCGTCCCAGTCGACCGGCAGGAACACGCGCTGCCCGGCGAGCACCCGGGGCAGCACCATCATGGCCAGCGAGGTCCCGTCCGGGCCGAGGTAGTCGGAGCCGCGTACCTCGGTGATCCGGGCCCGGCCGGCCCGGTGCGCGGCCAGCGCGTCGGCCCACATGCGGTTGCGGACCCGGCCCTTCGTGCCCGTCGAGGCGAGCGGGGTCGCCTCGGTCATGGGGGCGTCGACCGGGCCGTACCCGTAGAGGTTGCCGACGGTGGCGAGCACCGCGCCGGTCCGCTCGGCGGTGGTGAGCAGCGCGGCGGCCAGCGGCGGCCAGTCCAGCGGCCAGCGGTGGTAGGCCGGGTTGGCGCAGTTGTACACCGCCACCGCGCCCTCGGTCAGCGCGGTCAGCCGGTCGGCGTCGGCGGCGTCGGCGGCGACCCGCTCGACGGCGGGGTGGGCCGGGCCGGTGCCGCGGCGGGTCACCACCCGCACCCGGTCGCCGCGCTCGGCGAGCAGGCGGGCGGTGGCGGTGCCGACGGGTCCGGCGCCGACGATGACGTGCAGGGCCATGAGGGGCCACCCTTCAAAGCAGGGATCCATTCCGAGAGCACCGCTCTCGCAACAGAGCATGCCCGACGCCGGGCCATTTCGTCAAGAGCACTGCTCTCGGTTTTGAATGCCGCTCTCCGGCGTGGCAGAGTGGAGGCATGGTCGCTCCCTCGCTCCGCGCCCGGGTCCGCGCCGGCATGATCGAAGAGATCAAGGCGGTCGCCCGTCGCCACCTGGCCACCGACGGCGCCAACCTCTCGCTCCGGGCGGTCGCCCGCGACATGGGCATGGTCTCGTCGGCGATCTACCGCTACTTCCCCAGCCGCGACGACCTGCTCACCGCGCTGATCCTGGAGGCGTACGGCGCGCTCGGCGACGTGGTCGAGGCGGCCGATGCCGGCGTCGATCAGGCCGACCTGCGCGGCCGCTGGCACGCCGTGTGCCGGGCCGCCCGGGCCTGGGCGCTGGCCAACCCCGCCGAGTACGCCCTGCTCTACGGCAGCCCCGTCCCCGGCTACGCGGCCCCGGACGACACCGTGGAGCCGGCCCAGCGACCCCCGGTGACCCTGGTCGGCATCCTCCGCGATGGGGTGGCCGCCGGCCGGCTCGCACCGTCCGGCGAGGAACTGCCCGAACCGCTGCGGTCCGACGTGGCCGAACTGGCGGCGCTGCTCGACGTTGACGTGCCGCCCGCCCTGCTGGCCCGGGGCATGGCCGGCTGGACCCAGCTCTTCGGGTTGATCAGCTTCGAGTTGTTCGGCCGGATCAACCGCACGCTGCCGCACCGCGACGAGTACTTCGACCACCAGACCGGCCTGATGGCCGACCTCATCGGCCTGCCCGCGGCCTGAGCGCGGCGGCCCGCCGGTCAGGTGCCGTCGGAGGAGTGGCCCGGGAAGAGGTGCGCGCTCGGGTCGATGACGACCGCGGCGTTGTTGACGGCGGTGGCCGCCTCACCGAAGCCGGTGGCGATGAGCCGGACCTTGCCCGGGTAGTCGGTGATGTCCCCGGCCGCGAAGACGCGGGGCAGGTTGGTGGCCATGGCGCTGTCGACCACGATGTGCCGGCGGTCCAGGCGCAGCCCCCACTCGGCGAGCGGGCCCAGGTCGGCGGTGAACCCGAGGGCGGCGACCACGGTGTCCACCGGCACCGTCTCCACGGCGCCGCCGCGTACGGCCAGCTCGGCGCCGGTGACCCGGTCCTCCCCGTGCAGCCGGGTCACCTCGGCGTTGACCACGATCCGCACCGGCAGCGCGCGCACCCGGTCGACGGTCGAGGCGTGCGCGCGGAACCGGTCCCGCCGGTGCACGAGGGTCACCGAGCGGGCGATGGGGGCCAGCGTCACGGCCCAGTCGAACGCCGAGTCGCCGCCGCCCACGATGAGCACGTCCCGGCCGGTCAGCTCGGCCGGCTGCGGTACGAAGTAGACGATCCCGCCGCCCACGAAGCTGTCCGCCACCGGCAACGGCCGGGGCGTGAAACTGCCCAGCCCGCCGGTGACGAGCACCGCGCCGCAGTGCAGCTGGTCACCGCCGGCCAGCCCGAGCACCGGGCGCCCGTCCAGGTACGACAGCTTCTCCGCCCGCACCCCGAGCAGGTAGTCCGGGCGGAAGGGCGCGGCCTGGGCGACCAGGTTGGCCACCAGCTCCCGCCCCTTGATGGCGGGGAACCCGGCGACGTCGAGGATGAGCTTCTCCGGGTACATGGCGGTGACCTGGCCCCCCGGCTCGGGCAGCGCGTCGATCACGGCGACGGAGAGCCCCCGGAACCCGGCGTAGTAGGCGGCGAACAGCCCGGCGGGGCCGGCCCCGATCACGGCGACATCGACCTCGCGCATGGCGTACCGTCCCGTCACTTCGCCAGGGGATCAACGCGTGCTGATCTCGACGGTAGGCGGGGCGGTGGCCGCGGGCAAGCACGTCCCGCCGGCCGATGGACGTGCCGTCAGGACAGCGTGACCGGCGGTGACCCGAGCGTGTCCCGGTCCCCCGTGTCCGTACGGCGGCGGAACAGCACGGCCGCGACGGCACCGCCGAGCAACCCGAACAGGTGGCCCTGCCAGGAGATGCGCTCGTCGGTGGGAAGGATGCCGAGCAGTTGCCAGCCGTACAGCAGGCCGACGAGGAGCACCACGGCGAAGTTCCACCAACTGCGCTCGACGATGCCGCGGGTGAGCAGGATGCCGAGGTAGCCGAAGATCACCCCGCTCGCGCCGACCACCACCGAGTTCGGCGAACCGGTGAACCAGACCCCCAGGCCGCTGACCAGGATGATCACCAGCGTGGACCAGAGGAACCGGCGGGTGCCGGCGGCCAGCACGAAGGTGCCGAGCAGGATCAGCGGGATGCTGTTGCTGTAGAGGTGGTTCCAGCCGGCGTGCAGGAACGGCGAGAAGAAGATGCCGTCGAGCCCCTGGATGCGGTGCGGGATGATGCCGGCGGTGACGTCCAGGTCGGCGCGCAGGCCCACGTCGACGGCCTCGATGAGGAACAGCACCGGCACGACCGCGCACATGGCGACGAACGCCCGGCCGAGCGAGGCGTAGAACGCCTCGGTGCCGAACCGGTGGGGGTCGCCGCCCGTCGGGCCGTCTCGCCAGGTCACCCGTCAAGTGCTATCAGCAATCGCGACGTACCGCCACCCGAGCCGCGGCACGACGACGGCGGGGCGTGCGAATCTCCGCACGCCCCGCCGTCGGTGTCCGATCAGTACCAGCCGGAACTCTGCGAGTGCGCCCAGGCACCGCAGGGGTCGTCGTAGCGGCCCTCGATGTAGCCGAGGCCCCACTTGATCTGGGTGGCCGGGTTGGTCTTCCAGTCGTCGGCCACCGAGCCCATCTTGCTGCCCGGCAGGGCCTGCGGGATCCCGTACGCGCCGGACCCCTCGTTGTAGGCCTTGTGGTTCCAGCCGCTCTCCCGCGTCCAGAGCTTGTCCAGACAGGGGAACTGGTCGATGCCGAAGCCCTCGTCGAGCATGATCGCGCAACCGATCTTGCGGTTGCCGCTGAACTCCTCGCAGGAGGCCGGGATCGGCCCGTCGTACGGCTTGGCCGCCGCCTTCTCCGCGGCCTCCCGCTCCTTCTTGCGGGACGCGGCCGCCGCCTCGGCCTCCTTGGCCCGCTGGGCGGCCTCCTTGGCCGCCGCCGCGGCGCGCAGCTTCGCCTGGTACTCGGCGGCTCGCTGCTTGGCCGACACGAGGCGGTGGTCGGCCTGGCGGTCGCGCTGGTACGCGTACTCCGTCCGGTCGACCTGCAGGCCGACCTGCGCGGTCAGGCCCTGTTGCTGGGTCTGTCGGTCTTCACCCAGATAGAAGCCGCCGGCAACGCCCACGGAGAGCAGTGCGACGGCGGCCGTACGGGCGCCGAACCGGCTCCACAGCCGACTCACGAAGTGTCCCTTCGTCGGGGGCAAGGACACGGCGCGACGCGCGGCCCGGGAGCGGCCTCGGCGGCGCCGTGAGCGCCCCGACCCTCGCGGTCGCAGCCGGCGCACCGGTGTTCGTGGCTCTCCCGCCGGGTCCCGGCGAACGATGCTCAACGATCTTGGTGGTGCTGAGGCGCTCGTTGGACACCATTGCGCACAGTGAGGCCGATGGGAAACCAAGGACGCCGATTGTGATCTGCGCCACAAAGAGAATGCCCGCAAAATGGGGCAAAGGGCAGCCTCAGAGCGGAATGTCCTCCAGCAGATCGGTGACCATCGCGGCGATGGGCGAACGCTCCGAACGGCTGAGAGTGACGTGCGCGAAGAGCTGATGGCCCTTCAGCGCCTCGATCACCGCGGTCACCCCGTCGTGCCGGCCGACCCGCAGATTGTCCCGCTGGGCCACGTCGTGGGTGAGCACCACCCGCGACCCCTGGCCGATCCGGGACAGCACGGTCAACAGGACGCCGCGCTCCAGCGACTGCGCCTCGTCGACGATGACGAAGGCGTCGTGCAGGCTCCGGCCGCGGATGTGGGTCAGCGGCAGGACCTCCAGCAGGCCCCGCGAGGTGACCTCCTCCAGCACGTTCTCGTGCACCACGGAGCCGAGGGTGTCGAAGACGGCCTGCGCCCAGGGCGACATCTTCTCCGACTCGGACCCGGGGAGGTAACCCAGCTCCTGGCCGCCGACCGCGTACAGCGGGCGGAACACGACCACCTTCTTGTGCCGGCGGCGCTCCATCACGGCCTCCAGGCCGGCGCAGAGGGCCAGCGCGGACTTGCCGGTGCCGGCCCGGCCGCCCAGCGAGACGATGCCGATCGACTCGTCCAGGAGCAGGTCGAGGGCCACCCGCTGCTCGGCCGAGCGACCGTGCACGCCGAACGCCTCCCGATCCCCCCGCACCAGGCGGACCGTCTTGTCGGGCAGCACCCGGCCGAGCGCAGAGCCCCGTGCCGAGTGCAGCACCAGGCCGGTGTGGCAGGGCAGGCCGGCGGCCGCGTCGAGGTCGAGCGTCTCGCCCGCGTAGAGCCGGCCGATCTCCTCCTCGGCCAGCTCCAGGTCCGCCATCCCGGTCCAGGTCGGGTCGCTGGCCTGACCGTGCCGGTACTCGTCGGCCCGCAGGCCGACCGAGGCCGCCTTCACCCGCAGCGGCATGTCCTTGCTGACGAGCGTGACCTCGCGGCCCTCGGCGGCCAGGTTGAGCGCCACGGAGAGGATCCGCGCGTCGTTCGACTCGTTCCGGAACCCGGGCGGCAGCACCCCGTCGTCGGTGTGGTTCAGCTCCACCCGGAGGGTGCCGCCCTGGTCGTTGGCGGGCACCGGCCGGTCCAGCCGGCCGTGCTTCACCCGCAGCTCGTCCAGCATGCGCAGCGACTGCCGGGCGAACCAGCCCAGCTCGGGGTGGTGGCGCTTGCCCTCCAGTTCGGAGATCACCACCAGCGGCAGCACCACCTCGTGCTCGGCGAAGCGGTGGAACGCCGCCGGGTCGGAGAGGAGGACCGAGGTGTCCAGGACGAAGGCCGGGCCGGCTGGTCGGGGCTCCTCGGCGCCGGCGGACGCGGCGGCCGTACGGCGGCTGCGGGTGGTCCGGCGGGTCGTGGCGGTCGCGGCCGGGTTCTGGTCGGCACCGGCGGGGGTACGGCGAGTGGTCACAGGCCTGCTCCGCGGATGGGCACCCGGCCACCCGAGTTCCGCCTCTTCCGGTGCCCGGTGGGACACGGGGTCGGATGCGGGCCCCGTGCGCGAGGTCGCAGGTCCGGGCTGTCCGGCCGGCTCGGGAAAACCCCGTGCCATGCCTAGACGCTAATCGCCGGAGGCCCGGTCGGCTAGTGGTGGCAGTGGATCACACCCGACCGGGAGATGAACGACGGCGGAACCGGCCGGGATGCATGCCCCCTGCGCGCATCCCGGCCGGCGGAGCCACCGTCACCGGTCTGACGGGCGGCTCCGACGGTGCGCGTCCGCCGCGGACGGCACACCGCGTCTGGGCGGGCGTCAGCCCTGCCGCCGGACCAGGGTCCCGGCCCGCGGCCCGCCGCCGGCCGCGCCGAACGACGAGCCGGTGTACGTGGTGCCCTGCCGCGCGGCCAGCCCACCGAGCTGGGCGGTCGCCGTGGCGGTGGCCCGCAGCGCCGGGCCGGTGGCGGTGCGGGCCGCGACCGCGGCGGGGACGGCCGTGCCCGCGAACGGCGTCGAGCGCCCGGTCGTGGTGGTCACCACGGCCGGGGCCGGACCGGCCAGCGCCGAGGCGATCGCGGCCTGGGCGTCCCGGCGGCGCCGGTGCCAGGCGCCCCGGTCCCCGTCGAAGTAGCCCTGGCGGTAGCCGAACCGGTAGCCGATCCGGTAGCTGAGCTGGCCGTGCAGCCGGCCGGCCGCATAGCAGGTCGAGCCGAGCACGAGAACCAGCACGACGGCGAGAAAGGGGCTCATCGCTCGTCCGTCCCGGGCAGGGGGTCGACGACCAGCAGCCGCTCCAGATCGGCGGTGCTGACCTCCTCGACCAGCTCGACGCTGATCCGGCACCCGTCGACGATCACCTCGGCCACCGAGGCCCGGCGGATCTCGCCGCCGGCCTCGTAGACCCGGACGCTCAGCTCGGGACAACCGAGGTGGGTCCGCCAGGCGTCCCACTCGTCGCGGTCCCCGACGCTGAGGGAGAGGTAGCGGCAGCCCCGCGCCAGGTAGAGGCGCCAGGGGGCGCTCAGGCCGGCGGTCACCCCCTCGGCGATCAGGCCGAAGGCCTGCGCACGGGTCGCGAGCTCGGTCACGAGACCCCCTCGACACCCGCGGAGTGACGCATGTGAGCACTCGTCGTCTCATGCACGTGACACACCGTAAGTTGTCTCATGAGCGTGACAGTATCAGCTTTTCGTCTGTTTACCGCCGTACTGGCGTCCATCTATTCTGCCCGGGTGACACCCCTCAGGAAGAGCTCTGGATCGTTTACCGGAAACGGTGGATCACCGTCACGCCGGCGTGACAGCAGCGTGCCGGGCGGTGCCCTGGAGACCGACTGGCCGTACCGTCACGGGGTGACCGAGACCGCGAACGCACGGAAGATCGCCTTCGCCACCTTCGTCCGCCGCGCCCTGGAGGACGCGCGTGCCATGCGGGCCTGGAGCGGCACCGAGGTCTCCCGGCGCACCGGCGTCTCCCGGCAGACCATCAACCGCTGGGTCCGGGGTGACTGGGCCAGCGACCCCGAGGCCGAGCGGGTGGTCGCCTTCTGCGAAGGGCTGGGGATCAACCCGGCGGCGGCGTTCACCGCCCTCGGCTGGGACCGGGCGGCCGCCCCTCGCGCCACCCCCACCGCGCCGCCCATGGACCCGGACGTCGAGGCCCTGCTGCGCCGGCTGGTCGACCCGGACGTCTCCGAAGCGGAGAAGTTCCACATCCGCGAAACCATTCGCTACCTCGCTTACCGGCCGACACTCCCTGCCGATTCCGGAAAACGAGGCAGACAGGCCGGATAGTCGACAAGCCAGTTAGTTCCGCAAATGGCGAAAGAACCGCCGGACAGATCCTATCGATCCCCTCCGGGCTCGGATCGGACACGCTAGCGTGCCTGTTTGTACTGCTAAGGGCTCGTCGTCGGCGGGGGGACGGGACACAGCCGAACCCAGCCCTGCGGGACAGAAGGAGGGGTCTGTCCATGACCCTGAAATGGTTGGCAGTCGTGGTCGCGGTGGTGTCGGTGACATCGTGCGTGACCGGCAACGTGGTGGTCGGTGTGGTGGACGGCGGTCAGCTTCCCCTGGTCGTCAACCTCTTCGCGCTCATCACGGCCGGCACCGCGGTGGTCCTCGCGGTCGTCGCCGAACTGCACGACCGGCTCAACGACCGGGTCAGCGCGCTCACCGAGTTCCTGGTGGCGCGGCTCAACGAGATCGAGGCGCACACCGGCGACCGGAACACCGGCTTCGTGGAGGGCTACCTGCTGAGCCACGGGCAGGAAGCGGCCGTGGTGCCGTTCGGGCGCCGGGGACGGGGAGCCGCCGAACGCTGACCGTCCCACGTCGTTCCGGCGTCACATCTCGGCCACGAATACGCCGCCGTGACCGGGGTACGCTGTCGCGCGTGCCGCCGTTGAATCTGGGCAACCAGCAGCCGAAAACCCCGTTGGACGCCGAGCACGCGTGGCGTGCCACCGCCGCCCGCGCGGGTGACGTGGTGCTCTTCTTCGACTTCGACGGCACCCTCGCGCCGGTCGACGACGACCCGACCGCGGTTCAGCCCGCGCCGAAGGTGCTCACCGCGCTGGAGGCGCTCGCCCCCCGCGTAGGCCGGATCGCCATCGTCTCCGCGCGCCCGGTCGAGTTCCTCCGCGACCACCTCGGCGGCCTCTCCGGCATCGACCTCTACGGCCTCTACGGGCTGGAGCACAGCCACTCCGGCGGCGAGACGGTCACCGAACCGGCCGCCCTGCCCTGGGTGCCCACCATGACCGAGCTGGCCGAGCAGGCCCGCGCCGAGTTGCCGCCCGGCGCGCTCGTGGAGTTCAAGCGGCTCTCCGTTGCGCTGCACTGGCGCACCGCGCCGCACCTCGGCGACCTCGTGCAGGAGTGGGGCCGTGCCCGCGCCGAGCGGCTGGGCCTGCGCTGCCAGGCCGGGCGCATGGTGCTGGAGCTGAAGCCGCCGGTCGACCGGGACAAGGGCATGGTCATCGGCGAGGTGGTCCGGGACGCCGGCGGTGCCTGGTACTTCGGCGACGACGTCTCCGACATCAAGGCCTTCTCGGCGCTGCGTGCCCGGGCCGCCGCCGACCCGCAGTTCCTCGGCGTCTGCGTCGCCGTGGCGAACCCGGAGACCGGTCACGAGGTCGCCGACGCCGCCGACCTCACCCTCGACTCCCCCGCCGCCCTGGGCGACTTCCTCACCAAAGCGCTAACCCACCTGCCCTGACCCCCGCCCATACCCTGCGCCGGCCGATCATGGAGTTGTGGCCCCGCGCAAAGGCCACCTCACCGGCATTCCGGGCGCCACAGCTCCATGATCGTCACGCGGATGCGGGGCGGGGCGGGCGGCCGGGGCGGGGTGGGGCTCAGGCGCCGAAGCGGCGTTGGCGGGTGGCGTAGGAGCGCAGGGCGCGGAGGAAGTCGACTCGGCGGAAGTCGGGCCAGTTGAGTTCGCAGAAGTAGAACTCCGAGTGGGCGCTCTGCCACAGCATGAAGCCGGAGAGACGCTGCTCGCCGCTGGTCCGGATGATCAGATCCGGGTCGGGCAGCCCCTTGGTGTAGAGATGCTCGGAGATGTGGTCGACATCGATCGAATTGGCCAGCTCCTCGACCGTGCCGCCGGTCGCGGCGTGCTCCAGCAGCAGCGAGCGCACCGCGTCGGCGATCTCGCGCCGGCCACCGTAGCCGACGGCGATGTTGACCTGGGCGCCCCCGCTGCGCTCCCGGGTGCGCTCCTCGGCCGCCTTGAGCGCGGCCGCGTGGTGCGCCGGCAGCACGTCGAGGGCGCCGACCATCCGCAGCCGCCAGGGGTTGCCCTCCTCGGCCAGCTCGGTGGTGAGGTCCTCGATGATCTGGAGCAGCGGGTCCAGCTCGGCGGCCGGCCGGGTCAGGTTGTCGGTGGAGAGCAGCCAGAGCGTGACGTGCCCGACACCGGCGGCGTCGCACCAGCGCAGCAGCTCCTTGATCCGCTCGGCGCCCATCCGGTGGCCGTCGTTCGGGTCGACGAAGCCCATCTCCCGGGCCCATCTGCGGTTGCCGTCGCACATCACACCGACGTGCCGGGGCACCGGCTTACCCGCGAGCTTCGCGGTGAGCCGGCGCTCGTAAACGGAGTAGAGGAGTTTCCGCAGAGTCATCACCTTGCAGGGTAGCGACCCGCGCCGACGATGAGTGTCTCGGTGCCGCATCGCACGGCGTCAGGTCGCGGCGCGGCGTGCCGACGCGCTGCCGGGTGCCAGCCCGGCGCCGATCCGGGCCAGGGTGCGGGCGTCGAGACGTCCGTCACCCAGTCCCAGCTCCACCACGGTCCGGTAGACCCGCTCGTCGCGGCGGGCGGCGCGCACGGCCGCGTCCACCACCCACCGGCGCCGGGCCAGCCAGGCCGCCACCGAGCTGTGCCGCAGGTGGGTGCCGAGCCGGCGGCGCAGCGCGTCGGCGTACCGGCGGGCCGCGAGGGCCGGGGCGTCGGCCGCGGCGGCGCCGGCCAGGGCACCGGAGCGCAGCGCGTAGAAGATGCCCTCGCCGGTGAACGGGTTGATCAACGAGAGCGCGTCGCCGGCCAGCACCACCCGGCCCCGCCCGGGCGCCGGCCGGTGGGTGGAGAGCGGCAGGTGGTGCGCCCGCAGGTCGGTCACCGCCGCCGGGTCGGTGTCCGGGAGCAGGGCGCCCAGCCGCTCCAGCAGGTGGGCGCGGGTCAGCGGCTCGCCGCGCAGCACCTCCCCGTACCCGACGTTCGCGCGGCCGTCGCCGATCGGGAAGGACCAGGCGTACGCCGGCCAGCGCGGCGACGACGTGACGATGAGCTGCTCGGGCGGGCCGGGGCGGGCGGGCGCGTAGCCCCGGATGGCGAGGGCGAGGTGCCGGTCCGGGTTCACCGGGTGGCCGAGCGCCCGGCGCAGCACCGAACCGGCCCCGTCCGCTCCGACCACCGCCCGGGCGGCCAGGTCCCCGTCGAGCACCACCCGGTCCTCGCGCACCTCCACGGTGCGTACGGTGTGCCGGCGCAGCTCCGCACCGGCCGCGGTCGCCGCCGCCACCAGCCGGGCGTCGAACACCTGCCGGGGCACCGTGTACGCGGGCCGGGGCAGCGCCCGGGCCACCGTGCCGCCACCGGGGCCGACCAGGCGCAGGGCGGGCAGCGGCGCGTACCCGTCGACCGCCCCGGTCACCCGCAGCTCGGCGAGGACGTCCAGCGCGTGCGCGGCGATGCCGTCTCCGCACGCCTTGTCCCGCGGAAAGTCGAACCGGTCGAGCAGCAACACCCGCGCCGCGCCGGCCCGTCGCGCGCCAAGAGCGGCGGCCGCCCCCGCAGGCCCGGCCCCAACGACGATGACGTCCCACACACCCCCATCCTCCCCCGCCCACACCCCGCCCTGGACCCGCCGCGCCCCACCCCACCCCGTTGATCATGAGGTTGGCGGCACCACCGGAGATCAACACCGCCGCCAACCTCGCGCACGCCGCGGCCCGGCTCGTCGGGTTGATCAAGAGGTTTGCGTCAGGCAACGGCCGGAATTTGACGCAAACTTCTTGATCAACGCGCCGAGGACGGGGAGGGCGGCGGGGTGGGCGCGTGGCCGGCGCGGCTCAGGGAGTACAGGGTCAGGAGGGCGGCCGTCACCAGGGGGGCGCCGTCCCGGACCAGGCCGTCCACGCCCAGGAGCCACCAGCACAGGGGCAGGTCCACCGCCAGGGTGGTCAGGGTGATGACGACCAGGAACCTGCGGGCCCAGGGGCGGTCGCGCATGAGGAAGGCGGTGCAGAAGAGCACGGCGTAGCTGACCGCGATGCCGGCGGCGAACCAGAACAGCACGGCCGGCACCGCGCTGATCCGCCCGTCGAGGATGGAGCCCGTGGCGATCAGGGCCGGGACCAGCATGAGCGGGCTGTAGGTGAACGCGGCCACCCGAGCGGTGAGCAGCCAGCCGGTGACCGGCGGGCGCTTCGGGACCACCTCCCGCCAGGAGATCACCCCGCCCTCGACGACCAGGCCCTTGCGGTGCCGGACCAGGTGCCCGCCGACCGCCTCGGAGCGGTAGAGCAGCACCACCACGGCGACGCAGAGCGCCGTGAGCACCGCGAAACCGAGCAGGCCGGGCAGGGGCGGCACCCCCGCCCGGGGTACGAGCAGCCGCCCCACCGCGAAGACCGTGGTCACCGACAGGATCAGGCCGAACGGCTTCGCCACCGCCCGGCCGCGCTTGACGTGCCCGATCAGCACGAGGAAGCCCAGCGACCGCAGCATGGCCCAGCCGGTGCGGACGGCGAGCCCGAACTCCTGCTCCGGGGCGTACCAGTAGTTGAGCAGCTCGACCACGATGGTGGCCGCCGCCGTGACGGCGAGCAGGGTGGTCAGCGCCCGGACGGCGGACGGCCGCCGGACCTCGACAGGTTCGGCGGCCGTCCTCATGGCATCCGGTGTTGCCCGGTGCGGGCTTCCGTCACACCTCTACTTCTGCGGCTCCGCGTCGAGCCGGGCGCGCAGCGCGTCCAGCTCGGCCCAGAGGACGCCGGGGAGCTTGTCACCGAACTTCTCGAACCACTCGGTGACCAGCGGCAGCTCGTTGCGCCACTCCTCCGGGTCGACCTTGAGGGCGATCCGGACGTCCTCCGGGGTCATGTCCAGGCCCTCGACGTCGAGCGCGTCCTGCGCCGGGACCATGCCGATCGGGGTCTCGACCGCCTCGGCCCGGCCCTCCAGGCGCTCGATGACCCACTTGAGCACCCGGGAGTTCTCGCCGAAGCCCGGCCAGAGGAAGTTGCCCTCGGCGTCCTTGCGGAACCAGTTGACGTAGTAGATCTTCGGCAGCTTGGCCTCGTCGCCGTCGGCGCCCTTGCCCATCTCGATCCAGTGCCGGAAGTAGTCGCCGGCGTGGTAACCGATGAACGGCAGCATGGCCATCGGGTCGCGGCGCACCACGCCGACCGCGCCGGAGGCGGCGGCCGTGGTCTCCGAGGAGAGCGTGGCGCCCATGTAGACACCGTGCACCCAGTCGCGGGCCTCGGTGACCAGCGGGACGGTGTCCCGGCGCCGGCCGCCGAACAGGATCGCGTCGATCGGCACGCCGTTGGGGTCGTAGTAGTCGTCGGCCAGGATCGGGCACTGCGTGATCGGGGTGCAGAAACGGCTGTTCGCGTGCGAGGAGAGGCTGTCGCTCTCCGGCGTCCAGTCGTTGCCCTTCCAGTCGATCAGGTGCGCCGGCGGCTCACCCATGCCCTCCCACCAGATGTCGCCGTCGTCGGTGAGGGCCACGTTGGTGAAGACGGAGTTGCCGCGGTCCAGCGTCCGCATGGCGTTGGCGTTGGTCTTCCAGTCGGTGCCGGGTGCGACGCCGAAGAGGCCGTACTCCGGGTTGATCGCGTAGAGGCGGCCGTCCGGGCCGAACCGCATCCAGGCGATGTCGTCACCGATGGTCTCGACCTTCCAGCCCGGGATGGTCGGCTCCAGCATGGCCAGGTTGGTCTTGCCGCAGGCGGACGGGAAGGCGCCCGCGATGTGGTAGACCTTGCCCTCGGGCGAGGTGATCTTGAGGATGAGCATGTGCTCGGCGAGCCAGCCCTCGTCGCGGCCCATGACGCTGGCGATCCGCAGCGAGTAGCACTTCTTGCCGAGCAGGGAGTTGCCGCCGTATCCCGAACCGAAGGACCAGATCTCGCGGGTCTCCGGGAAGTGCGAGATGTACTTGGTCTCGTTGCACGGCCAGGCCACGTCCTGCTGGCCCGGCTCGAGCGGAGCGCCGATCGAGTGCAGCGCGTGCACGAAGTCGGCGTCGTCGCCCATCGCCTCGAGGATCTTCTCGCCCATGCGGGTCATGATGCGCATCGAGGCGACCACGTACGGGCTGTCGGTGATCTCGACGCCGAACATCGGGCTCTCCGCCTCGACCGGCCCCATGCAGAACGGGATGACGTACATGGTGCGCCCGCGCATGCACCCGCGGTAGAGCTCCGTCATCGTCCGCTTCATCTCGGCCGGCGCCATCCAGTTGTTGGTGGGGCCGGCGTCCGCCTCGTCGACGGAGCAGATGAAGGTGCGCTCCTCGACCCGCGCGACGTCCGTGGGGTCCGTCCGCGCGTAGAACGAGTTGGGCTTCTTCTCGGGGTTCAGCCGGATCAGGGTGCCCTTGTCGACGAGCTCGTCGGTGAGGCGGCGCCACTCCTCATCGGACCCGTCCACCCAGACCACCCGGTCGGGGGTGGTCAGTTCCGCGACCTCACGTACCCAGGCGAGCAGTTTGGGGTGGGACGTCGGGGCCTGATCGATACCCCGAACAGTAGCCGGAGCAACCATGTCACATCTCCTTGTGGTCGACGCTGACCGATGTATGGGATGCACGAGTACTGGCGAGCCGGTGCGTCGCCTTCGTGGAAACCTGGGATTGGGCTCAGCGTAAACCGGGCTGCCTCCCCAGTCAGTGGGACTGGTTGTGAAGAACTGCACAAGGTACGGCCACGCTGCGGCATCGCGATCTCTTACCCGCTTTCGCGCGCAGTTTCACGCAAATCTTGCGGAGAACCTTCGACGGGCCGGTTCGCGACCAACCCCGCGGCGGTGCCGGATGAGCCGAAGCGGGCCGGGATAACACGAACGACGATTCCGTGATCTGCTCCACAATTCCGCCACGGGCGGTTACGCTCCGCTCACGGACACCGCAACTGGGCGGCCGCCGCCGCCGACTCGCCGTTGCGGCCCGTCCCCGCAGCGCGCAACCGGTACTCTCGTCGGGTGGCCGCGACGATGACCGGTGAACAACCCGGGGCTCCGCAGACCCGCCGAGGTCTGATCGGGGCCCTGATTGACCGTTTCGGTCACCTGGTGCGGGAGATGAGCAAGTTCGCCACCGTCGGTGGCTTCGCCTTCCTCGTCGACTTCGCCCTCTTCAACTACCTCGCGAGCGTGCGGCACATGCCGCCGGTGGCGGCCAAGACCATCTCCACCGTCGTGGCGGCCACCCTGGCGTTCCTGGGCAACCGGTTCTGGACCTGGCGGCACCGCCAGCGCTCCCACCCCGCCCGCGAGTACGCGCTGTTCTTCTTCTTCAACGGGGTGGGTCTCGGCATCGCGGTGGCCTGTCTCGCGATCAGCCGCTACGGGCTCGGCGCGGTGTGGCCCGGGGTGTTCCAGACCCCACTGGCGGACAACATCGCCAGTTTCATCGTCGGAACCGGCCTGGGGACGCTGTTCCGGTTCTGGGCGTACCGACGGTTCGTTTTCGTCGAGGCGGGAACTCCCCCCGTTCCGGCGACGAGCCGCGACCGAGAGTCCGGGGCGTGACCCACCGCCCATCCCGTCCTGCCGGGCCCAGCCGGCCCTGCCCACTGCCCTAAGGTGTTCCGCATGCCTCTTGTCCGTCTGCTGCCCGAGCGCTGGCAGAAGTTCATCCATGAGGCGCTCAAATTCGGCATCGTCGGCGGCATCAACACCGTCATCAATTACGCGGTGTTCAATGCGCTGGCACTCACGGTTTTCCGCGATGGTCAGCTCAAGGCCACCGTCATCGCGACCATCGTCGCGACGATCACGTCGTATCTGATGAACCGGCACTGGACGTACCGGGATCGGCCGAAGGCGGCACTTCGCCGCGAATACGCCCTGTTCTTCCTTTTCAACGGGGCCGGCCTCATCATCGAACTGGGCGTCCTGGCGCTGGCGAAGTACGGCCTCGGCGTGCACAGCCTGCTCGCGTTGAACGTGGCCAAGACGGGTGGCGTCCTGCTGGCGACGCTGTTCCGCTTCTGGTCCTACCGGACGTTCGTGTTCCAGCCGGTGCCGAAACACGCCCAGGAAACCTGGCACGTTATTCCGCGCGACGAGTGGGACAACGTGGGCGAGATGGACCCGGTGGCCGAGCTGGCCGAGTCGGTCAGCGAGCTGGAGGAGACCGAGCCGCCGCTCGGCGAGCGTCGTGCGGGCGACTACGCGCCACAACAGGTCCGTCCCGCGGCGGCCGACGCCGGCCTGGGCCCTGCCCTCGGCGCCGACCTCGACGCCGAACTGGCCAAGTTGCAGCCCACCCCGCGTCGCACCCCGCGCCGCTGACGCCGGCCCGGCGCTCCGGCGCCCGCGAGAGCGGACACCGGAGGACCCGGGATCAGGCGGACGGGTCGCGCAGGGGCTTGCCCTCGGCCATGTCGGCCAGGATCTCCCGCATCTCGCCGTCGCCCAGGCTGTGCCGGTCGTGGTGGGCCTCCACCAGCTCGTAGAGCTTGGTCTGGACCCGGTCGACGTGCGGCACGTCGCTGAGCACCGACTGGCCGCGCTCACCGGCGGACTCGATGGTCAGCGTGCCGCAACCGAGCAGCCGCTCGAGGAACTTCTGGTGCATCGCGTGGTCGTTGATCCGGGTCAGCGGCAGGTCCCGCCGGTTGCGGGAGAACACCCCCTCCTGGAGCAGCACCCGCTCGTTGGTGAAGAGGTAGTGGGTGGTGCGCCAGACCAGGAACGGCCACAGCCCCAGCCAGAACACCAGCACCAGGCCGAGCGCGGCGATCACGTAGAGCGCGATCGTGCCGCCGTCGCCCTCGGGCAGCAGGACCCAGCCCGCGACCACCGCCGCGACGGCGAGCACCAGCACCAGGATCGGCCGGATCAGGGCCTTCCAGTGCGGGTGGAGATGCAGCACGACGTGCTCGTCCTCGGTGAGCACGTCTTCGGGGAACGCCACGGGAACCTCCTCGCAGAACAGGACGGGCTGACCGTAACCGGTCGGCGCATCCTCCGGGATCGGCCGCGCGGAGGGTGCTCAGCGCAGGTGCAGCACGTCGCCCGCGGCAAGGCGCAGCTCGCCCTCCGGGCCGTCGACCAGCAGCTGTCCGTCCGGGTCCACGCCGGTGGCCGTGCCGCGCACCTCCCGGCCGTCTGGGAGCAGCACCCGGACCTGCCGGCCGACAGTGGCGCAACCCGCCAGGTAGGCCTCCCGCAGGCCACTGGCGACCGCGTCGCCCCCGGCGTCCCGCCAGCGCTCGTACCAGTCGGCCAGCGAGCGGAGCAGGGCGCGCAGCAGCGGGTCCCGGTCGGTGGCGGCGGCGCCGGCCAGCTGGAGCGAGGTGGCCGGCAGCCCGGTGGGGTTCTCCGGCAGCTCGTCGGCGCGCAGGGTCACGTTCAGGCCGATGCCGACCACGATGGCGGGCGGCGGGTCGGGCGCCGTGCCGGGCACCGCCTCGGCGAGCACGCCGGCGCACTTCGCGCCGTCCAGCAGCAGGTCGTTCGGCCACTTGAGCCGGGCGTCCAGCTCGGCCAGCAGGGCCACCGCCTCGACCAGCGCGACGCCGGCCAGCAGCGGCAGCCAGCCGTACCCCTGCGGTGGCACGGGCGCCCAGCCGCGCTCGGCGACGGCCTCGCCCGGCCGGAGCAGGACGCTGGTGGCGAGGCCGGCCCGCGGCGGCGACTGCCAGACCCGGCCCCGGCGGCCCCGGCCGGCGGTCTGCCGCTCGGCGACCACCACGAGGCCCTCCGGCTCGCCGGCCCGGGCGGCCTCGGCCACGTCGGCGTTGGTCGAGCCGGTCTCGGCGCGCAGCTCCAGCCGCCGCCAGGGCCCGTGCGGCGCCACCAGCGCGCGCTGCAGCCGGGCCGCGGACAGTGGCGGGCGATCCAGATCGGTGTACGGCGAGCCGGGCATTCCGCCAGCCTACGGCCCGCACGCCGGCCGGTCGCCGGGAAGCGGTGAGGCGCACTGCACAGCGGCACCCACCTGAACCATCGTTATATTCCCTTCGTGACTACCGAGACCGGGATCAACATCCACACGACCGCCGGCAAGCTGGCGGACCTGGAGCGACGGCTCGACGAGGCGGTGCACGCCGGGTCGGCGCGCGCGGTCGAGAAGCAGCACGCGCGGGGCAAGAAGACCGCTCGGGAGCGGATCGAGATGCTCCTCGACGAGGGCTCCTTCGTCGAGCTGGACGAATTCGCCCGGCACCGCTCGACCAACTTCGGGCTGGAGAAGACCCGCCCGTACGGGGACGGCGTGGTGACCGGCTACGGCACGGTGGACGGCCGGCAGGTCTGCGTCTTCGCGCAGGACTTCACCGTCTTCGGCGGCTCCCTCGGCGAGGTCTTCGGCGAGAAGATCGTCAAGCTGATGGACCTGGCCATGAAGATCGGCTGCCCGGTCGTCGGCATCAACGACTCGGGCGGCGCGCGGATCCAGGAGGGCGTCGCCTCGCTCGGCCTCTACGGCGAGATCTTCTTCCGCAACGTGCGGGCCAGCGGCGTCATCCCGCAGATCTCGCTGATCATGGGTCCGTGCGCGGGTGGCGCGGTCTACTCCCCGGCGGTCACCGACTTCACCGTGATGGTCGACCAGACCTCCCACATGTTCATCACCGGCCCGGACGTCATCAAGACGGTCACCGGCGAGGACGTGGGCATGGAGGAGCTGGGCGGTGCCCGCACCCACAACGCCCGCAGCGGCAACGCGCACTACCTCGGCACCGACGAGGAGGACGCGATCGAGTACGTGAAGGCGCTGCTGTCGTACCTGCCGTCGAACAACCTCGACGAGCCGCCGGTCTTCGACGCCCCGGCGGAGCTGGAGATCACCGACGAGGACCGGGAGCTGGACACCCTGATCCCCGACTCGGCCAACCAGCCGTACGACATGCACCGGGTCATCGAGCACGTCCTCGACGACAGCGAGTTCCTGGAGGTCCAGCCGCTCTACGCGCAGAACCTCGTGGTCGGCTTCGGCCGGGTCGAGGGGCGCCCGGTGGGCGTGGTCGCCAACCAGCCCATGCACTTCGCCGGCACCCTCGACATCGCCGCCTCCGAGAAGGCCGCCCGGTTCGTGCGCACCTGCGACGCGTTCAACATCCCGGTGCTGACCTTCGTGGACGTCCCCGGCTTCCTCCCCGGCACCGGCCAGGAGTGGGACGGCATCATCCGCCGCGGCGCGAAGCTCATCTACGCCTACGCCGAGGCCACCGTCCCGAAGGTCACCGTCATCACCCGCAAGGCGTACGGCGGGGCGTACGACGTCATGGGCTCCAAGCACCTCGGCGCGGACCTGAACTTCGCCTGGCCGACCGCGCAGATCGCGGTCATGGGGGCGCAGGGCGCCGTGAACATCCTCTACCGCTCCGAGCTGGCCAACGCCGAGGACCCGGCCGCAGTCCGGGCCGAGAAGATCGCCGAGTACGAGGACACCCTGGCCAACCCGTACATCGCCGCCGAGCGCGGGTACGTCGACGGGGTGATCCCGCCGCACGAGACGCGTACCCAGGTCGTGCGGGCGCTGCGGGTGCTGCGCACCAAGCGCGAGACCCTGCCCCCGAAGAAGCACGGCAACATCCCGCTGTAGCGCTGTCCGCCGAGGCCCCCGACGCGCGTGCGACGGGGGCCTCGGCGCGTCAGCAGCCCGGGTTGGCCGCTCCGCACAGCCGCCGGGCGGCCACCCTGCCGAGTGCCTCGAGCTGTGGGTAGCTCAGGCCCGGCCCGCTGCCGTCGACCCGGTCCTCGATCGTGCCCGGGCCGGGCACGATCACGGTCACCAGGTCGCCGAGCCGGACCACCAGCGTGACGTCGACCGACCCCGCCGGCCCGACCGCCTTCCCGCTGGTCTGGTCGCGGGCCTGGTCCGTGACGTGCCGCAGCATCACCGACTGGTCGCCGGCGAATCCGGTGACGGCAGGCTCCCAGCGGTGCTCGGTCTCCGCGGTCACTGTCCGGCCAGTCTGGGTCAGGAGCGAGCTGGTCTGCCATTGCGGGCAGGCCGCCAGCATCCGATCGATGTCGCCGAAGAGTCCCAGACCCCACGGAGGGTCGACCCGGTACACGTCCTGGCTCAACACCGGGACATCACCCGACGCCCCGGCCACGGGCCGCAGCAGCGTCCGCGAACGGGAGTAGCGGGAGACGGTCGGCTGCAGATAGATCCCCTGCTCGCGGGCGCAGGACTCCAGCTGCCTGTCGACCCGCACCGGCTCGGCCAGGCCCGTGTCGCCGAGCCGTACCCCCGTCTTGACTGTGAGGTCGCGCGGCTCGAGCAGCACCGCCTCGGGAATGTCGGCGCGGCCGGACGGCGCGGGGGCGACCGGCGACGCCGCCACCGTGCCCGTCGGACCGCCGTCCCCCACGGCGCTGGTCGGACCGGCGGCCCGCCCGGCCTCCACGAGCGCGGTGCCCGAGGCCACCGCCAGCACGGCGAGCGCCGCCGCCACCACCGTGCGCCGGCTGCGCCGCCGGGCGCGGGCCCGGATCTCGGCCGGCTCCGCCCAGCGGACGCTGTGCAGCTCCCGCTGCAGCAGTTCGACGAAGGTCAGGTCATCGTCACGCATCGGCGGCCTCCTCCAGATCCACGACCGCGAGCAGTCCGGCGAGCGCGGCGCGCCCCCGGGAGAGCCGCGCCTTGACCGTGCCGACCGGCGCCTCGGTCTCCCGGGCCACCTCGGCGACCGGCATGCCGCACAGGTAGTAGAGCGCGATGGCGGTGCGCTGCTCCTCGGGGAGCCGGCGCAGCGCGGCCACCACCTCGACCGTGTCCGTGGTCGGCGCGGGAATGCTCTCTTCCGCCCCGTGCCGCAGGTAGGCCCGGGCCCGGCTACGCAGGCTGCGCCAGCGGCTCACGGCGATCCGGCTGGCCACCACCCGCACCCACGCCTCCGGGTCGTCGTACCCGCGCACCGTCGACCACCGCTGCCAGGCCCGGATGTACGCCTCCTGCACGGCGTCCTGGGCCTCGGCGAGGTCGCCGGTGAGCACGTAGACGAAACCGAGCAGCCGTTGCCGGCTGCCCCGGTAGAACTCGTCGAACCCGTCGACGTCCGGCACCCTGCTACCTCCCCCGTGGCGGTCGCAGGAGAGACGCCTGGAGCCCGGGCCGCGGTTGCCGGTTCAGCCGACCATTTTCTCCAGCTCGGCGAGGGGGAAGCCGCCGGCCGGGATGCGCTCCCGGACCGCCCGCCGCACGGCGGCCTGTACCGCCGCGTTGGCCGGGGTGGGTACTCCGTGCAGCCGGCCGAGCAGCACGATCTCGCCGTTGAGGTGGTCCGCCTCGGCGGAGCCGGCGCCCCGGGCCAGGCTCTGCCAGGTGGAGCCCCCGGCCCGCTCCTCGCCGTCGACCGGCCGGTGCCGCACGCGGTCGCTCCGCTCGGCGGCCTCCTCCTCGGGGGTGGTGTGCGCGATGCCGGCCGCTGCCAGCGCCGCCTCCCCCTCGGCGCGTACGCGGGCGGCCAGCGCCTCGGGCGCCTCCCGGCCGAGCAGCGCCTGGACGCCGTTACCGAGGTTGCCGAGGAGCTTGCCGTACTTCCAGCGCATCACGTCGTCGCGGACCGGCGCGACGAACCCGGCGGCGGTCAGGTCGGCGGCGACCGCGCGGCTGGTGTCGTCCGCACCGGACGGATAGCGGCCGAGGTGCAGCATCCCCGGATGCGGGTGCCCGTTCGCCACCACGACGCCGGGTTCCAGGTGAGTGGCGGGCAGCCAGACGCAGACGGGGTGCACCCGGGCGAACAGCCGCAACGCGGCCGGCTCGTTGGCGACGCCGTTCTGGGCCAGCACGATCGGCAGCCGCTCGCCCGCCGTGCCGCCGCCCTCCACCGGGGTGTCCACCCAGGTCGCCAGGGCCGCCGCGGTGTCCTGGGACTTGACCGTGAGGACCAGCACGGTGTCCGCCGGCAGCGGGCGGTCGTCCGGGCCGGCCACCGCGGGAAGCCGGCCGGTCACCGTGCCGTCCGGCGTCCGCAGGGTCAGGCCCCGCTCCCGGAGGGCGTCCAGGTGCGCGCCGCGGGCCACGAGCGTCACGTCGCGGCCGGCCTCCCCCAGCCGTACGCCGATGGTGCCGCCGACCGCGCCCGCCCCGATGATCACGTATCGCACCCGTCCGATTCTGCCCCGCCCCGACCCGTCCCGCCGGGTGATCCACTCCACAGCGGGAACCGGCGCTCGGTCAGCTCACGATGGCGAGGTGGCAGAGCCAGCGCTGGCCGTGACCCACCTCGTCCATGCGGGCGCAGCCCAGCGGCGCTCCGGGACGGGTGATGTCCCGCTCAGATCGTGAGGCCGACGTCGGTGAGGATCGGGCCGGCGAGCAGCAGCGCGCCGGCGACCAACGCACCGACTGCGACCAGCAGGAACACGCCGACCCAGAACAGCGCGGGGAACGGTGTGAGCCGGGCGAGCTGGTCCGCGTCGGACTCGGGCATCCGCCCCCGGCTGCGCAGCCGTTGCAGCTCGAACACCGGGCGGACGCCGCCGAAGAGCAGGAACCAGACCGACGTCCAGGCGAACACCGCCTGCACCTGCGGCGACGTGTACCAGGAGACGGCCAGCACCACGCCGCCGGTGACCAGCAGCGACAGCACGCCGAAGACGTTGCGGATCATGACCAGCATCGCGAGCAGCAGCGCCACCGCGACCCAGAGCAGCAGGGTGATCCGGTTGCCGGCGAGCAACCACGCCCCGGCCAGACCGATGAGGGACGGGGCGACGTACCCGGCCAGCAGGGTGAGGATCATTCCCGGTCCGGTGGGGCGGCCGGCGGAGAGGGTGAGCCCGGACGTGTCCGAGTGCAGCCGGATGCCCCGCAGCCGCCGGCCGGTCAGCAGCGCTATCAGCGCGTGGCCGCCCTCGTGGGCGATGGTCACGGCGTTGCGGGCGATCCGCCAGGGCAGCCGGGTGGCGACGACCACCAGCGCGACGACGGCAGTGAGCAGCACCAGCAGCGGCGGCGGGTCCGGCTGGGCGCCGAGCAGCTTGTCCCAGAGGGTGGTGAGGCCGTCGATCAGGGGCATGGGCGGGGAGCCTACCGGCCCGAGCTGTGTCATTCGAGGGGCGACGACCCGTATCGTGTGGAACTGATCGGGTGGCGAGTCGGAGCGGAGGTGAACGCCGATGAGCGCGGCACCACTTGAGCCCTTCGGACCGCACGTCGGCCCCTGGACCGAGGCCGACTACCTCGCCCTGGGTGAGAGCCGCGACCGGATCGAACTGCTCGACGGGAGCCTGATCGTGAGCCCTGCTCCGAGCAAGAGGCACCAGACCATCTCGCGCCGCCTAGCGAACTCGGTGGAAGCAGCGGTCGAACAGCACGGGCTGCTGGTATTCGAGGCGGTCAACGTCCGACTCGGATTGAACCGGATCGTCATTCCGGACCTGGTCGTGGCCGACACCGACGACGAGGGCACCGTGATGGAGGTCAGCGAGGTCCGGCTCGTCGGAGAGATCGTCTCGCCGGGGAACGCCGCCGCCGACCGGCTTGTCAAGATGCAGCTCTACGCCATCGCCCGGATCCCCTGGTACCTGCTGGTCGAGCAGGACGGCGACAGCCACTCGCTGCGGCTGCACCGGCTGGACGGGGAGCATTACGTCGAGGACCGGGTCGCCAAGGCCGGCGAGACGCTGAGCATCACCGAGCCCTTCCGCTGGGTCATCGACCCGGGCACCCTCCGCTGAACCGACCCGCACCGGTCACCGGGGCGACGACGATCGTCAATGAAGAATTCTTTAAGCCCTCTTGCGATCTAGGGCACTTACCTCCAAAGATAGGCGTCAATCATTGGACGTCCTGGAGGCATCAATGGCTCGTACCAGACTCTCCGTGCGCCGGTTGCTCGCCGCCGGCCTGACCGTCGCCGCCACCGCGGCGGCGGGCCTCGTCGCGACCGCCGGACCGGCCGCCGCGGCAACCACTCCCGGCATCGACGTCTCCCGCTACCAGGGCAGCATCAACTGGACCAGCGTGCGGAACGCCGGCATCCAGTTCGCCTTCATCAAGGCCACCGAGGGCACGAGCTACAAGGACCCGAACTTCAACGCGAACTACGTCAACGCCTACAACGCCGGCGTGATCCGCGGGGCCTACCACTTCGCCCGGCCGAACATCTCCGCCGGCTCGACCCAGGCGAACTACCTGGCCAGCAACGGTGGCGCCTGGTCCGCCGACAGCCGCACGCTGCCCGCCGCCCTCGACCTGGAGGCCAACCCGTACAGCGGCGGCTACTGCTACGGCCTGACCACCACCGGCATGCGCAACTGGGTCCAGGACTTCCTGAACACCTACCGGTCCCGCACCGGCCGGTACGCCGTCATCTACACCACCACCAGCTGGTGGAACCAGTGCACCGGCAGCTGGACCGCCCCGTGGGCCAACCACCCGCTGTGGGTCGCACGGTGGTCCAGCACGGTGGGCACCCTGCCGGCCGGCGCCCCGTTCTGGAGCTTCTGGCAGTACACCAGCACCGGCAGCGTCTCCGGGATCAGCGGCAACGTCGACCGCAACTACTGGAACGGTGACCGGACCCGGCTGATCGCCCTGGCCAACAACACCTGATCGGCCCCGGTCGCCAGTCGGCGGCAGCGGGATCGGCTACGACCGAGGTCGATAGCTGGTCCGGCTGCCGCCACTGTCGTCCTGGCCCCGGGTCACGCCCTGCGTCGCGAGCCGACCGGCACGGGGACCGCGCCCCGCCCGGCCAGGGTGGTCCGCCGCGCCAGCCGCCACGCCGCCACCCCCGCGACGGTGAGGGCGACTGCACCGAGCACCGCGACCGGGGCGGAGAGACCGGCGCTGACCAGCAGCAGGATCACGTCCCCGAGCGCGACCAGCATCCACAGTGCCAGCCGGGGGCCGGTGTCCCTGTGTCGGTAACCCATGTCGTTCCTCCTTCCGTCGTCGCGGGTCTCAATACCCCCGGAGACGGAAGGCCATGCGAGTCAGTTTCGCAACGGTGGGATTCGCCGGATCAGTTCGACCGGTCGGGCTTGAAGCCCTTGGTGATGATCTCCCAGTTGGCCAGGTTGGCGTCCCAGGCGTTCGCCGGGACCTCCCAGCGCAGCGCGTAGCCCCGGTTGCTGGCCGTGGCCACGCCCCGGTTGCGCACGTGGAAGCGGGTGCCGCTGTCCCGCGTCTCCAGCCAGTCCCAGTCCGCGCAGGTCCGGTACCAGTCGCACGGCTTGATGCCAACCAACTGGTACGCGGTGACCCGGCTCCGGCGGGCCGGCTCCTGCTGCCGCCAGTCCGCCGCCGCGTCGCTCTTCGGCGAATTGGTCCACTGGATGAGCAGCACGCGATTCGTACCGCCAACCTCGTAGAGCACCACCGAGTTGTCGGAGGAGCGGACCCGCGCCTTCCACCCGTTCGGGATCGGCACCTTGAAGCCGATGGGGCCCTCGTAGTAAGTCCACCCGGCCGGCAGCACGAAGCCTGTGGGCGACGCCGACGCCGACGCCGACGGGGTCGCGCTGGGTGCCGCGCTGCTCGGCGCGGCCGAGGTCGGTGCGGCGCTGGTTCCCGGCGCCGGCGGGGCCGCGGCCGACGAGGTGGTGGCGGCCTGCTGCCCGCCCTTCGGGTCGTCGTCACCGGAGTTGAGCAGTGGCACGGCCACCGCCAGGCCGACCAGCAGCACCGCGACCACCGCGCCGATCAGCAGGTTGCGCCTGTTGCGCTCCGGCTTCGTACCCGGGATCACCGCGGCCCGGCCCGTCGACGGGGCTGGGCTGACCGGCTCGGCCAGCACGGAGGTCGGGTTCCTCGGCGGGGCCGGGGGCTCCACCACGGGCTCGCCGTCCAGCCGAGTCTCGTCGAGCGCCGGATCGGGACCGTCCACCCGGGTCTCGTCGGTGACGGGCGCGGCGTCGAGCTTCGTGGTCGGCTCGGCGACCGGCGGGGCCACCTTGGCGGTGGGCGCGGCGTCCGAGCCGGCCGACGCCTTCTCGGTGGCGCCGGCGACCGCCGCGGCACCGGCCACCGCAGCCGCACCCTTGTCGAATGTGCGCGGCGCCGGGCTCACCGGCCGCTCGGCCTGGCCGTCCGCCGGACGCGGGGCCGGCACCAGCGGTGGGCGCGGCACGCGGGGACCGTTCGGCCCCGGCCGGCGTACGCCGTCCAGCAGCGAGATGCCCTTGGCCCGCCGCCCCGCGGCCTTGCGCAGCATGCGCTCCGCGACCTCGGCGGTGATCCGCTCCTCCGGGTCCTTGCGCAGCAGGCCCTGGAGCACGGGCTTCAGGGGGCCGGCGTTCTTCGGGGGCGGCAGCGACTCGGTGGCCAGCGCGGCCAGGGTGGCGATCGCCGACGGCCGCGCGTAGGGCGACTTGCCTTCCACGGCGGCGTAGAGCGTGGCGCCCAGCGACCAGAGGTCGGCCTCCGGCCCCGCCGTGCCGTCCTTCGCGCGCTCCGGGGCGATGTACGCGGGCGAGCCGAGCACCATGCCGGTGCGGGTCACGTTGGGGTCGCCCGGAATCGTGGCCAGGCCGAAGTCGGTGAGCACGACGCGCCCGTCGTTGCCGAGCAGCACGTTGCCGGGCTTCACGTCGCGGTGCATGATGCCGGCCTTGTGCGCGGCCTTCAACGCGCCCAGCACGCCCAGGCCGATCTCCACGGCCTTGGCCGGCGAGACCGGGCCGTCCTCGGCGATCGTGTCCTGCAAGGACTTCGACGGCACGTATTCCATGACGATCCACGGATCGCCGTCGGTGCGCAGCACGTCGAAGATGCGGACCACGTTGACGTTGTTGAGCCGGGCGATGGCCCGGGCCTCCCGCAGCGAGCGTTCCCGCATCTCGCGGCGCTCCTCCGGGGTGAGGCTGGGCGGCGGGACGAGTTCCTTGATCGCCACGTCGCGGTGCAGCACCTCGTCGCGCGCCTTCCACACCCGACCCATGCCGCCCTGGCCGAGCGGCGAGATGAGCCGGTACCGGTCGGCGACGAGTTGGGGGAGCGCGTTAGACATCCCGGAAACCGTACCCGGCAGCGCCGACGCCTACACCGGCGGCACGCCACTGTGCGGTGAAGGTCAAGTTCTGGACGCGTACCCTGTCGGCATGTCTGCCGAAGAGCCGCTGTTCCGGATCGTCCGCGGCGTGCCCACCGCCGAGGAACTGGCCGCCCTGGTCGGCGCGATCGTGGTGCGGACCCGGCCCGCCGCGGCCCCCGCGCCGGCCGCCGTGTCGCACTGGGCGCGCAGCGCCCGTCCGGCGGGCGCGGCGCCCGTCGCCGGCTCCGGCGCGTGGCGCGCCTCCGGCCTCCCCCGCTGACCCTTCCCGGGGTACGCACCCGCGCATCAGGACTGCCGGGATCCGCGCCGAGCCATTAACCTCACTCAGGGAAACCGTGCGGTGACGGGCAGGGAGGGTCGATGATCCCGGAGGACAACCAGCCGGCCGGCTGGCTGCGTGACTACGGCGGCATCGAGGCCGACATCCGACGGATGCGGGAGTTCGCCGACCGGCTCCAGGACGAGGTCAGCCGCAACTACGCCCCCCACCTGTCGTACATCGCCGACGACATGCGGGCGCCGATCCCCAACCCCGCCGACGCGTTCGTCGAGCTGGTCCAGTTCCTCCAGGCCCACCACGAGACCCAGAAGGCCACGGTCACCATGGTGTGGGACCTGGCCCCCGCCACTGGCCGGCTGGCCGGAGCGGCCGGCCACATCGCGGCGGCCTACGACGACTCCGACGCCTTCTCCTCGGCCCGGGTCGGCGACGTCGAACAGGCCCTCGCGGCGCCGTCGGTGGCGACCGCCCGCCCGGCGCCGCCGCTGGCCGATCCCACCGCCGCCGAGCCGGGGCGGGTGGTCCTGCCGTGATCGAACGGGGCAGCGGACGCACCTCCGGGCTCACCGACTGGCACCTCATGGACGTGCTGAGCATGTGGGCGTGCCTGCAGGACCAGGACACCACCGGCCAGTGGAAGCAGGTCGCCGGCTGGCGCAAGGTCTGCGACCTGGCCCTCGCCCACGTGAGCCGGCTACGCGAATACCGGCGCGGGCTCGCGGAGGCGTGGCCGCCGGAGACCAACGCCGCCGCCCGCGCGTACCTCGGCGAACTCGATCAGCTCATCGACCAGGTGCAACGCACCCACGACGCCGCCGCCGCGAACTACGACGCGCTCGCCGCCGCCACCCGCGCCATCGGCAGCACCCGCGCCGAACTCAAGCCGCTCTTCGACGAGTACGCGGAGAAGGTGCGACAGAAGCGGGCGTACGAGGCGGTGCTCGCCGACCCGAAGGCGGTGGCGGGGAGCCGGCTGCCGGAGAAGCCTCCGGTGACGGACACGGACCTCGAAGAGTTGAACGTACGGGCACGCGGGTTGATGACGGGACTGAGCGGCGAACTCCAACAAGCCCAAGTCATGCTCCAACGCCCACCAGCACCGATTCGGCCAGGTCGTCAGACGAACGACCCAGACGTATATGGGAACGCAGCACCTGTGATCCCTCCCGTCATCCCCATTCCTGTTGCATCGTCGGAGGGCATCTCTTCACCCAAGCGACCGAAAACGACTACGACGCAGGCAGCATCACCCTCCATGCCACCCGCCAACGTCCCGTCGGCGGGGGTTGGGCCAGTACTAGGCGGTGTCGGTACAGGGCTAGCATCAGATCCCACGCGGCCGACCCTCCCGAATACTGCGCACCCATCCCCGACGACCGGAGTGGCTCCAAATTCCGCGGCCCCTCCGATCGCAGGAATTGGAAGCGCTCCACCGGTCCGCCGCGGCGGGCCAACGGTTCCGCCCGATCTTCGAACAAATGAACCGAAGAGCGGAACTTCTCGCTTGACGCCACCGAACACCTCTCGACCATTACCGCCTAACGGCTTGATCGGAGGCTTGCCAGGTGGAGGCGCCGGCCAGCCTGTTAGCTCCAACCCTTCACGCCGCATCAACCCAGTCGGCGGGGTCATCGGTGGGGGTGGTGCGGGTACGGCGCCAAGCGGCGCTGCGGGCTCCAGGCCGGGTGGAGGACGGAACGCGCAACTCAACGGAGCCCAGAACACCTTCCCGTTTGGCGGTTCACCTTCTGCAATAAACGGCCACGGCATGCCCCGTCGGCCTGAACGAGAAGCACAAAGCCCTCGGCCCTGGGATCCCGACAACCCTTGGGAGACGGCGCAGGGCGTCACCCCTGTCATGCTGCCACCCGAAGAAGATGGCCCTATCGATCCCGGCCCAGCAATTGGCTTCGATCGGTGAAAGTAGGTCTTTCTCTCGCGATCGCGGCCCTGGCAATTTCTGGCATTTCTTCCCCCAACCTTCACACGAACCCCCAAGCCAGCCCTGACGCCGCTGCACGCATCCGGCCTGATCAGTGGCACTTAGGCTACTTGAAGGTGGGTGAGGCTCACCGAATCAGCCGAGGAGAGGGAGTGGTTGTAGCGGTTGCAGACACAGGCGTTGATCCTCACCAAGACCTCCGCGAAAATCTTCTGGCAGGAACTACGACAATCTCCGGCACTCCTGGCGACGGTCGCAAAGATCTGAACAGCCACGGCACAAGCATGGCCGGCCTGATCGCCGCACACGGTCGGAGCGACGGCACGGGCGCTCTGGGGATTGCGCCACAAGCGAAGATCTTGCCGATTCAGTCGTCGGGTGCAAACAACGCTGGGACTGCGGATGATTTGGCGCTCGGCATTGATTTTGCGATCGCCCATGGCGCAGGCGTCATATGCGTCTCCAGTGTTGGAGGGGCAAGCCCTGAACTGATAAGGGCGGTCAAGGCCGCCGTATCGGCGAATGTGGTAGTAGTCGCAGCCGCAGGGAATGCGCCCAAGGATTCCTATGTCGGCTATCCGGCGCGCGAGCAGGGAGTGATCGGAGTGGGAGGCATTAACCGCCTGGGCGACCACGCCTCAGTCTCAGTCGTAGGGCCAGACGTCGACATAGTGGCTCCTGCCGTAGACATCTACAGCACCAGCTACCGAGGGAAGTACTCGAAGGGAACCGGCACCTCAAGTGCCACGGCCATCGTGGCTGGTGCCGCGGCTTTGATCCGCTCCAAATACCCCAACCTCCCCGCGCAGGAGGTCGCTCACCGCCTGACCGCAACGGCGATCGACAAGGGTCCGCCCGGCCGCGACGACCAGTACGGCTACGGCGTCATCGACCTGGTCGCCGCCCTCACCGCCGACGTCCCCCCACTCGGCTTCGAGACATCGTCGGTCACCGCACCCGCCTCGACTGCGGCCGCGAACAAGAACAAGGACAACGACAACTCCACGGCACGCGGCCTGGCGACGCTGGGTGTGCTGCTGGCCGCGGGCGGCGGGTACCTGGCCTGGCGCCGGCGTCGACGTGGCGACGACCCGCCGCCGCGGATCAGCCGGTAGCGTCGGTCGGGTGTCTACTCCGCTGCGCCTCGTGCTCGCCTCGCAGAGTCCCGCCCGCCGCAAGCTGCTCCAGGCTGCCGGAATCGAACCCGACGTGCTGGTCAGTGGCGTCGACGAGTCGCAGGTGGTCAGCGACCGCGCCGAGGAGCTGTGCCTGGAGCTGGCCCGGCTGAAGGCGCAGGCGGTGCTGGGCCGGCTGCGTCCGGACCCCGACGAGCGGACGCTGGTGCTCGGCTGCGACTCGGTGCTGGCGTTCGACGGGGAGATCCTGGGCAAGCCGGCGGACGCGGCGGACGCCACACGGCGGTGGCAGCGGATGCGCGGTCGGAGCGGGGTGCTGCACACCGGCCACTGCCTGCTCGACGTGGTGCACGAGTCCCGGGCGGAGGCGGTGGCCTCGACCACCGTGCACTTCGCCGACATCAGCGATGCGGAGATCGCCGCGTACGTGGCGACGGGTGAGCCGCTGGCCGTCGCGGGGGCGTTCACCATCGACGGGTTGGGCGGGGCGTTCCTGACCGGCATCGAGGGCGACCCGGGCACCGTGGTGGGGCTCTCGCTGCCGCTGCTGCGGGGTCTCGTCGCCGAGTTGGGGCTGAACATCACCGACCTGTGGACGAAGGTCGCGCCCGGGGGCCAGGAGATCGAAAATCTCGGCTAACGTCCGGTCATGAGCACGAAGCCGTTGCCGCTGACCCCGGAACTGCACGCGTACCTCGTGGCGCACGGGTCCGCCCCCGACGAGATCGTCCGGGAGCTGGCCGAGGAGACCCGCGCCGCCCTTCCCGCCCAGGCGGACATGCAGGTCGCGCCCGAGCAGGCCGCGTTCCTCACCTTCCTGACCCGGCTGCTCGGTGTCCGGCAGGCGGTGGAGGTGGGCACCTTCACCGGGCTCTCCTCGCTGGCCATCGCGCGGGGCCTGGCCGAGGGCGGCCGCCTGACCTGCTTCGACATCTCCGAGGAGTACACGGGCGTGGCCCGGCGGTACTGGACCCGCGCGGGCGTGCAGGACCGGATCGAGCTGCGCATCGGTCCGGCCGCGGACACGCTCCGCGAGTTGCCGCGGGAGCGGTACCTGGACTTCGCCTTCATCGACGCCGACAAGGTCGGTTACCCGATCTACTGGGACGAGCTGGTGCCGCGGATGCGTCCGGGTGCCGTGATCGCGGTGGACAACACGCTGCGCAACGGGCGGGTGCTCGCCCCGCAGAACGCCGACGACCGCGCGATCGCCGCCTTCAACGACGAGATTCTCGCCGACGTCCGCGTCGAGGTCGTCATGCTCCCCATCGCCGACGGCGTGACCCTCGCCCGGGTGCTCTGAACCAGTACGCCGAGGTGGCGGTGTCCGCACCCGCCGGACCCCGCCACCTCGCCGAGCCGGAGTCGATCAAGCCGGCCGAGCGGGCCGAGCGGCTGGGCGGCCGGGCGGCGACAGGTCAGGCGGCGGCCGCGGCCGGCGTGCGGTCGTCGGTGGGCGCGGCCGCGCGCAGGGCCCGGCCCAGGCGCACGGTGAGCAGCATGGCGGCCGCGATGAAGCCGGGCAGGAGCAGGAACGCCAGGTGCGGGCCGACGCCGTCGGCCACCCAGCCGAGCGCGACGGGCGCGATGCCGAAACCGACCCCCATCGAGTACGACGCCCAGCCGGCCGCCTTGTCCGTGGCCGGTCCCGCCGCGGCGAGGGCGATGGAGATCGCCAAGGGGTAGTGCAGGGCGTTGCCCAGCCCGAGCACGACCAGGCCGGTCACGGCCAGCCAGCCCACCGGGGCGGACCAGAACAGCGCGAACCCGGCCAGGGAGACGGTCAGCGCGGCGAGGAGCAGCGGCACCGGCCGCCAGCGCAGCGCGAGCCGGCCGCCGGCCAGCCGGCCGGCGAACATGCCGCAGACGATCGCCGCGACCGCCGCCGACGCGCCGCCGGCGCTGAGGCCGGCGTGGGTACGGAGCACGTCGGCGGTCCAGAGCGACAGGCAGACCTCGATCGAGCCGGTGACCGACATGAGCACCCAGGCGATCCAGTACGCCCGCGGCAGCCGCGCCGGCACCACGCGCGATCCGGGATCTTGGACAGTCTCCGTTCGAGGCGAACGGTAGGTGTCCAAGATCGGAGACGAAGCAGAGGGCGCGGCAGCCGCGACAGCGGGGTCAGCCTTCGGGAGGTGTACCCGGAAGGTCACGGCGGCCAGGGCGACCACGGTGATCAGCGCGACCTCGGCGGCCATCGCGGGCCGCCAGCCGTGACCGGCGTCCACGGTCGCGCCGATGACCAGCGGCGCGAGGATGCCCATTCCGGCGCACGCCGCGTTGGCCTCGCTGAGTGCGGCGGGCGCGCCACGCCCGTGGTGGGCGGTGAGCACCACGTTGACCCCGCTGATCACCATCATGCCGAAGGTGGCGATCACCGCGACGGCGGCGATGGTGGCGGGCAGCGGGTGGAGCAGGCCGAGCGCGGTGACCCCGGCGGCCACGCCGGCGAGGCCGAGCCAGATGGCCGGGCCGCGGCCGAGGCGGCGGGCGACCGGGGCGAAGAGCGCGCCGCCGGCCAGCGCGCCGACCGCGATGCCGGTGCTGTGCAGGCCGGCGACGGCGGCGCTGGTGCCCTGCTCGTCGCGGAGCAGCGGCACCACGGGACCGAACCCGTAGAGGAAGAAGCCCCACAACCCCAGCTGGGAGTAGGTCAGCCAGGTAGTCCGGTCACGGGTGAGGCGGGGCACCGGCCTTACGCTACTTGCGCGTGGCCGGCACCCCGCCCCGGATGAGAGGCAGCTCTCGTCCTGCTCAGCGGACGCTGCGGGCGAACTGTCGGGCGGCCCAGACCACCCCGGCGACGGCGAGCACCGCGACGATGGTCAGCCCCTGCCAGACCTTGTCGTTGCCCAGGTCGCCGGCGAAGAGCGCCCGGGTGCCGTCGACCGCCCAGGAGAACGGGTTCCAGTCGGCGATGCCCTGGAGCCAGCCGGGGGCGAAGGTCAGCGGCAGCAGGATGCCGGAGAGCAGCAGCACCGGCTGGGCCACGGTGTTCATGAGCGGGGCCAGCGCGTCCTCGCTCTTGACCCTGAGCGCCACGCCGTAGGAGACGGCCGAGGTCATGAGCGCGATGAGGGCCAGCATCAGGTACGCGAGCAGCAGGTCGCCGATGAAGACGCGCAGGTCGAACAGAAGCGCGAGCAGCGTGATGATCACCGCCTGCACGATCAGCGAGACGACGTCCCGCAGCGAGCGGCCGAGGAGCAGGGCGAGCCGGCTGACCGGGGTGACCCGGGACCGTTCGATCACCCCGGCGCGCAGCTCGGCGATCAGGCCGAAGCCCTGGAACAGGCCACCGAAGATGGCCAGCAGCACCAGCAGGCCGGGCACGAAGATCTTGTACGCGGCGGCCTGGGTCGGCGCGTTCAGCGCGGGCTTGAGCAGCGGGGCGAACAGGAGCAGGTACATCACCGGCTGGAAGACGCCGACGAAGACCCACACGGGGTTGCGCAGCAGCAGCTGGATCTGCCGCTGGAAGATCAGCCAGGTGTCGCGGGCGAGTTTCATGACAGTTCTCCCGATGTTCAGGACTCGCGCAGCGAGCGGCCGGTCTTGGTGAGGAAGACGTCGTCGAGGCTGGGGCGGTGCAGCTCGATCGAGCGCAGTTCCAGCCCGGCGTGGTCGAGGCGGCGCAGCACCTGCGGGATGGCGGTGGCGCCCTCGTCGACGTAGAGGCGCAGGCCGCCCTCGTCGACGGTCTCCAGCTTGCTCACGTACGCCTCGGTGTCGAGCAGTTCGGCGGCCTTCGGCGTGGTGGCGGCGTCGAGGCCGACCAGCACGACCTCGCCGGAGATCTCGCGCTTCAGCTCGGCCGGGGTGCCCTCCGCGACCACCTCGCCGTGATCCATGATCGCGATGCGGTCGCAGAGCGCGTCGGCCTCGTCGAGGTAGTGCGTGGTGATGAAGACGGTCATCCCCTCGGCGCGCAGCCGGCGGATCTCGTCCCACATGTGGGCCCGGCTCTGCGGGTCGAGGCCGGTGGTCGGCTCGTCCAGGAAGACGATCTTCGGTTCGTGGATGATGCCGAGCGCGATCTCGACGCGGCGGCGCTGGCCGCCCGAGTAGGTCTTGCACTTGCGGTCGGCGTACTCGCTGAGCTGGAAGGCGTCCAGGGCGCGGGCGGCGCGGCGGTGCGCCT
The DNA here is from genome assembly GCF_009671205.1 of Micromonospora terminaliae. Classification (NCBI taxonomy): domain Bacteria; kingdom Bacillati; phylum Actinomycetota; class Actinomycetes; order Micromonosporales; family Micromonosporaceae; genus Micromonospora; species Micromonospora terminaliae. Next base: position 6,351,547 of record NZ_CP045309.1, on the reverse strand, counting down.
CGGCCTTGGAGATGCCGTAGAGCCGGGCGTGCAGCACGAGCTCCTCGCGGGCGGTGGACTCGTCCCAGGTGCTGCCGCCCTGGGCCACGTAGCCGATCCGCCGGCGTACCTCGGCCGGGTCCTTGCGCAGGTCGGCACCGGCGATGGTGGCCTCGCCGCCGTCCGGCTCGATGAGGGTGGCGAGCATCCGCAGGGTGGTGGTCTTGCCGGCGCCGTTGGGGCCGAGGAAGCCGAAGATCTCTCCTTCGGCCACCTCCAGGTTGACGCCACGGACCGCGTCCACGGTCTTCGTCTCGCGACCCGCGCGGGAGCGGAACGACTTCCGCAGCCCCCTGGTCTCGATCATGTCTGCTCCTGGTCCTCCGGGCCGGACACGACCGGCCGCCGATGGTCCGCGAGGACCGGCACGGCTTCCCCACGGCTCGCGCAGAGACTAACGCGATATAACTCTTGTGGTCAACGTTGATTATTCCGCGTCGGGGGCGCCGTCCTTCCATCCCGACCACCCCTCGGCCCGCTCCAGCCCAGCAGGCAGGTACGACACTCCGGACTCGATCCGCTCGGCGATCCGCTCGCACCAGCCCATCTCCGCCTCGGCCCGGGCCAGCCAGAGCTCGAACATCCAGCCCACGTGCACGGGCTTGCGGTTGCGCACCCAGTCCGAGTCCAGCGAGGCGCGCATCGACTCGACGCCGGCGCGGATGAGGTTCGCCCGGTTGCGCAGTGCGGCGGCCGCCTCGTCGCGCGGCATCGCCGGCAGGAACGAGAAGGCCGCCACGAACGGGTCCGCCGGTTCGTTGAGCTGCCACCACTGCGCCCGCAGCAACGTCTCGAACTCCTCGTCGCCCTTCGCCGTCACCTCGTAGGTGGTGCGGGCGGGGCGGGCGCCGACCTGCTCGACGGAGACCGTGCGGAGCAGGCCCTCGTCGGTGAGCTTGCGCAGGGCGTGGTAGATCGAACCGGGCTGCACGTTGGCCCACTTGTCCGCGCTCCAGCTCAGCAGCTCACGGCGTACGTCGTAGCCGTGCACCGGCTGCATCCACCGCACCAGGCCCAGAATCATCATCCGTGTTGCCGACACCGGACAAGCGTAATAGGCAAATTTGACTACAGTGCGGCATCCCACACTGAGCGATCGTTAGGGCCGAATCCCCGGCCGATACACTCCCGGCAACGACCTCGGGAGGAGCCACCAAGGTGCGCAAGGTACTCATCGCCAACCGCGGCGAGATCGCCGTCCGCGTCATCCGCGCCTGCCGCGACGCCGGCCTGGCGAGCGTCGCCGTCTACGCGGACTCCGATCGGGACGCCCTGCACGCCACCCTGGCCGACGAGGCGTACGCCCTGGGCGGCGACACCGCGGCCGACAGCTACCTGCGGATCGACAAGCTGATCGACGTGGCCGCGAGGGCCGGCGCCGACGCCGTGCACCCCGGCTACGGCTTCCTCTCCGAGAACGCCGACTTCGCCCAGGCCGTCCTCGACGCCGGGCTGACCTGGATCGGTCCGACCCCGCAGGCGATCCGCGACCTCGGCGACAAGGTGACCGCCCGGCACATCGCCCAGCGGGCCGGCGCGCCCCTGGTCCCCGGCACGCCCGACCCGGTCGGCAACGCCGACGAGGTGATGGCCTTCGCCGTCGACCACGGCCTGCCGGTCGCGATCAAGGCGGCCTTCGGTGGCGGCGGGCGCGGCCTCAAGGTGGCCCGCACCATGGAGGAGATCCCGCACCTGTTCGAGTCGGCCACCCGCGAGGCGGTCGCCGCGTTCGGCCGGGGCGAGTGCTTCGTCGAGCGCTACCTCGACCAGCCCCGCCACGTCGAGGCGCAGGTCCTGGCCGACCAGCACGGCAACGTCATCGTGGTGGGCACCCGCGACTGCTCGCTCCAGCGCCGGCACCAGAAGCTGGTCGAGGAGGCGCCCGCGCCGTTCCTCACCGAGGCCCAGCGCCGCCAGATCCACGACAGCGCCAAGGCGATCTGCCGGGAGGCCGGCTACCACGGCGCCGGCACGGTGGAATACCTCGTCGGCGCCGACGGCACGATCTCCTTCCTGGAGGTCAACACCCGGCTCCAGGTGGAGCACCCGGTGACCGAGGAGACCTCCGGCATCGACCTGGTCCGGGAGCAGTTCCGCATCGCCGACGGCGAGAAGCTGCGGTTCACCGAGGACCCGGCCCCGCGCGGCCACTCGATCGAGTTCCGGATCAACGGCGAGGACCCGGGCCGCAACTTCCTGCCCGCCCCGGGCACCATCACGGCGCTGCGGCTGCCCAGCGGTCCCGGCGTGCGGGTGGACACCGGCGTCTCGGCCGGCGACGTGATCGGTGGCAACTTCGACTCGCTGCTGGCCAAGGTGATCATCAGCGGCGAGACCCGTACCGAGGCGCTGGAGCGCGCCCGCCGTGCGCTCGACGAGATGGTCGTCGAGGGCATGGCCACGGCGCTGCCCTTCCACCGCCTGGTGGTGCGCGACGAGGCGTTCACCGCCGAGCCGTTCACCGTGCACACCCGGTGGATCGAGACCGGCTGGAACAACACGGTCCCGGCCTTCACCGCCCCGGCCGGCGCCGTCGAGGGCCCGGCCGAGCGCGAGACCGTCGTGGTCGAGGTGGGTGGCAAGCGGCTGGAGGTCAGCCTCCCGGCCGGCCTCGGCGGGGGTACGGCGGCAGCCGCGCCCGCCGCGAAGAAGCCGGCCCGCCGGGGCGGCGGCGCCAAGGCCGGCGCGGCGGCCAGCGGCGACGCGCTCACCTCGCCGATGCAGGGCACCATCGTCAAGATCGCCGTGGCCGACGGGGACACCGTGGCCGAGGGCGACCTCGTCGTGGTCCTGGAGGCCATGAAGATGGAGCAGCCGCTGCACGCCCACAAGGCGGGCACGGTCAGCGGGCTGGCCGCCGAGGTCGGCGCGGTGATCACCGCCGGCGCCGCCATCTGCACCATCTCCTGAGGGGCTGCCCGCCACCCGATCAGTGGAGGGTCTCGGCGGCCGTGGCGTGCACGGCCGCCGCGAGGGCGGCCGGCACCGCCAGGGGCCGAGCCGGGGTGTTTTCCGTGACCATCAGCGGCGGTCGCGTCCACGGCCAGGAATGATGGCCGGGTGCGGTTCCTACATGGCGCGACTCCCGCGCACGACCTGACCTACAACGACGTCTTCATGGCGCCCAACCGCTCCGAGGTGGGCTCCCGGCTCGACGTCGACCTGGCCACGGCCGACGGCACCGGCACCACGGTCCCGCTGGTGGTGTCGAACATGACGGCGGTCGCCGGCCGGCGGATGGCCGAGACGGTGGCCCGGCGCGGGGCGATCGCGGTGATCCCGCAGGACATCCCCATCGAGGTCGTGGCCAACGTCGTCGCCTGGGTCAAGCAGCGGCACCTGGTGCACGACACCGCGATCACGCTCGGCCCGACGGACACCGTCGGCGACGCCATCCACCTGCTGCCGAAGCGGTCGCACGGCGCGGTGATCGTGGTGGACGAGGCCGGCCGCCCGCTCGGCGTGGTCACCGAGGCGGACACCGTCGGGGTGGACCGCTTCGCCCAGCTCCGGCACGTGATGTCGACCGAGCTGCACACGGTGCCGGCGGACGCGGACCCGCGTACCGGCTTCGACCGGCTCTCGGCGGGCCGGCGGCGGCTCGCCCCCGTGGTGGACGCCGAGGGTCGCCTGGTCGGCGTGCTGACCCGGTCGGGCGCGCTGCGCGCCACGCTCTACAAGCCGGCCGTGGACGACCGGGGCCGGCTGCGCGTCGCCGCCGCGGTGGGCATCAACGGCGACGTGACCGGCAAGGCGGCGGCGCTGCTGGAGGCCGGGGTGGACACCCTCGTGGTGGACACGGCGCACGGGCACCAGGAGCGGATGATCTCGGCGCTGCGGGCGGTCCGCAAGCTCGACCCCGGGGTTCCCGTGGCGGCGGGCAACGTGGTCACCGCCGACGGCGTGCGCGACCTGGTCGAGGCGGGCGCCGACATCATCAAGGTCGGCGTCGGGCCGGGCGCCATGTGCACGACCCGGATGATGACCGGCGTGGGGCGCCCGCAGTTCTCCGCGGTGCTCGACTGCGCCGCCGCGGCCCGCTCGCTCGGCCGGCACGTCTGGGCCGACGGCGGCGTACGCCACCCGCGGGACGTGGCGCTGGCGCTCGCGGCGGGCGCCTCGAACGTGATGATCGGCTCCTGGTTCGCCGGCACCTACGAGTCCCCCGGCGACCTCTACACCGATGCCGACGGGCGGCGCTACAAGGAGAGCTTCGGCATGGCCTCGGCCCGCGCGGTGAGCGCCCGGACCGCCGAGGACAGCGCGTTCGACCGGGCCCGGAAGGCGATCTTCGAGGAGGGCATCTCCTCGGCCCGGATGTACCTGGACCCGGCCCGGCCCGGCGTCGAGGACCTGATCGACGAGATCATCTCGGGGGTGCGCAGCGCGTTCACCTATGCGGGCGCGCGCAACCTGGAGGAGTTCCACGAGCGGGCCCTGGTCGGCGTGCAGAGCACCGCCGGCTACACCGAGGGCATGCCGCTGCCGACGAGCTGGTGACCCGGTGGCCGGGCCCTCGCCGCAGCGGACGGGGGTCCGGCCGTCAGGGGAAGAGCCGGCTGATCACGGTGCGGGCGGCGGCCTCGGGGTCGGCGCCGACCCGGGGCGGCAGGGCGCCGGAGTTCCAGAGCGTGGCGAAGCCGTGCACGATCGACCAGGCCGCGAGCGCGTCGACGTCCGGCCCCCGCCCGGTGCGCCGGGCCACGCCGGTGCGCAGCAGCTCGCCGGCCCGGGTGCGGGCGGCCGCCACCTCCGGGTCGTCGGCCCGGTAGAGGTCCGGGCGGAACATCACCTCGAAGTGCGCCCGGTGCCGGACCGCGAACCCCACGTACGCGACCCCGGTGTCGATCAGGTCGTCGCCGGCGTCGCGCAGCGCCTCGGCCAGCAGCGCGAATCCCTGTGCGGCCAGCGCGGTGAGCAGCCCGGCCTTGTCACCGAAGTGGTGGGCAGGGGCGGCGTGCGAGACGCCGGCCCGGCGGGCCAGGTCGCGGAGGCTCAGCGCGGCCGGTCCGGACTCGGCCATCACCTCCACCGCCGCGTCGAGCAGGGCGCGGCGCAGATCGCCGTGGTGGTAGGCGCGGGACTGGGTCATGCGCACCACTCTAACTTGCCATTGACAAGATAGCCGCCGGGCCGGCGTTCGGCTGACGGCGTAAATAGTTTGGGGCCTTACCGTTCGGGGGCTAATCTAACGCCCGTGAACATGGGACCGCTCGTCCGCTTCCCCGACGCGCTCCAGCACGCGCCACTCGGCCGGCTCGTCTCGATCGCCGGGCACCTCGTCGAGCAGCGCTGGGGCCGCTACCTCGCCGAGCACCACGGGCTCACCTCCGCCGGCATGCGGGTGCTGCTCGTCCTCCTACGGGCCGGCGACAGCACCCACCGGGAGATGGCCGAGCGGTGCTTCGTCCGGCCGGCCACCCTCACCGGCATCGTCGACACCCTGGAACGCGACGGTTTCGTGGCCCGGCGCCGCGACCCCGACGACCGGCGCACCGTCCAGCTCAGCCTGACCGACAAGGGCCGGGAACACGCCGTCGCGATCATCGACCTGATCCACAGCAACCGGCCCCTGACCTCGGTCGACGCGGACCCGGCGAAGCAGGCCGTCATCCGGGAGTTCCTCACGGAAATCATCACGAGCATGTCCGATGGGGACCTTCGCCGGTTGAACCGGGACAGCGAGTCCGACACCGAAGACCCATCGGGGAGCCGTCCGTGCTGATCCGCCTGCTCCGTACCCACCTGCGCCCGTACCGGCGGTTGCTGGCCGCGGTGGTGGCCTTCCAGTTCGTCGGCACGATGGCGTCGCTCTATCTGCCGAGCCTCAACGCCGACATCATCGACCGGGGCGTGGCCCTCGGCGACACCGACCAGATCATGCGTACGGGCGGCGTGATGCTGCTCGTCAGCCTGCTCCAGATCGCCTGCTCGATCATCGCGGTCTACCTCGGCGCGAAGACCGCCATGGGCTTCGGCCGGGACGTCCGGGCCGGCATCTTCGCGCACGTCAACACCTTCTCCGCCCGCGAGGTTGCCCGGTTCGGGGCGCCCTCGCTGATCACCCGGAACACCAACGACGTGCAGCAGGTGCAGATGCTCGTGCTGATGAGCTGCACCATGCTGGTCGCCGCGCCGATCATGAGCGTCGGCGGCGTGGTGATGGCGCTCCAGGAGGACGTGGGGCTCTCCTGGCTGATGCTGGTCTGCGTCCCCGTGCTGGCGGTCGCGCTGGGCCTCATCACCCGGCGGATGGTTCCGGGCTTCCGGCTCATGCAGACCCGGATCGACACGGTCAACCGGGTGCTGCGCGAGCAGATCACCGGCATCCGGGTGGTCCGGGCCTTCGTCCGCGAGCCGTACGAGACGGAGCGCTTCCGGGTGGCGAACACCGACCTGACGGCGACCGCCCTGCGGATCGGCCGGCTCCAGGCGCTGATCTTCCCGGTGGTGATGCTGGTGCTCAACGTCTCCAGCGTCGCGGTGCTCTGGTTCGGCGCCGAACGGGTGGACTCCCGTCAGATCCAGGTCGGCGCGCTCACCGCCTTCCTGCAGTACCTGATGCAGATCCTCATGGCGGTCATGATGGCCACCTTCATGCTCATGATGGTGCCCCGCGCAGCGGTGTGCTCCGAGCGGATCGTCGAGGTGCTCGACACCCGGTCGTCGGTGGTGCCCCCGGCCGAGCCGATGATCGCGATGACCCGCCGCGCGGAACTGGAGTTGCGCCGGGTCTCCTTCCAGTACCCCGGGGCGAGCGCGCCCGTGCTGCACGACATCTCGTTCCGGGCCAGTCCCGGGCGGACCACGGCCATCATCGGCGCCACCGGCGCCGGCAAGACGACGCTGCTCACCCTGATCCCCCGGCTGGTCGACCCGACCGCCGGCGCCGTGCTGGTCGACGGGGTGGACGTCCGGCTGCTGGAACCCGACGAGGTGTGGCGCCGGATCGGGCTGGTGCCGCAGCGGCCGTACCTGTTCAGCGGCACCGTGGCCAGCAACCTCCGCTACGGCAACCCGGAGGCGACCGACGCCGAACTGTGGGCCGCCCTGGAGATCGCCCAGGCCCGGGACTTCGTCGCGGAGATGCCGGGCGGGCTGGACGCGCCGATCGCGCAGGGCGGCACGAACGTGTCCGGCGGCCAGCGGCAACGGCTCGCCATCGCCCGCGCGCTGGTACGCAAACCGGAGATCTACCTCTTCGACGACTCCTTCTCCGCGCTCGACCTCGGCACGGACGCCCGGCTGCGGGCCGCGCTGAAACCGGTCACCGCGGACGCGGTGGTGGTGATCGTGGCCCAGCGGGTCTCCACGATCGTCGACGCCGACCAGATCATCGTGCTCGAGGACGGGGGCGTCGTCGGGATGGGACGACACGAGGAACTGCTGGTGACCTGCCCGACGTACGCCGAGATCGTGGCGTCCCAGCAGACGGCGGAGGTGACCGCATGACCGCCGTACCGGGGCAGAAGCCGGCACCGAAGGCCGGCGCCGAGGGCGGCACGCCACAGCGGCTGCCGGCGGCGGCCGCGCGGCGCGGTGGCGGCGGGCCGCCGTGGATGGGCGCCGCCATGCCGGCGGAGAAGTCGATGAACTTCGGGCCGTCGGCCCGCCGGCTGCTGGGCCGCCTGCGGCCGCACCGGTTCTCGCTGACCGCGATCATCACGCTGGCGGTGGCCAGCGTCGGGGCGAGCGTGATCGGGCCGAAGATCCTCGGGCACGCCACCGACCTCATCTTCGCCGGTGTGGTGGGCCGGCAGATCCCCGCCGGCACCACCCAGGAGCAGGCGGTGGCCGCGGCCCGGGCCGCCGGCAACGAGAACTTCGCCGACATGCTGGCCCGGATGGACGTGGTGCCCGGGACGGGCATCGACTTCACGGCGCTGGGCCGCACGCTCACCCTGGCGCTCGCTCTCTACCTGGGTGCCAGCCTGCTCTCGTGGTGGCAGGGCTGGCTGCTCAACGGGGTGGTGCAGCGCACCGTGCTGCGGCTGCGCGCCGACGTGGAGGAGAAGCTCAACCGGCTGCCGCTGCCCTACTTCGACAAGCAGCCCCGGGGCGAGCTGCTGAGCCGGGTCACCAACGACATCGACAACATCTCGCAGACCCTGTCGCAGACGCTCAGCCAACTGCTCACCGCCCTGCTCACGGTGGTCGGCGTACTGGCCATGATGGTCTGGATCTCACCGCTGCTGGCCCTGGTCGCCCTGGTGGCCGTGCCGCTGTCGGTGCTCGTCACGCAGCAGATCGCCAAGCGGTCGCAGCGCCGGTTCATCGCGCAGTGGCGGCACACCGGTGAGCTGAACGGCATCATCGAGGAGACGTACACCGGCCACGAGCTGGTCAAGGTCTTCGGCCGGCAGCGCGAGGCGCAGGCGGCCTTCGCGGCCAAGAACGACGAGCTGTTCCGGGCCAGCTTCGGCGCCCAGTTCATCTCCGGGATCATCATGCCGGCGATGATGTTCGTGGGGAACCTCAGCTACGTCGCGATCGCCGTGGTCGGCGGCCTGCGGGTGGCCTCCGGGTCGATGAGCCTCGGCGACGTGCAGGCCTTCATCCAGTACTCCCGGCAGTTCACCCAGCCGCTGACCCAGATCGCCTCGATGGCCAACCTGCTCCAGTCCGGGGTGGCCTCGGCCGAGCGGGTCTTCGAGGTGCTCGACGCCGAGGAGCAGGCCCCCGACCGGCCCGCCCCGCCCCGGGTCACCGGCCGGGTCGAGTTCGAGCACGTCTCCTTCCGGTACGACCCGGACAAGCCGCTGATCGACGACCTCTCGCTGGTGGCGGAGCCCGGGCACACGGTGGCCATCGTCGGCCCGACCGGCGCCGGCAAGACCACCCTGGTCAACCTGGTCATGCGGTTCTACGAGCTGGACGCCGGCCGGATCACCCTGGACGGGATCGACATCCGCTCCATGCGCCGGGACGAGCTGCGCAGCAAGATCGGCATGGTGCTCCAGGACACCTGGCTCTTCGGCGGCACCATCCGGGACAACATCGCGTACGGGCGGCCGACCGCCAGCGAGGAGGAGATCCTGGCGGCGGCCCGGGCCACCTTCGTGGACCGGTTCGTGCGCAGCCTCCCCGACGGCTACGACACCGTGATCGACGAGGAGGGCAGCAACGTCAGCGCCGGCGAGAAGCAGCTCATCACCATCGCCCGGGCGTTTCTCGCCGAACCGTCGCTACTCATCCTCGACGAGGCGACGAGCTCGGTCGACACCCGTACCGAGGTGCTGCTCCAGCGGGCCATGGCGGCGCTGCGCACCGAGCGGACCAGCTTCGTCATCGCGCACCGGCTCTCCACCATCCGCGACGCCGACCTGATCCTCATGATGGACCAGGGCCGGATCGTGGAGCAGGGCACGCACGACGAACTGATCGCCGCGAACGGCGCGTACGCCCAGCTCTACCGGTCGCAGTTCACGGGTGCGGCGATCGACGAGGAGGCCGCCGCACCGCTGCCGGCGGGCGGGCCGCCCGGATCGCCGAACGGCGGGCCGCCCGGACGACCCGGTGGCGGGCCGCCCGGTAGGCCGGCGGCCGCGCCGGCCGGGCGCTGACGTGAACGCCACGAGCGGCGACCCGGCCGGGACGGCCCGCCCGCCCTCAGCCGGCCGGGAGCAGGTCGGCCGAGCGGGCGGCCACCACCGCGCCGATCAGGGCGAGCGCGCCGGCCGCCGGCAGCGGGTCGAGGCCGCGCCCGTCCCGCAGGCGCAGGGCCACCGACCCGTCGGCGGCCTCCCGGCGGCCGACCACCCCGACGTACGGCACCTTGCGCCGGGACGCGTCGCGGATCCGGGCGCCCAGCGAGCCGGCCAGGTCGACCTCGGCCCGCAGCCCGGCCGCCTCCGCCCGGCCGCACAGGTCCACGGCCGCGTCGGCCTGCCCGTCGTCGACCGGCAGCACCACCAGCTGCACGGGGGCGTACCAGGCCGGGAAGGCGCCGGCGTGCACCTCGATGAGGTACGCGAAGAGCCGCTCCATGCTGCCGACCAGGCTCCGGTGCACCATGACCGGCCGCTTCCGGCGCCCGTCCGCGTCGGTGTACGACAGGTCGAACCGTTCCGGCTTGTCGAAGTCGAGCTGAACGGTGGAGATGGTCGACTCCCGGCCGGCCGCGTCCACGATCTGGATGTCGATCTTCGGGCCGTAGAAGGCGGCCTCGCCCGGGCCCTCGTCGTAGTCCACCCCGTCGAGCGCGGCACGCAGCAGTTCCTCGGCCCGCGCCCAGTCGGCGTCGGCACCGACGTACTTCTCCCCCGGCCCGCGCAGCGACAGCCGGAAGCCGGCGGGTCGCACGCCGAGCGCCGCGTGCGCCTCGCGGATCAGCCGGAGGATCTCGCGCACCTCGTCGCCGACCTGCTCCAGCGCGCAGAAGTTGTGCGCGTCGTTGAGCGAGATGGCCCGCACCCGGGACAGCCCGCCCAGCACCCCCGAGCGCTCCGCCCGGTACATCCCGCCGATCTCGGCGACCCGCAGCGGCAGCTCCCGGTAGGAGCGGCCCCGGGCGCGGAACACCAGCGCGTGATGCGGGCACAGCGCGGGCCGCAGCACGAACTCGTCGTCGGCGCTCAGCCGCATGGGCGGGAACATGTCGTCGGCGAAGTAGCCGAGGTGACCGGAGAGCTCGAACAGCTCCCGTTTGCCCAGCGGCGGCGAGTAGACGTGCCGGTAGCCGGCCCGGCGCTCCAGCTCCCGCACGTACTCCTCGACGGCGTGCCGGGCGGCGGCGCCGGCCGGCAGCCAGATGGGCAGCCCGGCGCCCGCGAGGGGGTCGGAGACGAACAGCTCCAGGTCCCGGCCGAGCCTGCGGTGGTCGATCATGTCGCTCTCCTTGATCGGGTACGACCCGGAGGCGAGCTGAGCCGGAACGCCGCGAGGCCCCGGAGCGGATCGCCCCGGGGCCTCGTCGACGGAAACGTCAGTGCGGCGCGCCGGGAACACCCGGCGTCGTGGTCCTCACCGCGCTGCGCATGCGGCGACGGTACGCGCGGCGGCACGGCGGAGGCACCTGGATTTCGCGACGCACCCGGCGGTGGTGCGGTGGGGGCGGGTCGCCGGCACGGGACCTGCCGGCGACCCGCGGCGGCCCGGACGTCGGGAACGGGGGACCCGACGTCTCCGGAGCCGCGCGCCGACAACGGTACGCCGCGGACGGGCGATCCGCCGCCCGGCCCGGCGGCCGACGCGGCCGCGACGGGTCGTCACATTCCATGGCGCCGCCTCGTTGAACACGAGTGGCCTGCGGGTGTCGGCCGTCACCGCGGGGCAGGGCCGTCCGCGGTGACGGCCGACACGCCGTCAGGCTCGGTGCGGTCGAACGGGGAACTCCGGCGAGGTGGCGGTCGTGGCCGAACTCATCTCTGACGTCGCGTCGCCCACCTGGGCGTACGCGGTGCTGCTCACCCTGCTGGTCGCCGACGCCTTCGTGCCGGTGGTGCCCACCCAGGTCGTCATGATCACCAGCGGGGCGCTGACCGTCTACGGCGGGCTCAGCCTGCCGCTGACCATCGCCGTCGGGGCGCTCGGCGTCTTCGCCGGCGACCTCGCCTGCTACCTGCTGGGGCGCACCGCCCCGACCCGCCGCGAGCCCCGGCACACCGCGCCGGGCCGGGCCCGCCGGGCCGCCGCCCGGGTCACCCGGGGACTGCGCGAACCGGGGCCACTGGTGATCCTGCTCTGCCGCTTCGTGCCCGGTGGCCGGATGGCGGCCTGCTTCTCGGCCGGGCGCAGCCGCTACCCGTACCGCCTCTTCGTCCCCTACGAGGCCGCGGCGGCCACGTGCTGGGCCGCGTACGGGACGCTGGTCGGCCATTTGGGCGGCGCCGCGCTGACCGAGTCGGCGTGGCGGCTGTTGCTCATCGGCGGGGCGGCGGCGGCCGGGTTTGCTGCGGCGGGCTGGGCCATGACGGTGATCAGCGCCCGCCACTCCCGCACCGAGGCCGAGATCACGGTCGAGGAGCCGACGGCCACTCACTGACGACCCGTGGCCTGTAGGGGGCGACCCCGGGGGCGAAGTGGGTGGTGGTCCCCGATCCGTTTCGGGCGGTTCCGGCGACAGGCTGAGGCATGCCTGGAACCCGGAGCAGCGGTCTGCTGGCCCTTGGCGGGATCGCCCTGGCGGCGGTCCTCGCCGTCCTCGGTCACCTGGAAGTGAACGACAACCTGGATCCCTGGTCGCTTACCGTCAGCGACTTCGCCGTCTCCGACCGGGGCGGCGTCATCGACACGGCCATGGCGGTGCTGGCCGCGGCCACCGTCGTACTCCTGCCGGCGCTGCGCCGGGCCGGCACGGGCCGATTCGCGGGAGCGCTGCTGGTGGCCTGGTCGGGCGGTCTGCTGGCCGCCGCGCTGGTGCCCACCAACGAGCCGGGCCTGCCCATGGACACCGCCGCCTACGTGCACCGGTACGCCTCGGTGGTGGCCTTCCTGGCCCTGCCCGTCGCCGGCTGGCTGCTCGCCCCGCGGCTCGGCGGGCGGGCCGCCGGGTGGGTGCGCGGCCTGGCCCTGACCAGCCTCGTGCTGGCCGCGGCCATGATCTGGTCCGCCTACCCGGGCGACCGGGAGCTGATCGGCCTCGTCGAGCGCCTGCTCATCCTCGCCGAGGTCGCCCTGCTCGCGGTGGTCGCCGGCACCCTGCTCCGCCACCCCGCCCGCCGCGATCATGGAGTCGTGGCACCGAACGAAAGGCGCGCACCGGCATCAACTGGGTGCCACAACTCCATGATCGGCGAGGTCACTCCAGCTCGTGGAGCATGAGCTGGCGGGCGGCCTCGGTGATCGAGCCGGACAGGCTCGGGTAGATGGTGATGGTCTGGGCCAGCTCGTTGACGGTGAGGTTGTTCTCCACGGCCATGGTGATCGGCAGGATCAGCTCGCTGGCCTTCGGCGCGACCACCACACCGCCGATCACCTGCCCGCTGGCCGGCCGGCAGAACAGCTTCACGAAGCCGTCGGCCAGGTCGTCCATCTTCGCCCGGGCGTTGCCGGAGAGCGGCAGCATCACCTGACGGGCCGGGACCTTGCCGGCGTCGACCTCGTTCTGCGAGACGCCGACGGTGGCCAGCTCGGGGTCGGTGAAGACGTTCGCCGCGACGGTACGCAGCCGCAGCGGCCGGACCGCCTCGCCGAGCGCGTGCCACATGGCGATCCGGCCCTGCATGGCGGCGACGCTGGCCAGCAGCAGCACCCCTGTGCAGTCGCCGGCCGCGTAGATGCCGGGGACGTTGGTCCGGGAGACCCGGTCGACCGTGACGTAGCCGCCCCGGGCCAGCTCGACGCCGTACTCGGCGAGGCCCAGGTCGGCGGTGTTGGGGATCGAGCCGACCGCGATGAGCGCGTGCGAGCCGGCCACCACCCGGCCGTCGGCGAGCGTGACCTCGACGCCGTCGCCGATCCGGCGGACCGCCTCGGCCCGGGAGTTGTTGAGGATGGTCATGCCCCGGTTCCGGAACACCCGCTCGATCGCGGACGCGGCGTCGGCGTCCTCGTGCGGCATGACCCGGTCCCGGCTGGAGACCAGGGTGACCTCGACACCCATGGCCAGGTAGGCGCTGGCGAACTCGGCGCCGGTCACGCCGGAGCCGACCACGATCAGGTGCTCGGGCAGTTCCCGCAGGTCGTACACCTGGCGCCAGGTGAGGATGCGCTCGCCGTCGGGCACGGCGGTGGGGAGCTGGCGCGGGGTGGAGCCGGTGGCGATCAGCACGGTCGTGGCCGCGATCGAGTACTCGGCGCCGCCGTCGGCCGGGGTGACGATCACCCGGTGGGTGTGACCGAGCGTGTCCTCGCCGAGCCGGGCGGAGCCGGCGACGAACTCGACGCCGGCCTTGACCAGCTTGGCGTGGATGTCGGCGGACTGGGCCAGGGCGAGCCGCTTGACCCGCTCGTGCACCGCCCGGGCGTCGACCGTGACGGCCTCCAGCCCGTCGGAGTGCACCCCGAACTCCTCGGTGTCCCGGTAGCCGGTGACCACCTCGGAGCTGGCGATGAAGGTCTTGGACGGCACGCAGTCGGACAGGACGCAGGCGCCGCCGGCCCCCTCCGCCTCGACCACGGTGACATCAGCGTCCAGCTGGGCGGCGACCAGCGCCGCCTCGTACCCGGCCGGCCCTCCGCCGATGATCACGATCTGGCTCACTGAGCCGTCCTTTCGCTCGCGCCTGCGGGGCTCCGCTCCGCTGCACTCCTCGCGCTCACCGCGCTCGCCCCCGATCAATGCTCACAGTGACTTTCTTCTCGCCGTCGCGCTCGACACGCACCGTCGTATTCTCCCCCACCCGTCGGCCGGGCTATCGTCATCGCCGTGCGTCTTTACGCCGCTTACGGCTCAAACCTGGACCCCGCCCGCATGCGTGCCTACTGTCCGCATTCGCCGATGGTGGACACCGGCTGGCTGGAGGGGTGGCGGCTCACCTTCGCGGGCGAGGACGTCATCGGCTGGGAGGGCTCGGTCAGCACGGTCGTCGAGTCGCCGGGTGACCGGGTCTTCGTGGCGCTCTACGACATCCACCCGTACGACGCGGCCCAGCTCGACGAGATCGAGGGTGTGACCTCGGGGACGTACCGGAAGCTGACCGTCCGCGTCTCGACGCTCGACGGTGACGTGACCGCCTGGGTCTACGTCTTCGACGGTTACGAGGGCGGCCTGCCGACGTCGTGGTACCTGTCGGAGATCGCGAACGCGGCCGAGAAGGCGGGCGCGCCGGACGACTACGTCACCGAGCTGCGGTCCCGCCCCACCGGCACCGCGTCCGCGTAGCGCGTCTCCCACCCGTTCAGTCTGCTCCGGCGCTCTGCCCGGGCGGGCGGCGGCCCCGCGCCGGGTCGCGTATCACACACCCGCGGCGGGGACGCTGCGCTCGTACATGTCGGTCCAGCGCGCCTCGGTCAGCCCGACCGAGCGGTAGAGGGTGACCGGGGTGGTGGGGTTGGCGAGGTCCACGCCGAGACCGGCCTCGACCCGGCCCTTGGCGGCGTAGCCGGCGAAGGCCCGGCGCAGCAGCGCGGCCCCCACCCCGCGCCGGCGGTGGGCGGGCAGCACGGACAGCGTCCGGACCCAGCCCATGTCCTGGTCCAGCGCCTGGTCGGAGGACTGGAGCGCGCCGGCCGGCTCCCCGTCGACCTCGGCCAGGAACCACTCGTCCCAGACCTTGCCGTACGACGGGAGCTGCTCGCGCCACGCGTCGAAGTCGACGGGCTCGTAGTCCGGGGTGTCCCGGAACGCGGTGTCGAAGATCCGGTGGAACAGCCGCAGGTCGGCCTCGTCGTCGGCGCGCAGCGGCCGGATCGTCACCCCGGCCGGGAGCGCCGGCTCGGCGGGCAGGTCGGCGAGGGAACGGGTCATCCGGATGTAGCGCTTGAGCCGGGTGAAGCCGGCCTCGACCAGCTCCTCCGCCCAGCGGGTCTCCGGCGCGAAGACGGCGGTCCGGGCGGTGAGGGCCGGCAGGCCGCGCTCGGCGGCCCGCTCGGCAACCCGGTCGAGGAGCCGGGCCAGCAGCGAAGCGCGCAGGTCCGCGCCCCGGTCCGGGTCGACGTAGACCTCGACGAACTCCCGGCCCACCCCGGTCGGGTTGCTCAGGATCGTCCAGCCGACGGCGACGCCGTCCGGGTCGGTGACCAGCCACGAGTCGCGGGCCATGTCGACGAAGGGCGCGGTCAGGGCGTCCCGCACGTCCTCCGCATCGAAGTCGGGGTAGCCGACGGCGAAGGTGTCGGCGGCGTGCACCACCGTGAGGATCGCGGGCACGTCGTCGAGGGTGGGGCGGCGGGCGGTCCAGCCGGCGGGGATCGTCACGCGCCAGATCCTGGCAGCCACCCCGGGGGCCGCGCTCCCCATTTATCCGCCGCCGCGGACGTGCAGCCGCGCGGCGGTGAGCAGGTTCAGCAGTTCGGCGCCCTCGCCGGGGCCGAGCGCCCGGAACGCCGGGGACACCAGCCGGTCGGTCACCGCCTCGGCCCAGAGCCGCCGGCGCACCAGGGGCCCCACCGGCGGGTACGGCGGTGACCAGCCGCACGCGGCCGCCCCGGCGTCCCCCTCCGGCCCGGCCAGCACCGCCTCCAGCGGTGTCATGCCGGCGGCCCGCACGGCCAGCAGGTACGCCCCCGCGAAGTGCTCGCGGAGCAGCAGCAGCGCGACGGCCGCCTCGGCGCCGGGCGCGGGGTCGTCGACCGGCATGGCCCGCCAGGCGGCGAAGAGCGGCATCCCGCTGCTGTCGGCCGCGTCGACCACCCGCCGCAGCAGCCCGGCGAGGCGGGACGTCT
Source organism: Micromonospora terminaliae (assembly GCF_009671205.1). Classification (NCBI taxonomy): domain Bacteria; kingdom Bacillati; phylum Actinomycetota; class Actinomycetes; order Micromonosporales; family Micromonosporaceae; genus Micromonospora; species Micromonospora terminaliae. Next base: position 6,335,242 of record NZ_CP045309.1, on the reverse strand, counting down.
CCGGGGCGTCGCCCAGGTTGGTCGCGCCCCACCGGCAGCACTCGGCCAGGTTCGCGCCGGCCACCTCCAGGGGCGGGACGGTGCGCACGGCCGCGTCCCAGCCGTCGGCGACGGCCTCCGGGGCGATGAACCCGAGCGCGGCGGCGACGGTCTCGGCGCGGACGTCGCCCAGCGCGCCGGCCCGGCCGGTGATGTAGAAGGCCCAGCCGGAGATGCCGAGCAGCCGGGCCCGGCGCAGCGTCGACGGGCAGCGGGAGAACGCCTCCCCGAGCTCCAGCACCAGCGGCTTGCTGGCCGCGGCGACCTGCTCCGGGGTCATCGGCGGCCCTCCACCGTCCGTCCACCGTGGTCATTCATCACGGTCAGTCTGCCTCGGGACCACCCTCCGCGGCATCCTCCTCTTCGGCGTCCAGCGCCTCCAAGGCGGCCTCCACCTCACCGGTGCGCCGGCGGGCCGCGGTGAGCGACCGTTCCGCGCCGCGGCGGGCCAGCTTGGCCCGGCTCAGTTCCTGCTCGGCCACGGCGCGGCGGCGTTCCAGCTCGGCCAGCTCGGTCTCGATCCGGTCCAGCGTCGTCACCCCGTCCCGTTCCGCGTCGGTGGCCTCGCCCAGCTCCGTCTCGGCCCGTTCCTGGTCCTCCCGGGCCTTCGCCAGCTCGCGTTCCACGGCCCGGCGGCGCTTCGCCCGCTCGGCCCGGGCCGCCCGCTCGGCGGCCCGCTGGTCGCGCGTCCGGCGGCTCTCGGCGCGCTCGGCCGCCCGGTCGGGTACGGCGGGCTCCTCCTCGCCACCACCGGTGACCAGGCGCAGCTGCGGCCGGGGCACCTCGCCGAACCCGGCGTAGTGGGTGGACCGCAGCAGCCGGCCGGCGCGTACCTGTTCCGCCACCTCGGTGTCGGAGAGCGCGGCGTTCAACGTGGCCTCGACCTCACCGAGCGGCAGCTTCCCGACCGGCGGGGCGGCCGGCTCGGCGGCGGCCAGCTTGCGTACCTCGGCGACGAGCGCGCCCACGACGGCCCGGCGCTGCGCGGAGAGTTCGCGGAGCTTGCCGCCGCGCAGGTCGCGCTGCGCCGCGCGGAGCGACTCGGCGAGCTGCGCCAGGTCGGCGACCAGCTCCGGCCGGCGGATGGCGAGCAGGTTGACCAGCCAGGCGGCGACGGTGGGCCGGCGGAGCTTGCCGATCTCCCGGGCGCCCTTCGGGTCACCGGCCTGGCGCGCCTCGGTGACCGCGGCGTCCCGGGCCGCGACGAACCGGTCCGGCGGCGTCGCGTAGAGCCGCTGGACCAGGTCGGGGGGTGGACCGGCCATCCGTGCTCAGGCGTCGATCCGGGTGCCCGGTTCCAGGCGCCGGTACTCGGTCTTCGACAGCGCGGTGTACTGCCGGTCGAGCACACCGAAGCCGTTGTCGTTGAGCAGCGCGTCGTGCAGCGCGAACGCCCGCCGCGGTGCCACCGCCCGGATGAAGTCGACCACCTCGGAGAACTTCGACCAGGGCGCGTGGATCGGGGCGAAGAGGGTGTCGACCTGCACCTCGTCGGGGACGACGAGCGCGTCGCCCGGGTGGTAGACGACGTCGTTGATGAGGTAGCCCAGGTTCGGGACGACGGGGATGTCCGGGTGGATGACCGCGTGCTGGCCGCCGTAGGCGCGGACCGCCACCCCGGCCGCGGTGAACGATTCGCCGGGCGTGACCACGGTCAGCGCCTCGGCGGCGTCGCCGAGGACCTTGGCGAGCGAGCCCGGCCCGTAGACCCGGGCCGGCCGCCGGGACAGCGCCCGGGTCAGCGCCTCGACGTTCACATGGTCCGGGTGCTCGTGGGTGATGAGCACGGCGTCCGCCCCGTCCAGCGCCGCCGGATCACTGAAGACCCCGGGGTCCACGACCAGCACTCCTCCGTCGTGCTCCAGCCGCATGCAGGAGTGGGCGTACTTGGTGAGCTGCATCGTGACTCCTCGATTATCGAATCGTGACGTCCTCAGCGCAGTCTGCCGGAACCGGCGCGGTGTCGCGTCGCGTCCGACGTATCGGTCCCGCAGCGGGGCCGTCGAAGGATCGGAGCGCGGACATGAGGATACGGGACAGTCGCCGCCGGGGGCTCGCGGCGGCCGGACTGCTGGTGGTGCTGGCCGCCGGGGCGTGCAGCTCGGACGGTGGGGGGACCGACAACACGGGCTCGGCCGCGCAGCCGCCGGCGGTGGCGGGCGGGGACGCCGCGGGCGGGGACGCGGGGGCGCGGGACCAGGACGCGCCGCAGAAGGCGCAGTCCGGTGCGGGCGGCGCGGACCTGCGGGTCGACCAGCGGGCGATCATCTACACCGGAACGCTCCAGGTACGGGTGGACGACGTGGAGCGAGCGGCCCGCGAGGCGAGCACGGCGGTGACGGCGGCCGGCGGCTTCGTCGGTGGCGACCAGCGCAACAGCGACTCCGCGGATGCCCGGGCCGAGCTGACCCTGCGCGTGCCGGCGGCACGGTTCACGACCGTGCTGGAGGCGTTGACCCGGCTGGGCGAGCAGGAACGGCGCGAGGTGCGGACCGAGGACGTCACCGAGGAGACCGTCGACCTGGACGCCCGGATCGCCACCCAGCGGGCGCGGGTGGACAGCGCCCGGCGCCTGCTGGCCCGGGCCACCTCGATCACCGACCTGGTCACGCTGGAGAACGAGGTGGGCCGCCGGGAGGCGGACCTCGCCTCGCTGGAGGCGAAGAAGCGGCGCCTCGACGACCTGACCGCGCTCTCCACCATCACGGTGACCTTCCTCGGCCCGGAGGCCGCGGCGGTCGAGGAAGAGGATCTCGGCTTCCTGACCGGGTTGCGCGGCGGCTGGTCGGCGTTCCTGGGCACGCTGCAGGTGGCGCTCACCGTGCTGGGTGCGGTGCTGCCCTTCGTGGTGGCGATCGGCGTGCCGGTGGGGCTCGTGCTGGCCCTGGCCCGTCGGCGCGGTCGCCGTACGCCCCCGGGCGCCCCGGCGGCGCCGGACGGCCCGGTGCCTAGCGGGCCGCCGCCAGTGCCCGCAGCGCGGTCTGGACCATGAGGCGTACGCCGACCGGGATGGCGCGCTCGTCCACGTCGAACGAGGCCCGGTGCAGGTCCACGTTGGGCCCGTTCCGGCCGACGCCGAGGCGGGCGAGCGCGCCGGGCACGTGCTCCAGGTACCAGGAGAAGTCCTCGCCGCCCATGCTCTGCGGCGTCTCGGCGATGCCCTCGGGCCCGAGGGCGGCCGCGGTGGCGGCGGTGAGCACGCCGATGGCCCGGGCGTCGTTGGTGACCGGCGGGCGGCCGCGCAGGTACTCGAGGTCGACGGTGGCGCCGGTGGGTGCGAGGACGTCCCGCACCACCTGGGCCACGATCTTCGGGGCCTGGTCCCAGGTGTCCCGGTCCATCACCCGCAGGGTGCCGGCGGCGCAGGCCTCGGAGGGGATGACGTTGTAGCGGGTGCCGGCCGAGGCGTGGCCGAACACGAGCAGCAGCCCGCTGTTGGCCGGCACCCGGCGGCTGACCAGGGTCGGCACCTCGGTGACCAGCCGGCCGAGCGCGTCGACCAGGTCGACGGTCAGGTGCGGGCGGGCGGTGTGCCCGCCGGGGCCGGTGAGCCGCACGGTGACGTTGTCGGCGGCGGCCGTGATCGGGCCGACCCGCAGGCCGACCTTGCCGACCGGCAGGTTCGGGTCGCAGTGCACCGCGAAGATCTGCACGACGTCGTCCAGGCCGCCGGCCTCGATGACCTCCAGCGAGCCGCAGGGCAGGATCTCCTCGGCGGGCTGGAAGATGAGCCGCACCCGGCCGTCGAGCTGGCCGAGGTCGGCGAGCTGGGCGAGCAGCATGCCCACGCCGAGCATCACGGTGGTGTGCACGTCGTGGCCGCAGGCGTGGCAGACGCCCTCGACGGTCGACCGGTACGGCACGTCCTTCGGGTCGCTCAGCGGCAGCGCGTCGATGTCGGCGCGGAGGGCGATCACCGGGCCGTCCGGGCGCCCGTCGATGTCGCAGATGACGCCGTTGCCCTTGGGCAGCAGGCGCGGCTTCAGCCCGGCGAGGGAGAGCTCACGGTGGACCAGGGCGGCCGTCTCGAACTCTTCGCCCGACAGCTCCGGGTGGGAGTGGATGTGACGGCGGGTGGCGATGAGGCCGGGTACGCGCAGCGCGAGCAGATGGTCGAGCTCCAGGGGCAGGGGCTGGGACCCGGTCGGCGCCTCCGGCCAGGACGACGCCAGCTGGCTGCCGGAGGGCAGCGTCATCGCACTCGTCACGTCGAATTCTCGATCACTAGAGATGGATGGATCATCGGGGAGAACAGCAGACAGCCTAGACCTCCGGCGGTGACGCTGCGCAACATCTTTCGCGTAGCGGTCGGACCGCGTAGCGTCACGAATGCCCTGGTGAGAGGGCCCGAATATCTGCGGGACAGCAGGTAGATCGCGGTCGAACGCCGTCATCTGCCCCACACCTCCTACAACGCGTAACCGATTCAACGGTCACCAAATACCGGGCCGTCGTTCCGAATTGTCGCATTAGTCGCGACAATTAACTGCCGGTCGGGCGATTGCGCGTCAACGGTCGGCTGTCGGGCGACTCCTGACGGTGACATGCCGCCCCCGAGTGCGACCGCACTGGCTGTCCGTCCCGTTCCCCGACCGGGTTACCCGCAATCCCCATCCGCACACGCGGGCCGGCTGCGGCCACGCTGCCCGACGGTCGAAGGAGCGGTGCCCGGGCGGCGTCGCCCGGGAAGGATCCGCGCCGAGCCGTCACCGCCCCACCGCGTGTGGGGAGACCATCGACTGTACGCCGCCTGCGGAACGTACGCCCAGGTCAGAGCCCGTCGGGAACGCGACGGCGGCCCGCGCCCGACACCCGACGGGGTGCCGGCGGGGCCGCCGTCGAGGAGTTAGAACCGGTCGCTCGGCCGGTAGATCCCCCACACGTCGCGCAGCGTCCCGCACACCTCACCGACGGTGGCCCGAACGCGCAGCGCCTCCCGCATCGGGTAGAGCACGTTGGCGTTGCCCTCGGCCGCGGCGCGCAGCTCGGCCAGCGCGCGCTCGACCGCCCCGGAGTCCCGCTGGGCCCGCAGCTTCGCGAGCCGCTCGGCCTGGCCGACCTCGATGGCCGGGTCCACGCGCAGCGGCTCGTACGGCTCCTCCTCGTCGATCTGGAACCGGTTGAGCCCGACCACCACCCGCTCGCCCGAGTCGATCTCCTGGGCGATCCGGTACGCGGACTGCTCGATCTCCCGCTTCTGGAAGCCGGCCTCGATGGCGTCGACCGCCGAACCGTGGTCGAAGACCCGCTGCATCAGCTCGTCGGCGGCCGTCTCCAGCTCGGCGGTCATGGCCTCCACCACGTACGACCCGGCGAACGGGTCGACGGTGGCGGTCAGGTCCGTCTCGTAGGCCAGCACCTGCTGGGTGCGCAGGGCCAGCCGGGCCGCCTTCTCGGTGGGCAGCGCGATCGCCTCGTCGAAGCTGTTGGTGTGCAGCGACTGGGTGCCGCCGAGGACCGCGCCGAGGCCCTGCACCGCCACCCGGACCAGGTTCACCTCCGGCTGCTGCGCGGTGAGCTGCACACCCGCGGTCTGGGTGTGGAACCGCAGCATCATCGACTTCGGGTTCTTCGCCCCGAACTCGTCGCGCATGAGCCGGGCCCAGATGCGCCGGGCCGCCCGGAACTTGGCGACCTCCTCGAGCAGGGTCGTGCGGGCCACGAAGAAGAACGACAGCCGGGGCGCGAAGTCGTCGACGGCCAGCCCGGCGGCGAGCGCCGCCCGGACGTACTCCACGCCGTTGGCCAGCGTGAACGCGATCTCCTGCGCGGGCGACGCGCCGGCCTCCGCCATGTGGTAGCCGGAGATGGAGATGGTGTTCCACTTCGGCACCTCGGCGCGGCAGTACGCGAAGGTGTCGGCGACGAGCCGCAGCGAGGGCTTCGGCGGGAAGATGTACGTGCCCCGGGCGATGTACTCCTTCAGGATGTCGTTCTGGATGGTGCCGTTGAGCGCCGCGCCCGGCACCCCGGACTCCTCCGCCACGAGCTGGTAGAGCAGGAGCAGCACCGAGCCGGGCGCGTTGATGGTCATCGACGTGGAGACCTTGTCCAGCGGGATGCCGTCGAAGAGCGTCCGCATGTCCTCGATGGAGTCGATGGCCACACCGACCTTGCCCACCTCGCCGTGCGCGATCGGGTCGTCGGAGTCGTACCCCATCTGGGTGGGCAGGTCGAACGCGACGGAGAGGCCCATGGTGCCGGCGCGCAGCAGCTGGTGGTAGCGGGCGTTGCTCTCCGTGGCGGTGCCGAAGCCGGCGTACTGCCGCATCGTCCACGGCCGGGAGGTGTACATCGTCGGGTAGACCCCGCGGGTGTACGGGTACTCACCCGGGCCGCCCAGCCGGGAGTCCAGGTCCTCCGGAAGGTCGGCCGCCGTGTAGACGCCCTTGATCGGGAAACCCGACTCGCTTGACCGCGCTTCGCTCATTACCGGATGGTAGGACGCGGTCGCCGATCGTTGGGTGAGGGATACCGCACACCACGACGGCGTGCCTGGACCAGAGGTGAGTACCTGGCCACATACGGTCGAGTAGGTAAACGTCCGCCGCGTCGGGTTTCGCATCGGGCGTCGGAACCAGCAAGATAGGGGGGTTGTGTCCCAGCCCCCTCGATATCCCCCGGTGGCTTTTCTGTGACTCAGATCCCGACGTGGAGCGGCGGACCCGCAAGTCCCCCCACTGGACGCGCAGCACCCGGCACCACCATCGGTGGTCGCTACTCGCTGCGCTCGCCCGTGGGCAACGGCGGCATGGGCACGGTCTGGCGCGCGACAGACACCCTGCTGCGCCGCGACGTGGCCGTGAAGGAGGTCGTCCTCCCGCCGGGGCTCGCCCCCAGCGACCGCGACGCGCTGTACGAGCGGACCCTCCGCGAGGCCCGCGCCGCCGCCGCGATCCAGCACCCCGCCGTGGTCCAGGTCTACGACGTGGTCACCGAGGGTGGCCGCCCGTGGATCGTGATGGAGCTGCTGGACGCGCGCAGCCTGGCCGACATGGTGATCGAGGACGGGCCGGTCGCGCCCCGGGCGGTCGCCAAGATCGGCATCGCCCTGCTCGGCGCGCTGGAGGTGGCGCACGCCATCGGCGTGCTGCACCGCGACGTCAAGCCCGCCAACGTGCTGATCTGCACCGACGGCCGGTGCGTGCTCACCGACTTCGGCGTGGCCCGGATGCCCACCGACGTGCAGCTCACCACGCCCGGCATGGTGCTCGGCTCGCCGCACTTCATCTCCCCCGAGCGGGCCATGGGCCAGGATTTCGGCCCGCCCAGCGACCTCTTCTCGCTCGGCGTGACGCTCTACACCGCCGTGGAGGGGCGCCCCCCGTTCGACAAGGGCGACCCGATCGAGACCATGCACGCAGTGGTCGAGGACCCACCGGCCACTCCACAGCGCAGCGGCCCGCTGACCCGGGTGCTGATGGGCCTGCTGGAGAAGGACCCGGCCCGCCGCCTGGACGTGCACACCGCCCGGGGCATGCTGCGCGAGCTGCTCGCCGGCCCGCTGACCAGCACCGCCACGGCGGTCAACTCGGTCACCGACCCGTACGCCGTGGTTCCGGTCCAGCGGCCGGCGACGCCGCCGGCGATCATCACTCCCGAACCGAAGCCCGGCGGCCAGATCGGCGGCCGGGCGATGATCGGGCCCGGCGAGTCGCTCACCGACCGGCTCGCCGCGCTGCGCCGCGGGGAGCGGCCGGAGTCCGCGCTGGCCGGTGGCGCCGCGCTCGACGAGACCAGCGCCGACGCGCTGGCCGGGCCGCTGCACACCCCGACCGGGGCGATGTCCGGGCCGGGCGCGGCGCCGGACGCCACCCAGCGGCTCGGTCCCACCGCCGCGCCGGACGCCACCCAGCGGGTCCCCACCGGCCACCCGGACGCCACCCAGCCCGTCTACGGGCGTGGCGCCGACGCCACCCAGCCGGTCCACGGCGGCAATCAGTGGTCGGTGCCGGGCACCGGTCAGCCGTGGACGACGGCACCGGGTGCCCCGCCGGCCGGCGGCGGCACGGTCGGCCGGGCCAAGGGTGCCGGTGGCCGGCTCGTCAGCCGGGTCAAGAGCTGGCCGCGCAAGGTCCAGCTCGCCGCCGCCGGTGGCGTGGCCGTGCTGCTCCTGGTCAGCGTGATCGCGCTGACCAGCGGCGGCGACGACGCGCCCCCGCCGATCGTGGGCACGCTGCCCTCGACGTCGGCCGAGGCCCCGCCGGTGGAGATGCAGGCGCAGCAGGTCAAGGGCGTCAACGTGCAGGTGCCGAAGGGCTGGGACCGCAAGACCGGCGGAGTGTTCGTCGATTTCGTCGACCCGGACACCGAGGGCCGCAAGGTGCGCATCCTCGCCGAGGAGTGGAGCGGCACGTCCGTCAGCTGGGCCGAGTTCGCCTCCCGCAACCTGCGCGACAAGAGCAAGTCGTGCGCCAAGCCCTACGAGCAGTTGGCGATGAGCGAGCCGACGCTCGCCGGCAAGGCCGCCGCGGAGTTCGAGTACACCTGCGGCGACGGCGACGCGAAGCGGCACGGCATGTGGCGCGGCGTGGTGCAGGACGGCAAGGTCTACTCGTTCTACCTGACCGCGAACGAGGCCGACTTCGCGGCCAGCAAGCCGATCTTCGACGCGATGGCGCGGTCGTTCCAGTTCACCGGAGCCAACTGAGTCGAGGCCGACGGCCGGTGGTGATCCGCCGCCATGCTTTCATGAGGCAATGGCGGCGGACACCACTGACCTTGACGACCTTCGCGCCCGGGCCGAGCGCTGGCTCGACGACGACCCCGACCCGGCCGACCAGGACGAGCTGCGCGCCGTCCTCGCCGGGCTGCCGGGCAGCGCGCCCGAGCTGGCCGACCGGTTCGCCGGCCCGCTGACCTTCGGCACCGCCGGGCTGCGCGGCCCGCTGCGCGCCGGCCCGAACGGCATGAACCTCGCCGTGGTCACCCAGGCCGCCGCCGGGCTCGTCGGCTGGCTCGCGGCCCAGGGCGGCGAGGGCCCGCTGGTGATCGGGTACGACGCCCGGCGCGGCTCGCGGGCCTTCGCCGAGCGCACCGCCCAGGTGGCCACCGGCGCGGGTCGCCCCGCGCTGCTGCTGCCCCGCCCGCTGCCCACCCCGGTGCTGGCCTTCGCGGTGCGGCACCTCGGGGCGGTGGCCGGCGTGATGGTGACGGCCAGCCACAACCCCCCGCAGGACAACGGCTACAAGGTCTACCTGGGCGCGCAGCTCGGTGGTGAGCTGGGCGCGGGCGCGCAGATCGTGCCGCCGGCCGACGCCGGCATCGAGGCGGCCATCCGGGCGGTCGGCCCGCTGGCCGAGGTGCCGCTGGGCCCGCCGGGCCAGGTGCTCGGCGACGACCTGGTCACCGGGTACGTGGAGTGGGCCGCTGCCGTGGTCGACCCGGCCGGCCCGCGGGACCTGAAGGTGGCGTACACGCCGTTGCACGGGGTGGGCGCCGCGGTGCTGACCGCCGCGTTCGCGCGTGCCGGATTCGCGACGCCCGGCGTGGTGCCCGAGCAGGCCGAGCCGGACCCCGACTTTCCGACGGTCAACTTCCCCAACCCGGAGGAGCCGGGCGCGGTCGACAAGCTGGTCGCGCTGGCCGGCAGCACCGGCGCGGACATCGCCATCGCCAACGACCCGGACGCGGACCGGTGCGCGGTGGCCGTGCCGGCGGACGGAAGCTGGCGGATGCTGCGCGGCGACGAGGTGGGCGCGCTGCTCGCCGACCACCTGATGCGGCGTGGGGTCACCGGCCTCTACGCCACCACGATCGTCTCCTCGTCCCTGCTGCGGGCCATGGCCGCGGCCCGCGGGCTGCCCTATGACGAGACGCTGACCGGGTTCAAGTGGATCGTCCGGGCCGGTGGCGGCCGGGAGCCCCTGGTCTTCGGCTACGAGGAGGCGCTCGGCTACTGCGTCGCGCCGGAGCACGTCCGGGACAAGGACGGCATCACGGCCGCGCTGACCGTCGCCGAGCTGGCCGCCGGCCTGAAGGCCCAGGGCCGGACGCTGACCGACCGGCTCGACGAGCTGGCCGCCGAGTTCGGCGTGCACCACACCGATCAGCTCTCGGTCCGGGTGGACGACCTGCGCCTGATCGCCGAGATGATGACCCGGATCCGGGCGGCCACCCCGGCCGCGCTGCTCGGGCACCCGGTCACCGAGGTGTCCGACCTGCTCCCCGAGTCGGACGTGGTGATCCTGCGCACCGACACCGCCCGGGTGGTGATCCGCCCCTCCGGCACCGAACCGAAGCTCAAGGCGTACCTGGAGGTGGTGGAACCGGTCACCGGGGGCGACGTCCCGTCGGCCCGCCACCGAGCGCAAACGGCGGTGACGGCCCTCCGCCGAGAGATCGCGGCCGCCCTGGGCCTCTGACCCGCGCCACGTCGGCGGTGATCATGAAGTTGGCGGCGTCGGCAATCGCTTTCCCTGCCGCCAACTTCATGATCGACGGGCGAGGCCGGGGGCCCAGGCCGTCAGGGGCGCTTGCCCAGGGCGGCGTCCACCGCTTCGGCCAGGGCGGCGATCACCAGGCTCACCGAGGGGCGGACGACGCTGTCGTCGATGCTCACCGTGCCCGAGAAGCCGGCGCCCGCCGCGATCTCGTCCAGGCGCTTGCCGGCGTCCTCGGCCGCCGTGCCGGTCAGGCCGAGCGCCGGCTCCATCCGCAGCACCGCGACCAGCGTGGCGAGCGCGGCGGTCCGCTCGTCCGGGAGCTGCCCGCCGGTCAGCGCGTCGGCCAGCCGCTGCCGGATGTCGGCCTCCACCGAGGCGTCCGCCACCGGGTAGCGGTGCACGTGGATGAAGCCCAGCTCGGTCTCGTCGACGTCGCGGACCACGCCCCGGCCGCAGAGGTCGCCGAGGATCCGGTCGCGCAGGCCGTGCCGCAGCCGCTGCACCCACGACGACGGGGTGTGCGGGGTGTCGGCGGCGATCCGGGCGAGGACCTCGTCGGCGATCGGCTCGCCCGTCGGGGCCGGGTCGAGGACCGCCAGGTTCCCGTCGGCGTACGCGATCCGGCCGGCCAGGGCCAGCTCGACGAGCACCGCGGCGGCCATGCCCAGGTCCAGGCTGATCCGCGGCATGATCGCCTTGCCGGTTTCGTCGTCATAGGCGAGCAGCAGCAGCTCTTCGGCGAGCGCAACACCAGTCATGGCCCGGAACGCTAGCGCCTCCCCGCACGCCGGGGGAGCCAACGCGCCCGCCGCGCGTCGATCATGGAGTGGTGGCGCCGGATTGCGGGCGGTAGGTGACGCTTGTCCGCTGCCACAACTCCATGATCGACGGCTGGGTCGGGTTAGAAGCGGGGCATGCCGCCGAACTGGCGGTCGCCGGCGTCGCCGAGGCCCGGGACGATGAACATGCGGTCGTTCAGGCCCTCGTCGATGCTCGCCGTCACCAGGCGCAGCGGCAGGCCGGAGCGCTCCAGCCGCTCGATGCCGACCGGCGCGGCCAGCACGCAGAGCACGGTGATGTCGGTGCAGCCGCGGTCGGCGAGCAGCCGGCAGCAGTGCTCCAGCGAGCCACCGGTGGCCAGCATCGGGTCGAGCACCAGCACCGGCAGGCCGGTGAGGTCCCGGGGCAGCGACTCCATGTACGCGCGGGGCTCGTACGTCTGCTCGTCGCGGGCCAGGCCGACGAAGCCCATCGACGACTCGGGCAGCAGGCCGAGTGCGGCGTCGGCCATGCCGAGACCGGCCCGCAGCACCGGCACCAGCAGCGGCGGGTTCGCCAGCCGCGTGCCCTCGGTGGCGGTGACCGGGGTCTGGATCGAGTACTTCTCGACGGGGAACGAGCGCGCGGCCTCGTACACCAGCATGGTGGTGAGTTCGTGCAGCGCAGCCCGGAACGACGCCGAGTCGGTCCGGGCGTCCCGCATGGCGGTCAGCCGCGCCTGGGCGAGCGGGTGGTCAATGACGTGTACGTCCACGATCGCTCAACCTACCGGTCGCGGGGCGGGCGCATCGCGGGTGCGGGCGGACCAGCGACGCCGCTCACGTGCGAGCGCCGCTGCGGGCCCGCCGTGACCAAGATCACTCGACGCGCGGGTGCGTAGTATTCGAGGCATGACGGCGACAGCGACGTCGGCCCGGTCGGAGCTCTCCGAGCTGGGACGATCCGAGACCGCTCTGCGGACCTTCCTGCACGGCCTGCCCGGCGTGGACCAGGTCGGCGCGGAGCAGCGGGCGGCACAGCTCGGCACCCGCTCCATCAAGACCACCGCGAAGGCCCAGGCCATCGACCTGGCGATCCGGATGGTCGACCTGACCACCCTCGAGGGGGCCGACACCCCCGGCAAGGTGCGGGCGCTCGCCGCCAAGGCGCTGCGCCCCGACCCGGCCGACCCGTCCTGCCCGCACGTCGGCGCGGTCTGCGTCTACCCCGCGATGGTCCCCCACGTGGCCGAGGTGCTGCGCGGTTCCGGCGTGCACCTGGCCAGCGTGGCGACCGCCTTCCCGTCGGGCCAGGCGCCGCTGGAGGTCAAGCTCGCCGACACCCGGGCGGCCGTCGCGGCCGGCGCCGACGAGATCGACATGGTGATCAACCGGGGCGCGTTCCTGGCCGGCCGCTACAAGGAGGTCTACGACGAGATCGTGGCCACCAAGGAGGCCTGTGGTGACGCCCACCTCAAGGTGATCCTGGAGACCGGCGAGCTGGCCACCTACGACAACGTGCGCCGGGCGTCCTGGCTGGCCATGCTGGCCGGCGGCGACTTCATCAAGACCTCCACCGGCAAGGTCCCGGTCGCCGCCACCCCGCCGGTGACGCTCGTGATGCTGGAGGCGGTCCGCGACTTCCGCGCCGCCACCGGGCGGCAGGTCGGCGTGAAGCCGGCCGGCGGCATCAAGACCACCAAGGACGCCATCAAGTACCTGGTCATGGTCAACGAGACCGTCGGCGCCGACTGGCTGGACCCGGACTGGTTCCGGTTCGGCGCGTCCAGCCTCCTCAACGACCTGCTCATGCAGCGCACCAAGCTGACGACCGGCGTCTACGCCGGCCCCGACTACTTCACCCTGGACTGAGCGCGATGTTCGAATACGCACCCGCCCCCGAGTCGCGCTCGGTGGTGGACATCAAGCCCTCGTACGGGCTCTTCGTCGACGGCAAGTTCGTCGACCCGACCGACGGCGGCAGCTTCAAGTCGATCAACCCGGCCTCCGAGGAGGTGCTGGCCGAGATCGCCGAGGCCGGCAGCCAGGACGTGGACCGGGCGGTCCGCGCCGCCCGCGCGGCGTACGAGAAGGTCTGGGGTCCGATGCCGGGCCGGGACCGGGCCAAGTACCTGTACCGGATCGCGCGGATCATCCAGGAACGCTCCCGCGAGCTGGCCGTGCTGGAGTCGCTGGACAACGGCAAGCCGATCAAGGAGTCCCGCGACGTCGACGTGCCGCTCGTCGCCGCGCACTTCTTCTACTACGCCGGCTGGGCCGACAAGCTGGAGCACGCCGGCTTCGGCGCGAACCCGCAACCCCTTGGGGTTGCGGCGCAGGTCATCCCGTGGAACTTCCCGCTGCTCATGCTGGCCTGGAAGATCGCCCCGGCGCTCGCGGCCGGCAACACCGTGGTGCTCAAGCCGGCCGAGACCACCCCGCTGACCGCGCTGCTCTTCGCCGAGATCTGCCAGCAGGCCGACCTGCCGGCCGGCGTCGTCAACATCGTCACGGGCGCCGGCGAGACCGGCCGGGCCCTGGTCGAGCACCCGGGCGTGGACAAGGTCGCCTTCACCGGCTCCACCGAGGTCGGCAAGGCCATCGCCCGGGCGGTCGCCGGCACCCGCAAGAAGCTGACCCTGGAGCTGGGCGGCAAGGCCGCCAACATCGTCTTCGACGACGCGCCCGTCGACCAGGCCGTCGAGGGCATCGTCAACGGCATCTTCTTCAACCAGGGGCACGTCTGCTGCGCCGGCTCCCGGCTGCTGATCCAGGAGTCGGTCGCCGACCGGGTGCTGGAGTCGCTCAAGCGGCGGATGGCGCAGCTCCGGGTCGGCGACCCGCTGGACAAGAACACCGATATCGGCGCGATCAACTCGGCCGCGCAGCTCGCCCGGATCCGGGAGCTGTCCGAGGCCGGCTCGGCCGAGGGCGCCGAGCGCTGGTCGCCGCCGTGTGAGCTGCCGGACCGCGGCTTCTGGTTCGCGCCGACCATCTTCACCGGTGTCACCCAGGCGCACCGGATCGCCCGCGAGGAGATCTTCGGCCCGGTGCTGTCCGTGCTGACCTTCCGCACCCCGGCCGAGGCCGTGGAGAAGGCCAACAACACGCCGTACGGGCTGTCGGCCGGGATCTGGACCGACAAGGGCTCCCGGATCCTGTGGATGGCCGACCGGCTGCGCGCCGGCGTGGTCTGGGCCAACACGTTCAACAAGTTCGACCCCACCTCGCCGTTCGGCGGCTACAAGGAGTCGGGCTACGGTCGCGAGGGCGGCCGGCACGGGCTGGAGGCGTACCTCAATGTCTGAGCGGGTCGCGGTACGCAAGACGTACAAGCTCTTCATCGGCGGGAAGTTCCCGCGCAGCGAGTCGGGACGGTCGTATCTCGTGCAGGACTCCAACGTGTCGCTGGCCTCGCGCAAGGACGCGCGGGACGCCGTCGTCGCCGCCCGGGCCGCCGTGAAGGGCTGGGCCGGGGCGACCGCGTACAACCGCGGTCAGATCCTCTACCGGGTCGCCGAGATGCTGGAGGGCCGGCGGGACCAGTTCGTCGCCCTGGGCGCGTCCGCCGACGAGGTGGACGCGGCCATCGACCGCTGGGTCTGGTACGCGGGCTGGTCCGACAAGCTCCCCCAGGTCTACGGCGGTGCGAACCCGGTGGCCGGGCCGTACTTCAACCTCTCCGCGCCCGAGCCGACCGGCCTGGTGGCCGTGGTGGCCCCCGAGTCCCCGGCGCTGCTCGGCCTGGTCAGCGTGATCGCCCCGGCGATCGTGACCGGGAACACCGTGGTGGTGGCGGCCTCCCCGTCGGCGCCGCTGGCGGCCGTGACCCTGGCCGAGGTGCTGGCCACCTCCGACCTGCCGGGCGGAGTGGTCAACATCCTCACCGGCCGGCTGTCCGAGACCGTGCCGACGCTGGCGGCGCACATGGACGTCAACGCCATCGACCTGACCGGGGTCGCCGACGCCGAGCTGGCGGCGGAGCTGGAGGTCAAGGCCGCGGAGAACCTGAAGCGGGTGCTCCGGCCGGCCCCGGCCGACAACGACTGGTACGCCGACCCGGGCGTCACCCGGATGACCACGCTCCTGGAGACCAAGACGGTCTGGCACCCCAAGGGCGTCTGACCCCGTACCGAACGGGAAGAGTGGCCTCCGCCGAGCGGACGGCCACTCTTTCCGGTGCGGGCCTGCCCTACCCTGCTGGGCGTGATCAACCCCTTTCCGGCCGTCGAGAGCCGGGCGACGCGCGTCGTGCTGAGCCTGCTGGCCCTCGGTGTCGCCGCCGCCGGCACGCTCTGGCTCGTCGACCTGTCCGGTGCCGCCGCCGGAGCCCGGGCGGCGCAGCGGCACTGGCACCCGCACGGCTACGCCCAGATCCTGTTCTTCCTGCTCGCGGTGCCGATCGGCACGCTCGTGCACACGCCGCCGGCCGCCGCGGCCGGGCTGCCGGTCCGGCGGGCGTGGGCCACGACCGGGCTGCTCCTGGGGTACGGGGTGCTGGTCGCCGCGGCGGCCTGGGCGGTCGCCCCGCTCGCCCCGGCCCAGGTCGGCGGCGGCCGGCGCGACCCGTCCGGCCTGTATCCCGCCTGGCTCGCCTGCGTGCTGCTGTCGGTGGCGGTGCTCGCCTGCGCCGGCGGGCTGTTCGTCCGGCCGACCCGCCGCGCGGACCCGCTCGACTTCCGCCCGCCCTCGGCCCGCCGCCGGGCGGCGGCGGCCGGCACCGACCGGGCCACCGAGCCGCGCCGCCGCATCAGCGGAGCGCTGTTCACCACGGCGGTGTTCGCCTGGGTGATCGGGGCTCCGCTGCTGGTTCTCCTCCTGCTCCGGGGCCTGGCCGACTGGGCGGTCGGGTAGCCCCCTGCCGGCCTGCGGGGTCACCTACTACGCGAGGTAGGATTACGGGGTGACTCGGCTCGGTGATCTGGAACGTGCGGTGATGGACGTGCTGTGGGACTCGGTCCCCGCCACGTCGGACGGCGTGACCGTACGCGAGGTCGCCGACGCCCTGGACGGGCGCGAGCTGGCCTACACGACGGTGATGACCGTGCTCGACCGGCTCGCCGGCAAGGGCATGGTGCAGCGCGAGCGGGAGGGGCGGGCCTGGCGTTACCGGCCGGCCGCCACCCGCGAGGCGCACATCGCCCAGCTCATGCTCGACGCTCTCGACCTCGGTGGCAGCCGGGACGCCGCGTTGGTGCGCTTCGCCCGCTCGGTGACCGGCACCGAGGCGGACGTGCTGCGCGCGGCGCTCAGCGCCGAGGCCGGGCTGACCGACCGGGTCGAGGACCCGCGGGCCGGTGGCCCGGCGCTCGACGAGGCGACGGACCGGTAGGGCGGCCGCCGTGGCGTACGCCCTGCACTTCGCCGCGACCATCCTGGCCTGCTGGCTGACCGCGCAGGTCCTGGCCGCCGCGCGGTGGACCTGGCAGGCCCCGCGGGTGGCGATCGTCTGCTGGCAGGCGGTCGGGCTGGCGCTCGGCCTGTCCGCCATGGGGCTGCCCATGGCGCTCGGGCTGAGCGCGTACGGGCTGCCGACCGGTAGCGCCCTGCTGACCCTCGTCGACGACCTGGCCCACGGCACCCTGCCGGCCGGGCTGGGCGCGCTGCACCTGGGCCTCGTCGGGGTCGGCTTCGGCATCGGCGCGGTGCTGCTCACCACGACCGTGCGCAGCATCCACGGCAGCGTCCGCGCCCAGCGCCGGCACCGGGAGCTGCTCAGCCTGGTCGCCCGCCGCGACCCGACCGTGCCCGGCGCGCTGGTGCTCGACCACCCGAGCGCGGCGGCGTACTGCCTTCCCGGGGTGAAGCCGCGGGTGGTCGTGAGCGCCGGCACGCTGAGCCTGCTCGACCGGGCGGAGCTGGCGGCCGTGCTCACCCACGAGCGCGCGCACGCCCAAGAGCGGCACGACCTGGTGCTGCTCCCGTTCACCGCGCTCTGCCGGGCGCTGCCCTGGTTCCGCTGGGTGCGGGACGCGCACGAGCGGGTGGCGCTGCTGGTCGAGATGCGCGCCGACGACAAGGCCCGTGAGCTGCACGCGGGGGAGCCTCTGGCGGGTGCGCTGCGCCGGTTCGCCGCCGCCGGGCACCGGGTCACCCCGGCCGGCACGCTGGGCCTGGGCGACCGCGACCTCGACGTGCGGATGCAGCGGCTCATGGTCGCGGACGAGCCGCCGCGGGTGCTCGGCGCCACTGCGCTGTCGGTCGCGTCCCTGCTGGTCGCCCTGCCGATTTCCCTCTTCCTGAGCTGACCGACGGGAACCCGGCCCGGCGCCGCCACCGGGCCGCATAGGTAGCGAGACTACGTGTAGGCTCGCTATGAGAAGCGAGTCAACCCGTGGGAGGAACGGCCATGGACCCCCTGCTCCTCGCCCGCCTGCAGTTCGCCACGACCACCTCGATCCACTTCCTGTTCGCGGTGGTCACTCTCGGCCTGGTCACGCTGCTGGTCGGCCTCCAGACCGCCGGCTTCGTCACGGGCAAACCGGTCTACGAGCGGCTGACCCGCTTCTGGGGCCAGCTCTACGTGATCAACTACGTGCTCGGGATCGCCACCGGGATCGTCATGGAGTTCCAGTTCGGGCTGAACTGGAGCGGCCTGTCGCGCTACGTGGGCAACGTGTTCGGGGCGCCGCTGGCCATCGAGACGCTGGTCGCGTTCTTCCTGGAGTCCACGTTCCTCGGCATGTGGATCTTCGGCTGGCACCGGCTGCGGCGCGGCGTCCACCTGGCGCTGCTCTGGGGCGTCGCGCTCACCGCGTACGCCTCGGCATTCTGGATCATGGTGGCCAACGCGTGGCTCCAGCACCCCGTCGGCTACGAGGTGCGCGACGGCGTCGCCCACCTCACCGACTTCGGCGCGCTGCTGACCAACCCCACCCTCGGCTTCGCCTTCGGCCACGTGGTCTCGGCCGGCCTGGTCACCGGCGGGATGCTGATGGCCGCGGTCAGCGCCTGGCACCTGATCCGGCGTACCCCCGATTTCGCGCTCTTCCGGAAGTCGCTGCGGCTCGGCCTGATCACCGCGGCGCTCGCGGTGACCACGCTCCAGGGCTTCGGCTTCGCGCAGTTCGGGCCGATAGGTGAACTCCAGCCGACCAAGTTCGGCGGCGGGGCCGACCGCGACGCGCTGGTCGCCGAGTGGACGGCGCGGTTCGGCCCGGGCGACTACACGCCACCGGTGCTATCCAACGTCGGCCTGGGCTTCATGATCATGATCGGCTTCACGCTGGGCTGCGTCTGGTTCCTGCTGCCGCTGCTCTGGCGGGACTGGCTCATCCGGCTGAAGTTCCCGCTCTGGCTGGTGCTGCTCGCCGTGCCGCTGCCCTTCGTCGCGGTGATCCTCGGCTGGATCGCCCGCGAGGTGGGGCGCCAGCCCTGGGTCGCGTACGGGCTGCTGCCGACCGGGCAGGCCGTCTCGCCGGTGAGCCCCGGGCTGATGCTCACCTCGCTGATCGGCTTCACCGTGCTGCTCGGCAGCCTGGCCGTCACCAACTGGGTGCTGCTGGCCCGGCACGCCGCCCGGGGCGCGCACGACCCCGCGCTGGGCCGCCCGCCCGCGCCGGACACCGACCACCACCCCCACCCCGTGTTCGCCTGAGGGAGCCCGCCGTGGAACTCGTCTGGTACGCCCTGCTCGGCCTCTTCTTCGCCGCCTACCTGGTGCTGGGCGGCTACGACTACGGCGTCGGGCTGCTGCTGGCCCGGGGCGCGACACCCGAGGCCCGCCGGGCCGCGCTGAACGCGGTGGGGCCGTTCTTCCTCGGCAACGAGGTCTGGCTGGTGGCCGCGGTCGGCATCCTGTTCGGCGCCTTCCCCACGCTGGAGGGCGAGTTGCTGTCCGGCTGCTACCCGGCCGTCCTCGGCGCGCTCGCCGGCGTGGTGCTGGTGACGGCCGGGGTGCAGCTGCGCAGCCGGCCCCGGTCCCCCGCCGCCCGTGCCGGCTGGGACCGGGTCGTGGTGGCCGGCAGCGTGCTCGCCGCGCTCGGCTGGGGGGCGCTGCTCGGGGCGCTGCTCCAGGGTGTGCCGCCGGCCGGCGACGGGCACCCGCCCGGGGCCGGTCACCTGTTCACCCCGTTCGTGGCCGCCGCCGCGCTGGCCCTGCTCGCGCTGGTCGCCGTGCACGGTGCGACCTTCCTCACGCTCCGGCTGCCGGCCGCCGACGTCCCGTCGGTCGCCCGGCTGGCCCGCGGCGTGGTGCCGGCGGCGCTCACCGCGGTCGCCACCGCCACCGTCCTGGGCCTGCTCTCCGATCGGGTACGCGCCGCCGTGGCCCGCCCGGCGGTGGCCGTACTCCTGCCGTTGGCGCTGGTGGCGGCCCTGCTGGTGGCCCGCGCGGCGCTGCGCCGGGGCCGGGGCGGGGTGGCCTTCGCGGCGACCAGCGTGGCGCTGGCCCTGCCGGTGCCGCTGGTCGGTGCGGCGCTCTGGCCCCGCGTGCTGGTCTCCACTGCCGACCCGGCGGCGTCCCTGACCGTGGCCGACGCGGCCGCGAGCGGGCCCACCCTGGCGCTGCTGGGCTGGCTGGCGCTGCCGCTCGTCCCGGCCCTACTAGGCTTTCAGGCGATGTGCTGGTGGGTGTTCCGGGGACGGACCGACGGCAGGGCACCGGTGTACTGGTGAACCGCCGCCCGTTCGACCCGCAGCTGCTGCGCCGGGTCCCCGCGGCCCGGCGCGACCTCGCCGTGCTCGCGGTGCTGGGCGGGCTGACCGCGCTGCTCGTGGTCGCGCAGGCCACCGCGCTGGCGACCCTCCTGGCCACCGCGGTCGACGGGCGGCTGCACCGGCCGGCGCTGGCCGGTTTCGTGGCGGCGGTCGCGGCCCGGGCGCTGGTGAGCTGGGCGCAGGGCACCGTTGCGGCCCGGGCCGCGGCGACGGTCAAGGCGGCGCTCCGGGCCGACCTGCTGCGCGCGGTCGGCCGGCACGGCCCCACCTGGGTGGCCGGCCGGCGGGCCGGGCAGCTCGCCACGCTCGCCGGGCGCGGCCTGGACGCGCTCGACCCGTACTTCACCGGCTACCTGCCGCAGCTCGTGCTGAGCGTGACCGTGCCGCTGGCCGTGCTGGCCCGGATCGTGCTCGCCGACTGGAGCTCGGCGCTGATCATTGCGCTGACCATCCCGCTCATCCCGGTGTTCGGGGCGCTGCTCGGCTGGCAGGCGCAGGCCGCCACCGAGCGGCAGTGGCGGCGGCTGTCGCTGCTCGGCGGGCACTTCCTCGACATGGTGGCCGGGCTGCCCACCCTGCGCGCGTTCGGCCGGGCCCGGGCGCAGGTCGACGTCGTACGCCGGATGGCCGACGGGCACCGGCAGGCCACCATGAAGACGCTGCGGATCGCCTTCCTGTCGGCGCTGGTCCTCGAACTGGTCGCCACCCTCTCGGTCGCGCTGGTCGCCGTGCCAGTCGGCATCCGGCTGCTCGGCGGCGGGATCACCCTCTCCACGGCGCTGCTGGTGCTGCTGCTCACCCCGGAGGCGTACCTGCCGCTGCGCGCGGCGGGCAGCCGGTTCCACGCCAGCATGGAGGGGCTGACCGCGCTGGACGAGGCGCTCACCCTCTCGGCGGCACCCGAGGCGGCCACCCCGGAGGCAGCGCGGCCGGCGCCGGCCGGCCGCGGCGAGATCCGCTTCGAGGGCGTGACCGTCGCGTACGAGCGGACCACCGCGCTGCGGGACGTCACGCTCACCATCCGCCCCGGCGAACGGGTCGCCGTCATCGGGCCCAGCGGGGCGGGCAAGACCACCCTGCTCAACCTGCTGCTCGGCTTCGTCACCCCGACCGCCGGCCGGGTCACCGTCGACGGGGTGGACCTCGCCGGCGTCGACCTGGACGCCTGGCGGCGGGAGCTGGCCTGGGTGCCGCAGCGGGCCCACCTCTTCGCCGGCTCACTGGCCGACAACATCCGCCTCGGCGCCCCCGACACCCCGGACGCCGCGCTGGGCGGCGCGGTCACCGACGCCGCGCTGGACGAGGTGGTCGCCGCCCTGCCCGACGGTCTCGGCACCACGCTCGGCGAGCGCGGGTACGGGCTGTCCAGCGGGCAGCGGCAGCGGGTCGCGCTGGCCCGGGCGTTCCTGCGGGACGCCCCGCTGGTGCTCCTCGACGAACCGACCGCCCGGCTGGACAGCGCCAGCGAGGCGGTCGTGCTCGCGGCCACCCGGCGGCTCGTCGCCGGGCGGACCGCGCTGCTGGTCGCACACCGGCCCGCGCTGCTGGAGGACGCCGACCGGATCCTCCGCGTCGAGGACGGCCGGGTCACCGAGCTGAGCCCCGTACCGGCCGGGAAGGTGACGCCATGACCGACGGACCGGAGCGTCCCGACGGGCCGGACCAGCCGGTGCGGGCGGTGCCGGGCGGCGTCGCCCGGGACGGGGTCACCCCGGCCGGCCGGGATCCGGGCCCGCCGGTCGCCGCCGAGGCGAGCCCGGCCGAACTGCTGCCGGACGGTCCGGCCCCGACCGTCGCCGCCGCCGCGCCGGCCGGTGTCGCGGGCGGCGCGGGCGCCGAGCGGGCGGTGCTGCGGCTGGCCCGGCCCTACCTGGGCCGCCTCCTCGGCGCCGGGCTGCTCGCCGCGGCCACCGAGTTCGCCGGCCTGGCCCTCATGGCCACGGCCACCTGGCTGCTCATGAGCGCCGCCGGCCGGCCACCACTGGACCGGCTCACCGTGGCGATCGTCGCGGTGCGCGCCCTCGCGGTCAGCCGGGGCGTCCTCCGGTACACCGAACGGCTGGCCGGCCACGACGCCGTGCTCCGCATGATCACCGATGTCCGGGCCCGGGTCTTCGCCACCCTGACCGCCCGGCGGGACGCCGCCGCCCAGCGCACCGGCGACGCGCTGAGCCGGCTGGTCTCCGACGTGGAGGCCGTACAGGACCTGCTGCTGCGGGTGCTGGTGCCGGGTGCGGCGGCCGCCCTGGTGAGCCTGCTCGCCGTCGGGAGCGCCGCGCTGATCTCGCCGCCGGCCGCGGGCGTCCTCGCCATCGGGCTGCTGGTGGCCGGGGTGGCGCTGCCCGTACTGGCCGCCCGGCTCACCCGTCGGGCCGCCGACGAGGTGGCCCCGCTGCGCGGCGCGCTCGCGGTGGACGCGGTCGACCTGACCCACGGCGCCGCCGACCTGGCGGCCTTCGGTGCGACGAGCGCCGCGCTGGCCGCGGCCGAGCGCCGCGCCGGTCGCCTGGCCCGGCTGGAACGCCGGCTCGCCGCGACCGGCTTCGCCGTGGACGCGGCCGGGGTGCTGGTCGGCGGGCTCACCGCGGCCGCCGTGGTGGTCGTCGCGCTGCGCGCGGGCGTCGGCGGGGTGCTGGTCGGTGTCCTGGCGGTGGGCACGCTGGCCGCCGTCGAGGTGTCCCTCGCGCTGGTCGGGGCGGCCCGGCAGCGCACCCAGCTGCGCGCCGGCCTGGCCCGGGTGGCCGAGCTGCTCGCCGAGGCCGGGGAAGCGGCGCCCGCCGCACCTGCCGAGCCGGCGCCGGGCGGGCACGACGTCCGGTTCACGGGCGTGACGGTCCGCTACCGCAAGGGTGCGCCGCCCGCCCTGGCGGGAGTCGACCTCGACCTGGCGGCCGGCCGGCGGGTGGCCGTGGTCGGGCCGAGCGGCGCCGGCAAGAGCACCCTGGCCGCCGTGCTCACCGGCGCGGTACGCCCCGACGCCGGCCGGGTCACCGTGGGCGGCGTGGACGTGTCCGGCCTACCCACCGACGAGCTGCCCCGGACGGTCGGCGGGCTGCTCGCCGAGGCGTACGTCTTCCACGCCACGGTCCGGGAGAACCTGCTGCTCGGCCGGCCCCGCGCCGACGAGGCGGAGCTGGCCGCCGCCACCCGGGCCGCCGGCCTGCTGGACTGGGTACGCGCCCAGCCCGACGGCTGGGAGACCGTGGTCGGCGAGCAGGGCGGGCAGCTCTCCGGGGGGCAGCGGCAGCGGCTCGCGCTGGCCCGGGCGCTGCTCGCCGCCCCGCCGGTGCTGGTGCTGGACGAGCCGACCGAGGGGCTCGATCCCGCGGCCGCGGACGCGGTGCTCGCGTCGACGCTGGCCGCCACCCCGGCCGGGCACTCGGTGCTGCTGATCAGCCACCGGCTCAGCGGCCTCGCCGGGCTGGACGAGATCGTGGTCCTCGACGCGGGCCGGGTGGTGCAGCGTGGCCGGCACGAGGACCTGGTCGCCCGCCCGGGCTGGTACCGGGAACAGTGGCTGCTCCAGGAGGCGGCCGAGCGCGGCTACCTGGCCCTCGCCCCCTGAGCGTTTCCGGGGTTTTCCCCGACGCGGCCGGCCCCGGTCCGGTGGCAGGGTGGTCCCATGCGGGGGTACGAGGAGATCCGCGTCGACGAGCGGCTGCGCGAGCTGGCCGGGCAGCTGCACGGGCCGGCCCGGCTCAAGGCGGACCTGCTGACCGAGGCGCGGCACGCGCTGGAGGACGCCGTCGAGGCGTACCGGGAGGGTGGCCTGCCGGCTGCGGAGGCCGAGCGGCGGGCGGTGGCCGAGTTCGGCACCCCGGCCCAGCTCGCTCCCGGCTACCAGGCCGAGCTGGCCGCCGGGGCGCTGCGCGGGCTGGCGCTGCGGGCGCTGGCGGTGGCGGTGGTGCTGATGGTCGGCGGCGACCTGACCTGGCGGGGGTCGAGCTGGAGCGACGGTCCCCGCCCACCGGAGGGCTACCTGCTGCTCTCCGCCTCGCTGGACGAGATCTGGCGCCTCGTGGCCGGGCTGGCCCTGGCCGGGCTGGTGCTGGGCGTGCTCGCCGCGCGGCACGGATCACCCCGGCTCGGCCGGTTGGCGCGCGCGGTGGGTTTCGGGCTGACCGGCGGGCTGGCGCTCGGCGCGCTCGCCGGCAGCGCGCTGTTCGGCTGGTCGGTGCACCTCTGGGACGCGGCGCTGACCTGGCCACCGATGATCATCGGGGCGGTGCTGGTCAGCGCGGGCTGGTTCGCCCTGGCGCGGGCCGCCCGCTGCTGGCTGCGGACCGCCGTCGGGCCGCGCGTCGCCGGTTGACCGCGGGGCCGGTTCAGGCCGGGGTGGCGGGCGGCTCTCCGGCGCCGAGGAAGCGGCCCACGGTGGTGCTGAACTCCTGCCACCCCGCGCGTTCCCCGGCGAGCGCCCGGCCGCCGGCCTCGGTGAGCTGATAGGTGCGCCGCTCCCGGCCGTTGACGGTGCTCCAGGCGCTGACCACGTAGCCGGCCCGTTCGAGGCGGCGCAGCGCCGGATAGATCGTGCCGGTGGGCAGGTCCAGCGCGCCGCCACTGCGGGCCCGCAGCGCCTCGATGATCGCGTAGCCGTGCAGGGCGCCCTGCTCCAGCACCGCGAGCAGCAGCGCGTCCAGGTGTCCGTGCAGCGCCTGGGCCTTCATGTGTAGCAAGACTACTTGTCCGCGGGTCGGGACGCCACCGGGGTGCGGCTCCCGGCGACGGCAGGACGCCCACTAGGGTATGTGCGCAGAGTCACTCGGCGGCCGATCGCCGCCGGGTGGGCAACCCGAAAGCACACGGAGGTCAGCGTGGCCCGCCAGTCGCCCCAACGGCCCGACGCCGACGAGCCCGAGCTCGACGACACCACCGCGTCGGCGGCAGCAGACGAGGTCGAGGTCGACCGCCCGGCGGCGGACCGCGCCCTCTGGGACGAGCTGCGGATCGACCCGGTGGAGATCGCCCTGCCCGCCGGCACCGGTTTCACGCTGCGGGCCTACCGGCCGGCGCGTGAGCTGACCCCGACCGACGTCGCCGAGCGCGACGAGGACGACCCCTTCCTGGCTCGCCGCCAGGTCCTCGAGACCGAGGACGACGAGGAGGTGGTGATCCTCGACGAGGAGTTCGCCGCCCTCGCCGCCGAGAAGGACGAGGACGACGAGGAGCCGGCCCGGCGCCGCCGGCGCGGCAAGGCCGAGGCGGCCGCGGACGAGGACACCGCCGAGGAGGCCGAGGCCGCCGACGAGGAGGACGAGGACGAGTCGGACGAGGACGAGGCCGGCGACGAGGAGGTACCCGTCTTCCTCAGCCACCGCGGCAAGCTGCTGCTGTTCAAGACCCCGGAGTCGCTGGTCAGTTTCATCCGTTCCGGTGCGCCCAACGACCTGTCCCAACTGGACAGCTGGAATGAACTGTCCGAACGGGTGGAACCGGCCGACATCGCCCCGCTGGACGAGGACACCTACGAGCTCGACCTGGTAGTGGAGAACCTCCGCGGCGGCCACGACGCGTGGGACCCGACGCTGTTGATCGAAGCCGGCGAGATCGCCCGTGACCTGTCGTACGCGCTCCGGCTACCGGCCGTGCTCGACATGCTCTCCGCCGGCTCCAGCCTCGACGACCTGGACGAGGCGCTGCGCGCTTCTGTCAATGGCGGAATCGGTGGATTCCTGGGCCGGCGGCGGCTGAAGAAAATCGGGGCACAAACCGCAAGTTTGGGTTGGCGCACCATTGTCGGCAAGATCTCTGCTGTTGTGGACTGGCGCGACTGACCCGGAGCGGGGAGCATCAGTCTCTGGCAGAACTTGACCTGTGGGTCCCGGGAGGAGGACGACGCCGTGGCGCTCGTGCGCGTGTACTGCGGTCTGGCCTCGGCGGATTCGGCCGACCGGTCGGCTTCGGCCGGATCGACGCTGACGTCCGCTGTGGTCGATGACGCAGGCCGTCTGCTGCATGTCTGCGAGATCGGCGACGACCCGGCTGGCTACGCCCAGCTGGTCGCGCTGCTCGTGGAGCGGTCGGGCGGGCCGAGCGGTGCGGCGATCGCGGCCGACAGCGACGACCACACGGTCACCTCGCTGCTGAGCGGGGCGGGCCGGCCGCTGGCGATCGCGGACGACGACTCGGTCGACGACTTCGCCGAGCGGTTCGCCGACGACGACTCGCTGGAGGAGATGCAGTCCCCGCCGGCCGAGCGCCGGGCGGTCGGGCTGGCCCGGGCGCTCCAGGCCGGCGCGCTCTCCGCGGTGACCCTCCCGGCCCCGCGCGACCTCGCCAACTACAAGCAGGTCCTCGCCGCCCACGCGGCGCTGGCCAGCGGCCGGCACTCCGCCGCCGTGGCGCTGCGCGAGGTGCTCCGCGAGCTCTACCCGGCCGCGCTGCGCGCGTACCCCGACCCGGCCGAACCGGTCTCGCTGGCCGTCCTCGACGCGCTGCCCGAGCCGGGCATGCTCGCCGGCACGGTGGCCCGCGGCCGCGAGGTCGCCGTGGCGGCGGACGCCGTCGCCGCCCACCTGGCCGCCGAGGGCGTGGCCGACCCCGACACCATCGAGGACGCGGTGACCGCGCTGCGGGTCGCCATCAGCGAGACGCCCCGGCGGGCCACTGTCAACCGGGCGCTCACCGCGGCCGTCGCCGAGACCGTGCGGCAGGCCGTCGCCTCCGTCCGGGCCTGCGACGCGGGCTGCGACGCCCTGGTCGGGGCGCTCACCGCCCGGGTCACCACACCGGCTCCGGCGCCCGGTCGCCGGGCCGCCGCACGCCGCGGCGAGCAGGTCGAGGAGCTGGCCCCGTCGACCCCCGCCGGGCTGCGCCCGGTGCGCCCCACCGAACCCGAGCCGGTCGCCGAGCAGGCCGGGCGGCGCAGCCGTCCCGAGCCGGTCTCCGGGCTGGCGGGTCGGCGCAGCCGCCCCGAGCCGGTCTCCGGTCCGGCCCCCACGACATCCCCCCGGCCGCTCGGCCCGCCGCCGGTGGCGCCCGCCCCGGTCGCACCGCCGCCGGTCGCCCCGGCCCCGGTCACCCCGGCCGCCTCCCTCGGCCGGCCGGCCTCCGCGCCGACCGCCCGCCCCGAGCCGACCGGTGCGCCGCTTCCGTCGCGGGTGGACGGGCCGACCAACCGGCCGATCTCCGCCCCGCCACCGCCGCCGCCCGGGATCACCCCGATCGCCCCGGCGCAGCGCGGCACGGTGCCGCCGGCCGAGGCCGGGGAGCCGTTCCGCCCCACGCTGACCACCGCGGCGATCAACAAGGCCCGGGCCGAGCGGCAGCGCACGGTCATCCCGCCGCGGCCCAAGACCAACCAGGAGCCGCCGACCGGTGGCTTCAGCGCCACCGACCTGACGATCCCGGTGCCGACGCCCCGTCCGGGCCAGGAGACTGCTCCCCCGGGCTCCCGGGCCAACTGGCCGCTGGTCAACAACGGCGACGACCAGGACGACCGGGCCAGGGAGGCGCCGCCGGCGTACTCGTACGGGCGGAGCGTGGACGCGCCGAGCGACCCGGGCCGGGTCACCCCGCCCTGGCTCGCCGACGACCTGCCGCAGGAGCCGCCGATGCTGCGGCTGGTGGAGCCGCCGCCGCTGGCCGACCGGGCGCTGCGCAACGAGCTGAACCCGCCGACCGACCCCGGGCTGGACACGCCGCCGCTCCGGCTGGTCGACCGGCCGGAGGACAACCGGCAGACCCGCCCGGCCCCCCGCGCCGAGGCGCCCGCCCCGCTGGAGCGGCGCCCCGCGCCCAAGGAGCACCGGCCGCCGCCGGTCTCCGACGAGGGCGACGGCGACCTGCTGATCTTCGCGCAGGCCAAGTCCGCCTGGTTCGTCGGGCACGGCGACGAGGCCGACCTGGACTGGTCGACCACCGCGGACACCGGCTGGCAGGCGGCCGAGCAGGCGGCCCGCCCCTCGGTGGGCGACGAGACCAAGGCCGGCCTGCCCAAGCGGGTCCCGCAGGCCAACCTGGTGCCGGGCTCGCCGCTGCGGGAGGAGCGTCCACTCCGGATCGTCCGCAACGCGGCCAGCCTCGCCGAGAACACGACCGGGTACTTCCGGGGTTGGCGGCGCGGCCAGGAGATCGGCGGTTTCGCCGTCGGCGGCCGCCCCGGCCGGGAGGCGGCCGGCGGCTGGGACTTCAGCCGGGACACCGGCGACCGCGACGACGAGCGGGAGTACGAGTACCGCTCCGCGGGCTACCGGTCCTGATCGGAGCCACGTCCCACCCCACCTGCGTGTTCCTGCCCACACCCGGATAATTTGACGCCGGGCGCGGCCGGCCGGGAGCATACCCGGCGGACCAGCCGGCGGCGGGTGTTCGCCGGGGGTGGGAAGGCGGCTCCAATGGCGACACCGGCGATCGACTCCTCTGTGCTCACCCGGCGGGGGGTCCTCGCCGCGGCAGCCGCCAGCCTGCTGCTCGCCGGCTGCGGGCAGCCGGGCGAGCGACCGGACGACGGCTCCTCGGCCAGTAGCGCACCCGGCGACCAGGACCTCGTCGTCGGCGCCAGCCTGGAACTGACCGGCCGGGGCGCCGCGCTCGGCGTGCCCCAGCAGCGCGCCCTCGAAATCACCGCGGAGGCGCTGAACCGGGCCGGCATTCCGGTGGGCAACCGCCGGCGGTCGGTCCGCCTGGTGATCCAGGACAACCGCAGCAACCCCACGGTGGCGGCCCGTCAGGCGGCCGAGCTGACCCGCGCGGGCGCGCGGGCCCTGATCGGTGGCACTCTGGCCGAGACGTCGGTGGCCCTCGCGGAAGCGGCCCAGAAAATCAAGACCCCGTTCATCTCGGTGGGTCTCGGGGACGGCGTCGTGCTGCCGATCGCCGAGCGCACCTTCAGCTTCCAGGTCACCCCGGACGCCGTCGACGTGGCCCGCCGGCTCGCGGACCTGGTCCGGGCCAAGCGGGTACGGCAGGTCGCCCTGCTGGCCGCCGACGGGCTGCACGGCGACTCCGGCGTGCGTGCGGTGCGTACGGCGCTGCAGGCCGCGGACGTGGAGCTGGTCCGCACGGTCCGGCTGCCCGCCACCGGGCGGAGCTTCGCCGGCGCCGCCCGGCGCATCGCCGCCGCCGAGCCGGGCGGGGTCATCGTCTGGGGCACGGCGCCGGACTCCGGTGTGGCGGCCCGGGAACTGCGCCGGGCCGACTACGACGGGCAGCTCTTCTTCGACGCCGGAGCGATCTCCGAGGACACCCTGAGCGAGGCCAACGCCGCCGCGGTCGAGGGGGCGTACGCCGTGCACCCGGCCGGCCTGGGTGCCTCCGCGCTGAGCGCGACCAGCACGACGGACCTGGAACGGCGGGACTTCAACTACCGCTACACCCAGCGGTACGGCACCTCCGACACCTTCGCGCCCTACGCCTCCGACGCGCTCCAGCTCGTGGCGGAGTCGGTCCGGCTCGCCACCAGCCTCGACCGTGGACGGTTGCGGGCGTTCCTGCAGATGCAGGTGGCCGAGGGCATCGCGGGCGGGTACGCCTTCACGGAGACCCGGCACGGCGGCATGGAGCCCGACTCGCTCGCCACCTACGTGGTCGCGCAGGGCAGCTGGCAGCTGTACGGCTGACCGTATCGAGCCGGTGACCGTCCCGGTGGGACGGTCACCGGCCGGCTGCGCAGCGTACCGATTGGCAGACAGCGAGAAGCGCCCGGTGGCCGGTGGCCGCCGGGCGCTTCGTCACCGGATCAGGCGGGGGCGACGGCCCGCGAGCGCCGCATGGTGAGCACGTACTCGACCAGCGAGATCAGCACGTGCTTCGTCGACTCCCGGTTACGGGCGTCGCAGGCCACCACCGGCACGTCCGAGGAGATCGCGAGCGCGTCCCGGACGTCCTGCGGGTCGTGGTACTGCATCCCGTCGAAGCAGTTGATGGCCACCAGGTACGGCAGCCGCCGGTGCTCGAAGAAGTCGATGGCCGCGAAGCAGTCGGCCAGTCGACGAGTGTCGACCAGCACGACGGCGCCGATCGCGCCCCGGACCAGTTCGTCCCACATGAACCAGAACCGGGTCTGACCCGGCGTACCGAACAGGTACAGGATCAGATCGCGATCGATCGAGATACGACCGAAGTCCATGGCCACCGTGGTCGTCGTCTTGCCCGGCACCTGCCGGGTGTCGTCGACGCCCACGCCGGCGGAGGTCATGATCGCCTCGGTGGTCAGCGGCGTGATCTCCGAGACCGACCCGACCAGCGTCGTCTTGCCGACGCCGAATCCACCGGCAATAACGATCTTCGCCGACGTCACGCGCCCGCTCGGGGCCGGCGGCCGGTGCGACATGTCAGAGCCTGCGAAGTCCACTCAGCACCCTCTCCAGCAGTTCAGTGCCCACCGCGTCGTCAGAGTCGTCCAAAATGGTCGGCTCGTGGACCGCGACCAGGCCGTCCGTCGCCATGTCGGCGATGAGCACCCGGGCCACGCCGAGCGGAAGCTGCATCCGCGCCGCGATCTCGGCGAGTGACTGCACGCGTCCGTCACACAGCGCGGCGATGTACTGGTGCTCACGGCCCTGGCCACCGTTGCCAGTGGCAACCGACCGGCCGCGCACCGTCGTCTCGACGAGCGCCTCCAGGGCGATCTCGAGCCGGGGGCGGGTACGACCGCGGGTCACGGCGTACGGACGGACCAACGCTCCGGTCGGTTCGTCACGATCAACCATGTCGCCGCTCACCTCCTTCGTACCCGGCACCGGCTCGCCCCGGTGGCACTCGTCCCTGTCGTAGTTGTTGCCGCTCCTGACCCACCGGTCAGCGCGTCGTTCAGCCCATCATCCCGACAGCCGTGCGCGGCTGCGGGGTCAGAGCATCGCCCACCCGGTCGACGAGCAGGGCCATCTCGTAACCGACCTGCCCGACGTCGCAGCTGCGCGCAGCGAGCACGGCGAAGGACGAGCCGTCCGAGATGGACATCAGGAACAGGAAGCCGTTGTCCATCTCGACGACGGTCTGCAGCACCGCCCCGCCCTCGAAGCAGCGGGCCGCGCCCTGGGTCAGGCTGACCAGACCGGAGGAGATCGCCGCCAACTGGTCCGCGCGGTCCCGCGGGAGATCACGGGACGAAGCGAGGAGCAGGCCGTCGGCGGAGACGGCGACCGCGTGCGCCACACCGGGCACCCGGTCGGCGAAGTTGGCCAGCAGCCATCCGAGATCCTGCGTAGTTGTCATCCTTGTTGCTCCTTCTGCCCGCTCCCGGCCGCTGGGCCTGAGCCAGACTGCGAGGACTGCTGCCCGCCCGGAGTCCCCTCCGGGCCGGTGGAGTTGCTGTCGGTCGGGTTGTTGCGCCCCCGCTGCACGCCCCGATGGTAGGCCGAGAGCAGACCCCGTACGCCCTCGGGCGTGCGGCGCTGCACCGACGTGGACGGCTTCTCGATGCCACCGGGCACAAGCTGTGCCATCGGCGTCCGCTTCGGCAGGCCCTTCTGGGTGGTCTCCTCGACCGGGACCTCGGTGGCCGCCGAGGCGGCCCGCCAACCGTCGTCGGCCGCGGTCTGCCAACCGGGCTGCGGCGGGGCGGCCGGCTGCCGGGTCGGCAGCGCACCGCCGGCGTAACCGGGACGGGCACCCCCGTTCACCGAGCCGTTGTCCCGCGGCGCTCCGCCGGCCGTCGGAGTGTGTGCCATCGGCGTGTTACCTGTCGTCCCGGGTGGTGTCTGCTGGACGGCCCGACCGGCGGTGTCGACCCTGGCGAACTGCTGGGTCGCGGCGCCGTT
The DNA here is from genome assembly GCF_009671205.1 of Micromonospora terminaliae. NCBI lineage: Bacteria > Bacillati > Actinomycetota > Actinomycetes > Micromonosporales > Micromonosporaceae > Micromonospora > Micromonospora terminaliae. The sequence goes on along the minus strand of NZ_CP045309.1, from coordinate 6,303,700 downwards.
GGTCGCCGCGGACTCCGCCGCGGTCGCCTCCTCCTTGGGCGCCGGCCGGCTGGTGCGGAACCAGGCCGACTCGAGCTCCCGGAAGATCGGCAGCTCCATCGTCTCGTCCGCGTACCGCTGGCGGTTGCCGGGCTGCTGCGGGGTGGCCGCCCGTGGCGCGGGGGCCGGCGCCGGGGCGGGCGGGTTGGCCGCCGGCGTCTCCGGGCGGGTGACCCGGGGCAGCTCGGTGGTCATGTCCAGGCCGGCGGCGAGCCGCTCGGGCACCGCCGGGGTCGCGGCCTGATCGGGCGTGGCCACCGGCGGCCAGGCCGGCGGGGCACCGACCTGCGGCGCGGGGGCCGGCGGGGCGGGACGCGGCGGCACCGGGGTCACCGGCGGCACCGAGACCGGGTGACCCGCGGCCGGCGCGGCCGACACGGGCTGGCCGGAGGCGGGCGCCCCCGAGACGGGGTAACCGGTGGCCGGCGCTCCCGAGACGGGGTAACCCGAGGCCGGCGCGCCGGAGACCGGGTAACCGGTGGCCGGCGCCCCCGACACGGGGTAACCGGAGGCCGGCGCGCCGGAAACCGGGTAGCCCTGGGCCGGCGAGCCCGACACGGGGTAGCCCTGGGCCGGCGAGCCCGACACGGGGTAGCCCTGGGCCGGCGAGCCGGACACCGGGTGACCGGAGAACGGGACACCGGAGACCGGCGGGACCGGCGGAGCGGAGACCGGCGGCGGGTTGTACGGCCGGACCTCCGGGCTGCTCGGCAGCTGCCGCGGGATGGCCGCCTGCTGGCCGGTGGAGGCCGGGTCGGCCTCGGCCGGGTTGCGCCGCTGGGGCAGCGGGTCGATCGGCTGGCCGTTCGAGCTGCGCGGGGTGAAACCGTCACCACCGGCCAGGGCGCCGGCGCCGGTCAGGTCGGACCAGGCCGGCATCGAGCGGCCCCCGCCGGCGTTGGCCGGGGTGCCGGAGCCGTTGCGCGACGCCGGGTCGAACGGCCGACCGCCCAGGGTCACCTGGTTGCCGGAGGCACCGGGGTGCGGGGCCGGCGGGGTGTGCGGGCCGTTGCCGAGGGCGGCCAGGGCACCGAAGGCCGGGGCCGGACCGCCCTGCGGGCCGCCGAAGGCCGGGGCCGGACCGCCCTGCTGCGGGCCGGCGGCCGGGAGGGCCGCCGCGGGCTGGCCGCGGCCGGCGAGGGCGCGCGGCACCAGGACCGAGGTGGGCAGCGTGACGTCCGCGACCGTGCCCCGATCGGCGCCGGGCCGCAGTTCGACCTTGACGCCGTGCCGGGAGGCCAGCCGGGCGACCACGACCAGACCCATCATCCGGGAGACCGCCACGTCCACCTGCGGCGGCGTGGCCAGCCGCTCGTTCAGCTCGCGGAGCTGCTCGTGGCTGATGCCGATGCCGCGGTCCTCGACGTAGAGCGAGGCGCGGTCGCCCACCCGCCGGGCCTCCACCATGACGTGCGAGTCCGGCGGGGAGAAGGCGGTGGCGTTGTCGAACAGCTCGGCGACCAGGTGCACCAGGTCGTTGACCGCGTGCGCGGCGACCTCGATGTCCCGGTCGATCACGCCGAACTCGATCCGCGTGTAGTGCTCGACCTCGGACTGGGCGGCGCGGAGCACGTCGATCAGGGCGGCCGGCTCGCGCTGCACGCGGGTGGAGTCCGCACCGGCGAGGACCAGGAGGTTCTCGTCGTTGCGGCGCATCCGGGTGGCCAGGTGGTCGAGCTGGAACAGCTCGGCCAGCCGGTCCGGGTCCTCCTCGCCGCGCTCCAGCCGGTCGAGGTGGCCGATCAGCCGGTCGACCAGGATCTGCGACCGGCGGGCCAGGTTGACGAACATGGTCGCGACGGAGGCCCGCAGGGCGGCCTGCTCGGCCGCGGTCCGGACCGCCTCCAGGTGGACGGCGTTGAACGCCTCGGTCACCTGGCCGAACTCGTCCTTGCTGCGGACCGGCAGCGGCTCGGCGATCTGGTTGGCCAGCTGCACCGGGGAGAGCTGGCCGGTGACCTGCGGGTCACGCAGCCGGGCCACCGCCTGGGGCAGGCCGTACTGGGCCACCGAGAGGGCGCCCTGGCGCAGGTCGCGCAGCGAGCGGGCCATGGAGCGGGCGACCAGGTAGGCGAAGAGGATGGCCAGCAGCAGCATGCTCAGCAGCAGGCCGGTCTCCAGGAACACCTGGCGCTGGGTGTCCGACCGCAGTTCGTCGGCCTGACGCACCACGTTGGCGTCCAGCCGCTGCTCGACCGTCCGGACCAGCTTGGCGTTGTTCACCATGGTGGCGTCCCAGTCGTCCGTCGTGAACGGCGGTTTCGACAGGTCGCCGGAGGTGTTCGCCTGGATGGTGGTGGTGTAGCGCTCGGCCTTGCGCAGGTCGGAGCCGCTGACGGTCTGGTCGAAGAACTCGGAGTCGGCCTGGTTGGCGATCGCCTTGAAGTTCTGGAACGCCTGCGTCTGGCCGGTGCGGCTGGCGATGAACTGCTCACGCAGGTTCGGGGTGAGCTGCCCCCCGTTCAGCGCCTCGTGGACGATGACCCGGCGCTGGGCCAGGAATTCCTTCTGCCGGGCGACGGCGGCAGCGGCGCGCATCCGGTCGCTCAGGTCGTTGTCGCCGGCGAGCTGGATGGCCGAGTCCCGGATGTCCAGGAGGTCGCTGATCAGCGCCTCGTACGACCGCTGGGCGTCGGCACTGGTCAGCTTGCCGTTGAAGACCTGGCTGCGGGTGCCCGGGAGGTCGGCCAGCCCCTGGTCGACGTCCTTCAGCCGGGTCTCGAACGTGCGCGGCAGGTCCTCGATCTCCAGGCGCTGCCGGGAGTACGGCGCCTTCGCCTGGTCGACCCGCTGGTTGGCCCGGTTGTAGGCCTCCTGGTACTGCGCCCGCGTCTGCACTTCCTTCGCACCGAGGAAGAGCACCGAGTTGACCCGCTCGTCCTGGAGCTTGTCGGCCAGGTCTCCCGAGTAGGAGATCAGGTTCGACAGGTCACCGGCCCGGTTGGCATTGTTGAGCGTCTCCAGGTGGTCGACCAGACCGCTGGTGCCGACCACGACTGTCGCGATGGTCGGCACGATCATGATCAGGCCGAGCTTGGACCAGATCGGCATGTCGCGGAGCCGGCTGGCCGGCCGGCTCAGACGCGACAGGAAGGAGCCCGCCGTCGTTGGCCGTTTGCTCACGTCACCGCCCTCGCATTACCGCGTCCGGCGTCGCCTGTGGGCAACGCCGAGCGACCGACCCGGCGGGTCGGACCTCCGAGATTCCATCACGCCGTCCCGCAAAGAGAAAGCCCAGGTTGTCCCTCGCCGGAGGTGTGATGAGATGTTGATGCAATTTGATAGCAATCCGTCTGGCCGGAGTCACTCAAGGTAATGGAACACCCGCACCGCGTCGTCCTGCTCGCCGGGCCCTCCGGCTCCGGAAAGTCGTATATAGCCCATCGAACCGGACTTCCTGTCCTCTGCCTCGACGACTTCTACAAGGACGGCGATGACCCTACGTTGCCGCGCCGGAACGGAGAGGTGGACTGGGAGTCCCCGCTGTCCTGGGACGCGGACACAGCGGTGGAAACCATCGCCCGACTGGCCCGACACGGCAAGGCCGAAGTGCCGGTTTATGCGATCGGCGCAGACCGCCGGGTGGCCACCCGGCCATTCGACGTCGACGGATCGCCACTTTTCGTCGCCGAAGGGATCTTCGCCGCCGAGATCGTCGCGGAGTGCCGGCGCCGGGGGCTGCTCGCCGGGGCGTACGCGCTGCGCCGCCCCCGCGGCGCGACCTTCGTCCGCCGGCTGGCCCGCGACCTCGCCGAACAGCGCAAGGCGCCCCGGGTACTGGTCCGGCGCGGGGTCGCGCTGCTGCGGGCGGAGCCGGCGGTGCTGCGCCGGCAGACCGGGCTGGGCGCCGAGGCGGCCCGGGCCGGTCAGGTGCTGCGCCGGGTGGCCGCCCTGCTCGCCGGCCACCCGCGCCAGCCGTGATCAGCCGTGATCAGCCGATCAGCTTGGCGTACGCCGGCTTGATCACTTCGTCGATGATCTTCAGCCGCTCGTCGAACGGGATGAAGGCGCTCTTCATCGCGTTGATGGTGAACCACTGGAGTTCCTTCCAGCCGTAGCCGAAGGCGTCCACCAGCAGGGCCATCTCGCGGGACATGGAGGTGCCGCTCATCAGCCGGTTGTCGGTGTTGACGGTCACCCGGAAGCGCAGGTCCCGCAGCAGCCCGATCGGGTGGTCGGCGATCGACGCGGCCGCACCGGTCTGCACGTTGGACGACGGGCACAGCTCCAGCGGGATGCGCTTGTCCCGGACGTACGCGGCCAGCCGGCCCAGCACCGGCGGGTTACCGGGCGTGATGTCGTCGACGATCCGGACGCCGTGCCCGAGCCGGTCCGCGCCGCACCACTGGATCGCCTGCCAGATCGACGGCAACCCGAACGCCTCACCGGCGTGGATGGTGAAGTGGAAGTTCTCCCGCTGGAGGTACTCGAAGGCGTCCAGGTGCCGCGTGGGCGGGAAACCGGCCTCGGCGCCGGCGATGTCGAAACCGACCACCCCGGTGTCCCGGTGCCGCACGGCCAGTTCGGCGATCTCCTGGGAGCGGGCCGCGTGCCGCATGGCGGTGAGCAGCGTGCCAACCCGGATGGGGGTGCCCGCCTCGGCGGCCAGGGCGCTGCCCTCCCGGAAGCCGGTGACCACCGCGTCGACCACCTCGTCCAGGGTCAGGTTCTGCTCCAGGTGCTGCTCGGGGGCGAACCGGACCTCGGCGTAGACCACCCCGTCGGCGGCCAGGTCGAGCGCGCACTCGCGGGCCACCCGGCGCAGCGCGGGCGCGGTCTGCATGACGGCCACGGTGTGCGCGAAGGTCTCCAGGTAGCGCTCCAGCGAACCGGAGTTCGCCGCCTCGGCGAACCAGCGGCCGAGCGCCTCCGGGTCGGTGGTGGGCAGCTCGTGGCCGGCATCGGCGGCCAGCTCGACGATCGTCGCGGGCCGCAGACCGCCGTCGAGGTGGTCGTGCAGCAGTGCCTTCGGGACCTTGACGATGTCCTCGTACGAGATTGCCATGCACCGACCCTAGTCACCGGCCCCCGGAACGCGGCACCGGACCGGGCCGGGTCACGGCCGCCAGCCGTACACCCGCTCGACCGTGATGCGGAGCACCAGCCGGCCGTCGGCCACCATGGCCGCCCGGTAGTCCGCCCAGTCCGGGTGCTCGCCGCGGATCCGCCGGTAGACCTCGACCAGTTCGTCGACCGTGGCGTCGTCGGCCGCCGCGGCGGGCGGGGTGAGCGTCGCCCGCCCCTCGGCCACCGCGTACGCCCCGCCGTCGGGCGTGGTGACGTGGAAGCTGGCGCGCGGGTCGCGGCGCAAATTGCGGACCTTGGCCCGGTCGCCCGTGGTGGAACAGCGGATCAGCCCCGGCTCGGCCAGGTAGTCGAGGTTGGAGAGCTGCGGCCGGCCGTCGCGGCGCAGCGTGACCAGCACCCCACGCCCGCGCTCGCCGAACAGCTCCCAGAGCCGGGCGGTCACGCCGCCACCGCCCGCAGCGGGGCCAGCGCCACGGCCAGCCGGGCGAGCCGGTCGAGCACCAGGTCCGCCGCCTCCTCGCGCCCGGGATCGGGGCGCAGCTCGCCGGCGTCGTCCAGCGCCTGCCGCAGGAAGATCGTCACCGCCTCGTTGACCGGCACCATGTTCAACGTGGTCACCACCTGCTTGATCATCTGAACCGCCCGCAGGCCGCCGGACGTCATGCCGTAGCTGACGAAGCCCACCGGCTTGTGCTGCCACTCGTGGTAGAGGTAGTCGATCGCGTTCTTCAGCGGCGCGCTGAAGCCGTAGTTGTACTCCGGCATGACCAGGACGAAGGCGTCCGCGGCGGCGGTGGTCGCGCTCCAGGACCGGGTGTGCTCGTGCAGGTAGACCCCCTCGGCGGGGTGGTGCGGCTCGTCGTGGAACGGCAGGCCGACCTCGGCGAGGTCGACGAGGCGCACCTCGTCGAAGGCGCCGTGGCGGACGGCCGCCGCGGCGAACCAGTCGCCGATGCGCCGGCCCACCCGGCCGGGTCGGGTGCTGGCGACGATTACGTTCAGGCGGGGCATGGCGGGGTCACTCCTGTCGGGGCGGGCCGGCCGGGGGCCGGTACGGCGAGTCGGGGGATGAGGAACTGGGCGAGCGGCCCGATGGCCAGCGCGTAGAGCAGGGTGCCGGGACCGACCGTGCCGCCGAGCAGCCAGCCGACGGCGAGCACCGCCAGCTCGATCCCCGTGCGGACGCGCCCGACGGGCAGGCCGCGCGCGGCGAGGCCGGTCATCAGGCCGTCCCGGGGCCCGGGCCCGAGGCGGGCGCCGAGGTAGAGGCCGGTGGCCACCCCGTTGAGCAGCACGCCGAGGAGCAGCAGGCCGATCCGGGCGGGAAGCGCGGAGAGCGGCGGCAGCACCGCCAGCACCGCATCGAGCGCCAGGCCGACCAGCGCGACGTTGGCCACCGTGCCCACGCCCGGACGCTGGCGCAGCGGGAACCAGAGCAGCAGGACCAGCAGCGCCACGCCGTTGACGACCCACCCGAGTGGCAGACCGGTCCGGGCGGCGAGGCCCTGGTGCAGCACGTCCCAGGAGGACAGGCCGAGATCCGCACGGACCATCAGGGCGACGCTGGCGCCGAAGAGGGCCAGGCCAGCGAGGAGCCGTACCAGCCGCGTCGGCAATGTGGTTGACATGTCATCGACCATAGGCCGGGGTTGGTGACATGTCAACAAGTCCGTTAGGCTCGACACATGGACGCACCACGCTGGCTGGACGAGCGGGAGAACCGGGCCTGGCGCGGCTACCGCCGCATGCGCCGCCTGCTCGACCTGGAGCTGGCCCGGGAGCTGATGCAGGACGCCGGCCTCTCCGAGCCGGACTACGACGTCCTCTCCGACCTGTCCGAGACACCCGACCAGCGGCTGCGGCTCAGCGAGCTGGCCGACCGGATGCTCTGGTCCCGCAGCCGCCTGTCCCACCACCTGGCCCGGATGCAGCAACGCGGCCTGGTCAGCCGGGAGGAGCACCCCTCGGACGGCCGCGGCTCCATCGTGGTGCTGACCCCGGCCGGCCGGGCCGCCATCGAGGGCGCCGCCCCGGGCCACGTCGCCGCGGTCCGTCGGCACCTCATCGACCTGCTGACCCCGGAGGAGATCGACGCGCTGGGTGCCCTGACCCAGCGGGTGGTCGACCGCCTGTCCGGCCGCGCGGGCCGGGCGGTCTGAGCGTGGACGCCCGCATCCTGGCCCGGCTGCGCTGCCCGGTCTGCGGCGAGCCGCTGGCCGAGGCCACCGCCGGCACCGCCCGGGCGCTGCGCTGCCCGCGCCGGCACAGCTTCGACGTCGCCCGGCAGGGGTACGTCAACCTGCTCGCCGGCCGCGCCCCGCACACCGGGGACAGCGCCGAGATGGTCGCGGCCCGCGCCGACTTCCTGGCCGCCGGCCACTATGCGCCGATCGCCGCCGCCCTGGCCGCCGCCGCGGTCCGGGTGGCCGATCGGGTACGCGCCGTCGGGCCGCCGGCCCGCTTCGTCCCCGCCGACGTGCCGCCGGGCGACGCCGGCCCGTACCCCCTGGTTTTGGATGCCGGGGCCGGGACCGGCTGGTACCTCGCGGCGGTGCTGGCGGCGCTGCCGGACGCGGTCGGCCTGGCCCTCGACGTCGCGAAGCCGGCACTGCGCCGGGCGGCCCGGAGCCATCCCCGCGCGGCCGCGGCGCTGGCCGACACCTGGCAGCGGCTGCCCCTGGCCGACCGCTCCGCCACCGTCCTGCTGAACGTCTTCGCGCCGCGCAACGGCGCCGAGTTCCACCGGGTGCTCGACCCGGCGGGCGCGCTGCTGGTGGTCACCCCGGCGGCGGACCACCTCGCCGAGCTGGTCGACGCGCTCGACCTGCTCCGGGTGGACCCGGCGAAGGCCGACCGGGTCGCCGGCAGCCTGAGCGCGCACTTCACCGAGGAGTCGGCCACCGAGCACCGGGCCCGGCTGGAGCTCGGCCGCACCGAGGTCGCCACCCTGGTCGGGATGGGCCCGAGCGCCTGGCACGCCGACCCGGCCCGGCTCGCCGAGCAGATCACCGCGCTGCCCGAACCCGTGCCGGTGACGCTCGCCATCCGGCTCGCCGTGCACCGGCCGCGCTGACTCAGGTCGACAGGTCGACCTCTTCCCAGCCCGGCGGCTCGTCGTGGTACGGCCCGCGCAGCACCACCGCCCACTCCAGCGCCCACCGGCGCTGTCCGATGGCGTTCGCGTCCACCAGCCCCGGCAGCGCCAGGCCGGCCTCCTCCACCTCCAGGTACGCCCAGTCCAGGCAGTAGTGCAGGTCGAGCAGGGCGGCCGCGTCGGCCGGGTGCTGCGGTGCGGCCAGGATCCGGGCCCGCCACTGGCCGAAGGTCTCCCCGGCCACCAGGTTCGGCATCCGCTCGACGAGCCGCTCGTCCACCGGCACCGTCGGGTCCAGCTCCTTGGCCAGCCCGAGCACCCAGGCCAGGGAGAACAGCGCGTCGTGGTGCAGCACGAACGACCGGTGGTCGCCCTTGCCGCCCATCACGAACTGCCACTCCGGCGGGGTCACCATCTCGACCAGGTGCGACTCCAGCAGCCAGCTCATGGCCGCCTGCGCGGGCATCCCGAAGCAGCGGGCCAGGATCACGTGCAGCACCGCGATGCGGGCCTCGATCTCCGGGGTCGAACGCAGCTCGATCTCGTCCCCCGGCTCCCAGACCAGCGGAAACTGCGGGGGCGGCAGCGGGAGGCCCAGCCGCGACAGCTCGTCGAGGCTCGCCTCACGAACGGCCCGGGGATCGGGGGCGGGTACGCGCACGGCTCAGGTCCCTGTCTGCTCACAACGGCTCATCGCCGGTCGGTCCCCCCTTGGCCTGCGAGAATAGCGGCTCGGTCGGCAACGCACCATGACCGGAAAAGATCAGCCGATCCGCTCGATCACCAGCGGGGTCGCGGCGGGAGCCTCCGGTGCGATCCGGACCGCGCGCTCCGCCTCGGCCAGCGCGGCCGGGATCCGCTCCGCGTGATCGGCGCGCAGCTCGTACAGGGGCTCGCCGGTGCGTACCGGGTCGCCGGGGCGCTTGTGCAGCACCACACCGGCCGGGATGCTGACCGGGTCCTCCTTGCGGGCCCGGCCGGCGCCGAGCCGCCAGGCGGCCACGCCCATGGCGTACGCGTCGATCCCGGCCACGTAGCCGTCCTCGGTCGCCGTGACCACCTCGACCTCGCGGGCCGCCGGCATCGGGGCGTCCGGATCGCCGCCCTGGGCCCGGATCATCTCGCGCCAGGCGTCCATGGCACGCCCGTCCCGCAGCGCCGCCTCGGGGTCGGCGTCGGGCAGGCCGGCCGCGGCCAGCATCTCCCGGGCCAGCGCCAGGGTCAGCTCGACCACGTCGGCCGGGCCGCCACCCGCCAGCACCTCGACCGACTCGGTCACCTCGACCGCGTTGCCGATGGCCAGCCCGAGCGGGGTGGACATGTCGGTGAGCAGGGCGACCGTGCGCACCCCGTGCGCCCCGCCCAGCTCCACCATGGTCCGGGCCAGCTCGCGGGCGTCGTCGGCGTTCTTCATGAAGGCGCCGGAGCCGACCTTCACGTCGAGCACCAGGGCGCCGGTCCCCTCGGCGATCTTCTTGCTCATGATCGAGCTGGCGATCAGCGGGATGGCCTCGACGGTGCCGGTGACGTCGCGCAGGGCGTACAGCTTGCGGTCGGCCGGGGCCAGCCCCTCGCCGGCCGCGCAGATCACCGCGCCCACATCGCGCAGCTGGGCGATGAACTCGTCGTTGCTCAGCGCGGCCCGCCAGCCGGGGATCGACTCCAGCTTGTCCAGGGTGCCGCCGGTGTGGCCGAGGCCCCGGCCGCTGAGCTGCGGCACGGCCGCGCCGCAGGCCGCGACCAGCGGGGTCAGCGGCAGGGTGATCTTGTCGCCCACGCCGCCGGTGGAGTGCTTGTCCACGGTCGGCCGGTCCACCGGCGACAGGTCCAGCCGCTCGCCGCTGGCGATCATCGCGGCGGTCCACCGGGCGATCTCCGGCGCGGTCATGCCGCGCAGCAGGATCGCCATGGCCAGCGCCGACATCTGCTCGTCGGCCACCAGACCCTTGGTGTACGCGTCGACCACCCAGTCGATCTGGCCGTCGCTCAGCACGCCCCCGTCCCGCTTGGCCCGGATGACGTCAACCGCCGTGAATGCACTCATCAGATGATCTTTCCTCGTTCTCGGGGAACCGGACCGCGGGCGTCGCGGAACTCAGGCGCCGGACCAGCGGATCGGGATCTCCAGGGGCGGCTCGCCCTCGCCGGCCCAGAAGATGGTGCCCGACGCGTCGACCACGACGACGCGCGGTGTCCGGGCCAGTCCCCAGGTGATCGCCTCCGCCGGGTCGTCCCAGGTCGGGCCCTCCTCCAGCACGCCGGTCTCGGCGCCCTCGCTGTCCCCGGCCGACCGCTCCCAGTAGGCCGTCCAGACCTGCTGCCCGGCGGAGAGGTCCGGGTGCACGAAGACCGTGCCCCGCCCCCGCCAGGCGGCCAGCCGCTCCGGGACCACCGGCACCGGCGTCTCGCCGGTCACCGCCTCCAGGTCCTCCACGCCGAAGGCGTGCGGCAGCAGCTCCGCCATCCGCAGCGTGCCGCCCTTCGCCTCGATGAGGCACTCCGGGCCGCCGTTCTCCCACAGCAGCTGCCGGCACCGGCCGCACGGCATCAGCGGCTCGCCGGTGGCGTCGACGCACGACAGCGCCACGATCCGGCCGCCGCCGGTGGCGTGCAGCGAGGAGACCACGCCGCACTCGGCGCAGAGCACCACGCCGTACGCCGCGTTCTCCACGTTGCAGCCGACCACCACCCGGCCGTCGTCGACCAGGGCGGCCGCCCCGACGGGAAACTTCGAGTAGGGCACGTACGCGTGCCGCATGACCTCGGTGGCGGCGGCCCGCAGCCGCTCCCAGTCGATCTCCATCACGACTCCCATTCTGCCCAATTCACGCTGATCGGTCGCGGTGGCGGCCGGAGACGACGGTGCCCGGCGGGGTCTCCCCGCCGGGCACGCTGCGTCGCGGGCGGTCAGCCCTTGATATACGGCTTTCCGTCGGCGGCCGGCGCCCGGACCTTGCCGACCAGCCCGGCCACCGCCAGGATCGTCGCCAGGTAGGGCAGCATGGCCAGGAACTGGCTCGGAATGCTGCTGCCGATCGCACCCAGGTAGGTGGCGAGCTGGTCGGCGAACCCGAAGAAGAGCGCGGCGAGCAGCGCGCCGGTCGGGCTCCACCGGCCGAAGATCAGCGCGGCCAGGGCGATGAAGCCCTTACCGCCGATCATGTTCTTGGTGAACGAGTAGAGCGCCAGGGTGTACGAGGCGCCACCCACGCCGGCCACCAGCCCGGCCATGATCACGTTGCGGTAGCGCAGGCGCAGCACCTTCACGCCGAGCGTGTCGGCGGCCGTCGGGTGCTCGCCCACCGACCGGGTCCGCAGGCCCCACCGGGTACGGAACAGCGCGATGTGGACGACCAGCACCAGCAGCAGGCCGACGTAGAGGAAGATGTTGCCCCGGAACAGCGCCGGGCCGATCAGCGGGATGTCCTTGAGCAGCGGGATCTCCCAGTTGCTGAACCGCGGCGCGCTGTTGTACTTCGTCGCGTCGGTCTGCATGAGCCGCTCGTAGAGGAAGCCGGTCACGCCGACCGCCAGCAGGTTGAGCACGATGCCCATGACGACCTGGTCGACCAGGTAGCGGATGGCGAAGACGGCCAGCAGCAGCGAGATCAGCGCGCCGCCGATCGCGGCGGCGACCAGGCCCACCCAGACGCTGCCGGAGATGCTGCCGAACAGCGCCCCGGAGAACGCGCCCATCAGCAGCTGACCCTCGATGGCCACGTTCACCACGCCGGAGCGCTCGCACAGCACGCCGGCCAGCGCGCCGAAGATCAGCGGCAGGGCCAGGATGAACGTGCCCCGGACGATGTTGACCAGCGGCATGAAGTTGCGGCCCTCGGGGGCCGCGGAGACCTGCCAGCACAGGAAGCTGAGCACGAAGGCGACCAGCCCGACGCCGAGCACCAGCGTGAACCAGCGCTTCGGCACCCCGGCGAGCAGGGCCGCACCGGCCGCGGCGGCGATGATCCCGAACAGGATGGCGCCGACCGTGCCGTTGATCTCGAGGGCGGCGCCGCCCTCGGTCTCGCTGAGCGTGAAGCGGGCCTGCTGGCCGGTGGCCAGCGCGCCGAACAGCACCGTGGCGAGCACGCCCAGGCCCAGCAGGACGGCGCCGGTCTTGCGGACGCGCGTCCAGAAGCCCTCGTCGACCGCGGTCACGGCGACCTCGGGGACAGCGGTGGTGGACATGCTCACCAGCCCTTCGCGAGGCTCGTCTGGAGCCGGGCCGCGCGGGCCGCCCGGAGCTGGAAGATCGCCTTCACCATGGCCGGCGCGGCGATGAAGATGACGATGAGCGCCTGGAGCACGGTGACCAGCTCCAGCGAGATACCGGAGTAGGACTGCATCCGGTTGCCGCCGGCCTGGAGCGCGCCGAACAGCAGCGCGGCCAGCAGCACGCCCCACGGCTTCACCCGGCCGAGCAGGGCGACCAGGATGCCGTCGAAGCCGATCTGCGCGATCACCAGCGGGGTCAGCGCGTTCGCGGTCGAGCCGAGCACCATGTTCGATCCGCCGAGGCCGGCCAGCAGACCCGAGATCACCATGACCAGCACGTACGTCTTGGTCACGCTGATGCCGGCGGTCCGGGCGGCGTCGGGATTCTCGCCGACCGCCCGCAGCTCGAAGCCGAGCGTCGAGCGGTTCAGCAGCCAGGCGATGAACCAGGTGGCCAGCACCGCGACCAGGATGCCGGCGTGCACCCGCAGGTCGGCGCCGAGCAGCCGGGGCAGCTGGGCGGAGGACTCGACCGGCTTGCTGATCGCGTCCGACCGGTTCGGGTTCTGCACCCCGCTCTGGATGATGATCCAGGACAGGAAGTAGACCGCCACGTAGTTGAGCATGATCGTGTTGATCACCTCGTGGGCGCCGGTGCGCGCCTTGAGGATGCCCGGGATGAAGCCCCAGAGCGCGCCGCCGAGCGCGCCGGCGATCAGCGCGACGAGCAGGTGCACCCCGGGCGGCAGCGGCAGCGCGAAGCCGGCCACGGCGGACAGGATGACACCGATGGTGGCCTGGCCCTGGGCGCCGATGTTGAACAGGCCGCCGCGGAAGGCGAGCGCGACCGCCAGGCCGGTGAAGACCAGTGGCGCCGTGTAGGTGAGCGTCTCCGAGATCGGGCCCATCGCGGCGGTGAAGCCGACCGCGTCCGGGTCGAAGATCGCGCCCTTGAACAGGTTGGCGTACGCCTCGCTGACCACGGACCAGCTGCTGTTGAGCGCGTCCGCCGGGCGGGCGGTGATGTAGCCGTAGGTGGCCAGCACCTCCGGGTCGGAGACGATGATCAGCACCGCGCCGACCAGCATGGCGAGCAGCACCGCGAGCACGGTCACGGTGACCGTGTTGGCCGCCCAGAGGTTGTGCAGGAAGAGCTGGCCCAGCGTGGGACGGGGCTCCTCGGTCTGCTTCGGCGCGGTGGCGGGCACCGCGCGCTCGGTGTCGCCGGCGGGCGCGGACGATGTCGCCCGGGCCTCGCTCCGCGCCTCCTGCGCCTCGGTCGCCGGCTCCTTGTCCGGGGAGCCCGACACCGGGTTCGGGTTGGTCATGCCTCGTCCTCGTTGCCAGAGCCGTCAGCGGTCGTGGTGGCGGTGTCCGGCGTGATGCCGGCCATCAGCAGGCCGATCTCCTCGCGCGGGGTGTCCGGGCCGACGATGCCGATGATGCGGCCGCGGTACATGACCGCGACCCGGTCGGCCAGGCCGATGACCTCGTCCAGCTCGCTGGAGACCACCATGACGGCGGTGCCGATGTCCCGCTCGCGGATGACCCGGCTGTGGATGAACTCGATCGAGCCGACGTCCACGCCCCGGGTGGGCTGGGCGGCGATGAAGAGCTTCAGCGGCCGGGACAGCTCCCGCGCCACGATCACCTTCTGCTGGTTGCCGCCGGAGAGGGTGCCGACCGCCGCGTCGGCCGAGGAGGTACGGACGTCGAACTGCTCGATCCGCTCCTTCGCCGACTTCGCGATGGCGTCCGGCTTGAGCGAGAGGCCCTTGCCGAAGGGTGGCCGGTCGTAGATGTCCAGCACCAGGTTCTCGGCGACGGAGAACTCCTTGACCAGGCCGTCGACGCTGCGGTCCTCCGGGACGTACCCGACGCCCGCGCGGAGGACCTTCTTGGTCGACCAGCCGTGCACGGCCTCGCCGTCCAGGGTGATCGAGCCGGCGAGCACCGGGCGCAGGCCCATGATCGCCTCGATCAGCTCGGTCTGCCCGTTGCCCTGCACACCGGCGATGCCGAGCACCTCACCGGCGCGCACGGTCAGGTCGACGCCGTCGACCGCGCGTACCTGCCGGTCGTCGTCGACGACCAGGCCGGCGACCTCGAGGATCGGCTTGCCCGGCTGGGCCGGCTTCTTGTCCACGGTCAGCCGGACGCTGCGGCCCACCATGAGCGCGGCCAGCTCGTCGCGGCTGGCGCTCGGCTCGGCGGTGCCCACCGTCTTCCCGCGCCGGATCACCGTGATCCGGTCGGCGATCGCCTTGACCTCACCCAGCTTGTGGGTGATGAACACGATCGACTTGCCGGCCTCCTTGAGCGACCGCATGACCGTGAGCAGTTCCTCGGTCTCCTGCGGGGTCAGCACGGCGGTCGGCTCGTCGAGGATGAGCAGGTCGACGTCGCGGGTGAGGGCCTTGACGATCTCCACCCGCTGCTGGATGCCGACCGGCAGGTCCTCGATCACCGCGTCCGGGTCGACCCGGAGGTTGTACCGCTCGGACACCTCGGCGACCTCGCGCCGGGCGCGCCGGCGGTCGAGGAAGCCGGTGAAGGCGCCTCTGGTCTGTTCCGCCCCGAGCATGACGTTCTCGGCCACGGTGAAGACCGGCACCAGCATGAAGTGCTGGTGCACCATGCCGATCCCGGCGGCGATCGCGTCCGACGGACCCTTCAGCTTCAGCGGCTTGCCGTCGACCAGGATCTCGCCCTCGTCGGGCTGGTAGAGCCCGTAGAGCACGTTCATGAGGGTCGACTTGCCGGCGCCGTTCTCGCCGAGCAGGGCGTGGATCTCTCCAGGCTCCACCGTCAGGTCGATGTGGTCGTTGGCGACCAGATCACCGAACCGCTTGGTGATGCCGCGCAGTTCGAGTCTCAGCGCAACCTCCTGGAGTGCGAGCGATGGTGCAGCGTAGCGGCTGCCGCGCCGCCACCGCGCCGGGTGGGGGTCAGTGGGGGATCAAGGTGACCGGCCGCCCCGACGTCACGCGAGGTCTTCCCCACGTGCGACGAGGCGGCCGGATCGTCAAACCTGGTGCCCGCCGGCCCCGCTGCCGATGATCTCACCGCGGCGGCCGGCGGAGCGGTCACTTGGTCGGCTGGGCCTTCGAGGTGACCGTGATGGTGCCGGCGGCGATGTCCGCCTTGATCTTGTCGACCTCGGCCTTCAGGTCCGCCGGGACCTTGCTGTCGAAGTCGTGGTACGGGGCGATCGAGACGCCGTTGTTGGCCAGGGTGCCGACGAAGCCCGGCTTGGCCTGGAGCTTCTCACCGTTGGCGGCCTTCAGCACGGCGTCCTTGACGGCGTCCGGGATGTTCTTGACGACCGTGGTGACCAGCGCCGGGCAGTTCGGGGTGCTCTCGCAGCCGTCGACGTCCACCCACACGACCGAGTACTTGCCGTTCGAGGCCTGCGCCGCGGCGGTGGTGCCGAGGCCCGCGCCACCGGCGACCGGCATGATGATGTCCGCGCCCTGGGCGACCAGCGCGTCGGAGACCTTCTTGCCCTCGTCCTGCTTGACGAAGTCGTTGGTGAAGGAGCCCTTCTGGGTGGCCTTGTCCCAGCCGATGACCTGGACGTTCTTGCTCTTGGCCTTGTTGTAGTACGCGACGCCGTCGGCGAAGCCGTCCATGAAGATGGTGACCGGCGGGATCGGCAGACCACCGTAGGTGCCGACCTTGCCGGACTTGCTCAGCCCGGCGGCCAGGTAACCCGCCTGGAAGGCGGCCTGCGCGGTGTCGAACTGCATCGGGTAGATGTTGTCGACGCCCGGGTTCGCGTCCACGATGCCGAACTGCTGGTTCGGGTTCGCGGTGGCGATCTTCTTGGTGGCGTCCGACATCAGGCCACCGACGGCCAGGATGAAGTCGCACTTCTGGTTGACGAACCCGGTCAGGTTGACCTCGTAGTCCGCCTCGGCCTTCGACTGGACGTTCTTGATGTCGATGTTGTCGTTCTCCTTCTTCGCCTCCTGGAGGCCCTTCCAGGCCGAGGTGTTGAAGGACTTGTCATCGATGCCGCCGACATCGGTCACCATGCAGGCGCTGAACTTCTTGCCGCCGTTGCCGCCGGCGTTGTTGTCGTCCTTGGGGGCCTCACCACACGCGGCGGCGCCCAGCACGAGGCCACCCGCCACGATGGCGGAGGCGATCCGCATCCCACGCACAGAGCGCAAGACGTCTCCTTCCCATTGCACACCGCGTCGTGCGCGGTGGCAGCCCTTGCGCCGGCCTGCGGTGTGCCGCCGGCGTCCCACGTTACGGACGGGAGCGTACGCCCGCGCCCACCCACCGGCCGACAATCGTGCACGACTGTTGAACGGTCGTTACCCCTACGTAACCCGCGCGTGGGGCACATCACCTTTCGTGCCGACGGCCCTCCGGAGAGGTGTCGCGAACGTCCGTTTCCCGAGGTCTTCCCGCTGCGCCGGAGAGCTAACGCCAGAAGACCGCCACCGCCGCGTTGACCAGCGTCAACCCGATGATCGCCAGGAAGTGCCCGCGGTTCACGGACTCCCGCTTACGGGAGAAGAAGACCATGACAAAGATCAGCAGGGCGAGCACCAACTTGGTAACAAGCTTGGCGGGTGCCGGCTCGTCACCGTCGCGCAGCGGGGCGGACAGACCGATTCCGGTCAGCAGCCCGATCACCGAGCCCCAGAGCATGGCCGCGTTGATCCGCAGCCGGCCGCTGACGTACTGGGCGATCGCACCGCCGAGCAGCAGGGCGAACCCGATCAGGTGGACGTAGAGAAGGATCAGTCGAAGAGCTTCCACGCCGGCCATCCTGCCTCATCAACGACAGCTTGTAGTAGCCGACCCGCGCAGCTGCCGTCATAACGTGACCTCGACGGGCCGCCGCTCCGGCGCGGCGTCGGCCACGCCGGCCCGGACGGAACGGCGCCCGACGAGGACCAGGGCGAGACCGACCAGGGCGTAACCGGCCAGCACCGCGGCCGGCCGGCCGGCGCCCGCCCCGTCGAAGAACGCCGCCGAGCGCAGCAGCGTGCCGCCCGCACCGACCGGCAGGTACTGCCCGACCGCACCCCAGGGCTGCGGCAGCAGCTCGGGCGCGGCAGCCACTGCGGAGAGCGGGTTGCCGACCAGGAAGACGAGCAGCGCGCCGAGCCCGATCCCGGGGGCGCCGAGCAGTGCGCCGAGGCCCGCCACGGTGCCGGCCGCGGCCAGCGCGAACAGCCCCATGGCGGCGGCCTCGCGCCACACGTCGCCGTCGAGGACGCCGAGCCAGCCGTGCAGCACCGCGGCACCGGCGAGGCCGGCCACGACGGCGAAGCCGACCAGGCCGAACAGCCGTGCCCCGCGCCGGGCGATCAGCACGGTGAGCAGCGCCCCGGCCAACATGGCGGTGAGCGCCAGGGGCAGGAATCCGGCGGCGAAGCCGGCCCCGCGCGGGTCGTCCGGGTCGGCGGGCACGACCGGCACGACCGGCACCGGGCGTCCGGCGGAGAGCTGCGTGGCGGCCTCGGTGAGCAGGGCGGCCACGGTCGGGCTCGCGGCCGGGGCGGTGTGCAGGGCGACCCCGTCCGGGCCGACCACGTACGCGGCGTACGCCTCCCGGTCGCGCAGCGCCCGGTCGGCCGCGGCCGCGTCCGGCAGCGTGGTCACGGCGAAACCCCCCGGGCGGGCGGCGGCGAGCCGGGCCGCCAGCTCGGCGGTGGCGGGCGCCGGCCCGGCCACGACGACCGGCAGGTCGCGCGGCGCCAGGTGGGCGGCGGGCGCCGCGAAGAGGGGTACGAGCGGCGCCTGCACCACCACGGCCAGGCTGGCGACCAGCGCGGCGAGCAGCCAGGGCGAGCGGATCCGGGACGGGTGAGCGGGCATCGCCGCCTCCTTAAAACGAACGTTCGTTCTCTTGAGATGAGAGTGCGCCGCCGCACGGTCCGGCGTCAAGAACGAACGTTCGCTTTACACTGTGGCTCGTGCCACGCGTATCGGACGAACACCTCGCGGCCCGCCGTCAGCAGATCCTCGACGCGGCCCGGCGCTGCTTCGTGCGCGACGGCTTCCACAACACCTCGATGCAGGATGTGATCAAGGAGGCCGGGCTCTCGGTCGGCGCCGTCTACCGCTACTTCCCGAGCAAGAACGACCTGATCACCGCCATCGCCCAGGCGGTGATCGGCACGGCCGACGCGACCTTCGCCGACCTGTCCACGGCCGACCCGCCGCTGCCCCTGACCGGGGTGCTGGAGCGGGCGCTGACCTTCGTCGACACCCAGCTCGGCCCGGACGGCGTGCTGCCGCTGGCCCTGCAGGTGTGGAGCGAGGCGCAGCGGGATCCGGTACTGGCCGAGTTCGTCGCGGCCACGTACACCCGGCTGCGTGGCCACTTCGTCGCCGCCGCCGGACGCGCGCGCGACGCCGGTGAGCTGCCCGCGGACGCCGACCCGGAGGCCGTCGGCGCGGCGCTGTTCGGCCTGATCCCCGGCTACTTCACCCAGCGCCTCCTGACCGGCTCCCCGACCCGCGCCACCTACCTGCAAGGCGTCCGCGCGTTGCTCGGCCCCACCCCCCACCCCTGACGCCGGGCTGGGGGTCAGGCGAGGCGCCAGACCTGGAGGGTCGGGCCGTCTCCCGGGAGGAGTGCGGCGCCCGGGTTCAGGGCGGGGGCGCCGCCGTAGAGGTTCTCGCCTGCCGGGAGGCCGGTCAGGCGGACCGGGGTGCCGGGGGCGCGGCGGGCCAGCACCAGCACCGCGCCGGTGGGCGCCTCGCGGAGGAAGACCAGCGTGTCCGCGTCGGCGTGCACCCAGCGCAGGCCGCCGTGCCGCAGCGCGGGCTCGGTGCGGCGCAGCGCCAGCAGCGACCGGTACGCCGCGAACGTGCGCTCGTCCCAGCGCTCCGGCCGGTGCCACGGCATCGGGGTACGCGACCCTTCCCCGTTGTCGCCGGTCAGGCCCAGCTCGTCCCCCGCGAAGATCACCGGCGTGCCCGGCATGGTGGCGAGCAGGCCGGCGGCGACCTCCTGCCGCGCCGCGTCACCGACCACGGTCCGGATGCGGGCCGAGTCGTGCGAGCCGAGCAGCTGCCACGAGTGCGCGTACGACCGCCAGGAGATCAGTGACCGGTAGGTGTTCATGGTGGCCAGCACCGCGCCCGCGTCCCGCCGCCGCACCCCGCCGGGGGTGCCGAGGAAGTTCGGCACCGTGCCGTCGCCCCGGCGCAGCCAGGACCAGACCGGGTCGGTGAAGCCGACGTAGTTCATGGTGCCGTGCCAGCCGTCCCGGTCCAGGTCACCGGTGTGGTCGTGCCCGTGCTCGGCGAGCAGCAGCGCGTCGGCCCGGGTGTCGGCGACCACCTCGCGCAGCAGCCGGGCCACCTCGTGGGTGTACGCGTCCGCGCCCCGCCGGCCGGTCATGTTCGCCACGTCCACCCGCCAGCCGTCGAGCGCGTACGGCGGGCGCAGCCAGCGGCGCAGCAGCGAGTCCTCGGCGGTGGCGAAGCGGCGGCGCAGCTCCGCGCTGCCCCAGTTGAGCTTCGGCAGCGACTTGACGCCACACCAGGACTCGTAGTCGGAACCGCCGGCCACGTCGAAGTAGTACAGCTCCCGCTCCGGCGCGTGCACGTCGGAGACGGCGGCCGTGAACCACTGGTGGGCGTCGCCGGTGTGGTTGCTCGTGATGTCGCCGAGCAGCCGCCAGCCCCGGGCGTGCACCGCGTCGGCCAGCCGGGCCAGGGCGGCGTCCCCGCCGAGCAGCGGGTCGACGGTGTCGAAGCTGGCCGCGTCGTACCGGTGGTTGGAGCGGGCCGGGAAGATCGGCGTGAGGTAGACGGTGTTCACCCCGAGCCGGTCCAGATGGTCGAGCCGCTCGGTGATGCCGTCCAGGTCGCCGCCGTAGAACTGGCGGGGCGTCTCCGGGCCGCGCCCGATCACCGGGGTGTCCCAGTCGCAGGGGATCGCCCAGTCCGGCGCCGTCCGGCCGGCCGCCGCGGCCGAGCGCGCGAACCGGTCCGGGAAGATCTGGTAGATCACCGCGTCCCGGGCCCAGGCCGGCGGCGGTGCGTAGCTGACCAGCTTGAAGTCGCCGTGGTCCGGCACGTCGTGGTCGGCCAGGCCGGCCGCGTTCAGCCAGCGGGCGCCCGCCGCGCCGTCGAGCAGGAAGCGGTAGTTGCTGACCGGGTTGCGGACCTCGACGTCGGCCCGCCACCACACGTCACCGCCCTCGGTGCGGTCGACGACCGCCTCGGCGAAGTGGGGTTCGCCGTCGCCGGTGGTCCGGACGTGCACCTGACGGACGCCGGCGCCGGCCGGCACCCGGACGAAGACCGGAACGGTCTGGCCGAGCGCGGGCTCCTGCTCGGGCACGTAGGTGGCGGATCCGTCGTGGTGCGGCTGGAGCGACATGGGGATGCCTTTCGCGTCGTCGACGACAGGGAGTGGGGCGGGCACCCGCCGCGGCCGGTCACCCGACCGCGGCGGTCCGCCCGGAAACCGCTCCGGTGTACGTCCTCGACGCCCTTGCCGCAGCGTGCGCAATGGGTACGGAGTGGCACCACTCGCCTCGCCCACGACGGCGAGCAACCACCCCTCCGGCTTATCCCTTGACCGCCCCGGCCGTGAGGCCGGAGACGATGTAGCGCTGGAGCAGTTGGAACACCAGCACCGTCGGGATGGCGGTGAGCAGGGTGCCCGCCGCGAACATCCCGAAGTTGTTGTTGCGCTCCCCGGCCACCAGGCCGAACATGCCGACCGCGAGGGTCTTCGAGTTCGGCTCGGTGAGGAACACGTTGGCGATGATGAACTCGTTGATCGAGCCGATGAAGGCGAGCAGCCCGGTCACCGCCAGGATCGGCGCGACCAGTGGCAGCATGATCCGGAAGAAGACCTGGGCGTGCGAGGCGCCGTCCATGGTCGCCGACTCGTCCAGTTCCTTGGGCAGGGTGTCGAAGAAGCCCTTCATGAGCCAGGTGTTCGCGCCGAGCGCCGTGCCCATGTAGAGCAGGAAGAGGCCCCAGGGGGTGTTGAAGCCGATCGCCGGCCACAGGGCGGTGACCGTCGTGAAGATCAGGAAGATCGCCACGATCGCCAGGAACTGCGGGAACATCTGGATCAGCAGCAGCGCGAGCAGCCCGACCCGGCGACCGGCGAACCGCATCCGCGAGAACGCGTACGCCGCCAGCGCGGACAGGAAGATCGAGGCGAAACTCGCCACGCCGGCGAGCAGCAGCGAGTTGAGGAACCAGTGCGCGAACGGCGTGTCCTGGAACAGGTTGGTGAAGTTCTCCAGGGACGCGCCGGTGGGCACCAGCTCCGTCGACGACAGCGTGCCGAGCGGGTTGAGCGCCGCGGAGATCACGAACAGGATGGGGAAGAGGCTGAACGCCACTGCCAGCACCCCGACCAGGTGCCGCCAGCCGACCTGGGCGAACCAGCGCCCCGTCGACCTCCCGGTCGCGTTGCGTCTGGCGACCGGGGTGTCCGCGTAGGTGGTCACGAGTACACCTCCTCCTGCTTCCGGGTCCGCGAGAAGCTGATCGCCGCGACGATGGCCACGATCGCGAAGATGAAGATCGACACCGTGGTGGCCAGCCCGTACTCGGCGCCCTGGGCGCCGAAGGCGAGCCGGTAGGTGTAGGTGATGAGCAGGTCGGTGGCGCCGTTGCGCGGGTTGTCCGCCGGGAAGGGCCCACCCTCGGTGGTGAACAGGATCGCGTTGACGTTGTTGAAGTTGTACGCGAACGACGCGATCAGCAGCGGCGAGAGCGCCACCAGCAGCAGCGGCAGGGTGACCGCCTTGAACGACTGCCAGGGCGTCGCCCCGTCGACCGACGTGGCCTCGGTCAGCTCCCGCGGGATGGCCTGCAACGCGCCGGTGGCCACCAGGAACATGTACGGGTAGCCGAGCCACAGCTGCACCAGCAGCACGGCGATCCGGGCCGACCAGCTACCGCCGAACCAGTCGACACCCAGGCCGAACAGGTTGTTGATCAGGCCGAAGTCGGTGTTGAACATGTCCCGCCAGACCAGCAGCATGGCGAACGACGGCATGGCGTACGGCAGGATCAGCAGTATCCGGTAGAGGTTGGTCCCGCGCATCCGGGGCGAGTGCAGGGCGAGCGCGATGGCCAGGCCGAGCAGGAACGTGAGCCCGGTGGAGCCGATCGCGAAGGCGAAGTTCCACACCAGCGTGCCGAAGAACGGTCCGGAGATGTTCGGGTCGGTGAGCACCCGGCTGAAGTTCTTCAGCCCGACGTTGACCTTCCAGCCCTGGGCGAGCCGCTCGCCGTCGGCGGCGACGAAGGAACCGCTCGCCGCGTCGGCGGTCCAGGTCTTGCCGGTCTCGCCGTCCTTGATGCAGTCGCACCCCACGTCGTACGCCCGGACCGCCTTGCCCTCGTAGGCGCGGGTGAGGCCGTTGGAGCGGATGGCGCCGCCGGAGGTGGGCACCACCAGGGCGGTGACGGCGTCGCTGCGACCGCTGGCCTGGCCGATGTTCAGGATGGTGTAGCCCTCGGCGGCCGTGATCTTGCCGCTGAGGCTGCTGACCGTCACCTCGCCGGCGTCGAGCTTGCGCAGCCCGCCCGCGTCACCGGCGAAGACCTCCTTGGTCTTCGGGTCGCTGAGCAGGAACACGAGCGCGCCGGTGGCCGGGTCGCCCTTCGTGGCGATGGAGAGGGAGTACTCGGTGGAGCCGGGGACCTGCTTCACCGAGGAGGTCTGGATGGCGACGATCGCGTCGTCCTTGCTGCCGCGGTGGCCGTCGCCGAAGTTCGTGAACGCGGTGCTCGCCGTGTAGAGCACCGGGAAGACCTGGAAGGCGATCAGGAAGAGCGTGCCGGGGACCAGGTACTTGGCCGGGATGTGCCGGCGAGTCAGATAGAGGTAGAACAGGCCGGCCGTGGTGGCGGCGAGGATGCCCAGCCCCACCCAGTGCTCGGCCTCGACGAGCGGGAACGCCGCCCAGATCGCGATCCCGGCCACCAGGCCGAGCAGGACCACCTTGACGACGAGGCCGGTCGCGGTGATCGGCGCGTGGTTCCGCGCGGTACGGGACGTGCGCGGGAGCCCGCGGCGAACGGGCTCCCGGCCCGGGGCCTGCTCAGCAGACCCCGGGCCGGACAGCGACGTGCTCATTACTTGATCTGACCCGCGATGGTCTTGCCCGCGGCGGTGATCGTCTTGGCCGGGTCGGCGCCGCCGATGATGGCGGCCTCCGCCTTGCCGAAGGGGTCCCAGATGGCGGCCATGGCCGGGATCGCCGGGAGCACCTGGCCGTTCTTGCCGGCCTCCTGGAACTTCGCCAGGTCCGGGTCCTCGCCCTTGACCTGGTCGAAGGCGGCGGTCAGCGCCGGCGGGCGCGGCTCGGCCTTGTACAGCGCGACGGCCAGCTCGGGCTTGGTCACGTAGTTGGTGACGAACTCCTGGGCCAGGGCCTTGTTCTTGCCCTTGGCGGCGACGTAGAACGCCTGGACGCCCACGAACGGCTGGGCCTCCTTGCCACCGGCGAAGCCGGGGACCGGGGAGATGTCGTACTTGATGTTGGCCTTCTTCGCGTCCGCGATGGCCCACGGGCCGGAGACCAGGAAGGCGCACTTCTTGCCGGTGAAGGTGGCGATGGAGTTCTCGCCGGTGATCGAGCGCTTGAGGGCGCCGTCGCCCTTCTCACCGAGCTTCGCGATCTTCTGGAAGGCCGCGATCGACTCCGGCTTGCCCACGCCCAGGTCCTTCGGGTCGTAGTCGCCGTTGGCTCCGGTGCCGAACAGGTAGCCGCCGCCCGAGGTGTACAGCGGGTACACGTGGTAGGCGTCGCCGTTCTGGCCGGACTGGAGGCAGAGGATCTCGCTGGCCTTCTTCTCGGCCTTGAGCTTCTTGCCGGCGGTGACCAGGTCCTCGATGGTCTTCGGCGCCTCGGGGGCCAGCTCGGTGTTGCGGATCAGCGCGACGTTCTCGGTGGCGTAGGGGACGCCGTAGAGCTGGCCGTTGAAGGTGACGGCCTTGATCGCGGTCTCGTTGAACGCGCTCTTCTGCTCGGCGCCGAGCTGCACCGGGTCGATGGCGCCGTTCTGGACCATGTTGCCGATCCAGTCGTGCGCGCCCACCACGACGTCCGGGCCGCTGCCCTGCTGCGAGGCGGTGACGAAGTTGGTCTGCAGGTCCTTGGAGACGGCCTGGACCTCGACGGTCACGCCGTTCTCCTTGCCGAACTCCTCGGCGAACGGCTTCAGGGCCGCGGTCCGCTTGTCGTCGGCCCAGATGACCAGCTTGCCGCCGGCGGCCTTGGCGGTCTCCTTGGCGGCCGGCTTGTCGCTGTCACTGCCGCCGCAGCCGGACGCGGCGAGCGCCAGGCCGAGGACAGCGACCACACCCGCGGTACGGATGCGCATCGGTACTCCTGTCGTCATGGCGGCCCGCCGGGGGAAGGGCGGCCCGCCAGTGGGAACCTCGGAAATTTCTTGCTGACCGGCGCGCGAATGCTGCGCCGCTGCTCTCGCATGTTGCGGGGACGTTAGCAAGAGGTTGCAGAGAATGGAAGGGCTTGCAGGAGCGTACGCAAGAACTTGCCCGTGAGCTAAAGTGCCGCCATGCGCGCTCGACTGTCCGACATCGCCCAACAGGCCGAAGTCAGCGAGGCCACGGTGTCGCGGGTGCTCAACGACCGCCCCGGAGTGGCCCCGGAGACCCGGCAGGCGGTCCTCACCGCCCTCGACGTGCTCGGCTACGAGCGCCCCGCCCGGCTGCGCAAGCGCAGCGCCGGGCTGGTCGGCCTCGTCGTGCCCGAGCTGGACAACCCCATCTTCCCGGCCTTCGCCCAGGTCATCGAGTCGACGCTGGCGCAGAGCGGGTTCACCCCGGTGCTCTGCACGCAGACCCCCGGTGGCGTCACCGAGGACGAGTACGTGGAGATGCTGCTGGACCGCCAGGTCTCCGGGATCGTCTTCGTCTCCGGCCTGCACGCCGACACCGCCGCCAACCACGACCGGTACCGGGCGCTCATCGCCCGTCCGTTGCCGATCGTCATGATCAACGGGTACGCGCCCGGCATCGCGGCGCCCTTCGTCTCCTGCGACGACGGCGAGGCCACGGAGCTGGCCGTCGCGCACCTGGTCGCGCTCGGCCACCGGCGGATCGGCCTGATCACCGGCCCGGACCGGTTCGTGCCGGTGCAGCGGCGGGTGGCCGGCTTCCGCGCCGCGATGTCCCGGCTGGCCGGCGCCACCGAGGCCGAGGTCGGCGAGCTCGCCGAGCTCTCCCTGTTCGGCGTCGAGGGCGGCGAGGCCGCCGCGGGCCGGCTCATCGAGCGCGGGGTCACCGGCCTGGTCTGCGGCTCGGACCTCATGGCGCTCGGCGCGATCCGGGCCGCCCGGCAGCGTGGGCTCGGCGTCCCCGGCGACGTCTCGGTGGTCGGCTACGACGACTCGCCGCTGATGGCCTTCACCGACCCGCCGCTGACCACCATGCGCCAGCCGGTCGCCGCCATGGCGGTGGCCGCCGTCCGCGCCCTGGTCGACGAGATCAACGGGCACGCCGCCCCGAACTCCGAGTACCTGTTCCGCCCGGAGCTGGTGGTGCGGGGCTCGACCGCGGTGGCCCGCCCGGCCGGCGGCCCGGCGCAGCAGCGTCCCTCCTCCGTCAACCCCACCCTGGCGATCCCCGCCTGATCCCTTGCCGTCAGTTCTTGCGCAAGGAATGCTTGACTCTTGCAGCGCTCGGGCGGCATTCTGCTGAAACGCCCTGCGCCACCACCCACGCCGCGCGGGGCGCCGCCGTCCCGCGCCAGAGAACGGGGATCCACACCGATGACCTCCGCCCCCCACCCCACGCCGCTGACCGCCGACGACGACTGGTGGCGGTCCGCGGTCGTCTACCAGGTCTACGTCCGCAGCTTCGCGGACGCCAACGGTGACGGTGTCGGGGACCTCCAGGGCATCCGGCAGCGCCTGCCGTACCTGCGCGAGCTCGGCGTGGACGCGCTCTGGTTGACCCCCTTCTACACCTCGCCGCAGGTCGACGCCGGCTACGACGTGGCCGACTACCGGAACGTGGACCCGCTCTTCGGCAACCTGACCGACTTCGACGCGATGATCACCGACGCGCACGCCCTGGGCCTGCGGATCATCGTGGACCTGGTGCCCAACCACACCTCCAGCGCGCACCCGTGGTTCGCCGCGGCGCTGGCCGCCGGCCCCGGCTCCCCCGAGCGGGAGCGCTACCTCTTCGCCGAGGGCAGGGGCGAACAGGGCGAGCAGCCGCCGAACGACTGGGAGAGCATCTTCGGCGGCCCCGCGTGGACCCGCGTCGCCGACGGCCAGTGGTACCTGCACCTGTTCGACCCGGCCCAGCCCGACCTCAACTGGCGCCACCCGGAGGTACGCGCCGAGTTCGAGGACATCCTGCGGTTCTGGCTCGACCGGGGTGTGGACGGCTTCCGCATCGACGTGGCGCACGGGATGATCAAGGCCGAGGGGCTGCCGGACGTCGGCTTCAACTCGATGACCACCGGCCAGCGCCAGTCCGAGCTGCTGGGCAAGGGCCGGCTGCCCTACTTCGACCAGGACGAGGTGCACGACATCTACCGCGCCTGGCGGCCGATCCTGGACAGCTACCCGGGCGGCCGGATGGCGGTCGCCGAGGCGTGGGCGGAGACCCCGCAGCGGCTGGCCCGCTACATCGGCCCGGACGAGCTGCACCAGGCGTTCAGCTTCGACTTCCTCGACGCCACCTGGTCGGCCGACTCGTTCCGCAAGGTGATCGACACGGCCCTCGCGGAGTCCACCATCGTGGGCGCGCCGACCACCTGGGTGCTCTCCAACCACGACCGGCAGCGGCACGTCACCCGGTACGGCGACGGCGAGGTCGGGCTGCGCCGCGCTCGGGCCGCCGCCCTGCTGATGTTCGCCCTGCCCGGCTGCGCCTACGTCTACCAGGGCGAGGAGCTGGGCCTGCCCGAGGTGCTGGACCTCCCCGACGAGCTGCGGCAGGACCCCGCGTTCCTGCGCACCGGCGAGAGCCGGGACGGCTGCCGGGTGCCGATCCCGTGGAGCGGCGAGCTGGCCCCGTACGGCTTCGGCCCGGAGAGCAGCGAGCTGAGCTGGCTGCCGGCCCCGGCGACCTGGCGTGCCCTCTCGGTGGCCGCCCAGGCCGGGGTGACCGGCTCGACGCTGGAGCTCTACCGGGCCGCGCTGCGGATCCGGCACGAGCACCCGGCGCTGGCCGGCACCGGCGGCATCACCTGGCTGGAGACCGAGCCCGGGGTGCTGGCGTTCCGCCGCTCCGCCGGGGACGCCGAGCTGACCTGCGTGGTCAACCTCAGCGGCGCGGAGGTGACGATCGCCGGCCACGGCCGGCCGGTCGTCGCCAGCGCCGGCCTCACCGAGCGGGGCGACGGGCACGTCCTGCCGGTCGACGCGGCTGCGTGGTTCGAACGGCGCTGAGCCGGGTAACCCGCCATTGACCTGGTCGTCCGTTGTGCCCCGCGCCGACGGGCGGCTGGGCTACCGACCCCTTGTGGTGGGGGGTGAGGTGGCGCCGGCCCCTCGGGGATCCGTTCCCGAGGGGCCGGTGTCCATCCGGGACCGTGGGGTACCACCTGGTGATGACCACCCACCTGGCGCAGTACACGCTCGATGTCAGCGACGTCGGGCAGACCGGCACGGAGGGCTTCGTGGTGCTCGCCGACCCGGAGGACAACGAGTTCTGCGTGCTCGACGGCCCGCCGAGCTGAGCCCTCAGGCCCCCCGGCTGGTGAGCAGCTGCGCGATCCGGGCGAGACCGGCGCGGACCTCGTCCCGGCTGGGCGGGTTCGCCGGCTCGGGCTCCCGCTCGGCGGCCAGCTCCAGCTCCTCGTCGATGACGTCCTCGAAGTCGCCGTAGAGGTCCGCCTGGTCGACCCGGGCCGCCTCGTCCTCGGCGGCGATCTGCGCGGCGGCGATCTCGCTGCGGATCTCGTCGGGCGTCAGCGCCGGCAGCAGCGGCTCCACCACCGCCATCAGCTGCTCCTCGGCCACCACCGCCTCGGCCAGGGCGAGCGCGTGCGGTCGCTCGTACGGGCCACAGACCACCGGCTCCCACTCGTCGTCGTCGCCGAGCGGGCCGAACGTGATGATCCACGGCAGGCCCAGCATCGGCGAGTCGTCCGGCAGGTCCAGTGTCACGAGTGCGCCCACCGGCCCATCATGGTCGGTCCCGCCGCGGACGTGCGCCTCATTCACGCCAACTCCCCCCTCTCCGGCGGCCGCTCTCACCCGTGCGTACCGGCGTCCAGAGCCGCACGGACCAGGGCGACGGCGCGGTCCGGTGGGACACCCAGCCGGAGCGCCTCGGCGGCGTACGCCGTGGCGGCCCGGTGCAGGCGGTCGTCGGCGTCGTCGCGCCCCGGGGCCACCACCGTGCCGTGCCGGCCCCGGGTCTCCACCAGCCCGGCGGACTCCAGCTCCCGGTACGCCCGCGCCACCGTGTTCACGGCCAGGTCCAGGTCGGCGGCGAGCTGCCGGACCGCCGGAAGCCGGGTGCCCACCGGCAGCCGGCCGTCGCCGATCATGGCGGCGACCTGCCCGCGCACCTGCTCGTACGGGGGCGTCGCCGAGTCCGGCTCGATCCGAATTTTCATCCCGCCCCTCCCGGCGTCCCCGGCTCGGTCTCCTCGTCGACCTCCACGTCCACCTCCCGCACGGCGCCACCCTCGGCCAGGTCCACCACCCGCCCGTAGCGGCTCGTGGCGGCCAGCGCGGCGCCGAAGAGCACCATCTGGTTGAGCAGGTAGAGGTAGAGCAGCAGCCCCACGGCCGTGGCCACCACGGTGTACGCCGGGTTCCGCTCGGTGCGCACCACGTAGTAGCGCCCGACGGTGTTGAGCAGCGTGATGCCCACGGCGACCGCCAGCACGGCGGGGCGCAGCCGGCGGCGGCTCATCCGCAGCCGGGGCACCGCCACCAGCAGCGCGGTGGCCAGCACCGCGTTGACCAGCACGCTGAGCACCGCGCTGACCGTGGTCAGCCCGACCGACCCGGTGCTGCGCACCAGGAACCGCAGCAGCGACTCCAGCGCGTCCACGGCGGCCACCGAGACACCGAGCAGCACGAAGACCGCGACCAGCACCCCCAGGTCGACCAGGCGGCGCACCACCAGGTTGCCGGGCTGCTGGTTGAAGCCGTACATGAGCCGCTGTGAGGAGCGGATCGCCTCGACCCAGCCGATCCCCGTGAAGACCAGGATGACCAGACCGATCACGCCGACGGTGTTGCTGCTCTCGGCGATCTGCTGGGGGTCGAGGAACGGCAGGTTCCCCTCCAGGAAGTCGGCCGCCGCCCGGCTGACCTCGCGGTTGTCCTGGAGGATCGTGCCGAAGATCCAGTACGCGACCAGGGCCAGCGCGAACACGGCGAAGAAGCCGTAGTAGGCGATGGCGGCGGCCAGCCGGCCGCCCAGCAGGTCGGCGTAGAGCGTCCCGGCCCGCCACACGTGGTCGAAGGCCGACGAGCGGGCCCGGGCCGCGTCGATGCGGCGACCGAGCGCCGCCTCGATCCGGCCGATGACGTTCACAGCGCCATCCTCGCCGATCTCCCGGCAAGCTGTCGGCAGGCCGGCCGCGCGCTCAGGTCAGCCGCCGAGGCGGAAGTCGCGGCGGGGCTGCCACCGGGTGGCCCCGCTGTGCGAGAAGAGCGTGAACGCCTCCACCTCGAACAGGGCGGAGAAGTCGGCCAGGTCCTCGTACGCCTTGTCGAGCACCTCCGGCGGCACGTCCTGGGCGACCGTGACGTGCGGGTGGTACGGGAAGCGCGCCTCGCGGTGCAGCTCGGGGGCCGCGTTGATGGCGGCGGCGAGCAGTTCGCACTCGCTGATCCCGGCGGCCACGGCCACGAAGACCACCTGGGTCACCGGCCGGAACGTGCCGGTGCCCCGCAGGTGCAGCGTGAACGGCAGGTGGGTGGCGGCCACCCGCGCCAGGTGCTCCTCGACGGCCGGCAGCGCGCGCACCGGGATCTCGGTGGGACCGAGCAGCGTGACGTGCGCCGGGACGGCCAGCGGATCGCCGGCCTCGACCCGCCGGCGGGTGAGCATCCCGCCCCAGGGCTCCGGGATGTCGACCGCGATCCCGATCTGGATCGTCTCACCGGCGTCCGGCGCCCCGTCCCTGCCATCCACGCTGTGCGCCATCCCTCCGGCCACCGACTGCGCCACCCGTTCCCGCCGTGCCCGGGCCGCTACTCGAACCGGACCGGCGGGAAGAAGCCGATCCGCTCGTACACGGTGCGCAGCGTCGGGGCGGCGACCGCGCGGGCCTTCTCGGCGCCCTGCGCGAGCAGCTTGTCGAGCTGCGCCGGGTCGTCCAGGTAGGCGCGGGTGCGCTCCTGGATCGGGGTGACGAACTCCCGGACCACCTCGGCGAGGTCCTTCTTCAGGTCGCCGTAGCCCTTGCCGTCGTACGCGGCGACCAGGTCGTCGATGCCGCGACCGGAGAGCGCCGAGTAGATGGTCAGCAGGTTGGCGATGCCGGGCTTGCCCTCGGCGTCGAAGACGATCTCCCGCCCGGTGTCGGTGACCGCCGAGCGGATCTTCTTGGCCGAGCGGGCCGGCTCCTCCAGCAGGTCGATGATGCCGGCCGGCGAGGAGGACGACTTCGACATCTTGGCCGTCGGGTCCTGCAGGTCGGTGATCTTCGCGGTGTCCTTGACGATGTGCGGAGCGGGCACCGTGAAGGTCGGGCCGAACAGCGAGTTGAACCGCTGGGCCAGGTCGCGGGACAGCTCCAGGTGCTGCCGCTGGTCCTCGCCGACCGGCACCGCGTGCGCCTGGTAGAGCAGGATGTCGGCGGCCTGCAGGATCGGGTAGGTGAACAGGCCGACGCTGGCCCGCTCGCTGCCCTGCTTCTGCGACTTGTCCTTGAACTGCGTCATCCGGCTGGCCTCGCCGAAGCCGGTGATGCAGCCGAGCACCCAGGCCAGCTGCGGGTGCTCGGGCACCTGCGACTGGACGAACAGGGTGCTGCGCTCCGGGTCGAGGCCGACCGCGAAGAGCTGCGCGGCGGCGATCCGGGTGCGCTGCTTGAGCACCTTCGGGTCGTGCCCGGCGGTGATGGCGTGCAGGTCCACCACGCAGTAGAACGCGTCGTGGCTCTCCTGCAGGGCCACCCAGTGCCGTACCGCGCCCAGGTAGTTGCCGAGGTGGAACGAGTCGGCCGTCGGCTGGATGCCGGAGAAGACGCGCGGGCGGGCGGGTACGTCGGACATGGCGGCAATTCTGTCAGCAAGCCCCGGCGGCCGTCATGACGGGCCGGTGGGTCGGGTGGACACGGGCGGGAGCGCGGCCGTGACCTCGCGCCGCGGCTCGGGCAGGCGGGCCGTGGAGACGGCGAGGCGGGACACCCGCCGCCCGTCGAGGGCCACCACCCGCAGCAGCCAGCCGCCGGGCGGGTCGTCCGGGGCGGGCCCGCCGGCGTCGTCCGGGTCGACGGCCACCGGCACCTCGTCGCCGGTGACCGGCAGGCGGCCGAGGGCGGCCATCACGAAACCGCCGACCGTCTCGTACGGCCCGGCGGGCAGCGGCACCCCGGTGCGCTCGGCGAAGTCGGCCAGGTTGAGCCGGCCGTCGACCACGGCGGGCAGCCCGGCGAGGGCCGGGTCGGCCGGGGCCGCGTCCTCGTCGTGGATCTCCCCGACCAGCTCCTCGACCAGGTCCTCGCAGGTGACGATGCCGGCGGTGCCGCCGTACTCGTCGATCACCACGGCCAGGTGGTGGCCCTCGCGGCGCATCTCGGTGAGCGCGGCCAGCACCCGTTTGCTGCCGGGCAGCCGTTTCACCTCGCGGGTCAGCTCGCCGACCGTGGCGCGCGGGTCCCGCTCGGGGCGTAGCAGCACGTCCCGCAGATGGACGAAGCCGACCACGTCGTCGTGGGTGCCGTCGACCACCGGGTAGCGGGTGTGCGGCTCGGCGCGGACCAGCCGCTCGGCCTCCGCCACGGTGAGCCCGGTGGCGAGGAAGACCACCTCCGTGCGCGGCACCATCACCTCGCGGATCAGCCGCGCCCCCGCCACCAGCACCTCGTCGATAATCCGCCGCTCGTCGGGGTCGAGCACCGTGCTGGCGGCGACCAGGTCGCGCAGCTCGGCCTCGCTGATCTGCTCCCGGCCGGCGGTCGGGCTGGCCCCGAGCAGGTCGGTGACCAGGCGGGTGGCGCCGTCGGCGGCGCGCACCACGAGCCGGGCCACGGTCCGGGCCACGGGTCCCGGTACGCGTCTGGGCCGCCCCGGCGGACGTCGCCGGGGCCCGGGACCACCTCCCTCCCGCATGACAAGGATGGTAGACAGCGGTCGCCGGACGCTCCGGGCGATGTTCGGATCTGTTCAATCATGAGGGATTGTGGTGGAATAGGAGACGGCCCCACTCGCAGCCGCGACACAGCCCGCGGCCGTAGGGTGATCACCGACGGCCGCCGCGGCACGCGGCCCAGGCAGGAGGAGCGACGTGAAACTGCTCGTCACCGGCGGCGCCGGTTTCATCGGCAGCGTGGTGACCCGGATGCTGCTCGACCACGGTCACGAGGTGACCGTCCTGGACGACCTGCGCACCGGCCACCGGGAAGCGCTCGCCCCCGAGGCGACCCACGTCGACCTGCCGATCCACGAGGCCGCCCGGGTGCTCACCCCCGACGCCGGCTTCGACGGCGTGCTGCACTTCGCCGCCCTGATCGCCGCCGGCGAGTCGATGGTCAAGCCGGAGCTCTACTGGCACACCAACACCGTCGGCTCGCTCGCCCTCATCGACGCGGTCCGCGCGGCCCGGGTGCCCCGGCTGGTCTTCTCCTCCACCGCCGCCGTCTACGGCAACCCCACCGAGCTGCCCATCCCGGAGACCGCCGTCAAGGCCCCCACCAACACCTACGGGGCGACCAAGCTGGCCGTCGACATGGCGCTCACCTCCGAGGCGGTCGCGCACGACCTGGCCGCCGTCTCGCTGCGCTACTTCAACGTGGCCGGGGCCTACCGGCACGACGGGCGGAGCATCGGCGAACGGCACGACCCGGAGACCCACCTCATCCCGCTCGCCCTGGAGGTGGCCGCCGGCCGGCGCGACAAGTTCCAGCTCTTCGGCGACGACTACCCCACCGTCGACGGCACCTGCGTCCGCGACTACATCCACGTCGAGGACCTGGCCCGCGCGCACCTGCTGGCCCTCGACGCCGCCACCGCCGGCCGGCACCGCATCTACAACCTGGGCAACGGCAACGGCTTCACCAACCGCCAGGTCATCGAGGTGGTCCGGGAGGTCACCGGGCACCCGGTGCCGGTCGAGGTGGCCCCGCGCCGTGAGGGCGACCCGGCCGAACTGGTCGCCTCCTCCGCCCTGGCCCGCGCCGAGCTGGGCTGGGTGCCGCAGAAGCCCACCCTCCAGGACATGGTGGGCGACGCCTGGGAGTTCTACCGCACGCACATCCTGGAACAGCGATGAGCGACGTCGCGGCCCGCGCCACCGCCGGCTTCCGGCAGCGGTACGGCGCCGAGCCGGCGGGCCGCTGGGCGGCTCCCGGCCGGGTCAACCTGATCGGCGAGCACACCGACTACAACGACGGCTTCGTGCTGCCGTTCGCGCTGCCGCTGCGTACCGTCGTCGCCGCGGCGGCCGCCGGCGGCGGGCGCTGGTCCGTCTGGTCGGAGCTGGACGACGAGCCCGTGGAGTTCGGGCCGGCCGAGGCCGACGAGCCCGGCGGCGTCGACGGCTGGGCCGCGTACGTGGCCGGGGTGGTCTGGGCCCTGCGCGCCGCCGGCCACGACGTCCCCGGCGCGCGGCTGGCCATCGCCTCCGACGTGCCGGTCGGCTCCGGGCTCTCCTCGTCGGCGGCCATCGAGGCGGCGGTGCTCGCCGCCCTGGTCGAGCTGGGCGGGCTGGACCTGCCCACCGAGCGCTGGCCGCGGCTCGCCCAGCGGGCCGAGAACGACTACGTCGGCGCGCCCACCGGCATCATGGACCAGTCCGCGGTGATCCGCGGCCGGTCCGGGCACGCCCTCTTCCTCGACTGCCGCACCGAGGAGGTCGAGCAGATCCCGTTCGACCTGGACGCCGCCGGGCTCGCCGTGCTGGTCGTCGACAGCCGGGCGCCGCACCGGCACGCCGACGGCGAGTACGCCGCCCGCCGCAAGTCCTGCGAGCGGGCCGCCAAGGCGCTCGGGGTGGCCGCCCTGCGCGACGTCGCCGCCGCCGACCTGGACGCCGCGCTGGCCCGCCTCGACGACGACGAGACCCGCCGCCGGGTCCGGCACGTGGTCACCGAGGACCAGCGGGTGCTCGACACGGTCGAGCTGCTGCGCGCCGGCCGGGTCCGCGACATCGGCCCGCTGCTGACCGCCTCTCACGTCTCGATGCGGGACGACTTCGAGATCACCGTGCCGGAGATCGACACCGCGGTCGAGGCGGCCCTGGCCGCCGGCGCGTACGGGGCGCGGATGACCGGCGGCGGCTTCGGCGGCTGCGTGCTCGCGCTGGTCGACGCGGACGCCGCCGACGCCGTGGCGGCCGCCGTGACGGCCGCGTACGCCGACCGCGGCTTCGCCGCGCCCGGCACCCTCACCGTCCTCCCGTCCCCCGGCGCGACCCGCCTCGACTGACCGGAACGGAAAAAGGCCCCCGGTCGGTGGACCGGGGGCCTTCGCACGTGCTTTCCGCGTCAGCCGGCCTCGACGATCATGCCGGCGCCCACGGTGCGGTTGGTGGTCTCGTCGATGATGACGAACCCGCCCGTGGTGCGGTTGCGCCGGTACTCGTCGGCCAGCAACGGCACGGTCGTCCGCAGCCGCACCCGGCCGATCTCGTTGAGCTTCAGCTCGCCGGCCGTCTCGTCGCGGTGCAGCGAGTTGATGTCCAGCCGGTAGTGCAGCCCGCGCACGATCGCCCGCGCCGAGCGGGTGGTGTGCTTGATGGCGTACTTGCCGCCGACCTGCAGCGGGCGGGTCTCGTCCATCCAGCAGATCATCGCCTCGATGTCCTGCGCGACGCTCGGGGCGTTGTTGGGCCGGCAGATCAGGTCGCCGCGCGAGATGTCGATCTCGTCGGTCAGCCGGACGGTCACCGACATGGGCGGGAACGCCTCGTCGACCGGGCCGTCGGCGGTCTCGACGCTGGCGATCCGGCTGGTGAAGCCCGAGGGCAGCACCATCACCTCGTCGCCGGCCTTGAGCACGCCCGACGCCACCTGACCCGCGTAGCCCCGGTAGTCGGTGACCGTCGTCGACTGCGGCCGGATCACGTACTGCACCGGGAAGCGGACGTCGACGAGGTTGCGGTCCGAGGCGATGTGCACCCGCTCCAGGTGGTGCAGCAGCGACGGGCCCTCGTACCAGGGCATGTTCTCCGAGCGGGTGACGATGTTGTCGCCCTGGAGCGCGGAGATCGGCACCACGGTCAGGTCCGGCACGTCGAGCTTCGCGGCGAACGCCGTGAACTCGTCGGCGATCTGCTCGAACACCTCCTGCGACCAGTCCACCAGGTCCATCTTGTTGACGCACAGGACCAGGTGCGGCACCCGCAGCAGCGAGCAGAGGAACGCGTGCCGGCGGGACTGCTCCACCAGGCCCTTGCGGGCGTCGACCAGGATCAGCGCCAGGTCGGCCGTGGAGGCGCCGGTGACCATGTTCCGGGTGTACTGGATGTGCCCCGGGGTGTCGGCGATGATGAACTTCCGCCGCGGCGTGGCGAAGTAGCGGTAGGCCACGTCGATGGTGATGCCCTGCTCCCGCTCGGCGCGCAGGCCGTCGGTGAGCAGCGCCAGGTTGGTGTACTCGTCGCCCCGCGCCGCGCTGACCGCCTCGACCGCGGCCAGCTGGTCGGTGAACAGCGACTTCGTGTCGTACAGCAGCCGGCCGATCAAGGTCGACTTGCCGTCGTCCACGCTGCCCGCGGTGGCGAACCGCAGCAGGTCCATCGGCCGGGCCGACGCGTCGGCCTCGGCCGGCGCAACAGTCTCGACGCTCATCAGAAGTAGCCCTCCCGCTTGCGGTCCTCCATGGCGGCCTCGCTGACCCGGTCGTCGCCGCGGGTCGCGCCGCGCTCGGTGATCCGGGTGGCGGCCACCTCCTCGATCACCTTCTCCACCGTGTCGGCGTCCGAACGGACCGCCGCGGTGCAGGAGGCGTCACCCACGGTCCGGTACCGCACCTGGGCCTTGAACGCCTGCTCACCGGCGCGGGCGCGGAAGAACTCGTTGACCGCGTAGAGCATGCCGTCGCGCTCGATCACCTCGCGCTGGTGCGCGTAGTAGATCGACGGCAGCGGGATCCGCTCCCGGGCGATGTAGTGCCAGACGTCCAGCTCGGTCCAGTTGGACAGCGGGAACACCCGGATCGACTCGCCCGGGTGGTGCCGGCCGTTGTAGAGCGCCCACAGCTCGGGGCGCTGGTTCTTCGGGTCCCACTGGCCGAACTCGTCGCGGAAGCTGAACACCCGCTCCTTGGCCCGGGCCTTCTCCTCGTCCCGGCGGGCGCCGCCGAACAGCGCGTCGAAGCGGTGCTTCTCCACCGCGTCGAGCAGCACCGGGGTCTGGATCCGGTTGCGCATGCCGTCGGCCGACTCGCGTACCAGCCCCTTGCTCAGAGCCTCCGGCACGCTGGCCACGATGAGCTGGAGACCCAGCTCGGCGACGCGCTGGTCCCGGTATTCGAGAACCTCGGGGAAGTTGTGCCCGGTGTCGACGTGCATCACCGGGAAGGGGATGTTGGCCGGGGCGAACGCCTTCTGGGCCAACCGGAGCATCACGATCGAGTCCTTGCCGCCGGAGAACAGCAGCACGGGCCGCTCCATCTCGGCGACGACCTCGCGCATCACGAAGATGCTCTCCGCCTCGAGCGCGTCCAGATGCGACACCTGGTACGCGGCGGGGGCCGTCATGACACGAACTCGATTCGCTCGGATCCGCACATCGGGATTCCAGACCTTTCCGGTCGGACTCGTGAAGAAGAACGCTCAGGCTACCCGGAATGCCTCTGCAGCGCTGCAAGCAACCGGCTGGCGAGATCCTTGCGGCAGACCAGCAGGTCGGGCAGGCGTGGGTCGGCCTCGTTGTATTTCAGCGCAGATCCGTCGATCCGGGAAGCGTGCAGGCCGGTGGCCGTCGCCACAGCGACCGGAGCGGCCGAATCCCACTCGTACTGACCGCCCGCGTGGATGTACGCGTCGACCTCGCCGGTGACCACAGCGGCGATCTTCGCCCCCGCCGAGCCCATCGGAACCAGATGCGCGCCGATGTCCTCTGCCAGATCGGTCAGGAAAACCGGCGGACGGCTGCGGCTGGCCGCCAACCGGATGGTCCGGCCGCCCGCCGTGGCGGCCTCCAGGGTCATCGGCGGGTACGCCGGCGGGTAGTCCGTGCCCAGCACCCGGTGCTGCGCCGGCAGCCCCACCGCGCCCGCGACCAGACCGTGCGGCGTCGGCGCGCTGCGCGACCAGAGCGCCACGTGCACGGCCCAGTCCGAGCGGCCCTCCTCGGCGAACTCCCGGGTGCCGTCCAGCGGGTCGATGATCCACACCCGGTCGGCGTTCAGCCGGGACACCGCGTCGCTGCTCACCTCGGCCGTCCACGCCAGCCGGGAACCCTCGTCCTCCTCCGACAGCACCGCGTCCGCCGGCCGCCACTTCGCCAGCTCGGTGCGGATCAGGTCGTGCGAGACCTTGTCACCGGCCGACTTCAGCGCCCCCGCGTCGGCGAAGCCCAGCTCCGCGCGCAGGCCCATCAGCGCCTGCCCGGCCCGCGCCGCCAGCCACCGGGCGAACGCGCCGTCGATCATCGGAGGACTGCCCATGATGTTCCCGCTCCCGTCGCCCGCCGTCGCACGTCAGAAGGTCGCAGACTACCGGCACGGGCCCGACCAGCCCGGATGCCCCGCCCAGCGCCTCAGGCGCCGTGGTAGAGGTTCTGCGTCGGCTCCACGCCCTTGGTGACCACCGACTCCACCACGTCCGCCGCCCGGTCCACCAGGAACTCCAGCTCCTTGCGCTCGGCCGGGGAGAAGTCCGACAGCACGTAGTCGGCCGGGTCCTGCCGGCCCGGCGGCCGGCCGATGCCGAACCGCACCCGCACGTAGTCCTTGGTGCCCAGCGACTTCGACATCGACCGCAGCCCGTTGTGGCCACCCTCGCCACCGCCGCACTTCACCCGCAGCTGGCCGTACGGGATGTCCAGCTCGTCGTGCACCGCGATCACCCGCTCCGGCGGGATCTTGTGGAACTGCGCCAGCCCGGCCACCGGGCCACCGGAGAGGTTCATGTAGGTCAGCGGCTTCACCAGCACCAGCTTCGGGCCGCCGAAACCCAGCCGCCCCTCGGCCACCTCGGCCACCGCCCGCTTGTGCCGGCCGAACTTGCCGCCCAGCCGACCGGCCAGCAGCTCGGCCACCATGAAGCCGACGTTGTGCCGGTTGCCCGCGTACTCCCGACCGGGGTTGCCCAGGCCGACCACCAGCCACGGCCCCGCCTCGTCCGTCACGCCACGTCCCTTTCCGCTCTGCCGCCCACCGGCCCGACTCCGATACGCCGACAGGCGCCCCCGGGAACCGGGGACGCCTGTCGCACAGCCTGCGGGCCGATCAGGCCTCGGTCTTCGGCTCCTCGGCAGCGGGCTCGCCCTCGGCCGGAGTGCCCTCCGGAGCCTCGGCGGTCTCCTCGCCGACCTCGGCCTCGGCCTCCTCCTCGGCGACCTCGACCTCGGGGAGCGTGGCCTCGAGCTGCTCGGCGGTCGGGGCGGCGGTCACCGAGGCGACCGGCAGCTCGCCGTCGGCGGCCAGCTCGACGCCGGCCGGCAGCTCGACGTCGGCGGCGGTGATCTGGGTGCCGGCCTCGGCGCCCTCGATCGAGGCCTCCAGGTGGTCCGGCACCTTGGTGGCGTCGGCGGTCACCGCGAGGGTGTCGTGGTCGTGGACGATCAGGGTGTCCTTCGCGGCCTCACCGGTCAGCTGGACCGGGACCTCGACGGTGACCTTCTCGCCCCGGCGGACCAGCAGCAGGTCCACGTGCTCGAAGGTGTCCTTGATCGGGTCACGCTGGATCGCCTTCGGCAGCG
The DNA here is from genome assembly GCF_009671205.1 of Micromonospora terminaliae. NCBI lineage: Bacteria > Bacillati > Actinomycetota > Actinomycetes > Micromonosporales > Micromonosporaceae > Micromonospora > Micromonospora terminaliae. Next base: position 6,264,325 of record NZ_CP045309.1, on the reverse strand, counting down.
CCAGCACCTGGGTGCCGTCGCTGACCTCGATCGCGAAGAGCTGGTTCGCACCGCCCTTGCGGATCGCGGCGGCGAACTCACGCGCCGGGAGCGCGATGTGCTTGGGCTTCTCGCCGTGGCCGTACAGCACGGCGGGCACCTTGCCGGCCCGGCGGGTACGACGGGCACCACCCTTGCCGAACTCGGTACGGGGCTCGGCGCTGATCTTTACCTCGGACACGGGGAAACTCCTGATGCTTTTCGCTGCGGCGGCTTGTCGTCTGGCGGTGCTGGGGCGAGGGGCTCGCTGGGGCTCAAGGTCATGAACGACCGCCCGGAGCACCGCGTCGATGACGGCGCCTCCGTGCGGTGCTTTTCAGCAGCCCGCCGGGCACCCTCGCCGTGGCAACCGCACCAGTCTACCCGAGGGATTTCCGAGCTATCCGGCAGTCCCCATATCACCGCCGGCGACACCGTGCCGGCCACTTCCCGACCGGCTTCCCCGACCGGCGACGACCCGCGAAGGACGCCGCCGGCGGGGCGCCGACCTCAGCTCAGGCCACCGAAGAGGGTGGTCACCGAGCCGTCGTCGAAGACCTCCCGGATCGCCCGGGCCAGCAGCGGGGCGATCGACAGCACGGTCAGCTTGTCCAGCTGCTTCTCCGGCGGCAGCGGCAGCGTGTTCGTCACCACGACCTCGCTGATCGGGCTGTTCTTCAACCGCTCGGTCGCCGGGTCCGACAGCAGCGCGTGGGTGGAGGCCACCACGATCTCCGCCGCGCCCGACTCCTTCAGGATGTCGGCCGCCTTGGTGATCGTGCCACCGGTGTCGATCATGTCGTCGACGATCAGGCAGACCCGGCCCTCGACCTCACCGACCACCCGGTTCGCCACCACCTGGTTCGGCTTCAGCGGATCCCGGGTCTTGTGGATGAACGCCAGCGGGCAGCCACCCAGCCGGTCCGTCCACCGCTCCGCCACCCGCACCCGGCCCGAGTCCGGAGCCACCACCGTCATGGGCCGGCCCGCGTACCGGTGCTCCACGTACTCGGCCAGCACGTCCATGGCGAACAGGTGATCCACCGGGCCGTCGAAGAAGCCCTGGATCTGCGCCGTGTGCAGGTCGACGGTCAGGATCCGGTTCGCGCCCGCCGTCTTCAGCAGGTCGGCCACCAGCCGGGCCGAGATCGGCTCCCGGCCGCGGTGCTTCTTGTCCTGCCGCGAGTAGGGGTAGAAGGGCAGGACCACCGTGATCCGCTTGGCCGAACCACGCTTCAGCGCGTCGACCATGATCAGGGTCTCCATGACCCAGGTGTTGACCCCGTGCGTCACGGACTGCACCACGAAGGCGTCCGAACCGCGCACCGAATCCTTGAAACGTACGAAGATCTCACCGTTGGCGAAATCGTACGAGTCGGAGGGCGTCGGCGCGACGCCGAGCACCTCACCGATCTCCTTGGCCAGCTCCGGAAAACCCCGTCCGGAGAAGAGCATCAGGCTCTTGCGGTTTTCGGCGACGATGCTGCCCATGGGCCCGTCTGCTCCCGTATGTCGGTGGTTCCCGGCGGCGGTGAGCCGGGGACTATTCGGTTGCAGTATCCCCCGTGTTCACCGGTCCTCCCACGGTCTCCGGTCCCCCGTGGATTCAGTCACCTTCACTTGCGGCCGGGGCGGCGTCCGACGCACCCTCGCGGGCCCGCTGCGCCGCCTCCGCGGCCGCCGTGCCGGACCGCTTGCGCAGCACCCAGCCCTCGACGTTGCGCTGCTGACCCCGCGCCACCGCCATGGCCCCGGCCGGCACGTCCGAGATGATCACCGAGCCCGCCGCCGTGTACGCGCCGTCACCCACCCGCACCGGCGCCACGAACATGTTGTCCGCCCCGGTGCGCGCGTGGCTGCCGATCGTCGTGTGGTGCTTGCGCACCCCGTCGTAGTTGACGAACACCGTCGCCGCGCCGATGTTGCTGTGCTCCCCGATCGTCGCGTCACCCACGTACGACAGGTGCGGCACCTTCGAACCCTCGCCGATGGCCGCCTTCTTCGTCTCCACGAACGTGCCGACCTTCGCCTTGCGGCCCAGCCGCGACTCCGGCCGCAGGTACGCGTACGGCCCCACGCTGGCCTCCGGCCCCACCTCGGCGCCCACCGCGTGGCTGCGCACCACGCTCGCGCCCGCGCCGACCGTGGTGTCCACCAGCGTCGTGTCCGGCCCCACCACGGCGCCCGCGCCGACCACCGTCGCGCCCTGCAGCTGCGTGTTCTGGTCGATCACCGCGTCCCGCTCGACGGTCACCGTCACGTCGATCCAGGTGGTGTGCGGGTCGAGGATGCTCACCCCGGTGCGCATCCAGCCCTCGTTCACCCGGTCCCGCAGCAGCCGGCGCAGCGCGGCCAGCTCGACCCGGTCGTTGCAGCCCAGCGTCTCCACGTGGTCGGCGGCGCAGTGCACCGCCACCGGCTCCCCCGCGTCCCGCAGCAGGCCGAACACGTCGGTGAGGTACTCCTCGCCCTGCTCGTTGTCGGTGGAGAGCTTGCCCAGCGCGTCCCGCAGCCGCGCCACGTCGAACGCGTAGATGCCCGCGTTGATCTCCCGCAGCGCGCGCTGCTCCGGGGTGGCGTCGCGCTCCTCGACGATCTGCGCGAGCCGCCCCTCGACGTCCCGGACGATCCGGCCCAGCCCGGTCGGGTCGGGCACCTCGGCGGCCAGCACGGTCGCCGCCGCGCCGGCGCCCTCGTGCGCCTCGACCAGGGCCACCACGGTCTCCGGCCGCAGCAGCGGCACATCCCCGTTGATCACCACGACGGTGCCGGTGGCCTCCGGAACGGCGTCCAGCGCGATCCGGACCGCGTGCCCGGTGCCGAGCTGCCGCTCCTGGAGCACCGGCGTGGCCGCCGGGGCGATCTCGGCCAGGTGCGCGCGCACCTGGTCGGCGCCGTGGCCGACCACGACCACCTGGCGGTCCGCGCCGAGCGGCGCGGCCGCGGCCAGCACGTGACCGAGCAGGGTACGACCGAGCAGCGGGTGCAGCACCTTGGGCAGGGCCGACTTCATCCGCTTGCCCTCACCGGCGGCGAGCACGACAACGGTGCGGAGGTGGGGCTGGGGCACGACGTGGCTCCCGTCGGGACGGCGACAGTCTCGCGGCCATGCTAACCAGACCGCCGGGCAGGCCGCCGCATACCCCAAGAAGGGCGCCTATACCTGAAAACTGCTCGGCCGCCAGGATTCGAACCTGAAACACAAGAACCAAAATCTTGGGTGTTGCCAGTTACACCACGGCCGAAGGGTCGACAACAGCTTAGCGCCTGTTGTCCACCTCCCGATGGCTCGGATCGGGGGCGTGAAGGGCAACCAGCCCCTCCACCACGCCCGCCATCCAGAGGTAGAGCTCGCGCGACCGGGGCACGCGCACCACGAGACAACCCCGGTAGTCCGCACCGACGTTGGTCCGGGCTGTCCTCGGGTTGTGCCGCTTCAGCGTCGGCCGTTGAAAGGAGTCGGAGTCCACACCCAGTTGGGCAGCCCACCAGCGGCCGGCCGCGTCGGCGTCCGCAGTCTCGTGAATGCTCACCCGGTACCGGAGTTCCTGACGGGACCTCCCGGTGGCCTCGACGAATCGAACGAAGAGTTCCACCAGCCGGATGTCGCTGTTGGTGAAGGTGAGGTCGTAGCGGGGATTGGCTGGCTTGCTCTTGGTGCCCTCGCACCAGTAGAGCACCGCGCCGACAAGCAGCAGTTCCCGAAGTGCCGGCGCACCGACCCACTCGGCCCCCTGCTTCCGTGCCTCGCGCTCGACCTCCTCGCGCAGTTTTCGGCGCTCCGTGCGGTGCACCGTCCGACGTGCGTCCGCTATGTGCCGACGCTCGACCGCCGCGGCCGAGGAGCGGTCGAGCGGAAGATGCCCCACCCAGCGGTAGGCGGTCGACTTGGCAATTCCGAGCCCATCCGCGATCTCGTTGACCGTGCGTCCCTCTTCCCGCAGCCGATGCGCCGCTCGCTGCAAGTCGTCCCGGAGGTTTCTCCGTCGAGCGGTCCGATCGTCACTCACCGGCAAGCCCCTCCACCGCCGCCCTGATGCCGGCGATCACGCCCTCGATGCGCCAGTAGAGCTGGCGACTGCGAGGCACAGTAATCACCAGGCAACCGTGGTAGTCGTCGCCTGTGTTCCGGCGGACCGTCGTCACGTTGTGCCGCTTGCGGGTCGGCCGCGCGAAACGCTCGACCGGGAGCCTCAGCCGCTCCATCCACCAGCCCATGGCCGCGTCGACATCGGCGGATTCGTGGATGAGCAGCCGGTAGTTCGCCGCGTCGCGGTCGATCCCACACCCGGCCAGAAACTTGAGGAACAGGGCGAGCAGTCCCGGGTCACTATTGACGAACTCGAGCCGATCCTGGGAACGCCACGGCTTGGACTTGCTTCCCTCGCACCAGTAGATCGCCGCGCCCAGCATCAGCAGGTCGCGGTCGTCGAGCGCGCCGACCGCGCTCGCGGCCCGCTCCTGTTCCGCCGCCCGCGCCTCGTCCCCCGCCGCCCGGTACGCGCCCCACCGCGCGTCCGTCATGGCCTTCGAATGCGCCCGCCGCCGCTCGGCCGTCGCGTCGCGGGCCCGGGGCCGCCGGGTCCACTCGGGTGGTGGCACGCCCCGCAGCAGCGCGTACGTCCGGTCGCGGCCGATGCCCAGGCGGGCCCGGATCTGCGCGACGGAGAGCTGTTCCTCGACGCGCAGGCGGCGCGCCTCGGCGGCGAGCGGATCGGTCACTCCGGCAGGTTAGGACGGGCGTACGACAGGTCCAGCCATCGACGAGTTGACGTGTCCGCTGCGATCTAGACCGTTCCTGGTTACGGTGACGTAGGCGTAGCCCGTACCACTGGGAGGTGCCATGTCGACCACCCTGACCGGCCCGGACAGCGGGCCGAAGCCACTGACCCAGGGCCACCAGTCCCGCGGCATCCTGATCGCCCTGTGGGCCTTCGTGGTCGTCCCGTTCCTCGCCCTGCTGGCCGCCGTGCCGGTGGCCTGGGGCGGCTGGCTGGGCTGGACGGACGTGCTGGTGGCCGCGTTCTGGTACGTGCTGTCCGGCCTCGGCATCACCGTCGGCTACCACCGCTACTTCACCCACGGCTCGTTCAAGGCGAAACCGTGGCTGCGGGCCACCCTGGCGGTGGCGGGTTCGTTCGCCGTGCAGGGCGAGATCATCCAGTGGGTGGCCGATCACCGGCGGCATCACGCGTTCTCCGACCAGGAGGGCGACCCGCACTCGCCGTGGCGGTTCGGGGAGAGCATCGGTGGGCTGACCAAGGGTCTGTTCCACGCGCACGTCGGCTGGTTGTTCAACCGCGAGCTGTCGAACCGGGAGCGATTCGCGCCGGATCTGCTGGCCGATCCGGTCACCCGCCGCGTGGACCGGCTGTTCCCGGTGCTCGTGGTGGTGTCGGTGCTGGGGCCGGCGGCGATGGGCGGCCTGCTCACCGGGTCGTGGCGGGGCGCCCTGACCGCGTTCTTCTGGGGCGGCCTGGTCCGGATCGCGCTGCTGCACCACGTCACCTGGTCGATCAACTCGGTCTGCCACGTCTACGGTGAGCGCCCGTTCGCGGTGCGGCAGGGCGACCGCGCGTCGAACTTCTGGCCGCTGGCCCTGCTGTCGTTCGGGGAGAGCTGGCACAACCTGCACCACGCGGAGCCGACCAGCGCGCGGCACGGCGTGCTGCGGGGGCAGGTGGATCCGTCGGCGCGGGTGATCTGGCTGCTGGAGAGGGCGGGTGCGGCCTGGTCGGTGCGGTGGCCGAAGCCGGAGCGGATCACGGCGAAGCTGGTGGAGCCGGGGCGGGTGCGCGGCCGGCCGGCGCGGTAACCGGTCGATCGACGAGGGGCGGGTTTGGCAGGATGGGCCGGGTGACCGACGTTCCCGGCAGCGACGCCAGCACCGCCCGGCGGCGGGCCGTCCCGGCGGCAAAGCCCTCCCGGGTACGGATGTCCGCGACCCAGCGGCGCGAGCAGTTGATCTCGATCGCCCGGCAGATCTTCGCCGAGCGCGGGTTCGACGCCACCTCGATCGAGGAGGTGGCGGCCCGCGCGAAGGTCTCCAAGCCGGTGGTCTACGAGCACTTCGGCGGCAAGGAGGGGCTCTACGCGGTGGTGGTGGACCGGGAGGTCCGCTCGCTGCTGGACCGGATCACCACGGCGTTGACGGCGGGGCATCCGCGGGAGCTGCTGGAGCAGGCGGCGTTGACCCTGCTGACGTACATCGAGGAGGAGACCAGCGGTTTCCGGGTGCTGGTCCGCGAGTCGCCGTTGATGTCGGCGACGGGCAACTTCAGCAGCGTGATGAACGACGTGGCGCACCAGGTGGAGCACATCCTGGGCGCGGAGTTCTCCAGCCGGGGCTACGACCCGAAGCTGGCGGAGCTGTATTCGCAGGCGCTGGTGGGCATGGTGGCGCTGACCGGGCGCTGGTGGTTGGAGGTGCGTAAGCCGCGGAAGGAGACGGTGGCGGCGCACCTCGTGAACCTGGCCTGGAACGGCCTGTCGCACCTCGAGGCGAAGCCGGGTCTGATCACGGTCCGCAAGCGGGGCTGAGCCGCGTTCAGCGGTGGGCGTCGGCGACGGGGTGGTTGCGGCGGCGCCGTTCCTCGGCGGCGTGCTCGTCGGTGCCGACCTTGTCGTAGAGGCCGGTGGCGAGCAGGATCAGCCCGAACACCAGCGAGATGAGCACGGTCGACATCCCGAAGTTGAGGAAGTTCGCCGAGGTCTGCAGCACGGCCATCATGAGGATGCCGGTGACCAGGAAGACCGCCCCGGCGGTCAGGTTCATGTAGTGGCCGAGGTTGCCGCGGCGGGACGCGCCGATGATGAGGAAGGCGCCGAAGACCACGGAGACCAGGGCGAACGCCAGGTTGGTGCGGAGGCCGAGGGCCGAGGTGTTCTCCCGGCTGAAGAGCCCTTCGCCCCAGGTCTCGAAGACGCCGTAGACGCCGAAGACCAGGATGTAGAGGCCGATGAGCCCGGACAGGATCCGGTAGAGCGGCCGTGCGGGGTGGTTCACCGGGAAGTGCGCCATGGGAGCCTCCGGTCGGGTGACTGGTTTTGGCGCAATTGTCCCTCGTGCCGCCCGCTCCCGTCCCCGGAAAACGCCGAAGGCCCGGCGGGCGCCGGGCCTTCGGGAACGGGTGCGGGTCAGAGCACCAGCCGGGCCTTCTGCCAGGCCTCGTGCTCCTCGTCGCTGCCGACCTTGCCGTACATGCCGACCATCAGGAGCACCAGGGAGAGGGTGAGCACCACGATGTCGGTCATGATCGAGAAGTTGAAGATGTTGGCGTCGGTGTGCAGGAACGCCAGCTCGGCCAGACCCAGGGCCATGAGGGCGTAGGCCAGCCACTGGTTGATCGCCACGTCGAGGTTGCGGCCGATCGCGGTGCCGATCAGGATCGCGACGCCGAGCAGGATCACGAGCATCGAGAAGCCGAGGTTGGTGCCCTGGCCGAGGACCTTGGTGTCGTCCTGGGCGAGGACGTCGTCGCCGGCGCTGGTGATGATGCCGAGCACGCCGAAGACGATGAAGTACAGACCAACGAGCCCGCCGATCGCCCGGTAGACAGGCCGCGCGGGGTGGTTGACGGGGGTGTGGGCCATCTGTGCGTCTCCAAGACCGAACGGAAGAGGGGTCGCCTGCGATTGTCCCGCACGCCCGTCAGTGACGCCGCACACCCCCCACCCCGGGCGGGTCAGCTGGCCGGCAGCTCATCGGCGAGGGCCAGCCAGGTCTCCTCGGTGCGGTCCCGCTCGGCGCGGATCTCCTTGAGCTGGGCGTCCAGCTCGGCGACCTTCGCGTAGTCGGTGGCGTTGGCGGCGAGCTGCTCGTGCAGCGTCGCCTCCTTCTGTTCGAGCTTGGCGATCTGGCGTTCCAGCCGGCTGAGTTCCTTCTTGGCGGTGCGTACCTCGGCGGCGGACATGCCCTCGCGGGCCGGGCCGGCCGCGGCCGCGGTGAGGTCGGCGGGTGCGGGGCCGCCGCGGGCCGCGGCGCGGGCCAGGTACTCGTCGACCCCGCCGGGCAGGTGCACGAGCCGGCCGTCGCCGAACATCCCGTACGCGACGTCGGTGACCCGCTCGATCAGGTAGCGGTCGTGGCTGGCCACGACGATCGTGCCGGGCCAGGAGTCGAGCAGGTCCTCCAGCGCGGCGAGGGTGTCGGTGTCCAGGTCGTTGGTGGGCTCGTCGAGGAGGAGCACGTTGGGCTCGCCGGCGAGCAGCCGCAGCATCTGGAGCCGGCGGCGCTCGCCGCCGGAGAGGTCGCTGACCGGGGTCCAGAGCCGCCGGTCGTCGAAGCCGAAGACCTCGGCGAGCTGGGCGGCGCTGATCTCCCGGTCGCCGAGCTGCACCCGCCGGGCCACCTCCTCGACGGCTTCGAGGACGCGCAGGTGGCCGGGGAGTTCGGCGAGTTCCTGGGAGAGGAACGCGGGGCGGACGGTCTGCCCGGCGGCGAACCGCCCGCCGTCGGGGCGGGTCACCCCGGCGAGCATGCGCAGCAGGGTGGTCTTGCCGGCGCCGTTGCGCCCCAGGATGGCGACCCGGTCGCCGGGGCCGACCTGCCAGGTGAGGTCGCGCAGGATCTCCTTCGGGCCGGCGTGCAGGGTGACGTCGTCGAGGTCGTACACCTGCTTGCCGAGCCGGGCGGTGGCGAGCCGTTGCAGCGACATGGTGTCGCGCGGTTCCGGCACGTCGGCGATGAGCGCGTTGGCCGCGTCGATCCGGAACTTCGGCTTGGAGGTGCGGGCCGGCGCGCCGCGGCGCAGCCAGGCGATCTCCTTGCGGAGCAGGTTCTGCCGGCGGGCCTCGGTGGCGGCGGCGACGCGCTGCCGCTCGGCGCGGGCCAGGGTCCAGGCGGCGAAGCCGCCCTCGTAGGCCCGGACGGCCTGGTCGGCGACCTCCCAGGTGGCGGTGCAGACCGCGTCCAGGAACCAGCGGTCGTGGGTGACCACGACGAGCGCGCCCTTGCGGGTGACGAGGTGCCGGGCCAGCCAGTCGACGCCGCCGACGTCGAGGTGGTTGGTGGGCTCGTCGAGGATGAGCAGGTCGGCGTCGCGGACCAGCAGGGCGGCGAGCGCGACGCGGCGGCGTTCGCCGCCGGACATCGGGCCGACCGGCGCGTCGAGCCCGAGGTGGGCCATGCCGAGGCCGTCGAGGATGGCCCGCACGCCGGCGTCGCCGGCCCACTCGTGTTCGGCACCCATGCTCTGGCCGAGCCAGGCGGTGCCGAGCACCACGTCCCGGACGGTGGCCTCGGGGGCCAGGTCCAGGGTCTGCGGCAGCCACAGGACCCGCAGGTCCCGGCGGTGGGTGACGCGGCCGTCGTCGGGCTCCTCCTGCTTGGTCAGCAGGCGCAGCAGGGTGGACTTGCCGGCGCCGTTGAGGCCGACGACGCCCACCCGGTCGGCGTCGTCGAGGCCGAGCGACACGTCGGTGAGCAGCGGCCCGGCGGCGCCGTACCCCTTGGACACCCGGTCCAGGTTGACGATGTTGGCCACGAACCCACCTTTCATGATCAAGGCGCCCCGGTGCCCGGGACGCCCGACTCAAGGGTACGCGGCCGGCCGTCGCGCCTCAGGCGACGCGGGCGCCGGGGACCGGGCCGTGCGCGACCCGGGCGTCCCGGCAGACGCCCGCGGCGGCCAGGTCGGCGGCGATCCGGCCGGCGTGCGCCTCGTCGGTGGCGAGGAAGACGCAGGTGGGGCCGGAGCCGGAGACGAGTCCGGCGAGCGCTCCGGCCGCCTCCCCCGCCTTGAGCGTCTCGGCCAGCGCCGGGCGCATGGTCAGCGCGGCGGCCTGGAGGTCGTTGCCGAGGGCGGCGGCGAGCACCCTCGGGTCGCGCTGGCGCAGCGCGCCGAGCAGCCCGTCGGTGCTGCCCAGGGGCTCGCCCGCGGTGCCGGCGTCGCGGAGCCGGTCCAGCTCCCGGTAGGCGGCCGGCGTGGAGAGGCCGCCGTCGGCGACGGCCACCACCCAGTGCCAGGAGGTGGGGCGGGCCAGCACCGGGCTGACCGCCTCGCCCCGCCCGGTGCCCAGCGCGGTGCCGCCGTGGATCAGGAACGGCACGTCGGAGCCCAGGTCGGCGGCGATCCCGGCGAGTTCGTCGCGGGACAGCCCGGTGCCCCAGAGCGCGTCGCAGGCGACCAGCGCGGCGGCCGCGTCGGCGCTGCCACCGGCCAGCCCACCGGCGAGCGGGATCTGCTTGCGCAGGTGCAGCCGGGCGTGCGGCAGGACACCCGCGTAGCCGGCGAGGGCGTGGGCGGCCCGGATCACCAGGTTGGTGTCGTCCAGCGCCAGCTCGCCGGCGCCCTCGCCCTCCATGGTGAGGGTGAGCGTGTCGCCCCGGCGGGCGGTCAGCTCGTCGTAGATCGAGATCGCGTGGTAGACGGTGTTCAGCTCGTGGTAGCCGTCGCGGCGCAGCGGCCCCACCCCGAGGTGCAGGTTGACCTTGGCCGGCACCCGCACCTTCACCGGGCCGCTGGCCCCGCGCCGCTGCCCGTCCTCGTCGTCCGGTCGCCAGGCCTCGGTCACGGGGCGATGTCCCGCGGGCGCAGGCGGATGTCGAACGGCTTCTGCACGGTCAGCTCCTCGGCGGGGTGGGCAACGGCGCCAGCCTACTGGGCGGCGGCGGAGGCGGCCGGGGCCGACGCGGCGATGGCCGCGAACTGCTCCACGGTGAGTGACTCCCCGCGCGCGCCGGGGTCCACACCGGCGGCGGTGAGCGCCGCGGCGGCCCGGTCCGCGCCGCCGGCCCACCCGGCGAGGGCGGCGCGCAGGGTCTTGCGGCGCTGCGCGAACGCCGCGTCGACCACCGCGAAGACGGCCTCCCGGGGTACGTCGGCGCGGGGCGGCTCGCGCCGGGTGAAGGCGACCAGCCCGGAGTCGACGTTCGGCACCGGCCAGAAGACGTTCGGCGGCACCTTGCCGGCGGCCCGGGAGCGGGCGTACCAGGCGAGCTTGACCGACGGGACGCCGTACACCTTGGAGCCGGGACCGGCGACGAGCCGGTCGGCGACCTCCTTCTGCACCATCACGAGGCCGTGGCGCAGGGTGGGCAGCTCGGCGAGCAGGTGCAGGACCACGGGCACGGCCACGTTGTACGGCAGGTTCGCGACCAGCGCGGTCGGCGCCGGGTCGGCCAGCTCGGCGGCGGTGACCCGCAGCGCGTCGGCGGGGTGCACGGTGAGCCGGGCGGCGTCGGGGCCGGCGAACCGGGCGGCGGTGTCCGGCAGCGCGGCGGCCAGGGCCCGGTCGAGTTCCACGGCGTGCACGTGCGCGGCCACCGGCAGCAGCGCCAGGGTGAGCGAGCCGAGCCCGGGGCCGACCTCCAGCGCCACGTCGTCCGGGGCGAGGCCGGCCGTGGTGACGATCCGGCGCACGGTGTTCGGGTCGTGCACGAAGTTCTGGCCGAGCTTCTTGGTCGGCGTCACGCCGAGCCGCGCGGCGAGCTCCCGGATCTCCGCCGGGCCGAGGAGTCCGGTCACGCCGGGCATCCTTTCACCACGGCCCGAAGGCGCGCTCGCCGGTCGCGGAGATGGCCGCGCACAGCTCGTCGAGGTCGGCGCCGGTGGTCTCGGCCAGGAACCGCACGGTCAGCGGGATCAGGTACGAGGCGTTCGGCCGCCCGCGGTGCGGCATCGGCGTCAGGTACGGCGCGTCGGTCTCGACCAGCAGTTGCCCGGGCGGGGTGACGGCGGCGGCCTCGCGGAGCGCCGACGCGCTGCCGAAGGTGACCGTGCCGGCGAAGCTGAGCAGGTAGCCGCGGCGGACGCACTCGCGGGCGAAGTCGGCGTCGCCGGAGAAGCAGTGCAGCACCACGGTGTCCGGGGCGCCCTCGTCGTCGAGGACCCGCAGCACGTCGGCGTGCGCGTCCCGGTCGTGGATGACCAGCGCCTTGCCGTACCGCTTGGCGATGGCGATGTGCGCCCGAAAGCTCTCCTCCTGCGCGGCCCGCCCCTCGTCGCCGGTGCGGAAGAAGTCCATCCCGGTCTCGCCGATGCCGCGGACCCGCTCCCGGCCGGCGAGGGCCTCGATCTGGCGCAGCGCCTCGTCCAGGTCGGGCAGGCGCGGCGCCTCGTTCGGGTGCAGGGCCACGGTGGCCAGGACCGCGCCGTAGCGCTCGGCGACGTCGGCGCCCCACCGGGACGACTCGACGTCCACGCCGACCTGCACGAGCCGGTCCACGCCGACCCCGGCGGCCACCGCGATCGCCGCCGCCACCGGGTCGTCGGCCGGGGCTGGGCCGCTGTTCGCTCGCGACTGCGGGGCTCGCAACCCCGGCTCACTCCTCGCGCTTCGCAGGGGCACGCCGTATTCGCTGACCGTGATGTCGAGGTGGGTGTGGCTGTCCAGCACGGGCACGGCCAGCGCCTCCGGGGCGGGCGGGAACTCACCGGCCCGGCGGGCGGCGCGCTGCTTGCGGGTTTCGGTCTGCTCGCTCATCGCGGCCAGCATCACACACCGCCACGGGCCGGCGTTTCCGGACCGCCATCGACTGTTCACGTCCACAACATCTGCCGCGCCTACGGTCCGGTGCGTGACCGTCACTCCTCAGGCCAACGGGTCCGCCGCCGAGCGGACCGGGCTGCGCGTGACGTACGACGGCCGCGTCCACCCGGCGGAGGAGATCGCCCGGGGCGCGGCGTACGAGCTGTTCAGCGCCGACGAGGCGCCCGGTTTCGAGTGGGCGCCCCGGCCCGGGGTGGCGTACCCGTGGCGGAGGTTCGTGCACGTCACCGAGGTGAGCGCGGTGCACGGGGCGACCGAGCCGACCGAGGAACTCGACCCGCCGCTGCTCATGCCGCTGCACCGGGAGCACGGCTGGGCGTACCTGCACCAGCTCAGCCAGCAGCCGGGCGCGGCCGGCGACCCGACCCTCGCGGCGGTGCGCAGTTCGGCGGTGATCCGGCCGGGCACCCGGATGGTGAAGGTGCTCTCCGCGCGCCAGCTCGCCGGCTACGTGCGGGGCTGGCTGCCGCACGGCTTCTGCCACCGGGAGCACGACGTGGCGCACCTGCACACGCCGGCGGGGATGGCGCTGCTGCGCGGTGACTCGGACGGCGGCGACGTGGCGTACGCGCTGCGCTGGCGCGCCACCGACCCGGCCGACTACGACGTGCCGGTCGGCCCGGCGCACCAGGGGCTGACCAGCCTGCCGCCGCGGGACCGGCTCGGGCCGCCGGTGCTGGGCACCGGGTTCGTGCCGAGCAACGCCCAGCTCATCCCCGAGTTCGTCACCCGCGACTTCGCCGACCTGCCGATGCCGGCGAACGCGACCCTGCTCGCCTACCCGGCGGAGGGGGTGGAGGTGGTGCTCTACACCTACCAGGCGGAGCAGCGGGGCTGGCTGCGCATGGTCGGCCCGCAGTGGCGGCACCTGCTGGCCGCGGTGCCCGGCCTCTCCCCCGACCAGGAGTACGTGCCGACCGGCGACGCGCCCCGCTCCACCCAGCTCGTCGGCGGCTACGGCGGCGCCGAGTACGAGGCGGTGGCCGACCAGCCCGGCGGGTTCCGGGTGCTGGCCATGACCCGGGCGGCCCGGTACCCGGTGGAGTCGGCGGCCCGCCGGCTGCGCTACGCCGCCTGGCGCGGGGTGCCCTGCCTGGTGCTGCGGGAGGAGGCGGGCTGGCTGCGGCTGCGGCTGTGCCGGCCCGATCCGGACGCGGTGACCACGACCGGGGCGCAGTGCCACGAGCGGGGCGTCTACGAGACGTGGGCGCCGGGCGCCGAGCTGACCGACGACCGGGTGGTGGATCTGCCGTACCGGACGGCATAACGGGGAGCGGGCGGGGAAAGCGCGGGCGTCCGAGACGCACGCAAGGGGAGAGAACCCGCCATGCCTTTCGTCACCGTCGGTACGGAGAATTCCGCACCCATCGACCTCTACTACGAGGATCACGGCTCCGGCCAGCCGATCGTCCTGATTCACGGGTTCCCGTTCAACGGGGCGACCTGGGAGAAGATGGCCAATCCGCTGCTCGCGGCCGGCTACCGGGTGATCACGTACGACCGGCGCGGATTCGGCAACTCCGCCCAACCGGCGTTCGGCTACGACTACAACACCTTCGCGGCCGACCTCGACGTGCTGATGACCGAGTTGGACCTGCGCAACGCGATCCTCATCGGGCACTCGATGGGCACCGGCGAGGTGACCCGCTACCTCGGGGCGTACGGGTCGGACCGGGTGGACCGGGCGGTATTGATGGCCCCGTTGGCGCCGTTCCTGCTGAAGACGGCCGACAATCCGGAGGGGGTCGACAAGAGCCTGTTCGAGGGGTTCAAGGCGGCCATCATCCAGGACCGGTTCGCCTACCTGACCCAGTTCTGCGACGCCTTCTTCAACTACAGCGAGAACAAGGGCAAATGGGTCAGCGAGGAGGCGTACCGGGCGCACTGGGAGATCGGCGCGCGGGCGTCGGCGAAGGGCACCCACGACTCCGTGGACGCCTGGCTCACGGACTTCCGGGGCGACCTGCCGAACATCAACATCCCCGTGCTGATCATCCAGGGCGACAAGGACAACGTGCTGCCCTACCCGGTCACCGGCCAGCGGTTGCAGCACATGCTGTCCGACTGCCGGATGGTCACCCTGAAGGGCGCGCCGCACGGCACGCCGTGGACGCACCCGACCGAGGTCAACAAGGCGATCATGGAGTTCATCGGCGCGCCGCAGATGGCCCGCGCCTGAGCCACCGACGCTGGCGGCCCCGGGTTTCCCCGGGGCCGCCGTCGTGCGTCGGTCGGCTCAGCCGGCCAGCCGGGCGAGCTCCTCGTCGACGATCGACGGGTCGAGCTTGCGGAACACCGGCTTCGGCGCCGCGAGCGGCCGGCCCACCTCCAGGGGTACGGACTCCCAGCGCGCCCCGACCGTGTAGTCGCCGGTCAGCACCGGGTATCCCGGCCCGCCGTCGAGGTCCTCGACCTCCTCGATCCGCGGCATGGGTGCGTGCACCCCGGTGCCGCCGAGCAGCTCGTGGATCTTCTGCGCGGAGTGCGGCAGGAACGGGGTGAGCAGCGTGTTGGCGTCGCTGACCACCTGGAGGGCGACGTGCAGGATGGTGCCCGTCCGCGGCTTGTCGTCCTCGCCCTTGAGCTTCCAGGGCGCCTGCTCGGACAGGTACTTGTTGGCCTCGGCCACGACCTTCATGGCCTCGCCGATGGCCTGCTTCTGCCGGTGCCGGGCGATCAGGTCGCCGACGGTGGCGAAGCCCGCCTTCGCGGTGTCCAGCAGGGCCTGGTCGGCCTCGGTGAGCCCGGCCGGGTCGACCGGCGGGATCGCGCCGAAGTTCTTCGCCGCCATCGAGACGGACCGGTTGACCAGGTTGCCCCAGCCCGCCACCAGCTCGTCGTTGTTGCGGCGGAGGAACTCGGCCCAGGTGAAGTCGGTGTCGTTGCTCTCCGGGCCGGCCACCGCGATGAAGTAGCGCAGCGCGTCGGCGTCGTACCGCTCCAGGAAGTCGCGGACGTAGATGACCACCTTGCGGGAGGAGGAGAACTTGCGCCCCTCCATGGTCAGGTACTCGCTGGAGACCACCTCGGTGGGCAGGTTGAGCCGGCCCAGCCGGCCCGGCTCGCCGTCCCGGGAGCCCTCGCCGGAGTAGCCGCCGAGCAGCGCCGGCCAGATCACCGAGTGGAAGACGATGTTGTCCTTGCCCATGAAGTAGTAGGCCCGGGCATCCTTGCCCTCGCCGTCGGCGGACCACCACCTCCGCCAGGCCTCCGGGTCGCCGGTGCGGCGGGCCCACTCGATCGAGGCGGACAGGTAGCCGATGACCGCGTCGAACCAGACGTAGATCCGCTTGTCGGGCCGGTCACGCCAGCCGTCGAGCGGGATCGGCACGCCCCACTCCAGGTCCCGGGTGATGGCCCGGGGCTGGAGGTCGTCGAGCAGGTTGCGCGAGAAGCGCAGCACGTTGGGCCGCCAGCCCTCCCTGCCGTCCAGCCACTGCCGCAGCGCGTCGGCCAGGGCGGGAAGGTCGAGGAAGAAGTGCTCGGTCTCCACGAACTCCGGCGTCTCGCCGTTGATCTTCGACCTGGGGTTGATCAGGTCGACCGGGTCGAGCTGGTTGCCGCAGTTGTCGCACTGGTCGCCCCGGGCGCTGTCGTAGCCGCAGATCGGGCAGGTGCCCTCGATGTAGCGGTCGGGCAGGGTCCGGCCGGTCGACGGGGAGATCGCCCCGGTGGTGACCTTGGGGACGATGTAGCCGTTGCGGTAGAGGCCCTCGAACAGCTCCTGCACCACCGCGTAGTGGTTGCGGGTGGTGGTCCGGGTGAACAGGTCGTACGACAGGCCCAGCGCCCGCAGGTCCTCGGCGATCACCCGGTTGTAGCGGTCGGCCAGCTCGCGGGGGGTGACGCCCTCGGCGTCGGCCTGCACCTGGATCGGGGTGCCGTGCTCGTCGGTGCCGGAGACCATGAGCACGTCGTGACCGGCCATCCGCATGTACCGGGCGAAGACGTCGGAGGGAACGCCGAATCCGGATACGTGGCCGATGTGGCGCGGGCCGTTGGCGTAGGGCCAGGCGACCGCGGCGAGAACGTGACTCATGAGCGTCAAGCCTAGTGATTGCCACGGGCCACCTGCGAACCAATAGGGCGCGTCCCACGTGCCGACCCCCGCCGTACGCCCGATTTGTCGCCGACACGCGGCCTGAGCTGCCCGGCGGCCCCGACCGGCCGGTGTGAAATGAACGGCGTGACCAGCAGACCAACGGCGCCCGGGCCGGGTGGGCCCTCCTCCGCGGCGGCGGCCGGGGACGCCGCGCCGCGGACGGCGCGCGGGGCGTCGGTGGCTCCCCAGCCCCGGCTGGACCCGGCGGACCCGCCCGTGGCGGTGGAGCCGACCACCGGGGCTCCCGTGGACGCCGTGCCGCGCCGGGTGCCGGTCCGGCAGCCGCGCTGGCAGCGGCGTTCGGGCACGGCGGAGGGCGGGACGGCCTGGGCACCGATCGAGGAGGTGCACTGGGACGGCACCCCGCTGCGGGAGGAGCCGCGCCGCCGGTCCGCCCCGTGGCCGGTGCGCCGGTGGGCGGCCCGGCGCGAGCGGGCCCGCGCGGCCCGGCCCCCGGACCCGGTCACCGGGCTGTCCGTCCTGCTGTCGCTCACCCTGGTGGCCGCGTTCTTCGCCTGGGTGAGCGCCGGCCCGCTCTGGCTGGCCGTGGGGCACGGGACCAGCGGCACGGCGGTGATCACCGACTGCACCGGCGGCGGGCTGACCCAGCGCTGCCGGGGGCTCTTCCTGGCCGACGGCCAGCGCTTCCTGGCCCACGGGGTCCGGGTCGCCGGGGTGCCGGCCGAGCGCAGCGCCACCGGCTCGGTCCTGCCCGCCCGGATGACCGGGCCGGCCGCCGGCACCGCCTACGCGGACGCCGGCGCCGGCCGGCACCTGCGCTGGCTGCTCGGGCTGCTGCTGGTCGCCGGCTGCGCCGCCGGGATCGCCCGGTGGACGGGCGCGACCCGGCTGCCGGACCCCCGGCACCGCCGCTGGGCGGTGGGCGTGGCGCTGGCCGGCCCGCTGCTGATCACCGTCGGGTTCCTGGCCGCGGCCTGGTGAGGGCGGTCAGCTGTGCACGACCGTGTAGACCTCGCGGCGGCGTAGGCCGTACTCCGTCGCCACCTCGGTGACGGCGTCGCGCCGCGACAGGCCGGCGGCCTCGCGCGCGGCCACGGCGGCGCGCAGGGTGTCGTCGTCGGGCCGGACCGCCGCGGCCGGCGGCGCCCCGGCCACGACCAGGGTGATCTCGCCACGCGGCTCGCCCGCCGCGGCCCACTCGGCCAGCTCGCCGAGCGGCCGGCGGACCACCTCCTCGTACGTCTTCGTCAGCTCCCGGCAGAGCGCGGCGGGCCGGTCCGGGCCGAACGCCTCGGCCAGGTCGGCCAGCGCCCCGGCGATCCGGTGGGGCGCCTCGAAGAGCACCAGGGTGCGCTCCTCGGCGGCGAGGGCGCGCAGCCGGGACCGGCGGGCGCCGGGCGTGCGGGGCAGGAAGCCCTCGAAGCAGAACCGGTCGCAGGGCAGCCCGGACAGCGCCAGGGCGGTGGTCACGGCGCTCGGGCCGGGGGCGGCCGTCACCGGGATCCCGGCGTCGAGGGCGGCCCGGACCAGCCGGTAGCCGGGGTCGGAGACGCTGGGCATGCCGCCGTCGGTGACCAGCGCGATCGTGTAGCCGCCGGCGAGCACGTCGACCAGTTCCAGGGTGCGCCGCTCCTCGTTGCCCTCGAAGTAGGAGACGATCCGGCCCGGGACCGTGACCCCCAGGTCGCGGGCCAGCCGGGTGAGCCGGCGGGTGTCCTCGGCGGCGACCACGTCGGCGGCGGCGAGCACCTCGCGGAAGCGGGCCGAGGCGTCGGCCGGGTTGCCCAGTGGCGCGCCGAGCAGCACCAGGCGACCAACCTCGGACATTTCACCCACGGCGTGCGCTCCTTCATCGACGGCCGTACCAATCTCGGAGACGACGGGCGCCACCGGGCACCTTCGCAGCCTACGATCGCCGGGTGACGAGTGCGTCGACAGCACAGAGCGCGAACGCGGGCGGGTCCGCCGTCGAGGCGTCCGCCGCCGACCGGGCCGCCGGCCCCGCGACGAGCGGCGGCGGTGGCCGGATCCCGGCCGTCGTCCGGCGACGGCTCGACACCCTCGATGCCCGCCTCGACCGGGGGCGCGCCTGGCTGGCCACCGGGGTCGTGGTGGCGATCGCGGCGATCCTGCGCTTCGTCGGCCTGAGCGGCCCGAACGGGAAGATCTTCGACGAGATCTACTACGCCCGCGACGCCTACGGGCTGATCGACCGAGGCGTCGAGTGGAACTACAAGGACAACGGCCCGTCGTACGTGGTGCACCCGCCACTGGGCAAGTGGCTCATCGGCCTCGGCGAGTGGGCCTTCGGCTACCAGGACGCCGAAACCAGGATCTCGGTGCCGGGGCACCTGATGACCACCGCCCCCGAGTTCGGCTGGCGGTTCGCGGCGGCCGTCGCCGGCACCCTGTCGGTGCTGCTGCTGGTGCGCATCGGCCGGCGGATGTTCCGCTCCACCACGCTGGGCTGCGCGGCCGGGCTGCTGCTCGCCCTGGACGGCTTCCACTTCGTGCTCTCCCGCACCGCGCTGCTCGACATCTTCCTGCTGCTGTTCGTGCTGGCCGCCTTCGGCGCGCTGGTGCTCGACCGCGACGGCCGGCGCCGGCGCTGGGCCCGGGCGCTGGAGGCGGGGCTCGACCCGTCGCTGCCGGGGCGGGCGGGCCGGCCGCCGTCGACCTGGCGCGACTGGCCGTGGTGGCGGCTGGCCGCCGGGGTGCTGCTCGGCTGCGCGTGCGCGGTGAAGTGGAGCGGCCTCTACTTCGTCCCGGCCTTCGCGCTGCTGGTGCTCCTGTGGGAGGTCGGCGTGCGCCGCTCGGCCGGGGTCCGCCGCCCGTGGCGGGACGCCCTGCTGGACGAGCTGCCCTGGCTGCTGGCGGCCGGCGTGCTCATGGTCGTCACCTACGTGCTCACCTGGTCGGGCTGGCTGCTCGGCGACGAGGGCTACTACCGCCTGGCCAGCCGCTACCCGAACACTCCGGGGCTGAGCGACACCCCGGTCATCGGGCCCCTGATCAACCTGTGGGAATACCACAAGGCCGCGTACGGCTTCCACACCCAGCTCGACGACCCGCACAAATACCAGTCCTGGCCGTGGCAGTGGCTGCTGCTCGGCCGGCCGGTGGCCTTCTACTGGTCCGGCGACGGCAACTGCGGCGCGCCGAGCTGCGCTTCCGAGATCCTGCTGCTGGGCACGCCGCTGCTCTGGTGGTCGTTCCTGCCGGCGCTGGTGGCGACCGTCTGGCTGGGGCTGGCGCGGCGCGACTGGCGGGCCGGCGCCATCCTGCTCAGCGTTGCCGCCGGCCTGCTGCCCTGGTTCTGGTTCGCGCTCGACGGCCGCACGATGTTCTCGTTCTACGCCGCGCCGGCGGTGCCGTTCCTGGTGCTCGCGGTGGTCTACGTGCTCGGCGCGATCATCTCGCCCGCCCCGGCGCCCGGCACGGCGGCACCGCCGAGCGCCGAGGACACCTCCGACCGGCGCCTGGTCGGCAGCATCGTCGCGGGCGCGTACGTGCTACTCGTCGCCCTCTGCTTCGGCTATTTCTACCCGATCTTCGTGGGCCGGCTCATGGCCTACGCGGACTGGTCGGCCCGGATGTGGCTGGACGGCCGCTGGATCTGACCGGCGCGGGCCGGAAATCGGTTGCGATCACGGGCCGGCCGCGTCCGTCGGCCCGTGGCACGAAAAGCCGGGAAACACGACAGCCCGGGGCACGGAAAAAGCGCGCCCCGATCGCCTGCCACGGGGGAAGCGGGCGATTGGGGCGCGCAAGACAGAGCTTAACCACAGTGCGGCAGCGGCACAACGGGTCGGCCATGGTCAGATTTCCGACGAATGCGCCACCCCGCAAAAGGTTTACATCGGGCACCTCACGGTCCGTCACGCTGCGGAAACATCACGAATTCCTTACCATTCGCCGACGCGTGAGCCAGCCCCTGATCATGGCACTTTGGGCATCGATCGATCTTGATGGCCGAGCCCCGATGATCTTCCACAGTGGATCTCACTACACTTCGCCCGGTGATCAACAAGAGACGACCGGCGGCCGTCCTTCTCGGACTGCTGGCGGCGACCGCGCTGATCGGTCCGCCGCCCGCCGCGGCCGACGACGGGACCGCCGAACCCCCCGCCGAGCCACCCAAGGTCGAACTGGTCCTGGACGTCAGCGGCTCGATGCGGGCCCGGGACATCGACGGGCGTAGCCGGATCGCGGTGGCGCAGCAGGCGTTCAACGAGGTGGTCGACGCCCTGCCGGACGGGAACCAGCTGGGCATCCGGGTGCTCGGCGCCACCTACCGGGGCAAGGACAAGAAGCAGGGCTGCCAGGACACCCAGCAGATCGTGCCGGTCGGACCCGTGGACCGTACGCAGGCCAAGGCGGCCGTCGCCACGCTGCGCCCGACCGGCTTCACCCCGGTGGGGCTGGCGCTCCGCTCCGCCGCGCAGGACCTGGGCACCGGCAGCACCGCCCGCCGGATCGTGCTGATCACCGATGGCGAGGACACCTGCGCCCCGCCCGACCCCTGCCAGGTGGCCCGCGAGCTGGCCGCCCAGGGCACCCGCCTGGTCGTCGACACGCTCGGCCTGGCCCCCGACGAGAAGGTCCGCCGGCAGCTGCTCTGCATCGCCGGGGCGACCGGCGGCACGTACACCGCGGCGCAGAGCGCCGACGAGCTGACCGGGCGGATCAAGCAGCTGGTGGACCGGGCCCGGGACACCTACACCGCCACCCCGACCGTGGTCGGCGGGTCGCCCGGCTGCGACGGCGCCCCGCTGCTCGCCCCCGGCGTCTACACCGACCGCGAGGCGTTCGCCGAGCACCGCTGGTACCGGGTTCCGGTGCGCCCCGGGCAGGAGCTGCGGGCCTCGGTGAGCGTCGCGTTGGACCGGCCGGTGAACCCGGACTACGGCGTCCTGCTGCGGGCCACCGCCCCGGACGGGCGGGAACTGGTCCGGGGCGTCGACGCCGGCAGCGGGCGTACCGACGTGGTGTCGGCCGGGCTGCGCTGGTCGGCCGCCGAGGAGGAGAGCCCGGAACCCACGCCGAGCGGGATGCGGGCGGCGCGGACCGTGTGCCTCGTGGTCAGCAACTCGTTCGCGCCGCGGGCCGGCACCCAGGCCGCCCCGGGCATGCCGGTGGAGCTGACCGTGGACGTGGTCGGCGCGTCCCCCGCCCCGGACGGGCCGGACCTCGGCCGCGGCTGGGCGCTGCTGCTCCTGCTCACCCTGGCCGGCCTGGTCACCGGGCTGGTCGCCGGGCTGCTCACCCGCTGGTGGGTGGCCACCTGGAGGGAGAACTGAGGATGCCTACCCTGATCGCCTCCGCGGCGGCGCTGGCCGCCGCGGGGCTGGCCCTCACCCCGGCGGCCGCCGCCGCGGCCCCCACGCCGTCGCCCGGCGCGGCGACCGTCACCAAGGCGGGCACCTCGTTCCTGACCGCCACGGCCATCACCCCCGGCCAGCCGGTCCGGGTGGCCGCCTCGACCGGCGACCACCTCTACTGGTCGTTCCGCGCCGAGGCCGGCCAGGTCCACGAGATCACGGCCACGGTCTCCTTCGGAACGCCGCGCACGGGGACGTCCACCTGGACGGTCGACGTGTTCGACGGGCTGCGCCGCCGCCAGGCGTGCACGGCCGGCGCGCAGACCCCGACCGCGGCGGCGACCGCGACCAGCGTGGCGCTGGGCTGCACGCTGCGCCGCGTCCGGCCCTGGGCGGAGCCGTGGTCCGGCGACCCGCTGCCCGGCACCTACTACCTCCGGCTCTCGGTCACCGACCTGCCCGAGCCCGACCTGGGCCTGCCGGTCGAGGTGGACCTGCTGGTCGGCGCCGACACCCACGGCGGCGGGTCCGGCGACGACGGGGAGCTGGCGGCGCCACTGGTGGCGAACACCAGGGCCGGCACGGTACTCAGGGCGGAGCCGGCGCCCGAGGCGGTCGCCGAGGAGGAGGACGGCCTCGCCGGCTGGCTTCCGGAGGCCGGCTCGCGCTGGGTGTGGACCAGCGCGGGAGGCGTGCTCGCCGCCGTGGCGGGCGTCGTGGGCTTCGCCCTCACCCGGCGGCCCCGCCGGCCGTGAACCCGCGACCGGTGGCCGCCGCGAACCCGACGCGGCGGCCACCGGAAGCGCGGGTCAGAGGGTACGCGGCGGGCGCGGCACCCAGCCGATGAACCGGTCCTGGAGCGAGCCGACCGGGGCGGTACGGAGGTCCTGCGTGGCGGCGGCCAGGCAGGAGCCGAGATAGACGCTCAGCGAGGCGCGGTCCACCTGGTACTCGTCCAGCAGTTGCCGGCGTTTGGTGGCACAGGGCCAGTCCTCACCGCAGGATCCACAGGTCCAGTCGGGGGTCACGGGGGCGTGTTCGCCCGGTCGTGACTCCGACGCCTTCGCGCCAGGCGTCATCGGCCCATCCTCTCGTGAGTGGACTCGTGCAAGTGGACTGTGCCTCCCCGGAACGCTCGAACAGCGTCCCGGAACTCTCCGGCGTTACATGGTTGCGGTACGTTTCGGCGTCATGCGGGACCTTCTGCCGCCCGAGGTCGCCGTGGCGGTGGCCGGAGCCGCGGACTGGACCGGCGCGCTGCTCCCGGCCGAGCGGGCCGGCCTGGGCGAGCGGGCCGTGGCCAGCCGCCGCCGGGACTTCACCGCCGGCCGGGTCTGCGCCCGCCGGGCGCTGGCCGGCCTGGGGCTGCCGGCCGCGCCGGTGCCCGCGGGCATTGACCGCGCCCCGGTCTGGCCGGCCGGCGTCGTCGGCGCCATCACCCACACCCGGGACTACTGCGCGGCCGCCGCCGCCCGCGCCGCCGAGATCCGCGCGGTGGGCATCGACGCCGAGCGCCACCGGGAACTTCCCACCGGGGTACGCCGGAAGGTCTGCCTGCCCGAGGAGGAGACGGAGCTGGCCCGGCTGCCCCGCGGGGTCGCCTGGTCGGTCGTGCTGTTCAGCGTCAAGGAGACCGTCTACAAGGTCTGGCACCCGCTCGTCGGCACCTGGCTGGACTTCCCCGACGCCCGCGTCACGCTCGATCCCGCGGCGGGCACCTTCACCGCCCGGATCGCGCCGGCCCGCCTCGCCGCCGCGCCGGTGACCGATCCGCCGTCGTCGATAGCCGGCCGATTCGCGGTGGACGCCGGTCTGGTGCGCACCGCTGCCGTTCTGGTACCGGGGTGAGGGCCCGGCGGTCGCGTTGCGGTCGGCTTGTACCGTCGTTCCGACTGACGATCTCGAAGGTGCCCAAGGAGTACGGTGAGCCACCCTCAGCCTCCGTTCGGACCGCAGGACCCGAACCAGCAGCCGCAGGAACCGCCGACCCAGGCGTTCCCCACCGCGCCGATGCCGCCGGTGCCCGGCAGCCCGCAGCCGCCGCAGCCGCCGGTGTCGGGCGCGCCGCAGCCGCCGACCTCGGGTGCCCCGTACCCGCCGCAGCCGCCGACCTCCGGTGCGCCGTACCCGCCGCCGGGTGGCGCGTACCCGCCTGCCGCGGAGTCGCCGTACGCGCCGCAGCCGCCGGCCTCGGGCACGCCGTACCCGCCGCAGCCCCCGACCTCGGGCGCTCCCTACCCGCCGCAGCCGCCGTACCCGGCCGCGGGTGCCGGGTTCCCGCCGCCGCCCGGGCAGTACCCGCCGCCGGGTGAGGCGTACCCGCCGGCCGGGCCGTACCCGCCCGCACCGGGGCAGTTCGGGCCGCCGCCCAAGAAGTCCAACAAGAACGTCTGGATCACCGTCGGCATCGTGGTGGCGGTCATGCTGCTGCTCTGCTGCGGCGGCGGCATCTTCGCCATCTACAGCGGGGCGCAGAAGACCAAGGACGCGATCGACAGCCTGCCCACCCCGGGGGTCACCTACAGCAACCCGGTCGACGACGCGCCGACCGGCGGAACCACGGCGACGCCGGAGCCGGGCCAGACGGACAGCGAGACCTTCAACATGCCGTCCGGCGACACCCTGATCGTCAACGACGACGACGGCACCGTCGAGATCACGGTCGGCAACTTCCGGACCAAGGACAAGGCCTGCCAGGAGTTCATGCCGGGGCCGAAGAACGGCATGTACCTGATCGCCGACGTGACCGCCGAGGTCACCAAGGGCACCGGCTCGGTCAACCCGTTCTTCTTCAAGTGGGTCGGCTCCGACGGCGCCGAGGAGAACGGCGTGGCGGGCGCCTTCTCCGGCTGCGGCAAGCTGATGGGCTCGGGCAACAACCTGCCCAGCGGCAGCAAGCGCACGGGGCAGCTCATCTTCGACGTCAAGGACAAGAACGGCACGCTGGAGTACCAGCACCACCTGCGTACCGCCGGCTCCTGGAAGCCGTGACAGAGTCCGCGACCCGATGAGGGGCCGGTCCCGGAAGGGACCGGCCCCTCATCCGTCCGGACCTCTCCGTGTGCCACCGAATCATCAGCTGTCACCCGCCGGCCCGCAGGCCACCGGGCCGGCGAACGGGTCGCTAAGCTACCGCTCCCCTTCTGCTGAGGAGCATCATGGCGACGATCCGCCGCACCAGGACCGCCCGAACGGTCGCCGCCACCGCTGCCGCGCTCGCCACCGCCGCCCTGCTGTCGGCCGCCGGATGCACGACGACGGAACCTGCGGCCGAGCCGTCCGCACCGGCGAGCACGAGTCAACCGCCGCAGCGGAAACTGTCCACGCCGGACACCCTCCTCGGCATGCCGAAGTCGATGAGCCGGGAACTGACCGGCGGCGCACGGTCCCAGCTCGATCAGCTCAAGCGCGAGGTCGGCGCACCCACCAGCGCCGTCGGCTGGGCCTACGGGGGCGAGACGCCGGACGCCGACGTGGTGTACGTCAGCGGCGCGTCCGGAACCGTCACCGACCCGTCAGGCGCCCTGGGCCGGGCGTTGAAGGTCTACCGGATCACGGGCACCGAGCCGGTCGATGCCGGCCCGCTCGGTGGCGAGGCCCGCTGCGGACAGGGCCGCGCCGAGGACGGCAGCTACCTGACGGTCTGCGGCTGGGCGGACGCGGAGACACTCGGAGTCGTCGGGTTCGTCTCCACACGCCCGCAGGCGGACCGCTCCGCCGACTTCCACGCGGTACGGAGCGCGCTCACACAGCCCGTCGCGTGAGGCGCGGTGGGCGGTCGAAGTGCTTGACCGTCCCCGGGGTTTCAGTCCTCGACGGCCGGGGACGCCGCTGGCGGAGGGGTGCGACGGCGCCCACGGCGACAGGGGAGGCGGCATGAGCGTCGAACGGGCGAAGGACGACCTCGAGGACCTGGCCGGCCCGGCCCGGGCGCGGTTGGGCGACATGAACCGGGACGAGCGGTCCGAGGCGGACGAGGTGCGGCGCCAGGATGAGAACCGGGGCAAACGGCCCGGCGAGCACGTCCAGCAGGACGCGGGGGACGCGCGGGACGACTTCACCGCCTGAGGTGTCCCGGCCGCGGCCGGTGCCGGTCGCGGAATCGCAGCGGGCCACCACCTTCGAGATCTTCTTCGACCTCGTCCTGGTCTTCGGGTGGCGATGGCGGCCATCTTCGTGGCCGCCCTCGTGATCCCCGACGCGTGGCATCTACCGACCGCGCTCCTGTCCGCTTCGCGCTGATTTCAGGCAGTACTACCACGGTGGTCGGGCCGGTAACCCGGACCGGCGAAACCGCTGCCAGGGGCGGTGCGACGCGAGCTGGAGATCAGCCGAGGAGGTCGTCGCAGACGCGCCAGGCGGGATCGGCCTCCAGATGGAGACTCACCGCGGTCGTGTCACCGGCGGCGTCGGTCAGCCGCATCCGTACGAAGGCACTGCCGCCGGCCTCGTCACCGAAGACGGCACTGGTGAGTTCGTGCGAGACCGGGCGCCCCAGGCGCTCCACGGCCGCGCTGAACCCCGCCACCGTGATCCGAGCCTGGACCTCCGGGCACGTCGACGCGTACGCGGCCGCGTCGTCCCCCCGCTCGAGCTGCCGCACGAACCGGTCGGCCGCCTGCCGCGGCTCGTCGATGTCCGGGCCGGTGGTCACCCAGATCACGAAGCCGGCCACCGGAATGAGCACCACCACCAGGAGCGCCGCGACGCAGATCCCGACGACCACCCAGACGACGCGGTTCCGGTTCGGGACCATCGTGGACGGGTACGGCGGCGGGCTCATGTGCGACGACGTTAGCGACGCCGGGTGCGGGGCCGGACACGTCCGGGACACGAACCCGTCTCGATCGACGGTCTCCCGTCGCCGCCTATGGTGGGCGGATGATCCTCGCCGACTTCGCCGGGTCCTGGGCCGGCAGCAACGGGTTCCGGTTGATGCCTCCCGACCCGCTCGCGGAGTCGCCGGCCACGGTCACCGTGACGACGGCGGCCGGTGGTCACCTCACCTCGGTCGCCTACACCTGGACGCACCCGGACGACGGGCCGCAGGACGGCCTGGTCGTCGTCGGGGCCGGCGACCGGGAGGGCTCGCTGGTCGCCGTCTGGGGCGACTCGTGGCACCAGCAGCCGACGCCGATGTCGTTGACCGGCGGCCCGGGAAGGGGCGCGACGTTCGAGCTGACCGGCGAGTACGGCGGCGGCTGGGCGTGGCGGGTCGTGTTCGACGCCGCCGACGCCGAGCAGCTGCGCATGCGGATGGACAACGTGATCCCCGCCGACCAGGCCACCGCCGAGATGCCCGCCGGCCCCTATCCGGTCATGGTCACCGAGGTACGCAGGGCCTGACGCGTCCGCCGCCGTCCGTGCGAGGAGTGCGCCGGCGCATCAGATCGCGACCGGGTGGCGCGGTTCGTAGAGGCCGAGGTCGCTCCCGCCGGGGAGCCGCAGCGCCGTGCGCAGACCCCACCGCTCCTCGGTGACCGGGACCGTGAACTCGACGCCCTTCGCGGCCAGGTCCGCCATGGTCGCCGTGAGGTCGTCGCACTTGAGGAACAGTTCGTGGGACGTCTCGCCCTCGGTGGGGTGCACGGCCACCTCGGCGGGCGGGAGCCGGAAGATGAGCCAGCCGTGACCGGCGTCGACGTGGTGGTAGCCGAGCACGTCCCTCAGAAAGGCGCGGTCCGCCTCCGCGTCCCGGCTGTAGATGATCACGTGCGCACCATTGATCATGCACCGACGATAGTGCCGGGGTGGGCGTGGCACCGCCGATCCGGCCAGACAACCGGAAAGGCCGCTTCCGACGAGCGGAAACGGCCTCTGAGCTGGGTGGAGCTGAGGGGATTTGAACCCCTGACCCCCTCGATGCGAACGAGGTGCGCTACCGGTCTGCGCCACAGCCCCTCCGCTGGCGTACCAGCGTCGGTCCCACCCGGCTTGCATCGGGCGGGCCGGCGACAAGGCTAACAGGTCGGGCGCCCCCGAAGCGAACCGCCCCACCCCAGCAGGAGATCTTGGAGGGAAACGGCCCGGATCGGGGCCGAAACCCTCCAAGATCTCGAAGCGAGAGCTCACGCGGGGGTGTACGTCAGGTACAGCACCCCGCTCTTGAAGGTCTCGCTGCTCACCAGCCGCAGCGGGTACGTCGGCGTGTCCTCGAAGAGCCGCTGGCCGCGGCCCACGGCGATCGGGTGCACCAGCAGCCGCAGCTCGTCCAGCAGGCCGTTGGCCAGCAGCCACCGGACCGTGGTGGCGCCGCCCGACATGGCGATCTGCCCGTCGGTGCTCTCCTTGATCTCCCGCAGCCGCGCCGCGACCTGCTCCGGGTCGCCGGAGATCAGGTGCGAGTTCTGCCAGGTCGTCCCGGTGAGGGTGGTGGACAGCACGTACTTCGGCACCGCGTTGATGAACGACGCGAACTCCATGTCGTCCCCGGTCTGGTTCGGCCAGAACTCCGACCACTCCTGGTACTGCGTGCGACCCATCAGGAACGCCGTGGTCGCCGCCACCCCGCTGCCCACGGCGGCGCCCATCTCGTCGTCGAAGTAGGGGAAGTGCCACTGCTCCGGCCGCTCCACGACACCGTCGAGCGAGATGAAGAAGTTCGACACGATCTTGGCCATCACATGCTCCCTGTCCGCGGGCCGGCTCCGCACCGGCCTTCACCAACCCGTCGGACGACCCCCGCCGGATTCGACATCACCGGCAGGAAAAGTTTCAGGCGCCCCGCCCGCTCTGGTACGGCCGCCCGCGCAGGCCACCCGCGCGCCGGTAGGAGACCGAGCCACCGCTCGCGGCGGGCGGCAGGTCCGCGGGCCGGTCCAGCCCCATGGCGGTACGTCGGACCGCCTCCCGCTGGGCCGCCAGGCGGCGCTGCGCCTCCCGCCGGGCCGCGGCGCGCCGGGCCTGCTCGCGGCGCACCTCGGCCTGGCGGGCGGCCAGCCAGGCCGCCTCCCGGGCCTCCGCGCGCCGCCGCCGGCGCTCGGCGAGGGCCCGCTGCCGCAGGTGTACGACGTACGCGACGAGCAGCGCGCCGGTGACCGAGACGCTGATCCAGAATCCGGGGCTGACCAGCACCACGCCGATCAGCTCGACGAAGTTGAGCAGCAGCAGCGCGGCGAGCACCCGGCGCCGGCGGTAGACGGCGGGGGTGTGCCGGCGCTTCGGCGGGTGCCGTCGGCGGGACTTGGCGGGGGCGGGCGGCACCGCGCGGAGCCGCCCCGAGCGGCCCCGGGCGGGTGGCGCCGACACCGGACGGGAGAGACTACCCGTGTCGGAGTCTTCACTGAGCGTGACGATCAGGGAGCGGGGCGGGTGCACCGGCCGCCGTCCGGGCACGGTGCGGCGTCGACGGCGGCGCTCGAGCACCCGGGCCGTCGACTGCGCCCGCTCCGCCACCAGCCGCTCGGTGGCGTCGTACCGGCGGACCAGCGCCGGCGCGAGGGCGAGCAGACCGGCGGCGGCGAGGACGGCGAGGAGCACCGAGGTCGGCACCCTCACCCCTCCCGTCACCAAGTTCGGGGCGAGCGCCACACGACCGCAACTTCTTCCGTCGCCCGTCGTTTATGGCGCAGATCGTGCGGGCAGGCAGCGCTTGCCACAGCTTGCAGTTACTTGAGGTTACGGGCCGTCGACCGACTTCTCCGTGCGCCGCGCCGGGCGTGGTGAGTGGGAGGCTTCACCCGCGGTTGTCACGCACGCGGTGCCAGCGGGCCAGCAACCCGCCCTCGGCAACCACTTCCTCACTGGTCATGGCGTATCCGATGTGGTCCCGCCACGCGCCGTCGATGTGCATGTAGCGCACGTGGTAGGCCTCCTCGCGGAAGCCCAGCTTCTCCACCACCCGGCGGGACGGCTGGTTCTCCGGCCGGATGTTCACCTCGATCCGGTGCAGCCCGCCGGGGCCGAAGGCGTGGTCCACGGCCAGGGCCACCGCGGTGGGGATGACGCCACGGCCGGCGACCCGGGAGTCCACCCAGTAGCCCACGTACCCGGAGCAGAACGCGCGCCGCACGATGCTGCCCACGTTGAGGTGGCCCACGAGCCGCTCCGCGCCGTTCTCGCGCAGGCAGACCGCGAACGGCATGCCGTCGCCGGTCCGCGCGGATTTCCGCTGGTCGGCGTGCACGTAGCGGAACGCGGCCGGCGAGTTCATCTCGTCCCAGCTGCCCGGCAGGTGCGACTCCCAGGGCGCCAGCCAGGCCCGGTTGGCGCGCCGGATCTCCGACCAGCTCGTCGCGTCGGACCGCCGGTACGGCCGCAGCACCACCGGACCGTCCACCAGCACCGCCGGCCACCCTGGAGGCCGCCGGAACCAGCTCACCGAGTCAGCCTTCCGTTCGCGACTGCGGGGCTCGCAAGCTCACTCCTCGCGCTCACCGGCGCCGGTCCAGCAGCAGGACGTCCACGGTGGACCCGGCCGCCGCGGTGGTGACCCGCTCGCCGAGGACGAGCAGGCCGTTGGCCTCGGCCAGGCCGGAGAGGGTGAACGGCCCACCGGCGAGCGGCTGCACGGTGTAGCCGCCGCCGCGCCGCTCGGCGACGTGCGCCGGGCGGAACTCGCGCAGCCCCACCGGGGACGAGACCGTCTCCAGCAGGTGCGCCCGGACGCTGGGCCGGAACACCGGCTCGGCGCCCGCCAGCAGTTGGATGGCCGGGCGGGCCAGCACCTCGAAGCCGATCAGCGCCGCGCCGGGCTCACCGGGAAGACACACCACCGGCACCTCCTCGGCGCCGACCGTACCGAATCCGAGGGCCGTTCCGGGATAGAGGGCGACCTCCGAGAAGGTGACCGGCCCGGCCCGGCCGCCCTCGCGGCGGGACAGGATCCGGCGGACCATGTCGCCGGGGCCGGTGCCGGTGCCGCCGGTGGTGATGATGAGGTCGGCCCGCAGGGTCTGGTCCTCCAGCAGGCCGCGCAGCGCCTCCGGGTCGTCGTCGCAGATCCCGACCCGGTACGCCAGCGCGCCCGCCTCGGCCGCGGCGGCGGTCAGCGCGTGCGAGTTGGTGTCCACCACCTGCCCGGGCTGGCTGCCCCGGCCCACGTCGACCAGTTCGTCGCCGGTGGCCACGATGACCACCCGCGGGCTGGGCCGGACCACCACGTGCCCGATGCCGGTCGCCGCGAAGACCGCGACCAGGGCCGGCGAGACGTACGTGCCGGCGCGCGCGAGCAGGGTGCCGGCGGGCAGTTCCTCGCCGGCGCGGCGGACGCCGTACCCCCGCTTGGGGGCGCGGAAGATCTCCACGGCGGCCATGCCCTGGTCGGTCCACTCCACGGGGACCACCACGTCGGCGCCGACGGGCAGCGGCGCGCCCGCCGCCACCGAGAAGCAGGAGCCGGGGGTGAGCCGGACCGGGCGCCAGCTCGCGGCACCCAGGTCGCCGACCACGTTGAGCCGGATGCTGCGGCCACCGGGGATACCGGAGGGGGCCGGGACGTAGCCCGGCCCCCGGCTCCCTCCGGAGATGTCCTCCCAGCGCGCGGCATACCCGTCCACCGCCGCCTGGTCGAAGGCGGGGTACGCGTGCGGCGCGACCACGTCCTCGGCGAGGACGTTGCCGTACGCCTGGGTGAGGTCGAGGTCGAGCGGAGGCAGCGCGCGTAACCTGCGCAGCACGCTGCCCAGGTAGTCGGCGAGCGGCGTCAACTCGTTCGCGGCCGCCTCGGCGTCGGCCGTCGCGGTCATGTACCGGCACCGCCGGACCGGTCGCGCATCCCGTTCAGGATCGCCGCGGTGACCGTCTCGTCGCCGTTGTTGACGAACTCGGTGAGCCACTTGCGGAACTCGGCGCCCAGGTCCTCGCGCTCGACGGCGATCTGCACCACGGTCTGGAGGTAGCCGAGCGGCTGGCCGGTGTCGTAGCGGGTGCCCCGGTAGACGATGGCGTGCACCGGCACCCCCTCCGTACGCAGGATCTCCATGGCGTCGGTCAGCTGGATCTCCCCGCCGCTGCCCGGCTCGGTGCGCCGGATCGCGTCGAAGATCTTCCCGGGGAGCACGTAGCGGCCGAGGACGGCGAGGTTGCTCGGCGCGTCCTCCGGCTTCGGCTTCTCGACCAGGCCGGTGACCCTGACGACCTCGGCGAGGTCGCCGAACTCGGACCCGGCCGGCTCGACCGAGGCGATGCCGTAGCGCGCGGTCTCGGCCGGGTCGACCTCGAAGAACGCCAGCACGATGCCGCCGGTGCGGGCCTGGAGGTCCAGCATGGCCGGCAGGAGCGGCTCGTCCATCTTGACGAACTCGTCGCCGAGCAGCACCGCGAAGGGCGCATCGCCCACGTGCGACTCGGCGTAGCCGACGGCGTGGCCGAGGCCGAGCTGCTCGGGCTGGCGGCAGGTGTAGA
This sequence comes from Micromonospora terminaliae, assembly GCF_009671205.1. Classification (NCBI taxonomy): domain Bacteria; kingdom Bacillati; phylum Actinomycetota; class Actinomycetes; order Micromonosporales; family Micromonosporaceae; genus Micromonospora; species Micromonospora terminaliae. The sequence continues at coordinate 6,232,087 of NZ_CP045309.1, read as the reverse complement.
TCTCGGCCAGGTCCTCGGTGCGCTTGACGGCGGCCAGCAGCTCGGGCTTGCTCTCCAGCCGCTCCTCCAGGTCGGGCCGGCGGTCGAAGTGGTCCACCATGGCCGTCTTGCCGCGCCCCGTGATCAGCAGTACGTCGTTGAGCCCGGCCTGGGCGGCCTCCTCGACGATGTACTGGAGGACCGGCCGGTCGACGACCGGCAGCAGCTCCTTGGGGACCGCCTTCGTGGCCGGCAGGAACCGGGTGGCAAGGCCGGCGGCCGGGATGACGGCCTTGACGGCGCGGGAGCGACCGGTCGCGGCGGTCGCTGAGGGGTTCGCTGAGTGCTCCGACATGTCGCGAGACTATCGGCCACGGGTCTGCCGCGGCGGGTGAGGACCGGAAGACGCGCCGCCCTGTGCCGCCGCCGCGGCGTCCCCGGCGCCGGCCCGGGGCAGTCCGTCGGGCGGACTGACCGCGGCGACCACCACGGGGACCTCCTGGGTGGGGCCCGGATCGGGGGCCTGGGCCAGCCGGTAACCGTCGCGGCCGGCGGCCTTCGCCGCGTACAGCGCGTCGTCGGCGGCATCGAGTACCTGCTGCCCGCCGGCTGCGTGGTCGGGGTAGACGGCGATGCCGATGGAGACGGTCACGGGCACCCGCACGGGCTCGCCCGCGTGCCCGTCCACCGGCACCGGTTGGTCCCGGACCACCGCGCCGAGCCGTTCGGCGACGATCGTGGCGCCCCGGGCGTCGGTCTCCGGCAGCAGCACCACGAACTCCTCGCCGCCCTGCCGGAACGCGAGGTCGACCTCGCGGATCTCGCCGCGCACCCGGCGGGCGAACTCGACCAGCACCGCGTCCCCGGCGGCGTGGCCCCAGGTGTCGTTGACGTGCTTGAACCGGTCCAGGTCGAGGGCGAGCACGCTGAGCATCCGGCCGAAGCGGTTGGCCCGCTCCACCTCGCGACGGATCGACTCGCGCAGGTAGCGGTAGTTCCACAGCCCGGTCAGCGGGTCGGTCAGCGAGAGCCGCTGCGCCTCCTCGTGCACCCGGACGTTCTCGACCGCCACGGCCGCGTGCCCGGCGAAGGTCCGCAGGGTGACGAGGTCGTCGTCGTCGAACTCGTCGGCGCCGAGCCGGTCGTAGAGGGCCAGCACACCGAGCGCGCGGTCGGGCTCGGCGGCGTCGCCGTCGGCCGGGGGGTGGCCGGGCCGGTCCGGGTCGCCGCGGGGTTCCGCGCCGCGGGGGGCGGCGAAGGGCACCGCCACGTACGTCTCGCAGGACGGCTCCCCGGTCGGCGTGTCCGCCGGCTCCCACCGGCCGCGCAGCGGCTCCCCGGTGGCGGCCACCGTGCCGAGCATCCCGGCGCCCACCGGCACCCGCAACGTGGCCGGGTCGGCCGGGTCCCCGCTCGGCCAGCGCCCGTCCAGCCCCTCGACGCACTGGCCGACCAGCGCGCCGTCGCCGTCGACCAGCAGCACGGCGCCGGCCCGGGCGCCGGTGGCGGCGATCGCGCTGTGCAGGATCACCCGCAGGATGCGTTGCAGGTCATGGGTGCTGGCCAGGGTGTCGCCGAGCACGGTCAGGTGGCCGCGGAGCTGGTCCCGGCTGCTGGTCAGGGCGGCCACGTAGCTGCCGGTCTCCCGGGTCATCCGGTTGAACGCGCCGGCCAGCCGCCCGATCTCGTCGCGGGTGCGGACCGGCACCCGGGTGGTGAGGTCGCCGTGCGCCACCCGGTCCACCGCGCCCGCCAGCTCGACCAGGGGCCGCGTCGTCACCCGGGCCAGCCGCCACGCGGCCACCACGGCGAGCAGCGCGGCCAGCACCACGGCACCGACCAGGGCCGCGTAGAGCCCGGGCGGGCGCTCCCCCGGCACCGAGAGCACCAGCGCCAGCGGCTGGCCGGGGGCGGGACCGACCCGCCGCACGTACCGGCCGTCGGCGGTGCCGGTCACCCGATCCCCGTCCGCCTGGCGGGCGGCGGCCAGCACCGCTGCGCGTACCTCCCGGTCCTCGGTCGTGTGGGTGATCCGGCCCGGGTCGTCGAGGAGGGTGACCCCCGCCCCGGTCACCGCGGCGAGCCGCGCCACGAAGGCCGGGTCGACGGGCTGCGCGGCGGCGACCGTGCCCAGGTCGGCGCCGGCCGGGTCGCGGAGCCGGACCCGGGCGGCGAGCGCGCGGACCGTCCCGGTCGTCGCGTCGGCGGCGCAGTCCTGCCAGGGCCCGGGCGGCCCGCCGGGCGTGGCGTAGCTGGTCTGGCCGGCCGGGTCGGCGATCACCACGGCGGCGGCCAGGCCTCGGCCGACCACCTGATCGGCTGCGCGGGGTCGGGCGGCCGGGTCGGCGACCAGCGCAACCGCGTCGGCCGCCGCGCGGAGCTGCTGGCAGAGGGCGTCGACGGACGTGCGCACCCCGGCCGCGGCGACACCCAGCCGCTCGGTGGCGCGGCCGCGGTCGACGGCGCTCAGGGTGGACCCGACGAAGAACGCGCCGAGGAGGACGGGGCCCAACACCACCGTGAGGAAGGCCGCCGTCAACCGCCCGCGTAGCGTCAAGCTTCCCCCCGGAAGTACTGCGCCCCTCCCTGCGATGCTGACACAGAGCGACCGGGAGGCAAGCGTTGCGTCAGGAGTGTTGCGTGCCGGAATTTTCGGATGAAGCGGATGTGACCAAGCGGGACCTCCGCGTCGCGCTGCTCGCCCACCGCCGGTCGCTGCCGGCGCCGCGCCGGGCCGAGGCGGCGGCGGCCGTCCAGGCCGGGCTGGTCGATCTGGTACGCCGGCTGCGGCCGGCCCGGATGACCGCGTACGTGCCGGTCGGTTCCGAGCCCGGCGGGGCCGACCTGCCGGCGGTCCTGCGCGCGGCGCTGCCGCCGGAGGCCGAGCTGCTGCTGCCGGTGCTCCTCGACGACCTAGACCTGGACTGGGCCGCCTACACCGGCCCGGAGTCCATGCGGGCCGCCGGCCGGGGCCTGCGCGAGCCGACCGGCCCGCCGCTGGGCAGCGCGGCGGTGGCCGGGGCCGACCTCGTGGTGGTGCCGGCGCTCGCGGTGGACCGCCGGGGGTTCCGGCTGGGCCGGGGCGGCGGCTCGTACGACCGCGCGCTGGCCCGGGTGCCCGGCACGGTCCCCACGGTGGCGCTCCTGCACGACGGTGAACTGGTCGAGGAGGTTCCGGCGCAACCCCACGACCGGCCGGTACGGTTCGTGATCACGCCGGGGGGCGGCCTGGTGGCGGTGCCGGATGTGGCCCAAGGCGCTTCCGCTGGACGAACCCGGGTTCCATGACGCACCATTGGCACTCGAATCCGTCGAGTGCCAAGCGGCCGAGCCAAGATCCGGAGGAGAACGTGCCCACGTACCAGTACGCCTGCACCGCGTGCGGCCACCAGCTCGAGGCGGTGCAGTCCTTCTCTGACGCGCCGCTGACCGAGTGCCCGGCGTGTGAGGGGCGGCTGCGCAAGGTCTTCAACTCCGTCGGCATCGTGTTCAAGGGCTCCGGCTTCTACCGCACGGACTCCCGTTCGTCCGGTTCCGACAGCACCACGAGCACCACGAGCAAGCCGGCGAAGTCGGAGTCGTCGACCAGCAGCTCGTCCGACAGCTCGTCCAGCGGGTCGAGCAACGGCTCGTCCAGCTCGTCCTCCTCCGCTTCGTCGGGGAGCAAGACGCCGGCAGCCAGCAGCTCCTCCTCCTGACCACCCGCGAAAAGTGGCCATCCGACGCGGATGGCCACTTTTCGCGTTCCCCAGGGCTTTCCTCCCCCGGCTCGCTGCAGGTGCCGGGGCGAGTGTGATGCGCCCACCCGGCGCCGTCTCGAGCTGCTCACGCAGGGCCAGCCCGAGCGCCATTCCGCCGGTCCTGGCGGCCCGAGTCCTCCGGCAGCGGCCCGAGTTTTCCGGCGTCGATCAAGAAGTTTGCGTCAGAATCTCGCGCCCTGCCGACGCAAACCTCTTGATCAACGGCCGCTCGCCTCTTGGGCTACGGCGGTCGCCTCTTGGTCAACGGGCGCTCGGGCCGCCCCGTGGTCGTTGGCGATCACCCTCGCGGGCGTCATCAGCTCTCGGCCCGGACGCCGCTCGATCCCGCCGGCCGGGACGCCATGCCCAGCCTGATCCACCGGATCGGTACCGAGTCGGCATCTCGGTCGCCAACACGCGTCGGAACGCACCTGGACCGGGCTCGATCAGCGAACGTTCGTTTCCCGGTGCTTGTCCGTTTCCCCGGGCCTGTCCACAGGTCGGACGGTTTTCCACAGGTGGGCCGGCGGGGGCGGCCGGGGCCGTCATTCGGCGCCTAGCCTGCCCGCGTACCGGTCGGAGTCGTGGGTGGGAGGGCGCTGGTGGTGGGTGGGGAGGCATCGCTTCGGCCGGTGCGCTGGCGCGGGCTGCCCCGGGGGCGCACGTTGCTCCGGGTCGCGCTGGTCGCGGTGCTGCTCGGGCTGGCCGCGGCCGTCCTGCAGACTCCGGCCGGCTGTCCGCCGGGCCCGGCCGTGACTCCCGGCGCAGACGGCGATGCCCCGGCTGGTGGCGCCTCGGACGGTGAGCCCCCAGCTGGCGGCGCCCCGGCTGGTGGTGCCCGGGGTGGTGGCGTTCCGGCTGGCGGTGGCGCGCCGGCCGCTGGTGATCGCCGGGGCACGGCGCTGCCGTTGCCGGCCGGGGCCGTGGGGGTGCCGGTCCGGCTGGCCGAGCCGGCCGCGCTGGCGGTTCTCCGCCCGGGTGCCCGGGTGGACCTCCTGGTCGTACCGGCGGGCGGGGCGGCGGGCACGGCCACCTTGCTCGCACCGCGGGCGCTCGTCCTCGACGTGGTCGGTGCGGCCGGGGCGGTCGACGGTTCCTCGGCGCTCTACCTGGCGCTCCGCCCCGAACAGGCCCAGCGCGCGGTCGCCCTGCCCGAGGGCAGCCGCTTCGCCGTGGTGGTACGCGAATGACCCGGCCCCGGTAGGCGTGATCGGGGGTGCGGTGCCCGCGGTACTCGTCTGGATTCCTGTGCCTCGCCACCCGGGCCGCGCGGCACCACCGGCTCGTCCCGGGACGGACACGGCTCAGGCCCGGAACGAGCCGGTACTCGTAGGGCCGCTGGATCCCGATGCCTCGCCACCCGGGCCGCGCGGCACCACCGGCTCGTCCCGGGGCGGACACGGCTCAGGTCCGGACGGCCGACGGGACGTTGGCGAACAGCGCCGCCGAGGACAGGTCGGCGCGGGCGGACGTCGGCGAGTGGGGTCAGTCCCAGTGCGGGGGGCGCTCGGCGAGCAGCCAGTCGTCGTTGCCCGACGAGCGCTCGCCCCAGCCACGGTCGGTGTCGTCGGTGGTCTGCTCGGGCAGCACCACGAAGTCGTCGCTGAGGTCGACCACGCGGTCGTCGTCGCCGCGCGGGACACGGATGCCGGGATCGCTCACGAGCGGCAAGGATACCGCCGGACGGGGAATGGTTCGACCGCTCACGCCGGACCGCCCGACGTGCGCCCGCACCCAGCCACGCGGCGCGGCGCGGCGCGGCACGGCGGGGTCTTGGTGAACTCCAGGTCGCCGAGCTTGCGGTATCCGACGCCCCTCGATGCCGCCACCTCGCCGAGTCGGAGTCGATCACAAACCGGCGGAGCGGATGGCGCGGTGGCCCGCCGCGTCGGGCGGCCGACCGGCCAGGCCGTTGGTAGCGTCGGACGGCGTGACGACGCCGAGCGGTGGCAGCCCCGAGGACGAGATCTGGCGACGCCCGGACCAACCGGCCGACGCGGACCCGACGCCTGCCACGAACGCGCCCGGCACAGAACAGCGCGGCGCGGACGAGCCAGGCGGCACAGCCCAGCGCGGCACAGACCAGCCCTCCGGCGCAGACCAGCGCGGCAGAGACCAGCCCTCCGGCACGGACCAGCCTGACAGCAGCGAGCCGGGCTCGGCCGGCGACGCGGCGCCAGCGGATGCCAGCCCCTGGTCGCGCGCCGGCCACACGGACAGCCCGTGGGCGAGACCCGGCCACCAGGCCGCCCCGGCCGGCGGTTGGCCCGGACCGGCCGGATCCACCGGTGGCTGGCCCGGCCAGGCCGCCCCGGCCGGTGCGTGGCCGCAGCAGCCCGTGCCGGCCGCTGGCTGGGGGCCCGGGGGCGCGCCGGCCGGGTATGCGGGCCCGCCGCCAACCGTTCCGCCGCCGCCCGGCTGGCGGCCGCCGGTGCACGTGCAGCCGACGCCGCCGCGCCGGCTGCCGCCGCAGGACATGGCCGCCATGGACCAGGCCGAGGGGCAGGCGCAGCGGCTCACCTACGGCATCGGCGCCGTCGTCGGCGTCGTGCTGGTGCTTCTCACCTGCCTGCTCTGCTCACGCCTGCTCTTCTGAGCCGGCCGGGCCGCCACGGACCGGGTCAGACGATGCCGCTCCACACCATCTTGGCGCCGCTGTCGCCGGTCAGGTAGACGTAGATCAGCGCGAACACGGCGAGCACGACCACCACGGCGGTGAGCACCAGGGGCAGCCAGCGGGGCAGGTTGCGGGTCCGGGCGAGGCCGCTCGTCACCAGCAGGAGCAGGAGTGCCGCCATGGCCAGCCCGACGGTGAACCAGAGAAGGTTCTCGCCGTACTCGGAGTGCTCGTGGATCTTCTGGAGGCCCTCCGGCGGGTAGCCCCGGCTGCGCAGCACCTCCTCCAGTTCCTCGCCGGACTCCGTCGCCACCCAGGTGACGATCGGGGTGAGCACGGCGAGGACCGCCACCGCCCACCCCATCCGGGGCCGCCAGCGGGGCAGCACCCCGTACGCGACGGAGAGCAACGCCAGCAGCGGCACGAGCACCACCGCGGCGTGTACGACCAGGACGTGGCCCGGCAGACCGTTGACTTCCCTGAACACCGACACCTCCGGCGAGTGGACGGGATCGCGCGGCCAGCGTACGACGTGATGATCCGCCGGCACGCTTCCGTACACCGACACACGCACGGCTGACGGGCGCGGTTCACCTGTGGCCCGGACCACCCACGGTCACGCTCGCTTGTCGGCCCCGGTGCACCGTGCTGTCATGGACGCATGTCCACGGGTGAGGAACTGCTCCGGTCGAAGGGCCTTCGGGTCACCCGGCCGCGCCTCGCCGTGCTGGACGTGCTCGCCGCCGGCGGTCACCTGGAGGTCGACGAGATCACCCGCCGGGTCCGCGAGCGTCTCGACTCGGTCTCCACCCAGGCCGTCTACGACGTGCTCGGTGCGCTCTCCCGGGCCGGGCTGTCCCGCCGGATCGAGCCGGCCGGGAGTCCCGCCCGCTACGAGGCCCGCGTGGGCGACAACCACCACCACGTGGTGTGCCGGGGCTGCGGCGAGATCGCCGACGTCGACTGCGCCACCGGCGACGCGCCCTGCCTCGACCCGAACGTCGCGCACGGCTTCGAGGTCGACGAGGCGGAAGTGACCTTCTGGGGGCTCTGCCCGGCCTGCCAGGCCCGCCGCTCCGCCGACGACTGAGGGGAGACGCCGGGTCCGCGCGAAGCGTGGCACTCTTGGTCGGTGGACTCCGATGACCTCGGCCTGTTCGGTCCGGGATCGGTCACGTGGAAGGTGCACGAGGAGCCGATCCTGATCGTCGCCGGCCTGCGTTCGCTCTACCTCCAGGCACTGCACCCCCGCGCCATGGCGGGCGTGGCCCAGAACAGCAACTACAAGACGGACGCGTGGGGCCGGCTGGTCCGCACGGCCACCTACGTGGCCACGACGATCTACGGCACCACCGCCGAGGCGGAGGCCGCCGGCCGGCGGCTGCGTACGCTGCACGCCCGGATGCGGGCCAGCGATCCGTTCACCGGCGAGCAGTTCCGCATCGACGACCCGGACCTGCTGCGCTGGGTGCACGTCACCGAGGTCGAGTCGTTCGTCAGCACCGCGCGCCGGGCGGGGCTCGCCCTGACCGACGACGAGGTCGACGGCTACTACACCGAGCAGCGCCGGGCGGCGGCCCTGGTCGGGCTGGACCCGGCCGACGTGCCGGGCACCGCCGCCGAGGTGGCCGACTACTACCGCCGGGTCCGGCCGGAGCTGCGGATGACCCGGGAGGCGGCGGAGACCGCACTCTTCCTGACCGCCCCGCCGATCCCGTGGAAGCTCAGCCTGCCGGTGCGGCTCAGCCTGCATCTCGGCCCGCCGAGGTGGGCGTACCTGGGGATCGCCGGCACGGCGCTGGCACTGCTGCCGGCCTGGGCCCAGCGGCTGTACGGCGGCCTCGGCCTGCCCACCACCGCGCTCTCGGCGGACCTGAGCGTCCGCGCGCTGCGGCTGGCCCTGGCGGCGGTGCCGAGGCGCTACCGGGAGGGCCCGCTGCTGCAGGCCGCCAAGGAGCGTGCCGCGCGCCTCGCCGCGGCCTGACCCGCCGGCAGCTCGATCCCGCGGCTCAGTCCTGGTCGGTGGCCGGCTCGGCGGGGCGCTCGACGGCCGCCCACGGATCCTTGGCCGGGGTGCGGGCGCCGGCCGGGCAGGTGCGCCGGTAGTCGCACCAGCCGCAGCGCGGCCCCGGCTCGGTGGGGAACGCCTCGTCGGGGTCGGCGCCGTCGGCCACGGCCCGCTCGGCGGCCATGATGTCCCGTGCGGTGTCCTCGGCGCGGGTGAGCTGCCGCTGCAACGACTCCGGCGTGTGCTCGTGCGCGGCGACCGTGCCGGTGGGCAGGTGGTGCAGCTCGACCCGGCGGCAGGGGCGGCGGAACACCCGCTCGGCCGCGTAGGCGTAGAGCGCGAGTGCCTGCGAGCCCCGCGCGTCGTCGCCGTCGAGGCCGGTGCGGCCGGTCTTGTAGTCGACGATGACCAGCTCGGGCCGGCCGTCGGGGCCGGGGCGGGAGTCGATCCGGTCGGTGCGGCCGTTGAAGGCGAGCACCGCCGTCTTCACGGCGACCACCCGCTCCACCCCGACCGGCTCGTCGGCCGGGTCGAGCCCCGCCACGTAGGACTCCAGCCAGGACAGCGCCCGCCGGAACGCGTCCCGCTCCTGCTCGTCGTCGCGATAGCCCTCGCGGACCCAGGTGCCCTTGAGCAGGGTGCCCAGCACCTCGGGGCGGCGGCGGTCGGGGGCCAGCGCGTACCAGTTCTTCAGGGCCGTGTGGACGCTGGCGCCCAGCGAGTTGTGCGCCCACGGCGGGCCCTTGGGCGGCGCGGGGCGGTCCACGTACGAGTAGCGGTAGCGCCGGGGGCAGTCGGCGTAGGCACCGAGCTTGCTGGGCGTGCAGACGAAGAGCCGCTCCGGCATGCCCTCGAAGCCGAGCTGCTCGGTCTGCTCGGCCCGGGGCCGGGGTGGCCGGCCGCCGGTGGGTCGTCCGGTCGGGGAGGGTCGTCGCACGCCTGAGATCCTGCCACCCCGGTACGACAGGGCCGGAACGGCTCAGCCCATGTTGAGGTACTGCGTGACGAACGCGGCGATCGCGTCGGCGATGAGCTGCACGGCGATGGCGGCCAGCAGCAGGCCGGCGATCCGGGTCAGCACCTCGATGCCGCCCGGCCGGAGGACCTTGACGATGCCGCCGGAGAAGCGCAGGACCACCCAGACGGCGACCATGACGGCGACGATCGCGGCAGCGATGGCCAGGTAGTCGGTGAAGCCACCGGCCCGCTGCACGAAGAGCATGGTGGCGACGATGGCGCCGGGGCCGGCCAGCAGCGGGGTGCCCAGCGGCACCAGCGCGATGTTGGAGGTGGCCTGCTGGTTGGGATCGTCGGACTTGCCGGTCAGCAGTTCCAGCGCGACGAGGATCAGCAGCAGCCCGCCGGCGGCCTGCAACGCGGGCAGGTCGACGTGCAGGTAGGCAAGGATCGTCTGCCCGGCCACGGCGAACACGACGATCACCCCGAGCGCCAGCGCGACGGCCTGCCTGGCGGCCCGGTTCCGGTCGCGGGCGGCCAGCGGTCCGGTCAGCGCCAGGAAGATCGGCATCATGCCGGGCGGGTCGACGATCACCAGCAGGGTCACGAAGACCTCGCCGAAGAGCTTGAGATCCACTCGGACACGGTAGCCGCGTGGCCGGAACGCTTCAGCTCGAAGCGACCGGGGTCACCCCCCGGGCCAGCTCGACGATCCGCTCGTACGCCCCGGGCGCGGTGGTGAACGCGCCGAGCCGGACGGTCTTGTGCGTGCCGTGGAAGTCCGACGATCCGGTGACCAGCAGCCCCAGCTCGGCGGCCAGCGCCCGGACGTGCTCCCGCTCCGCCGGGCTGTGGTCCTCGTGGTCGGCCTCCAGGCCGGCCAGCCCGGCCGCCGCCAGGTCCACGATCAGCTGGTCCGGCACGATCCGGCCCCGCCGGCTGGCGCGCGGGTGGGCGAAGACCGGCACCCCACCGGCCGCCCGGACCAGCGCCACGGCCCGGAACACGTCGATGTCCTCCTTGGGCAGCCGGTACCGCTCGCCCAGCCAGCGCGGCCCGAACGCCTCGGTCGTGGTGGCGACCAGCCCGGCCCGGATCAGCGCCTGCGCGATGTGCGGGCGGCCCACCGTCCCTCCGGCGGCGCCGGCCAGGATCTCCGACCAGCTCACCGGGATCCCGTCGGCCTGGAGCAGCCGCACGATGCGCTCGCCGCGCTCCTCCCGCCTGCGCCGGACCCGGGCCAGCTCGGCGACGAGGTCCGGCTCGGTCGGGTCGAAGAGGTACGCGAGCAGGTGCAGCGGGATCGCCGGCTCGACGCCGAACCAGCGGCAGGAGAGCTCGGCGCCCCGGATCAGGGTGAGCCCGGGCGGCAGGGCGGCCACGGCGGGCTCCCAGCCGGCCGTGGTGTCGTGGTCGGTGAGCGCCACGACGTCGAGGCCGGCCGCGGCGGCGGCCCGGACCAGCTCGGCGGGGCCGAGGGTGCCGTCGCTGGCGGTGGAGTGGGTGTGCAGGTCGATCCGGGCGGCCGCGCTCACCCCGCCGACGCTACGCCCCGGTCAGGAGCGGGTGTCGGCGACCACCACGGGGCGCTCGTTCGGGCCCACCCCGTCGAGGGGCGAGGCGGTGGGACGCTCGCCGGCCAGCACCCGGTCGGGGCGTACCCGCACCAGGCCGCCGGTGGCGTCGACGTGCAGCGCGGCCCCGCTGCGGGTCCAGGCCACCGCACCGGCGACGGCCGGGCCGGCCGGGCGGGTGGTGGTGGCGGTGGTGCCACGGAGGCCGGCCAGGTCGACGAGCACGGCGCCCGTGCGCGTGTTGGCCAGCAGCCACCGCCCGTCGGCGGAGACCCCGCCGAGGCCGTCGGTGGCCACGGCCGGACCGCAGCCGGTGCGGACCGGGGCGAGGTCGCGGGCCGGGTCGAGCAGGGCCACGCAGGGCCGCCGGGGCGTGCCGGCGGAGACCAGGCCGACCACCCGGCCGTCGGGCAGCGTCCCGTAGACGGCGAGCACGTCCGGGCGGGCCGCGCCCGGCGTCGTGCCCGCCGAGCGTCGCCAGACGCCGACCCCGCCGCGGTCCGGCTGCCGGACCAGCACGGCGTCGCCGGCGAAGCCGACCGGCGTCGCCCCTTCGGCGGCCGTCGTCCGCGTGCTGGCCACGAGCTGGCCCCCCACCACGCCGGCGGCGACCAGGTGGGCGCCGTCGCGCCAGGCGACCTGCCGCCCGTCGGGGGACACCACCACGGCGTCCGCCCCGGCGAGCAGCACGTGCGGGTCGCTGCCGTTGGGCGGCACCCACCAGAGGGTACGGCCGGCCGCGGTGGCCTCCGACGTCACGAGCCAGCCACCGTAGTCCGGGACCCGCTGCGCCCGCTCGACGCCGCTCACCCCGGTCAGTTCCCGGCGCTCGCCCCCGCTGGTGTCGAGCCACGAGCCGACGATCAGGTCGAGCTCGGCGCGTACCGGGCCCGGGCCGGGCGCCGGGCTCGTGGCCGTGGGCAGCGGTGAGGGCGAGAACCCGTCCGGGTCACCGAGCACCACGGTCGGCGTGCCGCCGTGCCCGGAGGGCCCGCCGAGCTGGGCCATGCCGGTGGTGACGAGCACGGTTGCCACGCCGGCCAGGGCGAGCCCGGTCAGCGTGCGACGCCGCGCGGTACGCCGGGCCCGCCGGAGCGCGGCGCCGGCCGGGTCGGCGGGGAGCGGCCGGGACGTGGCGACGCGGCCGGCCAGCGTCTGCCGCAGCGCCCGTTCCAGCTCGTCCTCGGTCACGGGTAGTTGACGCTCCGGACCGCCCGTCCGGTTGTCGCAGTCCCCCGGCGTGCGGCTCATCGGGACTGCACCGGGACGGACGCGGCGGGCCGCGCGGGGGCCGCGCCGGGGAGCGTGGCCGGCCGGACCACCGGCGGCGCGGGGACGGACGGCGGCGCCGGGGCGGCCGGCGGCGCGGCCGGCTGCCGGACCACCCGCGGCGGGGTACGCGGCGCGGGCGGCGCGGTCTGCTCCTCGGGCGCGGCCGGCAGGCCGAGGGCCTCCTCGGAGCCGAGTCGGCGGCGCAGCGTGTTCAACGCCCGCGAGGTCTGGCTCTTCACCGTGCCCGGGGAGATCTCCAGCAGGGCGGCGGTCTGCGCCTCGGACATGTCCTCGTAGAAGCGGAGCACGAGCACGGCCCGTTGCCGGGCCGGGAGCGCCTGGAGGTGCCGCCACAGCGCGTCCCGGTCGAGCTGCTGCTCGATCTCGTCGACCCCGGCCCGCTCGGGCAGCACCTCGGTGGGGCGTTCGCCGTGCCAGCGCCGGCGCCACCAGCTGGTCGAGGTGTTGACCAGGACCCGGCGGGCGTACGGCTCGATGGCGTCGATCCCGCCGAGCCGCTTCCAGGCCAGGTAGGTCTTGGTGAGCGCGGTCTGGAGCAGGTCCTCGGCGGTGGCCCAGTCACCGGCCAGCAGGTACGCGGTGCGCAGCAGGGCGCCGGAGCGGGCCGCGACGAAGTCGCGGAACTCCTCCTCCAGCGGATCCCTGCTGGCCACGCCCACCTCCACACCCCGTTCTGCCTGGCAGGCTCCCACGGTAGAGCGCGGTGGGGCGACGGCAAAAGGTGCGCAGTTCCTCCGATGTTCGGACAGAAAGCTTCAGGCGCCGTCGTCGGCCTTCGCCTCGTCCTGCTCCTTGCCGATCCGCGCCTCGACGGCCTGCGGCTCGTACATCTCTTCGACGACGCGCAGGTAGAGCTCGTTCGGGTTGGGCAGGTTCTTGATCTCGCGGAGCGCCTGCTCCTGGCCGGCCGACTCGAGCACGAAGGTGCCGTAGTTGAGCGCCCGGCCGCTCGGGGTCTGCTCGTACTTCATGTCGGTGACCCGGACCAGCGGCATCATGGCCACCCGGCGGGTGATGATCCCGTTGACCACCATGACCCGCTTGTTGGTGAGGATGAAGCGGTCGTACCACCAGTCGGCGACCCGCCAGGCGACCCAGCCCATCACGGCGAACCAGAGCAGGACCGCGACGGTGGTCAGCGCCCCGACGTCGCGCCCGGCGAGGAAGCCGGAGAGGTAGCCGAGCACGAAGGTCGCCGCGATGCCGACGATGATCGGGGTGGAGAGGTGGACCCAGTGCCGCTTCCACTCGCCCCGGAAGCGCTCGGTGGGGAAGAGGTACCGGGCCGCCAGGGCGCTCGGCTCGTCCTCCATCGGCAGCACCCGGCGGGGGGCCATGCCGGAGGCGTCGGCGCGCAGGCCGGCGAGCTCCTCCTCGGAGATCTGCGGGCTCTGGTAGCCGGCCTCCGGGTCGCGGATCCAGCCGCGGCCGGACCGCCCCTCCCCGGCGTAGGCCGGGCCGTCACCGAAGGCGGCGTCGTCCGAAAGGGAAGGACCGGGGCCGTAGCCGGTGCCCGCGCCGAAGCCCGGCCCGTCGTCGGGGTCGATCCGCGGGATGGGCTCGGTGTCGCGCTCCCGGCGCTCCCGGTCGGGATCGTCGGGGTCGAACGGCGGACCGGCGGGGCTTCCCATGGGCGGTTAGGCGACCAGGTTGGTGAAGAAGTCGCCGAAGCCCTGGGCGATGTCCATGATTCCGCCGCCGAGGGACTTGGCCACGTCCGCGGCGGAGTTGGGCCGGTAGGCGATAAAGAAGATCAAGAATGCGACCAGGGCCCAGGTGAGGACCTTCTTGACCATGATGGGCCATCCTCTCGCGCGGCGCCGGGCCCCATTATCACCGGGGATACCCAGAGTATCAGTGCAGTGTCGTACAGTGAATATCTGCGTCCGTTCTCCGACTCGCCGGTGCCGGCCGGTCAGGCCCGCCCGTGCAGGTACGGAGATGGTGCGCCGTACACGAGTTCGGGCGGTGTCCACTCGGTGAGGTCGTGCAGCACGACTTCTTCCGCGAGGAGGTGACCCGCACTCGCCGGCCAGGCTATCGCATGGAGCCACATTCCCCGAGCCTCGCCGGCGTACGCGCTTCGATCCGTCGGAGAATTCACGAGCCACAGTGGAGTGGGGTGGCCGCCCACGCGGATCTTGGCGTGCGGCACCCGTTCGGGGTGACCAGGGCCGGGATCGGCGAGCGCCTCCGCCACCTCGGGCCCCGGGTCGGGGCCGGGCAGGCCCGCGAGACGGGATCCGAGCCCGACGCCGGGCTCCTCGGCGACGAAGAGGAGATCGGCCGGCCCACCGTCGAGTGGGGCCGGACCGGCGCAGGCGACCGCCGTGGCGCGGACGCCGGACCGGTCGTCCCCCGCCCAGGCGACCCCGGTCAGCGTCCACCCCGTGGGCAGCGGCCACGGGCACCACAGCGGCATTCCCGGCCGCCCGTCCGGGTCCGCGCCGGCGGCCACCCGCTCCACCACGCTCGCCATGATCTCGGCACCGATGTGCCCCGGCACGTGCAGCGGCGGCACCGGACCGCAGCGCAGGCACCGGTATTCGCCGTGCATCAGGTCCGGCTCCCGGACCGGGCCCGCGCACCTGGGACAACTCACCGCGACACTCACGTCTTCACCGTCACCCCGGACCGGCGGGCCGTCAAGCGGAGCGGCCGGATCGGTCACTCCGGTGGCGGTCCGGCGTACGTCCGGATCCAGGCGTGCATGGCGATCCCGCTGGCCACGCCCGCGTTGATCGAGCGGGTCGAGCCGTACTGGGCGATCGAGAACAGCTGATCGCAGGCGGTCCTCGCGACCTCGGAGAGGCCCGGCCCCTCCTGGCCGAAGAGCAGCACGCAGCGCCGGGGCAGGGTGCCGGTCTCCAGCGGCTTCGAGCCGGGCAGGTTGTCGATGCCGACGACCGGCAGGCGCTCCCCCGCCGCCCAGGCCACGAACTCCTCGATCGTCGGGTGGTGCCGGACGTGCTGGTAGCGGTCGGTCACCATGGCGCCCCGCCGGTTCCACCGCCGGCGCCCGACGATGTGCACCTCGGCGGCGAGGAAGGCGTTGGCGTTGCGGACGACCGTGCCGATGTTGAAGTCGTGCTGCCAGTTCTCGACGGCCACGTGGAAGTCGTGCCGGCGCCGGTCGAGGTCGGCCACCACGGCCTCGCGCCGCCAGTAGCGGTAGCGGTCCACGACGTTGCGCCGGTCACCCTGGGCGAGCAGCTCCGGGTCGTAGCGCGGGTCGTCCGGCGGGTCGCCGGGCCAGGGCCCCACACCCACGTCGAGCTGGTCGTCGGTCACGGTCTGAAGAGGGTACGGCCCGTCCGGCGGGCCGGCCGCCACGGGTTCGACGGTCAGCGGAGGTCCAGCGCGCCGGCGAGCCGGTCGAGGAAGCGCCGGTCGGCGGGGCTCGGTGCGGGCTCGCCGGCCCGGCACACCCGGGCCGCCACCGACTCCACCCACTGCCGGTACGCGGCCGAGTCGGCGGGGTCGGCGCGCCGCTGGAGCACCCGCACGGCGGCCCGGGCGGCCGCGAGCAGGTCGACCAGGTCGGTGAGGCGCTCGTCCCGCTCGGCGGCGCCGTCGTGGCGGGCGTAGATCGTGGCGACCACGGCTCGGACCAGGTCGCTGTCGAAGGCCCGGCCGGCGGCAACCGCGTCGAGCCCGGCCAGCCCGGCGGCGACGCCGCGCGGCGGGCGCCCCGGACCGGGCGTGGCGGCGGCGACGAGGACGCGGCCCGGCAGGTCGGTCAACAGATCCCACTCCGCCGCGGAGTAGACGGCGGTGGTCAGCGGTGCGGCACGGCGGCCGGCAGAGGGCGGCTCTCCGGCGACGGAGTGGCTCATGGTGACCTCCGGCGTCAGCATATGCCCCGGAACGGGAAAAGGGCCCCTTCCCCGCGGATCGGAAAAGAGGCCCTTCCGGGCGTACGGGAGGGGTCAGCGCGGCTCGGGGAAGCTGGGCCGCTCGGGGTCGACGCCCTCGGGCAGGGCCGCGGCCGCGTACTCCCTCTTGGGGACCATGACCTTGCGGCGGAACACGCAGACCAGCGTGCCGTCCTGGTTGTAGCCCCGGGTCTCCACCGCGACCACGCCGCGGTCCGGCTTCGAGGAGGACTCCCGCTTGTCCAGCACGGTGGTCTCGCCGTAGATGGTGTCGCCGTGGAAGGTCGGCGCCACGTGCCGCAGCGACTCGATCTCCAGGTTGGCGATCGCCTTTCCGCTGACGTCCGGCACCGACATGCCGAGCAGGAGCGAGTAGATGTAGTTGCCGACCACCACGTTGCGCTTGAACTGGCTCGCCGACTCGGCGTAGTGGGCGTCCATGTGCAGCGGGTGGTGGTTCATGGTGAGCAGGCAGAAGAGGTGGTCGTCGTACTCGGTGACCGTCTTGCCGGGCCAGTGCCGGTAGACGGCGCCGACCTCGAACTCCTCGTAGTAGCGGCCGAACTGCATCCTTGTCCCCTTCGACGGGCGGCGATGGAGTTCGGCACAGCATGCCTTACCGCTTGTTAAGGCGAGGGGCGGGGCGCTGCCGGTGCGGAAAAGTCACACCCGGACCGACCCGGGTGGAGACGCAATGAGCGGCGGGGCCCTCCCCGGCACCCGCCGCCCACGCTCTGATGCAGGAGATTCTGCCGTACGCCGGTACTGTGACGACAGAGACGGACGTCACATTTATCTTTTCGTAACACTACTCGTAGTGACTCGCGATCACTCCACAAGCGATCTCCGCAGGCTCGATCGCCGCTTGTCAAGCGTCAAGTTACCGATTCGTAGCGCGCAGTCCGCGTGATCGTGTTGGGAACGCTCCCATCACGTCCCGTCACGCAAATGCGGCATGCACTTGCGTTCCGCAGGGCCAGGCGGAGAGACCTCGCTCGATGCGTCGCAGCGTCACCGCCAGGCTGCGGAGTGTTTCGTCGCGCACGTCACGGGAATGCGGAGGCATCCACCCTGGTTCCACGGGACGTAGGAAATCCGCGCTGATCGGAGAGTGCAATGGCAACGGTTGAGCTGACCACGGCCAACTTCGACGAGGTGACCGAACGCGACGGCATCGTGCTGCTCGACTTCTGGGCGGACTGGTGCGGCCCCTGCAAGCGCTTCGCCCCCGTCTACGAGCGCTCGTCCGAGAAGCACCCGGACATCGTCTTCGGCAAGGTCGACACCGAGGCACAGCAGGAGCTGGGCGCCAAGTTCAACATCAGCTCCATCCCGACGGTGATGGCCATCCGCGACGGCGTGATCGTCTACGCCCAGCCGGGCGCCCTGCCCGAGTCGGCGCTGGAGAACCTGATCGAGCAGGTCGAGCAGCTCGACATGGAGGACGTCCGCAAGAAGCTCGCCGAGCACGGCCACAAGCACTGAGCCACCGGCTCCGACACACCGGCCGGGTCCCCAACGGGGGGCCCGGCCGGTGCCGTCCGTGCCGCCCGGAAAGAGCGACACGGGCAGCCAGGAATGGACGACGGACCGACGCCTTCTAGCCACGTTCATCCCGTATCGTCACGAGCCGATGGAGACCTTGACCACCCGCGGGCGTGCCGTCCGGCTGGGCGCCACGCTGCTCGGGCTGGCGCTGCTCCTCCTCGGCACGGTGCGCGGGGTCGACGACGACTTCCCGTTCGGGCCGTTCCGGATGTACTCCACCTCCGAGCCGCCGGACGCGCCCGCACCCGACACCCGGGTCGAGGGCGTGGACCGCACCGGGGCCGTGGTGGCCCTCGGCCAGGACGCCACCGGAATCCGGCGCGCCGAGATCGAGGGCCAGCAGGACCGGTACGCCGCCGACCCGAGCCTGCTGCGCCAGGTCGCCGAGGCGTACGCCGAGCGCCACCCGGCCGCCCCCGCGCTGGTCGAGGTCCGCATCGTGGTCCGCTGGTACGACATCCAGGGCGGCCGGCCGACCGGCCGCTGGACCGACCGCACCGCCGTGCGCTGGGAGACCGTTCCGTGACCGGCTGGCTGACCGAGGCGGTCCCGCGCGGCCGGGTGGCCGCCTTCCGCACCCTCGTCTACCTCTTCGTCGCCGCCGACCTCCTGGTCTTCACCCCCTGGGTACGCACCCGGGTCGACGTGCCCGGCGACCTCTACCAGCCGCTGCTGATCGGGCGGCTGCTTCCGCTGCCCACCCCCACTCCGGCCCTGGTCGGCGTGGTCTTCTGGGTGCTGCTGGCGGTCTCCCTGCTCGCCGCCACCGGCCGGGCGCCCCGGCTGCTCGGCTGGACGGTCTTCGCCCTCTACTTCGAGTGGATGATCGTCGCGATGAGCTACGGCAAGGTCGACCACGACCGGTTCGGGCTGCTCGTCGCGCTGGCCGCGCTGCCCACCGCCGGGCGGGCCCGGCACGGCGACCCGACCCGCACCGAGGCGGGTGGCTGGGCGCTGCGGGTCACCCAGATCGCGGTCATCTGCACCTACTTTCTGGCGGCCTGGGCCAAGTTCCGCTTCGGCGGCCTGGACTGGGCCACCGGCTCGGTGCTGGCCCGGGCGATCATCCGGCGGGGCACCGACCTGGCCGACGTGGTCGCCCAGGTGCCGCACCTGCTGATCGTCGCCCAGTTCGGCATCCTGGCCTTCGAGCTGCTCAGCCCGGTGGTCTTCCTGCTACGGGAGCGGTGGCGGCTCGCCGCCGTCGGCTTCTTCTACTCGTTCCACCTGGTGACCATCGCGACGATCACCATCTCGTTCGCGCCGCACCTGGCGGCCATGACCAGCTTCCTGCCCCTGGAGAAGGTCCGCCCGATCGCCTGGCTCCGCCGGCGCCGGTCACCGGCCTCCCTCGGCCAGCTCGGCGAGCATCCCCTCGCAGCTGCGGACGACGACCTGGGCGCCGCGCCGCTGGGCCAGCCGTAGCAGCGGATCCTCGGCGCGGTTCCGCCACCGCCACTGGGCCTCCGAGGCGACGTCCCACAGCCGGTGCACCGTGGCGTCGTG
Organism: Micromonospora terminaliae; assembly: GCF_009671205.1. Classification (NCBI taxonomy): domain Bacteria; kingdom Bacillati; phylum Actinomycetota; class Actinomycetes; order Micromonosporales; family Micromonosporaceae; genus Micromonospora; species Micromonospora terminaliae. Next base: position 6,212,990 of record NZ_CP045309.1, on the reverse strand, counting down.
CTCCACGCCGAGCCGGGCCGCGAGGCCGATCCCGTCGCCGCCGACCAGCCGCGCCGCCTCGGCCGCCAGGTCGGCGTCGAACCCGAGCCGGGTGGTCCGCAACGCGGCGAGCAGGCGCAGCTCGCGGAACTCGTGCGCCCCGACGAGGATCTGCTCGACCCGGCCCAGCAGGTCTTCCGTACCGGGGCCGGGCTCGGCCCGCACCAGCGCCTCGACGGCCGCCAGCGCCGAGCGCGCCTTGAGGGTGTCCCGCCGGTCGATCAGGAGGCGGGCCATCGACTCGCGCAGCTCGGCCAGGCCGCTGCGCCGGATCAGCTCGGCGGAGAGCTTCGCCCGGCTGTCGCAGCCGGTGCGGACCAGCGTGGTCGCCAGCCGGATCCCGAAGAGCCCGAGCCGGTCCAGCAGCGCGGCGCGTACGCCGGTGTCGATCCGGACGGGCAGGTCGCCGCGGAGGAAGCGGTCGGCCGAGAGCAGGTGCGTCTCCAGCTCCGGACGGGGCACCCGGGCCAGCGCCGCGAGCACCGCGTGGTCGGACTCGCTGAGGATCCGGCCGGCCAGCCCGAGCAGGCCGCTGCACGGGACGACGTGCACGCTGAGCTCGTTCACCCGGGGGTCCCGGTGCTGTCGGCGGGCGAGCCGGCGAGCGGTGAGCAGGCCGTCGATCCGGCCACCGCCGGTCTCGTCCACCCGGGACAGCACCATGATCACGTGCACGGCGGCGGCCTGCCCGACCGCGCTCTCCCGGCTGGTCTCCAGCACGCGCAGGTCGCTGTCGCGCCCGTCGCGGGTCAGGTACAGCACCGCGTCGGCGTCCCGCAGCACCCGCTCCATCACCGGCGCCCGGCCCTGCTCGTCGCGGCCGGTGGCCGGGGTGTCGATGAGCGTCACCTGGCGCAGCGTCCGGGTGGGCCACTGCACCACGATGTCGCGCAGCTCGCCCGCCCGCCAGCCGACCAGGTCCACCCGCATCCCGGTCGCCGACTTGGCGATCGCCAGCTCCTGCGGCGGCTGCCCGCTCGCGTACGCGGTGGCGCTCGGCTGCGGCCCGTCCTCGTACCAGGTGAAGACGGTGCTGCCGTCCACGCCGTCGACCGGCGCGACCTCCTCGCCCATGATCGCGTTGAGCAGGGTCGACTTGCCGGACCGCCACGGGCCCGCGATCGCGATCCGCAGCGGTTGCTCCAGCCGGGCCAGCTGGTGCCGCAGGTGGTCCGTCGCCCGGGGATTGTCCCGGTAGTGCTGGAGCGCCTCGTGCAGCAACCCCCAGACCGCCTCGTCCAGCCGCAGCCCGACCGTCATGGCCGGGGCTCCAGCGGCGCCGGGGCCGGCCGGGCGCCGGTCAGCTGCTGGGCCTGGTCGAAGAGGCCGGCCAGCCGGGTCATCTTCAGCCGGATCTCGCGCTGCCGCTGGTCGCGGACGGCCGCGTCGGTGTCGGCGGCCTGCTTGGCGCTGCGGAACGACCGGATGATGGCCTCCTGGAGTTCCTCGGTCAGCGCCGTGAAGTGGTCCCGCAGCATCCGCTGGACCTGCCGCACGGCGTCCCGGCGGTCCTTGGTGACCCGGACGAAGAAGTCGTCCACGTGCCGCTGGATCGCCGTCTTGACGACCGCCTGGCGGCGGCGGAGCAGTTGCTTGCTCTCGTCGCGGATGCTCTTGCCGCCGAACAGGGCGCCGACCCCCACCGACAGCGGGTTGATCATGGGCATCCCGGCCAGCGTCGTCGCCAGCCCGACCATGAGCAGGCCGCCGTACGAACCCCGCATGCCGCTGATCAGCTTCTGGCTCGTGGTGAACCGGTCGACGGTGGGCCTCTCCAGTTCCGGCAGGCCCGCACCCGGGTCCGGGGGCGCCGTCGCCGACCAGGGCGGCAGCACGTCGCCGCCGTACCGGGCGAAGGTGTCGGCCACCCGGCGGGCGGCCCAGTCGCAGCGCCGGACGAGCCACTCGTGGTTTGCCTCCGCCGCCTCCGTGAGGCTGCGCTCCAGCCACTCCTGGAACGTGTCCCAGCTGACCAGCGGATCGGCGCTGTCGAAGGCGTCGTCCACCTCCCGCAGGATCTGCCGGGTGCGGTCGCGCAGGTCGTACTCGATGTCGGAGAGCAGGTCGGCCATCTCGTCGGCCAGCGTGTTCTGCCACCTGGTGGAGCAGCGGCGCAGCTCGTCGACCTCCCGCTGCGCCGCGTGGAGCCGGGAGATGGGTCCGGACTGCTCCTCGACCTCCTGGCTCTCCAGCTCGGCGCGCAACGGCGCGGCCAGCTGTTCCACCACGGTCCGGGCGATCACGCCGACCGCGGCCCGGGCCAGGCGGTCGGACTTGCCGGCGAGGTCCCGCTGCAGCCGGGCGATCAGCACGGGAAAGCCCGACTCGGCGTTCAGCTCCCGGTCGTCGCCGGCGGCCGCGCGCAGCCGCAGGGCCGCCGAGACCGGGATGACCGGCGCCGCCACACCGGCCTCGGCGAGGTGCTGCCGGTTGCGCTCGGCGACCGCGCGCCAGTCCGGCACGAGATCCGTCTTGGTCTGCACCAGCACCACGTTCGGGTGCGAGCGCGCGACGTGCAGCAGCATGGTCAGCTCACCGGCCGAGAGTTCCCGGGTGGAGTCGGAGACCAGCAGCACGGTGTCCGCCCACGCCGGCGCGGCGGTCGGGCCGGCGGCGACCAGCGCGGCCGCCTCCTCCGTGCCCGGGGTGTCCACCAGCACCAGCCCGGAGCCGAGCAGCGCGCGCGGCAGTCCGATCTCGACGTACGCGGGACCGCCGCCAGGCCGCCGACCGAACGTGCCGGCCACCCCGGCGGCGACCTGGTCCAGCGGCACCGGGGTCCGCTCGCCGGTTCCCGGGAGCGCCGCGGCGGTCCGGCCCGGGGCGGGCGGCGGCGCCTGGACCAGGGCGGCCGACGGGACCTCCGCGTGCTGCACAACGGTGGGGAGCACGGTGGTGCGGCCGTCGCCGACCGGGCAGGCCGGTGCGTTGACGATGGCGTTGATGAGCTGGCTCTTGCCCTGCTGCGACTCGCCGACGACCAGGACGCGCAGCCGGGGGTCCAGCAGTTGCACCCGCTTCTGGCGCACCGTCTGGAGCAGGTCGCCCCGCCCGTGTGCGCCGCACGTACGGGCGATCTCGTCGAGCACGTCCAGCCAGATCCCCGCGATCACGCACCAAGTGTGCGCATTTCAGCGCAATTATCAAGAGGGTCGTGAACGCCAACCGGAACGGGAGGCCGGATCGGGCCTCCCGTCCCTGGCTGAGCACTCGGTCAGAGCAGCCCGCCCAGCAGGCCGCCGTCGGTCGAGCCGTGCACGTCGCCGTGGACCCCGGCGGCGTGCGCCCCGGCGTCGCCGCTCACCCCGTCGGTGATCCCGCCGGTCAGGCCACCGACCGTGCCCGTCACACCGCTGACCGTGCCGGTGACGCCGGAGAGGGTGCTGTCCACCTGGTGCGTCACACCGTCCACGGTGGCCGGGACGTGCACCGGCGGAACCACGCCCGAGCCGTCGCCCAGGCCGAGCCCGCCCAGGGTGTGGTCGACGCCGAGCGAGCCGACGACGCCGTCGACCTGGGCCTGCGTGCCGCCCAGGACGCCCAGGTCGCCGCCGCCCAGCAGGCCACCGTCGTGCAGCACGTCCACGCCGGACGTGGTGCCGAGCGGGTCGCCGGCCGTCCCGGCGATGTCCCCGACGACCGGGTCGGCGGCGGTGTCCACGGCGCCCACCACGTCCGAGTCGAGGGTGTCCGCCACGTCGTGCACCGCGGTCAGGTCGGTGCCGAGCCCGCCGGGCCCGACGCCCAGGCCGACGCCCGGGACCAGCGACGCACCCGCGTACAGGCCGGCCGGGTCGACCGCGATGGCGCCCAGCGCGCCGGCCGAGACGTCCACGCCGCTGTGGGAGCTGCTCACGCCGACCTGGTACGGCAGCGCCTGGAGCTGGCCGACCACGTCGGTGGCGTCGCTCGTGAGCGGGTCGAGCCCGAGCTGCCCGGCCACCGGGGCCACCGGCGCGAGCCCGGCCGCGCCGGGGGCGTAGTCGACCACCAGCGGAACGACGTCCTGCACGTCGGCGGCGGTGACGTCGGTGAGCCCCGCGGCCTGCAGCGCACCCTCCGGGTCGAGGTCGAAGGCCGACCGCGCGTCGGGGTCGGTGAGCAGGTTGAGCACGAAGTCGTGCAGGGTCTGGTGCGAATCCATGGGGGCGTCTCCTCGAAGTAGCGTCAGCACCGTCGTGCCGCGACAGTGACGCTAGGGCCGGGGATCCGTGCCGTCATCGGGGCGCGACCCGCAACCGCCCCCCGCCGATTAGGGCCCTCGCCCCCTCGTGCGTTAGGGGGACAGGGGGAGCCGGGCCGGCCGGAGTTAGGGTACCGGGTCGGCGGTGATCTCTGGTACGAACGTAGGAGCCCACGGGGTTCGCCGGGGGTGGGTCCACACGGTGCCGACACCGTCCCCAGGCCACTCGCGGTGGAGGAAGAACGAATGCCGTACGTCCTGGGGTTGGACATCGGAAACACCGGCACGGCCGCCACCGTCGCGAGACGGCGGGGCGAGACCTGGGCCCGTCCCGAGGTCGTCGCGCTGGGCGGCGGGTCCCCGGTCGTACCGTCGGTGCTGCACCTGGCGCCCGACGGAGCGCTGGTGGTCGGCGAGCCCGCCACCGACGACGGCAGCCGCACCACCCGCGACTTCGTCCGCCGGGTCGGCGACGACGTGCCCCTCCTGCTCGGCGGTGAACCGTGCCCGCCGGAGACGCTGGTCGCGGAGCTGGCGGCGTGGGTGGTGCACCGCGTGGCCGCCCACGAGGGCGCCTTCCCCGAGGCCGTCGTGCTCAGCCATGCCGCCGGGTGGGGCCCGCACCGGCGCGACCTGCTGTACCGGGCGCTGTGGACCCTCGACCTGCGCACTGTGACGCTGCTCCCCCGCACGGTCACGGTGGCCGAGAGCCACGCCGCCCGAGGCTTCCCGGGCACCACGGCCGCGGTCTACGCCCTCGGCGGCGACACCTTCGAGGCGGCGCTGGTCCGCCGCAACGCGCGGGGCAGATATGAGACGTTCGGCCTCCCGCAGGGCCTCGAGTCGCTCGGCGGCACCGACTTCGACGAGGCGCTCGCCGAACACGTGCGGGCCGCGCTCGGCCCCGGGCTCGCGCCGCACGGGCTGCTGGCGGAGTGCGAGCGCGTCAAGCGCGAGCTGACCATCGGCACGGAGACCGACGTCGTGCTCACCCTGGTGGACGGGCCGGTGCGGGTGCCGGTGACCCGGGCCCGGTTCGAGGACCTGATCCGGCCCGCGGTGCGCGCCACCGTCGACCTGCTGGTGCGGACCGTGCACTCCGCCGGGCTGACGCCGGCGCAGCTCGACGCCGTCCTCCTGGCGGGCGGCTCGGCCCGGATCCCGCTGGTCCGCGAACTGCTCACCGCGGCCCTGCCCGTTCCCGTCGAGGTGGAGCCGGACCCCCAGCTGACCGCCGCCACCGGCGCGGCGCTGGCCGCCGGCCAGGTGGTGTCCCCGCGCCCGCGCCGCCCCGCGCCGGCCGCCGCACCCGTCAGCGACGCCGGGCCTCCCGTCCCGGCCCGGCGGCACACCGAACCCGACCAGCCCCGGCACGGCGAGCCGCCGGCCCGCCCCCCGGTCCGGATCACCCCGCTGACCCTGCCGAAGACGTCCCGCCTGGCGCTGGCCCGGGGGCGCGGCCGGGATCGCGAAGGATGACCGTCATGATCATGAGTGCCGCCACGGACGCCCGGCTCGTGCTGGGCCCCGAGCCGACCGCCCTGCTCGGCGCGGTCGCGGCGGATCCCGGGCGCCCCCTCGCCCTCGGCGTGACGGGCCCCGGCGGCCACGGCAAGAGCGTCCTGCTCCGGGAGCTGGCGCGCGTCCACCGGGACGCGGGCGGGGCCGTGCGGGACGGCGCCCCGAGCCCGGACCAGCCGGTCGACCCGGAGACCGCGCTGGTGGTCGACGACGCGCACCTGCTGGACGACGCGCGGCTGGAGACGCTGCGCCGGCTGGTGGTCGGCCGCCGGCACCGGCTGCTGATCGGCTACCGGCCGTGGCCCCGGTCGGCCGCGCTGGCCCGGCTGGCCGACGCGCTGAAACGGGACGGGCAGCAGGTCGTGCTGGGCCCGTTCACCGCCGAGCAGACGCGCGACTACCTCGCCGGCGTGCCCGACCTCGACCGGGGCGACGAGCTGGCGGCGTTCGTGCACGGGCAGACCGGCGGAGTCCCGCGGGACGTCGAGCGGCTGGTCCGCGGGCTGCGCGGGCCGGAGCGCCCACCCGGACTCCCGGCCGAGCCGCCGCGGGCGGCCGTCCTGGCGTTCGGCACCGACCTGGAGGAACTGCCGCCGGACGCCCGGCGGCTGCTGCTGGCCGTCGCCGCGGGCGTGCCGCTGCCCGTGGACCTGCTCGGCCCGCTGCTCGACCGGGAGCCGGCGGCGGTGGACGACCTGGTGGCGTACACCAGGGCGGCCGGCCTGCTCGGGGCCGATGGCCGGCTCGCGCCGGTCGTGCGGCGGGCGGTCGTCGCGCTGAGCCCGGCCACCGACCGCACGGCGATCTGGCGCCGTCTCACCGAGGTGCAGCTCGGTCGTGGCGCCGCGGTGCTTCCGCTGGTCCGGTCCCTGCGGGCGGCGGGCGCGTTGGCCGACTGCCCGGCCGCGGCGCTGGAGGCCGCCGCCGAGGAGGCGCTGGGCGGCGAGCCCGCGCTCTCCGCCGAGCTGTTCGCCGCGGCCACCGCGGCCGGCCTGCCGGCCGGTGCCCGGGAGGCCGTCGCCGCCGCGCTCGCCGGCGACCTGGAGGCCGCGCTGCGGCTGGCGAACCGCCTGCTGGCGACGGCCCCGCCGCCCGTGCGGGCGGAGGCGGCCACGGTGGCCGCGACGGCGCTGGCGCACCGGGGCCAGGTGGAGCGCAGCGTCGAGCTGTACCGGTGGTCTCGCCTCGCCCCGTCCGCCGCCTTCGCCGCCGTCGGCGCGCTCGCCCTCGGCCGTCCGCCCACGGGCGCGGACCTGCCCGACGACCCGGCCGGCGGGCCGCCGACCCTGCACGCCAGCGCCGCGCGGCTGATGGCCGAGGGGGTACGGGAGAGCGTCAGCGGCCCGCCCACCACCGCGCTGTCCCGGCTGGTGCAGGCGACCGCGCTGCTGGAGCCGGACGGGCGGCGGGTGCTCCTGCCGGACAGCCCGGCCGCGCTCGCCGCGTTGACCGCCGTCCACTGTGCCGAGCTGGACATCGCGGAGGGGGTGCTGGACCGGGCCGTCGCCACCGGCATCGGCGGGCCCCTGATGGTCTGCCGCCACCGGCTGTTGCAGGCCTGGATCCTGATGGTCCGCGGCCAGACGGCCGCCGCGGCCGACCGGCTCGCCGCGGTGACGGCCGGCGGCCGGCCACTGGAGTCGCGTGACCTGCTCCTGGCCAGTGCGCTCCGGCTCGGCATCGCCCGGCGCACCAGCGACGTCGGGGCCTTGCAACGCGGTTGGGGCCCGGCGCTGGAGGCGGTGGTCCGGCACCCGGTGGACCTGTTCACGCTGCTGCCGCTGGGCGAGCTGGCGGTCGCGGGCGCCCGGCTGGGCGACCTGGACCGCCTGAAGCCCTACCTGCGGGAGGCCTGGCTGCTGCTGGACCGGCTCGACGGCCCGGCGCTGTGGAGCGCGCCGCTGCACTGGACCGGGCTGCACGCCGCGATCCTCACCGAGGAGCCGGCCGTCGCCGACGCCCACGTCGCCGCCCTGCTCGCCGCCGCCGACCACAGCCGGTACGCCGCCGTGGCCGCCGCGGCCGCCGCGAGCTGGGTCGAGGTGCTGCGCGGCGTCGTGGACCCGGTCCGGGTGGAGGCCGCCGCCCGCGGGCTGCACGACGCCGGCCTGTGCTGGGACGCCGCCCGCCTGGCCGGGCAGGCCGCGATCCGCACCTCGGACCGGCGGGCCATGACCACCCTGCTGGAGTGCGCCCGGGTGCTCCAGGCGCGGCCGGCCGCCCGCACGGGCGAGGCGGACGACGCACCGGCGACCGACGCCGGCACCGGTCCCACCCGCTACCGGCTCAGCGACCGGGAGCACGAGGTGGCCGAGCTGGTGCTGGCCGGCCTGACCTACCGGGAGATCGGCGACCGGCTCTTCATCTCGGCGAAGACGGTCGAGCATCACGTCGCACGGATGCGGTCGCGGCTGAACTGCGCCAACCGGGCGGAGCTGCTGGCCCTGCTGCGCACCGTCGTCGCCGACCGGTCGAGCGCGCCGGGCCGGCAACCCTGGCCGGAACGGGAGCCGCGGTGAACCGGCCGGCGGGGCGACCCGGTGACCCCGGCCTGCGGCTGAGGCTCGGCGCGCTGGCCGCCGTGCTGCTGACCCTCTGGGCGTACGCGGCGGTGCTGACCGTCCGGGACGCCGCCGGCCTGGTCCGGGTCCGGGCCCTGGCGAACACCCTCGGACAGCCCACCGACCTGCTGATCCTCACCCTCCAGTCCGAACGCCGGCTGACCGCCGAGACGCTCGCCGATGCGGGGCGCACCCGGGACGCACTGGCCGGGGCGCGCGACCGGACGGACGGCGCGGTCGCCCCCGTGCGCGGGTTCACCGAGGGCCACGACCCGCGGCTGCTCACGGCGGGCGCGGTGCGGCGCCGCGCCGACGAGCTGGTCCGGCAGTTGGCCGGGCTGGCCACCCTCCGGTCCGAGGTGGACAGCGGGCGGCTCGACCGGCCCGGCGCGGTGGCGGCGTACGACCGGCTGATCGACACCGCCTTCGCGGTGTACGGGCCGGAGTGGGGCGGGCGCGAGGACGAGCTGGCCGCCGAAACCCGGGCCGTCGTCGCGCTGGCCCGGGCCCGCGAGCTGCTCGCCCGCGAGGACACCCTGATGACCGCGGCCCTGGCCGGCGCCGGGCTCGGCGACGACGACCGGCGCCGCCTGGTCGAGCTGGTCACCACCCAGCGGTACGCCCGCACGGCCGCCGCCGCGGCGCTGCCGCCGGACGGACGCGACCGGCACCAGCGGCTGGTGGAGAGCCCCCGGTTCGCCGGCCTGCTGCGGATCGAGGACCGGCTGCTGCGGACGGCGGGCGCCGGCGGCACGGCCGGGATCGGTGCGCAGGGCTGGCGGGAGGCGGTCGACCCGGCCCTGAGCGGGCTGCGGGACCTGGTGACCAGCACGGCACGCGGCAGCGTCGAGCGGGCCGCCCCCGGCGCCGCCCTGGTGGTCACCCGTACCGGCGTGGTGGTGGGGCTCGGGCTCATCGCCGTGCTCGTCGTGCTGGTCGGCTGGGCCCGTGCCGTCCGCCGCCCAACCGGCGACGCGGCGTCGGAGCCGGCCGGGGCCGGCGAGCTCTTCCTGCGGCTGACCCGGCGCAACCAGGCCCTCCTGCACGAGCAGCTCACCCTGCTGGGCACCATGGAGCGGCGCGAGCGGACGGCGGAGGAGACGGCCGACCTGTTCCGGCTCGACCACCTCGCCACCCGGGTCCGGCGGAACGTGGAGAAGCTGGTGATCCTCGCCGGTGCGGTGCCGGCCCGCCGCTGGCGGCGGCCCGTGCCGCTGCTCGACGTGGTCCGCGGGGCGGTGGCCGAGGTGCCCGACTACCACCGGGTGCTGATCGCTCCGCACTGGCCGTGGACGCTCGCGGGGACCGCCGTCACCGACGTCGTCCACCTGCTGGCCGAGCTGATCGAGAACGGGCTGGCCTGCTCGCCGGAGCACACCACGGTGCGGGTCGCCGGTGAGCCGGGGCCGCAGGGCTGCGCCGTGGTGATCCTGGACGACGGGCCGGGCCTGGGCACCGCCGCGCTGGCCGAGGCGAACGCGCTCCTGGACGGTTCGCAGGCCGGCCACACCGGGTTGCGCGTCGCCGGCCTGCTCGCCGCCCGGTGCCGCGCCCGGGTCTCGCTCCGTCCCGGCCCGCGCGGCGGGACCGCCGCCGTCGTACTGCTCCCGCCCGGTCTCGTCACCCCGGCCACGCCCGCCGGCGACGGTGTGCCGGCCTCGCACCCGCCGGCTCCGGCGGTCGACGAGAGCGGGCTGCCCACACGGGTCCGCCCGTCCGGCGCGGTCCCGCCCGCGCCCACCGTCCCCGACAACCTCGCCACAACGCTCCGCAACAGCGGGAGAGGACCTGTATGACGCATTCAGCGGTCGCCACCGACAGCCTGACCGACGCCCTCGACGGCCTGGTCGACCGGGTCCCGGGGGCCGAGGTCGCCGTGGTCCTCTCCCCCGACGGCCTGCTGCTCGGCCGGTCCGGGCACCTGGCGGACCAACTCGCGGAGCATCTCGCCAGCCTGGTCAGCGGGCTGTACGCGCTGGGGCAGGCCGCCGGGCGGGTGTGCCTCGCCGGCGGGCTCCGGCAGGTCGTCGTGCAGATGGCGCGCTCGTTCGTGTTCGTCGCCACCACGCGGGGCGGCGCGATCCTCACCGTCCGGATGAGCGGAGACGCCGACGTCGGCGACATGGCGTACGAGGTGGCGCTGTTCGCGGCACAGGCCGAGCGCGCGCTGCCCGTCTACCTCGAAGCCCGGACGGCAACCGGCGGGACCAGCGGTGCGCACCACTGGAGACCGTGACGAGGCGTGGTACGACGAGGACGCCGGGCCGGTGGCCCGGCCGTACACGGTGACGCGCGGGCGCCTCACGTCCGAGCACGGCCAGCTCGACCTGATCTCCCTCGTGGTGACCCGGCGGAGCGTGCCTCCCTCGGCGCGGTTGTTTCCCGAGCAGGCGCGTATCGTCGACCGGTGCCACCGTCCACTGTCGGTGGCGGAGGTCGCCGCCGACCTGGAGCTTCCGTTGGGTACCGTCCGGGTGCTGCTCGGCGATCTGCTGGAGGTGGGGTTGATCGAGACGCACGAGCCGCCGTCACTGTCCGGGGCGCCGTCCAGGGAACTGCTCGAGGCGCTGCTCGACGGTCTCCGCACGCTGTGAGGTGCGGCGGAAACCGCGGGCTCCGGCCCGAGGGACGACCTGAAGGGGGAAAGGCCCAGTGCCGGCACCACCGTCCCCGCCACGGCGGACGCTGCCGATCATCCTGCTGGACGGGCTCGTGGCCGCGGCCCGGGCCGTGCGCCGCGCGGCCGCCGGCCGGCGGGACGGCTCGCGACTCGCCTACGTGGCCATCGTCGCCGCGCTGGGCGTGCTGCTCGCGACGGCGTACTCGATCGTCACGGTGCTGCGCACCCCGGAGCGGTTGACGCCGGTCGCCGTGGGTCCTGGCGGCAGCGTGCCGGCGACCGGGCCGGTCGCGACCGGAACGCCGGAGGACCACCCGGCGCCGACGGTGGCCCACCCCCGCACGTCCGTACCGCCCGTGACCACGGCCGCGCCCGCGGTCCCAGCCCCGCCGGCCACCCGGCCCTCGGCCGGGGCACCGCCGGGGACCACCACCCCGGCCCCACCACCGCCCGTCCCGCTGGGTGCCGCCTTCGCGGTCGAGGACAACGCCCTACTCAGCTACGGCGCCGCGGTGACGATCGACAACCCCGGTACGGCTCCGGCGCCGACCTGGACCCTGGTCGTCGTGCTGCCCCGCGATTCGCTCCGGGTCACCTCGGTCACCGGGGCGCGGGCCACCGGGGACGGCGCGACGTGGACCTTCGTGCCGGAGGAGGACGCTGCCGGGGTGCCCGGCCACGGCACGGTCCGGGTCACGTTCCGGGTTAACGGCGCGGCGCTCAGCGCCACGCCCACGGCGTGCACCATCGACGGCGCGGCCTGCACGGGCGTACCGGGCTGACCGGCGGGCTGGTGCGTCGGTCGGGTCGGGGCGTCAGTCACGCCCGGCGGACGGCACCGCGCAGGCCGCCGTGCCGCCGGGCAGACGGTGGCGGTTGCGGGCCACCCAGCGGTACGCCGGCCAGGCCGCCGCGCGCACCGGAGCGAATCGGAGACCGGCCCCGGCGACGCGCCAGAGCGGGTTGCTGTCGCCGAGCAGCCGGGCGATGGCGTCCGGGCCCGCGGCGCGTACGCCGTCCACGCCGACCCACTGCACCGCCTCCTCGCACTCGGCGGCGGTGAGGCCGAGCGTGTCGAGGTCGGCGAACTGCCAGGGCAGCACCCGGGCCCCGGTCGGGATCCAGCGCTCGATGACCCGTGCGCACTGCGTGCAGAACGCGCAGTCGCCGTCGTAGACGAAGGTCGACGTCTCCATGCCTCCATCCTGCACCCCGCCCGCCCCGCTCCGGTGCCCGGTGTTCGGCGGGTCACTTGCGCTTCGTTCGTACGCGTGTTCGAATGAAGCACATGCGCTGGGACAACCTCTCCGCTCCCCCGGACGAGGGGACTCCCGACGGGGCAGCGCCAGCGGCTCCACCCCTGCCGCTGGCGCTCCCCGGCGCCATCGCCCGCACGTTCGACACCCCGGGCTTCGCCGGCATGACCTTCTACGAGGTGCGGGCCAAGTCGATCATCAACCGGGTACCGGGGCAGTCCCGCGTCCCGTTCGAGTGGACGATCAACCCCTACCGGGGCTGTTCCCATGCCTGCGTTTACTGCGTCTCTGGTGACACGCCGATCCTCATGGCCGACGGCCGCACGAAGCCGATCAGTGAACTGGAGGTCGGCGACCGGATCTACGGCACCGAGCGGCGGGGCGCCTACCGGCACTACGTGGTCACCACCGTGCGCGACAAGTGGTCGACGGTGAAGCGGGCCTACCGGGTGACCCTGGAGGACGGCACCACGCTGGTCGCCAGCGGCGACCACCGGTTCCTCACGGAGCGCGGCTGGAAGCACGTCACCGGCAGCATGCGGGGTGGCGACCGGCGGCCCTACCTGACCACCCGCAACCGCCTGCTCGGCACCGGCGCGTTCGCCACCGCCCCGAAGCGCTCGGCCGACTACCGGCGGGGCTACCTCTGCGCGCTGGTGCGGGACGCCGACCACCCGGGCAGCCGCTTCCGGCTGGCCACTGGCGACGACGAGGCGCTGGAGCGCGCGGAGCGGTTCCTCGCCGACGCCGGGATCGGCACCGGACGGATGCCCGGCCAGCCGGTGCGGGCCGGCCGCCGGTCGACGACCGCGATCCGCACCGCCCGGCCCGGTGACGACGAGGCGGTCGCCGAGCTCGTCAGCCCGGCCGACGAGCCGACGGACGACTGGTGGCTGGGTTTCCTCGCCGGCAGCTTCGACGCCGTGGGCAGTTGCCGGCAGGGCGTGTTCCGGATCGGCGTCACCGACGACGAGAGCCTGCGCCGGGCGGCCGAAGCCCTCGACCGGTTCGGCTTCCGCTGGGCGCTCGACGACCCGGGCAACGTCAACCGGGCCCGCCAGGTCCGGCTGACCGGCGGCCTGCCGGAGCGGCTGCGCTTCTTCCACCTGACCGACCCGGCGGTCACCCGCAAGCGCTCGATCGAGGGCACGGCGCTCAAGTGCCGGGCCCGGCTGCGGGTGGCGAGCATCGAGGATCTCGGGCTGGAGCTCCCGCTGTGGGACATCACCACCGGCACCGGCGACTTCATCGCCAACGGGGTGGTCAGCCACAACTGCTTCGCCCGCAACACGCACACCTACCTCGACCTCGATGCCGGGGCCGACTTCGACCGCCGGGTGATCGTCAAGGTCAACGCCGGCGAGCTGGTACGCCGTGAGCTGGCGGCCCCGAAGTGGCGCGGCGCGCACATCGCCATGGGCACCAACGTGGACTGCTACCAGCGGGCCGAGGGACGCTACGCGCTCATGCCCCAGATCCTCGCGGCGCTGCGCGACTTCGCCAACCCGTTCTCCATCCTGACCAAGGGCACGCTGCTGCTGCGGGACCTGCCGCTGCTGCGCCAGGCCGCCGAGATGACCCGGGTCGGGCTGTCCTACTCCGTGGGGTTCGTCGACGAGGCGCTGTGGCGGGCGGTCGAGCCGGGCACACCGAGCCCGCGTCGCCGCCTCGACGCCGTCCGCCGGCTCACCGACGCCGGGTTCTCCGTCGGGGTGCTCATGGCGCCGATCCTGCCGGGGCTCAGCGACGACGACGAGTCGATCGACGCGACGGTGGCCGCGATCGCCGCGTCCGGCGCCACCAGCGTCACCCCGCTGCCGCTGCACCTGCGCCCCGGCGCCCGCGAGTGGTACGCGCGCTGGCTGGCCCGCGAGTACCCGCACCTGGTCCCCCGCTACCGCCGGCTCTACCAGGCCGGGTCCTACGCCCCGCAGGCGTACCAGCGGGAGGTGACCGCGCGGGTGCGGATGGCGGCCCGCCGGCACGGGCTGCACCGGGGCGAGCCCGGCGACAACCGTCAGGTGCCCGAGGCGCCGCCCGCCCCGGCGGCCGAACAGCTCTCGCTGCTGTAGCCGGGACCGCCTACGATCCGCCCGTGCAGGAGATCATCGCTGGGGCGCTGCGCCGCCGCCGGACAGCCGCCGTGATCGCACCGGCGGTGGGGTTCGGCGGTGGTCTGCTCTCCCGGTGGGCGGACGCGGCCGGCGGAGCCGTCGGCCTGCTGACCCTCGTCCCGCCGGTCCTTCTCCTCGTCTTGTCGATCAGGGAGCTGGTGCGCCGGCCGGGCACCGCCGAGTTGCGGATCGACGAGACCGCCCGGGCCTTCTTCTCGCCACCGAACCGGGCCCTCACCTTCCCGCCGATCCTCTGCGGCTGGCTCGTGTTCATGGCGGTCGACAGCGCGCACCGGGCCGGCGACGACCCACTGCGGTGGACGCTGGTCACCGTGTACGCGGTGCTCTGTCTCGCGATCGCAGCCGGCCACTGGCGGCGGTTGCCGTTCGTCGCGCTGACCGCGGCGGGCGTCACCTACGGCGCGCCGCGTCCGCTGGCGGTCGTGCCGTGGGAGGCACTCGGCGGGGAACTGCCGGTCGGGCCGGGCGCGTCCGGCCGCTACCTGCGCCTGCCGATCGTCCGGCCGGACCTGGTACGCCGGGCCGGCCGGGGACCACGACCAGGCGTCTTCGTGGCGGTCCGGGAGCTGACCGTCGCCCCGGCGCTCCTGGCCGTCGCCATCCAGCACTACGCCACTCACCCACAGCATCGGGCGGCCATCGGCACCCCGGAGGAGTACACCCGACTCCGGCACGCCCTCACCGCGGTCGCTCAGGGCACAGCCTGACGAGCGACACTCCGGGGTCGCCGGGGGTCGGCCGGGCTAGGCTCGTGGAATGCGTTCCGCCCAGCAGATCCTCGCCGACTCCGCCGTGATCGCCGTCGTGGGCGCGTCCCGCGACCCGGGCAAGGCCGCGCACCGCGTGCCGCTGGAGATGCAGCGGCACGGCTGGCGGATCATCCCGGTGAATCCGACCGTGGACGAGCTGTTCGGCGAGAAGGCGTACCCGTCGCTGGCCGACATCCCGCACCCGGTCGACCTGGTCGACGTGTTCCGCCCGGCCCGGGACGCCGTCGAGGTGGTCCGGCAGGCGGTGGCGATCGGCGCGCCGGCGGTCTGGCTGCAGCTCGGGATCTTCTCGGACGAGGCGCGGCGGATCGCCGAGGAGGCCGGGATCGACTACGTCGAGGACCGCTGCCTCATCATCGAGCGCGCGGCCGGGGGCCTGACCCGACTGGGCTGACCCCGAGACCTCAGGCGGGGCCGAAGAGCAGGTCGAGCTGGGTGTCGAGGGCGGCCAGCGCGGTCTCCGGCGGGTAGTGCCCGCCGAGCAGGTAGATGCCGAGCCCTTCCAGCACGGCCAGCAACCCGACCGCGGCCCGCTCCGCGTCGACCCGCTCGCCGGAACCGGCGCGGATCTGGGCGGCGACGAAGCCCAGCAGGGCGGCCGTCTCGTCGTGCAGCGCGGCGGCGACGGCGGGGCGTACGGCCGTGTAGGCCAGGAACGCCAGCGCGACCCGGCCGTCGGCACGGCGTTCCTCGTCGAGGGGCAGCAGTGCGGCCAGCATGGTCCGCAGCAGCGTGCGCGGTGCCGGCGTCGCGCCGAGCGCCTCGACCGCCCGGGTGACCCGGGCCTCGTTGCGTTCGCGGACCACGGCGAGCGCGAAGGTCATCATCTCGTCGCGGGTGCGGAAGTAGTGCTGCACCATTCCGGCGCTGACCCCGGCCGCGGCGGCCACGTGCCGGAGGCTGACCGCCTCCAGGCCCTGCTCGGCCGCGACCCGCATGAGGGCGTCCGCGATGAGCGCCCGGCGTTCCCGGTGGTCGACCCGCTTCGGCATCCCCCCATGCTTTCACAATGCGACTGCATTGACACGCCGGCCCCGAGCGTTTACGTTGCAACTGCAATGCAAAAGAAGGGTGGGCTGGGTATGGCACAGATCGACGTGGTCCGGCTGGCCCGCCGTGCGGTCGTCTACGAGTGGGGCATGTGGCGCAGCCTCGCCCGGTGGGTCCTGCGGCGGCCCTATCCGGTGGCACCGGGCGCCGAGACGTTCCGCTACGTCGGGGTGGTGCAGCCGATCCTCGGCGTGTTCATCGCGCTGTCCGTCATCGAGATCCCGGTTCTCGACCTGATCCTCCGGCACACCGTCGGCTGGCCGACGGTCCGGCACGCCTTCATCGGGCTCGGCGTCTGGGGCGTGCTGTGGATGTTCGGGCTGTTCGCCAGCCTCCGGCTCCACCCGCACGTCGTCGGCGACGCCGGCCTGCGCATCCGCAACGGCATCTCGATCGACGTGCTGATCCCGTGGTCCGCCGTCGCCCGGGTGGAGGCGCGCTACCGGTCGCTGCCGTCCAGCCGCGCGGTGCAGTACGACCCGGACGACCCGACCGTGCTCAACCTCGGCGTCGGCAGCCAGACCGCGGTCGACGTGGTGCTGCGGGAACCGCTGTCGGTGCGCCTGCCGAAGGGCCCGAGCGAACCGGTACGGGAGATCCGGCTGTACGCCGACGACCCGAAGGCCCTGGTGACCCGGGCCCGCCGGCACCTCCCGGTGACCGAGGCACCCGGGGGGCGGCCGCCGGGTTCATGACCGACGCGAGCTCAGAGCTTGTACTCCTTCAGCAGGCCACGGCTGATGATGGTCTTCTGGATCTCCGAGGTGCCCTCGCCGATGAGCAGGAACGGGGCCTCCCGCATCAGCCGCTCGATCTCGTACTCCTTCGAGTAGCCGTAGCCACCGTGGATGCGGAACGCCTCCTGGACGACCTCGGCGCAGTATTCCGAGGCGAGCAGCTTGGCCATCCCGGCCTCGACGTCGTTGCGCTGGCCGGCGTCCTTGAGCCGGGCCGCGTTGACCATGAGGGCGTGGGCCGCCTCGATCTTCGTGCCCATCTCGGCGAGCTTGAACGCGACGGCCTGGTGCTTCGCGAGGGGCTGGCCGAAGGTGCGGCGCTGCTGGGCGTACGCGACGGCCAGCTCGAAGGCGCGGATCGAGATGCCGCACGCGCGGGCGGCCACGTTGACCCGGCCGACCTCGATGCCGTCCATCATCTGGTAGAAGCCGCGACCGACCTTCTCCTCGCCGCCGAGGACGGCCGAGGCGGGGACGGTGACGCCGTCGAGCACCATCTCGGTGGTCTCGACGCCCTTGTAGCCCATCTTGTCGATCTTGCCGGGGATGGTCAGGCCGGGGGCGGTCTCGCCGAAGCCCGGCTCCTTCTCCAGCAGGAAGGTGCTCATGTTGCCGTACACCGAGTCGGCCCCGGTGTCGGTCTTCACGAGGGTGGCGACCACCGAGGAGTACGCGCCGTTGGTCAGCCACATCTTCTGGCCGTTGAGCACGTAGTTGTCGCCGTCGCGGACGGCCTTCGACTTGATGGCCGAGACGTCCGAGCCGCACTCGGGCTCCGACATCGAGAAGGCGCCGCGCACCTCGCCGGTGGCCATCCGGGGCAGCAGCCGGGCCTTCTGGTCGGCCGAGCCGTGCTGCGAGATCAGGTACGCCACGATGAAGTGGGTGTTGACGATGCCGGAGATCGACATCCAGCCCCGGGACAGCTCCTCGACCACGAGGGCGTAGGTCAGCAGGGACTCGCCGAGACCGCCGTACTCCTCGTCGATGGTGAGGCCGAACAGCCCCATCTCGCGCATCCCGTCGAGGATGTCGGTGGGGTACTCGTCGGCGTGCTCCAGCCGCTGGGCGTGCGGGATGATCTCCTTGTCGGCGAACTCCCGGACCGTTTCCAGGATCGACCGCTGCACGTCGGTCAGGCCGGGCGTCTGGGCGAGTCGAGCCATCTCAGCCTCCGGGGGATCGGCGCATTACTCGTGGGTAACTGAACGCTGGGTCAGTATCGGCCCCGGGACCCGCGGAGCCAAGGTGACCAGTCCACACAACCGCTGTGAAAAGGTTCACCGCTGCGGGTAGCGTCCGCAAGAGAGAGGGCCGTCGACCTGCGACGAGAGGGCGGGGAGGGACGTGAGCCAACCACCCGGTGAGCCCGAGCAGCCACCGTCGCCGTACGAGCCGCCGGCCTACGGCCAGCCGTACGGGGAGCCGCAGCAGCAGCCGTACGGGCAGCCGCAACAGCAGCCGCACTGGGGGCACCAGCCGCCCGGAGGCGCCCAGCCGCCCTACGCCCCGCAACCCCCGTACGGGCAGTACGGGCCACCCGGCCCCGCACCGCAGCCGCGCGGCGGCGGGCCGAACGTGCTCGCCATCCTGTCGCTGGTCTTCGCCTTCGTCTTCGCCCCGGCCGGCATCGTCTGCGGCCACCTGGCCAAGCGGCAGATCCGGCAGACCGGCGAGGAGGGCGACCAGCTCGCCACCTGGGGGCTCATCCTCAGCTACGTCTTCACCGCACTCGGCCTGCTGATCTGCTGCGGCTGGATCGGCCTGGCCTTCTGGGCGAACTCGGACAACGGCAGCACCTACTGACCGTCAGCGGAACTCGGCCTCCCGCACGCTGTTGCCGCCGTCGACCACCAGCATCTGCCCGGTGATGTAGGAGGCGGCCGGCGAGCACAGGAAGGCGATCGCCGCGGCCACCTCGTCGGGTGTGCCGGGGCGGCCGACCGGGGTGCCGAGGCCCTGCTTGATCTCGACCATCGTGGACGCCGCCGTGTGGATGATGCCCGGCGCCACCGCGTTCACGGTCACCCCGTCGGCGATCATCTCCATGGCCAGCGCCCGGGTCAGCCCGACCACGCCGGCCTTCGCGACCGCGTAGGCGGCCTCGGTGGGCAGCGCGTTGACCGGCCCGGCGGTGGCCGCCAGGTTGACGATCCGCCCCCAGCCCCGCTCGGCCATCCCGCCGATGAACGCGCGGCTGCACAGGAAGCCCGTGGTGAGGTTGCGGTCGATCTCGCCGCGCCACTCGTCGTAGGTCAGCTGGGCCACCGGCCGCAGCACCTCCGGGCTGGCCCGGCTGGCCAGGCCCGCGTTGTTGACCAGCACCTCGACGTCACCGAGCTGCTCGGCCACCGCGTCGGCGAGCGCGCCCACCTCGGACTCGTCAGTGAGATCGGCGACGAAGCCGGTCACGCCCAGCTCGCCGGCCCGGTCGTGGATGCGCCGCGTGGTGGAGACGATGGCCACCCGCGCGCCGAGGTCGGCCAGGCGGCGCGCGGTCGCGTACCCGATGCCGTCCGCACTCCCCGCGCCGGTGACCAACGCGACCCGGCCGTCCAGGCGCATCGTGGTCGGCTCGGCGAGCGGCGCCGGCTGGTCCTGGTCGGCGGAGCCGGCCGGGGCGCCGCCGCGCGGCCGGCGCACCAGGCCCGGCCGGCTGACGTCCCGTCGCGACCGACCACCGCGCGCGTCAAGTGCCATGCCGCGATCCTGCCCGCTGTGGACGTTCCGGGCAACGCGGCACCCGGAAAGGGGTACCTGCGACTTGCCCGGTGGTGGCTACCCTGACCGCACCACGTCCATGGAGATGATCTGATGAGCTATCCCCCACCACCCGGTGGTTGGCACGACCCGTCGGGGGCCGGGCCACAGTCGAGCCCGCCGGTCGATCCGACGCTGCCGATGGCCGGCAACCCCATCCCGACCCAGCCGACGTCGGCGGACCCCTACGCGCCCGTCGACCCGTACGCCGCACCCGGCTACCCGCCGCCCGCCACCCCGTACGCCGTGCCCGGCTACCCGCCGCCCGGCGACCCCTACGCCGCGGCGGGCCACGCGCCCGCGTACCCCGGCTACGCGCCCCCGTCCAGCAAGACGAACACCCTGGCCATCGTGGCGCTGGTGCTCTCGCTGGTCGGCTTCACCTCCTGCATCACCGCGCCGGTCGGCGCGATCATGGGCCACGTCGCCCGCAAGCAGATCCGGCAGACCGGCGAGCAGGGCGAGGGCATGGCCAAGGCGGCCATCATCGTGGGCTGGATCCTCACCGCCCTGCTGGTGCTCCTGATCATCTTCTACGTCGTGATGATCGTCATCGCCATCAACTCGGACAGCTCCAGCACCTACTGAGACGCGGACGGGCCGCCCCGGTCGGCCGGGGCGGCCCGTCGCGGTCAGCGGCCGGCGGTCACTCCGACGGCGGGGTGAACGACGAGGTGCGGCTCATCCCGGCGGCCCGGCCCTTGGCCGCGATCACCAGCGCCATCTTGCGGGACGCCTCGTCGATCATCTCGTCGCCGAGCATCACGGCGCCGAGCTTCCCGCCCGCCTCGGACGTGTAGAAGTCGTAGGCGTCGAGGATGAGCTCGGCGTGGTCGTAGTCGGCCTGGGCCGGGGAGTAGACCTCGTTCGCCGCGTCGATCTGGCCCGGGTGCAGCACCCACTTGCCGTCGAAGCCCAGCGCCGCCGAGCGCTTCGCCACCTCGCGGAACGCGTCCACGTCCCGGATCTGCAGGAACGGGCCGTCGATGGCCTGCTTGTCGTGCATCCGGGCGGCCATCAGGATCCGCATGAGGATGTAGTGGTAGGGGTCGCCCGGGTAGTCCGGGATCAGCGCGCCGACCACCAGCGACTTCATGTTGATCGAGGCCATGAAGTCGGCCGGGCCGAAGATGATCGTCTCGACCCGGGGCGAGGCGGCCGCGATGGCGTCGACGTTGACCAGGCCGGCAGCGTTCTCGATCTGCGCCTCGATGCCGATCCGGCCCACCTCCAGGCCGAGCGTCTTCTCGATCTGGGTCAGCAGCAGGTCCAGCCAGTGGACCTGCTCGGCGTTCTGCACCTTGGGCAGCATGATGCAGTCCAGGTTGGCCCCCGCGCCCTCGACCACCTCGATGACGTCCCGGTAGGTCCACGGCGTGGTCAGGTCGTTCACCCGGACCACCCGGGTCTTGCCCGCCCAGTCGCCCTCGTTCAGCGCGGCGACGATGTTCTTGCGGGCGTCCGGCTTGGCCAGCGGGGCGACCGCGTCCTCCAGGTCGAGGAAGACCTGGTCGGCGGGAAGGCCCTGGGCCTTGCCGAGCATCTTGACGCTGGAGCCGGGTACCGCGAGGCAGGACCGGCGGGGGCGACCGACTGCGGCCATGGGTGCGCTCCTTCCAGCGTCCGGCGGGCACGCCGACGCCACCAGGTGAAAGACGAGAACTTAACGATCCCAAAGGGCGTTGTGACGCCACGGTAACCTCGTGCCGTGACCGGGGTGAATGGACCTGTGGAAGATCTCACTGAGCGGCGGACCGTGGTGGTGACCGGCGCCAGCTCGGGCATCGGCCTGGCCGCCGCGGTCGACCTGGCGCGCCGGGGCGACCGGGTGGTACTCGTGGGACGCGATCCGGCCCGGCTGCGCGCCGCCGGGGAGCGGGTACGCGAGTGCTGTGGCGAGCAGCCCGAACTGTTCCGCGCCGACTTCGCGGTGCTGGACGACGTACGCGGGCTCGCCGAGCGGCTGCGCGCCGCGTACGACCGGATCGACGTGCTGGCCAACAACGCCGGGGCGATCGTGCTCCAGCCGGTCACCACGGTCGACGGTTTCGAGCTGAGCATGCAGGCCAACCACCTCGCGCCGTTCCTGCTCAGCAACCTGCTGCGGGACCGGGTCGGTCGGATGGTGGTGACCGCCTCGGGCGCGCACCGCAGCGGCGTGCTGGACCCGGACGACCTCAACGCCGCGCTGCGCCGCTACCGGCCGATGCGCGCGTACGGCACCAGCAAGCAGGCGAACATCCTGTTCACCGCCGAGGCGGCGCGGCGCTGGCCGGAGATCCCGGCGCACTCGTTCCACCCGGGCGTGGTGCGGACCCGGTTCGGCAACGACAGCCGGCTGGTCGCCCTCGGCATGCGGCTGCTGCCGTTCCGCAGCCCCGAGAAGGGTGCGGAGACGCTGGTCTGGCTGACCAACCAGGATCCGGCCCGGCTGGTCACCGGCGGCTACTACGCCGACCGGCGGCTCCGCCGGCCGCTGCCCAAGGCGGCCGACCCCGCTCTCGCGGCCCGGCTCTGGACCGCCAGCGCCAAGGCCGTCGGGCTCGACGCCTGAGCCGTTTCCGGGGCCCTTCACCGGGCGGGTCGCTGCCATACTCCGCCGCATGACCGAACACGCGGAAGCGCCCCTGCTGGTCGCCCTGGTCGACCTGGGCGCCGATCCCGAGGCCGGACGGCGCTACGAGGACGCGGTGCTCGCCCTGCTCGGGCGGCACGGCGGGCGGCTGGAGCGCCGGCTGCGCACCGGGGACGGGACGACCGAGGTGCACGTGATCCGGTTCGCGGCGCGGGCCGGCTACGACGCCTTCCTGGTCGACCCGGAGCGGGTCGCGCTGCGGTCCGCACTGGGCGCCGCGGCCCCGACCACCCGGGTCCTCGACGTCCACGACGTCTGAGCGTCACTCGGCGAGGTGGACCGGGACGCTGGTGACCACCACGCCGGGCAGCGCCCGCAGGGCGGCGCGGAGCCGCTGCTCGGCGCGGCTGTGCAGCGGGCGGTGCCAGCGGCGGCGGAGCACCACCTCCGGCACGATCACCGTCAGCGTCAGCTCGGGCCGGGTGCTGCGCAGCGCCTCCAGGTAGTGCGCGAGCGGCCCGATCACCGCCCGGTACGGCGACACGATGGTCTCCAGCCGCAGGTGGTCACCCCAGGCCTGCCACTGTTCGCGGAACCGGTCCGCCTCGACCTCCTCCGGTGCGATGTGCACGGCCAGCGTCGGCTGGCCCAGCGACGCCGCGTACGCCAGGGCACGCAGCGACGCCCGGTTCAGCCGGGCCACCGGCACGACGACCAGGTGGCGTACCTCCTGGGGCAGCTCCTCGCCCTCGGCGGACCCGGCGGGCCCGGGCGCGGTGGCCGGCGGGTGCAGCGCCAGCGCCTCGTTCAGCGTGGCGTAGTGGCGGTGGATCCGCCGGAACAGCAGCACCAGCAGCGGCACGGCGACCACCACCACCCAGGCGCCCTCGGCGAACTTCGACACCGCGGCGGTCAGCAGGACCAGCCCGGACAGGGTCGCGCCGACGGCGTTGACCGCCAGGCGCCGGCGCCAGCCCCGCCCGCGGCGCCGCCGCCAGTGCACCACCATGCCGGCCTGGGACAGGGTGAAGGCGAGGAAGACACCGACGGCGTAGAGCGGGATCAGCGACGCGGTGGTGCCGCGGAAGGCGACGAAGATCAGCCCTGCGGCGAGGGACAGCGCGACCAGGCCGTTGCTGAACGCCAGGCGGTCGCCCATGTGCAGGAAGCGGCGGGGGGCGTGGCCGTCCCGCGCCATGAAGAAGAGCAGGCGGGGGAAGTCGTTGAACGCGGTGTTCGCGGCCAGCAGCAGGATCAGCGCGGTGGTGGCCTGGAGGAGCACGTACCAGGGGCCGGTCGGGAAGGTCACCCGGCCCAACTGGGAGAGCAGCGTCTCGCCCGGCCGCGGGACCAGGCCGGCCAGATGGATCAGCCCGACCAGGCCGGCGAAGAGCGTGACCAGCATGGCGACCATCCAGCCCAGCGTGGTGCGGGCGTTGCGCCACTCGGTCGGCCGGAAGGCGGGGACCGCGTTCGACACCGCCTCGATGCCGGTCATCGACACCGCGCCGGAGGAGAACGCGCGCAGCACCAGCAGCAGGCCGAGGCCTTCGGCGGCCGGCACCGGCGGCGGTGACACCGGTGCGAAGCCCCGGCCCGCCGCCCGCGCGTAGCCGACCACCAGCAGCGCGAGGACCGCGACCACGAAGGCGTACGTGGGGAGCACGAAGAGGTTTCCCGCGGTGCGCACGCCCCGCAGGTTGCCGGCCAGCAGCACGGCGATCACCAGCACCCCGAGCGGCACCGTGAGCGGGGCGAGCCCCGGCAGCGCCGAGGTGACCGCACCGACCCCGGCCGCCACCGACACCGACACGGTCAGCACGTAGTCGAGCATCAGACCGGCCGCCGCCGCCAGCCCCGCGGTAGGTCCGAGGTTGTCGCCGGCCACGATGTACGAACCGGCCCCGTGCGGGTACGCCGGAATGGTCTGCCGGTAGGACACTCCGACCGCGATCATCAGCACCACCAGCAGGCCGGCCAGCGGCAGGGAGAGCCCGAGCGCCGAGCCGCCGGCCAGCACCAGTACGCCCAGCATCGCCTCCGGCCCGTACGCCACCGAGCTGAGCAGGTCGGAGGAGAGCACGGGCAGGGCGACCAGCTTGCGCATCCGCTCGTAGAGCACCGAGGCGCTGGAGATCGGCGGGCCGAACAGCGCCCGTCGCGCACGGCTGAGCAGCCGCCCGGCCCGCGAGCCGGGCAGGTGGGCCGGACCGCTGGCGACCAGTTCGTCCGGCTCCTCGACGGTGAACATCTCGATCGGTGCCAGCCGGCCGAACCGGGTGGGCTGCGGCGGCCGGCCGCTGCGGCCGAGTGTCGGGTCGACGGGCAGGTCGTCCGGGCGGCGCGGCTCCCGCCAGCGTTCCCCGATCCGGCCCAGGGCCGCCCGCTCCTCCCGGCCGAGCGGCGGGAACTCGGCCGACGGGGTGACGACCGTCCCCCGCTCGGCCTCGTCGCCACCCTTCGCTGCCGCCCCCACCCCCGCACTGTCACGGAAACTGGTCCGGCAGGCAGCACTTTCCGGGAAAGCGGGTCAGTCGGTCAGCGGTGCGGGGTCGGCGGGCACCGCGACCGGTTCGGTGCGGCGGCCGGCCCGGGCCCCGCCCAGGATGACGACGGCGACACCGGCCAGCAGCAGCGCCAGTCCCGGCAGGGCGAGCGGGCGGGGGAACTGCCCGAGCCAGACCCCGGCGATCAGTGCCGCGCCGGGCGCCTCCAGCAGGATCAGCACGCTGATCGTGGTGGCCGAGACGCGGTGCAGGGCGTAGTTGAACATCGAGTGGCCGAGCAGTTGGGCGCCGGCCACGAGGCCGAGGATCGCCAGCCAGGTCCCGCCGTCGTAGCCGTGCAGGCGTACCCCACCGAGCAGGCACACGACCAGCAGGATCGCGCCGCAGACCCCGTAGCAGATGGTGGTGTAGGTCGTGGTGCTGATGCTGGCGCGGGCGCGCTCGCCGAAGGCCGTGTAGACCGCGGCGAACATGCCGCCCGCGACGGCCAGCAGGTCACCGGCGAACGCCCGGCCGGAGACGCCGAAGTCGGCGCCGGTGGCGAGCACCGCGCCGAGCACGGCCACCGCGATGCCGGCCCAGACCGCCGTGGGCAGCCGTCGTCCCTGCCAGCGGGCGATCAGCCCCTGCCACACCGGCTGGGTGGCGCCCAGCGCGGTGGCCGCGGCCACCGAGGTGAGCTGCGCGCTCGGCATCCAGGTGGCGAAGTGGGCGGCGAGCGCCACCCCGGAGAGTACGCAGTAGAGCCCCTCCCGCCGGCCCGCGCCGACGGTCAGCGCCCGGAACTCCGCCCGCCGCCGGGTCAGCGAGACCGGGCCGAGGACGGCCAGCGAGAGCACGTTGCGCCAGAAGGCGATGGCGAGGGCCGGCGCGGCGGCGAACGCGACCAGCGGCGCGGAGGACGAGACGGCCGTGACGGCCAGCGCGAGCGCACCGACGGTCAGCGCGTCGAGCGGCGGGCGGTGCGGAGGGTGGGACACGGAGAGCAATACTCACACGCCGCCCGGCACCACGGACCGTCATCACTCCGTTACGATCATGCGCGTCCCGGCGATCCCCCCTCGACGTCCGGAGGCGTTTCCCCATGCCCAGGTTCCAGGCGGTGCTGTTCGACTTCTTCGGCACGCTGACCCGCTGCGTCCAGCGCGGGTCCGCGCACCGCACCATCGCCGAGCTGCTCGGTTGCTCGGTCGACACCCTCATCGACGTCCTCGACCGCAGCTACTACCAGCGGGCCAGCGGGCGGTTCGGCAATGCCGAGGCGACGCTGCGCTGGGTCTGCGGGCAGGCCGGCGTGCACCCCTCCGACGAGGCGGTACGCGCCGCCGTCGCCTCCCGGCACCGGGCCGTACGCGCCGACACCCGGCTGCGCGCCGAGGCGGTGCCGGTGCTGGCCGCGCTGCGCCGGCAGGGTGTGCGCACCGGCCTCATCAGCGACTGCACCCACGAGCTGCCGGCGTTCCTGCCGCAACTGGCGGTCGCGCCACTGCTCGACGTGCGGATCTTCTCGGTGCAGGTCGGGCGCTGCAAACCCGACCCGGCGCTCTACCTGGCCGCCTGCCACCGGCTCGACCTCACGCCGGCCGACTGCCTCTACGTCGGCGACGGCGGCAGCCAGGAGCTCACCGGCGCCGAGCGGGCCGGCATGACAGCGGTGCGGCTGGCCGCACCGGACCTGGCCGGTCACATGGTCTTCAACGCCGACCACGGCTGGCACGGCCCGGTGCTGACCTCGCTCACCGAGGTGCTCGACCTGCTCGAACCGGTCGCCGTGGGATGACCGGCCGGGCGCGGCGGCTCAGCGGCGGCGGACCCGGTGCAGCCGGAACGGCTTGCGGGTGGCCCGGACCACCGGCGTCTCCCGGGGCTGCTCGGCCAGCGAGCCGGCCGGCAGGTCGGCGCCGGCCACGGCGCCGGCCGCCGGGCTCAGCCGGGTGAGGGCGCAGCCCTCGGCCGCCCAGCGGGCCACCAGGTCGGCGGAGGGGCCGGGGGCGTTCAGCCGCTTCGCGGCGACCAGCGGCGCGGCGGTCTCCCACTCCTCGCTGCCGGGCCGCAGGCGGGTGACCCGGGCCGGCCAGGTGACGATCCGGCCGCCGTGGTCGCCGCGCAGGGTCACCTCGGCCGCGCCCGCGTCGGCCAGCCCGGGGGCGGACTGCTCACCCGGGCCGCTCACCACCAGCAGCGCGCCGTCCAGCGGCAGGCACCAGAGGCCGTACGCCGGGCCGCCGTCGACGCTGACCCAGCAGACGGCCGCCTTCTTCACGGCCTCGTCCACGAGCGGTGTGGCGGCCCGCTCGACCTCGTCGCTCACTCCGGCATCCTCCCGCATCCCGGCCCGGCCGGGGACGTCCTCAGCGGCACGCTACCGCGCCGCGACCGGCCACCTCAGCCCACGAAGGGCGGGACGGCGATCTCGCCCCGGGCCACCGGCATCACGTGGCCGGCGACGGTCGCGCCCACCGCCACCCCACCGGCCGCGGTCACCGTGCAGGCGAGCGCGGACGGCCGGTTGATCTCGATGCCCTGCCGGACCGCGTACTCGGAGCGGCCCTCGCCGGGCAGCAGCCCGCTGGCCACCAGCCACACGCCCAGGCCCAGGGCGGCCGAGCCGGTCGCCGGGTCCTCCGGCACCCCGAGGCCCGGCACGAAGACCCGGGCGTGCGCGGTTTGCGTGCCGGCGTCCCAGGAGAAGACGCTGACGTGCTCCACGCCGTACCGCTCCGCCGCCGCCGCGTTCACCTTGGCGCGGGCCACCGCGTCGGGGCGTACCGGAAGATAGGGGAACTCCAGGCCGCAGCCGGCGACCCGGGGCGCCGGGCCGGCGTGGTCCGCGGCGGTGAGGCCGGCCATCTCCAGCAGCGGCTCCGGGTCCAGCTCGGGTCCCAGGGTCGGGGTGCCGCCGGTGAGCGTCGCGCCGGTCGGGGTGACCTCGACGGGCAGCACGCCGGCGCCGCACTCCTGGGTGACCCTGCCCACATCGAACAGGCCGCGCCGGCTCGCGGTCACCGCGGCGCCCACACTGGGGTGCCCGGCGAACGGCAACTCCTCGGCCGGGGTGAAGATCCGCGCCCGGTACGTCGCGCCGACCTGCGTGGGCGGAAGCACGAACACCGTCTCGGACAGGTTGAACTCCAGCGCGAGCGCCTGCATCTGCTCGGTGGCGAGCCCCTCCGCACCGAACACCACGGCCAGCGGGTTGCCGGCGAACGGGCGATCGGTGAAGACGTCCACGATCTCGTAGGCCAAGGTCGACATGTTGATAAACACTAGGCCCTTAGGCTGGTGCCCGTGAGCACGCCGAACCGGGTCTACATCGCTCGACTCGCCGGAGTCGCCGTCTTCGACCCGAACGGCGACCAGGTGGGCCGGATCCGGGACGCCGTCGCCCGGGTGCGGCCGACCCAACGCCCGCCGGAGGTGGTGGGGCTGGTCGCCGAGATGCCGATGCGGCGGCGCATCTTCCTCTCCATCAACCGGATCACCTCCATCGACCCGGACGCCGTGGTGCTCGGCAGCGGCACGCTCAACCTGCGCCGGTTCGAGAAGCGCCCCAACGAGCTGCTGGTGCTCCAGGAGCTGCTGGACCGGCGGGTCCAGCTGGACACCGGGCAGGCCGGCTCGGTGGTCGACGTGGCCATGGAGCGCAGCCGCGGCGGCGAGTGGGCGCTGACCCGGGTCGCCGTCCGCGAGCAGACCAGCCGGCTCGCCCGCCGCGGCCACCTGCACCAGGTGGAGTGGGACCGGGTGCGCGGCCTCGGCGGCATCGCCGACAACCGGGGTACGGCCAACCTGCTCGCCGTGCTGGAGGACATGCGCCCGGCCGACCTGGCCAACGCCCTGCAGGACCTGCCCGACGCCCGCCGCAACGAGGTGGCCGCCGCGCTGGACGACGAGCGCCTCGCCGACGTGCTGGGCGAGCTGCCCGAGCACGACCAGGTGGAGATCCTGGCCGCGCTGGACCGGGAACGTGCCGCGGACGTGCTGGAGGAGATGGACCCGGACGACGCGGCCGACCTGCTCAACGAGCTGCCCCCGCCGGAACAGGACGTGCTGCTCGACCTCATGGAGCCGGACGAGGCCACCCCGGTCCGCCAGCTGCTGCGCTACGCCTCCGGCACCGCCGGCAGCGTGATGACCTCCGAGCCGGTGATCCTGCCGCCGGACGCCACGGTGGCCGAGGCGCTGGCCCGCATCCGCGAGCCGCAGCTCTCCCCCGCCGTGGCCGCGCAGATCTTCGTCACCCGCGCCCCGCTCACCACGCCGACCGGGCGCTACCTGGGCATGGTGCACTTCCAGGCGCTGCTCCGGGAGCCACCGGCCGACCTGCTCGGCGGGATCGTCGTCAACGACATCGACCCGCTGCGGCCGACCACCCCGTTGCCCGAGATCACCCGCCGGATGGCCACGTACGACCTGGTCGCCATGCCGGTGGTCGACCGGTCCATGCGGCTGGTCGGCGCGGTGACCGTGGACGACGTGCTCGACCACTCGCTGCCCCGGGACTGGCGGGACCGGGACGCCATGGCCGCCGCGCCCGCCGCCGACGAGGAGACCCTGGACGGCGGCAATGGCTGACCAGCGACGCACCGAGCGGCTGGACCAGCCGCGCGCGCCCCGGGGCCTCCGGCTGCCCCGGATCGACGCGGAGACCTTCGGCCGCTGGTCGGAGGGCATCGCCCGGGGCATGGGCACGGCGAACTTCATCGTCTACATGACGCTGGTGATCGCCGCCTGGTTCGCCTGGAACACCCTGGCGCCGGAGAACCTGCGCTTCGACCCGTACACCTTCACGTTCCTGACCCTGGTGCTGTCCCTGCAGGCCTCCTACGCGGCCCCGCTGATCCTGCTCGCGCAGAACCGGCAGGCCGACCGGGACCGGATCGCGCTGGAGGAGGACCGGCGGCGGGCCACCATGCAGAAGGCCGACACGGAGTACCTGGCCCGGGAGATCGCCGCGCTGCGCATCGCGCTGGGCGAGGTGGCGACCCGGGACTTCCTGCGCTCCGAGCTGGCCCGGCTGGCCGAGGAGCTGGACGAGGCGGCCGAGCGGCGGCGGAAGCTGGAGCGCCGCCAGCAGGAGCGGGAGGCCCGCCGGCAGGCCGGCGGGGAGCCGCTCGACGAGCCCCGCGACGACCTCGACGGGGACTTCGCCCACGACGGGCGCTTCGACGGCTGAGCCCGGAACGTATTGAACGCCGCGCGCCTCAAGGGGCCAGGCGAGCGGCGTTCGCCTCGATCGTCCCACTTCGCGGCATGGCCCGTCCACCCCTCGGGCGGCCATCGATTCGCTCACACCGGCCACCGCCAGCGGCGGACGCCGATGACCGCCGACGTAGCATTGCGGACATGTCAGCACCCGTCAGCACCATCTCCGACGCGATCCAGGCCGCCCTGGCCACCGTCAACGACCCGGAGATCCGTCGGCCGATCACCGAGCTGGGCATGGTCCGTTCCGCCGCGGTCGGCGACGACGGCGTGGTCCGGGTCGAGCTGCTGCTCACCGTGGCCGGCTGCCCGCTGAAGGACAAGCTGCGTACCGACATCACCGCCGCCGTCGGGGCGGTGCCCGGCGTGACCGGCGTCGAGATCGAGTTCGGCGTGATGAGCCCCGAGCAGCGCCAGGAGCTCCAGTCCAAGCTGCGCGGCGGGGGCGGCACCGAGCCGGTCATCCCGTTCGCCCAGCCCGGCTCCCGCACCCGGGTCTACGCGGTCGCCAGCGGCAAGGGTGGCGTCGGCAAGTCCAGCGTCACGGTCAACCTGGCCGCCGCGCTGGCCGCCCGCGGCCTCTCGGTCGGCGTGGTGGACGCCGACATCTACGGCCACTCGGTGCCCCGGATGCTCGGCGCCGACGGCGCGCCCACCCGGGTCGAGGACATGATCATGCCGCCGCAGTCGCACGGCGTGAAGGTCATCTCGATCGGCATGTTCACCCCGGGCAACGCGGCCGTCGTCTGGCGCGGCCCGATGCTGCACCGGGCCCTGCAGCAGTTCCTCGCCGACGTCTACTGGGGTGACCTGGACGTCCTCCTGCTCGACCTGCCCCCGGGCACCGGCGACATCGCGATCTCGGTGGCCCAGCTCCTGCCGAACGCCGAGATCCTGGTCGTCACCACCCCGCAGGCGGCCGCCGCCGAGGTGGCCGAGCGGGCCGGCGCCATCGCGCTGCAGACCCACCAGCGGGTGGTCGGTGTGATCGAGAACATGTCCTGGCTGGAGCTGCCGGACGGCTCCCGCATGGAGGTCTTCGGGGCCGGGGGCGGCGCGGCCGTCGCCGAGTCGCTGACCCGGACCATCGGCGCGCAGGTGCCGGTGCTCGGGCAGATCCCCATGGACACCCGGGTGCGCGAGGGCGGCGACGCCGGCACCCCGATCGTGCTGGCCCAGCCGGACGCCCCGGCCGCCCGCGCGCTGGCGCAGGTCGCCGACCGCCTCGCGGTGCGCCGCGAATCCCTGCTCGGCAAGCCCCTGGGGCTCAAGCCCTCCGGTCGCTGACCCCGGAACGCTCAGCCGACGACCCTCTCCGGCCCTGGCCGGGGAGGGTCGCTCGGTTCGTGGGGCTCAGGTGGCGTCGTCGTAGGAGGGGCGCGGAGCCGGGGCCGGGGACCCGCCCGTGGCGGTGGCCGGGCGGGTGCCGTTGGTCCGCAGGTCGGCCGCCTTGGCCACGTCCTTCAGGTCGTCGTGCACGCCGGTGACGTCCGAACGCAGGTTGTCGTACATGCTCTGCAGCGGCTTCCGGAGGGCCTGCTCGTCCTCCTCGCTGAGCAGGTGCTTCCGGATGAACGCCTTCGGGTGCAGGTCCTCCAGCTGGATGTCCGTGCCCAGCTCGCGGCTCAGGTCACCGGTGGCGTTCCGCGCCATGTTGCGCAGGTTACGGACCATCCGGAGGCCGTCGTTGATCACCGTGGGCAGCCGGTCCCCGAAGATCAGCAGTGCCAGGAGCAGCAGGGCGCCGATCTCCCACCAGTTCAGGTTCTCGAACACACTCGGCCTCCTCGTGGCGCGTCAGGGCAAGACTACGCACGTCAGGTGGCCGGCCGGGAGGGGGTGAGGCATGCTCACTTGGCGTCTGCGGCGAGCGTCACCGAGGCGTTCTGCCGATCCGACCCGCGCCGGTACTCCACCGTCACCACCGAACCGGGGGCGTACTTGCGGACGAGGGCCACGAGGTCGGTCGGATCGTTCATCGGGTGCCGGTCGAGCCGGAGCACCACGTCCCCGGTACGCAGCCCGGCCGCCGCGGCCGGCCCGGCCGGCTCGACGCCGTTGAGGCGTACGCCGCCGCCGCTCACGCCGGTGCCGCCGACCTGGGCGCCGATCACCGTACGCCGGGCCTTGCCGGTGCCGATGATGTCCTCGGTGACCCGCTTCGCCTGGTTGATCGGGATGGCGAAGGCGAGGCCGATGTTGCCGGCCTCCTGCCCGTCGGCGACCAGGGACTTGATCGTCGAGTTGACCCCGACCACCCGGCCGGCCCCGTCGACCAGCGGGCCGCCCGAGTTGCCGTGGTTGACCGCCGCGTCGGTCTGGATCGCGGCGTAGTAGCGGGTCGGGCCGCCCGGCTCGCCGGCCATCATGGTGCGGTCCAGCGCGCTGACGATGCCGGCGGTCACCGTGTTGGCCAGGGAGAGCGGCGAGCCGATGGCGAGCACCGGATCACCGACGGCGAGCGCGTCGGAGTCGCCGAACTCCACCGGCTTCAGCCCGGTACGGGTCACCTTGATCACCGCGATGTCCGACTCCGGGTCCTGCCCGACCACCGTTCCGGGGGCGGTGCTGCCGTCGTTGAAGACCACCGTGGCCTTGCCCGGGCCGCCCGCCACCACGTGGTCGTTGGTGACGATGTGCCCGTCGGCGCTCACCACGAAGCCGGAGCCCTCGCTGGTGCCGCCGAGGCTGGCCACGCGGACCGTGACCACGCTGGGCAGCACCTTCTCGGCGACCCCGGCCAGTGACTCGGGCTTGCGCTGGGCGAGCGCCGGGGCCTGGCCCGACTGCGCCCCCAGGGTCGGCACGCCCCCGCCGCCGCGCAGGAACGCGTAGGTCAGGGCGCTGCCGAGCGAGCCGGCGAGCAGGGCGGTGATCAGCGAGACCAGCACCACCTGACGCAGGCCGGGGCGCCTCGGCGCGTCGGGGTCGGTCACCGGTTCCGGCTCGCCGCTGCCGGTGACCGGGGCGGCCGGCACCACCACGGCGGCGGGCGCGTACGGGTCGCGCCAGGGATCGGCGAGCGCGTCGGACCACCAGGGCGAGGTGCCGCCCCCGGCGCCCTGCGGCGGCTGCCCCTGCGCCGGCCCTCCCGCCGGCGCCGGGCTCCCGCCGGGCTGGCGCCAGTCCCAGCCGTCGGTCACGTCGGTGCCTCCCAGTCCGTCCCCCACGCCCCGCGCCGGGCGGTCGGTGGAGCCGGCCGTGGAGCGCGGGACTCCGTCCAGGATTGCACGGATGCCCCGAGTGGAGTCAGGGGTTGCCGCGCGTGATCGTCTGAGGGCCGACTCGCGGCTGCGCCCGTGGAGGCACGCCTCTAGGCTCTCAGTGCCAACCGACCCCTCGCACCAGTCCGCCCGGAGGTGTCCCATCGCCACGGTCGCCGGCTCCGGCAACTCGACCGCCCAGGTGCTCCAGTTCGCCGAGTCGTACGTCACCGAGGATCTCGTGCTCCGGACCGCCCGCGCCCTGGCCCACGAGGTGGGCGTGGACGCGGTGACGCCGGGCGCCGGCGCCGCGCTGCGCCTGCTCGCCGCCGCCGGGAACGCCCGGGCGGTCGTCGAGATCGGCACCGGCACGGGGGTGAGCGGCGTCTGGCTGCTCCGGGGCATGCGCCCCGACGGGGTGCTCACCACGATCGACGTGGAGGTCGAGCACCAGCGCATCGCCCGGCGGCTGTTCCAGGAGGCGGGTTTCGCATCGGGGCGTACCCGGATCATCACCGGGCGGTCCCTCGACGTGCTGCCGCGGCTCGCGGACGGCGCCTACGACCTGGTCTTCGTCGACGCCGAGGCGGCCGGCTTCGCGGCCTGCGTGGACGCGGCGCTGCGGCTGCTGCGCCCGGGCGGCGTGCTCGCGCTCAACGGCGCCCTGGCCGGCGGCCGAATCGGTGACCCGGCCGCCCGCGACGTGGAGACGGTGACCGTACGGGAGACCATCAAGGCCATCCGCGAGTCGGAGCACTGGGTGCCGGCGCTGCTGCCCGTCGGGCACGGCCTGCTCGCGGCCGTGAAGGGCTGACCGCCCCGGCCGGTCAGCCCAGCGTGGCCAGCCAGCGCAGCAGCCCGCGGACGCCCCAGCCGGTGGCGCCCTTGACCAGCTCGCCGTGCACGTCGTCCGACCAGGAGGGTGCGGACATGTCCACGTGCACCCAGCGGTCGCGCAGCTCGCCGGTGAACTCGCGGAGGAAGAGCGCGGCGACGACCGAGCCGGCGCCCCGGGCCGGGGAGCTGTGCAGGTCGGCGATGTCGCTGCTCAGGTACTCGACGTAGTCGTCGGCCAGCGGCATCCGCCAGGCGCGCTCGCCGGCCGCCGTGATCGCGCCCAGCAGGTCGGCGGCGAGGTCGTCGTTCTCGCTGTAGAGGGCGGCGTGCCGCTTGCCCAGCGCCACCGCGTTCGCCCCCGTCAGCGTGGCCAGGTCGACCAGCAGGTCGGGCTTCAGCTCCCGGACGGCGTACGCCATGGCGTCGGCGAGCACCAGCCGGCCCTCGGCGTCGGAGTTGGTGCTCTCGCTGGTCCGGCCGCCGTAGTGGCGGACGATGTCGCCGGGGCGGAACGCCGAGCCGCTGACCATGTTCTCGGCGAGCGGGGCCAGCGTGGTGACCCGCACGGGCAGCCCCAGCGCGGCGGCGCCCAGGGTGGCGGCGACCACCGCGGCGGCCCCGGCCATGTCCTTGCGCATCAGCTTCATGGCCGGCACCGGCTTGATCGAGATG
The DNA here is from genome assembly GCF_009671205.1 of Micromonospora terminaliae. Lineage (NCBI taxonomy): Bacteria > Bacillati > Actinomycetota > Actinomycetes > Micromonosporales > Micromonosporaceae > Micromonospora > Micromonospora terminaliae. The sequence goes on along the minus strand of NZ_CP045309.1, from coordinate 6,178,359 downwards.
CCGCCGGTGTCGAAGGTGATCCCCTTGCCCACCAGCACCACGTGCGTACGCGCGCCGGCCGGCCGCCAGTCCAGCTCGACCAGGCGGGGGCCGCTGGCCGAGCCGCCGCCGACGGCCAGGATGCCGCCGAAGCCCTCGGCGACCAGCTCCTCCGGCTCGCGTACCCGCAGGTGCAGGTCGGCGCGGCCGGACGCGGCGGCGGCCACCTGGGCGGCGAACCACTCCGGGTTCTTGGTGGACGAGGGGGTGTTGGTCAGGTCCCGGGCCAGCCGGGTCATCTCGGCGGTGGTCTGGGCGGTGGCCAGGGTGGGCGCGAGCGCCTCCGGGTCCCCCACCACGACGTCCACCTCGGCCAGGGCGGGCGTGCCGCCGGCCTCGGTCAGCCGGTACCGGTAGGAGCCGAGCAGCAGCCCCTCGGCGAGGCCGCGCAGCGCGTCCGTGGCGTCGTCCGGCAGCGCGATCGTGATGTGCGTCTCATCCTTGGCGGCCCGGACCAGCGCCGCTCCGGCGACCCGCCAGCCGTGCTCGTCGCCGTCGCCGACGCCGAGCAGCCAGAGCCGGGCGGGGGTGCCGCCGGGCCGCAGGTGCTCCCGCACCTCGCCGGGGGCGCCGGTGAGCCGGGCGGCGGGCACCAGCGCCGCCGCCTCGGCCCGGACGTCGTCAGCGGGCGGGGCGGCGGTGGGGACCAGCGTGGCCGGGGCGTCCGGCCCTTCGGGACGAACGGGCAGGACGAGGGTGTCGGGCCGCGCGGGCCCGCTCACCAGACGAATGGCCAGCACGCTGGACCGTACCTCCGAAACTGCTTGAAGCGGGACACTTTGCCGGTTACCGGCTGCGGAAGGCCCTGAGCCACCGGCTCGGCCGGTGGCTCAGGGTAGGACGAACCGTCCGCGCGACGGACGTCGCGCGGACCGCTCTCCGCAATCAGCCGGCAGCCGCCTTCAGCGCGTCACCCAGCGCGGTGGCCTCGTCGGGAGTCATCTCGACGACGAGCCGGCCACCACCCTCCAGCGGGACCCGCATGACGATGCCCCGGCCCTCCTTGGTGACCTCCAGCGGACCGTCGCCCGTCCGCGGCTTCATCGCCGCCATGTTGTCTCCCCTCAGACCTACACCAGGGTCGGTGGGTTGCCCCACAGCCACTTCGTCATGACCACCCGCAGCCATCGCGGGGGCGTCGACCAATGATTTTCCCTGATGAACACCGCCGGACCCAAACCGAAGCAGCATTGATGTAACAGCATCTAGCTTATCTTGGATAGGCCTGTCACAATGTGCGGTCATGCAGGCACGGTCGGCACTCTTCGACCTGTACGGCGACCACCTCCGGGCGAGGGGCGGCCGCGCACCGGTCGCCGCCCTGGTGAAGCTGCTGGCACCGCTCGGGATCGCCCCGCCGGCGGTCCGTACGGCGGTCTCCCGGATGGTCCGTCAGGGCTGGCTCGAACCGCTCCGGCTCGCGTCGGGGCCCGGATATTCGATCACACCGAAGGCGGCCCGCCGGCTCGACGAGGCGGGCGCCCGGATCTACCGCACCGGGCGGCACGCCTGGGACGGCCGCTTCGACCTCCTGGTGCTGGACGCCCCCGCGTCCCGCCGGGACCGGCAGCGGCTCGCCGCGAACCTGACCTTCCTCGGCTACGGCACGCTGGACGACTGCACCTGGGTGGCGACCCGGCCGGGCGAGGACGTGGACGTCCTGCTCGCCGAGGCCGGGGTGCGGTACGAGCGGTTCACCGCCGCGCACGCCGCCGGCACCCCCGGCGCCATGGGGGTGGTCCGCCGCGCCTGGGACCTGGCCGAGATCGGCCGCGCCTACGAGCGGTTCGTCGCCGAGCAGAAGCCGTTGCTCAGCGGGGTCACCGTGCGCAGCAGCGACGAGGAGGCGTACGCCGCCCGGTTCCGGCTCGTGCACGCGTGGCGTACCTTCCTGTTCCGGGACCCGCAGCTGCCGCCGGCGCTGCTCCCCGAGCGCTGGCCGGGCAGCAGCGCCGCCAGTTTCTTCGACCGGCACGCGGCCCGGCTCCGGCCGGCCGCCGACCGGTACGTCGAGCAGTGCCTCGACGCCGGCAACCGCCTCGCCCGACAGAAGGGTCGTTAGACACGTGACCGAGCCGCTGCTCGTCGACCGCACCGACGCCGTCGTCACCCTGACCATGAACCGCCCGACCGCGCTGAACTCGCTCGACGTGGCGCTCAAGGAGGCGCTCCGGGACACCCTCGCCGAGCTGGAGGCCGACCGGTCCTGCCGGGCGGTCGTGCTGGCCGGGGCGGGCAACGCGTTCAGCGCCGGGCAGGACCTGCGGGAGCACGTGCAGACCCTGGAATCCGCCGACGCCGACCCGCTGGGCACCGTACGGGCCCACTACAACCCGATCGCCGCCCGGCTGGCCAACCTGCCCAAGCCGGTGGTCGCCGCGGTCCGGGGCATGGCCGCCGGGGCCGGCGCCTCACTGGCGTTCCTCGCCGACTTCCGCATCGGTGGCCCGAAGACCCGCTTCCTCATGGCGTTCGCCGGCGTCGGGCTCGCCGCCGACACCGGCGCCTCCTGGACGCTGCCCCGCCTGGTCGGCCACGCCAAGGCCGTCGAGCTGCTGATGCTCGCCGAGCCGGTGGGCGCCGAGGACGCCTGCCGGCTGGGCCTGCTGACCCGGCTCGTGGACGACGACGAGCAGGTGCTCCCGGCCGCGCAGGAGCTGGCCGCCCGGCTCGCGGCCGGCCCGACCGTCGCGTACGGGGCGATCAAGCGGCAGCTCTCCATCGCCGACGCCGGCACCCTGGCCGACGCCCTGGCCGCCGAGGCGCAGGCCCAGTCGATCTGCGGCGCCACCGCCGACCACCGGGCCGCGACCATGGCCTTCGTGAACAAGCAGAAGCCGGTCTTCGAGGGTCGCTGACCCGCGGGTCAGTCGTCCTCCTCGGGGTCCTGGTTGGCCTCGGCGCCGAGCACGAAGGCCTGCATGGCCAGCTCGTTCCCGGCCGGCGAGACGAAGGCGGGCAGCTCGCGCGGGCCCAGCTCCTGCACGTAGGCCCAGAAGAGCCGGACCGCCTCGGCGGGCGAGGCCGCCTCGATCGGCAGGTCGAGGCTGACCAGCCAGGAGCGGCGGGCCGGCGGCGGGCCGAGCCGGTCGGCCAGCTCGCGGAAGCCGGCCGCGTCGAGGCCGCTGACCGGCCCGTCGAGCGCCAGGCCGCCGACCGGCACCGGCTCGTCGAGCACCCGCCGGGTGTACGTCACCACGAGCACCCCCGGACCGGCCTCGGACTGCGGGTCGTCCGGGTCCTCCCGGGTCTCCCCTGTGGCGAGGGCGACCCGGCCGAGCGCCACGAGCCGCAGCGGCTCGTCGACCAGCACGGCGACCGGGTCACCGGGCCGGGGCCGCACGGTCTCGTCGAGCCCGGTCAGCTCCAGCGTGTCGTGGTGCACGAGCCGCTCGGCCTCGTAGCGCTCGGCGGGCAGCAGCACCGCCCAGGCACCCGGCCCGGCGCCGCCCTCGATCGTCCCGCTCGTCCGCGGCTCGGTGTCGGTCATGTCTCAATCCCATCACGCCGGACCGGGGCCGGTCCCGGCACGTCCGCCGGCCGGCTCATGCCCCCGGACGGTCGCCGGCCACGTGGCAGCCGGCGAGGTGGTCGTCGACCATGCCGGTGGCCTGCATCAGCGCGTAGGCCGTGGTCGGGCCCACGAAGCGGAAGCCGCTCTTCTTGAGCGCCTTGGCCATCGCCGTGGACTCCGGGGTGAGCGCCGGCACCTCGGCGAACGAGCGCGGCCGGGCCGCCCGGGGCGGCGGCGCGAACGACCACAGCAGCGCGGAGAGGCCGTCGGGCAGCGCCAGGGCGGCCCGGGCGTTGGCGACGGCCGCCTCGACCTTGGCCCGGTTGCGGACGATCCCCGCGTCGGCCAGCAGCCGGGCCACGTCGGCCTCGCCGTAGCCGGCGACCTTCTCGATCCGGAATTCGTCGAAGGCGAGCCGGAACGCGGGCCGCTTGCGCAGGATGGTCAGCCAGGACAGGCCGGACTGGAAGGCCTCCAGGGTCAGCCGCTCGTAGAGCGCGTCGTCGCCGCGCAGCGGCCGGCCCCACTCCTCGTCGTGGTAGACGGCGTAGTCCGGGGTGCTCGCCCCCCAGGCGCAGCGGGGCAGCCCGTCGGCGCCGGTCACCAGGTCAGTCACGCCGTACACGGTAGGTCAGCCCACCGACAACGGCGGTGACCGGCGGTCAGGGCAGCCGGCCCTGCTCGACCAGCCGCGCGAACTTCTTCAGCGCCTGCGTGAGGCTGAACTTCGAGCCGGGCCAGAGCACCGGCCAGGCCACCCGACCGGCCCTCCCGCCGGGCAGGTGGAACCACTCGTGCCAGACCACCTGGGTCCGGTCCCGTCCCAGCGGGGTGCAGCGCAGCACGCCGGGGCCGCGCAGCAGCTTGCCGCAGTGCACCACGCCGACCTCGTACGGCGCGTCCACCCGGACCACCCGCATCTCGTCGCGGAGCACGGCCGGGCCGAGCGCGGTGACCGCCTCGACCAGGCTCCCCTCGCCGCCGTCACCCTGGACCACCCGGACGGTGGTGAGCGGGATCCAGTCGGACTGCCGCTCCCAGGCGGTCAGCGCGGCGAAGACGCGCTCGGCCGGCGCGTCGACGATCACCGTGGCGGTGACCTCGGCGGCCCCGGCCCGCGCCGCCTCGGCGAAGCCGGCGCCGTCGGCCGCGCCGGTCACGCGGACTCCGAGCGGACCACCGGCCCCCGCTCCCGGTCGGCGTCGGCGTCCCGGTCCGCCTCGTCGGACACCTCGCCGGGCGCTTCGGCGGTGGGGTCGTGGTCGGCCGGAGTGGCGGACGCGTCGGTGGGCGGCCGGAGGCCGACCTCAGGCGGGTTCTGGTCGACCGGGGCCGCCACCGGGGCGATGGGAGCGGGCCCGCCGGTGGCCGCCGCCGGGGCGGTGGACGGCAGCGTGGCCACGTCCTCGACGGCGGCGGCGGCCGGGGCCTCCGCCACGCCGGCCTCGGCCGTGAGCGGCCCGTCGGCGGGCGGGTCGACGGTGGGCGGCGCGGCGGGGGGCGGCGCGGCGGGGGCGGCGGCGTCCGAACCGGTCGCGGCGGCCTCCGCACGGGCCCGGCGCAGCGCGTCGGCCTCCTCGATCCGGCCCTCGCGGAGCGCGGTGTTCTCGGCCTCCAGCACGCCGATCAGCTCGGTCTTGTAGCCGATGTCGTAGGCGGCCCGGCGCATGGCGGCGTCGACCTGGGCCATCCGGTAGCCGCGCAGCGCGGTGTCGAAGCGCACCTCGGCGACGTCCGACTCGTCCAGCGGGCGGCTGCCCGGCAGGGGCACGGCCCGCCCGTCCGGCTCGGCCGGCACCAGGCCCGGATCCCGCCCGGAGACCAGCACCGTCACCCCGAACACCACCGCCGCCACGGTCAGCGCGACGACCAAGAGGAGCAGAACCTCACCCATGGGGAGATCGTGGCATGCGGGCGGGGATCGGGCGAGCCCTCCGCCGCCTCCGATCGGAATCGCCGGACCGGATAGCGTCGGGGGCGACCGGGGGAAGATCGGCGACGAGGAGGCGGGCATGACCGGGGCGCTGCGGCTCGGCGGGCGGACCTTCTCCCCCGGCGAGCTGACCGTGATGGCGATCGTCAACCGCACGCCGGACTCGTTCTTCGACAAGGGGGCGACGTTCGCGCAGGACAGCGCCCTGCGCGCCGTCGAGCGGGCGGTGACCGAGGGCGCGGAGATCATCGACATCGGCGGGGTGAAGGCCGGGCCGGGCGACGAGGTCGACGTGGCCGAGGAGATCCGCCGCACGGTGGACACCATCGCCGCGGTCCGGGCCGCCTTCCCGGACGTGGTGATCTCGATCGACACCTGGCGCGCCGAGGTGGCGGTGGAGGCGGTGGCGGCCGGCGCCGACCTGCTCAACGACACCTGGTCCGGGGCGGATCCCGCGCTGGCCCGGGTCGCCGCGGCGACGGGCGCCGGGCTGGTCTGCTCGCACGCCGGGGGGCTCGCCCCGCGGACCCGGCCGCACCGGGCCGCGTTCGACGACGTGGTGGCGGACGTGGTGGGGACGGTCACCGGCCTCGCGGAGCGTGCGGCCGACCTCGGCGTACGCCGGGACGGCATCCTCATCGACCCGGCGCACGACTTCGGCAAGAACACCCGGCACTCGTTGGAGATCACCCGACGGCTCGGCGAGCTGACCGCCACCGGCTGGCCGCTGCTGGTGGCCCTGTCGAACAAGGACTTCATCGGCGAGACGCTGGACCTGCCGGTGCCCGACCGGTTGGAGGGCACCCTGGCGGCCACCGCCGTCTCGGCCTGGCTCGGCGCGCGGGTGTTCCGCGCCCACCAGGTTCGCGAGACCCGCCGGGTGCTGGACATGGTGGCCTCGATCCGCGGGGACCGGCCACCGGCTCTGGCCCGGCGCGGGCTGGCCTGAGCCGGCTCAGGTCCAGCGGAGGATGTTGCGGCGCCAGGCGTAGAGGATGCCCAGCGCCACCACGGCGACGAACACGCCCATCTCGACCACCGTGGTCACGCCGAACCCGGGCCGGTCGAAGACCAGCGCCCAGGGGAAGAGGAAGACCGCCTCCACGGCGAAGAGCACGTACAGGTAGGCGTAGACGTAGTAGCGGATCTGCATCTGGGCCCAGTCGCCGCCGACCGGGTCGAGGCCGCACTCATAGGTGGCCCGCTTGCCCCAGGGATCAGCCGGACGGCCAGGACGTAACACCCGATTGGCCGAGAACGCCGTAACGAAGAAGAGCACGGCGGCAAGGAGCAGGAGACCGAGCGTGGCGTACGAGCCGAGGTAACCGGTCACGGTCGGGAGCCTACCGGTCGGGCCGTCGGGCCGCCTCGAACACGTTACGGATTTGTTTCCTTGCGGGACTAGTGCCCGAAGGCAACTGTTGCCGAATAATGAGACTTCACTGAGCGTCACGGAGGATAGATGGCCCGCCCCCGCGTACGGCCTGCTCGGCGCGCCGCGCTCCACGGCACTCCTGGCCTGCTCGTGCCGGCGCTGGTCGCCGGGGTCGCGGCGGCCCTCGCGGTGGCGCCGGCCTGGGCGGTGGCCTCGCCGACCGTGACCGCCGTGGCGCTGGCGGCCGAACCGGGTGATCCGGGCGATCCGGGTGACCCGGGCGGCGATCCCGGCACCGACCCGACCGAGGCGACACCCACCGTGGACCCCACGACGACGGAGCCGGCCCCGACCAGCCCGCCGCCCACGGAGGAGATCCCGCCGACCACGCCGCCGCCGGCGACCACCACTCCGCCTGCGCCGACGACCACGGCCCCCGAACCGGTGCCCACCACGACGGCGCCCACCACGACCGCGCCGGCTCCCCCGCCGGTCGGGCCGCCGCCCGTGGTGGCCCCGCCCCCGCCGGGGCAGCCGGCGGCCAGCCCGCTGGGCGTGCGGGTCACCACCGACGACGTGGTGCTGACACCCGCCTACTGGAACGCGGCCAGCACGGTGACGACGCTGCGGGTGACGGTGACCAACACCGGCGGCCGGCCGGAGCAGATCCGTCTCGCCTACACCCTGCCGCCCGGGCTGACCGACGCCGGCACGCCGGGATGCGCCTCCGCCGGCGGCGGCAGCCACCGCTGCGGCGAGTGGACCACCGCGCCGGGAGCGCAGTTCCGCGCCTCGATCCGCGTGCGGGTCGCCGGCACCGCCTGGCGGTCCATGCCGCTGAGCGGGTCGGTCCGGGTCACCGCCACGGCGCCCGGCGTGGCCGCGACCGGCGACGACGAGGGCTTCGCGGTCCTCTTTCCGCCCGGGCCGCCGGTGCCCGGCATCTCGCTCCGCGCCGACGAGGTGCTCTTCGACATCAGCGGCGCACCGACCACCCTGGGCGTCCGCCTCGGCAACACCGGCAAGGTCGACGCCGCCGGCCGGGTCGACGTGGTCCTGCCCGCGGGGGTGACCGTCACCGACCCGCCGGCCGGCTGCGCCGCGGCGGCCCCGAACCGGACCCGGTGCGAGCTGGGCACCGTGCCGGCCGGCCGGACCGTCGACCTGAGCCTGCCGGTGACCGCCTCGGCGGAGGCCCAGCGCCGGGCCCCGCTGGCCGGCGCGGTGGTCGCCCGGCTCGACCCGCGCAGCGGGCGGGACCGGCAGGTGCAGATGAGCTTCCGCATCACCGCGGCGGCCGCGCTGGCCACGCCGGCGGCGGTCGGGGCGCCCGCCCCGACCGGGTCGCAGGGCGTGGTGGCCGCCGCGGCGGCGGCCGAGGACGACGACACCTCCGTGCACCGGACCGCCGTCACCCTGATCGGGGTGTCCGGGGTGCTGGTCGTGCTCGCGCTGGCGCTGGCGACCACCTCGCTGCGCCGCCGCGCCGGAGGCTCGGCGACGGACCCGGTCGCCCGCCCCGCCGAGGAGTGAGTCGCGGAAACGTCCTCCGGATTGCGGTGATCTGAATTACGGCTGCGGTACTAAACGCCGCAAAGCCGGGCATACACCGGCCCGATCAGGTCCCATACGTCGGACCTCCACCAAGGTTGCCCTAACGGACCGACGTAGGCTCTGACGTGAGAATTGAAGCGGGCCGGCCGAGTCACGGACGGCCGCAGCAGCAGCGCGTCTAGGAGGGCACGTGGCCGGGCAAGGCGGGGTCACCATCACGTTCAGCCGCCCCTGCGACGGCGCTCAGCGAAGCGAGGTGCGGGCGTGACCAAGCAGATCCGTCAACTGGACCGGGTGGTCATCCGGTTCGCCGGCGACTCCGGCGACGGCATGCAGCTCACCGGCGACCGGTTCACCTCGGAGACGGCGCAACTCGGCAACGACATCTCCACGCTGCCCAACTTCCCCGCCGAGATCCGCGCCCCCGCCGGCACCCTGCCGGGCGTGTCGAGCTTCCAGGTGCACTTCGCCGACTACGACATCCTGACGCCCGGCGACGCGCCGAACGTGCTGGTGGCCATGAACCCGGCCGCGCTCAAGGCCAACCTGGCCGACCTGCCGCGCGGTGCGGACATCATCGTCAACACCGACGAGTTCACCCGGCGCAACCTGGCCAAGGTGGGTTACACGACCAGCCCGCTGGACGACGACTCCCTCGCCGGCTACGTGGTGCACCCGGTCGCCCTGACCTCGATGACGATCGGCGCCCTGGCCGCGCACGAGGTGTCCAAGAAGGACGCCGAGCGGGCCAAGAACATGTTCGCGCTCGGCCTGCTGAGCTGGATGTACTCGCGGCCGTACGAGTCGACGCTGCGCTTCCTGGAGCGCAAGTTCGCGGCCCGGCCGGAGCTGGTCGCCGCGAACGTGGCCGCCTTCCGGGCCGGCTGGAACTTCGGCGAGACCACCGAGGACTTCTCGGTCCGCTACGAGGTGAAGCCGGCGAAGATGGTGCCGGGCACCTACCGGAACATCACCGGCAACGCCGCGCTGTCGCTGGGCCTCGTGGCCGCCGGGGTCCGCTCCGGGCTGCCGGTCTTCCTGGGCGCGTACCCGATCACCCCGGCCTCGGACATCCTGCACGAGCTGAGCAAGCACAAGAAGTTCGGCGTGGTCACCATGCAGGCCGAGGACGAGATCGCGGCGGTCGGCGCGGCGCTGGGCGCGTCGTACGGCGGCTCGCTCGGCGTCACCACCACGAGCGGCCCGGGCGTCGCCCTGAAGAGCGAGACGATCTCGCTGGCCGTGGCGCTGGAGCTGCCGCTGGTCATCGTCGACGTGCAGCGCGCCGGGCCGTCCACCGGCATGCCCACCAAGACCGAGCAGGCCGACCTCAACATGGCCCTGTACGGCCGGCACGGCGAGGCCCCGGTCGCGGTGATCGCGCCGAAGTCCCCCGCGGACTGCTTCCACGCGGCCATCGAGGCGGCGCGGATCGCGCTGACCTACCGCACCCCCGTGCTCCTGCTGTCGGACAACTACGTGGCCAACGGCTCCGAGCCGTGGCTGCTGCCGGACGTGGAGAGCCTGCCCGACCTGCGGGTCGAGTTCGCCACCCGGCCCAACGGCGAGGACGGCGCCACCTTCCTGCCGTACCTGCGGGACCCGGAGACCCTGGCCCGGCCGTGGGCCATCCCGGGCACCCCGGGGCTGGAGCACCGGATCGGCGGCCTGGAGAAGGCCGACAAGACCGGCGACATCTCGTACGACCCGGCGAACCACGACTTCATGGTGCGCACCCGGGCGGCCCGGATCGAGACGATCCCGGTGCCGGACGTCGAGGTGGAGGACCCGGACGGCGACGCCCGGGTGCTGGTGCTCGGCTGGGGGTCGACGTACGGGCCGATCGGGGCGGCCTGCCGGGGCCTGCGCCAGCGCGGGCTCTCCATCGCCCAGGCGCACCTGCGCCACCTGGCCCCGATGCCGGCCAACCTCGGCGAGGTGCTGCGCGCGTACGACCGGGTGGTCATCCCGGAGATGAACCTCGGCCAGCTCGCCCACGTGATCCGGGCGAAGTACCTGGTCGACGCGATCGGCTACAACCAGGTCCGCGGCCTGCCGTTCACCGCCGCCGAGCTGGAGACGATGCTGGAAGAGGTCCTGAAGAATGTCTGAGCCCGTCGCCCTCAAGCTCACCGCCAAGGACTTCAAGTCCGACCAGGAGGTGCGCTGGTGCCCCGGCTGCGGCGACTACGCCATCCTGGCGGCCGTCCAGGGCTTCATGCCGGAGCTGAACATCCCCCGGGAGAACATCGTCTTCATCTCGGGCATCGGCTGCTCGTCCCGCTTCCCGTACTACATGAACACCTACGGGCTGCACTCGATCCACGGCCGTGCCCCGGCGATCGCCACCGGCCTGTCGGTGAGCCGGCCGGACCTGTCGGTCTGGGTGGTCACCGGTGACGGTGACGCCCTCTCCATCGGCGGCAACCACCTGATCCACACGCTGCGCCGCAACGTCAACCTCAAGATCCTGCTGTTCAACAACCGGATCTACGGCCTGACCAAGGGGCAGTACTCGCCGACGTCCGAGATCGGCAAGGTCACCAAGTCGACGCCGGTCGGCTCCGCGGACGCCCCCTTCAACCCGCTGTCGCTGGCGCTCGGCGCCGAGGCCACCTTCGTGGCCCGGACCATCGACTCCGACCGCAAGCACCTCCAGTCGGTGCTGCGGGCCGCCGCCGAGCACCAGGGCTCCGCGTTCGTGGAGATCTACCAGAACTGCAACATCTTCAACGACGGCGCGTTCGACCCGCTGAAGGAGCCGGCCACCCGGGACGACTTCCTGATCCGGCTGGAGCACGGGCAGCCGATCACCTTCGGCAAGGACGGCCAGTTCTGCGTCGTCCACCCGCCGGGCGGCTTCGGGCTGGAGGTCCGGGAGACCGCGGCCACCCCGGCCGAGGAGATCGTGGTGCACGACGCGGGGGTCGCCGACCCGGCGTACGCCTTCGCGCTGTCCCGGCTGCCGGGGCTGGATCTGCGGAACACCCCGATCGGCGTGTTCCGCTCGGTGAACCGCTCCTCCTACGACACGGTCGTGCAGGAGCAGGTGGCGGCGGCGAAGGCCGGCGTCGACCAGACCCCCGAGCAGCAGCTCGCCGGCCTGCTCTCCGCGGGCGACACCTGGACGATCCTCTGACGCGTCCCTGAGCACGCGAAAGGGCGGGCCGTTCCCGAGGGGACGGCCCGCCCTTTTCCCGTCGGGTCAGGCCACCGCCGAGGCCGGCACCCACAGCTCGTCGATGGCCCGCTCGGCCGCCGCGAGGCTCTGCTCGTGCAGCGGGATCAGCTCGGCCATGGCCGGGGTGACCGGGGCCAGGGTCAGCTCGGCCGAGATGAAGCGCGGCTCCAGGCCGGTCATCGACAGGCCGTGCGGCAGCCAGGGCTCGGCGTGGTCCCAGCCCTCCCGCGGGGTGCCCGGGCCGTACCCGCCACCCCGGCTGCCCAGCACGATGAACTCGCGACCGCCCAGGAGACCGGTCCCGGTCGCCGGGTCGTACGCGATGCCCGGCGCGATCAGGTGGTCGACCCAGGTCTTCACGCTGCTCGGCGCGCCGTAGTTGTAGAGCGGGAGGCCGAGCAGGATCGTGTCGGCCCGCTTCACCTCGTCCACCAGCCGCTCGGAGAGCTGCCAGGAGGCGCGCTGCGCCGGCGTGTGCTGCTCGGCCGGCACCATCCGGGCCAGGCCACCGGCCTCGTCGAGGTGCGGCAGCGGGTCGCGGCCCAGGTCGCGGTGGGTGACCGTGCCGCCCGGGTGAGCGGCACGCCAGGCGGCCGCGGCGCGGGCGGTGAGCCGCCGGCTGACCGAGTGCTCGCCCCGGATGCTGGAGTCGATGTACAGCAGGTGTGCCATGTGGTTAACCCTCCACGGATCGTTTGTGTAGCGCCAACCATTTATAGCAGGCCGATGTTCCGTGGGGTGCGTAAACTGGGTCACATGCCAGCCCTGCCGGTCGAGGAGTCGGAGCGCCGCTCCGGGCCCCTGCTCGACCACCTGGCCCGGCGGATGCGGCTGCGCTCGGAGTCGGTGCTGACGCCGCTCGGCCTGCGCCCCCGCCACCTCGTGGCGCTCACCGTGCTGCGGGACTCGGACGGCATCAGCCAGCAGGGGCTGGCCGGCACGCTCCAGATCGACGGCACGAACGTGGTGGGGCTGCTCAACGACCTGGAGGCGGAGGGCCTGGTCGAGCGGCGACGGTCACCCGAGGACCGGCGCCGTCACGTGGTGATCCTCACCGCCACGGGCGCGAAGCGGCTCCGCGAGGCCGAGTGCGCCCTGGCCGTGGCCGAGGACGAGGTGCTCGGCGCGCTGGAGCCCGCCGAGCGGGACACGCTCTACGACCTGCTCCGGCGGGCGACCAGTGGGCGCCCGCTCAACTGCGCCGAGGCGGCCGCGGAGGAGCCGGACACCACCTGCTGACCGCTGGGCGGCCGGCCGGATGGGGGGAAGGTCAGACCGTCGCCGCGGACTGCGGCCGGTCGTCACGGACGTGGACCAGCATGTCGCCGGTCTCGATCACCGCACCCGCCTTGTCGTTCAACGTGACCACCTTGCCCCGGCGGACCAGGGCGATGACGAGCGACTCCAGCTCACGGGGCGAGCGGCCCACCTCGCTGCGCTCGGCGGAGCGCATGGCCAGCGCCATGCCCTGACCGGGGGTGAGCAGGTCCTCCACCACGTCGATCAGCGGCGGGGCGGAGGTGGACAGGCCGAGGAGGCGGCCGGCCGTCGCCGAGGAGACGATCACGTGATGCGCGCCGCTCTGCTTGAGCAGCGGCGCGTTCTCCGCCTCCCGGACGGCCGCGATGATCCGCACCTGGCCGGCGGTGAGCTGCCGGACGGTCAGCGCCACCAGCACCGAGGCGTCGTCGCTGTCGGTCGCGATGATCACCGACTTGGCGGTGCGGACGTGCGCCTCCTCCAGCACCGAGGAGCGGGTCGCCGAGCCCTCGATGGCGACCAGCCCGGCCGAGGTGGCCTGCCGCAGCGCGGCGCCGCTCCGCTCCACGACCACGATCTTGGACTTGTCCAGGCCGTTCTCCAGCAGCGCGGAGACGGCGCTGCGGCCCTTGGTGCCGTAGCCGCAGATGATGACGTGGTCCTTCACGATTCTCCTCCACCGCGACAGGCGACGGCCGGTCCGGTACTGCTCGGTCAGGACTTCCAGGGTGGTGCCGACCAGGATGATCAGGAAGAGCACCCGGGCGGGGGTCACGAACAGGACGTTCACCAGGCGTGCCGACGAAGCGGCCGGGGTGATGTCGCCGTAGCCCGTGGTGGAGAGCGAGACCACCGCGTAGTAGAAGCAGTCGAGGAGGGTGAGGCCGTCCTCGTTGACGTCGCGGTAGCCGTCGCGGTCGATCCAGACCGCCGCAACCACGGCGAGGACCAGGCCCAGGGCGGCGAGCAGGCGCAGACTCAGCGCGCTCAGCGGCCCCCGCCGTTGCGCGGGAAAATGGATCACCGTCGGCCCTGCTCCGCCACCGTCGCCTGCACGCCCACAACATAGCGGGTACGCGGGGATCCGGCCTGCCGGGGCGAGATGCGGGCCGGCCGGGCCGGTCCGCGCCGCCGGGACGGGGCATGATGGGGACGTCCGGGGACCACGACCGCGAGGAGGCCCGCATGTCGTTGCTGCGACGGGTGATCGGCGGGGTGCTCCGCCGGGTACGCCTGCGCCAGGGCCGCACCCTGCGCGAGGTGGCGCTGGCGGCCGGCGTCTCCCTGCCCTACCTCTCCGAGGTGGAACGCGGCCGCAAGGAGGCTTCCTCCGAGGTGCTGGCGGCGATCTGCCGGGCCCTCGGCATCCACCTCTCCGACCTGCTCGAAGAGGCCCGCGACGAGCTGCGCCGCGTCGAGCGGCGGGCGCCGGTGGCCTCCGGGGTGACGCTGGCCCGGCTGGACCGGGTGCCGGCCACCCGGACGGGGCCGCAGCTGCGGGTCGGCGCGCCGCGGCTGCACGCCACCCGCCGGCCGGTCGCCCCGACCCCGCTGCTCGGCGGGGCGCTGCGGCTGCCCGGCACCGCGCCCGCGCCGGTCGGCCCGGACCTCGGGTACGCCTCGCCCACCGCGTTCGGCACCGGCACCCGGATCTGGCTGATCCCCTCCGCGCCGGCCGCCCGCCACCGTCCGCGTACCTCGGTCACGCTGGCCCGGCGGCGGGCCCGGGCGGGCCGGCGGCGCCTGGCCGCGGCCTAGGCCCGGCCGGTTCTGCCCAGGGCGGATCTGCCCCGGGCAGAAACCCTGGGCCGCCCGGTGCCACCCGCCGGAGGCTGGAGACCGCCGGTTGCCGGGCGGCCCCTCGCCCACCGGCGGGCACGGAGGGTGGTCAGGTCATGGGACACGGCATCTGGATGCTGGACGACGCGCAGCCGAGCCTCGGGGACCGGGTCTTCGAGCGGCTGCTCAAGGAACGGATCATCTTCCTCGGCACCGAGGTCACCGACGCTTCGGCCAATCAGATCTGCGCGCAGATCCTGCTGCTGGCCGCCGAGGATCCGGAGCGGGACATCTTCCTCTACATCAACTCGCCCGGCGGCTCGGTCAGCGCCGGGATGGCCGTCTACGACACCATGCGGTATGTCAAGAACGACGTGGCGACGCTGGCCCTCGGGATGGCCGGCTCGATGGGGCAGTTCCTGCTCTGCGCGGGCGCGGCGGGGAAGCGGTTCGCGCTGCCGCACTCGCGGGTCATGATGCACCAGCCGTCCGGCGGGATGGGCGGCACGGCCGCCGACATCACCATCCAGGCGGAGAACATGCTGCACGTGAAGCGGACGATGCAGGAGCTGATCGCCCGGCACAGCGGGCACACGCTGGACGAGATCCAGCGCGACTGGGACCGGGACCGCTGGTTCACCGCCGAGCAGGCCCGCGAGTACGGCCTCATCGACCAGGTGGTCACCCGCGCGGAGCAGCTCCCCGGCTGAACGGGCGGCCGACAACGCGGCCGGCCGACGTCGGACGCGCCCCCTCGATCGCGTCCGTCGCCCCCTCGGGTGGCCGCGGTGCCGCCGGATCGAGCCTATGGGCGGGATTCCCAGCCTGCATGGGGCGCGGAGTGCAGCGTCTTCGGGGGAATTCTCGTTACATCGACCGGGTCGCTCCCGGCCGGCCGTGGGCGCGGCCGGCCGGGAATCCCGATCGGCGCATCAGGGGTAGCTGACCACCGGGCTGGTGCCGTAGGAGCCGACCACCGGGGTGCCGGCCTCGTTGACGGTGCGCTCGATGCCGCCGCTGCCGTCCAGGAAGACGGTGATGGCGTCGTGGAACCGCACACCGGCACGACGCGGCGCCTCGATGGCCCGGTCGCAGCGGATGTCCACGTGCTGGTTGAAGTACGAGTAGACGCCCAGCCCCCACGCCTCGTGCTCGCGCACGTGGCTCGCGACCTTGTAGGAGGCCCAGCCGTTGCCGGTCGGGCTGCGCCAGGCGGCCTGGCTCGGCGGGTCGTAGGGCAGTTCGCTCTGGTAGAAGACGGTCCGGCCGCGCTCACCGTTCCAGATCGTCTGCCAGCGCTGGTAGTGCTCGACGAAGAGCCCGTACGCGGTCACGTCGTCGCCGTTGACCACCACGCCCGTGTCGGCGGTGTTGACGGTCCAGCCGATGGTGCCCGGCCGGCCGTGGTCGCCGCGCCAGGCCCAGATGTTGTCGATCAGGGTGTGCCGGCTGTTCACCACGAGGCTGGTGACGGCCCGGCCGGCGTACGGGCCGCCGATGCGGAAGAAGACGTCCTGGAGGGAGATCGGGTTGGTCGCGTGCGACCGGTGGCTGTGCGGCTTGCCGACCTCGACGAGCACCTCCGACTCGACCGGCCCGGCGTCGACAAGCACCCCGGCGATGCGGACGCCGTCCACGTCCTCGATCCGCAGGGCGACGTCGCCGGTGGTCGGTGCGAGGCTGGGCATGCCGAGGCCGAGCACGACGGTGTCCGGGTGCTTGACCCGCAGCGCCCGGTCCAGGTGGTAGACGCCCGGGGTGAGCAGCAGGTGCCGGCCCGGCCGGGACAGTTCCTGGTTGATCCGCTTGGCCGAGTCGGTGGGCTTGGCGATGAAGAAGTCGGCCAGCGGCAGCGACGGCACCGGCGCGGCGCCGGCGCCCCAGGTGGTGCCGGCGGTGTCGCGGCGCAGCCGGGGCACGGCCACCCGCCAGCAGCCCGCGCCGTCCACGAAGAGGTACGGCTTCTCCCGGGTCACCGGGCTGGTCGGCAGCGTCGTGTACGGCGGGTTGGGGAAGCCCTGCGCCGGCGCGCCGACGACACCGGAGAAGACCTGGTTCCAGACCCCGTTGGTCCAGTCGCCGCCGAGTTCGCTGTCCCGGGTCAGCCACTGCTGCTGAGAGCCGTTGATGGTGATGCCGTCCACCCTGGAGTCGGCGATGTAGCCGCCGCTGGAGAAGCCCTGCTGGCCGGGCTCCAGCCAGAGGATGCCCTTGATGTGCACCCGGCGCATCGGGGACGCCTGGGAGACCGCCCACTGGTTCGACCAGTCGGTCGGGGTGACGGCGAGGTTCTCCACCGAGCGCCAGAAGTTGGTCAGCGCGGAGATGCCGGCCTCGGAGTTCGGGTCGGGCTGGCCGATGACCCGCACCGCACCGTGGATCTCCACGTCGTCGGGGTGCGCGCCGAGGCCGGCCACGGTGGTGTAGTAGCCGAGCCGGGCGTTCACCTCGTACCGGCCCGGCTTGAACAGCACGGCGTACCGGTCGAAGCCCATCTCGTTGTGCTCCTGGACGGCGAAGATCTGGTCCAGGTTGGACTGGATCTCCTCGACCGGGGTGGCCGGGTCGTACACGAAGACGTTGGGGCCGAAGTCGGGCTCGGCGTCGGTGGCGTCGCCGGCCGGGGACGCGGCGGCGGGGCCGGCCGGGAGCCCGAGGGCGGTGACCGACGCCGCCGAGGCGGCGGTGAGGGCGAGGAAACGGCGGCGGGAGGGGTCGAGTGGTCTCATCTGCCTGCCTGTTCGGTGATGGGGACGGAGAGCGCTCTCTGCGCGTTCCTACCGCATCGACACCGATCCCGCCAGACATGGCCGGTACCGGAACTAGCCCCGGGCGTCGTAGCGGGCCCGGGCGGCCTCCACCTCGGTCAGGTGGGTGGTGGCCCACGCCTCCAGGCCGGCGACCAGGTCGAGCAGGCTGCGGCCGAGCGGGGTGAGCGCGTAGTCGACCCGCGGCGGCACGCTGGCGTGCACGGTGCGGGTGACGAGACCGTCCCGCTCCAGGCCGCGCAGGGTCTGGGTGAGCATCTTCTGGCTGATCCCGTCGACCCGCTCGGCCAGTTCGCCGTAGCGCTTGTCGCCGTCGGCGAGGGTGAGCACCACCAGCACGCTCCAGCGGTCGCCGATCCGGTCGAGGACCTTGCGGCTGCCGCAGTTCCGGTTGAACGGGTCCGCCTGCACGCGACCACTCTCCTTCAGTGCGTACCGAACTTCAAGGTGCCTACTCTCCAACGGGAAGTATCGAGGAGTTGTTCCCGTTGGCGAGGGAAGACAGTTGACGTCGCCACCAGCAGGGAGTGCTCATGTCCATCGTCGTCACCGGCGCCACCGGCCACCTCGGCCGCCTGATCATCTCGTCGTTGCTCGACCGGGGCGTACCCGCGGACCGGATCGTGGCGGTCGGCCGGGACGCCGACCGGCTCGCCCAGCTCGCCGAACGGGGCGTGGAGACCCGGCGGGCCGACTAGGACGACCCGGCGTCGCTCCGCACCGCCTTCGCGGGCGCCGAGACGCTGATGTTCGTCTCCGGCAGCGAGGCCGGCCGGCGGCTGCCGCAGCACGGGAACGTGATCACCGCCGCCCGGGAGGCCGGCGTCGGGCTGGTCGTCTACACCAGCATCGCGAAGGCGGACACCTCCACGCTGGCGCTCGCCGCCGAGCACCGGGCCACCGAGCAGCTCCTCCGCGACTCCGGCCTGCCGTACGTGTTCCTGCGCAACAGCTGGTACCTGGAGAACTACACCGGCCAGCTCGCCACGTACCGCGAGCACGGGGTGGCCGGGGCGGCGGGTGACGGGCGGGTCAGCGCCGCCACCCGCGCCGACTACGCGGCCGCCGCCGCGGCGGTGCTCACCGCGCAGGATCAGGCCGGCAGCGTGTACGAGCTGGGCGGCGCGCCGTTCAGCATGGCCGAGCTGGCCGCCGAGGTCTCCCGGCAGACCGGCGCCCCGGTCTCCTACCTCGACCTGCCGGTGGACAAGTACACCGAGCTGCTGGTCGCGGCCGGCCTGCCCGAGGGGTACGCGGCCATGCTCGCCGACGCCGACCGGGGCATCGCCCAGGGTGAGCTGGAGGTCGGCGACGACCTGGCCCGGCTGCTCGGCCGCACCCCGACGACGCTCGCCGAGGCGATCCGCGCCGCGCTCTGACGCCCGCGTCCGGCCGCCGCCCCTCGATCCGGGGCGGCGGTCAGGCCGGCTCGGCCCGCAGCTTCACCAGGTCGTCGACCAGGCTCTCCACGTAGTCGGCCGTCTCCTCCCAGCGGGTGACCGCGACACAGCGGATGCCCATGGCCTTCACCGGGTAGTCGTTGCCACCCACGTCGAGCCGGTCACCGACGAAGAGCACGTTGTCGATCTTCAGGTCGAGGCACTCCAGCAGCTTCCGCATGCCGTACGCCTTGTCCACACCCTTACGGGTGACGTCGATCGAGGTCGAGCCGCCGCCCCGGACCTCCAGGTCGGGCAGCTTCGCGGCGACCGCGTCACGCAGCCGCTTCTTCTTGCTGCCGTCCGGGTCCCAGCCGTACTTCTCGGCCGGCGGCGCCGACTGGCCCAGCGCCGAGAAGGTGATCTGGCTGCCCCGGTCCTCGATGATGTCGCCCCAGGTCTTCGGCTCCCACAGGTCGAGCGCCTGCGCCGACTCGGTGAGCGCGGCGACGACCCGCGCCTTGTCGGCCTCGCTCAGGTCCTCGGCGTAGACCTGCCGCCAGTCGCCGTCCAGCCACCGGTAGTACCGGGTGCCGCAGGTCGGCATCAGGTGCAGCCGGCGGCGCTGCTCCTCGGTCAGGTCGAGGTGCGCCAGCATCTGGGTCTGGAACTGCTCGAACCGGCCACCGGAGATGACCAGCACATCCACCTCGGTGAGCAGATGGCCGAGGAGTTCCGCCATCCGACGATCGATCTGGGACTTGGAAACCGCCAGCGTGTCGTCCAGGTCGAACGCCACCACTCGAAGATCGTTCACGAAGTACCACCATGTCGTCGCGGGCAGGCCAGGACTAGCAGGGTACCGACGTGAACCACTGCCACCCCGATGGCCCGGGGCTGGCGCCCGGTCGGGGCCGTGACCGCAGCGCAGCCCCTCGCACGCAGGCTAACAGCGCGGACGGGCGGAAACCCGAAGAAACCCGTTGGACAGGGCCGGCATCGACGGCGATCGTGGGCGCCATGCGTCAGGAAGAGATCTGGGACGCCGAGACGGCCCAGCGCTACGACACGCCAGGCACCGGCATGTTCGCGCCGGAGGTCCTCGGGCCGACGGTCGACCGCCTCGCCGCACTCGCGGGCGGCGGACGGGCCCTCGAGTTCGCCGTCGGCACCGGCCGGGTGGCCGTCCCGCTGGCGGAACGCGGCGTGCCGGTCACCGGGATCGAGTTGTCCGCACCGATGGTCGCGAAGCTCCGGACGAAGGCCGACGAGGCGACGATCCCCGTGGTCGTCGGCGACATGGCGACCGCCACGGCGCCCGGCGACTACACCCTCGTCTACCTCGTCTACAACACCATCTCCAACCTTCTCGACCAGGCGGAACAGGTCGCCTGCTTCCGCAACGCGGCCCGCCACCTGCGGCCGGGCGGGCGGTTCGTGATCGAGCTGTGGGTGCCCGAGCTGCGCAAACTGCCACCCGGACAGCAGGCCATGGTGTGGTGCGCCGAGCCCGGCTACATCGGCCTGGACACCTACGACGTGCTGCACCAGCAGGTCGTGTCCCACCACTTCCACTTCGGCGAGAGCCGCGAGGCGCGGCTGGGCCGGAGCCCGCACCGGTACATCTGGCCCGCCGAGCTGGACCTCATGGGCCAGCTCGCCGGATTCGAGCTGGAGTCGCGGCACGCGGACTGGTCCGGGGCCGAGTTCACGGCCGAGTCCCGCTCCCACGTCTCCGTCTACCGCCTGCCCGGCTGACCGGCGACTCGGCCCGGCCCTCAGTCGACGGCCGGGCTGCGGCGTTCCAGGAGCACGACGTCGCGCCACCGGCCGTGGTGCAGGCCGATCCGCTCCCGCGTGCCGACGACCCGGAAGCCGGCCCGCCGGTGCAGCGCGAGGCTCGCGGTGTTCTCGGGGAAGACACCGGACTGGATGGTCCACACGCCGGCCGCCTCGGTGGAGGCGATGAGCGCGTCCAGCAGCAGCCGGCCGGCGCCCCGACCCTGAGCGGCGGGACTCACGTACACGGAATGCTCCACCACCCCCGCGTAGACGGCGCGGGTCGAGGTCGGCGAGACGGCGACCCAGCCGATGACGGAGCCGTCGCCGTCGACGGCGACGAAGCGGTGCTCGGGAAGCCTGGTGGCGTCGAACGCCGGCCAGGTGGGTGCGGTGGTCTCGAAGCTGGCGTCGCCGGCGTCGAGCCCGGCCTGGTAGATCGCCAGCACCGCGCCGGCGTCCTCCGCCGTCATCGGTCGGACGGTGCTGCCGGCCATCAGCCGACTCCCTCCGGGCTGTCGTGTCCCCGAGTCAGTGGGCGGTCCTTCGCGGTGCCCCCGGCAGGATTCGAACCTGCGACACACGGTTTAGGAAACCGATGCTCTATCCCCTGAGCTACGAGGGCGCGAGCGCTCAGCCTACCTGCCAGCGGATACCCACGAGCACCCAGGAGTGGTCACCTGCGCCCACCGCGGTGGCCGACAGCCTCGGCGACGACTTCGGCCGCCGCCGGGTCTTCCGGGCAGGCCTCGCGCTGCTCGCCGCAAGTACGGTCGGTGCCGCCGCGTCCGGCGAGTGACTCCGGAAGCGTCGCCCGACCCAGGCCGCACACGATGGCTTTCTGGGTTAGGGTTCGACGGGTCGAGCGAAACGGATCCAACGCCCCCTGCGAGCGGCAGGATCGGCCCCGCTCATTTTCCGCACCCGGCTTGCATGTGCGAGCGGGTGGATCGCGCGTTGGCGCGCAAGCTTGGAGCAGCTCTTGACTGATGTGACAGCGCCTGACTCGGATTTGTTCCGTGAAGCACCGGGAGCAGATGCGGCTTTCGACCACACCCCTGCCGTCGACGTGAGTTCGGCTGCGATGACCCGCCTGCGCACCCCGTTCCGTGTCGAGGGTGACGACGACCGGAAGCCGACGACCCGTTAGGCATCACGACGCAACGGAGCCCAGTCGGGACCCGCGCCGGCGGCCTGTGATCCGCTGCGAGTGATGATCTGCTGCTCCTTGTTCTCTTCTTCTGGGCGGGACTATGGGTCCGCGCGTGACGTTCCTCGTGCTCGGCGATGAGCGGCCGGGTCTCGTAGGCTCCGACCGTGGAAAGCGGTCGAGAGCGGCTCACGGCTCATATGTTGGATGCGGCGGAGAACGCCTCGCCGGTCGAGGCGGTCGAGGCGGTCACCCGGGAACTCGGTGCGGCGCTGGGAGCACGTAAGGTCGCGTTCTTGATCGCGGATCTCAGCGGCCGGGCGCTGGTCCGGTTGACCCACGTGCCCCTGGAGGGTGCCGGTGAGGGACGCCGGGACGGTGCTGAGGTCGCCACGGTGATGCCGTTCGACGGCGGCCCCGCCGAACAGGCGCTGCGCACCCAGACGGTGCAGGTTGTCCCGCAGCCTGACGGGTGGGCGGTGTTGGCGCCGGTGACCGACCGCGGTGAGGCGATCGGCCTGCTCGAGATGATCCTGCCGGACGAGCCCGCCCCGCGGGCGCTGGAGGAGATCGCCCGCACGGCGCACGTGTTGGCGTTCGTGGTGATCGCTAACCGCCGGTACACCGACCTGTTCGAGTGGGGGCAACGCACGACGCCGTTCACCCTGTCCGGGGAGATTCAGCGCCGCCTGCTTCCCGGCTCGTTCACGTGCGAGGCCAGCGGGTTCACCTTGTCCGGCTGGCTGGAGCCCGCCGCGAGTATCGGCGGGGACACCTTCGACTACAGCCTGGCCCGGGACGTGCTGCACTTCAGCGTCACCGACGCGATGGGCCACGGGGTGGCCAGCGCGCTGACGGCCACCCTGGGCGTGGGCAGCCTGCGCAACAGCCGCCGCCGCGGGGCTGGTCTGGTGGAGCAGGCCGACGCCGCGAATGCCGACGTGGCCGAACACGCCACCGTGCCCGGCAGTTACATCACCGCGGTCCTCGGCCGTCTCGACCTGCGCACCGGGGTGTGCGCGCTGCTCAACGCCGGGCACGTGCCGCCGATGCTGGTACGCGACGGGGACACCCGGGCGCTCCCGCTGCCCGGCAACTTCCCCCTGGGAATGTTCGCCGAGGCCGGTTACCGCGCCAGCGAGGTCACGCTGCGACCCGGCGACCGTCTGGTGGTGGTCACCGACGGCGTGCGGGAGCGCAACGCCGCCAGCCTGGATCTACCGACCATGTTGCGGTCGATCACCCGGTTGCACCCACGGGAGGCTGTCCGGGCGTTGGCCGATGCCGTGCTCGAGGTCAGCGGACCGACGCTGGCCGATGACGCGACGCTGTTCATCCTCGACTGGTACGGCGGGCACAGCGAGGACCGGCGTACCAGCGCCGGCGCCGACCAGACGCGCGCCAGCACCGCGCTGCCCGACTGACTACTGGCCTGTCGCGTCGTCCGTGGACGGCAGTTCGGCCTCAGCCGCCTGCACACTGTCATAGACGTCGATGACTTGATCGACCGACGTGACCGTCAGGACGCTGTGTACGACGGGTTGCACCGCGGCGAGGCACAACCGACCGCCGACGTCACGCAACGCCTTGAACATCACCACCAGCGTGCCCAGTCCGCTGGAGTCCATGAACCCCACTTCGGCCATATCCACCACGACCTGGCGGTCACCGGCGTCGACCAACTGTTGCAGGCCCTCGCGCAGCTGCGGGGACGTCGCCATGTCCAGCTCGCCGCCCACCTCGAGCACGGTGCAACCCCGGCCCGGCCGGACCGACAACAGCAGACCCACAGCACCCTCCCCACGCCGATGATCCCCGCTCACCCTATGCTCCCGGCAGGTGAACCGCCGCCGGCCGGCGTACGTCGAGCCGACACCCTCACCGTTTCGCCTCAGCAACGCAGGGTAGTGCTGATCACCGGAGCATCCCCGCGCTGGGTATGGCACCGTGGTCCGCGGGTGAGGCACGGGCCGGAAGGGACTACGCAATGTGGGTGAGCATGACACTGTCGCTCCCACGGCAACCGTCCTCGGTGACCCGCGCCCGCCATGTCCTCACCACGCTGCTGAGCCTCACCGACGCCGCAGAGGACTCCCGTGGACACCTCGCCGTGTTGATCACCGAGGCATGCGCCAACGCGGTGATGCACGCCGATCCGGGTAGCACCGTCGACATCACCATCACCATCGACGACGACCTCTGCCTCCTTGAGGTCGGCAACCGCGGCAGTACCCCCAACGGCGCCGGGCTGGACGCCGAACTTCCCGCTCCGCTCACCGTCGGCGGCCGTGGACTGCCCTTGATCGCCGCACTGGCCGACACCGCGGCCTTCGTTGCCGGGCCACCGGACCGCGTGCTGCTTCGCATCACCAAACAACTCAGCGACGTACGAACGTCGCCGATCCGCTGACCGGAACTGCCGCACTGGACGCCGGGGTGGCGCCTTCGCCGTGCACGCGATCCTCGCCCGGCAGGACAGCCAGCTCCGAAACATGGCGAGGGCCATGGCGACAACGACCCGACGCCGACGCCGCCTACCGGCCGATGAACACGGTGGCGGCCGCGGCGCGAACCGGCGGCTGCCGGAGAGGTACGGCCGGCATCCGGGGGTAGGGAACTCCGCGGTCAGCGAAGCCCGCGCACCGTCCGTGCCACGGCGCGGGCCCGCGCGCGAGCGCCGGACACCGACCGACCGAGATGGGCCCGGTTCTGCCGCACGTAGGCGGAGAGCAACGCGACGAGGAAAGCGAGCCCGGTCAACCAGGCCGACCAGTCGCCCACCGAGCCTAGGAGCGGCAGGGTCACAAACAGGCCGACGAAACCGGACAACGGGAAGACGAGTTGCAGCCCGAACTCGTACAGGAGGGACCGGGCGCCCCGCTGCTGCGCGTAGAAGTCGTCCCACCGGAAGACCCGGTCGTCGCCCGAGCATTCGACGGCGACCGGCCGGAGGACCTCGCGGATGTAGGTGTTCGCCGCCTCGCGGTCCCGCCGGCGCCGCAGGATGGTGATGCCGGAGATCGCCGCCAGCACCGGAACGGCGAGCAGCAGGCGGGGATCGGCCCGGTTGGCGACCACGAACCCCAGGATCACCGCCACCACGGTCAGGTACGCGCCGACGAGGGCGTGTGACGCGGCCGACTTCTGCGCCATGACGGCCCGGATCGCGTTGTACTCCGCGACGAGCAGGTTGGTGCGGTTGTCGACGCGAGCGGCTGCCGTTTCGTCGCCCGGTGGAGCACTTCTCGGACGGGCCAGGTCATTCCACGTCACGCATCCGATGATGGCAACCCTCCACAAGCGCCCGTCCGACCGGCGTGACGGGACCACCGGAGCCGGTGGTCCCGCCACGCCCGCTACGCGGGCACCACGTGGAGCCGCGGGCCGGCGGGTCGCCCGGCGCCGGCCAGGGCCAGCAGCGTCTGCCCGGTGGCGTCGTCGACGACGGCGACCCGTACCGCGTCGGGCTCGCCGTCGGCCAGCGGGACGGCGAAGACCGCGGTGACCGGCCGGCCCTGGTAGCGCGCGGCATGGCCGACGAACCGCCACTCGCCGTCGTCCCAGTGCTCGCGGACGTCGGAGCGGAGCAGCGGCGCGACCCGCCGGTAGGAGTCGCTGAGCTGCACCTGCTGCACCGTGGCGAGCAGCGGAAGCCCGGTTCCGCCGCGCAGCGGGTCGGTCAGCCGGGCGCGCAGCCGGCGCAGCGGCAGCAGCCAGGCGGCGTCCAGCTCGGGCGAGAGCGCCACCACGGCCGCCGCCTCGGCAAGCAGCACGGCGCCGCCGGCCAGCGGCTGGTCGGCGAGCGCGGCCGGCCAGTCGCCGGGCGCCAGGGTCGCCAGCCCCGCCGCCACCACCAGCAGGGCGGCCCGGCCGAGGCTGCGACCGGAGACCGGGGTCGGGCGGCTGCTCAGGCAGCCGCACGAGGAGGCGGGCGCGGCCCGGCGGGCGTACGCCAGGTAGCCGAGGAAGCCGACGGCCAGGGCGGTCGCGACGGCGGTCTCCAGCCGCAGGGCCGGCGGCAGCAGGAGCAGCCCGCCGAGGGCCAGCTCGACGCCGCCGAGCAGCCGGTACGCGGGCAGCGCGCGGTGTTCTCCGAGCAGCCGGGCGAGCGCGGACCGCCGGGCGGTTGTGGCGGCGTGCCGGTCGAGGAGCTTGACGCGGGCGGACCAGATCAGCACCGCGCCGACGACCAGCGGTTGCAGCGCCGCGATCAGGTCGATCATGGGTTCTCCCCTCGGATGGGGCCGACGGGTGACGCGCGGGCGGTCCGTGGATCGCCCTGCGACGGCTCCGGCGCGTGCGACACTGCTGCCCGGAGCCGTCGGGCGTACCGGTCAGGCGGCGGCGTAGACGGTGGCGATGTCGATCTCGTTGGTGTCCGGGTGCCAGGCGCCGAGCACCTGGACGTGCCGGCCGACCCGGAGCAGGGACAGGTCGCTGATGGCCGGGGTGCCGTTGTAGACGGCGGCGGAGCGGCCGGGCACGACGTGGGCGACGATCCGCTGGCCCTTGTGGTCGAGGTGCAGCAGGTTGCGGCCGACGGCGGCGATGTGCGCGTGCAGATTGACGATGTTGACCCACACCGAGTCGGCGGCCAGGGTGCCGTCGGGCAGGCGGACGCCGCGGGCGTAGAGCCCGTCGCCGATGGCGACCTGGTCGAACGTGGTGGGGTGCAGTTTCCAGATGCTCGTGCCGTCGGTGATCCGGATCGAGTGCAGCACGGTGTCGGATCCGGTGACCAGCAGGAGGTGGCCGGAGATCTTGCTGATCCGGCCCTCGACGAAGTTCGGGTCGGGCGCGCCGGGCTCGACGGCCGCCGGCTCGGCGGCGAAGGCCGCCTCGGGGGCGAGCGAGCCGAGGCCGGTGGCGCCCACCACGCCGCCGAGCGCGGCGGTGGCGAGGAGACGGCGGCGGTCCAGGGTCTGCGGCATGACGGAACCCTCCTGTTCAGACGGTGTCGACCGAGCAGGGCCGCAGCCCCACGGAGAGACTGCCGATCGCACTGAACGCCGCGGGCGTCAGGTCGATGATGCGGTTACTGCCGCAGGCCGAGCCGCAGCAGGTGCGCTCGCCGCAGAACAGGTCCGTCTGCGGGCCGCAGTCGGCGATGGTGGTGCCGACGCGGGAGCCGTTGCAGAGGTTGGTGGTGTAGTGGCGGAAGCCGCAGGTCCGCCGGCTCATGCTGAGCCCGCAGGTGTCCGGGTGGGTGATGGCGTAGCACGCGTCCGAGGTGTTCGGCCAGGCGTGCTGGTAGTTGCCCGACCTGCAGGTGCCGCAGGCGCCGCCCCCGGCGGTGCCGCACGGTCCCCAGGCGGTGCCGCAGCAGAACCAGGACACCTCGCCTCGTATGGCCGCCATGGATACCTCCTTCCCGATCGTTGATCGACAACGATGGATGTCGATATAGATGGCGATTGTTGTGTTAGAAATCACCTGAGTCAATAAGCCGGGCGAAGATTTCCTACATACGGCGGAGCGCGACGAGGGCAACCAGCCCGACCAGGGCCGCCGCGGGCACCGGCGCCCAGGCCGGCGCGACCTCCAGCAGGACCCCGCCGAGCGCGGCCCCGGCGAGCAGCCCGGCCAGGCGGCCCAGCCCGCCCCGCGTGGCGGCGAAGCGGTGCGGACCCGCCAGCACCCGCCGCACCGCGTCGGTCAGCGACCCGGTGAAGTACGTGGTCGACGCGCCGGGCACCCCGGCGCTGAGGGTGAGCGCGGTCTGCGTACCGCTGGCGGCCGCGGCGAGGCCGAGCAGGACGAGGCCGGCGCCGTAGCCGGGCCGCGCGCCGGTCGCCAGCCAGCCCCCGGCCACCGCGACCAGGAGCGCCGCCTCGGCCGTCACGACCGCGGTGGTACGCCGGCGCCACCCCGGCCCGGAGCGGCGTAACGCCTGGCTGCCCACGCCGACCCCGACCGCGTACCCGCCCAATGCGACGGCCCCGCCGGCCAGGGCGCGGAGGTCTCCGGCGGCGAGCGCCCGGCCCGCCTGGACCAGGTTGCCGGTGATCACGCTGGCGAAGAAGCCGCCGAGCCGGGTCACGCAGACCACGTCCAGCACGCCCGACGCGACAGCCAGCAGCACCAGCAGTCGCGGCACCGCCGGGGGCGGAACGGCGGGCGTGGGCCCGTCCTCGCTCAGGAACTCACCGCCCGGCGGCGACCACGTACGGGAAGGAGGCGGCGCGCGCGTCCTTGGTGACGTCGGGGGTGAGCCCGGACGTCAGGCCGGTGTTGAGCACCAGGGAGAACATCACCTCGGGCACGTTGTCGGCCATGGTGCGCCCGTTGCGGGCCGCGAACCCGTAGTTCGCCGGGGTGCCGACCTGGTAGGACAGCACGTCCGGGTAGAGCTCGCGGGCCACGTTCCAGCCGTACGCCCCCGGGTCGGGCGCGGTGCCGTTGGCCGCCACCACCCGGGCGACGGCCGACGCGATCTCCTCGCCGTCGGCCCGCAGGTCCTCGCAGGGGTGGCGGGTGTTGGCGGGGTTCGAGAAGTCGGTGTCGGTGGGCCAGAAGATCGGCCACATCATCGGATGGCCGGCCCGGTTGATCTGCCGCCAGCCCCCGGCGTCGGTGGCCAGCTTGGTCGCCGCCCAGACGCCGATCCGGTTGCCCATGCGCAGCGCCGGCTCGTCCCGGGACACCTCCAGCACGATCGAGTCGACCGTGGTGCCGGCGAAGCTGTTCTTCGCGTTCTCCGGGCGCCAGGCGGAGCGGTCCAGCCGGGCGCCGTTCTTGAAGGCGTCGTTGACGGTGGCGAGCTGGTCGAGGTCGATGTAGAAGGGGTCGGTGATCCGCCCGGCCCAGACCCGCAGGTTGCCGCCGGTCACCTCCTCCCCGGTGCGGCCCTGGGCGACCGGCGTGCCGGTGGCACCGTCGTCCTGGGCCTCGGCGCCGGTGAGGGCGTGCACCGTGAGGTCCTGCCGGCCGTCGCCGCCGAACTCGCCGAACGCCACCCGGTAGGTCAACTGCTCCATCTCGCTGCCGTCGACGTGCACCTTGAACTCGTACCGCGCCTCGTGGTGGAAGCCCGGCTTGATGTCGGCCCGGGTCACCGAGCTGTTCACGTCCATCACCAGGACGGTGCCGCGCTCGCCGTCGAAGACGAAGAGGTCGTCGAGGTAGAGCTGGCCGCTCTGGGCGGCGAGCGGGGTGTCGAGGTGGTGCGACATGGCTGTCTCCCGGGTCAGCGGCTGGGCACGGCAGGCCTGAGCCTATCGGGGCGTAACACCGCAAAAGACCCAATGAGTAAGTTTCCCCCTGAGCCTCGGGTGGGCTACCGTCGGCGGGTGATCCCGGTGGAGGCCGCGGCGGCCGCGTACGCCCAGTGGCTCACCCCTGCCCTGCCGCTCTACGGCAACGACCACGAGCGGGCCGACTTCGCTCCCTGAGGCGCCCCGGCACCCGACGGTTCCTTTCCCCCACGTCGCACCGGGAGCGATGCCTCATGTCCGTCGACAGTTCCGGGATCCGGGCCGTGCTGCGCGCACCCCAGGTCCTCCGGGTCCTCCTCAGCAGCCAGGTCGGCCGGCTGCCCACCGCCAGCGGGCCGCTGGCCCTGCTCCTCTTCGCCCGCCAGTCGCTGAGCCTCGCGGCCGCCGGCCTGCTGGTGGCCGCGTACACGGCCGGGATGGCGGTGGGCACCCCGCTGCTCGCCCGGGCCGTGGACCGCTGGCGGCAGCCGCCCGTGCTGTGGGCGGCCGCGGTGCTCTCCGGTCTCGGGTTCGGCGCGGTGGCGCTGACCGGCGGGCACCTCACCGGCGCCGTGGCCGGCGCGGCGGTGGCCGGGCTCGGCACGCCGCCGCTGGAGGCGTGCCTGCGTACCCTCTGGCCCGCCCTGCTCCCGCCCGCCACGGTGCCCACGGCGTACACGCTGGACATCGCCGTGCAGGAGGTGATCTTCGTGGTCGGCCCGCTGGTCACCCTGCTCGCCGTGACCCTGGCCGGCCCGCCCGCCGGGCTGGTCGCCGCCGGGGTGCTGCAACTGGCCGGCACGGCGGCGTACGCGCTGAGCCCCGCCGTCCGCGCCTGGCGCGGGGTGCCGGCCGTCCGGCACTGGGCCGGCCCGCTGCGCGTACCCCGGTTCAGCGTCCTGATGGCCGGCGTGGTCGGCGTGGGCGCGGCGGTCGGGAGCATCGCGGTGGCCGTGACCGGCTACGCCGAGGCGGCCGGCGACCGCCGGCTCAGCGGCTGGCTGCTCGCGGCGCAGGCGGCCGGCGCCCTGGCCGGCGGCCTGCTCTACACCCGGGCCCGGCCGGGCGGGCCCGGGCGGCTGCCGCTGCTGGCCACCGCACTCACGGTCGGTTACCTGCCGCTGCTGCTCGCGCCCGGCCCCATCCCGATGGCCGGCCTGCTCGTGGTCAGCGGGCTCGCGCTGCCGCCGGTGCTGACCGCCATCTTCCTGGCCGCTGAGCGGCTCGCCGAGCCGGGCACGGTGGCCGAGGCGTTCGCCTGGGTCAGCACGGGGTTCGTGGTCGGCAGCGCCGCCGGCTCCGCGCTCGCCGGCCCGCTCGTGTCGGCCGGTCTCCGGTACGGGCTGGCGGTGGCCCCGGCGGCCGCGCTGCTCGGCACGGCGGTGCTCTGGGGCGTCTCGCGCGCCGACGGGTCACGGCGGCCGGCGAACGGCACCGGGTCGGCCGGGGATCCGCTCACAGCCAGCCGCGGCGCTTGAACAGCAGGTAGAGGGCACCGCAGACGGCGGCCATCAGAGCGATGGCGAACAGGTAGCCGAACCGCCAGCCGAGTTCCGGCATGTGCGCGAAGTTCATGCCGTAGACCGTGCCGATCAGGGTGGGCGCGAACAGGATCGCCGCCCACGCCGACACCCGCTTGATCTCCTCGTTCTGCTCGAAGCTGGCCGCGGTGAGGCTGCGCATCTCCTCGTTCTGAGCCTGCGAGACGAGGGTCGCGTTGACGGTGAGGATGTTCTGCAGCAGGTGCCGGAAGCCGTCCACCCGCTCGACGACCTGGGTCAGGTGGTCCGCCACGTCGCGCAGCCGGCGGCGCAGTTCCTCGTCGGTGCCGTACCGGTCGAAGCCGGCGGCGAGAGCGTCCACCACCTTCAGCAGCGGGCGGGCCGCCCGCTGGAACTGGATGACCTCGCGGCTCAGCTCGTAGATGCGGCGGCTGGCGTTCGGATCGCCGCCGAACACCTCCGTCTCGATCTCGTCGATGTCGTTCTCCAGCCCGGCGACCACCGGGGCGTAGCCGTCGACCACCCGGTCGAGCACCGCGTAGAGGACCGCCTCGGGGCCGAGCGCGAGGACGGCCGGCTCCGCCTCCAGCCGCCGCCGGACGCCGGCCAGGTCGGGCGTGCCCCCGTGCCGGACGGTGATCACGAACCCGGGCCCCAGGAACAGGTGCAGCTCGGCGAACTCGACCGCCTCGCGCGCGTCGAGGTAGCGGGCCGCGCGCAGCACGACGAACAGGGTGTCGCCGTACCGCTCCAGCTTCGGCCGCTGGTGGGCGTTGATGGCGTCCTCGACGGCCAGCTCCGGGAGCTGGAACTCGGCGGCCAGCGAGCCGATCTGGTCCGGGCTCGGCCGGCACAACCCGATCCAGGCCACGGCCCGGTCGAGTTCCTGGAGGCACCGGTACGTGTCGGCCAGGCTGACCGGTGAGGCACGCCGCACCCCGTCGACGTAGACCCCGCTGTCGACGAGCCCGGCGGGTCGCTCCGGCTCCGCCGGGCGCGCGTCGGCGGCGTGCTCGTCCAGGCGGCGGCCGAACCCCTCCGCCGGTGCCGGGAACCGGTTGTCGGCCATGCCCTCCCCCGCTCCTCGGCCGGCTCGCCGAGTCCCCCGGAGCAGCCGGGGCAAACCCGGCCGGTCTCACGGCCGGTAGCGGTAGCCCATCCCCGGTTCGGTGATCAGGTGGCGGGGCCGGGCCGGGTCGTCCTCCAGCTTGCGCCGCAGCTGGGCCATGTACTGGCGCAGGTAGTTGGTCTCGTTCTGGTATTCCGGGCCCCACACCTCGTGCAGGAGCTGGCGCTGGCTGACCAGCTTGCCCGGGTGCCGCAGCAGCTTCTCGAGCATCGCCCACTGGGTGGGGGTGAGCTTCACCTCGACGCCGTCGTCGCGGGTCACCACCCGGTCGGCGAGGTCGACGGTGTGCCGCCCGATCCGCTGGGTGGCGGCGGATGCCGGGCCGACCCCGTCGGCCGCGGAGCCGGTGAGCCGCCGGGTCACCGCCCGGATCCGGGCGAGCAGTTCGTCCACCCCGAACGGCTTGGTGACGTAGTCGTCGGCGCCCGCGTCGAGCGCGGCGACCTTGTCCTCGCTGCCGGCCCGGCCGGAGAGCACGATGATCGGCACGCCGGTCCAGCCGCGGAGGCCCCGGATGACCTCGGTGCCGTCCAGGTCGGGCAGGCCGAGGTCCAGCACCACGAGGTCCGGTGGGTGGCCGGCGGCCGCCTTCAGCGCGGCCCGCCCGGTGTCGGCCACCTCGACGTCGTAGCCGCGGGCCCGCAGGTTGATCCGCAGGGCGCGGAGGATCTGCGGCTCGTCGTCGACGACCAGGATGCGGGTCACGCCTCGCCCCTCTCCTCGGCGGCGGGCAGCCGCAGCACCATGGTGAGCCCACCGCCCGGGGTGGTCTCCGGGGTGATGCTGCCACCCATCGCCTCGGCGAGCCCCCGGGACAGCGCCAGCCCCAGCCCGACCCCGGTCTGGTTGTCCCGGTCGCCGAGCCGCTGGAACGGCAGGAAGACGTGCTCCCACCGGTCCTCCGGGATGCCCGGGCCGGTGTCGATGACCCGCAGCTCGACCTGGCCCGCGTGCGCGCTGGCGGTGATCGTCGGAGGGTGGCCCGGCGGGCTGTGCCGCAGCGCGTTGGCCACGATGTTGACCAGCACCCGCTCCAGCAGGCCGGGGTCGGCAAGGGCCGCCGGGAGGTCGGGCGGGATGTCCGTGGCCACCTCGGCCGCCGGCGGGCCCAGCTCGTCCAGGACCCGGGGTACGGCGTCCTCCAACCCGATCGCGGTCGCCGTGACCCCCAGCGCCCCGGCCTGGAGCCGGCTCATGTCGAGCAGGTTCGCCACCAGCCGGCCCAGCCGGTCCAGGGACTCGTCGGCGGTGGCCAGCAGCTCCTCGCGGTCGTCGGCGTCGAACTCCACGTCGTGGCTGCGCAGGCTGCTCACGGCCGCCTTCGCCGAGGCCAGCGGCGTACGCAGGTCGTGGCTGACCGCGGCGAGCAGCGCGGTGCGCATCCGGTCGGCGGCGGCGAGCGGGCGGGCCGTGGCGGCCTCCTCGGCGAGCCGCTCCTGGCGCAGCGCGACGGCGGCCTGGGCGGCGAACGCCTCGACCACCCGCCGGTCGGCGGCCTCCAGCCGGCGGCCGGCGAGGACGACGGTGAGCCGCTCGTCGACGGGCACGCTCGTCTCCCCGGCGCCGGGGCTGCCCGGCGGCGCCTCCCCGACGCTCGCCACCACCCGCCAGGCTTCCGCCTCCCGGGCCCGGCCGGGCCGTCCCTCGGCCTCCTCCACCAGCTCCAGCACACTCACCGCCCGGAGCGCGAAGGTCTCCCGCAGCCGGTCCAGCAGCGCGGGCAGCGGCCGTTCGCCGCGCAGCACCCCACCGGCCACGGTGGCCAGCGTCTGCGCGTCGGCCGAGGCGCGGGCCGCCTCCCGGGTACGCCGGGCGGCCACGTCGACCACCCAGCTCACCGCGACGGCCACCCCGACGAACACGCCGAGGGCGAGGAGGTTGCCCGCCTCGGCGATGGTCAGCGTGTGGAACGGCGGGGTGAAGAACCAGTTCAGCAGCAGCGAGCCGCCGAGCGCCGCGACCAGCGCGGGCCACATGCCGCCGACCAGCGCCACCCCGACCACCCCGGTGAGGAAGAGCAGGATGTCGTTGGTGAGGGTGAGGTCCGGCAGCGCCGCGAGCAGCAGGGTCAGCAGCGGCATGCCGAGGATCGCGAGCGCGTACCCCAGCAGCCGGCGGCGCCGGGACAGCGCGGCGGGCGTCTCGGCCGCCCGCCGGCCCCGCCCCGCCTCGGCGTGGGTCACCAGGTGCACGTCGATGGCACCGGAGAGCGCGGTGGTGGTGACGCCGACCCCGCGCGAGAGCACCTGGGCGAACCGTCCCCGCCGGCTGGCCCCGAGCACCAGCTGGGTGGCGTTGACGCCGCGCGCGAAGTCGAGCAGCGCCGCCGGGATGTCGGTGCCGAGCACCTGGTGGTAGGTCCCGCCCAGGGTCTCGACCAGCACCCGCTGGCGGGCCAGCTGGGCCGGGTCGGCCCCGGCCAGCCCGTCGCTGCGCGCCACGTGCACGGCGAGCAGGTCGGCGCCCTTGCTGCGGGCGGCGATCCGGGCCGCCCGGCGGATCAGCGTCTCGCCCTCCGGGCCGCCGGTCAGCGCCACCACCACCCGCTCGCGGGCCTCCCAGGTGGCGGAGATCCCCTGCTGCGCCCGGTACGCGTCGAGCTGGTCGTCGACCTTGTCGGCCAGCCAGAGGAGGGCCAGCTCGCGCAGCGCGGTGAGGTTGCCGATCCGGAAGTAGTTGCCGAGCGCCGCGTCGATCTTGTCGGGCCGGTAGATGTTGCCGTGGGCCATCCGGCGGCGCAGCGCCTCCGGGGTCATGTCGACCAGCTCGACCTGCTCCGCGGCACGGACCGCCTGATCCGGCACGGTCTCCCGCTGGGTGGTGCCGGTGATCTGCGTGACGACGTCGTTGAGCGACTCCAGGTGCTGGACGTTGACCGTGGAGAGCACGCTGATCCCGGCGTCGAGCAGCTCCTGGACGTCCAGCCAGCGCTTGTCGTGCCGGGAGCCCGGGACGTTGGAGTGCGCGAGCTCGTCGACCACGACCACCTCGGGCCGCCGGGCCAGCACCGCGTCGAGGTCCATCTCGGTGAAGTCGACGCCGCGGTAGCTGATCGACCGGCGCGGGACCACCTCGAGGTCGCCGATCATCGCGGCGGTGTGCGGCCGGCCGTGCGTCTCCACCAGCCCGATCACCACGTCGGTGCCGCGCTCGGCGCGGCGCTGGGCCTCCTCGAGCATGGCGTACGTCTTGCCGACCCCCGGGGCGGCCCCCAGGTAGATCCGCAGTTCACCCCTGGCCACGGGTCCATCCTCCCTGACCGGCGGGAAGGGGTCCCGGTTCGTTCCGGGACCCCGTTCCTCCGCGAACGATCAGCGCGCCGGGAACTTCTCGTCGAGCGCGAGGTTGAGTTCCAGGACGTTCACGCCGGGCTCGCCCATGAAGCCGAGCGACCGGCCGGTGGTGTGCTCGGCGACCAGGCGGCGGACGGCCGCCGGGTCCGCGCCGCGCTCACGCGCCACCCGGGCCACCTGGATCTCCGCGTACGCCGGGGAGATGTGCGGGTCGAGACCGCTGCCGCTGGCGGTGACCGCGTCGGCCGGCACGGCCGGCTTCTCCGGCGCGTCGCCGCGGACCGGCGTGACGATGCCGCCCTCGGCCACGTAGTCGTGGTCCGGCTGGGCCAGCTCGACCGGGACACCCTGCCAGCTGGCCACGAAGGGCGTCGCCGGCGCGACCTGGTTGACGCTGACCACCCGGGTGATCCGGCCGGTGAGCCCGTCGGCGCGGAACACGGCAAGCACCGCGCCCACCCCGTCGGGCGTGCAGTACGGGCGCCGGCCGTCGACCCCGTCCAGCTCACCGACCGCCCTGCTCCGCGAGCAGACCTGGGTGAGCAGGCTCTGGGTGGAGTCGTCGGGGTTGGCGGCGATGGTGTCGACCACGCTCTCCGGGCCCAGGTTGCTGGCCGAGGTGGCGGTCGGGTCGTAGCCGTCGCCGGCCGCCGACGGCCGGGACTGGAAGTAGCGCGGGACGGGGTTGCCGTCCGCATCGGTGAAGGACTGGCCGATGAGCGAGCTGCCCACGGTAGTGCCGCTCACGCTGACCAGCGAGCCGTCGGCCCTGCCGTCGAGACCGGGGATCCGGCCGACGGCCACCAGGGCCAGCGGGTAGGCGAGGCCGAGCAGGACGGTGAACACGAGCAGCGCGCGCAGCGCGGCCAGATGTTGGGCGAGCCAGGTAGGGAGGCGCATCACGAGATCCCCGGAATGAACTGGATGAGCAGGTCGATGAGTTTGATGCCGATGAACGGCACGATGATGCCGCCGAGGCCGTAGAGCCACAGGTTGCGGCTGAGCAGCTTCGACGCGCTCGCCGGCCGGTAGCGCACGCCGCGCAGGGCCAGCGGGATGAGCGCGACGATGACGATCGCGTTGAAGATGACCGCGGCGAGGATCGCCGACTCCGGGCTGGCCAGTCGCATCACGTTGAGCGTGTCCAGGCTCGGGTAGATGCCGGCGAACATGGCCGGGATGATCGCGAAGTACTTCGCGATGTCGTTGGAGATGCTGAACGTCGTCAACGCGCCGCGGGTGATCAGCAACTGCTTGCCGATCTCCACGATCTCGATGAGCTTCGTCGGGTCGGAGTCGAGGTCGACCATGTTGCCGGCCTCCTTCGCGGCCGACGTGCCGGTGTTCATGGCGACCCCGACGTCGGCTTGGGCGAGGGCGGGCGCGTCGTTGGTGCCGTCGCCGGTCATCGCGACCAGCCGGCCGCCCTCCTGTTCCTTCCGGATCAGCGCGAGCTTGTCCTCCGGCGTGGCCTCGGCGAGGAAGTCGTCCACACCGGCCTCGTCGGCGATCGCCTTCGCGGTACGCGGGTTGTCGCCCGTGATCATCACGGTCCGGATGCCCATGCGGCGCATCTCGTCGAAACGGGCTCGCATGCCGGCCTTGACCACGTCCTTCAGGTGGATGACACCGAGCGCGCGGGCCGGCTCGCCGTCGACGTGCTCGGCGACCACCAGCGGGGTGCCCCCGGTGCCGCTGATCTCGTCGACCAGTTCGCCCACCTGCTCGGTCGGGTGGCCGCCGTTCTCGCGTACCCACTTCATCACCGCGGTCGCGGCGCCCTTGCGGATCCGGCGGACACCGCCGTCGACGCTCTCCGCGCCGAGGTCGACGCCGCTCATCCGGGTCTGCGCGGTGAACGGTACGAAGGTGGCGTGCGGGATGAGTCCCGGCTCGCGCTCACGCAGCCCGAACTCGTTCTTGGCGAGCACCACGACGGAACGGCCCTCCGGTGTCTCGTCGGCGAGGCTGGACAGTTGCGCGGCGTCGGCTACCTCGGCGGCGGTCACCCCCTGGACCGGCAGGAACTCGGCGGCCTGCCGGTTGCCCAGGGTGATCGTGCCCGTCTTGTCCAGCAGCAGCGTGTTCACGTCGCCGGCCGCCTCGACCGCCCGGCCGCTCATGGCCAGGACGTTGCGCTGCACCAGGCGGTCCATGCCGGCGATGCCGATGGCCGACAGCAACGCCCCGATGGTGGTGGGGATCAGGCAGACCAGCAGCGACACGAGCACCACGCCGCTGACGCCGGCATCGGTGATCGCACCGGTGTTGGACGCGGCCGCCTGGTAGCCCTTGGAGAAGATCGCCAGCGGTTGGAGGGTCACCACGGCCAGCAGGAAGATGATCGTGAGCGCGGCGAGCAGGATGTTCAGCGCGATCTCGTTCGGGGTCTTCTGCCGGTTGGCGCCCTCGACCAGCGCGATCATCCGGTCGATGAAGCTCTCGCCCGGCTTCTGGGTGATCTTCACGATGATCCGGTCGGAGAGCACCCGCGTGCCACCGGTGACCGCGCTGCGGTCGCCGCCGGACTCCCGGATGACGGGAGCAGACTCGCCGGTGATCGCCGACTCGTCCACGCTCGCGATGCCCTCGACCACGTCACCGTCGCCGGGGATGATGTCGCCGGCCTCGACCAGGACGATGTCGCCCTGCCGGAGCTGCGGCGCGGGGACGGCCTCGTCGCGGTAGGCGTTCGCCGCCGCACCGGGCTTCCAGTCGACCAGGCGGGTGGCGATGGTGTCCTGCTTCGCCTGCCGCAGGGCGGCGGCCTGGGCCTTGCCCCGGCCCTCGGCGACCGCCTCGGCCAGGTTCGCGAAGACCACGGTGAGCCACAGCCAGACGGTGATCGCCCACGCGAAGACCGACGGGTCGGCCACCGCCAGGACGGTGGTGAAGACGGCGCCGATCTCGACGATGAGCATCACCGGGTTGCGCCAGAGCGTGCGGGCGTCGAGCTTGCGCAACGCGTCCGGCAGCGACCGGATCAGCTGCTTCGGGTCCAGCAGACCCCCACCGACCCGGTTGCCGTGGATGGCAGGCGTACCGGCCACCGGCTCCTCGTCGGTGCCGGAGGTCACGGGCGTGACGGACATCTTCTCGTTCCTCATGGTGGTCACAGCCCCTCAGCGAGGGGGCCGAGCGCGAGTGCGGGAAGGAAGGTCAGCGCCACGAGGACCACCGTGACGCCGACGACCATCCCGACGAAGAGCGGTCGGTGGGTCGGCAGGGTGCCCTCGGACGCGGGAGTGGGCTGCTGTCGGGCCAGCGAACCGGCCAGGGCGAGCACGAAGATGAGGGGCAGGAACCGGCCGAGCAGCATGCAGAGTCCGAGAGCCGTGTCCCACCAGGTCGTGTTCACCGTGATGCCGCCGAACGCGGAGCCGTTGTTGTTGCTCGCCGAGGTGAACGCGTACAGCACCTCCGACAGGCCGTGCGGGCCCACGTTGAGCGCTGTGGCGTTGTTGCCGGTGGCGAAGGCCGCTGCCGTGCCGGCCAGCACCAGCGCCGGAGTGATCAGGAAGTACAGCGAGGCCAGCTTGATCTCGCGCGAACCGATCTTCTTCCCGACGTACTCCGGCGTCCGGCCGACCATCAGGCCGGCGACGAACACCGTGATCACGGCCAGGATCAGCAGGCCGTAGAGGCCGGAGCCGACACCGCCGGGCGCGACCTCGCCGAGCATCATGTTGCCGAGCGTCATCATCCCGCCCAGCGCCGTGTACGAGTCGTGGAAGGAGTTCACCGCGCCCGTCGAGGTGAGCGTGGTGGCCGCGGCGAAGGTGGCCGAGTTCGACACGTCGAACCGGACGTCCTTGCCCTCCAGCGCCGCGCCGACCGCCTGCGGCACGGTCCCGTTGCCGGTCAGCTCGAAGACGTTGGTCAGCGTGATGCTGGCCAGAGCGAGGATCGCCATGACCGCGGCGATCGCGTAGCCCTGCCGGTTCTGCCCGACCATCCGGCCGAACACCCGGGGCAGGCTGAACGGGATCACCAGGATCAGGAAGATCTCCAGCCAGTTCGTCCAGGTGGTCGGGTTCTCGAACGGGTGGGCGCTGTTGGTGTTGTAGAACCCGCCGCCGTTGGTGCCCAGCTCCTTGATGACCTCCTGGCCGGCCACCGGACCCCCGGTGATGTGCTGCGTGCCGCCGGTCAGCGTGGTCACGTCCGTGCCGCCCGACAGGTTCTGCACCGCGCCGCCGATCATGAGGGCGAGCGCGCCGAGCACCGCGATGGGCAGCAGGATCCGCAGCGTGATCCGGGTCAGGTCGACCCAGAAGTTGCCCAGCTCCCCGGTGCGGCTGCGGGCGAACCCACGGATCAGGGCCACCGCCACGGCGATGCCGACCGCGGCGGAGACGAAGTTCTGCACCGCCAGGCCGGCCATCTGCACGAGATGCCCCATGGTCGACTCACCCGAGTACGACTGCCAGTTCGTGTTGGTCACGAACGAGACCGCCGTGTTCCACCCGCCGTGCGGGACCACCGGATCGAAACCCAGCGAGAGCCAGAGGTGGTTCTGCAGGCGCTGGAACGCGTACAGGAACAGGATGGAGACGGCCGAGAAGGCCAGCACGCTGCGGGCGTAGACGCCCCAGGACTGCTCGGCGGCCGGGTTCACCCCGACCGCGCGGTAGATGCCCCGCTCGACGCGGGACTGCCGGGTGCCGGAGACCACCCGGTACATGTAGTCGCCGAACGGCCGGTAGACGGCGACCAGCGCCACCACCAGCGACAGGACGAAGAGCACCCCGGCCGTTGTCATGCTCATCAGAAGCGCTCCGGGAACAGCAGGGCGACGACCAGGAACAAGCCCAGGCCGATCGCCAGCACCAGGCCGACGGCGTTGACGACGCTCACAGCTTCTCCACACCCCTCACCACGAGGGCGAGAGCCGCGAACAGCCCCACCGTCAGCAACACGAACAGCACGTCAGACACGGCTGACCCCTCTTACCGGACGTTGTCGGGCGACCGCCTTCCGGTCGCGCCGAGCCATCACAACGCCGGATCGGGCACGCGGACAGGGGCTATAACGCCACCGTGACGGCCACGGCCGGTTTCTTGACGCGCCTTTCACGCGGACCGGACCACACGGTGAGCCGGGTCACCCGGAACTCAGCGGTTCGTGTCGGCGCCGGTGCCGACGAGAGCCTCGACCACGTCGCGCACCGTGCGGTGGGCGCCCGGGGAGATCGCCGCCAGCGGGCGGAATGGCAGGTACGGCGACGGTCCCCTGGATCGGCAGTCCGATCGACAGGGGATCCGGCCGGAAACTAGAGCAGGTCGACCGCGCCGTGAAGGGGCCGCGGGACTGACCGGGACACCGGCGTCAGCGCCGCACCTCGCGCCAGCCGGCGCCGCTGCCGCGCCACGCGCCCGCCAGGATGCTCGCCGAGCCCCGGCTCGGGCACTCCTGGATCTTCGACCGGCCGCTGGCACCGCCGATCTGGGCCTGCACCTCCCAGCGCTGGCCGTCGGTGCGGATGTAGACGTCGCGCCGCCCACGCGGGGCGGTGACCCCGTTCCACCAGTGCTGCTCCACCATCACATGGTGACGGTAGCGCAGCAGCCGACCGGCCCGCACCTGCCGGTACGGGCCGGACTCCCGGCTCAGCCGTCGAGGCGGCGGATCATGTTCATGATCGTCTCGACCTGGGCGCCGCCCTTGATGGGATAGTTCGTGGCGCCGAGGTACCCCCACCAGTCCCAGCAGCCGTTCGGGTTCACCGCGCTGGCGACCGCCTGGGGATAGAGCACGATCAGCCGGTTGGTGTCGGCGTACTGGTTGAGGTTGGCCCGGTCGACGAAGGCGGTGCCGACCTTGGCGTACCCCTGGGCGCAGCCGTGCAGGGCGACCAGCAACCGGCAGGTGGTGCCCGCGGCGCAGGCGCTCGGCACGTACGCGA
Organism: Micromonospora terminaliae; assembly: GCF_009671205.1. Lineage (NCBI taxonomy): Bacteria > Bacillati > Actinomycetota > Actinomycetes > Micromonosporales > Micromonosporaceae > Micromonospora > Micromonospora terminaliae. Next base: position 6,137,626 of record NZ_CP045309.1, on the reverse strand, counting down.
AGCCGTTGGCGTCCATGCTCAGCCCGTTGGCCCAGCCGTTGGTGGCGTAGGTGTCCTGACCGAAGCGGATCAGGGTGCCACCCAGCGGTCCGGTGTTCGGGGCGGACACCGAGCCGAGCAGCTTGCCGAGGAAGGCGCCCTGCGGGTCGGTGCCGCAGTCGGCGAGGAACGGCGAGGCGGTGGCCGTGCAGCCGACCGTGCCGTAGGGGGTGACCCAGGAGTGGCCGGCCGCGCCGCCGGAGTCGTAGCGGACGCTCGCCCCGAAGTCCTGGTAGTAACGGACCAGGTCGTCGGTGACCGACTTCTTCACGGTGCCGTCGTTGTTGCCGTGGTAGACGTACACCGGCTGGCCCGCGAGGTTGCCGGTGCCGTCCACCCAGCCGTAGGACGCCCAGGTCCGGGTGTAGGTCTCCAGGGTGGCGACGTGGGTCGGGTAGAGGTTGTCGCCACAGCCGTAGAGGGCCTGGGAGACGTTGTTCTGGGCGCAGTAGTAGGGCCGGCCGCGAATATCGCGGCGCCCCGGATCCGCGCCGAGTAGGCGACCTGGAGCTGGGTGGCCAGATAGCCCCCGGAGGAGACCCCGGCGACGTACACGGCGGAGATCGGGTAGGTGCGCAGCGAGCCCGCGACCGGGGTCTTGGTGTAGGGCGTGCTCGCGGCCCGGGCGGCGACGCCGCCGGGCAGGACCAGGAGGAGGGCTGCGGCGAGGGTGGTGAGGGCTTTCCACGGTGTCTTCATGGCGTGCTCCCGTCCGAGCGCCGGCGGGACGGCCGACGTGCCGGCACGCTAACGTGACATAGAACACAGTGGATATCCCCGCGGCCGACACCTCGGAAGGCGTGGTGGTGTGGCCGGCCCACCCGTCGTTTCCGCACCGGCGGGCAGGGTACGCGTCGGGCATGCCCGAGGGCCATCTCATCCACCGGTACGCGCGCGAGCAGCACGAGGCGCTCGCCGGGCCCGCCGTCGCGCTCTCCAGCCCGCAGGGCCGCTTCGACCCCGCCCCGTACGCGGGCCGGCCGCTGCGGGCCGTCGAGGCCGACGGCAAGCACCTGCTCTACCACTTCGCCGACGCGCCCGTCCTGCACGTCCACCTCGGCATGCGCGGGCTGTTCCTGCGCTACGACGACCCGGCCGTGCCGCCCCGCCCCGGCACCCGGCTGCGGCTGGCCGGCCCGTCGGTGGCGTACGACCTCATCGCGCCGATCCGCTGCGAGCCACTGACCGCGGACGCGGAGCGCGCCCTGCGGGCCTCGCTCGGGCCGGACCCGCTGCGCGCCGACGCCGACCCGGTCGAGGCGGTCCGCCGGCTCACCGCGACCGGCGCGCCCGTGGGCGCCGCGCTGCTCGACCAGGCCGTCTGGGCCGGCATCGGCAACGCCTGGCGGGCCGAACTGCTCTTCCTGGCCGGGCTGGACCCGGACGCCCGGTCGGTCGGCGCCCCCGCGGCGGAGCGGCTGTGGCGGCTCGCCGTGGACCACCTCGCGCTCGGCCGGGACCTGGGCCAGGTGGTCAGCGACCCGGCCGCGCCGGACGAGCGGTGGGTGTACAAGCGGGAGCACTGCCGGCGCTGCGGCAGCCCGGTGCGCACCTGGCAGCTGGGCGGCCGGACCGCGTACGCCTGCCCGGTGGACCAGCCGGCCGGGTAATTCGGTTGGCGGCCGCCGGGCCGGTGGCTAGCCTCCGGGCAACGTCACTCCGACTGCCTGAAGAGGGTGTTCTGGTGCCCGTGCCGAGCGCTTCCCGTCTCGTTCCGACCTTCGCACCCTTCCCCTGGAGTGACCGCTTTGGATCTGCCACGTAGCTTCACCATCCGCGAGGGCGACCTCCGGATCCTCAACCCGTTCGACGCCGCCAAGCTCGCCACCCTGGGCCGGGCGATCAAGCTCCGGCCCGGCACGTCGATCCTCGACCTGTGCAGCGGCAAGGGCGAGCTGCTCTGCACCTGGGCCCGGGACCACGGCGTCACCGGCACCGGGGTGGACATCAGCACCGCCTTCACCGCCGCCGCCCGGGCGCGCGCTGCCGAACTGGGCGTCGCCGACCGGGTCCGGTTCGTGCACGGCGATGCCGCCACCCACGTACCCGAGCAGCGCGTCGACCTGGCCGCCTGCGTCGGGGCGACCTGGATCGGCGGGGGTGTGCCCGGCACCCTGGACATCCTGGAGCGCGCCCTGCGCCCCGGCGGGATGGTCCTGGTGGGCGAACCGTACTGGCGGCTCGACCCGCCCGACGAGGAGACCGTGGCCGGCTGCCACGCCCGCTCCCGGGACGAGTTCCGGGACCTGCCCGGGCTGGTCGAGCTCTTCGGCGAGTGCGGCTGGGACCTGGTCGAGATGGTCCTCGCCGACCAGGACAGCTGGGACCGGTACGCCGCCGCGCACTGGCTCAACCTGCGCCGCTGGCTGGACGCGAACCCCGGCGACGAGCTGGCCGGGGAGCTGCGCCAGGAACTGACCGAGGACCCGCCGCGGCACGTCCGCTACCGGCGGGACTACCTGGGCTGGGGCGTCTTCGCCCTGCTCCGCCGCTGAGCGGTCGGACCGGCTCCCGGTGCCACGCCGGGAGCCGGTCCGGACCCGCTTAGCGGACGGCTACGCAGGGTAAGACCCGTTCATGGGACAGCTGCGCACCTCGCCGCCACCGCCGCAGGCCACCGAGTTGGAGCAGTGGGTGCTCAGCACAGCCGAGGAACTACGTGAGCTGCGGGCCTCGCTTCGCGACGCGCTGACCCGGCACGGCCTGATCCAGGGCGAGGACCTCGACGAGGTGCCCCACCTCGTGGTGCTCGTCGCCACCGAGCTGGCGACCAACGCCCTGCGGCACGGCCGGCCGCCCACGATCGTCACCCTGCTCACGGCCGACGAGTGCTTCGTGCTCGACGTGGCGGACCACGACCTCGGCAGCGTCCCGGGCCAGGGCGACATCCACCCGCTCGACTCGGGCGGGCGCGGGCTGATGCTGGCCGAGTCGGTGTCCCTCGCCGTCGGGTGGTACGCCACCGACGAGACCAAGAACATCTGGGCCTCGTTCCCGCGGTGACGTGGCCGAAAATTGCGTTAATAAATGGTTTTCCGCTCGATGTGAGCTGCTTTACACCGGAACGGCCCCGAGGTCAGGCGGGCGCCGGACAGTCGAGCTGGGTACGCAGTTCGCCGATCTGGTCGGCGATCTCGCGGCCCGTGGGGGTCTGCGGGGGCGTTGCCCGGTAGGTGTCGTCGAGCGTCACCACGAGAGCGCACAGGTTCTGCACGGAGTTCCGGGCCACGGCGTTGGCGTACACCATGGACGAGATGGCCGCGACCAGCGCGAACAGGAAGGACGCGATCATCAGGCGGGTGGTGCGGGAGCCCACGTGCCACTGCGCGGCGGTCATCTCACTCACCCCTTCCACACGGCGGCGGCGATGGCGACGGCGGCGGCCGCGAGTCCGGCAACGGAGATGCCGATGGCGAACTGGTCGTATCGCTGACGCCATTGCGCCGCAGCGACAGGAGCCCCACCCCCGCCGGAATCCCCAGGATGGTCACGTACGTCCCCAGGAGAATGGCGTTGGCCTGACCGGGCGGCACGATCGTCGTCTGGTGGACAATCCCGCCGAGTCCCACGAGGATGCAGCCGCCATCGAGGAAGATCCTCATGGCTCGCTCTGTTTTCATCGTCCACAGCCCTTAGCCTTCCGCCGCCACCGCTGTCGCTCCCCGGCGACGCACTGCGTTGGGCGCCCCTCCACGGTAGCCACGGAAACCGGTAAAACCCCAGGTCAGAGGCACTATTTGCAAGTTGCGGCCCGGCGTTCAGCACCATCTGACACGCGCCGGGGCGGGCCGCTCAGTCCTCGGCCGGGACCGGGTCGTCGTACTGCCCGGAGGGGCCGCTGTGCAGCGCACCGCCGACCCGGGGCCAGGCGTTGGGGAGGCACCGGTGCAGGCCGAGGGTCTGCTGTTCCATCACCGGCGCCGGCCCGCCGGCCCGCGGACAGAGCTCGTGGCCGCGGCCGAGCCGGTGCCCCACCTCGTGGTTGAGGAGGTACTGCCGGTAGAGGCCGAGGTCGGGAAACTGCGGCACGCCGTGCACCCAGCGCGCCACGTTGATCACCACCTGGTCGCCGTTACGGCAGGAGGTGTAGTGGTCGGTGGTGTCGGCGCACAGCCGGCCCCGGGTCACCGGCGTGGTCAGGAGCACCGTGAAGTCGGCCGGGTCGTCGCGCCCCACCCGTTGCAGCCGCCAGCGGCCGTCGCCGGTCCAGCCGCGCGGATCGGCCAGCGTCGCGGCCACCTCCCGGGCGAAGCGCTCCACGTCGACGTTGCCGATCCCGGCCTCCACGGCGACCCGGTAGCGGAGCAGCTCGCCACCGCGGCCGGCCACCGCGCCGACGCCGGTGGCGGTGCGGAACCTGCCCGTACCCCGGTCCGGGTAGCTGATGCCGGGGGGCGGCACCCGGCCGGCGGCCGGGACCGGCGGTGCGGCGGCCCTGGTCACCGCAGGGCGGGCCGGCCTGGGGGCCGGGGCGCCCGGTCGCACGCCGGCCGCGACCAGGAGGTCCGGGTGGCGCCGGGCCGCGTACCCCGCGAGGCCGGCCGCGACCAGCAGCAGCACCAGCGTCAGGACGCCGGCGCGGGACGCCCGCCGCCGACGGTGCAGACCCCGGTCCCGCCTGCCCCGCCCGCCCACGTCGGTCTCCGTCCGTCGCGCCGCCCCGATCCGGTCAGGAGTACGGACACCGGGCCCGGACGGATGAACGGTGAGCGCGCTCACGGGCCGGGGCCACTCCCGCGCCGGTACCGTTCGTTGCCGGGTGCGCGACCCGCCACCTGCCGCCAGAGAGGGAGCCACCCGTGCCGGATGCCGAGCAGGTGCTCGCCGACGCCCTCGCGGCGGCGCGCGGCACCGACGTACGCGCGGCCGAGCGGGCCCTGGACCGGCTGGTGGTGGGCGACCCCCCGGCCGTCGACGCGGCGCTCCTGACCCGGCTGACCCGGGCCGTGGCACGGCTCTGGCCGCGCGGCTGGCAGCCCGTGGACCTGGAGCGGATCGCCACCCGCCGGCTGACCCCGCGGGGCGCCCGGCTGCTCCGGGACGTGCTCGCCGCCCAGCGCCGTGCGCTGGGCGAACCGGTCCCGTCCTGGTTCGACGACCAGCTCGCCGAGCTGGGCGCGCGGTGGGACGGCGACGCGGGCTGGCTGGACCGGCGCGCCGAGGGCGACCGGATCAGCGCGCTGCGGGACGCCGTCGACGCGCTCGCCCTGGTGGCCGGGCTGCCGCCGATCGCGGTGCTCCGCCCGCCGCCGGGCGGACCGGCCGCCGCCCCGCGCGCCACCACCCCGGCCACCGGCTCACGCATGCTCGACCGGGTACGCGCACTGCTGGCCAAGGCCGAGTCGACCACGTTCCCCGCCGAGGCGGAGGCGCTCACCGGCAAGGCGCAGGAGCTGATGGCCCGGCACAGCATCGACGCGGCCCTGCTCGACGCCGCCGCCGAACGACCCGACCGGCCGGGCGGGGTGCGGCTCGGCACCGACGCCCCGTACGCGGCGGCGAAGGCGCTGCTCATCCAGGAGGTGGCCGCGGCGAACCGCTGCGAGTCGATCTGGTCCGACGACCTGGGCTTCGCCACCGTGCTGGGCTTCCCGGCCGACCTGGCCGCCGTCGAGCTGCTGTACACCTCGCTGCTGGTGCAGGCCACCGCCGCGATGCTGCGCGGCCGGGGCGAGCGCCGCAAGGGCAGCGGCCGGCGCACCAAGGGCTACGACGAGTCGTTCCTCAACGCGTTCGCGCTGCGGATCGGGGAGCGCCTGCGTGCGGCCACCGCGGCGGCGGCCGAGGAACGGGCCGACGACCGCCTGCTCCCGGTGCTCGCCGCCCGCTCGGACGCCGTCAAGGAGCGGGTCGACCAGCTCTTCCCCGGCGTCACGCGGCACCGGCTCCAGGTCCGCGACGCGGAGGGCTGGACGTCGGGCACCACGGCCGCGGACCGCGCCTCCCTCGACCCCGGCGCACCGGCGCGCCGCCCGCTGCGCGGAGCCCGCTGACTTTTTCCTCGGGGGAAGATGTCGGATCAGACGAGCCGGCTCCGACCCGTCTGCGAGAGGCGCCACCGCCGGTGGCCCCGACCCGAGGAGTGACCGTGAAGTACATGCTGCTGATCTGGAACCGGCCGGGCTTCGTCGAGGAGCTGTCCGAGGACGAGCGGAACGCGATCTTCGGTGAGGTCGACGTGATCATGAAGGAGCTGACCGAGTCCGGCGAGCTGGTGGGCGGGGAGGCGCTGGCCCACCCGGCGCAGACCCGTACCGTCCGGCCCGCCGCGGGCGGTGGCACCGAGATCACCGACGGGCCGTTCCTGGAGAGCAAGGAGCAGTTCGCCGGCTACCTGACGGTCGACTGCGAGACCCCGGAGCGGGCCGCCGAGATCGCCGCGCGCTGGCCGGACGTCGCGCACGGCATGGGCGTGCTGGAGGTGCGGCCGGTGATGGAGCAGGCCGGGACGGAGATGTGACCGACCGGGCGGTCGAGGACCTGCTGCGCGCCCTCGCGCCGCAGGTCCTCGGCGTGCTCGTCCGCCGGCACGGCCAGTTCTACGCGTGCGAGGACGCCGTCCAGGAGGCGCTGCTCGCCGCCGCCACCCAGTGGCCGGGGCAGGGCGTGCCGGACCATCCCCGCTCGTGGCTGGTCACCGTGGCGACCCGCCGGCTCACCGACGAGTGGCGCAGCGAGCGGGCCCGCCGGGACCGCGAGGTCGCGGTGGCGGTCCGGGAACCGGCGTACGCGGCGGTGGCCCCGCCCGCCGACGAGGAAACGCCGAGCGGGGACGACACCCTGAAGCTGCTCTTCCTCTGCTGCCATCCGGCGCTCACCGCCAGCGCCCAGGTGGCGCTCACCCTGCGGGCGGTCGGTGGCCTGAGCACCGCCGAGATCGCCCGGGCGTACCTGGTTCCGGAGGCCACGATGAGCCAGCGGATCCGCCGGGCTAAACAGCGGATCGAGGCGGCCGGCGCCCGGTTCGCCATGCCCTCGGCGGCCGACCGGGACACGCGGCTGCGTGCCGTGCTCCACGTCCTGTACCTGGTCTTCAACGAGGGCTACACGGCGTCCAGCGGGGCCGAGCTGCACCGGGCCGAGCTGACCGGCGAGGCCATCCGGCTGGCGCGGGAGCTGCGCCGGCTGCTCCCCGACGACGGCGAAGTGGCCGGGCTGCTGGCCCTCATGCTGCTCACCGACGCGCACCGGGCGGCGCGTACCGGCCCGGGCGGCGAGCTGGTGCCGCTGGCCGAGCAGGACCGCACCCGCTGGGACCGCGCCGAGATCGCCGAGGGCGTCGCCCTGGTGACCGAGGCGCTGACCTGGTCGGCTCCCGGCCCCTACCAGGTGCAGGCCGCCATCGCGGCGGTGCACGCCGAGGCGGCCACGGCGGCCGACACCGACTGGCGGCAGATCGTGGCGCTCTACCGGGTGCTGGCCCGGCTCGCGCCCAACCCGATGGTCACCCTCAACCAGGCCGCGGCGGTGGCCATGGTGGACGGCCCCCGGGCCGGGCTCGCCCTGCTGGCGCCGCTGGACGCCGACGAGCGGACCGCGAACCACCACCGGCTCGCCGCCGTCCGGGCCCACCTGCTCGAACTGGCGGGCGACCGGGACGAGGCCCGGGCCGCCTACCTGGCCGCCGCCCGCGCGACCACCAGCCTGCCCGAGCGGCACTACCTTGAGGTACGCGCCGCGCGACTCGCGACCGACCGATGAGGAACGCCGACGGGAAGGCCCAGCTTCGCAGCTGACCTCTTGCTGATCAGAACAGCCGTCCCCGGTAGGGGTGCGGTCGCTGCCACGTCTCCTCCCAGAGCAGCAGATCGGCCTGCCACTGGGGTAGATCCGGGTGGTACTCGCGGATCAGGTGCGTCCGCTCCGGCGTGCTCACCAGAAAGCGCCAGTACCGCTCCAGCACCTCGCGGACCTCTGCGACCGGGTACTCGCCGTGCTGTCCCTCCAGCCACAGGTTCTCAAGGGACACGAGTTCAGGGGTGAAACGGACCTCGAATTTGTCGCTGCTCCACTCCTCGGCCGGCCGCCGACCGTTCGAGACATCGTCGATCATCTCCAGTGCGTCCAGGCAGGCCCGGAAGTAGATGGAGATGTCGCTGATCAGCCAGACGCCGAGCGCCTCGTAACGCTGGTCGGCGAGCTCGTACAGCGGGAGCCGGAACCCGTCGAGCGAGAAGGAGATGTCGACGGTCAGAACAGCCGCCCCCGGTAGGGGTGGCCGAGGCCGGACGGGTCGACGGGCTGGGCCATGGGCGTAGCTCCTCCGGGGTCGAGGTCCTCCCGCATGCTACGCAGTCCGCGCCGACTCCGGTGACCCGGCGTGAGTGACAATGGACGGACCGATGTGGACACCGTCGGCCGTCAGGCGTGGCACTCCCGGGTGAGCCGCTGCGGAATCTCGACGAACGTCGAGCCCAGCCACTTCACCGGCGTCGACGACCTCGCCCCGGCGTCGATCCGCTGAGCCGCGTCGGCGACCAGCGCTTTGATCTCCGGGTCCTCGGCTCTGGCGGCCTGCCCACGTACCCCGTCGGCGAGGTCGGCGAGGTCGGTCTTGACCTGCTCGTTGATCTGCTCGGGGGTGAGCTGCCGGCGGGTGGCCGCGGCGGAGTCCGCGGCGATCTCCTGGCTCTTGGCGATGATGAGCTTGTCGACCTCGGCGCAGACGGCGGCCGTGTTCGCGGCGGTGACCCGCGACGGCGAAGCGGTGGCGGACGGCGTGGCCGCGGCGGTGACGGACGGCGTGGTCGCCGCCGTCGGCTCGCCGGCCGGCGCGGCGCGGTCCTCGACGGTGGGCTGGCACGCCGCGGCGAGGGCGGTCATCGCCACCAGCGCGGCGGCGCGGATCGCGGTGGTACCGGACATCGTTCTCCCGTACGGTCGGCGGCCGGGCACCGGCCGGATCGTGGCGGTACGACGCGAGGCGGCGGCCGGACCACCGCCCGCGCGGCGGGCCGGGCCGGCAGGGACTGCCGGCCCGGCCCGCCGCGTACGACGGTGGTCAGCTCTTGAAGGCGTCCTTGACCTTTTCGCCCGCCTGCTTGAGGTTGGCGGCGGCCTGGTCGTTGCGGCCCTCGGCCTCGAGGCGCTCGTCGTCCGTGGCCCGGCCGACGCCCTCCTTGACCTTGCCGGCGGTGTTCTCGGTCGCGTTGTCGATCTTGTCGTCGATACCCATGGGGAACCTCCACTCAGCAGTTCCGTTACGTCAGGCAAGTACCCCCGCGTCCCCCGGCTGAATCCCCGTTTCGTCCGATCCTGGACGGACCGCCGCCGGCCCGCGCTGCATTCGGGCCGGCGGCGGCGATGGTCAGCCGACCGGGTGGAAGCGCCGCAGCCGGAGGCTGTTCGCCACCACGAAGACCGACGAGAAGGCCATCGCGGCGCCGGCGAGCATCGGGTTGAGCAGACCGGCGGCCGCCAGCGGCAGGGCGGCCACGTTGTAGGCGAAGGCCCAGAACAGGTTGCCCTTGATGATCGCGAGGGTCCGCCGGGAGAGCCGGATGGCGTCGACGGCGGCCGTGAGGTCGCCCCGCACCAGGGTCAGGTCGGACGCCTCGATGGCCACGTCGGTGCCGGTGCCCATGGCCAGCCCCAGGTCGGCCCGGGCCAGCGCGGCGGCGTCGTTGATCCCGTCGCCCACCATGGCCACGGTCCGCCCCTCGCCCTGGAGCCGCTCGACCACGTCGACCTTGTCGGCCGGCAGCACCTCGGCGATCACCTCGTCGATGCCGACCTCGGCGGCCACGGCCTTCGCCACGGTCGCGTTGTCGCCGGTCAGCAGCACCGGCGTGAGCCCCAGGTCGCGCAACCGGGCCACCGCCGCCCGGCTGGTGGGCTTCACGGCGTCGGCCACCGCGAGGACGCCGCGGGCCCGGCCGTCCCAGCCGGCCAGGACCGCCGTCCGGCCGGCGGCCTCCGCGCCGGTCGCCGCCCGCACGACCTCCTCGGGTACGTCGAGACCGCGCTCGCGCAGCAGCCGGAGCCGCCCGACCACGACCTCCCGGCCGTCGACCGTGCCGGTCACGCCGAGGCCCTCGGCGTTGGCGAAGCCCGTGACGGCGGGCAGCGGTCCCGCCTCGGCGGCGCCGTCGGCGACGGCGCGGGCGATCGGGTGCTCGGACGCCCCCTCCAGCGCGCCGGCGACCCGGAGCAGTTCGGCGGCGTCCTCGCCCTCGGCGGGCAGCACGTCGACCAGCGTCATCTTCCCGGTGGTGACGGTGCCGGTCTTGTCCAGCACGACGGTGTCGACCTGGCGGGTGGACTCCAGCACCTCCGGCCCCTTGATCAGGATGCCGAGCTGGGCGCCCCGCCCGGTGCCGACCAGCAGCGCGGTCGGGGTGGCGAGCCCCAGCGCGCAGGGGCAGGCGATGATCAGCACCGCCACGGCGGCGGTGAACGCGGCGGTCGTGCCGGCCCCGGTGCCGAGCCACCAGCCCAGCGTGCCGGCCGCCAGGGCGATCACGATCGGCACGAAGACCCCGGAGATCCGGTCGGCGAGCCGCTGCACGGCCGCCTTCCCGGTCTGCGCCTGCTCCACCAGCTTCGCCATCTGGGCCAGCTGGGTGTCCCCGCCGACCCGGGTGGCCCGGACGACCAGCCGGCCCCCGGCGTTCACGGTGGCGCCGACCACACTGTCGCCCGGCCCCACCTCGACCGGCACGGACTCGCCGGTGAGCATGCTGGCGTCGACCGCCGAGGTGCCCTCCTCCACCACGCCGTCGGTGGCGACCTTCTCGCCCGGCCGGACCACGAACCGGTCCCCGACCGCGAGCTGGTCCACCGGGATCCGGGTCTCCCGCCCGCCGCGCAGCACCCCGACGTCCTTGGCGCCCAGTTCCAGCAGGGCGCGCAGGGCGGCGCCGGCGGTCCGCTTGGACCGGGCCTCGAAGAAGCGCCCGGCGAGGATGAACACCGTCACCCCGGCCGCGGCCTCCAGGTAGATGTTGCCGGCCCCGTCGGTGCGGGTGATGTCGAAGCGGAACGGATGGGTCATCCCGGGCATCCCGGCGTCGCCGAGGAAGAGGGCCCAGAGTGACCAGCCGAACGCGGCTAGGGTGCCGAGCGAGACCAGCGTGTCCATGGTCGCCGCGCCGTGCCGCAGGTTGATCCAGGCGGCGCGGTGGAACGGCAGCCCGCCGTAGACGACCACCGGGGCGGCCAGCGTCAGCGACAGCCACTGCCAGTAGTCGAACTGCCAGGCCGGCACCATGGCCAGCACGATCACCGGCACGGTCAGCACGACCGACACCCACAACCGGGTACGCAGCCCGCGCAGCTCGTCCACCGGCTCGGCGGCCGCCCCGGCGGCGGCCTGTGTGGGCGGCGGCGGCACGACGGCCGTGTAGCCGGTCTTCTCCACCGTCGCGATCAGGTCGGCCGGGCTGATCTCCTCGGCGTACCGGACGGTGGCCTTCTCGGTGGCGTAGTTGACCGTGGCCTCGACGCCGTCCATCCGGTTGAGCTTCTTCTCGATCCGGGCGGCGCAGGAGGCGCAGGTCATGCCGCCGATCGCGAGTTCGATCAGGTTCGGCGCGACCGGCAGGGGCTTGGCGGATGTCATCGCGGCACCTCCGGTCAGTTGTGCCCGTGCCCCGGGGTGCCGTGGCCGGCGTCCGGGGTCGGTGCGGTCGTGGGGGCCGGCGCGGTGGGCGCCGGAGCGGTCTGGTCCCCGGCCAGGACGGTGAACTCGGCGGTGTGCACCGCGTCGCCGTGCCGGAAGTCCAGGTAGAGACGGTACGCGCCGGCCGAGGGCACCTCGGCGGCGAAGGTGACGGCCGGGCCGGCCGCGGTCCGCCCGTCGCCGGGCGCGCCCTCCGGGTGCACGTGCAGGTACGCGAGGTCGCCCTGGCGCAGCGCCACCAGGTGCCCGTACGCCCCGAGGTAGGGCTGGAGGTCGGTGACCGGCCGGCCGTCCCGGCTGACGGTCAGGGTGAGCCGGCTGGTCCGGCCGGGCTGCGGGGTACCCGTGAGGGTGACGGTGTAGCCATCGACCGTGGTGCTGGTGGCCGGCGCCGGCAGTGGCCGGTGCTCCAGCGCGCCGGGGACGGTGACGTCGACCCCGAGGGTCAGCGGCTCCCCGCCGGTCGGGGTGAAGTCGGCGAACGCCCGCCAGACGCCCGGCCCGGCGAGCGGCGAGGCGACCCGCCAGGTGCCGTCGGTCGCCAGCTCCGGGTGGACGTGCCGGAAGCCGGACAGGTCGCGGCGGGCGACGATCAGGTGCATCCGCTTGTCGTGCGCCACGTCGTAGCGGGTGACGGGCCGGCCGTCCGGGCCGGTGATGCGGAAGGCGAACTCGCCCGCGGGGGCGGTCACCGGCTGGAGGGTGTAGCCGCGGTCGGAGACGAGAAGCCCGCCGGGCAGGTGGGCGGTGGCGGTGGCCGCGTGGCCGCCGTCGCCGTGGTCGGACGCGCCGGCGTCGTGGCCGGCGTCGGTGGCGTCGTGGCGGGTCTCGGCGGCCGGGGCGACGGGGCCGGCCAGGTGGCCGACCCCGTACGCCGTGCCGAACACCGCCGCGAGGCCCAGGGCGAAGCCGCTCAGCTTCGTCGCCGTGTTCATCGTGGTACCTCGGTTCCTTCGGGTCCGCGGACCCGTCACGCCCCGACGAGGTCGTAACCGGCCTCGTCCACGGCGGCGCGGACGGCGTCCGTGTCCAGCGGGCTCTGACTGGTGACGGTGACCCGGCCGGAGGCCAGGTCGACCTGGACGTCGGTGACGCCCGGCAGCGCGCTCACCTCGGTGCTGACCGAGTTGACACAGTGCCCGCAGGTCATGCCCTGCACCTGGTACGTGGTGGTGACCATGTCGCATCTCCCCTTCCGCCGCCTCCACCTTATACCCCTGGGGGGTAAGTAGAGGAGAGACGGCTGCCACTTGGACGTACCGTTACCCGGTGGGGGTATCGGCTACAGCGAGGACCGTACCATACCCCCGAGGGGTACGGTATCCTTGACGTCATGACCGCACCGACGACCCCGACCCGGGGCTACACCGCCAGCAAGGACCAGCTGCTCGCGCGGCTCCGCCGCATCGAGGGTCAGGTCCGCGGCATCGAGAAGATGGTCGAGGACGACCGCTACTGCATCGACGTGCTGACCCAGATCTCCGCCATCCAGGCGGCACTGGACAAGGTCGGCCTCGGCCTGCTCGACGGGCACGCCCGGCACTGCATGCACGAGGGGGCCGCCGAGGGCCGTGCCGACGAGATGGCCACCGAGATGATGGCCGCCGTCGGCCGCCTCATGAAGCGCGGCTGACCAGGGACTTCGGCCCGCAGGTCGGGTCCATCGGCCCGACCGTGCGGACCCGCCGCCGCCGTACGTTCGAGGTGGCGACCGGGACCGGCGCCGTTGCCGGCACCGGACCGGCCGGCCTCGGAACAGGGGATCGGAGGGCGGCCGAGATGATGTGGAACGGCCCGATGATGGGCTGGATGTGGGCGTGGTCCCTGCTGGGGCTGCTGGTGCTGGTGGGACTGGTCTGGCTGGTGTTCCGGCTCACCGGGCAGCCCGCGGGGACCGGGCCGTCCTCGGCCCGTCGCATCCTCGACGAGCGGTACGCCCACGGCGAGATCGACGACGAGGAGTACCGCCGCCGCCGCGCCGGCCTGGCCTGACCGGTTCGGGTGCCTCGCCGCGAGCGACCGGGCACCCGAACCGTCACCGGTCAGAGCCGGCCGAGCAGCTTCCGCATGGCGTCGATCTCACCCTGCTGGGTGGTGACGATCTGCCGGGCGAGCGCCGTGGCGTCCGGGTGGACACCGTCGGCGATCTCCTCCTCGGCCATGGTGATGGCGCCCTCGTGATGGGCGATCATCAAGGTCAGGAACTGCCGGTCGAAATCGGTGCCGGACGCCGCGGCCAGCTTCGCCAGTTCCGCCTCGGACATCATCCCGGACATGCCGTGGTCCATTCCCGGCATGCCGTGCCCGGCGTTCGCCGAGGGCGCCGGCCGGCCCCAGGCGGCGAGCCAGCCGGTCATGGTGGCGATCTCCGGCGCCTGGGCCGCCTTGACCTGCCCTGCCAGCCGCTTCACCTCCGGATCGGCGGCCCGGGTCTCCGCCAGCCCGGACATCTCCACGGCCTGTTGGTGGTGCGGGATCATCATCTGGGCGAACATCACGTCCGCGGCGCCGAACGAGGCCGAGACCGCGGCGCCGGGCGAGCCGGTCGCCGCCGACGGATCGTGGGCGACGGTCGGGTGGTCGGCGCCGGCGCAGGCGGACACGACCAACGCGGCCGTGAGCGCGGCGGCCAGGGCGGCCGGGCGGGCGAGGGTACGAGTGAACACGAGTGAGCCTTTCGGGTGTCGGAACGTACGCAGCGGTCGGCGGACGCGGGTACCGGTGGTCCGGTCCCCGCGTCGGGCGTCCTATCTGCGCAGCACCGACGTCGTCGCCAGGCGTAACCCGTGGGACCGCGGCGGGGCGCGTGGGCCGGTGGCGAGCCGGAGCCGGCCCCGGACCGTGGGAACGGCGCTCCGCGACCCGGCCCCCAGCAGCACGGCGAGCAGCAGCCCGACGGCGAACGCGCCCAGCACGGCCAGGCAGACGCTCCACCCGGACGGGTCGTTGCCCGGGTGGGTCAGCGGCAGCGCGCGCACCGGGCAGCCGTCGTCCCCGCAGTCCGTGGGGGTGACGGCGGCTGCGCCGTGGCCGGCGGCGTGGGCGGCCGGCGGGCCGGCCGACGCGTGCCCGCCGTGGCCGAGGGTGTGCATCGCGGTCAACCCGAGCAGCGTGCTGAGCAGCAGCAGGAGCCGGACCCACCGCCCGCTCACCGCCGTCCGCGTCGCCACGCCCTCACGGTAGCCAACCGGCCGGGCGACACGGCCCGGAACCCGCCGCCGGTCTCGTCCCCGGTGCGAACGAGCCCACCTGGCTACCATTCCGGGCGACGACCCGGCCTGCGTCCGTTCCGCCGGCACCCGGGCCGCCGGTGAACCGGCCGGCCCGGTGACACGTGTCCCGTCGCGAATCGTTGGGAGAGATGCATGGGTGCCGACCACACCCGTCCCGCGCCGTCCGCCCCGCCGGGCGTACGGCGGATCCTGGTCGCGACGGTGCTGCCGCTCTTCCTGGTCACCGTGGTCGCCGCGCTGGCGCTCTGGCCCCGGCAGGGCCCGGAACCGGCGGACGCCCCGGCACTGCCCCGCTACCACGGCACCGTGGTCCGGGTGGTGACCGAACCGTGCCCGCCGACCCCGGAGGCGCCGGACGGGTCCGCCGGACCGTGCGGGACGGTGACCGTCAGCGCCGAGCAGGGCCCGGACGCCGGCCGGCAGGTCGAGACGCCGGTTCCCGCCGGGCCCGGCGCGCCCCGGGTCGAGGTCGGCGACAAGGTGGTCCTGGTCGAGCTGATCGACCCGGCCGACCCGGCCGCGAAGACCTACAACATCGCCGAGCACCGCCGCGGCACGCCGCTGGTCTGGCTGGCGGTGCTGTTCGCCGTGGCGATCGTGGCCTTCGGGCGCTGGCGCGGGCTGGCCGCGCTCGGCGGGCTGGTGGCGAGCTTCGCCATCCTGCTCGGTTTCGTGCTGCCCGGTATCGGAGCCGGCCAGCCGCCGCTGCTCATGGCGATCGTCGGCGCCGCGCTGATCATGTTCGTGGTTCTTTACCTGACCCACGGGATCACCGCGCAGACCTCGGTGGCCGTGCTCGGCACGCTCGGCAGCCTCGTGCTGACCGGCGTGCTCGGCACCCTGGCCACCGCCGCCACCCACCTGACCGGCTTCGGCAGCGAGGACGCGACCACCCTGTCGATGTTCCAGCGCGACGTGGACCTGCACGGGCTGCTGCTGGCCGGCATCGTCATCGGCTCGCTCGGCGTGCTGGACGACGTGACGGTCACCCAGGCCGCCACGGTCACCGAACTGGCCCACGCCAACCCCGCGCTCTCCCGTCGACACCTCTACCGGGCGGCGACCCGGGTGGGCCGGGCGCACATCGCGTCGACCGTCAACACCATCGTGCTGGCGTACGCGGGCGCCTCGCTGCCGCTGCTGCTCCTGCTCGTCGCCGACTCCCGGCCGGTGAGCGAGATCCTGACGAGCGAGTTCCTGGCCCAGGAGATCGTCCGCAGCGCGGTGGCCACTCTCGGCCTGATCGCCGCCGTACCGCTGACCACCGGACTGGCCGCGGTGGTGACCACCGCCGGGCGACGCCGCACCACCGCGGCTCCGGCGGAGCCTCCGGCCCCGCGACCGCCGGCCCGACGGGACGAGGCGCTGGAGGCGCTCGGCGGCGGGGACAGGAGCACGGAAGCCGCATGGTGACACTCCGCAGCGTGACGGCGGATTTCAAACGCGATCCTGGTCACGCACGGCGAGGACGAATTCTCGCTATTGGTCGGCTTCCGGACGTAGAACACGGGTGGACTCTCGGGTAACCTCGCTGCCGGTCACCGCCGAAGGCGCGCACCCGCGCCAGCGGTGCCGCCGCCCAATCGCCCGCGGGCGAGCCGGGGAACCAGGTACATGGGGTGAATCCGCGCGAGCGGTAGGGGCCACTTCCGTCCCGAACCCGTCAGCTAACCCGGTCGGCGGCCGACGGAAGGGAACACTGTGACGGCACCCCTGCGCCGCTGGCTGACCCCCGTGGTGGCCGTGCTCGCCGCGCTGACCGTGCTGGCCGGGCCGGGCCCGGCGACGGCGGCCCCGAGCACCCCCACACCCTCGGGGCACTCCGAGGAAGACGACGACCCCCTCATCACCGAGGCCATCGACAGCGCCAACCGGGCCTACCTCCAGGCCAAGTCGAAGCTCGACAAGTCCCGCAAGCGCCAGCTCCAGCTCGCCCTGGAAGTGGAGGCGGCTCAGGGGCAACTCGACGCGTTGAGCCCGCAGGTGAGCGAGATGGCCGCCCAGTCCTACCGAACCGGCCGGATGGGCGCCATGGCCGTGCTCCTGGAGAGCAACAGCCCCGACTCGTTCGTCCGGCGGGTCGCCGCCCTCGACGAGCTGAACCTGCTGAACGCGCAGAAGCTCGCTGCCATCAACGCCGCGAAGACCCGTGCCGAGCAGGCCAAGGTCGCGCTCGACGCCGAGGTACGCGAGCAGGAGAAGCAGAAGAACGCGATGGCCCGCGAGAAGGCCGAGACGGAGAAGGCCCTCAAGCTGGTCGGCGGGATCGACTTCACCGGCGGCCTGGTCTCGGCCACCTCGCCGGTCGCCCGCATGGGCCCGGGCCGGACCGCCGACGGCGACTGGAAGCCGGAGTCGTGCAGCGAGAACGACCCGACCACCTCGGGCTGCGTCACCCCGCGCACGCTGCACGCGTACAAGGAGGTCAAGCGGGCCGGCTTCAACCGCTTCGTGGGCTGCCACCGGAACGGCGGGCCGTTCGAGCACCCGAAGGGCCGGGCCTGCGACTGGTCGCTGCAGAACAGCGGCTTCTCCCCATGGCGCACGAAGGACCAGCGGATGTACGGCAACAACGTCGCCGCCTTCCTCATCCGCAACGCCGACCGGCTCGGCATCTACTACGTGATCTGGAACCGGCAGATCTGGTTCCCGGCCACCGGCTGGAAGTCCTACAGCGGACCCTCCAACCACACCGACCACGTGCACATGTCGCTGCTCTGACGATGTGTGCAGAGAAGGGCCGGCCCGCGACGTGCGGGCCGGCCCTTCGACGTTTTCGGGCCGGTCAGCCGGCCAGCGCCGGATCCGCGGGCGCGGCCAGCGCCGGCACCGGGGTGGCCGGCGCGCCGGCCTGGGCCACCGTGCGCACCTCGCCCGCGCTGAGCCGGTACGACAGGCCGACGACGGCGCAGCGCCCGGCGGCCACCTCGCCGGCGAGCACGGCGGACCGGGCCAGCAGCGCCTCGACGGTCTGCGCGATGTGGACGTCGACGATCCCGTCGAGGTCCTCGACGCCGTCCTTCGCGGCCCGGAGCAGGCTGGGTGCGACGGCGTCCACCACCGCACCGAGGTGACCGGACGGCGACGTGCCGGTGCGGACCGCCTCGCGGGCGGCCTGGACCGCGCCGCACGAGTCGTGGCCGAGCACCACCACGAGCGGGGTGCCCAGCACGGTCACGGCGTATTCGACGCTGCCGAGCACCTCCGGGCCGGCGGTGTGGCCGGCGGTGCGGACGACGAAGAGGTCACCGAGGCCCCGGTCGAAGATGATCTCGGCGGCGAGCCGGGAGTCGGAGCAGCCGACGAGCACCGCGAACGGGTGCTGACCGTCCGCGACCGCCGCCCGGTGTCCGGCGTCCTGATTCGGATGGTGCGGGGCACCGGTGACGAACCGCCGGTTACCGGCGTAGAGCTCGGCGAGCGCCTGCTCGGGAGTGGTCGGCGGCACTGGTCCTCACCTCGTCCTCGCGCATGAAAGCCCTGGTCAGCCAGCCGGCAGCGGAGGCGGCCTCGGCACCCACGGTCACACGCAGCCAAAGGTACGTCAAGATTTACGTGATACGCATTTCATGCGTTGCATCACCCTTGACGCCGGGGCTCCGGCAGCACCCGGCGCACGAGGGCAGGACCGGCACACGCGGGAGGGGGCCATACGATGACCACCATGGCGACGACACCGGGAGCGAGAGGCAGCGGCCGGAACTGGACGTTCCTCACCAACCACGGGCACGTGCTCCTGGCCATCGCCCGCAACCCCACCGCCCGGCTGCGGGACGTGGCCGACGAGGTGGGGGTCACCGAGCGGGCCGCCCAGGCGATCGTCGCCGACCTGGAGGCCGGCGGCTACCTGCGGCGTACCCGGGTCGGGCGGCGCAACGAGTACACGGTCAACCCGAGCGGCCACTTCCGGCACCCGGCCGAGGCCGACCAGCAGGTGGGCGCCCTGCTCGCCCTCTTCACCGCCGAGCCGCTCGCGGAGCCGGCGGCCGAGAGCTGACCGCTCCTCGCGTACGCCCGTCACCGCGCACGGCGCGGCGACGGTAATCTCACCGCGTGCGCGACAGCTTGCGGCCGGACGGGACGACGGAGCGCGTCCGGGCCGGACACCGGATCCGATCCGTCCTTTCCGGAGCGGCGGTGGCCGCCCTGCTCGGCGGCGTACTGGCGGTGCCCGCGCCCGCCCTGGCGGCCCCGACATGCGGCCCGGCCGGCGGTCCCGCCCCCACCTCGGCCCCGTGGGCGCTGACCCGGCTCGACCCGGCCGCGGCCTGGCGGGTCACCAAGGGGCAGGGCATCACGGTCGCGGTCATCGACTCCGGCGTCTCCCCCAGCCACCCGCTGCTGCGCGGCCGGGTGCTCCCCGGTGAGGACTTCAACCAGCTCGAAAAGTTCGACGGCCAGTGCGACCGGGTCGGCCACGGCACGCTGATCGCGGGCATCATCGCCGGGAAGGAGGGCACTGGCGCGCCCTACACGGGCATCGCGCCGGAGGCCAGGATCCTGCCGGTGCGCGTGCTCGCCGACAACGAGAAGGCGTTCGACGAGTCCATCCCGGCCGAGATCGGCAAGGCCATCCGGTGGGCGGTCGACCACGACGCCGACGTGATCAACCTGTCGCTGGTCACCCTCGACGACCCCGCGTTGCGGTCCGCTGTGGACTACGCGCTCGGCAAGGGCGTGATCCTGGTTGCCGCCGCCGGCAACCGGCAGGAGAACCAGCAGGACCAGCCGGCGTACCCGGCCTCGTACCCGGGTGTCATCGCGGTGGCCGGGGTGGACGAGAGCGGTGGCCACGTCGGCAGTTCGGTCACCGGCGACTATGTGGACATCGCCGCGCCTGGCCTGAACATCATGGGTCCGGCCCCGCAGGGCTCCGGCTACCTTGCCGAGCCGCAGGGCGGCACGAGCTTCGCCACCGGGTACGTCTCCGGGGTCGCCGCGCTGGTGCGGGCCGCGCACCCGGACATCACCCCGAAGGACGTGGCGTTCCGGCTCACCCGGACCGCCGACAGCCCGCCCGACGGGCACAACGCGCTGGTCGGCTACGGGGTGGTCAACCCGTACCGGGCGGTGACCAGCCTGCTGGGCACCCGCAGCGACCCGCCGTTGGGCGCGATGCCGGCGCCCACGCCGCACACCGACCCGCTGGCCTGGCAGCGCACCGTGGCCATCTGGGCGGGCGTGATCGGCGCGCTGCTGGCCGGGGCCCTGCTGGCGCTGCGGCCGATCCTGGTGCGGGGCCGCCGGCGCGGCTGGCGACCCGGGCGACGCACGCCGCAGGACGCCTGAGCGACCGAACCCGGCCCCGAAAAAGCACCACGGCCCCGACCCCGGCGTGAACCGGAGCGGAGCCGCAGCGGACCGGTCGGGTCAGCCCCAGACCTTCGAGTTGCTCATCTCGGTGGTCATGTAGTTCTCGCGGGCGATGCCCACCGCGTGGCCGATGTCGTTCAGGACCTTGTTGATGTCCCGCACGGCGGCGTCCCACTGAGCCTGGTGCTGCTCGTAGGCGACGCGGTCCTGACCCTCCCACTCGAGCTTCGTCAGCATCGAGCGCAGCGTGTCCAGCTTCTCGTCGATGGTCCGCGAGATGGTCTGCATCTGCTGGTTGCTGCTCTCGAGGACGGCGTAGTCAACCTTGATGCTCATCGGTTCCTCCTCTGCCTGTCTCTGCGGATCACGGGTTGAGAGCAGAGTGGAACTTGTCCAGCATCTGCTGCTGCTCTTCGTCGTTGACCTGGTGCGTGGTGCCCGACTTGTCGAGCAGGTCGGCGATGTTGTCCATCGCCGTCAGCAGCTTGTTCGTGTCCTCGTTCCAGCGCTGCATCAGGTTCTGGAAACCCGTGGACGCCCCGCCCTTCCAGGCGATGGCCAGGTCGTCGACCACGTTCCAGAGCTTCTTCAGCTCACCGTCGACGTCGCTGCGCGTGGACCGCACGTCACTCGCGGCGGTGTGCAGAGTCGCTGCACTGACCTCGAACGCCATGCTTCACACCCTTCCGTCATCTCTGTGGCGGCGGATCCGCCGCGCCCCTCCCCCGCGGCAAGGCGTACACACCCCACCGACGGACACTTCAACCGAACCGTAGCGGACGACGTCCAATCCGCGCAGCCCTGCTTCCCCATGGCGCACAACGCCGTCCGGCGATCCGACCGTACGACGTGGACGGTCCGACACGCCGGCGAGGGTCAGGACGGGCGCCGGTAGGACCGGACGTGCATCAGCGCGCCGAAGACCAGCGCCACCGCCAGCAGCGCCACGAACAGCCACAGCACCGGCCGGTCGAGCGCGCGGTCGAGCACCACCGGGATCAGCGCGGCTACCCCGGTGAGCAACACCACTTCGCCGGCCCGCTTCGCCCACGCGGCGCGGGACACCTGGGCGACCAGCGCCAGCGCGAGGAAGACCGGCACGGTCACCAGGAAGTACACGAAGAGCACCAAGACCACTGAGGACCCCTTCCCGTCACTGGTAGAACTTGGAGTCCTGCACCCAGTCGATCTTGATGTCCTTGATGTCCGGGTCCTGGCCGGTGGCCGCCCAGCCCGGGCGGGAGTCCGACACGAAGGCGAACCGGTCGTTGCCCTGGAAGCCGGCCATGACGGCCGAGAAGACCGCACTGATGTCGCCGAAGACCAGCGCCAGGATCGCCGCGCTCGCCACCATCCCGGCCACGCCGATCGCCTCCGCGATGGGCGCGGTCGGCGGGAACGCCTGGAGGGCCACCGAGGCGATCACCGCGATGAGGATCGGGATGAGCGCGTCGACCAGCGCGTTGACGGCGTCGTTGAAGGCATCCCGGGCCGAGGTCAGGGTGTCCTTGTTGGCGTTGAACGCCTCGGCCAGCGAGTTGATCTCGGCACCGAGCTTGCGGAGGAAGAGGTCGAACGCGTCCCGGTCGTCGAAGTCCCACTCGGCGTCCGACGGGGGGACCTGCTCCAGCGCCGCGCCGAACTGGTCGCCGCCGAGCAGCCGTGCCGCGTCGCCCCACTCCTTGATGGACTTGTTGACCTCGTCGTTGTCGAACGTCTCGAGGTAGGCGATGGCGGCGCCCAGCGCCCCGGCGAAGACCAGCCACATCCAGTTGGCCCGGGCCGCCGGCAGCAGGCCGCGCACGGGCGCCGTCGCGGCCGCAACCGTGTGCGTGCCGGTCACCGTGCCGGCCGCGTTGGCGATCAGGATCTCCGACATCAGCGTCTCCCCCTGTGCGCCCGGCCGGTCACTTGACCACCCAGGGCTGGTCCGACTTCTCCCAGTTCTTGGCGGTCTGCTCCAGCTGCTCGGCCGCCTTGTGCAGGTGCTCGATGCCGGTCTTGACGTTGCGCAGGTGACCGTCCACCGAGGCGTTGTGCGCCTGGACGGTCGCGCCACCGAAGAGGGTCAGCGCGCCGTCCGGCAGCTTCACGCTCTCGAGCAGCGTCTGCACGTTGCGCAGGTACTGGATCGGGCCGTCGGGGGCGTCGAGCTTCTTGCTCGCCTTGCGGATCGCGTCGACGTCGACCTTGTTCGCCACGGCGTCTCCTCCCTGGTCAGCGGCGCAGGCCGCGGGTCGGGTCGGTCAGGTCCACTCCAAACTCCCGGAACCAGTCCTCCGGGGTGAGGTTGCCCGCCTGCGCCCGGCGGACCAGGTCCGAGCCGCCGAGCACGTCGGCCATCAGCTCCTGCTGCCGCTCGGCGAAGGCCGCGTACGCCGCGTCGATCGCCGCCTGGAGCGACTCCGCCAGCGTGTAGCTGTCCAGCCGCATCGCCCGGGCGTTGAGGTCGATGCCGCCGACCTTCATGTCACCGTCGACCGTCACCCGGACCAGGCCGTCCGGGCTCTCCCCGGTCACCCGCAGCTCGGCGCGCTGCTGCTGGAACTCCGCCAGCCGGCGCTGCTGCTCCTGCGCCTGGCGCAGCAGGTTCTCCACGGCGCCGCCGCCGTAACCCCACGAGGTGCTCACGACTGTCCTCTCCTCAGACTGACGGTCGGGCCGACGCTACCGGAACCGATCACCGGGCGTCCGCCCCCGTCAGGCGGGCTCCGTCCAGGCGGTCTGGATGAGCTGCTGGCCGTCCCGGCGGCGGACCAGCGTGCCCCGGCCCGGCGGTTGCGGGCTCGGCCGCAGGTTGCCGAAGACCGCGCCCTCCTCGCGGCTGCCGGACATGAGCAGGCCGGGCGAGTCCAGCTCGCGCAGCCGTTGCAGCACCGGCTCGTAGAGGGCACGGGCAACCCCACCCACCCGGCGGGTGATGATGAGGTGCAGGCCGATGTCCCGCGCCTGCGGCAGCAGTTCGTGCAGGGCGCTGAGCGGGTTGTTGCCACCCGAGGCGACCAGGTCGTAGTCGTCCACCAGGATGTAGAGCTCCGGCCCCTTCCACCAGCTCCGGTCGCGCAGCTGGGCGGTGGTCACGTTGGGACCGGGCAGCCGGTTCTGCAGGGCGCTGCGGATCGAACCGAGGCCCTGGCTGAAGACCTGGTTGGACGGTGCGTAGTCGAGCAGGTGGTCGCCCTCCACCGCACCTAGCAGGCCGCGCCGGTAGTCGGCGATGACGAGCCGGGCCTCAGCCGGGGTGTACCGCTCGGCGATGCCCCGGGCGATGAGCCGCAGCAGGTTGGTCTTGCCGCACTCGGCGTCGCCGAACACGGTCAGGTGCGGCTCGCTGGTCAGGTCCAGGTAGACCGGGGCGAGCGCCGACTCGTTGACCCCGATCGGGATGCCCGGGGCCGACCGGTCGACCACCTTCGCCAGCTCGGCGACGGTCAGCTTGCGCGGCAGCAGGCGCACCTTCGGCGCCGGACGCCCCGGCCAGTTGGTCGCGACGTGCCCGGCCAGGGCGACCGAGGCCTCGGTCAGATCCTCGATGTCGCGCTTGCCGTCGATCCGCGAGATCCCGGTGAGGAAGTGCAGCTTGTCGCGGGTCAGGCCGCGACCGGGCGTGCCGACCGGCACGTTCTGCGCGGCCCGCCGGTCGATCTCCGACTCGGCCGGGTCGCCGAGCCGCAGCTCCAGCTTGGTGCCGAGCAGGTCCCGCATGTTGATCCGGATCTCCGCCCACCGCACGGCGGTGATGACCACGTGTACGCCGAAACCGAGCCCGCGGTTGGCCAGGTTGGTGATGGTCTGCTCCAGCTCCTCGTACTCCTGGCGCAGCGTGTTCCAGCCGTCGATCACGAGGAAGACGTCGCCGAACGGGTCGTCGGCGAACTCGCCGGCCGCCCGGCGCCGGCGGTAGCTGGCCACCGAGTCGATGCCGTGCTGGGTGAACCGGTTCTCCCGCTCGTCGATGACGGCGACCACCTCGGCCACCGTGCGGCGGACCGCCTCGACGTCACGCCGCCCGGCCACACCGGAGGTGTGCGGCAGCCCGTCCAGGCTGCGCAGCGCGCCACCACCGAAGTCGAGGCAGAAGAACTGCACCTCGCGCGGGGTGTGGGTGAGCGCCAGCGAGGCCAGCATCGTGCGCAGCATGGTGCTCTTGCCGCTCAGCGAGGCGCCGACGATCACCACGTTGCCGCCGGCGCCGGACAGGTCCACCATCATCGGGTCGCGGCGCTGCTCGTACGGGCGGTCGACGATGCCGACCGGCACGGTGAGCCGGCCCCGCCCCGGCCAGTTGGCGGTGGTCAGGCCGAACGTCGGGTGCACGGCCAGCGGGGGCAGCAGCTCGGCCAGGGCCGGCGGCTCGGCCAGCGGCGGCAACCAGACCTGGTGCGCCGGGCGGCCCCGGTCCTTGAGCCGGTCGATGAGCACGTCGAGCATGGCCACGGCCTTGCCGTCGCCGGTCTGCTCCGGCTCGGGCGCCGTCTCGGCCGGGCTCGGCAGGGCCGGCGCCGGCACGTAGTCGATGCCGTAGGGGACGATGCGGCGCTGCACCTGCGCCCGGGTGGACCGCTGCACCTGCCCCGGCGCCCGGTACGGGCCGGACACGTAGGCGGCCCGGAACCGCAGCATCGTGGCGGTGTCGGTCTTCAGGTAGCCGTGGCCCGGCGCGCTCGGCAGCTCGTACGCGTCCGGCACGCCGAGCACGATGCGGCTCTCCACCGCCGAGAAGGTGCGCAGACCGATCCGGTACGACAGGTGGGTGTCGAGTCCCCGGAGTTTCCCCTCCTCCAGCCGCTGCGACGCCAGCAGCAGGTGGACGCCGAGCGACCGGCCGAGCCGGCCGATCATCACGAAGAGGTCGATGAAGTCCGGCTTCGCGGCTAGCAGCTCGGAGAACTCGTCGCAGATGATGAGCAGGCTGGGCATCGGTTCCAGCGGCTCGCCCGCGGCCCGGGCCTTCTCGTAGTCGTAGCGCGAGACGTAGTTGCCGGCCGCCCGCAGCACCTCCTGCCGGCGGTTCATCTCACCGGCCAGCGCGTCCCGCATGCGGTCGACCAGCGGCAGCTCGTCGGACAGGTTCGTGATGACCGCGCTGGTGTGCGGCAACGCGTCCAGTGAGGCGAAGGTGGCGCCACCCTTGAAGTCGACGAGGACGAAGTTGAGCTCCTCCGACGAGTGCGTCACGGCCAGCGCCGCGACCACCGTACGCAGCAGCTCGCTCTTGCCGGAGCCGGTCGCGCCGATGACCAGGCCGTGCGGGCCCATGCCCTCGTGCGCGGACTCCTTGAAGTCCAGCTCCACCACGTTGCCGTCCGGCCCGACGCCGAGCGGGATGCGCAGCCGGTCCCGGTGGCTGCGGGGCCGCCAGGTCTGCTGGGTGTCCACGGTGGCCGCATCGCCCACGCCGAGCAGGTCCGGCAGCTCCATGCTGCGGGCCAGCGGCTCCTCGGTGCTGGCGCCCTGCTGCTGGGAGAGCCGGTAGGGGGCGATCTGCCGGGCCAGCCCCTCGGCCGCCGCCATGCTGAGCCGGTCCGGCCGGCCCAGCCGGGACGTGGCCGTGCCGCGGACCAGGTCCAGCCCGCTGCCGTCGCCGGCGTCGAGGCAGAGCAGCCAGCGGCCGGCGTCGCGGGGCACCGTGCCGGACAGGTCGAGCACCGTGGCACCGAGCAGGCCCGACCCCATCAGCGCGCAGGTCGACGAGACCTCGCCACCGTCGAGCACCACCACGAGGTGCGGGGCCGTCGTGAGCGGCTTGGCCTCCGGGGCGAACCGGGGCCGGCCGCCCAGCTCGTTGGCGAGCGCCGCCTCCGCCTCGGCCAGGCTCGCGAAGACCATCCGGCGGGCGCCCGCCGCGTCCGTACGCCCGGGGTGCTGGGCGTGGGGCAGCCACTTCACCCAGTCCCACACCGGCTGCCGGTCCGGCGCGGCCACCACGGCCACGAGGAGGTCGTCCGGGGCGTGGAAGGTGACGAGCTGGCCCAGCGCGGCCCGGGCCAGGTCGAGCACCGGCTCCCGGTCGCCGCGCAGCACGATCCGGCTGAACGCGCGCAGCGACAGCGCGGTGGGCAGGTCCGGCACGCTGGAGTGGGCCCGGACGAACCGGCGCAGCGCGATCGCGCTCATCGGCTCCAGGTCCTCCACCGGCTTGGTCTCCGGCGGCACGATCTCCACGGCCAGCCGCTGCGGGCCGAGCGCGATGCGCGCCTCGCCGAAGTCGTCCTCGGTGATCCGCCGCTCCCACAGCCGCCGCGAGGCGGCGACCGACCAGAGCGCGTCGGGCTCCGGGTGCCGCCAGGTCATCGCGGAGCGCTGCTGCTCGGCGGCCCGCCGGGTGCGCTTGCGCATCTGGGCCAGGTAGCGCATGTAGTCGCGCCGCTGGGCGTTCAGCTCGGCCTTGTCGTTGCCACCGTTGCCGAGCGTGCCGACGGCCATGCCCAGCATCGACACGCCGAACAGGCCACCGGCCACGTACGTCATCATGCCGCCGCCGCGGCCGGCGTAGAGGAACGCCATGGCGCCGACGCCGCAGAGCATCGGCAGGATCATCAGCACCTGACCCATGCCCTTGGCCTGCGGCTCCGGCAGCTCGGGCGGGGACTCCAGCAGCACCTCCCCGCGCGGCAGCGCGGGCCCCGGTTGACGCGGAAGCCGGCGGAACACCACCGTGCTCAACCTTGTCTCCTCCCCAGAAGCGGCCCTGCACGTCGTCGGCCGACGCACCCGAGTCGTCGGGTGGGCAACCTGTGCGACCGCCATCGTAGGTAATCTCCCGGAGGCGCCGTGGACCCACGGGGGCGGCGCGCGCGGCCGAGGTGGATCGTAGGCGAGCACGAGGAGGCCACAGTGGCGACGAAGACGGCGACCGGCGGGCTGAGCCGGATCACCATCGTGGCGCCGCGGACCAGGATGGATCTGGCGCTGCCGTCCGACGTGCCGCTGGCCGACCTGTTGCCGACACTCCTGCGTTACGCCGGTGAGGATCTCGCCGACGAGGGTGTGCGGCACGGCGGCTGGAGCCTGTCCCGGCTCGGCGGGCAGCCGCTCGACGGCGGCCGCACCGCCGCGCAGCTCGGCGTTCGCGACGGCGAGGTGCTCTACTTCAACCCGCGCGCCGCCGCCGCGCCCGAGATCGTCTTCGACGACGTGGTGGACGCGGTCGCCACGGCGACCAACCAGCGGGCCGGTGCGTGGCAGGTGGGCACCACCCGCGCGTTCTCGGTGCTCCTCGCCGGTGCGGCACTGGCGGCCGGTGCGGCGGTGACGCTGTTCGCCGGGCCGCCGCAGCTGCCCGGCGCGCTCGCCGCGCTGGTGGTCGCGGTCGCGCTGCTGGTCACCGCCGCGGTGCTGTCCCGGGCGGCCGGTGACAGCCGGACCGGCGCGATGCTGGCCATGGGCGGCCTCGGGCACGCCGCGATCGGCGGCCTGCTGATGCTCGCCGGTGACCGGCGGCTCACCGAGCTGGCGAGCCCCCACGTGCTGCTGGCCGCGACCGCCGTGGTGCTCTTCGGCGCGGTCGCCGCGCTCGCCGTCGGTGACCGGCTGCCGCTCTTCCTCGGCGCGGTCGGGGTGGGCGTGGCGGTCGGCTTCGGCGCGGCGCTGTGCCTGGCCTTCGACATGGGTGCGGCGGGCGCCGCCGCGGTGGTGGCCACCGTGGCGTTCGGCGCCCTGCCGGCGCTGCCGATGATCTCCTACCGGCTGGCCCGGCTGCCGGTGCCGTCGATCCCGACCGGTCCGGACGACCTGAAGAGCGACACCGAGTCGGTGGACGGCCCGCGGGTGCTGCGCAACAGCGAGCGGGCCGACGCGTTCCTCACCGGTCTGCTGTGGACGGTCTCGGTGCTGGTGCTCGGCGGCGAGGTGGTGCTCGCCGACAACGGCCGGCTGCCGGCGGTGCTGCTCTGCCTCGTGCTGGCCCTGCTGGCGCTGCTGCGGGCCCGCCCGTTTCTGGGCCGCGGCCAGCGCACGCCGGTGCTGCTGGCCGGCACCGCCGGCCTCGGGCTGGCCGCCGCGGCCACCTTCGGCGCCAACCCGCTCCCGGTCCGGCTCGGGCTGATCCTGGGCGGCCTGCTGGTGGTGGCCGCGATCAGCCTGATCTACGGGCTCACCGTGGCGGGCAAGCGGATCTCGCCGGTCTGGGGCCGCACCCTGGACATCGTCGAGATCCTGCTGATCGTCGCGCTGGTGCCGCTGGCCGTCTGGGTGTGCGGCCTCTACGGCTGGATCGTCAACCTTCGGCCGTGACCGTGCCCATGGCGGTGCCCACCGGCGCCGTGGCGTAGACGCCCGGACCGTGCTGGCCGTCCAGCGGGCGGGCCGGCACGCCGGCGCGGCGGGCCACGTCCTGGACCACCTTCACCAGCGCCTCGGCGTGGCCGTCCATGGCCGCCACCCGCAGCAGCGGCGGAAGCTGCCGGCCGCCGGGAAGCACCACGGCGGCGACCGTGTGCGACGGGGCGGAGGTGGCGGTCACCGCGTCGACCAGGGCGCCCAGCGAGCCGTTGGGACGGACCCGCAGCGCCAGGCAGCGCTGGGTCCAGCCGCCGCCGCGCAGGCTGCTCCAGGTCTCCACGGGCGACTCCGGGGCCAGGTCGAGCCCGGCGCCGGAGACGACCGCCGCGTGCAGCTCGTCCCGGCCGAGCACCCGGTGGCCGAGGCCGGCGGCGTTGAGCGCCTTGCCGAGCCGGCCGACGCCGGCCGCGACGGTGCGGTGCACACCGCGCAGGCCACCGCCCCGGCTCACCGTCTCGGTGCGGGCGTCGGCGACGGACAGGCGCAGCGCCACCCACACCGTGCGGTGTGCCGCCGGGGGCGCGCCGGGCGCCGGGTACCAGACCAGGGTGTGCGAGACGACCTGCGTCTGGGTGACCGGCCCGGTGAAGTCGGCGAGCACCGCGAGCGCCCGGTCGAGCACCGCCGCCTCGATCGACCCGGCCGGCGTGCCGGGCCGGCCGGTCAACGCGACGGCGGCGAACCAGCCCCGGTCGTCCTGGCCGATGCCGAGCCGGGTGCCGCGCTCGGCCAGCTCGACGACGGACAGCTCCGGTGCGAGCGCGGCCAGCCGCGGGTCACCGGCCGGCGCTGCGCCCCGGGCCGCGTTCCGGCGGCGGCGCAGGCGGCGGCGGAGCATCAGGTCCTCGTACCACCAGCGGCCGCCGCGGCGGGCGAAGGCGGCCACCACGGCCAGCAGCGCCAGCACGGCGACGACGGCGAGCAGCCAGGACGGGCCGCCGGTGGCGAACCAGACGGCGAGCGCGGCGCACTCGAGCACCACGAGCTGGCCGACGACCACCGGGCCGAGCCGGCCGCGGCGGCGCCGGTCGACCGGGGTGACCGGTCGGTCCGCCGGCACGGCGGGGGCGGTGGCCGTACGAGCGGGTGGCGCCTGGACCTGGGTCATCGCTGAGCGTCCCTTCTGGACATCCTGGGCATCCGCCGGTGCGGTGGGCCGCCGGAGGGCGGGCGGGGTCCCGGTGAACCGCCGACGGCCCCTTATCGTAGGGAAGCCCGCGGCGGCGTTCAGACCTGATCGCCGCGGACCCACCCCTGCCGGAGGTTAGTCATGCGGACCCGCCGCGATCAGGTGCAGGCGTACCGCTTCGTCACCCGCCGCATCGTCTCGGCGCTGCTCTCCGGTGACCCGGAGACCAACGACCTGCCGATGCGGCGCCTCGGCATGGCGGTGTTCGGCAGCGTCATCGCGGCGGCCGTCGTGCTCGGCGGCGCGGGGGCGTACGGGCAGCTCACCGGCAACTCCGCGCCGCTGGAGCCGAACACGCTGGTGATCGAGCGGGAGACCGGGGCGACCTACGTCTTCACCGACGACAAGGTGCTGCACCCGACGCTCAACTACGCGTCGGCGCGGCTCATCCTCAACGACGCCGCCGCCGAGGTCCGCACCGTCTCCCAGGCCTCGATCAAGGATCGGCCGCGGGGCCGGGCGGTCGGCATCGTGGGCGCCCCGGACGACGTGCCGGACAAGAAGTCGCTGGTCGGCCTCCCCTGGTCGGTGTGCGACGTGCCCGACGCGAACGATCCGCAGCGCTCCACCACCCGCCTGGTGATCGACCGGCCGTTGCCCGGCGGCACCCCGCTCGCCGACCGGGCGGTCCTGGTCAAGGTGAACGACGCCCGATACCTGCTCACCGGCGGCGCGCGGCTGCGGGTGATCGGCGACGAGCAGGCGCTGGTGGCGTTGAAGATGGCCGGTGCGGCCACCCTCACGGTCGGGCAGCAGCTGCTCAACGCCGTACCGGTCGGCCCGGCGCTGCGCAAGCCGACCATCGACGGCGAGGGCGACGCCAGCGGGCTGACCGTCGGCGACCGTCCGGCCCGGGTCGGCCAGGTCTACCGGGCCGCCGGCCAGTACTACGTGCTGGCCAAGCAGGGCCTGGTGGCGATCCGCGAGGTCACGGCGCTGCTGCTGCTCGGCGGCGGCGGTCAGGTCACCGACATCACGCCGGACCAGGCCGGGCAGCTCCTCACCGACCAGCGGCTGGAGGCCGAGGGCCTGCCCGACCGGCTGCCCACCCTGCACGAGGTGCGCGCCGGCCGGACGGTGCTCTGCGCCACCTACCGATCCGGGCCGGGCGGCCAGCCGACCACCACCCTGGAGGT
This sequence comes from Micromonospora terminaliae, assembly GCF_009671205.1. Taxonomy (NCBI): domain Bacteria; kingdom Bacillati; phylum Actinomycetota; class Actinomycetes; order Micromonosporales; family Micromonosporaceae; genus Micromonospora; species Micromonospora terminaliae. The sequence continues at coordinate 6,106,813 of NZ_CP045309.1, read as the reverse complement.
CTTCGACCAGCCGCCGGCCGAGCTGACCGCGGAGACCGGGGTGCCCGCGCGGCAGAGCAGCCGCGACGCGGTGCGGACCGCCGAGAGCGTGCTGCTGCCCGGCGGCAAGGGCGTCCTGGTGCAGACCACCGCCGGTGAGAGCGGGAAGGCGGCGGCCGGCTCGACGGTCTACCTCATCACCGCGCAGGGCGTCCGCTTCCCGCTCGGCACCGCCTCGGGCGACGCGAAGAGCGCCCTCGGCTACGGCGACGTGGCCCCGCTCGCGGTGCCCGCGTCCCTGCTCGCGCTGGTGCCGACCGGGCCGACTCTGGAGCGCGAGGCCGCGATGAACCACTTCGATCCGGGTGCGGCGTCCGGCGGCGGTTCGACGTCCGGGCCGGGTGACGATGCGGCCCCGGCGCAGGGCGGATGACCGGGACGGTGACGGTCCGAAGTGGATGGCCCCCGATGACGGGTCGCCCCGGCTGGCCCGGGTCGACTAACCTGAACGTGGCCAACGGTTCTCGACGATGACTACGGGGATGCAGCCATGACCGGGCGCACGACAGTAGACGTACTGTCCTTGGAGGACTTCCACCAGCGGCTCGAGCGCCGGCTGAGCGAGGCCGAGTCGGTGTTGAAGAAGCTCAACACCGAGATGCAGTGCCGGCCGCCGGCACTCGGCACGTTCACCGACGCCACCGACAACTCCCGTCGCTACTCCGAGACGCACCAGAGCTACGTCAACCACGTCGAGCGGTTGCGCCGGGCGATCGTGGCCGCCCAGAAGGCCACCAGGACCATCATGACCAACTACAGGACCGCCGAGGCACGCAACGCGGCCGCCGCGGCCGACATCGTCGCCGCTCTCTCGGGGCTGACCGAGGCGATGAAGCCGAAGGGAGAGGATCCGCGTGTCTGAATACACCCAGCGCTACGAGCACGTCAGCCACAAGGAGCTCTACCAGGGCGTCAACGCCGGCGACCCGAAGCAGATCGACGGGCTCAGCGCCCAGTGGACGTCGATGAAGGGCACCCTCGACGACCTCAGCCGCGACCTGACGGCCGACCTGGACGCGCTGCTGAAGACCTGGTCGGGTGACGCCGCGCGCGAGTTCCACCGCCGGCTCAACCTGGTCGCCGACTACTCCGGCAACCTGGCCGAGGGCATGACGGGCATCCGACAGGGGCTCGACATGATGGCCGGCGAGCTGCGCACCGCCCAGGCCAAGGCGGAGAGCCCCGAGGAGACCGACGACAACGACAAGCTGCTCTCCGGCGCCGGAAAGGGCTTCCTGGTCGGCGGCCTGCCGGGCGCGGTGGTCGGCGGCATCGTCGGCCACGAGCAGGACAAGGCCGAGCAGGAGAAGGCGCACCAGCGGATGGTGCAGGTCGTCGCGAAGCTGGCCGAGGGCTACGACTTCTCGGCCTACGGCCGCATCGTGGTGCCGGAGCCGCCGGATTCGGGTCTCCCGGGTCACGGCGACCCCACCGACCCGACGCTGAAGAGCGGGCCCTCGGCCGGCACGCCGTCGGCCGGGCCGGGCGTCGGCAGCTTCGGCCCCGCGGCCGGTGCCACCGCCGGCACCTCGGGCGTGCACCACACCGCCCCGGGCAGCGGCACCGTGGGCGGCGGCACGCCGGGCGGTGACACGACGGGCGGGCAGCCCGGCGCCGGCACCCCGGGCACCATCGGCGCGGGCGGCACGGTCGAGCCGACCGGCACCTCGCTCGCCGGGGCGGCCCCGCTGACCGCGACCGGCCCGGCCACCGGCCTGGCGGGCGGCCCCGGGCTCGGCGGCACCAGTCCGGCGCTGCCGACCGCCGGGGGCGGCGGCTCGCTCTACGGCATGCCCGGCGTGCTGGGTGGCACCGGGTCGCTGGCCAGCTCGGGCGGTGGCTCGGCGGGCTCCGGCCGGGTCGGCGGGATCGGCGCGGAAAGCCGGTCGGCCGCGGGCACCGGCCGCCTGGCGTCCGGGCGGGGCGTGACGATCGAGACCGAGAGCCGCGCCACCGGTAAGGGCGGCACGACCGGGCGGCCCGCGATGGCCGGCCGCAACGGCGTCCTCGGCGCGCGCGGCGACGGGGACGACGAGTCCGAGGGCCGGCTGACCTGGCTGACCGAGGACGAGATGGTCTGGACCGACGGCGAGGCGGCTCCGCCGCCGGTGCTCGGCGGCAACTGACCGCAGGCTCACGACGGCGCGGCGCCCCACACGGGGCGCCGCGCCGTTTCGCGTCGCGCACCCGCACACCGGGCCGCCGGCACCAGGGGGCGACCGAACGGTTCGTCCACAGCGAATCGTGGGACGGGTCACGTCCATGGGAAAGATCGTCGAGCTGCACGAGGCGGAACTGACCGATAGGTTGAAGCGGTGCTGCCCGTAGCGTTCGCCTCGTCCCTCTGGACGGCGACGCTGCGCCGGATCGCCCGCACGGCCGTGACCGCGCTCGCCGTCATCGCCGGCGTCACCGGCCCGGCCGCCGTGCCGGCCGCCGACCACGTCCACCCGACCGCGTCGGCCCGCCCGGCCGTCGGTCTCCGGGTCGACGTTCCGGCCGCCGTCCCCGTCGACGTGGCGCCGGTGGTCCGCCGGGCCGCGGCGGCGTCCGGCCTCCGGACCGCAGCCGACTCGCCCGCCCGGCACGCGTTCGCCGCGCCGGCCCCGGCCGGGCCGCCGCACCGGGCCGTCGCCGACGTGGCCATCCCCGCGGGCACGGTCGTCGTGGCCGCCTCCGACCCCGGCCGGGCCGCCATCGCCCGCCGCGGTCCGCCGCGCGCCTGACCGCGCCGCCCCCGGGGGTACGCCCCGGCGCCGCCGCACCGCTCCCCGTCGCGCCCCGCCGCTCCCCGCCGGGTTCGCCGCGACCGGCCCGCCGCCCGGGCCCCGACCGTTGACTCCGACCGTTCCACCACGAGGTGCTGGTGATGCAGACCGTCTTCTCCACCGTCCTGCCCGACGTTCCCCGGGCCGCCGTGATCTGGCTGGCCCTGCTCGCCGTGGCGGCGACCGTGGTCGCCGCGCTGATCGTCCGACCGGACCGGTTCCGGTCGGTGTTCGGCGACCGGATCAGCGAGGCCGCGCGGCCCAGCAGCATCGAGCTCGCCGAGCAGGCCCGCGAGCACGCCCGGGAACAGTCCCGGTACGCGCAGGAGGTGGCCGTGGCCGCGTCCCGGGCGGCGGCGACCGCCGAGCGGCGCCGGGCCGAGTGGCTGGCCGCCCAGGAGGAGGTCGAGGAGGCGTGGCGGGCGTACGAGGCGGCGGAGGAGGACGTCCGGCGGCTGGCGGCCGCCGCGTCGCTGCCCCTGCCCCGGACCGTCCGGACCCCCGCCGAGTACGCGGACCGGGAGCGGTGGCTGCACCGGGCGGCGCTGAACGCCCAGTGGCGCAAGGAAATCACCGTGCAGCAGCTCAGCGACATCCTCGGCCACCGGGGCTGGGATCCGCGCCGGCACCCGGTCGAGCAGGAGCTGCTCCTGCGCCGGCTGGTCCTGGACAACCTCCGGGCCCGCCAGCAGGCGGCCGTGGAGCGGGAGCAGGCCGCGTGGCGGGCCGCCGAGCTGGCCGCCGCCGCGGCGGGGAGCCTGCGCGACGAGGCGTACGCGGCGACCCGCCCGGCGGCCGTGCCCGGTTCCTCGCTGTCCCTCGTGGACCTGACCGGGCCGGAGGCCACCCGTGAGCTCCCGCCGTCGGCCCGGGCCGTCGAGACGACCCGCGAGCTGACCCCGGCGGCCCGGGGGCGCGCGGCGGTGCCGGCGTACTGACGCCTCCGGGCGGAGCTGGCTGGGCTCGGTTAGCGTGATTCCGTGTCCCGTGAAGCCTGGGTACTGGTCGTGCTCGCCGCCGTCGCCGCGCTGGCGACGCTGGTCGGGGCGGTGGTCCTCGCCGTCCGGGTGGTCCGCACCCGCCGCATGCTGGGCGCGCTCGGGGTCGGCGGCAAGGTGGCCTTCTACGGCGCGCTGATCTACACGATCCTGCCGGTGGACGTGCTCCCCGACCCGATCTACCTGGACGACATGGGCGTGCTGGCCGGCGCGCTGATCTACCTGGGCCGGCTGGCCGCCAGGCACCGTGCGGAGCAGCGCGGGCTGCCCGACCGGTCGGACTCCCCGCCGGGCTCGGGCCGGCAGCGCCGTCCCGTGTCATGATCGGCGCGGGGGCCGGCGGTCGGCCCGGACCAGGGCACCGAGGACGGCACATGGCGGGCGATCACCGGCTGGACCCACACGACGAGCGGGTCGCGCAATTCTTCCGGGACCGTCACCTCGGCACGCTGACCACGCTGCGCGCGGACGGCACCCCGCACGTCGTACCCGTGGGGGTCACCTTCGACGCGGACGCGGGCCTGGCCCGCGTGATCACCTCGGGCACCTCGGCCAAGGCCCGGCACGTCGCCGCGGCCGGCCCGGCGGGCGCCCCCGTGGCGGTGTGCCAGGTCGACGGCCGCTGGTGGCTGACCGTGGAGGGCCGGGCGGTGGTGCGCCGCGACCCGGAGTCGGTGGCCGAGGCCGAGCGGCGGTACGCCGCCCGTTACCGCACCCCGCGTCCGAATCCGCAGCGCGTGGTCATCGAGATCGCCGTGACCCGCCTCCTCGGCAGTCTTCCCACCGGCACCACCTGACCCGCCCGACACGGCCCCGGCGACCCGCCCGCGCCGGATGTCCGGTTAAACCGTGACGGCCGCCACCTGCGGAAATCGCGACTCGCCGCGGCCCGTTGCACCTCTCGTACGAGCGAGAAAGAGCGAGCGGGCGCAGGCCCGCCGCCCCCGGTGAGCGAGCGGGGCCGCGCCCTGGAGCGCACCCAGAATCCCCGAGGCACGCCGAGCGCCACTCCCGGTGCCGCGTCTCCGGACCCCCGGCGACGTCTACCCCCGAATGGAGCTTCGACATGAACTCGATCTTCCGTAAGAGCATGCTGTCCGTCGCCGGCCTGATGGTGTGCGGCGGGACCGTCGTGGGTCCGGCCGTCGCCGCGCACGCCGCGCCGTCGGCGGCCGTCAAGGGCAAGGGCGAGCGCAGCGCCGGCTACGAGTACGAGGCGCAGCCGAACTTCTTCTACTGCGGGCCGGCCTCGACCCGGATCGCCCTGTCGGCCGAGGGCAAGGAGGTCAGCCAGGACGAGCTGGCCGCCAAGCTGGGCACCACCGAGAACGGCACCGACTCGGCCATCGACATCACCCGGGTGCTCAACGAGTACACCGGTGGCAAGTACAAGACCACCGAGATCCGGGACGACGTGGCCACCAAGGAGCAGGTCGAGCGGCTGCGGGCGGACGTGAAGGCGGCTGTGGACCAGGGCCGGCCGGTCGTCGCCAACATCCTGGGCGGCGCGCTGGACATCGATGGTGTCGAGCACAGCTACCCCGGCCATTACCTGACCGTGGTGGAGTACAAGGACGACGGCAACACGGTGCTGATCGCCGACCCGGCCAGCCCGAACGAGCCGACGTACTGGATGGACGTGACCGAGCTGGCCAACTGGATCGCCGGCCGCGGTTACAGCTCCTGACCGATCGCACCGGGCCGGTCTCCCCCGAGCGGGGAGGCCGGCCCTTTCGGCGTCCTGTTCCGGCACCGGCCCCGCTAGAGTCTGGACCGTGCCGCGACCGGTGATCTTCGACCTGTTCCACACCCTGGTGCCCGGCGGGGACCCCGAGCGGGACCGGGTGGTCGGTGAGATGGCCCTGATGGTGGGGGTGGAGCCCGCCGCGCTGGTCGAGGCGTACCACGCCACCTGGCGGGACCGGATGACCGGCTGGGACGCCGCCGAGACGGTACGCGTCCTGGCCCGGCGGCTCGGCGGCGCGCCCACCGAGGAGCAGGTGGCCCGGGCCGCCGCGCACCGCCGGGAGCTGGCCCGGCGGCTGCTCAGCCGCGTCCGGCCGTCGACCGTGGCCGTGCTGGACGCGCTGCGCGCCGACGGCCACCGGATCGGGCTGGTCAGCAACGCCACCGCGGAGACCGCCGAGGCGTGGCCGTCGACCGATCTGGCCCGCCGCTTCGACGTCGCGGTCTTCTCCTGCGACGTCCACCTGGCCAAGCCCGACCCGGCGATCTACCGGCTGGCGGCCGAACGCCTCGGCGTCGCGCCGGACGAGTGTGTCTTCGTCGGCGACGGCGCGGACGGGGAGTTGGCAGGCGCGGCGGCGGTCGGCATGACGGTGGTCCGGACGACCGAGCACAACGACACCGACCCGAGCTGGGCCGGCCGGGCGCTGACCGCCCTCGGTGAGCTGCCCGACCTGCTCCACGAGCCGGCCCGGGGGCGCTGAACCGGCGGCGCCCTCCCGTCACGGGGACGGGAGGGCGCCGGGAGCCGGAGGTCAGTGGGTGAGGATCTGGGCCAGCACGTCGTGCACGTGGGTGTTCGGGTGCTTGCCGGTGAACTGCTCGGCCAGCGGCCCGTACGCGGTCACCGGCACGTCGGCGCCGGTGTGGCCGCTGGTCGTCCAGTCCAGCTTGAAGCTCTGGCCGCTGCCCTTGATCGGGAACGGGCCGTCCTCGGCCGAGATGCCGTCACCGGACTCGTCGGAGGCGTCGGTGTCCTCGACGGTCAGGCCGCCGCACTCGTGGTCGCCGGTCACCACGACCAGGGTGTCCGGGTGGCTGGCCGCGTAGTTGCGGGCGACGGCCACGGCCTTCTCCAGCTCGCCGAGCGCCTGGAGCATCCGGGTGCCGTTGTTGTTGTGGGCGAACTCGTCGATGCCCTCCTCCTCGACGAAGAGGAAGAAGCCCTTCTTGTTCGTCGACAGGGTCGAGAGCGCCTTCTCGGTCATGGTGGCCAGGCTGGCCGGCGGGGCGTACACGTCGCCCTGGCCCTCGGCCCGCTGCTGGAACAGCTCCTCGTTGCCGAAGAGGCCGAGCAGCTTGCCGCCCTTGGCCGCCTGGAGTTCGGCGGCCGTGGAGACGTACCGGTAGCCCTTGCTCTTCGCCTCGGCGATCAGGTCGCCCTTGGTGCCCTTGCTGGCCTCGGACGGGTCCTCGGCCGGCTGGTCCGGGTACGCGCCGGCCTTGCCGGCCGGCAGCCACCAGTCCTCGCCGCCGCCCAGGATGACGTCGGGCCGGGTGACCTCGAGGTACTGCCGGGCGATCTCGTCCTGCTTCCCGCGGTCGGCGGTGTTGGCGAAGAAGGCCGCGGGGCTGGCGTCGGTGACCTGGGCGGTGGTGACCAGGCCGGTGGACTTGCCGGCCGCCTTGGCCTGGGCGCCGAGGACGGGCAGCGGGTTGCCGTCCACGTCGACGCTGATCGCGCCGTTGTAGGTCTTCTCGCCGGTGGCCCAGGCGGTCGCCGCCGCGGCCGAGTCGGTGATCGGCGTCTTCGGGTCGTGCGGGCTGGTGGTGAGCTGGCCGGAGTAGGGCAGCTTGTCCATGGTGAGCTGGCCGTCGAGGCCGGCCAGGTAGAGGCGGGCCGCCTCGCGGTGGGCGGCGGCCATGCCGTCGCCGTTGATGAAGATGACGTTGCGGGCCTTGCCCTTCGCCGCGCCGGCGTCGGCGGCGGTGATCGGGTTGGCCAGGCTCAGTCCGGCGGCGGCCACTGCCCCGGCGACGACGGGGGCGAGCAGCCAGCGGCGGGAACGGAATGTCACGGGTGTCCTCCTGGCGGATGGAACGTTTGCAGCTCTCACGCAACCGCAGCCACCGGCCGGACAGTTGGCCGTCACATTAACGGAGCGCGACCGTTGCCGGGACTCTTGTCGCCCGAGGCAACGGCAATTCGGCTGGTTCAGCCGACCGCACGGGGGTAGTGGCCCGGGCAAGCCGTTCCGCAACCCACCGGTAAGGGGCTACCAAGATGACCGACGTACAGACGGAACGGGACGTCGTCGACGTCCTGATGACCGACCACCGCGAGGTCGAGGCGATCTTCGTCGAGCTGGAGAGCCGGCAGGGCACCCCGGAGCACCGGCGGCGGCTCGCCGACGTGGTGATCGCCGAGCTGGTCCGCCACGCCGTGGCCGAGGAGGCCTACGTCTACCCGACCGCCCGCAAGGCGCTCCCCGATGGCGATCAGCTCGCCGAGCACGAGATCGCCGAGCACTCCGACGCCGAGCGGACCATGAAGGAGCTGGAGTCGCTGGACCCCTCCGAGCCGCGCTTCGACGAGCTGCTGACCCACCTCACGGCGACGATCCGCCACCACGTGCAGGACGAGGAGACCGACCTCTTCCCAAGGCTGCGCGCGGCGTGCGCCCGCGAGGAGCTGGTTGAGCTGGCCGGCAAGGTCGAGGCCGCGAAGAAGTCCGCGCCGACCCGGCCGCACCCGGCCGCGCCGGACCACCCGCCGGCGAACAAGCTGCTCGCCCCGGGCACCGGCCTGGTCGACCGGATGCGCGACGCGCTCAGCGGCCGGCCCACCTCGATGCAGGAGCTGCGCGAGAAGAACTGAACCCCACCGGCCGAGGCGGCCACGCTCTCCCCACGGGGGGCGTGGCCGCCGCCGCGGGTCAGGGGGTCTGGGGGTACGGGTCGAGCGGGCGCGGCCGGGTCGACGTCCACCGTGGTGCTAGCTTCATGCCGAACGCCAGTCACGGGCGGAGGCGGCCGGCATGGATCGGTTCAGGACGCGTTTCGAGGTGCGGGACGAGCGGTTCCGCCGGGTCAACGGCGACGAGTGGACGGAGTGCCTCTGGACCGGCGGCCGCTGGTTGGAGGGCCCGGCCTGGTTCCCCGCGGGGCGGTACCTGGTGTTCAGCGACATCCCCAACGACCGGCTGCTGCGCTGGGACGAGACGACCGGCGCGGTCGGGGTGTTCCGCCAGCCCGCCGGCTACGCCAACGGGCACACCGTCGACCGGCGGGGGCGGCTGGTGAGCTGCGAGCAGGGCGCGCGGCGGGTCACCCGGACCGAGGCCGACGGCACCGACACGGTGCTCGCCGAACGCTGGCGGGGCAAGCGGCTGAACAGCCCCAACGACGTGGTCGAGCACTCCGACGGCTCGATCTGGTTCACCGACCCGAGCTACGGCATCGACAGCGACTACGAGGGCCACCGGGCCGAGAGCGAGATCGGCGGCAACCACGTCTACCGGGTCGACCCGCACGACGGTGCGGTGCGCCGGGTCGCCGACGACTTCGGGCAGCCGAACGGCCTGGCGTTCAGCCCCGACGAGTCCCTGCTCTACGTGGTCGACACCCGGGCGAAGCACCTGCGCCGGTTCGCGGTGGCCGAGGGCGGCACGCTGCGCGGCGGCGAGGTCTTCGCCACCTGCGAAGCGGGCTCCTTCGACGGCGTACGCCTCGACGACGCCGGCCGGGTCTGGGCGGCGGCGCACGACGGGCTGCACTGCTTCGACCCCGACGGCACCCTGCTCGGCAAGCTGCACCTGCCGGAGGTGGTCGCCAACTTCACCTTCGGCGGCCCGAAACGCAACCAGCTCTACATCTGCGCCTCCAGCTCGCTGTTCAGCCTGCGGGTCAACGTCAACGGGGCGCGCTACCCCGGCTGGTGACCGGTCAGCCCTCCGGCGCGATCCGCCGGAGACTCTCCACCTCGGACACCACGATCGCCTCCATGGGGCAGGACTCCGCCGCGTCGAGCACCGCCTCGTCGGCGGCGATCCGCTCGGCCACCGGCCGGGACAGACCGTCGACCAGCTCGAAGTGCCGTGGCGCCACCCCGGCGCAGATCCCCGACCCGATGCACCGGGCCGGGTCGACGTGCAGCCGCCACTGGGTCTCTCCGCTCACGCGTCCTCCCCCGGCCCGGCCCGGTTCACCAGGCCACCGGCATCGCCACGAGGCCCCGCACCAGCAGGCCGCTCTTCCAGGTCAGGTCCTCCACGGGCACGGCGAGCCGGAGGCCCGGGGCCCTTTCGAGCAGCGTCTCCAGCACCACCCGCAGCTCCATCCGGGCCAGCTGCGCGCCGACGCAGTGGTGCACGCCGTGCCCGAAGCCGAGGTGCGGATTGACCGCGCGGGTCAGGTCCAGCCGGTCGGCGTCGGCGAAGACGCTGTCGTCCCGGTTGGCCGCCGCGATGTTGACCACCACGGGCTCGCCCGCCCGGACCAGCACCCCGCCCAGCTCGACGTCCTCGGTGGCGTAGCGGGGGAAGGCCGCCGTGGCGCCCAGCGGGATGAACCGCATCAGCTCCTCGACGGCGACCGGCACCAGCTCCGGCCGGTCCCGCAGGGTGTCCCAGGCACCGGGGGTGGTGAGCAGGACGTACACCATGTTGGGGATCTGGGTCACGGTCGTCTCGTGGCCGGCGGCGAGCAGCCCGGCGGCGAGGGTGACCAGCTCCTCCTCGGTGAGCCGGTCGGCGTTGTCGTCACGCGCCCGGACCATGGCGCTGAGCAGGTCGTCGGTGGGTTCCACCCGGCGCCGGGCGACCAGCCCGCCCATGTAGGCGAGGAGGTTGTCCACGTAGTGCTGGGCGAGACCGGGCTCCAGCGAGGTGGTCGAGACGATCGCCTCGGACCAGGTGTGGAACCTGTCCTGATCGGACACCGGCACACCGAGCAGGTCGCAGATCACCCGGATCGGCAGCGGCGTGGCCAGGTGCGCCACCAGGTCGGCGGGCGGCCCGGCGGCGAGCAGGCCGTCGACCAGCTCGTCGGCGACCGCCCGGGTGCGCGGCCGCAGCTCCTCGACCCGGCGCGCCGTGAACGCCTTCGCCACGAGCCGGCGCAGCCGGGTGTGCTCCGGCGGGTCCATCGAGAGGATGCCGGTCTCCTGCTGGCGTGGCGTGTTCCGTGGCTCGTCCCGGCCGACGGACGCGGCCCGGCTGAACCGGGGGTCGCCGAGCACCGTCTTCACGTCGGCGTGCCGGGTGGCCAGCCAGGCCGGCTCGCCGTAGGGCAGTTGGACCCGGACCAGCGGCTGCTCGCGCAGCTCGGCGTAGCGGGCGTCCAGGTCGAGCCGGACAGGGGCGTTGAACGGGTAGCGCTGCGGGATGGTCGCCTGGGAAGTGTCGGTCACCGGCTGACTCGCTCTCGTCCACGGCACCGCGGGCGGTGCCGGTCGGCTCCGCACGACTCGACGCTGAGTCATGCCCCGACTGCGGATGGTAGCGAGAACTGTCGATGGAGACCAGAGGGTCGTTCCCGTTCCGGCACAACGATCCCGGGCCGCCCACGGTGGACGGCCCGGGATCGAAGCGGGGTCAGCGGCCGGTGTCGCCCTCGCCGGTCCGCTGCTGCGCCATGTCGACGCCCTTGTCGATCTGCTGGTCGTACTTGCCCTGGGTTCGCTTGTCGGCCATGTCGCCGCCCTTTTCGATCCCCTGGTCGACCTGCTTGTCGTGCTTGTCGGCGAAGTCCTTGGCCTTGTCCATGAAGTCGCTCATGTCGGTTCTCCCTTCGATACCGTGAATGCCTTCCCTGGGGCCGGCGGCACAAACGCTTCCGCGTCCGGAGGCCGCCCGGGTGTCGGATTCACGTGCGTCGGGTACCAACGGCCACGATCGAGGAGGCGACGTGGACGAGGACGCTGGGACGCCACAACCGGCGGCGGTGGGCCCGCGGCAGACCTGGGCCGGGCTGCCCTGGCCGGTACGGACGGCGGTCACCTGGAGCGCCTGTCTCGTGGTGGTCATCGCCGCGCTCTGGCTGCTCGGGAAGATCGCCGTGCTGCTGGCCCCGCTGGCCGTGGCGCTGGCCGGCACGCTCTTCCTCACCGCACTGCTCGACCCGGTGCTGCTGCGGCTGCGCCGGCTCCGGCTGCCCCCGGCACTGGCCGCCCTGCTCAGCGTCCTGCTGCTGCTCGGCGTCCTGGTCGGCGTCGGCGCGCTGGTGTGGAACCTGACCGCGAGCCAGTTCGGCGAGCTGAGCCAGCAGCTCGACCAGGGCCTGGAGCGCAGCCGCGACTTCGTCACCTCCAGCCTGCCGGTGACAGACGAGCAGCTCGACCGCCAGATCGAGCAGATCCGCAACGGGCTGAGCGGCAGCGCCCCCGACCCGGTCGCCGGAGCCCGCACGGCCGCCGAGGTGGCCGGTTCGCTCCTGCTGGGCCTGGTGCTGCTCTTCTTCCTGCTCAAGGACGGCCGATCGATGTGGCACTGGGTGCTGCGCCGGATGACCGGGCCGCGCCGCGACGTGACCGCCGAGGCGGGCCGGGCCGGCTGGCGGACGCTGGGCGCGTACAGCCGGGGCACGATGATCATCGCGGCGATCGACGCCATCGGCATCGGGCTGGCCCTGGTGGTGCTGCGGGTCCCGCTGGCGCTGCCCCTCGCGCTAATCACCTTCCTGGGCGGCTTCGTGCCGATCATCGGGGCCACCGTGGCCGGTGCCATCGCGGTGCTGGTCGCCCTGGCCGCCAACGGCCCGACCACCGCCCTGCTCACCCTGGCCGCGGTGATCGCCGTCCAGCAGATCGAGGGCAACCTGCTGGAGCCGCTCGTCATGAAGCGGCAGGTGCAGCTCCATCCCGCCGTCATCCTGGTGGTGGTGACCGCCGGCACGCTGGTGGCCGGCATCGCGGGCGCGTTCGTCTCGGTGCCGATCGCCGCGGTCACCTGGCGGGTGCTGGACACCGTGCAACGCCACCGCGCGGCGGCCCTGCCCGACTGACCCCGGCGGCGCCCGAACGCGGGTCAGGCCGGATGCGGCTGGCGGAGGTGGGTGGTGAACCAGCTCCCGGCCTGGTCGGCCACCTGCTCCAGGGTGCCCGGCTCCTCGAAGAGGTGGGTGGCGCCGGGCACGATCCGCAGCTCGGCGATCTCGCCCAGCTCCGACCGGGCCTGCTCGTTGAGCACGATCACCTGCTCGTCGAGCCCGCCGACGAGCAGCAGCGTCGGTGCGCGTACCGCCGACAGCGAGCTGCCGGCCAGGTCCGGCCGGCCGCCGCGCGAGACCACGGCGCCGACCTGCTCGGGCCGGGCGGCCGCGGCGACCAGGGCGGCGGCCGCGCCGGTGCTGGCGCCGAAGAGCCCGATCGGCAGCCGGCCCAGGGTCGGCTCGGCGGCCATCCAGTCCACGATCGCGGCCAGCCGCTCGGCGAGCATCCCGATGTCGAAGCGCAGCTCGGCGGTGACCTCGTCCCGCTCGTCCTCCTCGGGAGTGAGCAGGTCGACCAGCACGGTGCCCAGCGCCCGCCCGTTGAACTCGTGCGCCACCGCCACGTTGCGCGGGCTGTGCCGGGAACTACCGCTCCCGTGCGCGAACAACACCACCCCCACGGCCCCCGACGGCACGATCACATCCGCGACCAACCCACCGTCCACGACGGGCACGGTGACCTCACGTGTGTCCCCCATGACCACACACCTCCCGCGCCCGGCATACCCGCCGTCGCGGTGATCATGAAGTTGGCGGGGAGGAAAGCGCTTCCCCACACCGCTAACTCCATGATCGGCGGAGTTCGGGGGCGGCGCGAGGGTTTGCCTTGACGTCGGCGGCAAGGTTTAGCGTGACGGTGGTCAGGGGGCGAGCAGGCTGGTTTTGGGGGCGGTGGGGTGCGGATCGGGGAGTTGGCCGAGCGGGCCGGGACCAGCACCCGGACCCTGCGCTACTACGAGTCGCAGGGGCTGGTGTGCCCACGCCGGTCGGCCAACGGCTACCGCGTCTACGACGAGGCGGAGCTGCGCGTCGTGCACGAGATCCGGGCGCTGCTGGCGGTGGGCTTCGGGCTCGACGACATCCGACCGTTCGTGGCCTGCCTGCGGGCCGGCAACAGCTCCGGCGACGTCTGCCCCGACTCGGTGGCGGTGCTGCGGCGCAAGCTCGCCGAGGTGGACGACTACCTCGACCGGCTCGGCGCGGTCCGTCACCAGTTGCACGACCAGCTCGCCCGCGCGATCGCCCATCGGGAGGAAACATGCCTCAGGACACGCAGCAGGTCCGACTGACCTCGGTCACCGACGAGACCTTCGCGGCCACCGTGCTGGCCGCCGACCGGCCCGTGGTGGTCGACTTCTGGGCGGAGTGGTGCCCGCCCTGCCGCCCGGTCTCGAAGCACCTGGCGGAGCTGGCCGAAGAGTTCGGCGACGCCCTGCGCTTCGTCACCGTCAACTCGGACGAGAACCCCCACAGCACGCGGGCCTACCAGGTGATGTCGATGCCGACGATGCTGGTGTTCCGGGACGGCCAGGTGGTCGGCTCGATCGTCGGCGCCCGGCCCAAGAACCATCTGCGGCTGAGCTTCGCCCGGCACCTCGACGCGTGACCCGGCCCGGATCGGGAAGGCGCGGGGTGACCACGGACCCCGACGGATCGCGAGGATCGTGATGGCGAAACAGGACAGGTCCCGGGAACAGGGCCTCACCGATCAGGAACGCCGCAAACAGGAACTGAAGCAGTCGCCGGACTGGGCGGACCGCGCTTCCGTGGCCCGCACCGCCGACGACGCGCGGGCGACGGCTCCGCGTGACGCCGGCGGCCGGCCGTCCAACGGCCGCCAGTTCTGAGGTAAGCCCGGAGGCCCCGGCCCGCGACCGCGCGGGCCGGGGCTTCGCTCAGCTCATGTTCTCGGGCAGGTGCAGCAGGGGCGCCCGGCCCGGCGGCTGCTCCGGCTGCGGCCCGGACGGGTGGGCGGGCGGCACCGGCAGGGTGACCGGCTGGGCGGCCGTGATCCGGATCGGCTCGCCGTGGTGGCGCAGCTCCACGACGGTGTCCGGCCCCCCGTTGCGCAGCGAGTAGGTGGTCTGGTGCGGCCGGACGTCGACCCGCAGCCGCATCCCGCGCCACTGGAGGGCGAACTCCAACCGGCCCAGCCGGCTGGGGAGCCGGGGCGAGAAGGAGAGCGTCCCGTCGTGGTCGCGCAGGCCACCGAAACCGGCGACCAGGGCGATCCAGGCCCCGGCGAGCGAGGCCATGTGCACGCCGTCGCGGGTGTTCTCGTTCAGGTCGTGCAGGTCCATGAGCGCGGCCTCGCGCAGATAGCGGTGGGCCAGCTCGGTGTAGCCGACCTCGGCCGCCATCACGGCCTGGGTGCAGGCGCTCAGCGAGGAGTCCCGCACGGTACGCCGCTCGTAGTAGTTGAAGTTGCGCATCTTCTCCGGGCCGCTGAACGCGTCACCCCGCCAGTGCATGGCGAGCACCAGGTCCGCCTGCTTGACGACCTGCTTCCGGTAGAGGTCGAAGTACGGGTAGTGCAGCAGCAGCGGGTACTTCTCCGGCGGGGTGTGCTCGAAGTCCCACTCCTGCAACCGCGTGAAGCCCTCCACCTGCCCGTGCACTCCGAACTCCGGGTCGTACGGGACGTGCATGGCGTTGGCCGCGTCCCGCCAGGCGGCCGCCTCCTCCTCGGTGACGCCGAGGTCCTGGGCCTGGTCCCGGTGGCGCATCGCGCAGTCGGCGGCGGTGAGCAGGTTCCGCTGCGCCATGAGGTTGGTGTAGACGTTGTCGTTCTTCACGGCGGTGTACTCGTCCGGGCCGGTCACCCCGTCGATGTGGAACCGGCCGGTGCGGTCGTGGTGACCGAGCGAGCGCCACAGCCGCGCCGTCTCGACCAGCAGCTCCAGCCCGATCTCCTCTTCCAGCGCCCGGTCGCCGGTGACCAGCACGTAGCGGCGCAGCGCGTCGGCCACGTCGGCGGCGATGTGGAACGCGGCCGTCCCGGCCGGCCAGTACGCCGACGACTCCGGCCCCTCGATGGTCCGCCAGGGGAATGCGGCCCCGGCGAGGTTCAACGTCCGGGCCCGCTCCTGCGCCTGGGTGAGGGTCGAGTAGCGCCAGTGCAGGGCGTCCCGCACCGCGCCCGGTTGCGTGTAGGTGAGCACCGGCAGCACGAACATCTCGGTGTCCCAGAAGGCGTGTCCGTCGTACCCGGGGCCGGTGAGGCCCTTGGCGGCGATGGGCCGGCGTTCCGCGCGGGCGCCGGCCTGGAGCACGTGGAAGAGGCCGAACCGGACGGCCTGCTGGACCTCCGGGTCGCCCTCCACCCGCACGTCGGCGGCGTCCCAGAACTCGTCGAGGTATTCGCGCTGCTCCCGGCGCAGGCCGTCCCAGCCGTCCAGCCGGGCCGCGGCCAGCGCCGCACCGACCTGGTCGCGCAGGGCCGGCAGGGACCGCCGGCTGGACCAGCCGTACGTCAGGTACTTGACCACCCGCAGCGTCTGGCCGGGCTTGAGCACGCAGCCGATGGTGGTGCGCACCCAGTCCTCGTAGCCCTCGGACTCGATGGTCGTGCGCTCCGGCGCCTCCACGTCGTGGGCCATGGCGGCGGCGACCCGCAGGCCGCTGACCTTGGTGCGGTGGATGAGCAGGCCGCCGTCGTCGGTGGTCAGCTCCTCCTCGGCCTGCAACGGCGACTCGAGGACGGCGGCGACGCGGGGATCCTTGCTCTGCGGCGGCAGGGTCTCGTTGGCCACCAGCTCGGACTGCACGATGAGCCGCAGCGGCCCGTCGAGCGCCTCGACCTCGTACTGGATCGCGGCGACCGCCCGCTGGGTGAACGACACGAGCCGGGTGCTGCGGACCTTCACGTCCCGGCCGGCGGGCGAGCGCCAGTGCAGCTCGCGGTGCAGGGTGCCGGCGCGCAGGTCGAGGACGCGCTCGTGGGAGATGAGTTCGCCGTACCGGACGTCGAGCGGCTCGTCGTCGACCAGCAGCCGGAGCAGCTTGCCGTTGGTCACGTTGACGACGGTCTGCCCGGACTCGGGGAAGCCGAAGCCGGCCTCCGCGTAGGGCAGGGGACGTAGCTCGTAGAAGGAGTTGAGGTAGGTGCCGGGCAGGCCGTGCGGCTCGCCCTCGTCGAGGTTGCCGCGCAGCCCGACGTGGCCGTTGGAGAGGGCGAAGACCGACTCGGACTGGGCCAGCACGTCCATGTCGAGCCGGGTCTCCCGGACGTGCCACGGCTCGACCGGGTACGCCCGTTCCCGGATCACGCGTGCGCCCCGGTCAGCAGCTCCGACAGGTCGGTGACGACCACGTCGGCGCCGTGCGCGCGCAGGTCGTCGGCCTGGCCGACCCGGTCGACGCCGACCACGTACCCGAAACCGCCGGCCTTCCCGGCGGCGACGCCGGCCAGGGCGTCCTCGAAGACGGCCGCGTTCGCCGGGTCGACTCCGAGCAGCTGCGCGCCGGCCAGGAACGTGTCCGGGTGCGGCTTGCCGCGCAGCCCGCGCTCGCGGGCGACCAGCCCGTCCACCCGGGCCTCCAGCAGCGGGTCCAGCCCGGCGGCGGCCACCACGTCCCGGCAGTTGGCGCTGGCCGAGACCACCGCCCGGCGCAGCCCGGCCCGCGCGGCCGCCTCCAGGTAGTGCACCGAGCCCTCGTAGACCTCGACGCCGTCGGTGTGGATCCGCTTGAGCAGGATGACGTTCTTCCGGTTGCCCACCCCGTTGACGGTCTCCGCCTCGGGCGGGTCGTCCGGCGACCCTTCGGGCAGGGTGATGCCGCGCGAGGCCAGGAAGGAGCGCACCCCGTCGGCCCGCGGCTTTCCGTCCACGTACCGGTTGTAGTCCGGGCCCGGGTCGAACGGGCGGAACGGCTCGCCGGTAGCCACCGCCCGCGCCTTCAGGAACGCGTTGAACGTCTCGGTCCAGGCGGCGTTGTGCACCTTGGCGGTCTGCGTCAGCACGCCGTCCAGATCGAAGAGACAGGCGGTCACCTGCGCGGGTAGGCCCAGCATTGCCTGAATCTATCCAGGGCACCGGCCGGGCAAACCCGATTCGGACGTCAGCGGTTCGGGCGGAGTGTCCAGATCACCGTGAGCACCGAGGTCACCGTGCCGTCCTCGGTGCCGATCTCCACCTCGACCGGGAACTCCGGCCGCTGCCCGGCGTCCAGCTCGGCGACCACCTCGGCCGGGGTACGGCCCAGCCGCGCCGTCGCCAGCACCGGCCCGACGGCGACCTTCTGGTAGCGGATGCTCGCGGTCACGGCCAGCGGCACGGCCCGGTCGAGCACCTGCCCGAACGCGGCGAGCACCACCGCGCCGGACGCGGTCTCCCCGAGGGTGAACATGGCGCCGGCGTGCGGGCCGCCGACGTGGTTGTGGTGCTCCGGGACGTCGGGGAGCCGGACCACGGCCCGGACCCCTCCCTCGGCCTCGGGGGCCACCTCGACGAATTCGATACCGAGCGTGCGGGCGAACGGTACGGCCTCCAGCAAACCGGCCGCGACCTGGCGAGAGTCGATGGACATGCCCAGACGCTACTCGGCAGTAACTTGCCCGGCAAGGGCGCGCTCGGCGTCGCTGCGCAGCACGCAGAATTCGTTATCCTCGGGGTCAGCCAGCACGACCCAGCCGCTGCCGTCGGGCTCGCGCCGGTCGGCGACGACGGTGGCACCCAGCGCAAGGATCCGCTCGACCTCCCGGTCGCGCGGCACATCCGGCTCCAGGCAGATGTGCACGCGGTTCTTCACGGTCTTCGGCTCCGGCACGCGCTGGAAGTAGATCCGTGCGCCGTCGGGCGGCTCGATGACGAGTTCCTCGTCGCCGGGCCTGAACTCCGGGTCGACCGGGCAGTCGAAGACCCGGCTCCAGAACTGCGCCAGCGCGTAGGGATCGGCGCAGTCGAACGCGACGTTGCGGACCACCGTCCCCATCCCGTCACCCCTCAGCGGCGCTTGGCGTGCGCGACGAAGGCCGCCCAGCTCGCCGGGCTGAAGGCGAGCGCCGGCCCCTGCGGGTCCTTGCTGTCCCGCACGGCCACCACGCCGGGCAGGTTGTCCGCCACCTCCACGCAGTCGCCCTGGTTGCCGCTGCTGCGGGTGCTCTTGCGCCAGATGGCGCCGCTCAGTTCCATTGCTCCGCCGCCTCCGAGATCGCCGCCAGGGTGGCACCGTGCGGCATGGCCTCCGCCCGCACGGACTCCCAGATCTGCCGCAGGGAGTTTATTTCCACGGTCCGCTCGACGATGGTGCCCTGCAACTGGTTATCCAGGTAGCCCACGTCGTCGCCGTCGGGCGGGGTGGCGAGCACGAAGGCGCCGTTCAGCCCCGGGTAGGCGCCGGTGCCGTGTGGCACCAGGTGCAGGTGGACCCGCGGCCGTCGGCCCACCTCGACCAGGTGCCGCAACTGCTCCCGCATCACCTTCGGGCCGCCGACCGGGCGCTCCAGCACGCTGTGGTCGAGCACGGCCACGAACTGCGGGGGCCCGGGCCGGTCCAGCACCGCCTGGCGGGCCAGCCGCGCGGCGAGTGGTTGCTCGATCTCGTCACCGGCGAGCTGCGCCGCCCCCTCATAGAGCGCCCGGGCGTACGCCTCGGTCTGCAGCAGCCCCGGAACCACCAGCGGTTGGAAGCTGCGCAGGGTGGTCGCCTCCTGCTCGATGGTCACCCACTCGCGGAACCACGGCATGAGGCTCTCGCGGATCAGCGCGTCCCGGATGCGGACCAGCAGGCCACCCGCCCGCAACACCTCGTCGCAGCGCTGCGCGAACTCCTCCCGGGGCGGGCGGCGGCACTGCTCCACCGCCACGACCAGCGAGGCCGAGTAGTTGACCCGCTCGCCCAACGCCTCCTGGGACAGCCCGGCGTCGCCGCGCAGCCGGCGCAGCTCACCGGCGAACAGTTCCAGCATCGGCATCCGGCTCATCTGCACACCTCTGCACAACGGGGGGCGGCCGGGCCGGGCTGGTGGGGGCGGAACGGCTTCCGAACCTAGCGTCCAGGTGACCAGACTGTCACGCAGCGGAGTCGTCCGTACCCGTCGAGGCCGGCTCCGGGGCCCGTCCCGATCCCCCGAGCCGGGGCGGGCCCACCCCCACCACGAAACGAGGCGCGCATGCACCCCTCCGGTCGAGCGGACGAACCGACCACGACGGACTGCGCGGGCGGGGCGGTGGATCGGCCGCGGGCGTACCCGTCGCACGCGCCACCGCACACGCCGCTACGGCCGGTGTGGTGCTGCCGGGCCTGCGGGCAGCCGTGGCCCTGCGCGCAGGCCCGCCTGCTGCTCAAGGCCGAGTACGCGGACGACCAGATCGGCCTGTCGCTCTACCTGTGCGGGCTGCTCCACGAGGCCGCCCGGGACCTCTACCGGCTCAACCCGGACGACGGCCCGGCCCCGGCCGACCTGTTCCGCCGGTTCGTGGCCTGGGGCCCCTACCGTCGCCCCGCCGTGGACCCGCCGTAGCGGCGCGGACGAGATCGCCCCGGGGCGGGGCCTCGCGTGACGTAGCGTGACCCGCAACGGGTGAACGACGCCGACCCGAACTCCCGCCCGGACACCCGGCCCGCGACGCCACAGGCGCCCCTGCGCGGCGGGGAGCCGCGGCGGAAGGCTCCACCGCCGGACCCGTCAGCGCCAGCCGATGTCGATCCGGTCGCCGCGCTCGTCGAAGAAGTGGAGGGCGTCCATCCGCACCTGAACGGTGAGCGGGTGCCCGGCCGACACCGCCGGGTACGGGGCCAGCCGTACGGCCAGCTCCGCCGGACGGCGGTGGTGCCGTCCCGGGTCGGGAAGCACGCTGGTCCGGCTCCCGCCGCCGCTCGGTGCGGCGGAGACCGGCGCGTCCGCCGCCCGCCCGGCGAGCCGCTGCATGACCTGGCCGAACCTGCGCAGGCCGCGCTGGCCGGAGGCGCTGTCCTCTCCCCGGCTGCCCATCTCGTCCACCACGATGGCCGTGGCGCCGATGTCGAGGAAGGCCAGCGACTCGTGGCCGTGGTGCTCCAGGTAGCGGATCCGGCCGTGCAGCACGTCGCCGGCGGCGTCCGGGGTGACCGGGGTGAGCGCCTCCGCCCGCATGCCGACCACGATCCGCTCGCCGTGGTAGTGCGCCACGGCCCGGCTGCGGATGTCGTCCCAGGGCAGGTAGAGCGCCTGTTCGCCGAGGTTCAGCGTCACGTACCGGTCGAGGTGGACGTAGACCGACGCCTCCAGCAGGTTCATCCGCGGGCTGCCGAGGAACGCGGCGACGTAGAGGGTGGCCGGGCGTCCGTACACCTGGGTGGGGGTGCCCACGTCCTGGAGCACGCCCTTGCGCATGATGGCGACCCGGTCGGCCATGGTCAGCGCCTCGGCCTGGTCGTGCGTGACGTAGATGGTGGTGACGCCCAGCTCGCGGGTCAGCCCGGAGATCTCGGCGCGCAGCTCGGCGCGGAGGCCGCTGTCCAGGTTGGAGAGTGGCTCGTCCATGAGGAACAGGCCGGGCCGGCGCACTATGGCGCGCCCCATGGCCACCCGCTGCCGCTGGCCGCCGGAGAGCTGGCTGGGCTTGCGCGCGAGGACGTCGCCGATGCCCAGGGCGCTCGCCACGTCCTGGATCCGCTCGCCGCGCGGCCCCGGCTCGATGCCGGAGAGCCGCAAGGGGAAGCCGATGTTGTCCCCGACGGTCATGTGCGGGTAGAGCGCGAAGTCCTGGAAGACCATGGCGATCTTCCGGTCCCGGGGCGGCAGGTCGTTGGCCACCTCGCCGCCCAGCATCACCGCGCCGGAGGTGGGATCCTCCAGCCCGGCGACCATCCGCAGCACGGTGGACTTGCCGCAGCCCGAGGGGCCGAGCAGGACCATGAACTCGCCGTCGTTGACGTCCAGATTGATGGTGTCCACCGCGACTGTCCCGTCCTGGAACACCTTGGTGACATCCTTGAGCGCGACGGTGGTCACCGTCTGCCTCCCCAGCTCTCGGCCGAACCCGGGAATGACTGTGACCAGGATCATGGCCTCCGCGCATCAGGTAAACGTGCCATGTTCACCTTGTGAAAGAACCATTAATGAGATTGGCGGTCTTCCATCGGTAAAGCGACCGCTCAGTAACCAGTTTTCAGGCCGGTTCGTCCAGAAAGACCCGACGGACCACCCGCTCCGCCGCGTGCCCGTCGTCCAGCGCGCAGAACCGGGCCCGGAACCGCTGCCGCGCCTGCTCGGCCGCCGCCCCGCGCACCGCGCCGCTGCGGAACAGGTCGAGCAGCCCCGGAAAGTCGACGGCGACCGCGCCCGGAGGCTCGGCCAGCAGGTCGAAGTAGACGCCCCGGGAGACCCGGTACGCGTCCCAGTCCGGCGCATAGACCACGATCGGCCGGTCCAGCACCCCGTAGTCGAACATGGCCGAGGAATAGTCGGTGACCAGCACGTCCGCGGCGAGGTACAGGTCCTCCACCCGGTCGTACCCGCTCACGTCCAGCACCGCGCCGTCGGCCACGCCGCCGCGCAACTGCCGCTCCCGGTCGTGGAAGTAGTGGCTGCGCATCAGCAGCCGCCCCGACGGGCCCAGCACGTCACGCAGCCGGTCCGGGTCGAACGGCGGCCGCCAGCCGGGCAGGTGCTCGCGGTGGGTCGGCGCGTAGAGCACCACGTACTCGTCGGGGCCGATGCCCAGCCCCGCGCGGACCTGGCGGCACTCCTCGTCGGTGGCCAGCGCCAGCCGGTCGTTGCGGGGGTAGCCGACCTCCAGGGTGGTGTAGTCGGCCGGGTAGGCCCGCTCCCACATCTGGGTGGAGAAACTGTTCGAGCTGATGCTGTAGTCCCAGCGGTCCACGCGGCGCAGCAGGTTCGCGAAGTTCATGCCCACGGCTCCGAGCGGATAGCGCTGCTGGTCCAGGCCCATCACCTTGACCGGAGTGCCGTGGTGGGTCTGGACGTGCACGGCCCCAGGCCGCTTGCGGACGAAGTCCGGGAAGTTGACGTTGTTGACCAGCCAGCGGGCGCGGGCCAGCACCCGGTAGTAGTCCGGCGTGCCCGCCACCACGTACTCGACGCCGGGCGGAAGCCCGGCCACCCGGTCCCGGCGGACGATCCAGACGCCGCGCACGTGCGGGGCGAGCCGGCGGGCGGCCGTGTAGATGGCGGCCGGGTTGCAGGAGTAGCCCCGGTACCAGTACGCGGCGTAGACGGCGAGCGTCGGGTCGAGCGGGCGGTGCAGTTCGGCCCGGTAGTACTCGCGCAGCGCCGCGTCCCGGGCCCGGCGGGCGTTGCGCCGGGCCACCGGCAGCACCCGGCGCTTGGCCCGCCGGGCGGAGCGCCGGGCCCGCTCCTCGGCCTGGTGGGCGACCCGGAGCGCGCTGAACACCCGCCACCGCCCGGTTGCCACGAGCCGGTGCTTCACCCCTTCGAGGCCGGGCGGAACGGGGTAGCCCTCGGGCGGCAGGAAACGCACGTGGTCGGCATGGATCTGGGCGAAGAACGGCGGCCGCAGCTCGGGGGCGATCCGCTGGCCGTTGCCCAGCACCGTCAGGTAGTGCCAGATCATGCGCTCGAAGACGGCCGGACGCAGCCCGTCCACCACGGCCGGACCCCACTGGTCCATGAGCCGGAACACCCGGTGCCACTGGGCGAAGACCTCGAAGTGCCGGTCGCCGCGGGTGCGGGTGATCGCCCCGGTGCGGCGCTGCCGGTAGTTGAGGCAGACCCGGTCCAGCACGCCGATCCGATCGGCGGCCAGCAGCACGGGATAGCTGAACGAGACGTCCTCGTACCAGCCGGGTGCGAAGCGCAGCCCCTGCGCGACCAGGAACTCCCGGCGGACCAGCCGGTTCCAGGCGGTGTGCAGCAGCCGCAGGGTCTCCGGCCGCTCCCGCAGCCGGAAGGTCGCCTCGCCGGGGGGCTCCGGGAACACGTCCCGCATGGCGCTGCGCGTGCCGACGTTGTTCCAGTGCGCCCGCACGTGGTCGACGATCAGCACGTCGGGGCGGGTGGCGCGGAGCCGATCGGCCACGTGCGGCAGGCAACCGGGGACCAGCCAGTCGTCGCCGTCGACGAACCAGACGTAGTCGCCGGTGGCCCGGTCCAGCCCGATGTTGCGGGCCGGACCGAGCCCGACGTTCTCGGCGAGCCGGACCGGGTGCACCCGGGGGTCGCGCTCGGCGTACTCGACCAGGATCTCGCCGCTGTCGTCCGGGGAGGCGTCGTCGATCCCGATCACCTCGACGTCGTCGAACGGCTGGTCGAGGATCGAGTCGAGACACTCCCGCAGGTAACCCTGCACCTTGAAGGCCGGTACGACGAAGCTGATCAGGGTCATCCCGGCCGGCCCTCCGTCAGCCCGGCGAGCGGTCACCCCCACGGGCGCGGGCCGGCAGGACCACCCAGGCGAGGACCACGCTCGCGACAAAAACCACGAGAAGGTACGCACCGAGTGTAGCTAGAGCGATGCTCGCAATTCCGGCGATTGACCCGATGGTCAGCAGCGCCGAACGCCCCTCCCAGCCCAGCGATGCGGCGTGCAGCGGCGGGGCGGCCTGCCGCTTCTCCAGCCGGGCGGTCAGGTCGTAGTGGTGCAGGGTCAGCACGAAGACGTACCCGAAGATGAGCCACGGCGACGCCCGCCCGGCCACCCCGACGGCGATCGCGAACAGGTACTCGCCGGCCCGCAGCGCCGCCGGGACCAGCCAGTCCAGCGGCCCGCCGTGCGCGCTCCGCGCGCCCAGCGCCCCGCCCAGCAGGACGACGAACGCGAACGCCACCGCCCAGCCGGGCAGGTCGTCCCCGGCGTGGACCGTCAGCAGCGCCCACAGCAGCAGGCCCGCCGCGCCCAGCGCGCCGAGCACCGCCAGCACCAGCGGTTGCCGCACCGCCGGCAACCGCCCGGCCGCCGGCAGCGTCCGGGCCAGCGGCCCGTCGTCCCGGTGCAGCCCGGCGTCGACCGTGCCCATGACCGGGACCCGCATCCACCGCGCCCGCAGGGTGCGCAGGGCCCCGGTGTACGCGAACGCCAGCACCCCCCACACCAGCACGGCGCACAGCGCCACGAGCGGCCCGAACAGCGCGGCAGCGAGCGCCATGAGCGCCCACCGCTCGCCGATCGGGAAGACCACCGTCCGCTTCAGCCAGTAGGACACCGAGCCGGTGTCCGCCTGCACCTTCGTCGAGGCGGCGTTCAGCTTCCCGCCGATGCCGCCCGCGTCACCCGTCACCGCGCGGGGGCGGCGGGCCGCCTCGTCGTGCAGCACGCCGTACCAGGTGTCGGTCATGTGGCGCACGGTCTGGAGGGTCATGGCGGCGATCGCCAGCGCCCAGCCGTACCGGAAGCCGGCGTGCGTGGCGCCATAGCCGAGACCGGCGTAGACGACGTACTCCTTGGCCCGGTCGGCCATCGTGTCCAGCCAGCCGCCCCAGGCGCTGAAGTGCCGGGTGTAGCGGGCCAGTTGGCCGTCCACGCAGTCGAGCACGAAGCCCAGGTAGAGCAGGACCGCACCGGCCACCAGCGCGGGCCGTCCAGCGGTGCCGAAGAGCACCGCCGCCGCCACCGCGAAGGCCACCGAGATCATGGTGACCGCGGTCGGGCCCAGGCCGATCCGGGCGGCGACCTTCACCAGGTACGGGGACCAGGTGCTGACGAAGAACGTGCTGAAGAAGTCGTCCCGCTCCTTCACCGACAGCCGCAGCTCGGCCCGGTCCTCGTCGACGGACGCCACGGCGGCCTGCGCCGCGGCCAGTTCCGCCGGGTCGCCGACGCGGTGCGCCACGAGCAGGCGTACCCGGTGGGCGAAGACCAGGGTGCCGCAGCCGACGAGGCCCGCGACGGTCCGGTCCAGCGCGGACGCCGGGCCGTCCGGGGCCGGCGCCGGGCCGCCGGTCGCGGACCCGGCCACCGCGCGGGCCGCGGCGGCGAGGGCCGGCAGGTCGGCCGGACCGACCCGCAGCGCGCCGCCGAACACGGCGGTCGCGCCGGCCGGGTCGTCCACCGCCACCACCTGGCCGCGTTCCTCGCGGACCCTCGCCTGCCCGGCGGCCGGCGGATCGGTGAGCACGAGCGCCACCGTCGGCCCCACCGGGCTGGTGGCCAGGTGCTTGAGTACGGCCGTGTGCGCCACCAGGTCGGCCCCGCTGACCAGCACCGGCCCGGTGGCGGCGGCCACCAGGTCGGCCAGCTCGGACAGGTCGGCGGCCACCCGCACCTCGTCCGCCCCGGCCCGGCGCCACTGCCCGGCGAGCCGGTCGGCCAGGCGCTCCCCGGCCTCGGTGGTCAGGCCCGCCGCCGGCCCGGCGGCGAGCACGATCGCGAGCGTCACCGCTGCGTCGCGCCGGCGTACGCCTGCAGCGCCTCGTCGATCGTCCCGTCGACGGTCAGCCGCCCGGCGTCGAGGTAGAGCCCCCGACGGCAGAACCGGGTGAGGTCCTTGTCGTTGTGTGACACCAGCACCAGCGTGCGCCCTTCCGCGAGAAGTCGCTCGATGGTCGCATAGCACTTCGCGCGGAACTCCGCGTCCCCGACCGCGGTCACCTCGTCGACCAGCAGCACGGGGTGCGGCAGGTGCGCGATCACCGCGAAGCCCAGCCGCACCTTCATGCCCGACGAGTAGTGCCGGACCGAGGTGTCGATGGCGCGTTCCACCTGCTCACCCGCGAACGAGACGATCTCGTCGAAGTGCCGCCGCAGGTACGCCGGCGACAGCCCGTGCAGGCCGCCCACCAGGTAGAGGTTCTCCCGGCCGGTCAGGTCGCCGGAGAAGCCCGCCGAGAGTTCCAGCAGCGGGGCCACGCGGCCGTGCACCCGGATCGACCCCTCGTCGGGGATGAGCACCCCGGCGATCAGCCGCAGCAGCGTGCTCTTGCCGGTGCCGTTGCGCCCGACCACGCCGACCGTCTCGCCCGGCTCGATCCGGAACGACACGTCCCGCAGCGGCCAGAACCGGCCGGCGTCCGGGTCCCTCGCGCCCCGGTGGATGAGCAGTTCCCGCAGCCGGAGCTGGCGGCGGCGGTTGCGGACGAACCGGATGCCGAGCCCGTCCGCCTCGATGATCGCCGCCATCTCACAGTTCCTTGAGCACGGCCGGTTCGAGGCGGCGGAACGACCACCAGCCGACCGCGAACACCAGCAGGCTGCCCGCCACGCTGACGGTGAGCAGCCGGGCGTCGGGGAACTCGTCCGGGTACCAGATCGCGTGGTGCAGCTGGAAGATCCCGACCAGCGGGTTCAGCTCGTACGCGATCTTCAGCCACGCCGGCATGCCCGAGTCCCGCACGAGATTCAGCGGATAGATGATCGGGGTCGCGTAGAAGAGCACCCGGATGATCAGCCGCATGAAACGCTCGATGTCGCGCATCAGCACGTTGCCCGCCGACAGCAGCAGCGCCAGCCCCATCAGCAGGACGAACTGCACCGCCACGGCCAGCGGCAGCGCGAGCAGGTTCCAGCCGGGGTGGATCCGGCCGTGCGTGGCGTAGAGGATCGCGATGGCGACCAGGATCGGCAGGCCGGCGACGTACTCCGCGAACCGGCCGGTGACCCGGCCGATCGGGAAGACCTGCCGGGGCAGGTTCATCGTGGTGATGAGCCGGGCCTGCCCGGTCAGCGCGTTGGTCGCCTCGCTGAGCGCCGAGCTGGCCCACATCCAGGCGAAGATCCCGGTGATCAGGAACAGCGGGTACGACCCGGCCGCGTCGCCCAGGTGCCGCCGGGTCGCCCCGGAGTAGAGCACGCCGAAGACGAACCAGTAGATCAGGCCCATGCCGAGCGGCTCGATGAGCGACCAGAGGTAGCCCAGCACGGACTGCTGGTATTTCACCGCGAGATCGCGCCGGACCAGGATGCGCAGCGAGGTGCGGGCGGACCAGAGCGCGGCGACGCCGGACGTCACCGTCCCATCCTCGCCCCGGGCGACCCGGCCCGGCGTACGGACGCGCCGGGTCACCCCTTCGGGGTCAGCACTCGATGACGTTGACGGCGAGGCCGCCCCGCGCCGTCTCCTTGTACTTGATCTTCATGTCGGCACCGGTCTCCCGCATGGTCTTGATGACCTTGTCCAGTGACACGGCGTGCACCCCGTCGCCGCGCAGCGCCAGCCGGGCCGCGGTGATGGCCTTGATGCTGGCCACCGCGTTCCGCTCGATGCAGGGGATCTGCACCAGGCCACCGACCGGGTCGCAGGTGAGCCCGAGGTTGTGCTCCATGCCGATCTCGGCCGCGTTCTCCACCTGCTCGGGCGTGCCGCCCAGCGCCTCGGCCAGCCCGGCGGCCGCCATCGAACAGGCCGACCCGACCTCGCCCTGGCAGCCCACCTCGGCACCGGAGATCGAGGCGTTCTCCTTGAACAGCACCCCGATGGCGCCGGCCGCGAGGAGGAACCGGATCACGCCCTCCTCGGAGGCGCCCGGCACGAACCGGGTGTAGTAGTGCAGGACGGCCGGGATGATCCCGGCGGCGCCGTTGGTCGGCGCGGTGACGACCCGCCCGCCGGCCGCGTTCTCCTCGTTGACCGCGAGCGCGAACAGGGTGACCCAGTCCATGGCGTGCAGCGGGTCGGTGGCGTCGCCCTCCGCCTCCAGGCTGCGGCGCAGCTCGGCCGCCCGGCGGCGCACCTTCAGCCCGCCCGGCAGCACACCGTCGTGGGCGCAGCCGTTCTCGACGCACTCCCGCATGACCCGCCAGATCTCCAGCAGCCCGGCCCGGACGTCGGCCTCGCTGCGCCAGGACAGCTCGTTGGCGAGCATCACCTCGCTGATCGACAGGCCGGTCTCCGTGGTCACCGCCAGCAGTTCCGCGCCGGTGAGGAACGGGTGGCGGACCCGGGTGCTGTCCGGCTTGATCCGGTCCGCCCCGGCGGCCGCCTCGTCGACCACGAACCCGCCGCCCACCGAGTAGTAGGTGCGCGCCCGGACCTGCTCCCCCGCGGCGTCGAAGGCCGCGAAGGTCATCCCGTTCGGGTGGTACGGCAGGGAGCGGCGGCGGTGCAGCACGAGGTCCCGGTCCGGGTCGAAGTCGATCTCCTGGCTGCCCAGCAGACTGAGCCGCCGCTCGGCGCGGATCCGCTCCACCCGGGGCCCGACCGTGTCGGTGTCGACCGTCTCCGGGGCCTCCCCCTCGAGCCCGAGCAGCACGGCGCGGTCACTGCCGTGGCCGTGGCCGGTGGCGCCCAGCGAGCCGAACAGCTCGGCCTGCACGCGCACGACGTCGGCGAGCTGGCCGTCGGCCTTGAGCCCGGCCACGAACGTCCGCGCGGCCCGCATCGGCCCGACGGTGTGCGAGCTGGACGGCCCGATACCGACGCTGAAGAGATCGAAAACACTGATCATGGCTGCACTTTCCTCGCCGTCGTCCCCGTCGTGCGGGTACGGCCCGGTGTGTGCCGCTCCCCGGTTCCGGGAGGCGGCGGGCGGCACCCGGGGTGTGGGCGCCCGACCGGCGAGCCTACCCTCCGCGCCTGCCGTCAACCCACCGTCACCGGCTGACCGGCCGGTGAATCGGTCATGGACCGCCGGGGTAAAGCACCTACGGGTTCCCGGGTCGCCGATCCTCCTCGGGGCCGAGGGCGGGACGCGCACCCGTTCCTACCGTGGAATCAGCGCGGCGGATCGCCGCAGAAGTGGGAGTTCGACGATGAGTCGCAAACTGGTCCGGCCCCGCCAGGGGCGCATGTTCGCCGGCGTCTGCGCCGGCCTGGCCCAGCGGTTCGGCATGTCGGCCGGCCTGGTCCGGCTGCTGTTCCTGCTGTCGCTGCTGCTGCCCGGCACCCAGGTGATCGTCTACCTGATCCTCTGGATCCTCATGCCGAACGAGGACCGCTACCTCGCCGGCAGCCGCCACTGACCCGAGCCGCCCGCCCCGGGATCACCCGGGGCGGGCGGCGGTGGCGTCAGGCCGCCGTGTAGGTGACGGTCACCTTCTCGTAGCCGAGGGAGCGGAGCAGCCCCTCCAGCATCTTGCGGGTGTTCTCCTCGGCCCGGGCGGTGAGCCCGCTGTCGCGGGCGGCCGCCGTGATCCGGTCCTCGGCGAGCTGGTAGACCTGCTGCTGCCGGTTGGGGTCGCCGCCGACCAGGTCGTTCAGCCGGTTGATGAGGCCGCGCTGCTCGGCGAAGACGTAGCTCTTGTCCATGTCCAGGTCGGTCTCGCCGAGCTGCGGCGCGGGCAGCTTGATCTCGACGGACTTGCCGTCGTCGGAGACCACCACCGCCCCGTCGGCGATCTTGGCGAAGTCGACGTAGGCCTCGATGCGGCCCGCCCCCACGAACAGCGTGCGCTCGTTGAGCAGGAACTCGGGCACGTTGCGCCGGTCCTTCTGCACGTCGACCACCACCTGGAAGTTGCCCTCGGCGGCCACGTAGCGGCTCAGGTCGCGGATCGACTTGAGCAGCGGCGGCTGGCTGCGGTCGGTCTGCTCCTTGGCGAACGGGTTGCGGAAGTCCGGCAGCAGGCCGGTCGCCTGCACGCCGAGCAGCACTACCACGGCCAGCGCGGCCGCGCCGAGCACCCAGAGCAGGCTGCGCGCCGGGGCACCCGGCGACGCCGGGCCACCGGGCCGGGGGTCGGACGGGACGTCCGACCGGGCCCGGAGGGACTCGCCGGTCGGGTATTCCGGGAACTCCCTGGTGGGCTCGTTGATGTCACCGTCGCGGGCCATCGCCCCTCACCGTCCTCGTCCGACACATCGACTGAGAATGACGGTACGGCCACCGTGCGACAGTCGCTCGCCGAGCGACCCGATCGGGTGAATCCGCAGCTCAGGCGAACGCGGAGAGCCCGGTGAGCCGCTGCCCGATGACCAGCTGGTGGATCTCCGAGGTGCCCTCGTAGGTCAGCACGCTCTCCAGGTTGTTGGCGTGCCGCATCACCGGATATTCACCGGAGACGCCGTTCGCGCCCAGGATGGTCCGGCACTCCCGGGCGATGGCGATGGCCTCCCGCACGTTGTTCAGCTTGCCCACGCTGACCTGGTCGGGGCGCAGCTTTCCGGCGTCGGCCAGCCGGCCCAGGTGCAGCGCGAGCAGCAGCCCCTTGTTCCACTCGACCGCCATGTCGGCGAGCTTGGCCTGGGTGAGCTGGAAGCCGGCGAGCGGCCGGCCGAACTGGGTCCGGGTCGTCGCGTAGGACAGTGCGGTCTCCAGGCAGTCCCGGGCCGCGCCGAGCGCCCCCCAGACGATGCCGTGCCGGGCCTCGGTGAGGCAGCTCAGCGGCGCCTTGAGCCCGGTCGCCTCGGGCAGCCGGGCGTCCGCCGGCAGCCGCACGTCGTCGAGGGCGATCTCGCCGGTCAGCGACGCGCGCAGCGACATCTTGTGCCGGATCTCCCGCGCCGTCACACCGGGCGTGTCCATGGGTACGGCGAAGCCGCGGACGCCCTCGTCGGTGCGCGCCCAGATCACCCCGACGTCGGCGATCGGCGCGTTGGTGATCCACAGCTTGCTGCCGGTCAGGATCCAGTCGTCGCCGTCGCGGCGGGCGCGAGTGGCCATCGAGGCCGGGTCGGAGCCGTGGTCCGGCTCGGTCAGCCCGAAGCAGCCGATCGCCTCACCGGCCGCCATGGCGGGCAGCCAGCGCTGCTTCTGCTCCTCGCTGCCGTAGCGCCAGATGGCGTACATGGCCAGCGAACCCTGCACCGAGACCAGCGAGCGGACGCCGGAGTCGCCGGCCTCCAGCTCCAGGCAGGCCAGCCCGTACGCGACGGCCGACGCGCCGGCGCAGCCGTAGCCGGTGAGGTGCATGCCGAGCAGGCCGAGCTTGCCGAACTCGCGGGCGAGCTCGCGGGCCGGGACGTGGCCGTCCTCGTACCAGCCGGCGACGTGCGGGCGGACCCGGTCGTCGACGAGCTGGCGCACGACGGCACGGATCTGACGCTCCTCCTCGCTCAGCGACGCGTCGATGTCCAGCAGGTCGAGAGGGGTCATGGCGTCACCTTAACGAAGACTCAGGGGCGCGTCACTCGCCCTGACCGCTGAGCACCAGCACCCGGGCGTGGATCTGGTTGCGCTGCTGGAGCGCCGCGCGCAGCGCCCGGTGCAGGCCGTCCTCCAGGTAGAGGCCGCCGTTCCACTGCACCACGTGCGGGAAGAGGTCGCCGTAGAAGGTGGAGTCCTCGGCGAGGAGCTTGTCGAGCGCCAGCTCCCGCTTGGTGGTGATGAGCTGGTCCAGCCGCAGCGGGCGCGGCGGGATCTCGGCCCACTGCTTGAGCGTGAGGTTGTGCTCCGGGTAGGGACGCCCGTCCCGGACCGCCCTGAAGATCACGGCACGCTCCCCTCCCCCCGGCCGGGCTGTTGATGTCGGTGCCAGCCTAGCCGCACCCGCCACACCGCGTTTTACTCCCTCATGTCGGTTTCGCTACCGCCGGTACCGGGGCCGGACGCGCTCAACCACCCTCAGCTCCAGCGGCCCCGCCGGACCACCTCGTCCACCGGCCGGCGGCCGCGCCGCAGCGACGGCGACCGGTGGTCGGGTGCCCGGTAACCTACCGTGACCGCGCCGATCGGGTGGTACTCCGCCGGCACGCCGAACGCCTCCCGGTACGCCCCGATCCGCTGCGGCGGGATGCCGAAGAAGCACGCGCCCAGCCCCTCGTCCACGGCGGTGAGCAGCATGAGCAGGGCGGCGAAGCCGGTGTCGACGTACCAGTAGGGCACCGGCCAGCGGTCCTCCGAGCGGTCCGCCCAGCCCTTGTCCGCCTCGGCGTAACGGTCCAGGTACGCGGAGCGGTTCGCGTGCGGCACCACGATGAGCGGGGCGTTGCGCATCCCGGCCAGCCAGCGTTCCCGGCCGCCGCCGCCCGGGGTGGCCGCCGCCCAGAACCGCTCCCGGTCCGCCGGCTCCTCCAGCACCAGGAAGCCCCAGCCCTGGGCGAACCCGGCCGACGGGGCCCGCACGGCGTGGTCGAGCAGCCGGTCCACCACCTCGGGCGGGACCGGCCGGTCCGGGTCGTAGTTGCGGACCATCCGGCGGCGCCGGACGACCTCGGCGAACTCCACGCTCAGGCCCCGGGCCGGATGCCCCAGGCGCCCCGCCACGTCTGCCCGGGGGCCAGCGTGATGAGGTCCCGGCCGGAGCGGAAGGCGTCGGCCGGGCAGGTCATCGGCTCGACCGCCACCGACCGCCGGTGCCGCTCCCCGGTGAGGGTGTCCCCGGTGAAGACCTGCCACCAGCCGAACTCGCCGTCGGCCCAGATGTGCACGGCGGCCGAGCCGTCCGGGGCGGCCAGGGTCACCGACGAGCCGCCGTCGGCGTCCCGCACGATGTCGCCGAACGCGAGGTCGAGCACCGCGTTGCCGATCGCGCGGGGCTCGGTGTAGTCGTACTCGGTGCCGGCCACCCCGGTCGCGGCCACCGGCAGCAGCCGGTTGTCCAGCAGCACCCGGGTCCGGCCGGGCACCCGCATGGTCAGCTCGTCCACGCCGACCTTCGGCAGCTGCAGGTAGGGGTGCACGGAGAAGCCGAACGGGGCCGGCTCGCCGGACAGGTTGGTCACCTCGTGCTCGGCGCGCAGCCCGTCGGCACCGACACTCCACCGGCTCGTGAGGCGCAGCGCCCACGGGTAGCCGGGGCTGGGCGGCAGCTCGTAGCCGATCGTGACGCTCTTCGGCGACCGCTCGACGAGCTGCCACCGCACCCAGTTGACCAGGCCGTGGATGGCGTTGTGCCGGGCCGGCTCGGTCAGGTCGAGCTGGAACGA
The DNA here is from genome assembly GCF_009671205.1 of Micromonospora terminaliae. Classification (NCBI taxonomy): domain Bacteria; kingdom Bacillati; phylum Actinomycetota; class Actinomycetes; order Micromonosporales; family Micromonosporaceae; genus Micromonospora; species Micromonospora terminaliae. The sequence goes on along the minus strand of NZ_CP045309.1, from coordinate 6,073,689 downwards.
CCGCTCCCCGAAGGTGTACGCCCCGTCCCGGATCCGGTTCGGCCAGGGGGCCAGCACGTGTCCGGCCGAACCGGGGGCGATCTCGTCCGCCTCGTACCCGTCGAGGTAGTCGGTCCCGTCGTGCCGGTAGGCCCGCAGGCCACCGCCGACCTCCACCACGACGGCCTCGTGGCCGTCGGCCGCGATGGTCCACTGTGTTCCGGACGGGGACGGGCGCACGTCGGTCTCCATGTCGGCGACCTTAGTCCGTCGCACCCGTACGTCGCGCAGCCCGCCCGGCAACGTCCCAGCGTGCGGCCGGTCCGGCCCGGGGCGGCGGTCCGCCCCGGGCCGTCGGTCAGGTCCGCTCGCCCGCCCCGGCGGCCCGGTAGCGGAGCAGGGCCGGGAAGACCGTCACGAGCAGCACCGCGAGCACGGCCGAGGCGAGACCGCCGCCCACCATGGCGACGGTCGTGCCGGAGGCGGCGGCCATCGCGCCGGCACGCAGGTCGCCCAGGCGCGGGCCACCGGCGACCACCACCGTGTTGACGCCCTGGAGCCGGCCGCGCATCCGGTCCGGCGCGTAGATCAGCAGCATCGACTGCCGCAGGGTCGCGCTGACCAGGTCGGCGGCGCCGGCCAGGCCGAGCAGGGCCACCACGAGCCAGAGCTGGCGGGCCATCCCGGCGGCGGCGATCGCCACGCCCCAGCCGACCACGGCCACCACCAGCACGACGCCCTGCCGGCGTACCCGGCCGATCCAGCCGGAGGTGAGGCCGCCCAGCATCGCGCCGATGGCGATGGCGCTGTAGAGCCAGCCCACCGCCGCCCCGCCGCCGAACCGCTCGTGCGCCAGCTCGGGGAAGAGCGCCCGGGGCATGGCCAGGATCATGGCGATCAGGTCGATGGCGAACGAGAGCAGCAGCACCGGGGTGGTGGCCAGATAACGGAGCCCGTCGACGATGCTGGCCAGCCCCGCCTTGCGCGGCGTGCCGGCGCTGTCCGGATCGGGCTCGGGCGGCATGGCGGGCAGCCGCAGGGTGGCCCAGAGCGACACGGTGAACAGCAGCCCGTCGACGCCGTACGCGATCGGCAGCCCGACGTCGGTGCGCCAGGTGGCGAAGATGAGACCGGCGGCCAGTGGCCCGAAGACCGAGGTCGCCGTGAACGTGGTGAAGTTCAGCGTGCTGGCCGCCGGGACGAGGTCGGCCGGCACAAGGCGGGGCAGGATGGCGCTGCGGGTCGGCGAGGTGATCGCGAACGCGATCGACTGCACCGCGACCAGGACGAGCAGCAGCACCGGGCTGCCCACCCGCAGCAGCGACTGGAGCAGCAGCGCCAGCGTCGACGCCCACAGCAGGGCGCCGCCGCCCAGCAGCACCCGGCGGCGGTCCCGGGCGTCGGCGACCGCGCCGCCCCACAGTCCGAAGACCAGCAGCGGCACGAAGCCGGCGATCCCGAGCAGGCCGACCCAGAACGAGCCGCCGGTCAGGTCGAACATCTCCACCGGCACGGCCACGGCCGTGAACTGGAAGCCGAACATCGCCACGGCGTTGCCGAGCCACACCCGGCGGTACGCGGGAACACCCAGCGGACGCAGGTCGATGGCCCAGCGGCGCGCTCCGCGCGGCCGGGCCTCCTTCACCCCCGTCACGGGGCCAGCCGCTCGATCGCCCAGGCGCCGTCCCCGGTACGCCGGAACCGCAGCCGGTCGTGCAGCCGGCTGGCCCGGCCCTGCCAGAACTCCACCGTCTCCGGCCGCACCCGGAAGCCGCCCCAGTTGGGCGGGGCGGGAATCTCCGCCACGTCGGCGAAGCGCTCGGCCGCCGCCCGGTACGCCGCGTCCAGCGCCGCCCGGTCCGGCATCACCGCCGACTGGGTGCTCGCCCAGGCCCCGAGCTGCGAGCCGCGCGGACGGACCGCGAAGTACGCCTCCGTCTCGGCCCGGTCGACCCGGCTCACCCGGCCGGTGACCGTCACCTGCCGCTGCATCGGGAACCAGGGGAAGACCAGGCTGGCCCACGGGTTGGCGGTCGCCTCGCCGCCCTTGCGGGAGTCGTAGTTGGTGTAGAAGACGAACCCGTCCGGGTCGTACCCCTTGAGGAGCACGGTGCGGCCGCTCGGCCGCCCGTCGGCGTCGGCCGTGCCGACCACCATGGCGTTCGGTTCGGGCAGCGGATGCGCCACCGCGTCGGCGAACCAGCGGGCGAACTGGGTGTGCCAGTCCGGCGCGAGATCCGATTCGGAAAGGCCCAGGTCGGCGGCGTACTCGTTACGCATGCCGGCCGGGGCAGGTGTGTCGCCCGTCACTCTCGTCGTCCCTCTCCCGGGGATACCGGCGTCCCCCGACGCTGGCCAGACCCCGCCACCCAGTCTTCTCCTGCCCGTGAGCATGTCCACCGGCGGGGATGTCATGTGGCGCACAGTCGCTGCGGGTCGCGAACCCGGTTACCCAGCAGGCAAGATGTTCCGAACACATCCCTGAGGGGGTCGCCCGAGCCGCGGGCCCGTCCAGCCCGCGCGGCCGCCACCACCGCCGGAAGCCAGGAGACGACATGTCCGACTTCAAACCGGGCCTGGAGGGCGTCGTAGCCTTCGAGACCCAGATCGCCGAACCGGACCGCGAGGGTGGCGCGCTGCGCTACCGCGGCGTGGACATCGAGGATCTGATCGGTCAGGTCTCCTTCGGCAACGTCTGGGCGCTGCTGGTCGACGGGCGCTTCGGCCCGGGCCTGCCGCCGGCCGAGCCCTTCCCGGTGCCGGTGCACTCCGGCGACATCCGCGTCGACGTGCAGTCCGCGGTCGCCATGCTCGCCCCGTACTGGGGGCTCAGCCAGCTCCTCGACATCTCCGACGAGCAGGCCCGCGAGGACCTGGCCCGGGTGTCGGTCACCGCGCTGTCCTTCGTCGCCCAGTCCGCCCGCGGCCTCGGCCTGCCGGCCGTGCCGCAGAAGGAGATCGACAAGGCGGAGACGATCGTCGAGCGGTTCATGAAGCGCTGGCGGGGCGAGCCCGACCCGCGGCACGTCAAGGCCGTCGACGCCTACTTCATCTCGGCCGCCGAGCACGGCCTGAACGCCTCCACCTTCACCACCCGGATCGTCGCCTCCACCGGCGCCGACGCCGCGGCCTGCATCTCCTCCGGCATCGGCGCCCTCTCCGGCCCGCTGCACGGCGGCGCGCCGTCCCGGGTGCTCAGCATGCTGGAGGCCGTCGAGCGCAGCGGCGACGCCGAGGGCTACGTCAAGGGCGTCCTCGACCGGGGCGAGCGGCTCATGGGCTTCGGCCACCGGGTCTACCGGGCCGAGGACCCGCGCGCCCGCGTGCTCCGCCGCACCGCCAAGGAGCTGGGCGCGCCGCGCTTCGAGATCGCCGAGGCGCTGGAGAAGGCCGCCCTGGCCGAGCTCCAGGCCCGCCGCCCGGACCGGGTGCTCGCCACCAACGTCGAGTTCTGGTCGGCCGTGGTGCTCGACTTCGCCGAGGTGCCCGCGCACATGTTCACCTCGATGTTCACCTGTGCCCGGATGGGCGGTTGGTCCGCCCACATCCTCGAGCAGAAGAAGCTCCAGCGGCTGGTCCGCCCGTCGGCCCGCTACGTCGGCCCGGGCAGCCGGAAGCCGCAGGAGGTCGAGGGCTGGGACGCCATCCCGCACGGCGTCTGACCCCTCCCCGCGTACCCCTGCCAGGGCCCGGTCCGTCGCGGACCGGGCCCTGGTCCGTGTGGCGCATCCCTCAGCCCCGGTCGTGGGACCAGCCGCCGGGCCGGGCCGTGCGGGTGCGAGGATGAAGGCCGGCAGTGCCGCCGGACCGGGCTCGGACCCGGCTCCGCCGCGCCCCCGCGCGTGGCCGCCGTCGCTCCGCGCCCCGCTGAAAGGGCCCGCCCTCGCCCATGCGGAAGGATCGAGACAACCGTGGCTGACGCACCGACCATCCGGATTCCCGACGACATCAAGCCCGCCGACGGCCGCTTCGGCTGCGGGCCGTCCAAGGTCCGTCCCGCGGCGGTCTCCGCACTCGCCGACGTCGCCACCAGCTACCTGGGCACCTCGCACCGGCAGAAGACGGTCCGCGACCAGGTGGCCCGGCTGCGCCGCGGCCTCGCCGAGTTCTTCGCCCTCCCCGATGGCTACGAGGTGGTGCTCGGCAACGGCGGCACCACCGCCTTCTGGGAGGTCGCCACCTTCGGCCTGATCCGCGACCGGGCGCAGTTCGCCAGCTTCGGCGAGTTCGGCGCCAAGTTCGCCAAATCGGTCAAGGACGCGCCGTTCCTGGGTGAGCCGACCGTACGCAAGTCCGAGGCGGGCAGCGCACCGACCCTGGTCGCCGAGGCCGGCGTGGACGTCTACGCCACCCCGCACAACGAGACCTCCACCGGCGTGGCCGTGCCGATCAGCCGGGTCCCGGGCGCCGACGAGGGCTCGCTGCTGCTGGTCGACGCCACCTCGGGCGCCGGCGGCCTGGAGGTCAACGTCGGCGAGACCGACGTCTACTACTTCGCCCCGCAGAAGTGCTTCGGCTCCGACGGCGGCCTCTGGCTCGCCCTCATGTCGCCGGCCGCGCTCGCCCGGGCCACCGAGATCAAGGAGTCGGGCCGCTACATCCCCGCCTTCCTCGACCTGGTCACCGCGATCGACAACTCGCGGCTGGAGCAGACCTACAACACGCCCGCGCTGGCCACCATCTTCCTGGCCGCCGAGCAGACCGACTGGATGAACTCGCAGGGCGGCCTGGCCTGGGCGGCCAAGCGCACCGCCGAGAGCGCCGGCATCGTCTACGGCTGGGCGGAGCGCTCCTCGTTCGCCACCCCGTACGTGGCCGACCCGGCGCTGCGCTCCAACGTGGTCGCCACCATCGACTTCGCCGACGGGGTGGACGCTTCGGCGATCGCCAAGGTGCTGCGCGCCAACGGCATCGTCGACACCGAGCCGTACCGGAAGCTCGGCCGCAACCAGCTCCGCGTCGCGCTCTTCCCGGCGGTCGAGCCGGCCGACGTGGAGGCGCTCACCGCGTCGATCGACTACGTGGTCGAGCGACTCTGATCATCTGATCACGGTGGGTGGTCGCCGGAGCCCCGGCGACCACCCACCGTGATCATCGTTGCAGCTCAGTCGCGACATGCCGAGTGTCGCATCCCCCAGCTTCGGGTAGATGAGCGTACGGTGGTCCGAGACGCCCGGGTGGCCGGCTCGTGGCGTGACGGCCAGCGAAGCGGGACGGAGGCAAGCCCATGCGCCCAGTACGCTTCGTCGCCCTCTCCGAGGACGGCCAGGCTCTGGTGCTCGCCGACGAGGTCGGGCGCCTGCTCGCCCTGCCGATCGACGAGCGCATCGCCTCGGCACTGCACGCCGAGCCGGGCGCGCCCCCGCTCGCCGTGGTGCCGAGCGCCACCGACCCGACGCCGTCGCTCTCCCCACGGGACATCCAGGCCCGGATCCGCTCCGGCGAGTCCGCCGAGGACGTCGCCCGCATCGCCGGCGTGCCGGTCGACCGCGTCCTGCGCTACGCCGGTCCGGTGCTCCAGGAGCGGGCCATGCTCGCCCAGCACGCCCGGCGCACCCGGCTCAAGGGCGCCGAGAAGCCGACCCCGCTGGCCGAGGTGGTCAGTGGCCGGCTGGCCCAGCACGGGATCGACACCGAGAAGATCTCCTGGGACGCCTACCGCCGCGACGACGGCACCTGGCGGATCATCGCCACCTGGCCGTCCGGCAAGGCCACGGCGCAGGCGGTCTGGGACCTCGACAAGCTCCGGCAGAACGTCAGCCCACACGACGACATGGCGCAGTACCTGTGCGCCGAGCGGCCCACGCCGATCCTCGGCCAGGAGCCGGCGCCCGAGCGGGGCGGCCACGCGCTGCCCGGCCCGTCGCGCGGCGAGCCGAGCCGAGGCGGGCACGGCCTGCCGTCGCCCGGCGAGCACGCCCGTCCGGGGCGGGACCCGATCCGCGCCGGCCGCGACGCGCTGCTCGCCTCGCTGGACCGGCCGCTCGGCGGCACGTCCGGTCGCGGCCTGGACACCCGCTCCCCGGCGGCGCTGGCCGGGTCCGACGCGCCCCGCCAGCGGGCGGTCACCGGCGGGGCGGCCGCGCTGCTCGGCGGCGGCCAGGGCTCCGCGTTCGACGACGACTCGGACGCGCCGAAGGAGATCCCCGCCGTGCCGTCGCTGGCCGTGCTCCGGCCGCGGCGCACCGGCGCACCGGCGGCGACCGGCGGCACCGGCACCGAGTCCACCGAGGCCGGTGGCAAGCCGCGCAAGCGGCTACCGAGCTGGGACGACGTCCTCTTCGGCACCGGCCCGGCGGCCCGCGAGTCCTCCTGATCGACGGGCCACCCTGGTAACGCAAGGCACTCTAAGTGCCCGCGTGCCAGGGTGGACTCATGGAGTACACGAACCTGGGACGCACCGGCCTCTCGGTGAGCCGCCTCTGCCTCGGCACCATGAACTTCGGGCCGCAGACCGACGAGCCGGACAGCTTCGCCATCATGGACCGGGCGCTGGAACACGGGATCAACTTCTTCGACACCGCGAACGTCTACGGCTGGAAGCTCGGTGAGGGCGTCACCGAGCAGATCATCGGCCGCTGGTTCGCCCAGGGCGGCGGGCGCCGCGACCGGGTCGTCCTGGCCACCAAGGTCTACGGCAAGATGGGCGAGTGGCCCAACGAGCAGGGCCTGAGCGCCCGGCACATCATCCGGGCCTGCGAGGACTCGCTGCGCCGCCTCCAGACCGACACCATCGACCTCTACCAGATGCACCACATCTCCCGGACCACGCCGTGGGAGGAGATCTGGCAGGCCATGGAGACCCTGGTCGCCCAGGGCAAGGTCATCTACGTCGGCTCGTCCAACTTCGCCGGCTGGCACATCGCCCAGGCGCAGGCGGCGGCCGGCCGCCGCAACTTCCTCGGTCTCGTCTCCGAGCAGTGCATCTACAACCTGATGACCCGGCACGTCGAGCTGGAGGTGGTCCCGGCCGCGCAGCACTACGGCCTGGGCATCATCCCCTGGTCGCCGCTGCACGGCGGACTGCTCTCCGGGGTCATCCGCAAGATGGCCGAGGGCGGCGCGGCCCGCGGCACCACCGGCCGGTCGGCCGACGCGCTGGCCGAGCACCGGACCACCATCGAGGCGTACGAGAAGCTCTGCGCTGACCTGGGCCACGACCCGGCCGACGTGGCGCTGGCGTGGCTGCTCTCCCGCCCGGGCGTGACCGCCCCGATCGTCGGCCCGCGCACCATGGACCAGCTCGACCGCAACCTCGGCGCCCTGGACGTGAAGCTCGACGAGGCGACGCTGGAGAAGCTCGACGAGCTGTTCCCGCCGATCGGCAACGGCGGCCCCGGCCCGGAAGCCTGGGCCTGGTGACCCGCTGACCGGGTCGGCCGGGCCTTCCCGGCCGGCCCGGTCAGACCGGCCAGGCGGCCAGGCGGTCGTAGGTGGGGTGGGGGCCCGGGTGGCTGCGCATCAGGACCAGCTCGTCGGCGCTCCACTCGGGGCCGAGGTAGTCGTGCAGGGTCTCCCGGTCGGCGAGCACGTCGGCACGGTCGATCCGGTCGCCGGGGCGGGCGATGGTCAGGTGGGCCCGGAACGGCTTCTCGTCGTGCGGCAGCCGGGCGCGGCGCAGCCCGGACCGGATCAGCCGGGCCAGCACGGCCAGCCCGTCGACCTCGCCGCGCACGTCCACCCACAGCACGGTGAACCGGCCGCGCCCGAAGCTGCCCCCGCCGCCGAGCCGCAGCCGCGGCGAGCTGCCCCGGGCGTCCCGGAAGGTCTGCGCGGCCAGGCCGAGCGCGCTCTCCACGTCGACCAGCCGGTCGTCGGGCACATCACCCAGGAACGCCAGGGTGAGGTGGGCGTTGGCCGGGTCGGCCAGCCGGACGTTGGTGCCGGCCGCCGCGGCGGCTCCGGTGCGCAGCCGGGACACCTGCGCGCTCAGGTCGTCGACCGCCGGCTTCGGCGGGTAGACCGCGACGAAGAGCCGCACCGGTCAGCGGTGCCGCTGATGGTGGCCCGGACGGGCGGCGGGCAGCGTGAGCCCGGCGGCGTGCAGGAGGCCCTCGACGCGTACCCGTTCGATCTCCCGGTCGACGCCGTCCAGCTCGGCCAGGTGCTCGCCGATGCCGAGCGCGGCGCAGGCGGCCCGCAGCCGCTCGTCGTACGCGTCGATGACCGCGCCGTGCCACACCACCGACCGGTCGGCGGCGGCGAGCCGGTGGCCGCCGAGGCGGCGCAGGTCGACGGCCAGCTGTTCCAGCGGGCGGCGGTTCTCCCGGTCGAACTCGGTGAGGTCGATGTCGCGGGTGAGCGACTCGGCCTCGATGGCCCGGTCCAGCCGCGCGATGGTGCGGCGTGCCCGCCGCCGCTCCCGCCACTCCGCCCAGCCGCAGACCACCCGGTCGAGGATCTCGTCGGCGCAGAAGACCAGCGCGAAGAGGGCGGGCAGGCAGCAGACGGCGAGGATCGCCAGCACCAGCAGCAGACCCCGCCCCACTCCCACATATCGACGCTAAGCCGCGTTGTCGCCGTCCGCCACCCGATTGGCGAGATCCGGACGCGAATGAATGAGGAAGGACCGGTACCCGCGGGCGGGAACCGGTCCTTCGGTGGTCGACGGGTCACTCCGCCCCGGGCGACACCACGTAGAAGCGCGGCATGGGCAGCACCCGCAGCCGCAGCCGGGCGCCGGAGCGGCGCAGCTGCCAGGTGAGCGCCAGCAGGGCGGCGGCCAGCGAGATCAGCCCACCGATCCAGATGCTCGCGCCGGCGCCGAAGGTCTCGGCCACCCAGCCGATGATCGGCGCGCCGACCGGGTTGGTGCCGAGGAAGACGAGCACCCACAGCGCCATGACCCGGCCTCGGAAGGCGGCGTCGACGCCGAGCTGGACCCGCTGGTTGGCGGCCTGCGCGAAGAAGACCATGAAGAACCCGGTGGGCAGCAGCAGCGCCACCACCAGCCAGTACGACCCGGCGAGCCCCACCAGCGTGCCGAAGCTGGCACAGCCGACCGCCGCACCGAGCACCAGCCACACGGTGGGCCGGCTGCGCCGCCCGGTGCCGGCCAGGGCGCCGACCAGCGCGCCGACCGCCAGCGCGGTGGTGAACAGGCCGAACGAGGCGGCACCTGTCTTGAACACGGTCTTGGCCAGCGCGGCGAGGGTGAGCTGGAAGTTGAACAGGGTCATCCCGACCACCGACATGAGCGCCATCGGCAGCAGGATGTCGGGGCGGCGCGCGACGTACCGGAGGCCGTCCACGACCTTGGCCTGGTCGCGCTCGCCGGCCGGCGGCAGGTCCTTGCGGTACAGCTCGCTGGTGCGCATCCGAACCACGTTGACCAGCGGCGCGATCGAGCTGAACGCGGTGATCAGGAAGACCGGGCCGACGTCGAAGGCGGCGATGGCCAGGCCGGCGACGGCCGGGCCGAGGATCCGGGCCGAGTTGAAGGTGGCCGCGTTGAGCGAGAGCGCGTTCGGCAGCAGCGGCATGCCGACCAGCTCGGAGACGAACGCCTGCCGCACCGGGGTCTCCACCGCGTTGAACACCCCGAGCAGGGCGGCGAACGCGAAGACGTGCCAGAGCTGCACCAGCCCGGTGACCACGAGCAGGCTCATGGCCAGCGCCAGCACGGTCCAGAAGATGTTGGCGACGAAGAGCAGCATCCGCTTGTCGTAGCGGTCGGCGAGGCGGCCGGAGATCAGTGTCAGCAGCAGCACCGGGGTGAACTGGAGCGCGGTGACCACGCCGAGCGCGGTCGCCGAGTTGCCGCTGAGGTCGAGGACGAGCCAGTCCTGAGCGATGTACATCATCCAGACGCCGATCAACTTGATCAGCTGTCCGGTGGCGAAGAGTCGGTAGTTGCGGACTCGTAGGGACTGGAACATCGTGCTCAACTTGGCCTGCACTCTAGGTGCGCCTCCTCGCGGTCAGGTATGCCTCATCCACAGCGGACGAAGCGGACCGCGGGACGCGGGTACCCGCTCAGGCGCGAGCGATGCCCTGCAGGATGTCGGCGGCACGTCGCAGCGTGTCGCGTTCCTCCTCGGTCAGGGCGGCCAGCCGACTGGCCAGCCACTCGTTGCGGGCCCGCTCGAACTGGTCGAGTACGGCCCGTCCCCCCTCGGTAGCCGCCAGGATGACCTGCCGTCCGTCGGTCGGGTGGGGGGTCCGCTGCACGAGGCCGCGGTCCTCCAGCTTCGCGACGATCTTCGTCATCGTGGGCGGCTGCACCCGCTCGATGTCGGCCAGCTCCCGGGGTGTCAGGGCGCCCGCCAGATTGAGGCTGGTGAGCGCCGAGAGCTGGGTGACCGTGAGGTCGCCGACCGGTCGGGCCTGTCGGACCCGCCGATTGAGTCGGGTGATCGCATCACGCAGCTGAGGGGCCAGCTGCGCCGGTGGCACGCGTTTCGCCGTCACCGTCCGCTCCGTCACACTAGTTAGCTTAACTAATGAGCCTGGCTAACGACATGCGATATGACCAGGCTCACCAGGGGTCAGAGGGGTCAGAGCAGCACGGACTCGATCGGCCCGCGCAGGAAGTAGAGGATGAACAGCGCCGCCACCCCGTACAGCAGGGGGTGGACGTCGCGGACCTTGCCCTTTGCCAGCTTCAGCAGCACGAACGTGATCACGCCCGCGCCGATGCCGTTCGAGATCGAGTAGGTGAAGGGCATGAGCACGATGGTGAGGAACGCCGGGATGGCGATCTCGTAGTCGGTCCAGTCGATGGTGCGTACCGCGGTCATCATGAGGAATCCGACCACCACGAGCGCCGTGGACGCGGCCTCGAACGGCACCACGGCCGACAGCGGCGCCAGGAACATGGCCAGCAGGAACAGGACGCCGGTGACCAGGTTGGCCACCCCGGTCCGGGCGCCCTCCGCGACGCCGGCGGCACTCTCGATGTACGACGTGTTGCTCGACACCGACGCCGCGCCACCCGCCGCGGCGGCGATCGAGTCGACCAGCAGGATTTCGCGGGCCCGCGGCGGGGTGCCCCGCTCGTCGAGCATGTCGCCCTCCTGGCCGATGGCGACCATCGTGCCCATGGTGTCGAAGAAGTCCGTGATCAGCAGGGTGAACACGAACATCAGCGGGACCAGCCAGCCGACCCGGGTCCACGAGTCCAGCACGTTGAAGTTGCCGAGCAGCGAGAGGTCGGGGATGTCGACCACCTTCTTCGGCAGCTCCGGCACGTTGAGCGCCCAGCCCTTGGGATTCGGCTTCCCGTTCACGAAGGACGGGCCGATGTTGCCGACCGCCTCCACCACGATCGCCAGCACGGTGGAGACCAGGATGCCGATGAGGATCGCGCCGCGGACCCGGCGTACCACCAGCACCAGGGTGAGCAGCAGGCCCACCACGAAGACCAGCAGGGGCCAACTGACGATCTTGCCGCCGATGCCCAGCCCGACCGGCACGGTCGTGTTCGCCACGTCGGGCACCCGCCGGACGAAGCCGGCATCGACCAGGCCGATGATCGTCAGGAAGAGGCCGATGCCCACGCCGATCGCCGTCTTGAGCTGGGTCGGCACCGAGCGGAACACCGCCGTACGCAGCCCGGTGAGCACGAGGATGCCGATCAGCACACCCTCGATCACCACGAGGCCCATAGCGTCCGCCCAGGTCATCTGCGGTGCGATCTCGAACGCGACCAGCGCGTTCACGCCCAGCCCGGCGGCCAGCGCGATCGGGAACCGGGCCACCACGCCCATGAGGATGGTCATGACGCCCGCGACCAGCGCCGTGGCCGCCGCCAGCGCCGGGATGGCGAGCTTGCGCCCGTCACCGTCGACCGCGCTGCCCAGGATCAGCGGGTTCAACACCACGATGTACGCCATCGTGAAGAACGTGGCCAGCCCGCCCCGGACCTCCCGGCCCGGCGTCGACCGGCGGGCGGAGATCTCGAAGAAACGGTCGAAGGCGTTGCGCGGGTGCGCGGGGTCGGGTGGGGTGCCGTGGTCGGGCGGCGGCGCTATGGCCATCGGGTCCTCACATATTGATCGACCGGGTGTCGCGCGCATCGTCCCAGATCACTCGCGGGCAGGGAAGGACGATCGCGTACGCTGGGAGCGTGCCCCAGGAGCAGCAACCGCGGCCCGAGCCGCTCGACCCGCCGATGGTGCCGATCGCCGTCGCCGGGCTGGTCGTCTGGGCGGTGGCGGGGCTGGTGCTGCTGCTCTTCTTCCGTGACTGGCTCACCGCGCACGGGCACCAGAACTGGCTCTGGACCTGCCTGGCCGGTTTCCTGTGGGGCTTTCCCGGCCTGGCCGTGATGATGCGGCACGACGCCAACCGGCGCCGCCGCCGGGCCGCCACCGCCCGTCAGGGCTGATCCGTCAGGCCCTCAGGGCTGATCCGTCAGGAGTGGCCGTAGGGCTCCGCCGGCTCGGCCGCCTCGACCGAGCCCGGGGCCCGGCTCACCGAGACCGCCTCCACGGCGCTGTCGTCGTAGACCGTGGGCAGCTCGTCCACCGGCGTCTCGGTCGCCTCGATCAGCGTCTCGGAGTGCGCGCCGCAGCCGTGGTCGGCGCTGACCACCCGGCCGTCGTCCGGGGCGTAGAAGTTGCCGCAGGCGCCGAAGGCCTGCCGCATCGCACCGGCCAGCGGCAGGTAGAAGCCGCAGGTGCCGCAGCGGGCGGCGGCCGGCGCGGCCACCGAGATCGCGGCGTCGGGGCCGTGGTCGCCGTCGTACCAGCGCTGGGCCGCGTCGGCGCGGCCCTCGCGGGACAGCACCCGGGCCCGGCCGAGGCCCAGCTCCCAGGCGGTCTCCTCGACGGCCGGGTCGTCGGAGAGCAGGTAGCCGGGGGCGAGCCGCTCGTCGTCGGCCGGGGTGGGCAGCAGGTCGCCGGGGCCCAGGTCGCCCGGCTTGAGCCGCTCCTGCCAGGGCACCCAGCCGGGGGCGAGCAGCGCGTCGGCGCCCGGCAGCAGCACGGTCTCGCAGATGGTGACGGTGCGGCTGCGCGGCACCCGGGTGACCGTGACGGCCCAGCGCCAGCCCCGGTAGCCGGCCAGGCGGCACTCGAAGTAGTGGGTGACGAGCCGGTCGCCCTCGGCGACCGCCTGGAGGTGCTCGCCGACGTCGGCGGGTTCCACCTCGGTGATGGCGGCGCGGGCCACATCGACGGCGGCGGCGCACACCTGGTCGAGTCGGGGAGCGCGGGCGGAGGCGGGCCTGGTCACCGGACCATTGTTCCCCATGCCTGCCCTCGGGTGACAGGCACTCCCCGGAGTCGTTCTCTCCGGGTGATGCGGCACGCGTGGATCAGATGGGCGAGGATGGGACGCATGCCGCTGTCCTCCCGCCCCGGCCGGTCCGTCCTCGGGCGGACCGTCGGCACCGGCATCCGCGCCACCCGCCTACTGCTCCGGGGCTCGCTGCACGGCGGCCGGTGGATGACCCGGCGGGCCGGCACGGCCCGGGCCCGCAGCGCCGGCAACGAGGTCGGCATGGTCCGCCTCTTCGACCTGCACGCCCTCTCCTGCGCCGGCGACACCCTGATCGCCATCGGCCTGGCCGGCACCATCTTCTTCGACGTCCCGCTGGGCGAGGCGCGCAACAAGGTGGCCCTCTACCTGCTGGTGACCATGGTCCCGTTCGCCATGCTCGCGCCGGTGGTCGGCCCGCTGCTGGACCACTTCCGGCACGGCCGCCGCTACGCGCTCGCCGCCACCATGCTGGGCCGGGCCTTCCTGGCCTGGCTGATCTCCGACTACATCGGCGGCTTCGGGCTCTATCCCGCCGCGTTCGGGGTGCTCGCCCTCTCCCGGGCGTACGGGGTGGCCCGCTCGGCCGCGGTGCCCCGGCTGCTGCCCGAGGGGCTCGGGCTGTCGCAGGTGGGTGCCCGGGCGAGCGTCTACGGCACGGTGGCCGGCGCGCTGGTCGCCCCGATCGGGCTGGCCGCGTTCTGGCTCGGGCCGCAGTGGCCGCTCCGGGTCGCCTCCGTGATCTTCCTGATCGGCATGGTGATCTCGCTGCGGCTGCCGCCACGGGCCGACTCGGAACCACCGGAGCGGGTGCCCCGGCCGCTGCGGGCGCTGCGCCGGCGGGACGGGGAACGCCCGCTGGGCCGGGGCCGCCCCGCCGGCCGACTGGTGATCGCCACGCTGATCGGCGCGGCGGCGCTGCGCGGGCTCTACGGCTTCCTCCTGCTCTTCCTGGCCTTCGCGATCAAGGCCGGTGACCTGACCACCGACTTCTTCGGCCGGGACCTGGGCGCCCAGGGTGCGCTCGGCCTGGTCGGCGGCGCCCTGGCGGTGGGCACCTTCCTGGCCACCGCGATCGGCACCCGGCTGCGCATCCACCGCCCGGCGGCGATCCAGTCCAGCGGCACGGTCATCGTGGCCGGCGTGGCGGTGCTCGCCGCGCTGAAGTTCTCGCTGCCCATGGTGGCGCTGCTCTGCCTGGTCGCCTCGATGATGAGCGGCATCGCCAAGCTCGCGGTCGACGCCTCGATCCAGGAGCGGATCCCGGAGCGGCTGCGCGCCAGCTCGTTCGCCCACTCGGAGACGGCACTGATGCTGGCCTTCGTGGCCGGCGGCGGGCTCGGCCTGGTCCCGTTCACCGGCCCGGTCGGCGTGGCTGTCGCCGCCTGCGTGGCCGCGTTGGTGGCCGCCCGCGGCGTGCTGGTGGCCACCCGGCTGCGCAGCGAGCACCTGCTCGGCCGCCCGCTCGGCGACGACGAGCTGGCCACCGAGGCAGGCGGGGCGGTGGACGACGCCACCCCCACGTCCCCGGCCCCGCACCGCGCCGACCCGCGGCCGCACCCGGACGACGACGACCTGGCCCCGCCCGGTTTCCACATCTACCGCCCCTCCTCCTCCGTCGGCGGCCCGGGCGGCAGCGAGGACGAGAACCGGCGGGAGCCCCGGGGACCGGTGGCGTGAGCGGGCTGCTGGTGGTGACCGCCGTGCCCGCCGAGGCCGACGCGATCCGGGCGGGCCTCACCGATCCCACGGTCACGGTCGCGCCGGTCGGGGTGGGACCCGCCGTGGCCGGCGCCGCCACCGCACGGCTGCTGGCGCTGGCCGAGGCGGCCGGACGCCCGTACCGAGCGGTGGTCAGCGCGGGCATCGCGGGCGGCTTCGTGGACCGCGCCCCGGTCGGCGGCACCGTCCTGGCCACCCGCAGCGTCGCCGCCGACCTGGGCGCCGAGTCCCCTACCGGCTTCATCGCCGTGGAGGACCTGGGCATGCCGCCGGAGCTGCTGGGCGGCGGCAGCGTCGTACCCGCCGACCCCGGCCTGCTGGGCGCCCTCCGCACCGCCCTGCCGGAGGCCACCGTCGGCGCGGTGCTCACGGTCAGCACGGTGACCGGCACCGCCGCGAGCACCGCGGCCCTCGCCGACCGGCACCCCGACGCCGTGGCCGAGGCCATGGAGGGGTACGGCGTCGCCGTCGCCGCCACCCAGGCCGGCCTCCCCTTCGCCGAGCTGCGCACGGTCTCCAACCCGATCGGCCCGCGCGACCGCGGCTCGTGGCGGATGCGCGAGGCGTTCGCCGCCCTCACCGCGGCCGCAGCCGCCCTCCGCTGACCGGCCGCTCGAAGCGCAACGCCGCCGGCCGGCTCGCCTCCAGCTCGAATCCGCACGCCTCCAGGAAGGTGATTCCCGGCTCCTGGGCCAGCGCCCGGACGCAGACCCGCGGGCGCACCGGTTGATCCCGCTGCCCGTCGCGCTCGCCCGCGAGACCACCCGACGCCACCTCGGCGAGCAGCGCTTCCACCAGCCGACGCCCGATGCCCAGCCGGCGGCGCTCGGCCGCGACCAGCACGCCGTCCAGGACAACCTCCCACTCCCCTGGGCGCTCCTCGCCACCCCACCGCAGGTGCGGGCTCTGCTCGTGCGCCCGCAGCTCACCCACCAGGTCACCGCCCGGCAGTTCGGCCACGAAACGCCACGCCGTCGTCGGCACGGTCGGCCCGGTCACTCGCCGTACCGCCACGGACCGCCGAATCCGATCGCCCTCGCGCCGCCGATCCCGGTGGTCCCGGTTCAACCGGTAGGTGGCCGGCGGCAGCGGTAGCGGCCACCGCTTCGGCGGCAACGTGTACCACTCCGCCCACCACGCGCCCGGCCAGTCCCGGGGTTCGCGGACCTCCCACACGTCGAGATGTGCGGGATAGCGCCGACCGGCCTCGTCCCGCAGCTTCCCGTGCGGCACCGGCGGCGGGCAGCCATCCTCGCCGGCCGGCCCGGCGTCGAATCCCACCCGTCCTCCCGCCGCCCGGATCAGCCGCTCCACCGTCCGGTAACGCGGGTCGGTGGTCCGCCCCGACTCGATCCGCGCAACCGCGGCCTGCGGAACTCCCGCCCGATCGGCCAGTTCCCGCTGGCTCAGGTCCGCCCGTCGCCGGAGCCGGCGAAGGAACTCACCCAGATCCGGCCCAGGCACGGGCTCCTGCTCGATAGCAGACATCGGCTCGGTCACACCCGTGATGCTCCGGCCCCCGAGCGGCGATCTCAACAGGTGCCGCCAACCTGTGGATAACCCTGTGGACATCCACTTCAGGAGGGGTCGACATGTGGATAGCGAGCCGCTGTCGAACTGAGTCGTTGGTGATGTCGCGCGGGGACTGGGGCCGACAGTTCAGCCGCGTGACCTGTGACCGCGCCCGCGGTGGCCGTCCTGCTGGGGCACGCCCTCGGAGCTGAGTCGCCGGTGACATCGCACCAGGCCGCGGTCCATCGAGTAATGGCACGCCTTTCGAGCTGAATCGCCGGTGACATCGCACCAGGCCGCGGTCCATCGAGTAGTGGCACGGCCTTTCGAGCTGAGTCGTTGGTGATGTCGCACGAGACTTCGGTCGATCGGGTAGCCGTATGGCCTCCAAGCTGAGTCGGTGACGACGCCACCTGCGAACCGGCCGCTCTCCGATGAGTCGTTCGCGACATCAGCTCGAAAGGCAGCGACAGGTTGCCTTCGACCCCGCCCGCGGCCACAGCCGGCGACACCTCGACGCCAGACGACCGCCACCGAGACGGTTGAGCCGAGTCGCCGACGGCGCCACCTGCGAACCGATCGCTCCCCGATGAGTCGTCCCCGACATCAGCTCGAAAGGCAGCGACAGGTTGCCTTCGAACCCGCCGGCCGGGGCGAGCGGTACATCCAAAGCCGAGTGGGCGGGCCACATCCGGGGCGAGTGGCCTGGGGCACCCCTCGGACCAGGGTGGCGGGGCCACGACCCGGCGGGGTTACGGTGGGGGCGTGGCGCTCTCCCTGGCGATCTCGCCCTGCCCCAACGACACCTTCGTCTTCGACGCCCTCGTGCACGGCCGGGTGCCCGGCGCGCCGGCCGTCGAGGTGACCTACGCGGACGTGGACGTCACCAACACGGCCGCCGAGCGTGGGGCGTTCGACCTCGTGAAGGTGAGCTACGCGGCGCTGCCGTGGCTGCTCGACGAATACCACCTGCTGCCCTGCGGTGGGGCGCTCGGTCGGGGTTGCGGGCCGCTGGTGCTGACGCGCGGCGACCGGACCGACCTCTCCGGTGCGACGGTGGCCGTGCCGGGTGAGCGGACCACGGCGTACCTGCTGTTCCGGCTCTGGGCTGCGGAGCAGCCGCCGGCGCGGATCGAGGTCGTGCCGTTCCACGAGATCATGCCGGGCGTGGCGGCCGGGCGGTACGACGCCGGGCTGGTGATCCACGAGGCGCGCTTCACCTACCCGCGGCACGGGCTGACCGCCCTGGTCGACCTCGGCGAGTGGTGGGAGGGCGACACGGGGCTGCCGATCCCGCTCGGCGCGATCCTGGCCCGCAAGGGCGCCGTGGACCCGGTCGAGGCGGCCGCCTGGATCCGCGAGTCGGTCCGGCAGGCGTGGGCCGACCCGGAGGCCAGCCGGGAGTACGTGCTCGCGCACGCGCAGGAGATGGAGCCCGACGTGGTGGACCGGCACATCGGCCTCTACGTCAACGAGTTCACCGCCGACCTGGGAGAGGCCGGCTTCGCCGCCGTGGAGGCGCTGCTGGGCCGGGCCGCCGACGCCGGGCTCGTCCCTCAGACCTCCAGCTCGCGCGCCACGGCGTGGACCAGCTGAGCGATCTTCTGCGCGGTCTTCCGGTCCGGGAAGCGGCCCCGGCGCAGGTCCGGCTGGACCTTCGCCTCCAGCACCTTGATCATGTCTTCGACCAGGCCGTGCAGCTCCTCGGCCGGCCGCCGGCGCAGCTCCGCCACCGAGGGCGGCGCCTCCAGCAGCTTGACCCCCATGGCCTGGGCGCCCCGCCGGCTGTCCACCACGCTGAAATCGACCCGCTGGCCGCCCTTCAGGTCGGCGACACCCGCCGGTAGCGCGCCCTTGGGCAGGAACACGTCGCCACCCTCGTCGCTGGTGACGAACCCGTATCCCTTGGCCGCGTCATACCACTTCACTCGACCCGTCGGCACCTGAAACCCCTGCTTCGCTCGGAACCTCTACCCCTCCAAGGCTAGCCCGATGATCCGGTCCAGCGCCGCTGGGAATCCGGTGAGATCATCCAGCACCACGCGCGCCCCGGCGGCGCTCAGGTCGTCCCTCGTGCAGGGGCCGGTTGCCACTCCCACGCCCGGGATTCCCGCGGCTTGTGCGGCGGCCATGTCGGCCACATGATCGCCGACGTAGAGGGTCGCGCCGTGCTCCCGCAGCGCGGTCGCCTTCTGCTCGGCGAACAGGTCACCCGCCAGCTCGTCGACGGCCAGGCCGAGGTGATCGAGGTGCAGCTTCGCCAGCCGGCCGATCTTGGAGGTCACCACCATGACCCGGCCGCCGCGCGCGTGCACCGCCTTGATCGCGTCCTCCGCGCCGGGCATCGGCAGGGTCGGGGTGATCGCGTACGCCGGGTAGAGCTCCCGGTACGCGAGGACCGCCTCCTCGACCTGCTCGGGCGGGAACCAGTGCGCGATCTCGGTGCGCAGCGGCGGCCCGAGGCGGGAGACCGCCAGCTCGGCGTCGACGGGCACGCCGGTCTGCGCGGTCAGCGCCCGGTAGGCGGCCGCGATGCCGGGGCGCGAGTCGACCAGGGTCATGTCGAGGTCGAAGCCGACCATGAGCGAGGGCATGTCGAGAACGTACCCGTCCGAGGGGCGCGACCGGCCCCGGCCGGGCTAGCGTGGAACGACGATGACCACCTCATTCGCCGACCACCTGCGGACCCTTCCCGACGAGTCCCTGGCCGCCCTGCTCCAGCTGCGGCCGGACCTCGTCGTACCGGTGCCGGCAGACGTCTCCGCCCTCGCCATCCGCGCCCAGTCGCGGGTCTCCGTGGCGCGGGCGCTCGACGGGCTGGACCAGTTCACCCTCCAGATCCTGGACGCCGCCCGCCTCACCCGGGACCCGGAGAGCGGCGGCACCGCCACCGAGGCCATCCTGGCCCTGGCGACCTCCGGCCCGCACCCGCCCGCCCCGGCCGCGGTCCGCGGCGCGGTGAACCGGCTCCGCGCGCTCTTCCTCCTGTACGGGCCGGAGCACGACCTGCGCGTGGTGGGCGGCGTCGACGAGGTGTCCCCGTACCTCGCGGGTCTGGGTCGCCCGGCCGCGGAGCTGGACCCGCGCGCGGCGGCCGTGTGCACGGACCCGGCGAAGCTGCGGCGGACGCTGCTGGCCGCGCCGCCGTCGGCCCGGGCGATCCTGGACCGGCTCGCCGCCGGACCGCCGGTCGGCACCGTGCCCCCGGGCGCGCTGGAGGCCCCCGCGACCGGTGAGGAGGACGTCCTCCCGCCGGACCTGGTCAACGGCGGGGCGGCCACCGGCTCCCCGATCCGCTGGCTCGTGGAGCACCGGCTGCTCGTGCGGATGTCGGCCGTCAAGGGGGGCGGCAGCGTCGAGCTGCCCCGCGAGGTGGGGCTGCTGCTGCGGCGGGACACCGGCCCGCTCGGCCCGCTGCGCACCACCCCGCCCGAGGTGTCGACCCCGCCGCGCGAGGCCAAGTCCGTCGACTCGGCCGGCGCCGGGCAGACCATGGAGGTGGTCCGGCACACCGAGGCGCTGCTCGAGGCCCTGGCCGCCGAGCCGGCCCCGGTGCTGCGTTCCGGCGGCGTGGGCGTGCGCGACCTGCGCCGGCTGGCCCGCGGCATCGGGCTGGACGACGCGACCACGGCGCTGCTCTTCGAGGTGGCCTACGCGGCCGGGCTGGTCGGCGAGCTCGACCTGACCGGGTCGGTCACCACGCGGTACGGGGGCGACCAGCAGATCCTGCCCACCGGCGGGTACGAGGTGTGGCGCGCCGCCTCGCTGGCCCAGCGCTGGGAACAGCTGGCCCGGGCGTGGCTGATGATGACCCGCCAGGTGGGCCTGGTCGGGCAGCGCGACGACCGGGACCGGCCCATCTCGGTGCTCTCCGCCGAGGCGGAACGCGCCGGCGCGCCGGCCGCCCGGCGTTCGGTGCTCGCCGAGCTAGCCGACCTGCCCCCGGGCACCGCACCGACCCCGGAGGAGGTGCTGGAGCTGCTGGACTGGCGGGCGCCCCGGCGCGCCCGGGGGCGGGAGACGGCGCACCGCGAGGTGCTGGCCGAGGCCGCCCAGCTCGGGGTGACCGGGCTCGGGGCGCTGACCTCGTACGGGCGGCTGCTGCTGGCCGAGCTGAGCGACGCCGACGAGCGGGCCGCCGACCCGCTGGGGCTGCACTCCGAGGCGGAGTCGGGTGAGCCGTCCACCGCGGTCCGGGCGCTGGACGCGCTGCTGCCCGCACCCGTCGACCACTTCCTCGTGCAGGCCGACCTCACCGTGGTGGTGCCCGGCCCGCCCGATCCGGCGCTCGCCGGCGAGCTGGATGTGGTGGCCGAGCACGAGTCGGCCGGCGGGGCGAGCGTCTACCGGGTCACCACGGCCAGCGTCCGGCGGGCCCTGGATGCCGGCTACTCGGCCGACGACCTGCACGCGCTGTTCCGCCGCCGGTCGCGTACCCCGGTGCCGCAGGGGCTGTCCTACCTGGTGGACGACGTGGCGCGCAAGCACGGCGGGCTGCGGGTCGGCTCGGCCGGCGGCTACGTACGCAGCGACGACGAGGCACTGCTCACCGAGGTGCAGGCCGACAAGCGGCTGGAGGCGCTGGCCTTCCGCCGGCTGGCGCCGACGGTGCTGATCACCCCGTACCAGGTGAACCGGATGCTGACCGCGCTGCGCGACGCCGGTTACGCGCCGGTCGCCGAGGACGCGGGCGGCGCGGCGGTGCTCGCTCGGCCGAAGACGCGGCGGGCGCCGGCCCGGGTGCACGCCGCGGGCCGCACCCTCGACCCGCTCGCGGCGCCGCGGCTGCCGATGCCCCGGCTGCTCGGCGTGGTCGAGCAGATCCGCCGGGGCGACGCGGCGGCCCGGGCGGCGCGGCGCGCCCCCGAAGTGGTCCGCGGGACGCGCAAGGGCCCGGGGCCCGCGCACACCCACAGCGACGCCCTGGCGGTGCTCCAGCAGGCGGTACGGGACAAGGCGCTGGTCTGGGTCGGCTACGTCGACGCGCACGGGGCGACCGCGTCCCGCCTGGTCCGGCCGGTCTCGATGGGGGCCGGCTACCTGCGTGCCGAGGACGAGCGCACGGAGATGCTGCACACCTTCGCGCTGCACCGGATCACGGCGGCGGTGCTGGAGGACTAGTCGCCGTTGCGGCGCAGGGCGCCGACCACCGAGACGGCGAGGAGCAGGGCGAACGCGGCGCCGGCCGACTCGCCGACCGAGTCGACGAAGCCCTGCCGCTGCACCAGCAGCCCGAACAGGAACCAGCCGAAGATGCCGGTGGCGGCGGCAGCGTAGCCGAACAGGGCCGCCGGTGAGACCTCCGGCCGGCGTGCCCGGTCGTCCTCGGGAAGCACGTCGTGGTCGACCGTCATCTGCAGCCCCTCCCCCGCACCGTGGTGGACCCGGCCTCCAGCGTGGCACCGGAGGGGGTCACCCGGACAGGGGATAAAACCCTGATCCGGGCGCGCGTGTCACGGGCGGTCGGGTATCAGGTGCCCGGGCGGTGGCCGAAGACGACCACCCGGGTGCCGACCGAGCCCAGCTCCCAGAGGCGTACGGCGTCGCGGTGCAGCAGGTTCACGCAGCCGTGCGAGCCGATCGAGCCGTTGTGCAGGTAGGTCGTCGTCTCGTGGAAGCCGATCCCGCCGTTGAACCGCTGCCAGTAGGGCAGCCACACCTCGTACGGGTTGGACCACTCGCGCATGTTCTTCCCGCCGACGGAGTAGGTGCCGGTCGGGGTGGCGTAGCCGGCCATGCCGGTGCGGGTCACCGTCGGGCCCATGACCACCTTCCCGCCGCGCATGGCCCAGACCGTCTGGTGGGTCAGGTCGACGCAGAAGGTGGTGCGGGAGCCCGCGTTGCAGCGCCCCGTGTCGGTGTTCGCCAACCGCTTCGCCACGTCGTACGTGGTGGGGCCGGCGCGACCCGTGGCCGGGCTGATCCCGTACCGGATCTGGAACTTCTTGATCGCGGCGCAGTCGGCGGCCGACTGCTTTCCGTCCACGCTCAGCGTCCCGAAACCGCCCAGCCGGCTCAAATACGTCTCCACGGCCTTCTGCTGCTCCCCCTCCGGGCACCCGGCGGGCTTCGACGGCTTCGGCGTGGCCGGCTTCGGTGTGGTGCGGCTGGGTTTCGGCGTGGTCGTCCGGCTCGGCGTCGCCGACGGGGACGCGGCCGGCTGCTCCGGCGTGGGCGGCGCGCTCGCCCCCGATGCCTCCTCCGTCACGCCGACGGGCGCCGGGGCGGCGGCCCCGGTTCCGCCGGCCTGCGGATCGCGCGCGCACGCACCGACGCCGACCAGCACGACCGCTGCCAGGCAGACGGCCCGGACGGCGAACCGGACACGCTTCATGGGCCCTCCCCTGGACAGTTGTCCCGCTTGCTAGACGTACGGGAGCAGTGTGACGTTGCAGGTCCAGCGAGACTTTTTCCGGACACCTGTCGGCGTGCAACACTGGATGGTCCGCCTTCGGCAGGTCAGCCGCCGTGCGGGCGAGAATTTCCGGTCAAGGAGAGGACGCTGGCGTGAGCGGTGGACCACTGATCGTGCAGTCGGACAAGACCCTGCTGCTGGAGATCGACCACCCCGACGCCCAGGCGTGCCGGATGGCCATCGCGCCCTTCGCCGAGCTGGAGCGTTCCCCCGAGCACGTGCACACCTACCGGCTCACCCCGCTGGGCCTGTGGAACGCCCGAGCCGCCGGCCACGATGCCGAGGGCGTGGTGGACACGCTGATCAAGTACTCCCGCTACCCGGTGCCGCACGCGCTGCTGGTCGACGTGGCCGAGACGATGGACCGGTACGGCCGGCTCCAGCTCGCCAACGACCCGGCGCACGGCCTGGTGCTCCGCGCGCTGGACCGGGTGGTGCTGGTCGAGGTCGCCAAGAGCAAGAAGCTCGCCGGGATGCTCGGCGCGAAACTCGACGACGACACCATCCAGGTGCACCCCTCCGAGCGCGGCCGCCTCAAGCAGGCGCTGCTGAAGCTCGGCTGGCCCGCCGAGGACCTGGCCGGCTACGTCGACGGCGAGGCGCACCCCATCGAGCTGGCCGAGGCCGGCAAGGACGGCGGCAAGCCGTGGACGCTGCGGTCGTACCAGCGGGAGGCCGTCGAGGCGTTCTGGGCGGGCGGCTCCGGCGTGGTGGTGCTCCCCTGCGGCGCCGGCAAGACCCTCGTCGGGGCGGCGGCCATGGCCGAGGCCAAGGCCACCACGCTGATCCTGGTCACCAACACGGTGGCCGGCCGGCAGTGGAAGCGCGAGCTGATCGCCCGCACGTCGCTCACCGAGGACGAGATCGGCGAGTACTCGGGTGAGCGCAAGGAGATCCGCCCGGTCACCATCGCCACGTACCAGGTGCTCACCTCCCGCAAGAAGGGCGTGTTCACCCACCTCGACCTGTTCGGCGCCCGCGACTGGGGCCTGGTCGTCTACGACGAGGTGCACCTCCTGCCCGCGCCGATCTTCCGCTTCACCGCGGACCTGCAGGCCCGCCGCCGGCTCGGCCTCACGGCGACTCTGGTACGCGAGGACGGCCGCGAGGGCGACGTGTTCAGCCTGATCGGCCCGAAGCGGTACGACGCGCCGTGGAAGGACATCGAGCAGCAGGGCTGGATCGCCCCGGCCGAGTGCACCGAGGTACGGGTGACGCTGACCGACGCGGAGCGGATGTCGTACGCGACGGCGGAGGCCGAGGAGCGCTACCGGATGGCGGCCACCGCCCGGACGAAGCTGCCGGTGGTGCGGGCGCTGGTCGAGCGGCACCCCGACGAGCAGGTGCTCGTGATCGGCGGGTACATCGACCAGCTGCACCAGCTCGGGGAGTACCTGGACGCGCCGATCGTGCAGGGGTCGACGACCAACAAGGAGCGGGAGCGGCTGTTCGACGCGTTCCGGTCCGGTGAGGTGAAGACGCTGGTCATCTCCAAGGTCGGGAACTTCTCGATCGACCTGCCGGAGGCCGCGGTGGCCATCCAGGTGTCGGGGACCTTCGGGTCCCGGCAGGAGGAGGCGCAGCGGCTGGGGCGGGTGCTGCGGCCCAAGTCCGACGGGCGGCAGGCGCACTTCTACACCGTCGTCTCCCGGGACACGATCGACACCGAGTACGCGGCCCACCGCCAGCGGTTCCTCGCCGAACAGGGGTACGCGTACACCATCGTGGACGCCGACGACGTCCTCGGCCCGAAGCTGCCGACCATCGACTGAGCTGCCCCGCGCAGCACGGTGGGCCGCCCCGAACGGGACGGCCCACCGTGTCCAGGCCGGGTCAGGAGAAGTCGACCAGGAAGTAGTAGCTGGTCGTGTCGGTCCACACCCCGTCGGCGGTCCGGCCGCGCACCGTCATGGTGTGCGAGCTGACCGAGGTCGGCGTGTAGGTCACCGTGGCAACCCCGGCGGCGTTCGCCGCCACCGTCGCCGGCTGCCCGTCGTCGACGGTGTACTCGAACTCCACCACGCCCGGGCTGCCCTGCGTGAAGGTGAAGTCACCCGGTACGCCCACGCCACCGGCCCACTGGCCGGCCGGGTAGGTGCTCGACGTGACCTGCGGCGCCGTGCCGACCAGGAACGGGTAGTCGGTCTGCGGCGTGTACTCGCCCGCCTCGGTGCGGCCCCGCACCGAGAAGACGTTCGCGCCGTTGCGGTCCATGGTCACCGAGATCTCGGTGACCAGCGCGTCGGGCGTCTTCGGCACGCTCAGCCAGGCACCGCCGTTGAGCTGGTACTCGAAGGTGGTCACCTCGCCGATCTCGGTGTAGACGCCGAACCGGCCGACCGCGCCGATGCCGCCACGCGGGCTGTACTCGTCGTACGCGCTGCTCACGTTCACCCGGGGGTCGCGGACCCGGAAGTAGTACCGGCGCTCGGGGCTGACCGTGCCGTCGGCCGCCCGGCTGGTGACCGTCAACAGGGTGTACCCGGAGTGCGTCGGGGTGATCTCGACCGTGGCCTTGCCGTCCGCGCCGGCGGCGACGACCTGCTCCTCGCCGCTGTACTCCAGCGTGTAGCGGTACTCCGTCACGTCGGGGCGGCCCGGGCTGAAGGTGAACCGGCCGGCCTGGCCGGGCTGGCCGCCCTCGCCGTTCTCGGGGTAGTCGCTGGACGTCACCACCGGCGCGTCGCTGACCTCGAAGGTGTAGGTCCGAGTCGGCGAGAAGGTCCCGTCCAGGAATCGGGTACGCACCGTCAGCGTGTTGCTGCCGGAGTGGTCGGGGGCGAGCGTCACCCGGGCCCAGCTGTACTCCGGGTCCACGGTCTGCTCGGGCCCGTCGTTGAGGCGGTAGAGGTAGACGTCCACGTCCGGCATCGCGGTGTCGAAGTTGAACTCACCGGCGATGCCCACGCCGCCCCAGGCGCCGTACTCGTAGTAGGTGCTGGAGGAGACGTTGGGCTTGGTGTCGATGACGTTGAACTGGTACTCCGCGACCTCGGAGACGGTGTCGTCGGCGCTGACGCTGCGCACGTGCAGCGTGATCCAGCCGGGCTCGGTCGGCGTCCAGCGCAGGACCGCCGTGCCGTCCGCCGCCGCGTCGAGGCGCCGGAACTCGTCGTTGCCGAACGTGTACTCGTACGCCACCACACCGGTCCGGCCGGGCCGGAAGGTGAAGCTGCCGGGACGGTCCACCACCCCGTCGTGGTCCGGGAAGTCGAAGTCGGCCGACTCCACGGTCGGGGTGTCGCGGACCGACACATTCTCGGTGTACCCGCCGACGAACTCGCTCCCGACGTAGCTGCGTACCTGGACCTTGATGGTGCCCGCCTGGGTGAACACCACCGGCACCTCGGTCGTGCCGTCGGCGTCGGCCGGGACCCGGGTCTCGTCGCCGTCACCGATCCGGTAGCCGAACTCGGTGACCCCCTCGACGTTGGTGGAGATGGCCAGCTTGCTGGGCAGTCCGACACCGCCCACCGTCACCCGCACCTGCGGTGCCGTGGACCTCACGAAGAACTCGTACTGCGCCGTCTCCGAGGAGTTCGAGGCGCTGTCCACACTGCGCACGCTCAGCGACTCGAAGAACGAGGTCGGGGTGTATTCGAGGGTGACGTCCGCACCGGGTGTGGGCGCGGGGATGTAGTTGTACGTCTCGCCGTAGCGCCCCCAGTAGTAGCCGACCACGTCGGCCGACCCGTTCGCCTTGAACGTGAACGTCCCCGGAACTCCGGAACCACCGTGCGCCTCACCATCGTTCGGATACTTCGTCGAGGTGATCACGGGGGTGGCCGGACGCTGCGCGTCCACCTTCACGTAGCACGGTTTGGCCCACTCGGAGAAGTCGTGACCGTCGTAGGCGCGGGCGGTCCAGGCCACCACGGTGCCGTCCGGGTACTGCGACATGTCCCATTCGACCTTCGAGAACGCGCCCCCGTAGCTCGACCCGAACTGCTCGGCGCGCTGGTCCTCGTGGCCGACCGGCCAGGCGGCGAACTGCCCGTTGTATTCGGAGTCGTAGGCGTCCGCGTCCGCGCCCTTGACCATCAGGCTGTAGTAGCGCGGCCCCACGGGCTGCGGCTTCTCCGCGGTCCCGCAGGCCCAGGAGGGGAACTCCAGACCGATCTGCCCCACCGTCGGCGCGTGGTTCGCCTCGGTGTGGATGACCGGGAACGGGCGGAGCTTCCGGCCGTGGGAGAGCTTGCCCTCGTAGCCCTGCGGCACCCGGATCTCGACGGTCAGCGTGTCGCTGTTCTGGTTCGCCAGCTTCTGCAGGGCGGGCATGATGTCCCACACCAGATAGCCCGGGCAGGCGGCCTCCCCGCCGGCCTGGACGGTGCCGAGCAGCTCACGCCGGCGCGGCGCCGAGTCCCAGCTCGTGGTCGCCTTGATCGGATCGGTGCGCCACAGCTCGACCGGCTGGGCCGTCGCGCAGTCCGCCGCCGACCGCTCCGCGATGACCAGGTCCGCCTTGTGGACGACAGCCGCGCGGAAGCGCGAGACGTCGAAGGTGAAGTAGGACCGGGACTTGTGCTTCGCGCCGGCCGCATCCGTCCAGGCGCCGATCGGCGCGTCCCCGGAGGGGTTGATGAACGATTTCTTCGGCTGCGCCGAGTCCGTGTAGGCCCAGCCGGACTTGCTGACGTCCCGCTGCTCGTAGGCCTGTGCCGGGCTGGCGTTGATACTGATCAGGCCGGCACCGAGCACAATGCCCAGTGATGCGGCAAGCAATCTTCGTGCGTGCACGACGATGCCCCTTCCCCCGTGGACGGTGGCGTAGGTCGCCATCGAATCGCCCGGAGCGTATCGAGGGACGGCAACGTCCGCCTACGCGGTTCGGGTCGTCTGGGACCCCCCAACCGGCCCACAGTCTCCTGGTCAGACATACCCCAGGGGTGCACCTGCTGCCTGCGCCGAGGCCCTTGCAGGCGCCCGTCGACAGAGGAAGCCACACCTAGTCAGCCGATGGAAGGTTTCCGCTCACATACACGCCCTTGCCCTGATGGCCTTCGACCAGCCCTTCAGCCTGCAGGATCAGCAGAGCTGATCGAACCGGCTCGGCGGAGACGCCGTACTGCGCGGACATCTCGCGCAGGGAAGGCAGCTTGAACCCCGGGCCGTACTCGCCCGAGCTGATCTTGTCGCGGATGTCCTGAGCAATGCGCTGACGGTCTGGGATTCGGGGCATGGCAACTCCTGGTAGGCCCCAAGATCCTCCCACGCCGCCAGCTCGGCAGCCAAGACTTCGCGTGCTTAGCATGTTCGGCTCTTGTTCTTTGCATGCTTTGCATTGTATGTTGGCCGCGGAAGCCCGGCACTGGAACGCCTGGTAGGCAACCGGCCTCCCGGTTGGGCCTCCACCGTCGCTGGCACGGCCAACTTCGCTGGTCGGCTGTGCCAGCACCCCAACGTTGAACGCAAGCGTCCCTGCTGCCGTACCCCGAACAGGCCGCTGGGACGGCCGGCCTCTGCCAACCGCAACCCGCCGAGGCCGCCCCCACCACTTCGACGTGACCCGACGAAGGGCGGTCCCTGTGCACAACTTGATCCGGCGGCTGGCGAGCCGACGCGACGAGAGACAACGAATCGCGCAAACCAACAGAAGCCAGCCGCTCCGCCCCTGGCAGATCCGCGAGCGGTGCTTCAACGTCCGCCGGCGCGGCCTCGACCCCGTCGAGATCCGCACCTTCCTCCACCAGGTCGCCGACGAACTCACCGTCGCACAGACCGCCCTGCAAGCCGTCCAGGAGGAGAACCTCCGCATCAAGAACGCCCTGCGCAGTTGGCAGAGCGCCCAATCGGCGAACCGCCTCTACCGATGACCGACCGTTGGGTGATCCACCTGCCGGTCACGGCCCCCGACCTGCACCGCGCGAGGATCTTCGCCCGCACGGCCGCCCGCCTGCTCGCCCAGCTCAGCGCCCGCGTGGAGCCCGGCGGCGTTACCGTCTCGCCCGAAGACCAGCAATCCCTACGCCACTGGGTGTTCTGCGACCGCCCACTACCCAGCGGCGGCCGCTGCGCCCTACCGGTCGACCACACCTCACCCTGCGCACGACGCGCACCCTGGCTCACCCGCCGCTGAGCGCGACCGGTGCCGCGGCAAGCGCTGACCGAATGGCGACCGGCCCAGCGGGTACGCACAC
This sequence comes from Micromonospora terminaliae, assembly GCF_009671205.1. Lineage (NCBI taxonomy): Bacteria > Bacillati > Actinomycetota > Actinomycetes > Micromonosporales > Micromonosporaceae > Micromonospora > Micromonospora terminaliae. The sequence continues at coordinate 6,044,721 of NZ_CP045309.1, read as the reverse complement.
CGGAGGCAGGTCGGGAAGACGCCCTGCTGCGGAAGCGCCATCTCAGAAGAGAAGAGGCACGCGATGAAGGACAGAATTCTCACCCCGATCAAAAGGGCGACAAAGAACATCCAGGTACGCCGTAGACGGGGAGACAGCCTGATCACCAAGGCGAAGGCCACCCGGCCCGGCCGGATCTTCCAGTAAGCCCGACACCGGACCGCTCGGTGAAGACAAAGCGCGCTCGGCCTCCACGAAGGCCGAGCGCGCTCAAGGCTACGAACGGCGCAGGTAGCCGGCCCGCCGGCCGAAGTCCTGGAACCCGAGCCGCCGGTACAGCGCGGCCGCCGGGTTGTTGTCGTTGACGCAGAGCCACACCTCCCGCGCCCCGTCGCCCGCCAGCCCCCGCAGCGCACCGGCCACCAGATACGCCCCGACCCGCCGCCCGCGCCACCCGGGAACCACACCCACCTGGTCGATCCAGTTGTCGATGACGTTGACGAAGCCCACGGCGGCACCGTCCGGACCACGCGCGATGAGCGACAGATCCGCCCGGTACTCGTCGTCCTCCCCCAGCTCGCCCAGCCACTCCTCGGCAGTGGGCGAACCGAAGCCGGGCCGGTCGGCGAACGACGCCCAGTAGGTCGAGAACAGCTCCGGGCCGAGCGTCACCGGCTCGGTCGTCACGCCGTCGGGAGGGGTGACCGAGGGAACGCCGCCGAGGTCGTGGCGCTGCACCCACTCGGTGAACGTCCGGTCGAAGCCGCGCGCCGTGAACAGGGCGTCCGCGCCCGGGCTCCACGACTCGGTGGTCACCAGCAGGTCGGCGTCACCCGCCTGCTCAAGAGCCCAGCTCAGCAGCCGCCCGCCGAGACCCCGCCCCCGCCAGTCGGGATGCACCAGGCCCGTGGTGGTGGCCGGGCGCCCGCCGAGGCCGACCCCCACGGCCGCGACCAGGCCGCCGTCGTGCCAGGCGCCGAGGGTACGCGTCTGGAGCAGCCGCGCCCGCAACAGCGAGGTACGGGCGAACAGCGGCAACCCACCATCGACGGCCAGGCACGCCTCGGCCAGCCCGGTCAGCTTCCCGAGGTGCTCCTCGCCGAATTCCTTCCAGATGAGCCCGTCCACGTCCCACCCTCCATAACAATCGCCGCTGCGCAGTAGGCCCGGCGCCCGGGACCGGTGTCAACCGGATTCGTTGTCGTAGGTACCTGGGAGCATCGGGCACATGGCGACCTCGAAGCAGCCGGTGACCGTGCCGACCGACGCCAGCGTCGACGACTTCCTGGCGGCCGTGCCGGACGACCGCCGGCGGGCCGACGCCGAGCGCCTGTGCGCCCTGTTGCGCGAGGTGACCGGCGAGCCCCCGGTCATGTGGGGTCCGAGCATCGTGGGCTTCGGCACCTACCGCTACACCTACGGGAGCGGGCGCACGGGCGACTGGCCGCTGGTCGGCTTCTCGCCCCGCAAGCAGCAGCTCGTCGTCTACCTGGTGGGCGGCTACGAGGAGCGCTACCCGTCGGTGCTGGCCCGGCTCGGCCCGCACAAGACCGGCAAGGGCTGCCTCTATCTGAAGCGACTCGATGACGTGGACGAGAGCGCCCTGCGCGAGCTGGTCGACCGCACGGTCCGGGTGCACAAGGGCGTCGACCGGGCCAGCCAGGGCTGACCGGAGGCGGGGGTCAGGTCGCCACCTGGAGCACCGCGTCGGCGAACGCCTCCGGTGCCTCCTGCGGCAGGTTGTGCCCGACGCCGCCACTTACGGTCCGGTGTTCGTACCGGCCGGAGAACCGCCCGCCGTACACCTTCGGGTCGAGATGGGGTGCGCCGTTGGCGTCCCCTTCGAGGGTGATGGTGGGCACCCCGATGCTCGGGTTCGCGGCCAGCTTCTGCTCGACCTCGTCGTACTGCGGCTCGCCGGGGGCGAGGCCGAGGCGCCAGCGGTAGTTGTGGATCACGACGTCGACGTGGTCGGGGTTGTGCAGCGAGGCGACGCTCCGGTTGAACGTCTCGTCGTCGAAGGCCCACTTCGGGGAGGCCGTCCGCCAGATCAGCCTGGCGAAGGCGTCGAGGTTCTTCGCGTACCCGTCCCGGCCCCGGTCGGTGGCGAAGTAGAACTGGTACCACCAGGCGAGTTCGGCCGGCGGCGGCAGCGGTGTGCGCCCCGATTCCTGGCTGGCGATCAGGTAGCCGCTCACCGAGACGAGGCCCTGGCAGCGCTCCGGCCACAGCGCCGCGATGATGTCGGCCGTGCGGGCACCCCAGTCGAACCCGGCCAGGGTCGCCTTCGGCACCCCGAGGGCGTCCAGGAACGCGACGGCGTCGAGGGCCAGGGCCGCCGGCTGGCCGTTGCGCATGGTGTCGTCCGCCCGGAACCGCGTCGTGCCGTATCCGCGCAGGTGCGGCACGAGCACCCGGTGACCGGCGGCCGTCAACCGGGGTACGACCTCGGCGAAGCTGTGGATGTCGTACGGCCACCCGTGCAGCAGGAGCACGACCGGCCCGTCCGGCGGCCCGGCGTCGACGTATCCGACGTTCAGGACACCGGCGTCGACCTGCCGCAGGTCCGTGAACGACGCTGCTGGTCCGCTGGCGTTCATCCGGCCGCTCCTCGGGCTCGCCTCACCGACGCTTGCACGCTAGAACCGGATGAGGGGCACTGGCGGCGTTCCGGTGAAGGCGTTCCGCGCGACGCCGGCCCGGCTAGGATCCGCCGCCCTCATGCCGACGTGGAACACCAGCTCGGCGAAGTGGCGCCATCAGCCGACCCGCGACCCCGCCACCTCGGCGACCTGGCGGCTCCAGCCAACCGCGACCCCTGCACCAGCGGGCGCGGCTCACAGCACCCGGGTGGCCTGCTCCGCGGCGGCGCGGGCGTCCCGGTCGGCTGGGTCGAGGTTGGCGCACAGCACCACGGACGCCCCGGCCGCGAGCGGGGCGAGCAGCCACTTCAGCGGCTGCTCGTGCTCGGCCGCGTCGACCAGCAGCCGGTCGCCGGCCCGCAGGTCGAGCTGTTTGGCGTACTCCCGGGCCACCGCACCCCACTCGCCGTAGCTGGTGCCGTCGGGGCTGGCCGGATCGGACGGGCGGAGAGCGCCCAGGCCGGGCGAGATCTCGGGGTGGCGCAGCACCTCGGTGGACCAGTCCAACCACCCGAGGGGCACCGAGGACAGCGGGCCGGGGCCGGTGCCGACGAGGTAGCGGTGCGTCCCCTCGGGCACGTCCTCCAGCCAGTCGTCGAGGCGTTCCGGGGTGACGAACACCGCGTCGTACGGCCGGTCGGCGCCGGGTTCGAGGACCGGCAGCCCGGCCAGGGCCCGGGGCCGGAACGAGACCGCCAGGCCGACCGACCAGGCCCCGATGAGCACGGCCGCGGTGCGCCAGTGCGGTGGCAGCAGCACGGCGACCCGGTCGCCGCGGCGCAGCCCGCAGCCGTCCCGGAGCAGCCCGGCGCTGCGGGCCGCCCATGCGCCCAACTGCTGGGCTGTGAGGTCGGTGCGCTCGCCGGTGGCGCCGTCGAGGTAGCTGAGCAGCGGCTCGCCGGTCGCGACGGCGACGGGTGCGGGGTCGGCCATCGGGTGCACTCCTCCCTGGCGGTCAGCTCACCCTAGCCGGGTGAACCGGTCGACCAGGATGGCCAGCCGCCGCTCGTGTTCCTCCCGTCGGAGCCGGCCGTTGCGCATCAGCGTGACCAGGCCGTGCAGCCCGCTCCAGAAGCTCTCGGTGAACGTCTCCAGGTCGTCGTCACCGGCGAACGGGCGCAGGGTCTCGGCCAGCTCGGCGAAGGCCCGGGCCAGCTCGACCGGCGTGTCCTGGCTGGCGAAGGACAGGGCGACGGGGAGGTTGAAGATCGCGTCGTAGAGGGCCGGCCGGCGTTCGGCGAAGTCGGCGTACGCCGTGGCGATGCCGGCCACGGCCTGCCGCGGGTCGGTCGCGGCGGCCCGGGCGGCGGCGACCTCGGCGGCCAGATCGGCCGAGCCTTCCACGGCGACCGCGGCCATGATCGCGTCCTTGCCCTTGAAGTGGCTGTAGAGGACGGGCTGGCTGTACTCGATCTCGGCGGCCAGCCGACGGGTGGTGACCGCGTCCCAGCCCTCCGACTCGGCCAGTTCCCGGGCCGCGGCGATGATCGCCCGTTCCCGTTCCGCCCGCTCCCGTTCGCGCCGCGCCTGAATCGACATGCCGGAACTCTAGCACCGCTAGCCAATCTGCCGATGCTCTGCTAGCGTCGCTCTCACCCCTAGCACTGCTAGCAATCGGAGCCAGACATGCTCAGCGCCATCGCCTACGGGCTCGCCGTCGTCCTCAGCCTCTTCTGCGTCCTCATCGGCGCCCGGTTCCTCCTGGCGCCGCGGGCCTCGGCCGCCGGCTACGGCGTGCCGGTCAAGCCGGACGAGGACCCCGCCTACCTCACGATCAAGGGCCTGCGGGACCTCAGCTACGGCCTGCTGGGCCTCGCCCTGATCGCCTTCACCAGCGCCGAGGCGGTCGCCTGGTACATGCTGATCGTCGCGATCAACCCGTTGGGAGACACCCTCATCGTGCTGCGTCACGGCCGGAAGGCCGTCGCCTTCGGCGTCCACTTCGCCACCGCCGTGGTGGTCCTGCTCAACGCCGTCCTGCTGTTCGCCCTCTGAGCCACACCCGCCGGAGAGCCTGCTGGAGGTGCAGGAGCTCTACGACATGTACTTCCGGAGCAACACCGCTTGGGACGCCCGCCGGTGACCCGCAGAACAGGGCTGCCCGCGACCGTTCGGGTCGCGGGCAGCTCGTCGCCGGTGGAGAGACCGGCTACTGCTTGACCTTGACGACGTCGGCCGGGCGCTTCACCGTCACCGTGACGCCGTAGTCGAAGAGTTCGAGCGTCGAGCTGAACGTGCCCGTGTCGAGCCGGCCCTTCGCCGTCGACTGCCAGGTGCCGGTAAGGGCCACCGTCGCGATCCGGCCGTCACCGTCGAGCGTGACGTCACCGGCCGTGGTGGTCGACCCGACCTTGTCCGACGTCGCGTACTCGAAGTGCAGCGTCCCGTCGGGGTTCTCCGAGATCGTCGCATTCGCGCTCTTGAGCGCCGTGAACAGGGCCGCCGGGTCGGGCGACGCGGCGCCCAGGACGGTGTTCCCGTCGCCGTAGAGGGACAGCCGGTCATACCGGCCCGGGTACTGGCCGTACCGGCCGTACGTCTCGCCGGGGCCCGTCTTGTCGGCCGGCACCTTGCCCCGGGGTCGCTCCCCGCCCTCGTACCGGGTGCCGTTGATCAGCAGCTCGGTCATGACGGAGTCGTCCTGAGCGACGTGCACATAACCGGTGGCCGTCCTCGGGTCGAACGCGCCCTCGTACGTGAGTCCCTGCGGCCCCGAGTTGGTCAGCCGCATCCGGTAACTGATGTTCTCGCTGGCGGCGGCGGCCGAGACCAGCCGGATCGCCGGCGAGGCCGGCGGCGACGCCTGGGCGGTGACGCCGGGGCGCCGCGGCGCCGGCGTCGTCGCCACGGTCGCCGCGGTCGCGACGCCCAGCGCCAGCAGCGCACATGTCGCACCGGCCAGCGCGGTCGTCCGGCGGCGGCGGGCCCGCCGGCCGCGTTCCAGCAGCGCACCCACCGGGGGTACGGAGCCCGGCTCGCCGTCGACGATGTCGTGCAACCGGTTGGCGAGCCGCTCATCGAGCGTGTTCATGACTGATCACCTGCTTGTCGAGTGGGAGGGTTCGTCGAGGAAGTGGCGGAGCTTGTCCAGCGCCCGGGCGTTCTGGCTCTTGACGGTGCCCACCGTGCAACCGAGCAGCCGGGCGACCTCGCGTTCGGTCAGGTCCTCGTAGTGGCGGAGCACCACCACGGCCCGTTGCTTCGCGGGTAGCGACGTGAGCGCCCGGCGCAGCACGACGGCGTCGGGGCCGACGTCACCGGCCGGGGCGGCGCGGTCGGGGACGTCCGCGACGAGGCTCTCCCGGCGGCGTCGCCGCCAGCCGGACGTGTGGTTGTTGACCAGGGCGCGGCGCAAGTAGGCGTGCGGGTCGTCGAGCCGGGACAGCCGCCGCCACCGCTCGTACACCTTGACCAGGCTGTCCTGGAGCAGTTCCTCGGCCCGCCACCGGTCGCCGGTCAGCAGCATGGCCAGCCGGATATGTCGCTGCCAGGCCACCTCGACGAAGGCGACGTACGACCGGTCCGCCGCGGACCGGGGTTGCGTTTGGTCGGTCACGCCCCTAACACGTGGCCACGTCCCAGAAGGTTGTCAGCGCAGCGGCAGTTCCGGGCCACCGTCGAGCAGCGGGGCCAGCAGGTCGCCCTGCTTCTCCACCCGCTTGAGCACCTCGGTGGCCGTGTACGGCTTCGTCGACGGCCGCTTGCCGGCCGCGCCCGCCTCGACCTCGTCCCAGGTCAGCGGGGTGGACACCGAGGGCACCTCCTGGGCCCGCAGCGAGTACGGCGCCACCGTGGTCTTGGCCGCGTTGTTCTGGCTCCAGTCGATGAAGACCTTGCCCGGGCGCAGGTTCTTCGCCATCTTCGAGACGATCTGCTTGGGCTGCGCCTTCTCCAGCTCCTGCGCGATCCGCCTGGCGTAGGCCGACACGTCGTCGGCGTCCTGCGTGCCGGCGATCGGGCAGCAGAGCTGCATGCCCTTCTTTCCCGAGGTCTTCGGGTGCGAGTCGATGCCGTCCTCGGCCAGCCGGTCCCGCATGAGCAGGGCCACCTGGCAGCACTGCCGCAGCGCCGCCGGGGCGCCCGGGTCCAGGTCGACCACCATCATGTCCGGGTGCTCGCCGACCTTCCACTGCGGCGTGTGCAGCTCCAGCGCGGCGAGGTTGGCCAGCCAGACCAGGGTGGGCAGGTCGTCGGCCACCACGTAGTCGATGGTCTCCCGCCCCTTGCTCGACCCGGGGGCGGGCAGGTTCTCGGTGCGTACCCAGGCCGGGGTCGCGGCGGGCGCGTTCTTCTCGAAGAACGAGCCGCCGTCGACACCGTTGGGGAAGCGGATCCGGGTCAGCGGCCGGTCCTGAAGATGCGGCAGCAGCACCGGGGCGATCCGCGTGTAGTAGTCGATCACCTCGCCCTTGGTGAAGCCGGCCTTCGGGTAGAGCACCTTGTCCAGGTTGGACAGCTCCAGCGCGCGACCCTCCACGTCCACCTTCAAGCGGTCAGCTGGCATCGTCGACCTCCTCGGCAGGCTTGTCCGGGCGCAGGCGCAGGATCCGGGGGAAGCGCAGCCGGCCGTCCGGCGTCCGCTGGCCGTACTTGACCTCCACCACGACCTCGGGAGTTACCCAGATCGCGCCGCGTGCATCCTCGCGGGGCACATCCCCGGCGAACGGCGACCCGGCGGTGCGCAGCGGCTCCAGCTCGCGCAGCAGCTCACGCTCGATCGCCGCGCCGATCCCGCCGCCCACCCGGCCCCGGAAGGTGAGCCGCCCGTCCGGCCGGGGCACCCCCACCAGCAGGCCGCCGATCTTCCGCGCGCCCGGCCGCCAGCCGCCGACCACGAAGTCGCCGGTCACCTCCAGCTTGACCTTCACCCAGTCCGGCGAGCGCACCCCGGGCCGGTAGGCCGACTCGACCCGCTTGGCCATCACCCCCTCCAGGCCGTGCTCGCCGGCCGCCGCGTAGGTGGCCGGGCCGTCGGCGAACACCGGCGGCACCGCCCAGCGGGCGGCGCCGAGCCCCAGGGACTCCAGCGCGGCGCGCCGCTCCCGGTAGGGCCGGCCGGTCAGGTCCGCGCCGCGGAGCCGCAGGACATCGAAGATCATGTACGTGACGGGGGCGGCCGCCGCGAGCCGGGCGGCCTTGACCGCGTTGCGGACGTGCATCCGCTCGGCCAGGGCGGTGAACGAGGGCTGGCCGTCGGTGAAGAGCACGACCTCGCCGTCGAGCAGCGCGTCGTCGACCTGCTCGGCCAGGGGGATCAGTTCGGGGTACGCGGTGGTGATCTCGACGCCGGAGCGGGCGTACAGATGCTGGTGGCCGCGGCTGATGTCGGCGAGCGCGCGGACCCCGTCCCACTTGAACTCGTACGCCCAGCCGTCACCGGCCGGGAGCTGCCCGGTCATCGCGAGCATCGGCTTCAACGGCGCGCCGGGCACCTTCTGACTCTAGTTGAGCACGGAAGAGGGTGCGTCCCGTTCGATCATTTGCGATTCTGGTCAGAACCGGGGAGAGGAGCGCGTCATGCGGGCGATCTGGAAGGGAGCGGTGTCGTTCGGCCTGGTGTCGATCGGGGTGAAGGTCTACTCCGCCACCGAGGAGAAGGACATCCGCTTCCATCAGGTGCACCGCGAGGACGGCGGCCGCATCCGCTACAAGCGCACCTGCTCGGTCTGCGGCGAGGAGGTGACCTACGACGACATCGCCAAGGGCTACGACATCGGCGGCGGCGAGATGGTCATCCTCACCGACGAGGACTTCGCCGAGCTGCCGCTGACCACCTCGCACGCCATCGACGTGCTGGAGTTCGTGCCGGCCGAGCAGGTCGACCCGATCCTCTACAACAAGGCGTACTTCCTGGAGCCGGAGGGCTCGGCCACCAAGCCGTACGTGCTGCTGCGCGATGCCCTGTCCGACTCGGAGCGGGTGGCGATCGTGAAGGTGGCGCTGCGCCAGCGGGAGCAGCTCGCCACCCTGCGGGTCCGCGAGGGCGTGCTGCTGCTCAACACCATGCTGTGGCCTGACGAGATCCGCCAGCCGGACTTCGGCTTCCTCGACGAGGACCTGAAGGTACGCCCGCCGGAGCTGGCCATGGCCAGCTCGCTGATCGACTCGATGGCCGGGGAGTTCGAGCCGGACGCCTTCACCGACGACTACCGGGCGGCGTTGCAGGAGGTCATCGACGCCAAGATCGAGGGCCGCGAGGTGGTCCAGCCGGAGGAGGAAGAGGCCGCGCCGGCCGCCGCCGTGGACCTGATGGCCGCCCTGAAGGCGTCGGTCGAGCGGGCCCGGGCGGCCCGGGGCGAGGCGCCGGAGGGCGGGGCGGGCGAGCCGACCCCGATCTCGGCGGCGCGCTCGGCCCAGAAGGCGGCCAAGGCCACGAAGGCCCCGGCCAAGAAGGCGGCCGAGAAGAAGGCGCCCGCGAAGAAGGCGCCCGCCAAGAGGGCGGCGGAGAAGAAGGCCGAGCCCGCCAAGAAGGCCGCCGCCAAGAAGACCCCGGCGAAGAAGGCGCCCGCCAAGAAGGCCGCCGAGAAGAAGGCCGCCCCGCGCAAGACCGCCTGACGTCGAGGGGCCGGTCCCGGCCCCTCGACGGACGAGGGTCAGCCCCGGCCGAGCCGCTCGGTCGGGGTGATCCGGACGATCACCCGCTCCTCGCCGGGGCGGCGGAACGGGTAGGTGTCCTGGCCCAGGTACTTCTGGGCCATCCGGTCGATGTGCTCGTCCGCGCCCTCGGTGACCAGCTCGGCGGTGCCCTTGACCCACAGGGTGCGGAAGTCGTCCGCCTTGTCCACCACCGAGACCGCGACCGTCGGGTTGCGGGCGATGTTCACGTACTTCTGCCGGCCCTTGGCCGTGTTGAACACGATGTGCTCGCCGTCGGTGTCCACCCACACCGGGGTGACGTGCGGGGTGCCGTCGGCCTCGATGGTCGCCACGTGGGCGAGCTGCGGCTCGGCGAGCAGGGCCAGGTCTTCTTCGGTGAGGATCGCCATGGTCGAGAACCTACCTCCCGGACCCGGTCGTCACCGATGTTCCGTCCCGCCCGCCGGGGGCGCCCTGTCGGGATCGAGACCGGCCGAGGGAGCACCGCGGGCGCATGGGCGGGTACCGTGTGCGCTGGCCTCGGCGGCGGCCCGCCGGGGGCACCCACCCCACCCAGCAGGGAGTCGACGTGAGCGAGCGCGTGGAGAACCGGTCGGCGGGCCAGAGCCCGGGCACCAAGGCGGAGCGGCGGCTGGCCGCCCAGCTGGCGGCGAAGAAGGCCGCCGAGGCGAGGCGCCGCCGGCAGTCGATCCTCGGCGCCGCCGCAGGCGTGCTCGCCGTGGCGCTCGTGATCGGCGGCATCGTCTGGAAGAACAGCGGTGACGACGACAAGCCGGCGAGCACCGCCGCCTCGGCCAGCGCGAGCGCTCCGGCCGCCGAGCCCACCGCGCCGGCCGCCCCGCAGCTCCCCGCCGACCTCGACCCGGCGCTGAAGACCAAGCCGGCCGTCGCGGCAGGCAAGGGCGAGCTCAAGAAGCTGACCGTGACCACGCTGGTCAAGGGCAAGGGCGCGGCGGTCAAGGCCGGCCAGCAGATCACCACCAACTACGTGGGCGTGTTCTACAAGGACGGCAAGGAGTTCGACGCCTCCTGGAACAGCGGCCAGCCGGCCACCTTCCCGATCGGCGTCGGCCAGGTCATCCCGGGCTGGGACCAGGGCCTCGTGGGCGTGCCGGTCGGCAGCCGGGTGCAGCTGGACATCCCGGCGGACCTGGCGTACGGCAACGACGCCGCGGGCGGCCGTCCGGCCGGGCCGCTGCGCTTCGTCGTTGACGTGCTCGCCGCGCAGTAGCTCACAGCAGGCTTCCGTCCGGTCACCCAGCGGCAGTAGGTTCATGGTCACCGTGGGCGGTCCACCCGCCCGCGGCGACCTGCCCACCGACCCGGAGGTGCACGTGGCGGCGCTGGACGACACCGGCCTGGCCCGGCTGATGTGGACACATTTCGAGCCGGTCCACGCGGTGACCTACTTCCACCCCCGGGCCCGCTCGGCGTACGAGGCGGTCGGGTTGCGCGGCTACTGGCGGGGCTACTTCGCCGGCCGGGCCGCCCCGCTCGGAGCGGTCGCCGCGCCGACCGTGGTGGCCGCCTTCTTCAGCTTCGCGCCGTCGATGGTGGCCCGGGCGCTGCCCTCGGTGTGGCGGCTGGCCACGCCGGAGGAGGCACTGCGCGCCCGGCTCACCGGCGCCGTGCAGGCCCTCGCCGAGTTCACCTACGAGCTGCCCGAGTCGCACCTGGTCGAGGCCGCCGACCTGCTGGAGGAGGCGGCCGGGCAGGTCGAGACGGCCGGCCGCGTGCTCGGCGCGGTCAACGCCGCCCTGCCCCGGGGCGAATACCCGCTGGCCCGGCTCTGGCAGGCCGCCACGACGCTGCGCGAGCACCGGGGCGACGGGCACGTGGCCGCGCTGGTCACGACCGGCCTGACGCCCGTCGAGGTGGTGGCCTGGCGGTGCCGGGCCGACCAGTCCCGCGAGTTCCACCAGCCGGCCCGGGGCTGGACCGACGAGGAGTGGGCCGCGGCCGAGGAGCGGCTGGTCGAGGCGGGCTGGCTGACCGCCGGCCGGGAGCCGACCGGGCACGGCACCGAGACCTTCCGGGCCGTCGAGGAGGCCACCGACCGGGCCGCCCTCGGGCCGTGGCGGGCGCTCGGCGCGGAGCGCACCGCGCGGCTGCGCGAACTGCTCGAACCCATCGCCACCCGGTGCCGCACGATCATCCCGCCGAAGGCCCCGATCGGCCTGCCCGCGCAGCGCGGGTCCGCGAGGGACGCGTCGGCTCCGGCCCGCTGAGCGCCCCCGTTCCGGCAGGATGGGGTACGTGGTGGACGCGGTGCTCTTCGACCTGGACGGCGTGATCGTGGACTCCGAACCGGTCTGGGAGGAGGTCCGGCGGGCGTACGTGGCCGAGCACGGGGGCACCTGGCAGCCGGACACCCAGCGCCGGCTCATGGGGATGAGCACCGGCGAGTGGGCCGCGTACCTCAGCGGCGAGCTGGGCGTCGACCGCACCCCCGAGCAGGTCGCCACCGAGGTCGTGGCGGAGATGACCCGGCGGTACGCGCAGCGCGTACCCCTGATCGACGACGCGGACGCGGTCGTGCGCCGCACGGCCGCGCGGTGGCCGCTGGGGCTGGCCAGCTCCTCGCCCACCCGGCTGATCGCGGCGGCGCTGGACGCGACGGGCCTGACCGACGTGTTCGGCGCGACCCTGTCGACCGAGGAGACCGTCCGGGGCAAGCCCGCGCCGGACGTGTGGCTCGCGGTGGCGGCGCGGCTCGGCGTGGACCCGGCCCGGTGCGTGGCCGTGGAGGACTCCTCGAACGGGGTCCGCTCGGCGGCCGCGGCGGGCTGCCGGGTGGTGGCCGTCCCCCACGGCTCGTACCCGCTGGATCCGGACGCGGTGGCCCTGACGGCCGCACTGCTGCCCTCGATCGACGCGCTCACCCCGGAGGTGGTGGAGCGGCTCGGCTGAGGCTGATGTCCGCGGACCGCCCGGTTGTACGGTTTCCGGGGTGCGCCCGATCGGAATGATCGCGGGGCGTCCGGGTAGCGCAGCCCGCAGGACGGCGGAGGGGACGGCGATGAAGGCGATCGTGTACGAGAGCAACGGGGACGCCTCGGTGCTCCAGCTGGTGGACCGGCCGGTGCCGGAGCCGGGCCCGGGCGAGGTGCTGGTGCGGATGGCCGTGGCCGGCGTGAACCCGACCGACTGGAAGGCTCGCCGCGCCTGGCCGCTGCCGCAGGGCTGGCAGATCCCCGGGCAGGACGGCGCCGGGGTGATCGAGGCGGTCGGCGAGGGCGTCGACCAGATCCTCATCGGCGAGCGGGTCTGGCTCTGGGAGGCGGCCTGGCAGCGGCCGTGGGGCACGGCCAGCGAGTACACGGTGGTGCCGGTCCGGCACGCGGTGAGCCTCGGCTCGGCCTCGTTCGACCTGGGCGCGGCGCTGGGCATCCCGTTCATGACCGCGCACCGCTGCCTCACGGCCGGCGAGTTCATGCCGGACAAGCTGCACGCCGGCGCCTTGAGCGACCACGTCGTGCTGGTGCAGGGCGGGGCGGGCGCGGTCGGCAACGCGGCGATCCAGCTGGCCCGCTGGGCCGACGCGTGCGTGATCGCCACGGTGAGCAGCCCGGAGAAGGCGCAGCTCGCCGCGGCGGCCGGGGCCAGCTTCGTGATCAACTACCGCGAGCAGGACGTGGTCGAGGAGGTCCGCAAGGTCGCGCCCCACGGGGTGCACACGATCGTCGAGGTCTCCGCCGCCCGCAACGCCGCCGCCGACGTGCAGTTGCTGCACACCGGGGGTGCGGTCTGCGTCTACGCGGACGACGGCGGCGAGCAGGTGACGCTGCCGATCCGGGCGCTCATGATGCCGAACGCCCGCTGGCAGTTCGTGCTGATCTACACGGCGCCGAAGGCGGCCAAGGCGCAGGCCGTGACCGACATCGCGGCGGCGGTGGCGCAGGGCGCCATCCGGGTGGGCGACGAGGCCGGCCTGCCGCTGCACCACCACACGCTGAAGGCGGCCCGGGCGGCGCACGAGGCCGTGGAGAACTCGGTGGTCGGTAAGGTGCTCATCACGACCAGCGACACGTGAGAACGCGAAACGTATTTCGCCATCATCGGGACAGAGGCGAACAAGTTTCGCGAGAATGACATTGCGGGTCGCCCCGCATGGACGGGCGGCCCCGGCGCGGTGCGAACGCCGGGGCCGCCCTCTGGGGAGGAATGTTCACGAGGAACAGGTCCTACCCGTGCTGGCGACGCTACGCCGGAAAGTGTTACGGCGCGGTCAGTTCCCGCACCTCCAGGTCGCCCTCCGCGTAGCGGGAACGCACCACCTTCTTGTCGAACTTGCCGACGCTGGTCTTCGGGACCGCGTCGATGAACGCCCAGCGCTCGGGCAGCTGCCAGCGCGCCACGGACGTCGCCAGGAACTCCCGCAGCTCCTCCGCGGTGACCGAGGCGCCCTCCCGCACCACCACGGTGGCGAGCGGCCGCTCGTCCCAGCGCTCGTCGGGCACACCCACCACGCACGCCTCCAGCACCGCGGGGTGCGCCATGAGCGCGTTCTCCAGCTCGACCGACGAGATCCACTCCCCGCCCGACTTGATGACGTCCTTCGCGCGGTCGGTGAGGGTGATGTAGCCGTCCGGCGACAACGTGCCGACGTCCCCGGTCCGCAGCCAGCCGTCCCGGAACTTCTCCTCGTCCGGGATGTCGTCGCCGACGTACCGGGCGGTCACCCACGGCCCGCGGACCTCCAGCTCGCCCACGGACGTCCCGTCGGCGGGCAGCGGCTCGCCCAGCGGGCCGACGATGCGGGCGGCGACCCCGGCCGGCACCCGGCCCTGGGTGTAGCGGTAGCGCCACGCCGTCTCGCCGGTCGCGCCGGCCGGCGGCCGCGAGACCGAGCCCAGCGGCGACATCTCGGTCATGCCCCAGGCGTGGATCACCTCGATGTGGTGCCGGTCGTGGAAGGCGTGCATGAGCGACGGCGGGCAGGCCGAGCCGCCGACGATCACCTCCTGCAGCGAGGAGGTGTCGACGTCGTGGCTGTCCAGGTAGGACAGCAGGTCGGTCCAGATGGTCGGCACCGCGCCGGCCAGGGTGGGACGCTCGGCGGCGATCATCGCGGCGATCGGCTCGGCCTGGAGGAACCGGTCCGGCATGATCAGCGACGCGCCGGAGAGGAACGCCGCGAAGGGCAGGCCCCAGGACATAGCGTGGAACATCGGCACGATGGCCAGCTCGCGGTCCTTCGGGCCGAGGCCGAAGCCCTCCGGCATGCACACCTGCAGGGAGTGCAGGTAGATCGAGCGGTGCGAGTAGGCGACGCCCTTGGGGTTGCCGGTGGTCCCGGAGGTGTAGCAGAGGGCGGCGGCGTCGCGCTCGTCCACCTCGGGCCAGTCGAAGGTGTCGGGCCAGTCGGCCAGCAGGGCGTCCCAGTGGTGGACGGTGATCCGGTCGCCGGTCGCCGCCAGCAGCGGGGCCGGGTCGCCGCCGCCGACCACCACCACGTGCCGCACCGTGGTCATCTCACCGATGACCCGGGCCAGCAGGGGGATCAGCGTGGTGTCGACGAGCACCACCCGGTCCTCGGCGTGGTTGGCGATGTAGGCGACCTGGTCGGGGAAGAGCCGGATGTTGAGGGTGTGCAGCACCGCGCCCATGCTGGGCACGGCGAAGTAGGCCACCAGGTGCTCGTTGTTGTTCCACATGAAGGTGGCGACCCGCTCGTCGCCGGTCACCCCGCACTCGTCGCGCAGCGCGTGGGCCAGCCGGGCGGCCGTCCTGCCGACCTCGGCGTACGTCATCCGGCGGGGCTCGGCGCCGGTCCACGTGACGACCTCGGCCGTGCCGTGCACGGTGGAGCCGTGTTCGAGGATCCGGGCGACCTGGAGGGGGGCGTCCATCATCGTGCTACGCATGGGTAACAACGTAGTGTCGCCGGTCACACGAACGGAACCCCCGGAACGGCCGAGCCCGACCAGGGAAGCTGCGTAGATTGTCCGGGTGAGCATCTCGTGGGCCGACTCGTACGTGGGGCAGCTCCGGGCCCTGGCCGGTGACCGCACCCTGATGTTCGTCGGCGCCCGCGCCGTGGTGCGGGACAACGCGGCCCGGGTGCTGCTGATCCGGCGCTCGGACAACGGCCAGTGGGCGCTCCCGGCCGGCGCCATGGAGCTGGGCGAGTCGATCGCCGACTGCGCCGTCCGGGAGGTGCGCGAGGAAACCGGCCTGCGCGCCCTGCGGGTCTGCGCGTTCGCCCTCTACACCGGCCCCGACTTCACCAGCACCAACATGTACGGCCACACCTACCAGGTCTTCACCACGGCGTTCCGGGTCGAGGAGTGGGACGGCGAGCTGGCCCGGATGACCGACGAGACCACCGACGCCGGGTTCTTCCCCCCGGAGGAGCTGCCCACCCCGCTCTCCGGCAGCGTTCTCGAGACCCTCGCCGACCTGGACGTCTTCGAGCAGACCAACCGGCTCATCCTCAAGTGACGGCGCCGGCCGCCACCGGCCGCCCGTCACCGGCCGCTCCGGGGGCCTGCCCACCCGGCCGGGCGCCGGACCGTTCCGCGCCGATCCCGGCCACCACGACGAAGGCGATGCCGGCCACCGCGGCGGGGCCGGGCACCTGACCCAGCGCCACCAGGCCGACGACCAGGGCGATCGCGGGCTCCAGGCTCATGAGCGTGCCGAACGCGGCGGTGGTGAGCCGGCGCAGTGCCAGCAGTTCCAGCACGAACGGGACGACGGGCAGCAGCACGGCCAGCCCCAGGCCGGCCAGGAGCACCGGCCAGGTCAGGTCGCCGAGCACCGACGGACCGACCACCACGGTGGCGACCACGGCGGCCACCGGCATGGAGACCGCCAGGCCGCGCACGCCCGAGACCTCGTCCCCCACCCGCTGGGTGAGCAGGATGTACGCGGCCCAGCAGGCCCCCGCCCCGAGCGCGTACGCCACCCCGGCCGGGTCCGCGCCGCCGTGCCACGGCTCGGTGAGCAGCAGCACCCCGACCGCGGCGAGCGCGGGCCACAGCTTGGCACCGCCCCGGCCGCGCGCCACGGCCACGCCCAGCGGCCCGAGGAACTCCAGCGCGCTGGCCGTACCCAGGGGCAGCCGGGCCACGGCAGCCATGAACAGGATCGTGACGCCGGCCGTCACCACGCCGAGCGCCACGCAGGCCCGCAGCGCGGAGCGGGTGAACGCCGACGGGCGGGGCCGGACCACGACCGCCAGCAGCACCCCGGCCCAGGCGAGGCGCAGCCAGGCGGCGCCCTCGGGGCCGACCCGGTCGAAGAGCCCCACCGAGGCGGCCAGCCCGAGCTGGACGCAGGTCATCGAGGCGACGGCCATGGCGGTGCCGGCGCGGGCCGGGGTCACGGTGGTCATAGGGCCAGTAGAGCCGGTCCCGACCCTTCGCGTCCACGTGCCGTTCCTGGACGAACCATTCGGTAATCGTGAACAATCGGCCCGTGGACCTGCGTCGCCTGCGCCTGCTGCGCGAACTCGCCCGGCTCGGCTCGATGCGCCAGGTCGCCGACGAGCTGCACGTCACCACGTCGACCGTGTCGCAGCAGCTCGCGGTGCTCGCGCGGGAGGTGGGCGCCGAGCTGATCGAGCCGCACGGACGGCGCGTCCGGCTCACCCCGGCCGGGCGCCGCCTGGCCGAGCACGCCGTGACGATCCTGGCCGCGGTCGACGCGGCCCGGCTCGACCTCGACCCGAGGGCCGAGCCCGCCGGCACCGTCCGCGTCGCCGGCTTCGCCACCGCCGTCCGGCGCTCGCTGCTGCCGCTCACCGCCCGGCTCGCGGCGGACCACCCCCGGGTACGCCTCCGCATCGACGAGCACGAGCCGGCCGAGGCGTACGCGGCGCTCGCCGCCGACGATGTCGACCTCGCGCTGACCTACGACTACAACCTGGCCCCGCTCGCGCCGGATCCCACGCTCGACGCCACGCCGCTGTGGTCGGCGGGCTGGCACCTCGGGGTGCCGTCCGGCGCGACACCCGGCCCGGCGGCGGACGCACCGGCGGTCTTCGCCCGGTTCGGGGACGCCGACTGGATCGTCAACTCCCGCAACACGGCCGACGAGCTGGTGGTCCGGACCATCGCCTCGATGGCCGGCTTCGAGCCGCGGATCGTGCACCGGGCCGACAGCCTCGACCTGGTCCAGGACCTCATCGTGGCCGGACTGGGCGTCGGCCTGCTCCCCGGCGACCAGCCCACCGCGCCCGGCGTCGGCCTGCTGCCGCTGACCGGACCGCAGGCCCTGCTGCGCGCGTACGCCGTGACCCGCCGCGGCCGGGCGGCCTGGCCGCCGCTGGCGCTCATCCTCGACCTGCTCACGGCCGAACCCGCGCGCTGAACCTGGCATCCTGTCCTGGTGGCTGAACCCCTGGACGGCTCGCTCGCCGATGCCGAACTGGCCGCCTTCATCGCGGCCGGCCGGCAGGATCCGGGGCCGCCGGCCCGTGCCGTGGGGGCGGCGGAACTGCGCCGCGCGCAACGGGTCCGCGTCGCGGCGCGCCCGCGCGGCCCCGAGATGGCCCGCGTCGAGGAACTGACCGTGGGCACGACCGGCGTGCCGGCCCGCTGCTACCGGCCGGCGGACACGGTCCGCGCCCTGGTGGTGTTCCTGCACGGCGGGATGTGGACCATCGGCGACCTGGACTCGCACGACCGGGCGTGCCGCCGCCTGGCGCGCGCGACCGGCGCGGCCGTGCTGAGCGTCGACTTCCGGCGGGCTCCGGAGCACCCGTGGCCGGCGGCCGTCGACGACTGCGTGGACGTCGTCCGGTGGGTTGCGGCCGGCGGGACTTCGCGAGCCGGCATCGAGGGCCCGACGGCCGTCATGGGCGACAGCTCCGGCGGCAACCTCGCCGCGCTCGCCTGCCTGCGCCTGCGCGACGAGGGCGGGCCACTCCCGGCCGCCCAGGTCCTGGCGTATCCCAACACCGATCTGACCCTCTCCCACCCCAGCGCCCGGACGATGGCCACGGGGTGGGGCCTCGCCAGCGACGATGTCGCCTGGGGCGCCGAGCAATGGGTCCCGGACCCCGCCCGCCGCGCCGACCCCGGCGTCAGCCCGGTGTTCGCCCCCGACCTCGCCGGGCTCCCGCCGGCCGTCGTCGTCACCGCGGAGCACGATCCGCTCCGGGACGAGGGTGAGGCGTACGCGGCCCGGCTGGCCGCCGCGGGCGTACCGGTCCGGCATCGCCGCGAGGCCGGGATGATCCACGGATTCCTCACCCTCGACACCGTCTCACCTGCCGCGGCGGCGGCCGGAGACCGGCTACACGCCGACGTCGCCGACCTGCTCGCCCACCTCCGGTGAGGTGACGTCGGCCGGTACCGGTCAGAGCATCGTCTGGGACTTGGACTCCATGTCGGCGGCGGCCTCCTCCTTCGACTCCCGGGTGAGGGGCTTGCCGCCGGGGGCGGCCGCCGGGCCGCCGAGCGGGTCCGCGCCGCCGGTCGAGCCCTGCGGGCCGGCGCCGCGCAGCTGCTCGTTCGGCATGGCCAGGGTGACCAGCACGGCCACGATGGCGATCAGCCCGGTGGTCAGGAAGACCAGGTGCAGCGACTCCACGAACGAGGCCTGGATGGCGGCCCGCACCGGACCGGGCAGCGCCAGGACGGTCGCCGGGTCGTTGATCGAGACGTTCCCGCCGCCGCTGGCCGCCACGGCCGCCCGCTGGTCCGGCGGGAGCTGGGCGAGCGCCGCCGGCAGCCGGCCGGCCAGCTCGCCGCTCAGCCGGGACGACAGCACCGCGCCGAGGATCGCCACGCCGAACGAGCCGCCCAGCGAGCGGAAGAACGTCGCCGAGGAGGTGCCCGCGCCCAGGTCACGCGGGTCGACCGAGTTCTGCACGCCCAGGATCAGCGACTGCATGCACAGGCCCAGCCCGACGCCGATCACCACCATGAAGCCGAAGGCCACCCAGAGCGAGGTGGCCACCTGGAGCTGCCGGAACAGCAGCATGCCGGCCACCAGCACGGTCGCGCCGGCCACCGGGAACCACTTGTAGCGGCCGATCCGGCTCATGGCCCGCCCGGTGATGATCGAGGTGACGATGATGCCGGCCATCATGGGCAGCATCAGCAGGCCGCTCTTGGTCGGCGAGGCGCCCTTGACGATCTGGAGGTAGAGCGGGATGAAGATGATCGACCCGAACATCACCAGACCGAGCACGAAGCCCGCCGAGTTGGCCAGCGCGAAGGTGGCGCTGCGGAACAGCCGCAGCGGCAGGATCGGCTCGCGTACCCGGGCCTCCTGGAGCACGAACAGCGTGCCGAGCACCGCCCCGGCCACGAACAACCCGATGATCACCCCGGAGCCCCAGGCGTACTCGTTGCCGCCCCAGCTCAGCGCCAGCAGCAGGCAGCTCACGCCGGCCACCAGCAGCCCCGCGCCGATCCAGTCGACGGTGTGCTCCCGGCGCTCGAACGGGACCAGCCGCATGACGTGGTAGCAGACCACGATGGCGAGGACGGCCAGCGGCACGTTGATGTAGAAGATCCACCGCCAGTTGGTCTCCGCGAAGTAGCCGCCGACCAGCGGGCCGGCGACCGAGGAGATGCCGAAGACCGCACCGAACAGACCCTGGTAGCGGCCACGTTCCCGGGGCGGGACCACGTCCGAGATGATCGTGAAGGCCAGCGTCAGGAGGCCGCCCGCGCCGATGCCCTGCACACCCCGGGTGACGATCAGCTGGGTCATGTTCTGCGACAGGCCGGCCAGCAGCGAACCGAGCAGGAACGTGCCGATCGAGAAGAGGAAGACCGGGCGGCGCCCGTAGAGGTCGGCCATCTTGCCGTACAGCGGGGTCGAGGCCGTGGAGGCGAGCAGGTACGCGGTGACCACCCACGAGTAGTGGTTGATGCCGCCCAGCTCGCCGACGATGGTGGGCAGCGCGGTGCCGACGATGGTCTGGTCGAGCGCTGCCAGCAGCATGCCGGTCATCAGGCCGAGCATCAGGAGGCGGATCTGGCGGGCGTGCAGCACGGGACGAGCGGCCTGGGCTGTCATCCCGCTTCCTTTCCCACCGGGGGCGGATCATGCCCCCGGTGGGAGAAGAAGTCAGTGCCTACCCTCGCCGAACTCCTCGACGATCTTGTCGCAGAAGGCGGGCAGGTCGTCCGGCTTGCGGCTGCTCACCAGGCCGTTGTCGGTGACGACCTCCTGGTCGACCCAGTTCGCGCCGGCGTTGGTCAGGTCGGTGCGCAGGCTCGGCCAGGAGGTGATGGTCCGGCCGCGCACCACGTCCGCCTCGACCAGCGTCCACGGCCCGTGGCAGATCACGCCCACCGGCTTGCCCGCCTCGAAGAACGACTTCACGAAGCGCACCGCCTCCGGGTCGGTCCGCAGGAAGTCCGGGTTCGCCACGCCGCCGGGCAGCACCAGCGCGTCGTACGCCCCCGCGTCCGCCTCCTTGGTCGTCACGTCGACCGGGTACTGCTTGCCGTGGTCGAGGTGGTTGAAGGCCTGGATCGAACCGGACTCGATCGAGACCAGCTCGACCTGTGCGCCGGCGTTCTCCACCGCCTCGCGGGGCTTGACGTACTCGACCTCCTCGACGCCGTCGGCGGCCAGGAACGCGATCCGCTTGCCCTGCAGTGTCGCTGCCATGGTGGTTCTCCTCTCCGGGGTCTGTCTGCACCCGTTCCCGGGCGGGACCGGCCGAAACCGGACGCCGGTGGTGGCCCACGCCGCAGGTTTGGCCGGTCCCGCTCGGGGGACCCGAAGGGGCATGGCAGGAGCAGCAGCGGAAGAGCGCCGGCTCGCCACCGTCGTGGCCGGCTGGCAGGGGCGACCCGTGCTGGTCGTCGGCGACGCCATGCTGGACGAGTGGCGGTTCGCCGAGTCGGAGCGGCTCTGCCGGGAGGCGCCCGCGCCCGTCCTCACCCTGCGCCGGCGCATCTCCGCCGCCGGTGGCGCGGCGAACACCGCCGTGAACGTGGCCGCGCTCGGCGGCCGGGCCGCCCTCGTGGCCCCCGTGGGCGCCGACGTGGCCGGTGACGAGCTGCACGACTGCCTCGACCGGGCCGGCGTCTGGGACCGCACGGTCAACCAGCCCGGCCGTCCCACGCCGGTGAAGCGGCGGATGCTCGCCGGCAACCAGATCCTGCTCCGCGAGGACTCCGGTGAGCCGGAGGACGCGCTCGACGACGACGGTGTGGCCCGCCTGCTGACCGCGCTGCACTGCGCCACCGAGGAGCTGCGCGCCGCGGCCGCCGGGCAGCCGCCCACCCTGGTCGTCTGCGACTACGGCCTGGGCGCGCTGCCCTCGGGCGTGCGCGCCTGGCTGGTCGCCAACCGCGACCGGTACGCGACCGTGGCGCTCGACGCGCACGACCTGGCCGACTGGCGCGGACTCAACCCGACCGTGGTGACCCCGAGCTTCGCCGAGGCGACCCGACTGCTGGCCCGGGCGGCCGCGGGCTTCGGCACCGGGCACCGGAGCCCGGCGCGCGGCGCGACGGCCGCCGACCTGCACCTGGACCACCTGGACGACCCGGCCGACGGCCCCTCCGAGCTGGTCGTCGGCGCGGCGCCCGGCGGGGCCGGCGAACGGGAGCCCGGCAGCCCGCACCCGACCTCCGGCGCGCCCGGGACCGGGCCCGCCGGCGCGGCGGCGGACCCGGGCATCGCCGAGCACGGCGGCGGCTTCGCCGGCCCGACCGGCGAGCCGACGCCCGGCGAGGAGCGGGTCGCGCTGACCGGCGACGGGCTGAGCGTCACCGGCACGGGCGTGACCGTCAACGCGGCGGCCGGCGCAGGTGTGGACCGGGCCGTGCTGGCCGAGTCCCGCCTCGACGAGCTGCGCGAGCACACCGGCGCGGACGTGGTGGCGGTGACCCTGGACACCGAGGGCGCGGTGGTCGGCGGCGCCGACGGCGAACCCAGGCGCAGCCACAGCACGCCGGTCCCGGCCAGCCACGCCGTGGGCGCCGGGGACGCGTACCTGGCGGCCATGACCCTGGCGCTGGCCGCGGAGGCGACCCTGCCGACGGCCGCGCAGCTCGCCCAGCTCGCCGCGACCATCACCGTCTCCGACACCGGCACCTGCGTGTGCCGGCGGGAGGACCTGCTCGACGCGCTGGGCAGCGCGCCGGAGGAGGCCGGGCGGCCGACCCAGGTGGGCGCCGACGAGCTGACCGCGATCGTGGCCGAGCACCGCCGGGCGGGCCGGTCGATCGTCTTCACCAACGGCTGCTTCGACGTGCTGCATCCCGGGCACGTCCGCTACCTGACCCAGGCCCGCGCGCTCGGCGACCTGCTGATCGTGGCGGTCAACTCGGACGGCAGCGTACGCCGGCTCAAGGGCCCGGACCGGCCGGTCAACCCGGTCGAGGACCGTACCGCCCTGCTCGCCGCGCTGGAGTGCGTCGACCACGTGGTGGTCTTCGAGGAGGACTCCCCGGCGAAGCTCATCGAGGCGGTCCGCCCGGACGTCTACGTCAAGGGCGGCGACTACCCGCCCGAGATGGTCCCGGAGGCACCGCTGGTGCGCCGGCTGGGCGGCCAGGTACGCACCCTGGGCTACGTGCCGGACCGCTCCACCTCGGCGATCATCGACCGGATCCGGGCGCACCCGGTCGTCCCGCCGGTGGGCGAGGGCAGGCCGGCGTGAACCGACCGCTCGACCTCGGCGTGCCCGAGGAGTTCCGCCGCCCCCGCCGGCTCGACGTGCTGATCCCCACCCGCAACCGCCCCGCCGAACTGGCGGTCACCCTCTCCGGGCTGGCCGCGCAGGAGGGCGTACCGGATTTCGGGGTGGTGGTGAGCGACCAGTCCGACGGCGACCCCGCGTACGCGCACCCGGCCGCGGCCACCATGGTCCGGGCGTTGCGCCACCGGGGCCACCCGGTGCTGCTCACCCGGCGGCTGCCCCGGCGCGGGCTGGCCGAACACCGCGCCTACCTGCTGGACCGGTCGGCGGCCCGGTACGTGCTCTGCCTCGACGACGACGTCTGGCTGGAGCCCGGCACGGTCGCCCGGCTGGTCACCGCCATCCGCGAGCTGGGCTGCGGGTTCGTCGGCAACGCCGTGCACGGCCTCTCGTACGCCGACGACGTGCGCCCCGAGACGCACGGGCACTACGAGGAGTGGCAGGGCCGCCCGGTGCCCGAGCGCATCCGGCCCGGCACCCCGGAGTGGCAGCGGGCGTCCATCCACCCCGCCGCCAACCTGCTGCACGTCACCGAGAAGCTCCGGCTGCCGGCCGGGGCGTGGCGGGCGTACAAGATCTCCTGGATCGGCGGGTGCGTGCTCTACGACCGCGCCAAGCTGGTCGACTCCGGGGGCTTCGAGTTCTGGCGCCGGCTGCACGAGCGGCACCAGGGCGAGGACGTCGCGGCCCAGCTCGCCGTGCTGGAGCGGCACGGCGGCGCCGGCGTGCTGCCCAGCGGCGCCTACCACCTGGAGTCGCCGACCACGGTGACCGAGCGGGACGTGGAGGCGTGGGAGGTCGTGGTCACCGAGCCGGGCGCCCCGCAGCCGGCCTGACGCTCAGCCCGCCAGCAGCTCGCGGGCCGCCTCGACCACCTCGGGGGCCGGCACGTCGGCCACGAACGAGTCGCGGTGCGGGCACTCGCCGCCGCCCGGCCGGTGCGGATAGATGTCGCGGGTGCAGTCGATGCCGCAGACCGGGCAGTGGGTGGTCCACGAGGCGATCGGCCGGTGCCGGACGCGCAGCGGCGTCGCTCCGTTGATCAGGTTGCCGATCCAGTAGATGCCGACCGTCGGTGCGCCCACCGCGGCGGCCAGGTGGAGCGGGCCGGTGTCGTTGGAGACCACCAGCGCGCAGCCCGCGTAGGCGGCGGCCAGCCCGCCCAGGCTCAGCGTGCCGACCTGCGGGCGGACCGGCACCCCGGCCGCGGCGACCACCTCGTCCACCGTCTCCCGCTCCGCGGGCGTGCCGGTCACCAGCACCTCGTACCCGTCGCCGGCCAGCGCCCGGGCCACCTCGCCGAAGCGTTCCGGCGGCCAGCGCCGACGGCTGTCCGTGGCCCCCGGATGCAGCGCCACCCGGGGCCGGGTCGGCTCGCCGAGCACCTCGCGGGCCTCGCCCCGGTCGGCGTCGGTCACCGCGAGCGCCGGGGTGATCGTCACCGCCTCCGCACCGACCAGGGCCACCGCCTCCAGGTAGCGGATCACCTCGTGCTGGTAGTAGACGTACCGGATCCAGCGGTCCAGCGGCGGCGCGTCCTCGGCCCGCAGGCCGGCGGTGACCCGGGCGCCCAGGCCGGCGACGACCGGGTTGGAGTTCGCGCCCCCGCCGTGCAGTTGCAGAGCCAGGTCGAACCCCTCCTTGCGGGCGGCCGCCACGAAGGCCGCCAGCTCGGACGGCTCCTCGTCGGGGCCGGGCTCGCGGATGCCGGGCGCCGGCGGGACCACCAGCACCCGGTCCACCGGGCCGGGGCGGTCGCGCCAGAGCTCCGCGTGCCACGGCGCGCCGAGCAGCACGATCTCGGCCGACGGGTACGCGGCCCGCAGCGCCTCCAGCGCCGGCAGCACGAAGATGAAGTCGCCGAGCGCGTTCGCCCGGAGCACGGCGATCCGCTCGACGTCGGGAACGCGCTCGCCGACCGGACCGAGCACTGACGGGGAGGCCACGCGACCCCTACGGCCGGTCGATCTCGTCGACCGCGGTGTCCGGGTGGTGCAGTTCCCGGTCGGCGGCCGGGTCGGACACGGTCCGCGTACCCCCGGAGGTGGCGTGCGGGCCGATGCGGCCGACGGTGATGGTGCGCGGCGCCGGCCGGGCCGCCCGGGGCAGCCGCACCCGGAGCAGGCCGTGGTCCATCACGGCGTCGATCCCGTCCGGGTCCACCCGGGACGGCAGGTCCACCCGGTACTCGAAGCCGCGGGTGGTGAACCCGCCCGGGATGCCCTGGTCGGCGTTGACCTCGGCCTCCGACCGCGCCCGTACGCACAGCTCCCGGTCGTCCAGCTCCACGGCCACCTCCTCGGGGGCCACGCCGGGCAGCCGGACGACGACCTCCCAGCCGTCGCCGACCTCGGTCAGCTCCACGTCCTGGCTGCCGCCGCGACCACCGACCAGGCGGCTCAGCTCGGCACGCAGGGACTGGAGCTCACCCATCGGGTCCCAGCCCTGCTGGCGTCCCCGCCAGCCCCGACCGCCACCGCTCTGTTCCGTCATCGCACGTCTCCGATCCGCTGGGTCGCCGAGGGGGGTCGCAGCGAGCTCGGGGCGTTCAGGTCGTGCTCCGGGTCGACGCCCACGCCCAGCCGGTCCACCAGCTCGCCGCCGAGCCAGGCGCTCACGCCGAGGATGGCCACGGCGACCACCTCGATGGCGATGAGGGCGCCCCCGGCGGCCCGGGAGTCGGCGTTGAGCCGGACCACCCAGACCGCGGCGAAGAGCAGGATCACCGCGACGTTGGCGGCGGCGTGGGTGAGCCCGACCCGCTTGGCCCGGGTGCCGGTGGGCAGGGCGAGCAGGTCGACGGCACCGGCCGCCGCGGCCAGCAGGCCGCCGATCAGACCGACCGTGATGTTCCAGTAGGCGACCTCGCCGAGGAAGTCCGGCCCGCCCACGGTGTCGATCACGTCGAAGATCACCGCGGTCACGAGGAGGGCCACCGGGAACATCACCAGCATCGGGTGCACGGGATGGCCGAGCACCTTCAGTCGGCTCTCCATCTCGGCCTCCATCGATCGCGTCCGGGCGCGCTGCGGCTCAGTCCGTACCCGCCGGGTCCGGGGGCAAACCTCACCGTCGACGCGCTCTCCTAGGCTGACGATGGCGGAAACCAGCCGATCGCGGGCCGGAATCGCCGTCAAGGTCAACGGACGGGGGAGGCAGACGTGACGACACGGGAGATCACCAGCCCGGAGGAACTGGCGGAACTGCTGGGCGCGCCGACGCCGCGGGCGCGGGACAAGGAACGCACCGTGCTGCACCAGCGGGACCGGGAGTGGCTCGCCGCCTCGCCGTTCTGCCTGGTCGCCACGGCCGGCGCCGACGGCAGCTGCGACGTCTCCCCCAAGGGCGACCCGGCCGGATTCACCGTGGTGCTGGACGAGACCACCATCGCCATCCCCGAGCGACCCGGCAACCGGCGGGCCGACGGCTACCGCAACATCCTGGCCAATCCCCACGTCGGGCTGATCTTCCTGATCCCCGGGCGCACCGACACGCTGCGGATCAACGGCCGGGCCCGGCTGGTGCGCGACGCCCCGTACTTCGGCGACATGGTCGTGCAGGGACACCGGCCGGTGCTGGCCGTCGAGGTGGCCATCGAGCAGATCTTCTACCACTGCGCGAAGGCGTTCTTCCGCTCCGAGCTGTGGAAGCCGGAGACCTGGCGGCCCGACGCCCTGCCGACCCGCGCCCGGCTGGTCAAGGAGGTCGAGGCCCCGACCGAGAACCTCGCCGACCTGGAACGCCACTACGGCCCGGACTACGCCCGCCGCCTCTACGTCTGAGCCTCCTCACTCGACGACCCGGTTAAGGGCGAACTCCCGGGGTACGGATTTCGGTACCGAAGACCGAAACGACGAGGAGTGCTCATGACCACCAAGGTCGAGAAGTCCATCGAAGTCGACGTACCGGTCAGCACCGCGTACAACCAGTGGACGCAGTTCGAGGAGTTCCCGCGGTTCATGGGTGGCGTGCAGGAGGTCCGTCAGCTCGACGACCGGCGCCTGCACTGGGTCGCCGAGATCGCGGGTGTGAAGCGCGAGTGGGACGCCAAGGTCCTGGAGCAGGTGCCCGACCGCAAGATCGCCTGGGCCGCCACGAGCGGCGCCACCAACGCGGGTGCCGTCCACTTCCAGCCGATCGGCACCGACCGTACCCAGGTCCAGCTCTCCCTCGAGTACGAGCCGGAGGGGCTGGTCGAGAAGGCCGGCGACAAGCTGCATCTCGTGGAGAAGCGGGCCGAGGCCGACCTGGCGAAGTTCAAGTCGTACATCGAGGGCCGGGGCGCGGAGACGGGCGCCTGGCGGGGCACCATCGACGAGGGCCGTACCCTCGGCACGCCCGGCGTGGAGCACGCCGCGGCCTCGCGCGGCGACGACGGCAAGGCCGGCGTCTCGGGCAAGGCGGTCGCGGCCGGCGCGGTCGCCGCGGGCGCGGCAGCGGCCGGGGCCGCCGCGGTGGCCAAGCACCGCTCGGACACCGACGAGGAACCCACCCCGGAGACCGAGACCGAGTACGTGGTGACCGACGTCCCCGGGCAGCGCGCCGGCACGTTCCCGCCCGACCCGGCGGATCCGCGCGGCACGCTCTAGACCTTTCACCTCCCTGCCGGAGCGAGCCCGGTGGGCCGGCCCCCGCGCCGCGCCCGCCGGGCTCGCTTCGTGCGGCGCGTATCGTTGCCGCCCGTGACCGACCTCGGACGACGCACACCGGAGATCACCGTCGCCACACCGGCGGACCGCGGGCGGGTGGTCGACTCGCTGGTCGCCGCCTTCGCCGCCGACCCCGTGCTGACCCACCTCTTCCCCGACCCGGCCAGCTACCCCGGGTACGCCGCCGCCTTCTTCGGGCACCTCTTCGACAAGCGCGTCGGGCGCGAGTCGATCTGGACGATCGGCGGGGGCGCCTCGGTGGCGATCTGGGAGCCACCCCACCCGGCGGAGCCCGGTCGGGCCGACCCGCTCACCGCCCACCTGCCCGCCGACGCGCTGGCCCGGGTACGCGCCTACGACGAGGCCGTCCACGCCGCGCTGCCCACCGGCCCGTTCTGGTACCTCGGCGTGCTCGGCACCCACCCCGACAGCGCCGGCCGACGCTGGGGCCGCGCCGTCATGCGGGCCGGGCTGCAACGGGCCACGGCGGACGGGCTACCGGCGGTGCTGGAGACCAGCAACCCCGCCAACGTCGAGATCTACCGCCGGGCCGGCTGGCACGTGGTACGCGAGATTTCCGAACCGCTGCCGACCTGGATCATGCAACAGCCGGCCTGACCGCCCGCTCAGCTCCAGGCCAGCCTGGCGACCTCCCGCCTGAACTGTTCCAGGGTGAAGGTGCTCCCCTCGGCCGGCGTCAGCCGCAGCGAATAGGTGACCTGCCCCGCCGTCCACCACAGGGTCCACGAGGTTCCCGCCGCGCCGGTGACGACGCCGTCGTGCGCGCCGATCGTGACGGCCGCGCCGCCGGCCGGTCGCGTCACCTCGGCCGTGCGCCCCGCGCTCACGGTGAAATGGGAGCCTTCCGGGCCGTTGTAACCCTGGTACCAGTGTTCGTCGGTGGAGGCCCACTGGCCTGGGTGCGGGCTCCACCGCTCGTCCGAGCCCAGGCCCGGCAGGTCACGCTCGAAATAGGTCGGCGGCAGCTCCCCCGAGGCGGCGTCGCGGAGCACCCGGCCCCCGAGGGGTTCCGGCAGCGACAGCACGAGCGGAACGGCCGTGCCGGTGGTGGTGCAGTCGACGGCGGCCAGGACACGGGCCTGCACCGCCACCGTCACCTGGGTGCCGTCCTGCCCGGCGATCGCCACCTGGGGCTGTACGAGTTCCTTGCACTGCGCGCTCGTACCGGCGTACACGGTGACGGACCTGCCGTCGCGGGCGACCATCGCCGACACCCACGGCAGGGCGGAGGGTCCGTCCGTCGGTGCCGGCTTCGCGGGCGCCACCTGTTCGGTGGCGCGTTGCTGCCGGAGGAGGAAGCTGCCGACGAGCGCCAGGCCGATGGCGGCCGCCGCGACGGCGAGGGTGGTCCGCCTGTGGTGCCCTGCCCGGTCAGCCGGCGGCTCGGACAGCCCGTCTTCGATCTCCATCGAGCCCTACCGTCGCCCGACGCGGAGCACGTCAAGCGCCCAGCGCGCCGCGGCCTGCGCGTAGTCCGGGCGGTGCTCGGCGTACGCGGCGGCCGCGCTGCCGAACGACGAGCTGAGAAGCTTCGATTCCTCCACGCCGCCACCCTACCGACGGCGCCACAACCGCTCAGGCCGCGAAAGTCCGACCTGACTCCGTTTGCCACCGCCCGGGCAGGGAAGCCACGACGCGGCCGGAAGCGAGGAGGTGTGATGATCGAGGTCAACCGGACCATCCGCACCCCACCCGACCGGATCTTCGCGGTGCTCTCGGACGGCTGGAGCTACGCCAGCTGGGTTGTCGGTGCCGCCCACGTACGGGCCGTCGACGACGGCTGGCCCGCCGTGGGTACCCGGGTCCATCACCGGGTGGGCCCGTGGCCGC
Organism: Micromonospora terminaliae; assembly: GCF_009671205.1. Taxonomy (NCBI): domain Bacteria; kingdom Bacillati; phylum Actinomycetota; class Actinomycetes; order Micromonosporales; family Micromonosporaceae; genus Micromonospora; species Micromonospora terminaliae. The sequence continues at coordinate 6,015,379 of NZ_CP045309.1, read as the reverse complement.
TGCAGATCGAGGACCGGACCGTGGTGCGGGAGATGGAGCCGAATCGTCTGCTCGAGCTCGACGCGTACGCCGGTCCGCTCGGGATCGCTCGTGTCCGGCTGGCCCTGGAGCCGGTCTCGGCCGACACCACCCGGGTACGGATGGGCTGGCGGGCCGCCGCGGGAGCCGCCCGCCTGATCCCGGAGGCCGTACTGGCGCTGATGCTGCGCCCGCGTAACTCGGAAACCCTGCACCGCGTGGAGGACATCGCCATACACCGGCAGGTCCCCGCACCGTAGGCCGAATGCGGTCGCCCCGGCTACCGGCCCGCGGCTGGTCCGCCGGGCCGGGCGAGGAACACCACCCGGTCGTCGGCCAGCTCGTACGCCATCATCGGCGGGTAGCTGTTGTCGCCTGCGGGGCTGTGATCGCCTTCGGCGTATACGAGCACACGCTTGTCGAGGGTCTTGCCGAGTGTCCGAAGGAACCCGCAGAAGACGTCCAGACGTTCCTGCCCCTGTATCTCGAACAGGCTGACATCGCTGTCGATCACATCCGGGCGTGCGGGCCGAACGCTCCACTCCATCCCAGGGTCGGGCCAGACATGCAGGGTCTGCAGCCAACCTTTGTCGACGGTGAACAGGTCGGCTGCTGAGGCGGGCAACGGAAGCCCCCGCTCCCGGAAGTCGTATTCGCACCGCCAACCCTCGGACCGGATCAGCCGGAGCAGGGTCTCCCAGTCGGTCAGAGTCGTGCCAGGCACGATGACGTCGGGCAGGCTGCCGTTCTCGAACGGGTCGAACCACTCTCTGACGTCGTCCCACCGGAGATCGGGCATCCGGTCATTGTCCGGGTCAACGCCGAGATGTCACCCGCTGGGGCTCACGCTTCGACGGCTCGGAGACCTCGCTTTCCAGCAGACCCGCGTTAGGGTCGTCCATGGCTTCGGGTTCTCGCCCCGTCCGAATCTGGTGGTGTGGTCTGATCTCGGTGATCGTGGTCGCCGGGTGCGACTCCACACCCGGCACCCCGTCCGAGCCCTCGCCTGAGGCGTCCGTCTCTGGACAACGGCAGGTAGCTGAGCCTGCGACGCCCAAGCCCCCGGGGTGTCCGCCGACCGCCCAACTGGCCGGGCCCGGGATACCGCAGGATCGGCAGGGCACCGGTGACGGCGCAACGCTGTGGGCGTTGCCGTTTCCAACGGAGCCTCTGCTGGTGGCCGGCAAGGAGCTCAAGGTGGTCTGGCGCATGACCGGCAGTGGCGACCTCACGATCAGCGCCACAGGTCCTGACGGAAAAGTGGTCAAGCCCATCTGGGGTCCCGAGCCGCATGGCGGCAGCAACTGGGAACGGCCGGGCGACGAGTGGGGCACCGGCTGGGTCTTCCCCACCGCCGGTTGCTGGACGATCAACGCGACACGAACCAGCGGGTCGGGATTCCTGGTACTGCGCGTCGCCGAATAGCTGGAATGGTCTCGGATATCCCCACCGGCACCCGTCCCCAGCACAGCCCTCGTGCGACTGACGTCCGTGGCGCCGTGCGGCGAAGAGTTCCCTTGATAATTCTTCTGGCATTGCGTCGGATCCGGGGCGAGTCGTTCGTAGAACAGGCGAGAGGTGGCTGGCGAGGCCGCCGGGACAAGAAGTCACGGGATGACGCGGTACCGACTGACGGAAGGCATGGCGCCATGCGGAAACTGACCTACGGCATGAACCTGACTCTGGACGGCTACATTTCCGCGCCCGGCGACGACATCGGCTGGAGCACGCCGAGCGATGAACTGTTCCAGTGGTGGCTCGATCAGGAGCGGGTGATCAGCCTGTTTCTGTACGGGCGCCGACTGTGGGAGACCATGAGCGCCCACTGGCCGACCGGCGACCAGCAGCCGGGCGCAACCCCGGCGCAGATCGAGTTCGCGCGGAACTGGCGGGACACGCCGAAGGTGGTGTTCTCCTCGACGATCGATAAGGTCGACTGGAACACTCGCCTGGTCACCGGGGACGCGATCGCCGAGATCACCCGGCTCAAGGCCGAGGACGGCGGGCCGATGAGGGTCGGTGGCGCAACGCTCGCCGGGGCGGTCATGCGGGCCGGGCTGATCGACGAGTACGAGATCGTCACCCATCCGGTCCTCGTGGGCGGCGGCACACCGTTCTTCACCTCGCTCGAAAGCTGGGTGAACCTGGACCTGGTGGAGACGCGGACGTTGCCCGGCGGCGTGGTCGTGACCAGGTACGAGACGAGGCGCTGAGCCCGATTCCTTCGCGCGGAATGCGGCGTGGGTGTGCGTGGTCAGCCGGCTGGCGGGCACCATTCATCGGCCATGCCGAGGATGCGAGCGGTCACCGTGTCCGGATCCACGAGTTGATGCAGGTGAAGCCCTGGAACGTGGTCGAAGTCCCAGCCGCGTTCCCGCGCGTCCTGCGCGGCTTGTTCGTACGGCGGACCGAACAGCAGATACCCACATGCCGCGTTGTCCCAGCCGTCCGGAACGGGAACCTTCTCCTCGTAGTAGCTCAACGGCAGGCGCGGCTGCTCGGCCGAGACGACACGCCGGGTCTGCGGATCCGGAAACATCGGCGCGACATCGGACTCGTCCCACCACGCCGTCCATTGCGGCAGCCTGCCACCGGTCGCTTTGGGCCGCAGAAAATCCAGCAGCTCAGGCGGTGCCACCGCCGTCGGCCCGCTGCGAGCGGGCAACGCCGCGTCGACGAACAGACAGCCGGCCACCGGACGCCGGGCTGCCTCGACGATGACCGGGACAAAGAGACCGGCGTTGCTGTGCGCGACCAGGACGACCGGGATGTCCAGCGGCAACTGGCCGGTGGATCTGGCGACGGTCTCTGCGACGGACGGCCAGAACGGCGGTCCTGCATCCGCCACGCCGAGCAGCGAAGGCACCACCGTGACCGCACCCGAGGCCTTCAGCCTCGTCGCCACAGGCTCCCACGTCAGCGGACCCACCGATGGGCTGTGCACAAGAACAATTGCGGCATTCACCGGTTCACCGTGCCTGACGTCACCTGCCGGCCGCCATCCCATCCGTCACGCCGACGGCGAACACGGTGACGACCTGGACGCGGTCGCCAACCGGCTGGACGAGGCGGTCGCGGCACGGGATGCGGACCAATTGCGGACCGGCACCACAAACGGCGGCGTGTTCGACCTCCGGAAACGGCGAAGCCCAAGTCGTCGACCTGGGCTTCTTCACCGAGCCGCCGGACGGAATCGAACCGTCGACCTACGCATTATGAGTCGGCTCCGAGCCGCTGGCACGCTGCATGGTCCTGCTGCTCGACGTGGTGTCGCGGTCCGCGGTCGTCCGCTGTTGCTCGCCGGCTTGGCTGCTTGCGTGGCTGCTCGGCTTGCTTGGCTTCTCTGTGGGGTCGCTGGTGATGCAGTGCGAGGGGCAGCAACCTAGATCCACTTCGTGCCATGCTCTTGCTGTGATCGCTCAATGGCGCAGGGTTGCGCGCATCAGCGTGGCCGCGCTCGTCGCGATGCTCTGCGGTGCCTGCGGAACAGATCAACCAGAAGCCAGATCCGAGCCGATGCAAGACTCGGCCACCGCGTCTGGGCAGAACTCAAGTGATGCTCGCATCACTGTCCCGGCCTCCTACACCGGTGCGGGAAAGCGGTTCCCCGATGTCGACCCGGACTCGGTTCGCGACGTGAGTACCTTAGGCGTGGCGAGTATCTGCCTCGACCGGCCCGGTCGAGTGACCATCAACGAGATCCAGCCCGAGATGTCCACGGGGGAAATCCGGGTTGAGGCGTTTGCGCTCGTGCCGTGGGACAGTTCCAGCGATGGCAGCAAGATCCCGCTGTCCCACGATCCGGCTGTCTTCGACAGGGCTGTTGCTTGCGCGCCTGATGATCTGTACGCCCGAGACAAGGGCGCGGCCCAGGTCGCGCTGCAGCTGCGGGTGCGCAAGGTCGGCCCCCACACAGCGGTCGCAGAGCAACTGGTCCTGCGCTACACGTCCGGCGGCCACCCGTACGAGTTCTCGCTGCGCTGGAGCATCGCTCTGTGCGCACCGGATGATGTCAAAACCAGGCAATGCAAGCCCCTTGGCTAACTCCCGCTCATGGAATGTCTGTCAACCGTTGCTGTCATTGAGTGCGGCAGCCGCCAGCGGAAGGGACTCGGGAAAGCGGCGGAACAGCGGATGTCTCACCCTGACCGCTGACCAGCCCTGCTGAGTGTGGGGCGGACTGACGCAACGGGGGAGTGCAGCATGGCGGAACACCCGGCCCCACCACGGTCGGCACTGGCCGCGCCGCACCTGGTGAATGCGAACCGCCTGGCGGTGGGGCAGGTGGTCGTGGTCGGTGCGGCGGCCGCCCTGTTTCTGCGAGGGACCACCAGCGGCCCGTGGGTGCTACTCACGCTCTTCGTCGGGCTGCACGTCGTGCTGCTCATCGGCGCGGTGGCGCTGCTGACGATGACCTACCTGCTCGGTACCCTCACCCGCCACGGGTCGCGGCTGACTGAAAGTCCCGGCGGCCGGTGCGGCTGGACCCTGCTTGTTTGGGCCGGCGGCGCCGCACTCGTCGGCTACGGCCGTGCGGTCCTCGGTCAACTCGGCTTCGAGCCCGATCGCCATCCCGAGGTCGGCCACTGGCTGCTGGGCGTGGGAGTGGCGTTCGTGGTGGGCCTCTTCAGCCGCTCACGACAGGTACGAGTCGGCTCGGCTGTACTGATCTCGCTCTTCCTGGTGGTCACCGCCGCATTGCGAGCCCTCAGCTGATTACGTCGCCGATCGCTGAGTCGCTTCGCTCCCGAGTTGAGGCTCTGCCTTACAAAGGCGGCTCGACGCACCTGGCGCTCGTCGGCGAGTGCCGGCGAGTCCTCACTGTCTGCCGTCGACCCGCCCTGATGGGGAGGGGGCCGCCGTCCGGCCCGCCACGCCAAGATGGCCTTGACGCACGGGCAAACGTGGTCGGGTGAGCAGGTTGCTGCTCGCTTGGCTGCTCGGCCTCGCGAAGGCAAGCAAAAGGCCCAGGTCATGGTCGGCGATCAAGCCGGTGACCTGGGCCCTTCTATCGAGCCGCCTGACGGAATCGAACCGTCGACCTACGCATTACGAGATCAAATTGCCCGTCCCGCCGGCCTGGGCACATGGCCGTCTAGCAGCGGGAACACCTTTTCGGCATCTCGCACTACTCCCCCGCTGTCCGTCGACCTCTTGCGGACTGGATGCGGACCGCCCACCTATGGATGATCCGCTCGGTAGCTCGGCTCGACGGGCCGCAGACGGATCTGAGGCCGCTCATCCATATGGATGATCTCGAACTCCGTAACGGTGCCGAGCGTGGGCCACTGTGCCGCGTCGTAGGACAGCATCAGGACATCCACGAAGCCCTTCACGGCAAGACCGAGGTCAACACCGACTCCAATTACACCGGGACTTGGAACCCAACACACGCGACCGGTCAGGCGTTGGCCTATGCGCAGCTGCGTGCGTAGTTCACGCCAGTCCTCGCGGCTGTCATCGCCACCACCCACGGCGCGATCATCGCAGCCCGCACCGTCAGCTTGGAAGGACGAAGATCATCGCCCCGAGATGCCCGGAACGCCTGCTGGTGATGAAGGAACGGGTGACGGCTCGTGCCCGTTCGTGCCCGTCTTGGGTACTGGCTACTGGCACGCGGTTGGCACGTCGCAGCGACGGGCGTTGGTGACAGGAAGGGTCATGGCCGCCCTGCGCTCCGTCCTAGACGGCTCCCACACCGCCGGCGAAACCCGCCGCCTGCCCCGTTAGCGGTTAGTCCTAGCCATCCATCCATCCCGTGCAACAGAATGACAGATAGACGACAGCAAAGGTCCTGTATCGGGGCGGTATGTCTATCTTTGCCGGGCGTAAGGGGATCCCGACTACCGTACGAATCAACCTAAGAGCCCGATCGCCTCACGCCATCGCTTCAGAACGATCAACTTCTGTTCTAGCCTTCTCGCCAGACTGGGACGGAGGACCTATGGCGAAAGTGAAGCACAACACCGAACCTAAGCGGAATATCCACGGGAATCTCAACCTCGGAGGTGAGATCGCCGAGGCAGACGGCCTGCTCAGTGACGCCTTCTATGAATCCTCTATCTACCGCTCGATCGTGTCGAGGGGTGGGGACGCTAAGTGCTTTGTTATTGGCAGGACCGGCAGCGGCAAGTCGGCGGCGTTGCAGCGAATAAGGGCCGACTGGCCTGAGCATGTAATCGAGATTAATCCGATTGACTTGTCCTTGCCCTACATTACGGATCTTGGAGTTGTCCGGCATCTCACAGCACTCAACGTCCACCTCGATTCGCTGTACAATGCGCTATGGAAGCACGTCCTTCTAATTGAGATTATCAAGCACCGCTATAAAATCGATTCACCCGACGCTAAGCAACGCTTTATCGATACGATCATGGATAAGATCAAGAGAGACAACAAGAAGAAGGCTGCCCTTGAGTATCTAGAAGAGTTTGAGGGCAAGTTCTGGTGCGAGACGGACGAGCGGGTCCGCGACATTACCAACAAGTTCGAGAGCCAGTTCAAGGCCGCAGCGGGCGGGAAGCTGGGCGTTAAGCCCATCGACTTTAGCGTCAGCTCCGACGATACCAACACGACCTCCTCTGAGGAGCGGGTTGAATTAGTGCGGAGATTCCAGCGAGTCGTCAATGAGACGCAGCTCCCTCGACTCAACACCATGATGAACGTCCTTAATGACGAAATTTTGGAATCGTCGCAGCATTACACCTACGTCCTCATAGATGACCTGGACAAGGACTGGGCTGACGACAAGGTCAAGAACGACCTAATCCGGAACCTGTTCCAAGTGGTCTTCGATTTGAAGCGAGTCGCTAATCTCAAGGTAATCGTCGCACTGCGAACAAATATCTTCGAAACCCTTGACTTTGGACGCGGAGGGGGTCAAGGGGAGAAGTTCCGTGCGTTGTCAATGCGCGTCAGATGGTCCGCTAATGAGCTCGAAGCCATGCTCGATGAGCGGGCGCGCGTTGCGGCGGAGAGGCGCAATCTAGGAGGGGTCTCCGGCATCAAGAGCCTGCTCCCCAATTACAATCAGACACGGGGAAAAGCTCTCGAATTTGTGCTGGATCGGACGTTGATGCGCCCCCGGGATGCTATTGCCTTCCTGAATGAGGCGTTTATGCTCGCGGGGAACAAGCAACGGCTGAGCTGGGAGGATCTCAAGGACGCTGAAGGGTCTTACTCGCGCAACCGCCTCTTGGCTCTTCGGGACGAGTGGGACCCAACCTTCACCGGTATCGACCGGGTCTTGAGTAGGTTCAGGCAGGCGCCGGCCGTAATGAGCAAGGAAACAATTACGAAGTACTTCGACAACTGCTTTGAGCTCCTAGCGGACTATAAGTTCAATGGGGTGCAATGGCTGACTGAGGTTAGCGAGCCCTTCTGGAACGGGACCCCCGCAGATGACTGGGCTGACGGGTACCACCTGATAGTGAAGCTACTCTTCGATATCGGGTTCCTTGGTGTCCTTCCGGACAACGCCAGGAGGGCGATATACGGATACGACTATCCCGAATATGCGGATAGCGTCGCAAACATTCGTCACGCAGATGGCTTCATCATCCATCCCGCCTTCCGCCCGGCGCTAGATGTCCGGCCTTTCTGAATCAGCAAGCTGCCGACGATAACCTCCCTGCCATCCCGTCTGCCGCCGACCCACACACGGTGGAGCTGGCCAGGGCCAGGGCGACAAGGTGGAGCGCCCCACCGGACGAACGACCTTGTCGCCCTGGCCCTGGTCTGCTCGGCTTGCCTGGGTCGGTGGCTGGCGGGATGGCGCCTCACTACCCACGAACCCAAACCGTTCGGCAACTCCATCTCGGAGTCGTCTGGCCCCCGCCGGAGGCAAGGCCCTTATCGGCCGACGCGCCGGCCGATGCCGGCGCTTGCGCCGCCAGCAGGCCGAGCGCGTCCGGCGCGGCCCGCTTGCGGGCCGCCTTGGTCGACCGCGCTCGGGCGCGGGTGACCGTGGGTGCCTGGGCGGCGCAGTGGATGGCGGCTCAGGTGCAGCTCAAGCCGTCGACCCGTACCCGGTACGAGTTGGCGTTACGGCGGCAGATCCTTCCGACGTGGGAGGACATCCCGCTTTCGGCAGTCTCGTACGCGGAGGTAGCGGCCTGGGTGCAGCGGCTCACCGCCTCCGGCCTCGCCCCGGCAACGGTCCGGTACGCGCACCGGGTGCTGTCGCTGGCCCTAGCGCATGCCGTGCGGGATGGCCGGATGTCCCGGAATCCGGCAGATGGCGTCCGGCTGCCTCGGGTCGTGCGGGAGGAACCGGTGTTCCTTGACCACGACCAGGTGGCGAGGCTCGCGGAGGCGTGCGGGCGGTACGGGCTGCTGGTGCGGTTCCTGGCTTACACCGGGCTGCGGTGGGGTGAGGCGTCGGCGTTGCGGGTGTCGCGGCTGGATCTGCTGCGGCGGCGGGTGGCGGTGGCGTTCGCGGAGGTCGGCGGGGAGCTGGTCGAGGGCACACCGAAGAACCATCAGCGCCGGTCGGTGCCGATTCCGCGGTTCCTCGTCGACGAGCTGGCCGCGCACGTCGCCGGCAAGCGTCGGGACGCGCTGGTGTTCACCGCTCCGAACGGCGGGCCGCTGCGTAACACCAACTTCCGGTCGCGGGTCTTCGCGCCAGCTGCGGCGTCGGTTGGGCTGGCTGGGCTAACTCCGCACGACCTGCGGCACACGGCGGCGAGTCTGGCCGTGGCGGCGGGTGCCAACGTCAAGGCGGTGCAGCGGATGCTCGGGCACGCCTCGGCGTCGATGACCTTGGACGTGTACGCGGGGCTCTTCGGTGACGACCTGGACGCGGTCGCCAATCGGCTGGACGAGGCGGTCGCGGCGCGGGATGCGGACTATTTGCGGACTGGCACGGCCGGCGGCGAGGTTGTCGACCTTGGGAAACGGCGAAGCCCAGGTCGTTGACCTGGGCTTCTTCACCGAGCCGCCTGACGGAATCGAACCGTCGACCTACGCATTACGAGTGCGTCGCTCTAGCCGACTGAGCTAAGGCGGCAACGATCGTCAAGTGTACGGCACACCCCGGCGGCTGCCGAACGGGATCCCCCTCCCCGAAGATCCGGACATCCGGGAGTTTCAGCACGTACGCGGGAGAGACTTCGCGCCCGGTCGGGACTACCCTGCGGCGGGTGAGTGACGATCACGTGCCGCCGCAGCAGCCGATCCCCGAGGCGCACCCGGGCGAGCGGGCCAGCCGCCGCCCGCGCAGCCTGGACCCGCTGGAGCTGGGGTTCACCCCCCGGAAGCCGGTCCCCTGGCTCGCGCCGCTGCTGCTCATCAGCACCGGGCTGCGGACGCTGCTGGCGATACTGTTCGGGGCGTACCTGGACAAGCGCGAGTTGCAGAACGCGTTCGGCGACGACACGTTCCGGCAGGTGGGGCCGGACGGCGGGCTCTGGCTGGACTACGTGGCCGACCTGGGTGACGGTTTCGACGCCACGTACTCGGTGGCCTATCTGCTCGCCCAGCCGGAGCTGGAGGTGGACGGGCACCGGCTGCCCCGGGCGCAGACGCTGGTGATGGGGGGCGACCAGGTCTACCCGTCGGCGGCCTACGAGGCGTACGAGGACCGGTGCAAGGGGCCGTACCAGGCGGCGCTGCCGATCGCGCCGCCGCAGCGGCCGACGCTCTTCGCGGTGCCGGGCAACCACGACTGGTACGACGGCCTGACGGCGTTCCTGCGGTTGTTCGTCCGGTCCCGGGACCGGCACTTCGCGGGTTGGGGCACCGGCCAGTCCCGCTCGTACTTCGCGGTGGAGTTGCCGGCCGACTGGTGGCTGCTCGGCCTCGACGACCAGTCCGGGTCGTACCTGGACGACCCGCAGCTCACCTACTTCGACGAGGTCGCCCGGAAGCTCACGCCGCGGGCCAAGGTGATCCTCGCGGTGCCGGCGCCGACGTGGGTCAAGGCCCACGACCATCCCACGGCCTACGACTCGATCGACTACTTCATCCGTACGATCGTGGCGCCCACGGGCGCTCAGGTGCGGCTGCTGGTCTCCGGCGACCTGCACCACTACGCCCGCTACACCGGACCGGATCGGCAGTTGATCACCTGTGGGGGTGGCGGCGCCTACCTCTACCCCACCCACCAGCTGCCCGAGCGGCTGGAGGTGCCGCCGCGGGACACGCTGGCCCGCCGGTCCAGCCGCACCCGCGAGTACGAGCTGGCCGCCCGCTATCCGGACAAGGCCCGCTCCCGGCGGTACGGCTGGGGGATCTTCGCCCGGCTGCCGTTCCGCAACCCGGGTTTCACCACTCTGCTGGGCACCCTGCACACGCTGCTCATGCTGGCCATGGCCGGGGTGGCGGCGAACCAGGTCGGAACCACCGAGCAGCGGCTGTTCAGCGTGCCGCTGGTGATCATGCTGGCGGTGACCCTGCTGAGCGCGGCGTTCTTCGCCAAGCCGCCCAGCGCCGGTGGGAAGCGGCACGCCCGGCACTGGATCCTCGGCGTGACCCACGGCCTGGCTCACGTGGCGCTGGCTGCCGGCGGCACCTGGCTCTGGCTGCAACTGCCGTTCTACGACTGGCCGTGGCCGCTGCCGGCGGTCGCCGCCGCCGTCCTGTACGGGCCGGTGAGCGGGCTGGTCGCCAGCCAGCTGGTGGCGCTGTACCTGCTGGTGGCCGGCTCGTTCGGGGTGAACGTCAACGAGCTCTTCGCCGGCCAGGGCATCGAGGACTCGAAGTCATTCCTCCGCTTCCGCATCGACCCGGACGGCACCCTGACGATCTACCCGATCGCGGTCGACAAGGTCTCCCACACCTGGCAGCTCAACCCCGAAGAGTCCCCGACGGCAAGCTGGATCCTCCCGAAGTCCCCCCTGACCCCCCGCCTGGCCGAATCCCCCATCGTCCTCCGCTGACCCACCCGTTGATCAAGAGGTTTGCGTCTGGAATCCAGCGATCCCTGACGCAAACCTCTTGATCAACACCGCGAGGCGCGGACGGGAAGGCGGGGACGCGCGGGAGGGCTGAGGCGGTCAGGAGTAGTGCTGGTCGTGGGCCTGGCGGGGGGCGCACACCGATGCGCGGCTGCACGAGCAGCGGGAGCCGTCGGCATCCAGGCGCACCGTGACCGAGTCGCGGGGGACGCTGTGGCCGACGACCTTGCCCTCGCCCTCCGGGGTGGAGACGCGGCTGCCGATGGCCGGCGCGGACTCCTGGAACCGCTGGTAGAGCGGGTGCTCGTACTTGAGGCAGCACATCAGCCGGCCGCACGCGCCGGAGATGCGCAGCGGGTTGAGCGGCAGGTCCTGGTCCTTGGCCATCCGGATGGTGACCGGTTCGAAGTCGGTGAGGAAGGTGGCGCAGCACAGGTCCCGCCCGCAGGAGCCGATCCCGCCCTGCACCCGGGCCGAGTCCCGGGCGGAGAGCTGGCGCAGCTCAACCCGGCAGTGCAGGGTCGCCCCCAGGTCGCGCACCAGCGAGCGGAAGTCGACCCGGTGCGGCGCGGTGAAGTAGACGGTCGTCCGGTCGCTGCCGGTCTCCGGGGTGGCGAAGACGTGGTCGATGGCCACCACCTTCATGGGCAGGCCGTGCTCGCGGATCAGCCGCTTGGCGGCCACCTTGGCGTCGGCCTTGCGCCGCCGCAGCAGCTCGTCGCGGCGCAGGTCCTCGTCCCCGGCCAGGCCGGCCAGCCGGGGGAAGCCCTCGGTGTCCTCGCTGACCCACTGCGCCGCCCAGACGCACTCGGCCACCTCGGGCCCGTCGTCGGTGGGCACCAGCACCTTGTCGCCCACCTGCGGGCGCAGCTCACCGGGATCCAGGTAGAAGAGGCGCCCGTACCGGTTGAAGCTGACCGCGCAGAGCATGCCCATGCCCACCACCCTACGACCTTCGCGGGGTTCCGGGACGGTCGCCCGTCGCCACCCGGTCACCGGGCGCAGCGATCCATGTTTGTCGACTCGACCGAACCGGAGCCGACCCCTCGTGCCGTGATCCTCGCCCGGACGGTTGAAACATGAGTCGGCTACGGGACAAATGGCCGTCGACCGCGTTGAGTGAATCCATACCTGCGGGGGGTGCAGGGGAAGGCCACGGCGTCGCCGCCGGAGCCCGGCCACGGCCGGTCCGGCGTGCGACGCCGTGGACCTGTGAGGGCCTGGTCAGTGCCCGATCCGGGTGGTGCCGCCGTAGCGGGGAGCGCTCGTCACCCGGTCCCGCCAGGTCGTCTCGGCCAGGCTGGGCGCCCACTGGCGCAGCAGCGTCTCCGCGCCGTCGTAGGCCACCCCGAGCACGCCGAGCACCCGGATGGCGATCTCGGCGGCCGCGATCGACCCCGACCGGCCGGACTCGGCTCCCGGGCGGGTGGCGGCGTGCACGGTGACCGCCTCGGCGGAGCGCAGTACCTCGGCCAGTGCCCGGGCCAGTGCGACACGACTGCCCTCGACCCAGTCGGCCAGCGCGTCGGCGTAGCCGGCCGTGGACTCCAGCCGCCCGACCAGGCTCTCCGGCCCCTCGTCGAGGTGGCGGAGCAGGGCTGCGCGGGCCTCGTCGTAGGCCGCGGCGGCAGGCCCGGACCAGGCGACCGGGTCGGCGAGGGCGGCGCAGGTGTCGTCGTACCCCCGGACGAGCCGGCGCACGGCGTGGCCGGCGCCGGTCAGCGGCGCGGGGTGCAGGTCGAGGAACTCGCGCACGGCCGCGCCGGGGAGCACCTGCATCCGGCGCAGCAGCGGCCAGAGCCGGTGCCCCTCGGGAGCGCCGGCGGCGAGCAGCGCGTCGACCCGGGTGAGCAGATCGAGACCCGGCTCGGCGAGGCGGTCGAGGGCGTCCATCACGCCTCCCGGGCCAGCCGCCGCGCGACAGACTCGTCGGTCGCCGGGTAGCGGTCGGCGGCGCTGCGCAGGGCGGCCGCGGCGGCGGCCAGCCGGGTGGCGGCGGCTCGCGCCTCGCGGGCCCGGTCGCCGGTGGCCGCGGTCCACTGCCGGTGCAGGGCCCGACCGATCTCGCCGGGCCGGCCGGTGGCGTGTGCGCCGAACGCGGGGTGGGGCGGGTCGGTGGCGGTCACCGTGTGGGCCAGCGTGGCGAGGGCCGCCCCGGCCTCGTCCAGGCGGGCCGCCAGCGCGCGCAACGTCTCCATGTCAGGCTCCCGCCAGCGGCCGGTAGGCCGCGAACGTCTCGTTGTGCAGCTTCTCGCGGGCCCACTGCGCCGCGTCGGCGGCGGCGGTCACGGCGGCCTGCACCGATCCGGCGACGTCCCGGGGGTTGCGCTGGTGCAGCGGGCCGAGGAAGCGCACGTCGGTGATCCGCCCGCCGGCGGTCACCACCACCTCGACGAGGCCGTCGGGCGAGCGGACGGTGACCTCGACCGTCGCCACCGCCTGGTCGAACTCGGCCTGGAGGGTCTCGATGTGCCGGTAGCGCCGCACCGCCTCCTCGATCCAGGCCTCGTCGATCTCCCCGCGTGGCATCGGCGGACTCCTCCCGGCTGACCTCATCACTGAGCGTGCCGCCACCGTCACCGCGCGGCCACACCGGACCGTACCGCAGTCAACAAAGCCTGTCGATGCCCTGTGGACAACCTCGACCGGCGGTCAGCCCCGCCACAGGGCGAGCATCATCGCCTCCACCGCGATCCGCGGCTTGACGTTCGCCTCGATGGCCGCCCGGCACTCCAGCACGGCCTCCAGCCGGCGCAGCGCCCCCTCGGCGTCCCACTTCTGCGCGCCGGCCCCGGCCAGCGCCGCCGTGTCGGTGTGCACCGGCGCGACCGGCGCCCGCAGGGCCATGGTGAGCGCGTCGCGGTAGAAGCCGGCCAGGTCGACCAGCGCCCGGTCGAGTGCGTCCCGCTGGGCCCGGGTGGCCCGCGACTTCTGCCGCCGCTCCAGGTCCTTGAGCTGCCCGGCGGCGCCGCGCATGGCGCCGGCCGCACCCCGGCCGGTGCCGCCCGCGCCGAGCGCGGTCTGGAGCGCGGACCGCTCCGCCTCGTCGATCTCGGCGACCGCCGCGGCGGCCTCCGCCTCGGCCGCCTCGATCAGCGCCGAGGCGGCGTCGAACGCGGCGCCGACGCCGGTCAGCCGGCGCGGCACGGCGAGCACGGCGTCGCGGCGCTGCCGGGCCTCCGGGTCGCGGGCCAGCCGCCGGGCCCGGCCCACGTGGCCCTGCGCCGCCGCGGCGGCCCATTCGGCCACGTCGGGGGCGATGCCGTCGCGGCGTACGAGCACCTCGGCCACCGCGCCGGCCGGCGGCTGCCGCAGTGGCACGACCCGGCACCGCGACCGGATGGTCACCGAGATGTCGTCCGGGTGGGTGGAGGGGGCGCAGAGCAGGAAGACGGTACGCGGCGGCGGCTCCTCGACGGCCTTGAGCAGCGCGTTGCCGGCGGCCTCGGTGAGCCGGTCGGCGTCCTCGATGATGACGACCTGCCAGCGGCCGCCGGACGGTGTGCTGGCCGCCCGCAGCACCAGCGCGCGCATCTCGCTCACGCCGATGGAGAGCCCCTCGGGCACCACCAGCCGCACGTCGGCGTGAGTGCCGGCCAGGGTGGTGTGGCAGCCGGGGCAGCGGCCGCAGCCGGTGCCGTGCACGCACTGGAGGGCGGCGGCGAAGGCGCGGGCGGCCACCGACCGGCCGGAACCGGGCGGCCCCGTGAAGATCCAGGCGTGCGTCATCCCGGCGCCGGGATCGGCGCCCTCCGGGCCGGGCTCGTCGAACTCCTCGGCGAGCGCGTCGAGGTCGTCGTGCCCGCCGTCCGGGTCGGCTCCGCCGGCCGCCGGGGCGCCCGCCCGCGCCACGGCGGCCGCGGTGGCGCGCAGCAGGGCGGCGGCCGAGGCGGCGGCCCGCCGGAGCGTGGCCACCGCCTCGTCCTGTCCGACCAGGTCGGCGAAGACGTCGGTCATTGTCGGGGGCGTTCCATCGTCACCAGCTCCGCGTCGGATAACTCGGGCTGGACCGTGGTGTCGGGGCCCTGGGCGGGTCGCGGGTGCACGATGGCGGCCGGGTCGACGAGGAACTCCTCCACCCGCCGGGCGACCGCCGCGGCGATCTCCTCGGCCGGGCGGGACGCGTCGAGCACCAGGTAGCGCTTGGGGTCGGCGGCGGCGAGGTCGAGGAAGGCGTACCGGACCCGCTCGTGGAACCCGAGCGACTCGGCCTCCAGCCGGTCGGCGCCCTGGTTGCGGGAGTCGACCCGGGACCGGCCGGTGTGCGGGTCGACGTCGAGGAGCACCACGAGGTCGGGCTTCAGCCCGCCGGTGGCCCACGAGGAGAGCCAGGAGACCTCCTGCACCGGCAGGGTCCGCCCGGCGCCCTGGTACGCGAGCGACGAGTCGACGTACCGGTCGCTGATCACGACCGCACCGCGGACCAGCGCGGGCCGGACCACGGTGGCGATGTGGTGCGCCCGGTCGGCGGCGTAGAGCAGCGCCTCGGCGCGCGGCGACGGGGCCTCCTCGTCGGAGGTCTCCAGCACCAGCGAGCGGATCCGCTGGCCGATGCCGGTGGCCCCCGGCTCCCGGGTGACCACGACGTCCCGGCCCTGCCCGCGCAGCCGGTCGGCGAGCGCGGCGAGCTGGGTGGACTTGCCGGCACCCTCGCCGCCCTCGAAGACCACGAAGAGCCCGCTGGAGACGAAGGGCTCGGACGGCATGAGCGGGCGGCCCCGGATCGAACCCCAGAGGTCGGCCAGGACCGGCACGCCCTTCTTGTCGTCCATCTGGCCGAAGGCGCTGATGCCGGCGAAGATGCCGGCGGCGCCCGCGGCGAGCAGCAGCAGTCGGGTCGAGGAGACCGAGATGCCCAGGTCGGCGATGGTCAGCTGGCGGGAGCCGCCGACGCCGACCAGAAGGCTGCTCAGCGCGATGGCCAGGATCAGCACGAGCCGGGTGCCGATCTGCACCACCGCGAAGACGCGGCCGCGCACCTCGTCGGCGACCTCGCCGCCGAGCAGCGTGGTGCCCGCCAGGAAGGCCATGCCGGCGCCCGCGCCGACCAGGATCGCGCCGAGCATCGCCATGGACAGGTGGATGGCGAAGGCCAGCACCAGCACCGAGGCGCTGGCCAGCACGATGCTCATGCCGAACCAGCGCCGCCGGGACATGTCCCGGACGATCATCGGCCCGAGCCCGATGCCGAGCGCCAGGCCGACGAAGATCGCGCCGAAGAGCAGCGAGAACGCGGCGTCACCGGCACCGAGCGAGCTGGCGAAGAACTTGGCCGTGCCGACCACGATGCCGCCGCCCGCGAAGGCGCCGAAGATGCCCAGCACGAGGCCGCGAACCAACGGGGTCTGGCCGATGTATTTCCAGCCGTCGGCGAACTGTCGGAACATGCTCTGCTCGACGCGCTCCGTCTCGCCGCGCTGGGCCTCGCTGATCTCCTTGATCCCGAAGGCCACCACCAGTGCGGTCGCCAGCCGGGAGAAGGCGTTGAACCAGAGGGCGAGCTGGGCCGGCTCGGCCCAGTCGGGCAGGTCGCCGCCGACCGCCCCGCGTACGCCGCGGTCGAGCACGGCCAGGGCGATGGCCGCGGCCACCGGGGTGAGGCCGTACGTGGTGATCAGGGTGAGCTGGTTGGCGGTCTCCAGCCGGGTCCGCGGGATCAGGTTCGGGACCGCGGCCTCCTTGGCCGGGATCCACAGCAGGGTGACCGACTCGATCAGGAAGGTGGCGATCAGCGCCCATCCGACCACCAGGCCACCGCTGGCGCCGGTGAGCGCGTAGAGCGGAATGGAGGCGAAGAGCACGAAGCGCAGCAGGTCGCAGATGACCATCGTCCAGCGGCGGTCGAACCGGTCGGCGAAGACGCCGGCAACCGGACCGAGCACCAGCGCCGGGAGCAGCCGGATGGCGGTCACGCCACCGAAGGCGGCGCCCTGTGCGGTGCTGCCGGAGACCTGGGCGGCGGCGAAGAGGGCGGTGGCGAGCAGGCCGAGCCAGTCGCCGAAGGAGGCGACGCCGAGCACGACCCACAGCCGGCGGAAGGGCCGGATGCGCAGGACCGACCGGATGGCGGCCGCTCCGGAGCGGTCGGCCGCGGGCGCCGACACGCCGGGCGACTCGCCGTTGTTCTGGCTTTCGATGGCCGTACCTCCACGTGCCGGCCCAGAGTTGGGCACCCCCGGTGGAACACTCTAGTCGCGGCGAGATGCGTCCCCCTCCGCGACATTCGCCTGCTCGCGAGCCTAGGCCGCCGGGACCACCGCCCGCAGCCCGGACAGACGCGAGGGTATTTCGCATTGGCGTCCAGACAGTTAGCGTGCACACGTGGCCATCGACCGTGACAAACTTCGCGATCGCCTCGACCGGGCGACCGCCCACCTCGACCCGCCGTACGCGGTGGTCGATCTCTCCGCCTTCGACGCGAACGCCGACGCCCTGGTCGGGCGGGCCGCCGGCAAGCCGGTGCGGATCGCCAGCAAGTCGGTCCGGGTCCGGGAGCTGCTGACCCGGGCGCTGGCCCGGCCCGGCTGGCGGGGGGTGATGGCGTTCACCCTCCCCGAGGCGCTCTGGCTGGCGCGCAGCGGCGTCAGCGACGACGTGCTGGTCGCCTACCCGACCGCCGACCGGAGGGCGCTCGCCGAACTGGCCGCCGACCCGGCGCTCGCCGACGCGGTGACCCTGATGGTCGACGACGCCGGGCAGCTCGACCTCGTCGACCAGGTGTGTCCGCCCGACCGCAGGCCGCCACTGCGCGTCTGCCTCGAACTGGACGCCTCCTGGCGGCCCCTCGGCGGCCGGGTGCACGTCGGCGTGCGGCGGTCGCCGGTGCACAGCGCCGGGGCGGCCGGCAGCCTCGCCGCCGCCGTCGCCGGCCGGCAGGGCTTCCGGCTGGTCGGCCTCATGTCCTACGAAGCGCAGATCGCCGGCCTCGGCGACGCCCCGCCCGGGCAGGCGGTGCTCGGCACGGCCATCCGGGTCACCCAGCGCGGCTCGTACCGGGAACTGCTGGCCCGCCGGGCGGCCGCGGTCGCCGCGGTACGCGAGCACGCGGACCTGGAGTTCGTCAACGGCGGCGGCACCGGCAGCGTGGCCGCCACCAGCGCCGACCCCGCGGTCACCGAGGTCACCGCGGGCTCCGGCCTGTACGGGCCGACGCTCTTCGACGCGTACCGTGCCTGGCGGCCGACCCCGGCGGCGTTCTTCGCCTGCGCGGTGGTCCGCCGTCCGGGGCCCGGGCTGGCCACCGTGCTCGGCGGCGGCTGGATCGCCTCGGGCCCGGCCGCCGACAGCCGGCTGCCCCGGCCGTGGCTGCCGGCCGGGCTGAAGCTGCTGGGCGCGGAGGGCGCGGGCGAGGTGCAGACCCCGCTGGCCGGCGACGTCGCCACCGACCTGCGGATCGGGGACCGGGTGTGGTTCCGGCACGCAAAGGCCGGCGAGCTGTGCGAACACGTCAACGAGGTGCATCTCGTCGACGGCGACAGCGTGGTGGCCACGGTGCCCACCTACCGGGGCGAGGGCCACGCGTTCCTCTAGACGGTGACGGCGGGTCCCGGACACCTCGGGAACCCGCCGCTCGTTGTGCCCGGTCGCACCCCGGGCGTCGCACCTTGTCGTCACCGCCGGCACCAGGGCGGCGACGTCCTGCTCAACTCTGTTGCACGGCCTCCGTCCGGGCGTCGACCTGCCGGTGCAGGTACTCCCGGATGAGCGCCTTCGCCTCGACCAGCACCCGCTCGTCGCCCTCGGTCTTCCGCCGGAACGCCAGCTTGATCAAGGAGTCGGCGGCCTCGACCGCGACCTCCAGGTGGAACCGCAGGTCGGGCACGCCGGCCAGACCGAACCGCTCCGTGAGCACCCGGGCGAGCTGATCCGCGATCACCCCGTTGTTGTCCCGCTGCTCGTCCAGCAGGTGCAGGTCGACCACGTCGCCGAAATGCAGGGTACGGAAACCAGGGACCGTGCGGTGCATCGAGATGTACTCGTCGATCGCCGCGTCGACCCCGTCCCACCAGTGGGTCAGATCGGGCGAGGAGAACCGCTCGTCGAGCCGCTGGAGATAGGACTCCATCGTGCGCAGCGTCAGCGCCTGCACGATGGCCCGCTTGTCCGGAAAGAACTGGTAGACCGACCCGATCGCCACCTCGGCACGCTCGGCGAGAAGGGTCGTGGTCAAGCCCTCGTACCCCACCTCGTCGACGAGCTCGGCGCAGGCGTCCAGCATTCGCTGGACCCGCGCGACACTTCGACCCTGCACCGGTACCCGACGCAGCGGCCCGGTCGTGGCGGCTGGTGTGGACACTCGCCACCCCCCTTCGACGGAGAACATATCTGCACGTCACGAGTCTGTGACTACCGGTACAACGAGCCGGGCTCGATTGCGGTATTTACCAGGAACAACGTTCCTGATATGAAGTCAGTTCATATTCACGTCGAGGAGCGTCCCATGGCCGGCACGCCAGCCGCCTGGTCCAACTGGGCCGGCAACCAGCGCAGCACCGCCGCCCTGACGGTGCGCCCCCGCACCGTCGAGGAGGTCGCCGAGGCGGTCCGCCACGCCGCCGACACCGGCCGGACGATCCGGGCGGTGGGCAGCGGACACTCCTTCACCGGCACCGCCGTCGCCGACGGGCACCGGCTCGACCTCGCCGACCTGGACACCGGCGTCACCATCGACACCGCTCGCCGCCTGGTCACCGTACCGGCCGGAACGACGCTGCACACGCTCAACGACCTGCTCGCGCGCCACGGCCTGGCCATGCCCAACCTCGGCGACATCGACGCGCAGACCGTCGCCGGCGCGCTCTCCACCGGCACCCACGGCACCGGCGGGAAGCTCGGCTGCCTGTCCACCTTCGTCACGGCGCTGACCCTGGTCACCGGCACCGGCGAGGTGCTGCGCTGCTCCGCCGACGAGCACCGGGACGTGTTCGCCGCCGCCCGGGTCGGGCTCGGCGCCGTGGGGGTGCTGGTCGAGGTCACGCTCCGCTGCGTCGACGCCTTCGTGCTCCGCGCGCACGAGCGGCCGGCCGCGCTCGCCGCGGTGCTCGACGACCTGCCCGGCCTGGTCGAGCGCCACGACCACGCCGAGTTCTACTGGTTCCCGTACACGGACCGGGTGCAGGTCAAGGCCAACGACCGGGTGCCCGCCGACGACCGGCCACTGCCGCGCTGGCGCGGCTGGCTGGACGACGAGTTCCTCTCCAACACCGTGTTCGCCGGGGCCTGCCGGCTGGGCCGCGCCGTGCCGGCGCTCGCCCCCGGGATCAGCGCGATCTCCGCCCGGGCGCTCACCGAACGCACCTACACGGGCCGCTCCGACCTGGTCTTCTGCACCCCGCGCCGGGTCCGCTTCGTCGAGATGGAGTACGGCCTCCCACGCGCCGCCCTGCCCACCGCGCTGGCCGAACTGCGGCGGATCGTGGACGGGCTGCCGTTCAAGGTGCTGTTCCCGGTCGAGGTGCGGTTCACCGCCGCCGACGACATCTGGCTCTCCCACGGGTACGGGCGGGACTCCGCGTACGTGGCCATCCACCAGTACGTGGGGATGCCGTACGAGCCGTACTTCCGGGAGTTCGAGAAGGTCGCCGCAGACCTGGGCGGCCGCCCCCACTGGGGCAAGCTGCACTGGCGGGACGCGGAGTCGCTGGCGGAGGCCTACCCGAAGTTCGGTGACTTCCTGGCGGTGCGCGACCGCCTGGACCCCGACCGCCGCTTCACGAACCCGTACCTGAACCAGGTCCTGGGCGCGTAACCCTCAACCATTCCAGCCGGCGGCGCGGAGGGCCGCCCGTAGTTGGCCGACGACCGTCTCCGGGTCTGCGCGTAGAGCCCACGAGGGGAAGCGAAGGATACGGTCGCCCTCCACCCAGAGGTCGTTCTGCCGACGCATGTCGGCCCAGGCGTGGGCGGGGTCGAGATGCTGGCCGCCGTCGACCTCGACGTGCACCCGCCACTCCTCGAAGTACGCGTCCAGGTAGCGGCGCCGGCCGGTCGCGTCCCGCCGGACCTGCTGACGCGTCGGTTCCGGAAGCCCGGCCCGGCGAACCAGGCTCGACAGATCCAGCTCGCCCAGCGAGTGCGCGCCGCCGGCGGCATCCGACGCGGTGGTCAGGATCAACCGGCGCCGGCGGAGGCGCGGCATCCGGTCGACCTCGTGCAGGTCGTCGCCACCCACCAGCCGCTGCTGAAAGGCTGCCGCGACGATGGCCCGGGCCTGCCCGTCGCCGGCAGCCCACTGGGCCGCGTCGACGACCGAGCGGGCCGCGGCCGTCCGGGGTGGCAGCCCCACGGGCAGCGCGTCCCGACCCGGTAGGTGGCTCGTGCGGTGCGCCCGGACGCCCGTTGGCAGTGGGGCACGACGAACGGCGGCCGGAAGCAGCAGATGCACCACACGGTCGGGGAACCCGCGCAGCCCGCCCGCCTGTGCGGCGGTGAGCCCGCCGAGCAGCGCGGTCGGACCGGCGGCCAGCACGGCGATCCACCGCAGCTGAGCCGCGCCGACCGGACCGTTGTGTGCGACGAGCACCGCACGGTGCACCTGGCGCCAGCGACCGGTCGCCAGCCGATGCCGGATCGCCTTGCGGGTCAGGTGCTCCCGCGCCTGCCCCAGGCTGATCACGTCGTCCTGCCGAAAGAGCAACCAGGTCAGCTCGTCCGCGTCGTCAGCCGGCAGAGCCCGCCGCAGTTCCGCCCAGGAAGCCCCCACCAGACCAACCCTGCCCGAGCACGCTCCTCCCCGCCCGCCCCTGTGGACAGAGAAAAGATCTTGGAAGGAAATGGCCCCTACGAGGGCCCTTTCCTTCCAAGATCTCTAAGAGCCGAGCTACTCCGGCGAGGTGGTCGCCTTCTTCGGGGCTGCCTTTTTGGCTGGCGCCTTCTTTGCCGCTGTGGCCTTGGCTGTCGTGGTCTTCTTGGTGGCCGTGGACTTGGCCGCGGCGGCGGTCTTCTTGGTCGCCGTCGCCTTCTTGGCCGGGGCGGCCTTCTTCGCCGCCTTCTTCTTCGGCGCCGGACCCTTCGCCCGCTTCTCGGCGAGCATCTCGGAGGCCTCCTCGAGGGTCAGCGCCTCCGGGGTCTGCGCCCGCCGCAGCGAGGCGTTGGTCTCCCCGTCCGTCACGTACGGGCCGAAGCGCCCGTCCTTGATCACCAGCGGCTTCTCGGTGAGCGGGTCGTTGCCCATCTCCCGCAGGGGCGGCGCGGCGGCCCGGCGCTGCCGGGTCTTCGGGGCGGCCAGCAGGGCGAGCGCCTCGTCCAGCGTGACGGTGAACATCTTGTCTTCCGAGTCCAGCGAGCGGAACTCGTCACCGCGCTTGACGTAGGGGCCGTAGCGGCCGTTGTTGGCGACCACCTCGTTGCCCTCGGGGTCGGTGCCGATGAGCCGGGGCAGGCTGAGCAGCCGCAGCGCCTGGTCGAGGGTGAGGCTGTCCGGCGACTGCGAGCGCAGCAGCGAGGACTTCCGATCGCCGCTGGCCACGTAGGGGCCGAACCGGCCGGACTTGAGCAGGATCGGCTCGCCGGTGGCCGGGTCGTCGCCGAGCTTGCGCTCGCCCCCGCCGCCGAGGAACAGCTCGTGCACCTTCTCCGGGGTCAGCTCGTCGGGGGCCAGCCCCTCGGGGATCGGCGCCCGGTCGCCCTGGCCGCCGCCCTCCTCGCCCTCGGCGGGGGGCGCGGGCTGCTCGCCGGGCATCGTCCGCTGGAGGTACGGCCCGTAGCGGCCCACCCGCACGACGACCTCGCGCCCGTCGTCCTCGGTGAACAGCGGGATCGAGTTGACGCTGCGCGCGTCGATCTCGCTGAGGTTCTCGGTGACCAGCTTCTTCAGCCCGCCCGCGTGGGCGATGGCCTGGTCGCCGGTGCCGTTGGCGCTGCCGAAGTAGAAGGAGGTGAGGAAGTCGACCGCCGCGTGGTCACCGCCGGCGATCTCGTCCAGCTCGTTCTCCATGCTGGCCGTGAAGTCGTAGTCGATGAGGCGCGGGTAGTGCCGCTCCAGCAGCCCGATCACCGCGAACGCCAGGAACGACGGGATCATGGCCTGGCCGCGCTTGAAGACGTACCCGCGGTCCTGGATGGTCTGCATGATCGACGCGTACGTCGACGGGCGGCCGATGCCCAGCTCCTCCAGGGCCTTGACCAGCGACGCCTCGGTGTAGCGGGCGGGCGGCTGGGTGTGGTGGCCCTGGGGGGCCAGCTCGTCGGCGGTGAGCGGCTGGTCCTTGGTGAGGGTGGGCAGCCGCCGCTCGGCGTCCTCGGCCTCGGCGTTCTCGTCGTCGCTCGACTCGACGTACGCCCGCAGGAAGCCGGGGTCGGTGATGGTCTTGCCGGTGGCCCCGAAGTCGGCCTCCTCCCCGGCGTTGGAGAGCGCCCGGATGCGCACCGACACGCTGGAGCCGACCGCGTCGGTCATCTGCGAGGCGATGGTGCGCCGCCAGATCAGCTCGTAGAGCTTGAACTCCTCGGCGGACAGCTCCTTGGCCACCTCGCCCGGGGTGCGGAAGTTGTCCCCCGCCGGGCGGATCGCCTCGTGCGCCTCCTGCGCGTTCTTCACCTTGCCGGTGTAGCGGCGCGGCTCCGGCGGCACGCTGCGCTCGCCGTAGAGCTCGGCGATCTGCCGGCGGGCCGCCGAGATGGCGGTCTCCGACAGGTTCACCGAGTCGGTACGCATGTAGGTGATGTAGCCGTTCTCGTAGAGCCGCTGCGCGGTGCGCATCGTCTGCTGCGACGAGAACCGCAGCTTGCGGGCCGCCTCCTGCTGGAGGGTCGAGGTGATGAACGGCGCGTACGGGCGGCGGCGGTAGGGCTTCTCCTCGACCCGGGTGACCGTGAACGGCCGCCCGTCCAGCCGCGCGGCCAGCCCGCGGGCACCGCTCTCGTCCAGGTGCACCACGCCGGCGCCGGCCCGGACCCGGCCCGTGGTGGGCTCGAAGTCCTTGCCGGTGGCGATCCGGTCGCCGTTCAGCGCGATCAGGGTGGCGTTGAAGGTGCGCGGGCCCTCGCCCGGGTTCGCGACCGCCAGGGTGGCCAGGATGTCCCAGTACTCGGCGGTGCGGAACGCCATCCGCTGCCGCTCCCGCTCGACCACGATCCGGGTCGCCACGGACTGCACCCGGCCGGCGGAGAGGCCGCTGCGGACCTTGCGCCAGAGCACCGGGGAGACCTCGTAGCCGTAGAGCCGGTCGAGGATGCGCCGGGCCTCCT
Organism: Micromonospora terminaliae; assembly: GCF_009671205.1. Lineage (NCBI taxonomy): Bacteria > Bacillati > Actinomycetota > Actinomycetes > Micromonosporales > Micromonosporaceae > Micromonospora > Micromonospora terminaliae. The sequence continues at coordinate 5,991,275 of NZ_CP045309.1, read as the reverse complement.
GGGCGTCGACCAGGTCCCGGTCGATCTCCCGGGGGTTGGCCACCGCGGCCTGGATGGCCGGCTTGGTGATCTCGTGGAACACCATCCGCTTGACCGGCACCTTGGGCTTCAGCGTCTCCACGAGGTGCCACGCGATCGCCTCGCCCTCGCGGTCCTCGTCGGTGGCGAGGAAGATCTCGTCCACCTCCTTGGCCAGCGACTTCAGCTTGGTGATCTGCTTCTTCCGGTCGGCGGAGACCACGTAGAGGGCGGCGAAGCCGTTGTCCACGTCCACGCCGAGCCGGGCCCAGGGCTTGTCCTCGTAGGCGGCCGGGATCTCGGCGGCGTTGCGGGGCAGGTCCCGGACATGGCCGAAGCTGGCCTCCACGACGTACCCCGGGCCGAGGTAGCCCGAGATCGTCTTGGCCTTCGCCGGTGACTCGACGATGACCAGACGGGTGGTTCCAGCGTTGCTCGGCACGTCTCTCCCCGACCTCACTCCTACGTAATGCCCGCTTCGCGGCATGTTGCACCCTGCCGCACCACCGGCGGTCCGGATGTCCAACGTAACGCGCCGTCCGCGTTCCGGGTTTCGTGGGCGGCAAATGATCAGGTGGCGTCGACCATCTGCCGGCACCCCGCCGGACGGCGCCACCGTACACCGTGGGTAGGGCGCCGAGCGGGTCACTGTGACGATCACGCACCCATGGCGGAGGAGACACCGGTCGTTTTCCTGCGCAAACCTCCGCACGGGGTGTCCGGGATCGGACAGCCGGCGGGGTTGCGCCGGAGGGTCAGCCGTGCGTCCCCGGCCACTCGGCCGCCGGCGCGGCGGAGGGCCGGTCCCCCACCAGCTCCGCGAGCCGGGCCACCCGCCGCCCGGTGATCCGGTACGCGGGCCCGCCCTCCTCCGCCTCGACGAACGCGGCCGGCAGCCCCACCGCGGCCAGCGCGGCGCGCACCGGCGGCCAGCACTCCTCGTCGGCCGGGCCGAGCCGGAGCCGGAACCCGGCCGGGTCGGCCGCACCGGCGGCGGCGAGCCAGAGCCGCAGCCGCCGCCCGTTGAGGTGGAACGCCCGCGGGGGTCGCTTCGCCGTCCCGCGCAGCCAGGCCAGGGCGAGCGGGGCGAGCGTCGTGGCGTACGCGGTGCGCACCAGGTGCCGCCCGTCCCCGGTCGGCTCCCAGCTCGCCGGAATCCCCCGGGCGCCCAGCTCGGCCACCAGCACGTGCACCCGCCAGGCGGCCTCCACCACGACGGAGACCCGGGCCGTCCCGCCCATCCGGACCACCTCACCGGGCCCGGCGAGCAGGCCGGCGAGGTCCGCCAGCGACGGATCGGCCGCCTCGGTGGAGAACAGCGAGGGCTGGCGGGCCGGGTTCGGGTGGGGAGGGGTCAGCGACACTCCGGGACCTCGTCGAAGGCCTCTTTCAGCTCGGGTGAGTTGAGCCGGCTGGTGTCCAGCGCGCTCGCGTCGTACTCCTTGTTGAGCGTGTCCACGGCGGCCCGCACCCCGTCGTAGAACGGGCCGGCCTGGGCGGTGTCCAGCCGGTCGATGGTGTCCCGGGCCCGCCCGTACGCGTCCCGCACCTTGCTGAGCGAGGCGCGGAACCCGGCGGAGATCTCGTCGCCGTGATCGGTGTCCGGCACGCCGGCCTCCTCGACCTTGCGCCGGGCCGTCTCGCTGGCCTGCTCGGCCCCGGCGAAGAGCCGGACGAGGTTCTCCTTGGCCTGCGCCGGGGTGGTCTGCGCGGTCATCTGCTGCTGGGTGCTGCTGGTCAGCTTGTTGATCTCGGCCCGCCACGGGCTGAGCGCCTGGCAGACCGATGCGGCCCAGGCCTGCGGGCTGGGGCCACCGCACCCGGCGACGACGAGAACCAGCGTGGCCAGGACCACCGTGAGCTTTCCGGCGGTTGCCGCCCGGCGCGTACGCATGCGTTGCAGCGTACGACCTTGCGGTGGAAGTGCCACCGGTCAGGTTTCGTGCACGGGACCGCCCGACGGCACGGTTCCCGGCCGGCCGAGGCCGACCGGGAACCGTCGCGTCGCCCGGGTCAGGCGTTGACCGTCTCCGGGTGCTGGTCCGGGGTGCCGGCGTCGCGGTCCGAGTCCGCCATCGCCACACCCTTGCGCTTGCTGAACACCACCGCCGCCACGATGACCAGGGCGGCCACCACGGCAACCGCGATCCGCAGCGGGGTGTTGCGGTCGTCGCCCACGCTCCAGGCCACCACGGCCGGGGCGATCAGCAGCGAGACCAGGTTCATCACCTTGATCAGCGGGTTGATCGCCGGGCCGGCGGTGTCCTTGAACGGGTCACCGACGGTGTCGCCGATGACGGTCGCGGCGTGCGACTCGGAGCCCTTGCCGCCGTAGGCGCCGTCCTCGACCAGCTTCTTGCCGTTGTCCCAGGCGCCACCCGAGTTGGCCAGGAAGACCGCCATGAGGGTGCCCGCGCCGATCGCGCCGGCCAGGTACGAGGCCAGCGCGCCCGGGCCGAGGCCGAAGCCGACCGCGATCGGGGCCAGGATGGCCAGCAGGCCGGGGGTCATCAGCTCGCGCTGCGCGTCCCGGGTGCAGATGTCGACGACCTTGCCGTACTCGGGGCGCTGGGTGCGGTCCATGATGCCGGGCAGCTCACGGAACTGCCGGCGTACCTCCATGACCACGGCGCCGGCCGAGCGGGAGACCGCGTTGATGGCCAGGCCGGAGAAGAGGAAGACCACCGCCGCACCGATGATGAGGCCGACCAGGTTGCGCGGGTTGGCCACGTTCAGCGAGTTGAGGATCTCGGCGCCGACGTCGCCCACGCCCGCGTCCTCGTACGAGGAGCGCAGCGTGTCGGTGTACGAGCCGAACAGCGCGGTCGCGGCCAGCACGGCCGTGGCGATCGCGATGCCCTTGGTGATCGCCTTGGTGGTGTTGCCGACGGCGTCCAGCTCGGTCAGCGTCCGCGCGCCGTGCTCGTCGATGTCGCCGGACATCTCGGCCACACCCTGGGCGTTGTCCGAGATCGGGCCGAAGGTGTCCATGGCGACGATGACGCCGACGGTGGTGAGCAGGCCGGTGCCGGCCAGCGCCACCGCGAACAGCGACAGGGTGATCGAGCTGCCGCCGAGCAGGAACGCGCCGAAGACGCCCGCGCCGATGAGCAGCGCCGAGTAGACCGCCGACTCCAGGCCGACGCTGATGCCGGCGAGGATGACGGTGGCCGCGCCGGTCTGCGAGCTCTTGCCGATGTCCTGCACCGGGCGCCGGTTGGTCTCGGTGAAGTAGCCGGTGAGCGCCTGGATGGCGGCGGCCAGCACGATGCCGATGACGACGGCGCCGATGGCCACGAGACGCGGGTTGCGGTCGACGTCGGTGAGGCCGCCCTCCAGCTCGCCGAAGGTCGCCGGCAGGTAGGCGAACGCGGCGATCGCCACCAGCACCGCGGCGATCACCGCGGAGAGGTAGAAGGCCCGGTTGATCGCGGTCAGGCCGTTGCGGTCCGAGGCGCGCAGCCGGGTGATGAAGACGCCGACGATCGCGACGAGCACACCGATGGTGGAGATGATCAGCGGGAAGACCAGGCCGGTCTCGCCGAACGCGGCGCGGCCGAGGATCAGCGCGGCGACCAGGGTGACCGCGTACGACTCGAAGAGGTCCGCGGCCATGCCGGCGCAGTCGCCGACGTTGTCGCCCACGTTGTCGGCGATGGTGGCGGCGTTGCGCGGGTCGTCCTCCGGGATGCCCTGCTCGACCTTGCCCACCAGGTCTGCGCCGACGTCGGCGGCCTTGGTGAAGATGCCGCCGCCGACCCGCATGAACATGGCGAGCAGCGCGGCGCCGAAGCCGAAGCCCTCCAGCACGGTCGGGGCGTCGCCCCGGAAGATCAGCACGACCAGCGCCGCACCGAACAGGCCGAGGCCCACGGTGAGGAAGCCGACCACGCCACCGGTGCGGAAGGCGATCTTCATGGCGCCCTCGCGCCCGCCTTCGCGCTCCCGGGCGGCCGCGGCGACCCGCAGGTTGGCGCGGGTGGCCAGCCACATGCCGGCGCCGCCGATGAACGCGCTGAACAGCGCGCCCACCACGAAGAACGCCGACCGGCCGATCTTCACGAGGATCTCGCTGCCGTCGGTGTCGTGCACCGGCAGCAGGAACAGCAGCACGACGGCGATCACCACGAAGATCGCCAGGGTGCGGAACTGCCGCAGCAGGTACGCGGACGCGCCCTCCTGCACCGCCCCGGAAATCTCCTGCATGTTGGTGGTTCCCGTACCGGCTGCCAGCACCGCCTTGGTCAAGGCGGCCGCGAAGACGAGCGCCACCAGCGCGATGACCGCGGCGATGACGACGTACGTCACGTTGGCTCCGGTAAGGGACAGTGCGCCGCCGTCGGCGGCCAAGGTCCCGGACATCTATGTCCTCCTGTACCGAACAACTCGCGCTGGCCCGTGGAGACGCACGGACCGACGCCTGGATGCGGACTCGCCAGCGCGCCAACCCACTCCGGCGGACCGTTCCCGCTGGCTGCGGGACAGATCACTTGCTGACAACCCGCGTACTGTAGCCCTCCGACGTGTTGGAGGTCACACCGAGGGGGCACCCTGTCCCGATGATCTTCGTCGCTGTGTTATGCGAGGAAATCTGATATATGGAGCGGTCAACACGACGAGGCCGCGCTCCCCGGGGGGAACGCGGCCTGCGGTGGAACAGGGTCAGGCGCGGCCGACCGGCCACCCCATCCGGACCTCGGTGCCGACGCCCTCGTCGACCGGGCGGACCTGGAGGTCCTCGACGAAGCCCGCGAGCAGGGCGAAGCCCACCCCGGTGGTCAGCGCGTCCTCGCTGAGCGACTCCTTGGCCAGCTCGTCCGGAGGCAGCGCGGCCAGCCCGATGCTCGCCTCGATGGGGGCACGGTCCACCACCCGCACCGTGTACGCCCCGCTGTCGGACATCTCCACGTAGACCGGGTCGTGCAGCCCGTACTGCCGGTGCAGCGCGACCGCCCGGGTGCACGCCTCGCCGATGGCCAGGCGCACCTCGTCGAGCAGGTCCTCGCGTACCCCGGCCCGGCGGGCCACCGCGACGCCGACCAGGCGGGCGGTGCGGACGTGCACCGGCGCCGGGGAGAACGACAGCTTGACGGTCGCCATCACGCGCCGGCGCCGGTCGCGTCGGCGTCGATCGCCGCGTCGACCGTGGGGTGCAACGGGAACACCTGGTCCAGCGCGGTGATCCGGAAGATCTTGAGCAACGGCTCCTTGTCGCAGACCAGCGCGAAGGAACCGCCGGCCGAGCGGAGCCGCTTGAGCGCACCCACCAACACACCGAGACCGGTCGAGTCGAGGAAGTCCACCCGGCCCAGGTCCACCACGACCCGGCGGGCACCCCCGTCGATCAGCTCCAGGAGCCGTTCCCGCAGGCGCGGCGCGGTGTAGACGTCCACCTCACCGCCGACCTCGAGCACCGTGTGCTCCCCCACGGTGCGGGTCGCCAGCGACAGCTCCATCGGTCCCTCCTCGGTAAGCTCTCCTGGGCATCTAACCATCCCCCCGCGCGACCCTCTCGGGGTCACCGGCGAAGGCTTCCCCATACCCCCGCCCCGCGGTTTCCAATTCCGAACACCAGTGCGAGAGTGCAGGACGTGACTACCGACGGCTCCAGCTCGGCGCGGTTGGCGCCGCGCGACGCCCCGGAGCTGTCGTCAGCCGGCAGCGGTCCCGGCCGCGCGCCGGGAGAGTTGCTGCGCCGGCTGCGCCTGCGGCACGCCACCGACCCGGTCACCCACGTCGAGCGGGTGCCGGCCCGGGCCGGGGAGCCGGCGCCGTGGCCGGACTGGGCGCCCGGCGAGCTGCGGGCGGCGTTCGCGCGGCGCGGGGTGGCCGCCCCGTGGCGGCACCAGGCCGAGGCCGCCGAGCTGGCGTACGCGGGGAAGCACGTCGTGGTGGCCACCGGCACGGCGTCCGGCAAGTCGCTGGCGTACCAGCTGCCGGCGCTGGGCACCCTGCTCGCCGACCCGCGCGCCACGGTGCTCTACCTGGCCCCGACCAAGGCGCTCGCCGCCGACCAGCTCCGCGCCGTCGCCGGTCTCGAGCTGGAGGGGGTACGCCCCGCCACCTACGACGGGGACACCCCGCGCACCGAGCGCGAGTGGATCCGCCGGCACTCCCGGTTCGTGCTGACCAACCCCGACATGCTGCACCACGGCATCCTGCCCGGGCACGCGCACTGGTCGGGCTTCCTGCGCCGGCTCGCGTACGTGGTGGTCGACGAGTGCCACACCTACCGGGGCGTGTTCGGCTCGCACGTGGCGCACGTGCTGCGGCGGCTGCGCCGGCAGTGCGCGCGCTACGGGCGTACCCCCGTGTTCGTGCTGGCCTCCGCCACGTCGGGCGACCCGGCGACGGCGGCCGGGCGGCTCACCGGCCTGCCCGTCGCCGCCGTCACCGAGGACGCCTCGCCGCGCGGCGGGGTGACCTTCGCGCTGTGGGAGCCGCCGCTGCTGCCCTCCTCCGACGTTCCGTCGCCCGAGGCCGACCTTCTCCAGGTGCGCCGCTCGGCGCTGCGGGAGACCGCCGACCTGCTCGCCGACAGCGTCATCGAGGGGGTACGCACGCTCGCCTTCGTCCGGTCCCGGCGCGGCGCCGAGGTGGTCGCCGCGAACGCCCGGCGTGCCCTCGACGAGGCGGTGCCCGGGCTGGGTGACCGGGTGGCCGCCTACCGGGCCGGCTACCTGCGTGAGGAGCGCCGGGAGCTGGAACGCGCGCTGCTCACCGGCGACCTGCTCGGGCTCGCCTCGACCAACGCGCTGGAACTCGGCGTCGACCTGGTCGGGCTGGACGCCGTGCTGATCTGCGGCTGGCCGGGCACCCGGGCCTCGCTCTGGCAGCAGGCCGGCCGGGCCGGCCGCTCCGGCGACGAGGCGCTCGCGGTGCTCGTGGCCCGGGACGACCCGCTGGACACCTACCTGGTGCACCACCCCGAGGCGCTGTTCGGACGGCCCGTCGAGGCGACCGTGCTCGACCCGGCCAACCCCTACGTGCTCGCGCCGCAGCTCGCCTGCGCCGCGCACGAGGCGCCGCTCACCCCGGCCGACCTGGAACTCTTCGGCGAGGGTGCCAAGGAGGCGGTCGACTCGCTGGTCGAGGCGGGGGCGCTGCGGCAGCGGCCGACCGGCTGGTACTGGCGGCACCGGGAACGCCCCGAGGTCGACCTGCGCGGCGAGGGCGGTGCGCCGGTCTGCGTGGTGGAGGAGTCCACCGGCCGGCTGCTCGGCACCGTCGACGGCGGCTCGTCACACTTCCTGCTGCACACCGGCGCGGTCTACCTGCACCAGGGCGTCTCGTACGTGGTCGACTCGCTCGACCTGGCCGACGGGTGCGCGCTGGTGCACGCCGAGGAGCCGGACTGGTCCACCCACGCCCGGGACGTCACCTCGCTGTCCGTGGTGTCCGTCCGGTCGTACGTGGACGCCGGGCCGGTCGGCCTCTTCCTCGGCGAGGTGGACGTGACCAGCCAGGTGGTGTCGTACCAGCGGCGGCGCATCGCCACCGGCGAGGTCATCGACACGCGGCCGCTCGACCTGCCGGCGCGCGAGCTGCGCACCGTCGCCGTCTGGTTCACGCTCTCGCCGGAGTCGCTGGCCGTCGCCGGCGTCGAGGCGGCGGACATCCCGGGTGCGCTGCACGCCGCCGAGCACGCCGCCATCGGCCTGCTGCCGCTGATGGCGACCTGCGACCGGTGGGACATCGGCGGGCTCTCCACCGCCCTGCACCCGGACACCGAGGCGCCCACCGTCTTCGTCTACGACGGCCACCCGGGCGGGGCGGGTTTCGCCGAGCGCGCGTACGGGACGGCCGCCGCCTGGCTGCGTGCCACGCGGGACGCGATCGCCGAGTGCGGGTGCGAGTCGGGGTGCCCGTCCTGCGTGCAGTCCCCGAAGTGCGGCAACGGCAACAACCCGCTGTCCAAGCCGGACGCGGTCAAGGTCCTCGACGTGGTCCTCGCCAACCTGGCGGCGGCCGAGGGCGGGCGCGGGGCGGTGCTGCCCCGGCAGGAGGGTCGCGCCGCGGAGTGACCTCCTGGTAGGTGGGACGGGCGCATGAATGGGGCGACCTCGGGGCATTGACGCATGGGAGCGCTTCCATGTCCTTGAGATCCCTCGCGCCGGAGGTACCGCCGTGGCCGACACGATCGCCGAGACCGTCGACCTGCTCTACACGATCGACCAGGAGAACCTCACCCCCGACCAGCAGATCGCGCTGGGTACGGCGCTGGCCAGCCTCGCCCAGGCGGAGCGCCTGGAACAGATCAACGAGCGCCTGCGGGGCATCCACCAGGTGCTCAACGCCTGGGCCATGAAGGCGACCGTCGACGGACGTTGATGGGCTGACCGGCCGGCGGCGCCCGGATCAGCGTCCGGATCGGGCCAGGGCGCGGGCGGACGGTGACGGTGGGGTTGTGCGAGACTCCGGCGTTCACCTCTTCAAGGAGACGAGATGCAGCTCGACAGCTTGCAGGCCCAGCAGCGGTTCATCGTCCGGCAGCGGATCCGGATGATGGTCAACCAGTACGAGGTCCACTCGGCGGCGCCGGACGGCTCGGAGGGTGGGCTGCTCGCGTTCGCGCAGCAGAAGCGGCTCGCGTTCAAGGAGCAGGTGACCATCTACACCGACGACTCGAAGCAGTACCCCCTGCTCGGCTTCAAGGCCCGGCAGCGCCTCGACCTCGGCGCCACGTACGACGTGACCGACCACGCCGGCACCCCCATCGGCCTGTTCCGCAAGGACTTCGCCCAGTCGCTGCTGCGCTCCACCTGGCACGTCGAGCAGGCCGGCCTGCCGCAGATCACCGGGCAGGAGCGCAGCCTGCCGGTGGCCCTGCTGCGCCGCTTCGTGGACTCGCTCTCGTGGCTGCCGTACCACTTCGACTTCGTGGCGAACGGCCAGCCGGTGTTCTCGGTCGACAAGAAGTGGGGCCTCCGCGACCGGTACGTCGTCGACATCCACCACCCGCAGATCGACCGCCGACTGGTGATCGCCATGGCGGTCGGCCTGGACGCCCTCCAGGCACGCTGACGCGGGCGTTCGGCGGCAGATGTCCACGCGGCCGGTGTCGGGGGTCTTCCCGATACCGGCCGCGAGTCGTCCGAGCGGCACGCATCTCCCCGCGCCGCCCGCGTTCGTCAGCCTCGGGTCGGGCCGGCCCGCGAGGTCGCGGCCGCCGCGCGGGCAAGCCCGGGCAGCGGGGTGACCGCCACCTCCGTGGTCACGACGATGTCGAGACCGTCGAGCCGGCAGGCCGTCAGCCGGCCGCCGTTGGCCGTCGCCAGGTCCGCGGCCCGTCCACACGCGGCCTCGGCGCCCTCGAGTGCCCGGGCGGCACCGGCGAGAGCCGCGAAGTCGGCAGCGTTCCGGGCCTGGTGACGCGCGCACCGGGCTGCGCCGAGGCCGGCGCCGAGGAGCCCGACCAGCACGAGCACCAGCCCCACCGCGAGCAGGCACACAGTCGCCCCGCCCCGGTCCGCACCCTGGTGTCGCCACCCGCCGGCCCTTCTCGTAGCCCAGCGCCAGCCAACCTTCGGCAGCACGTGCAGCTCGGCGCACCGGTCGGCGGGGCGACGGGCCGGGTGGAGCCCGTCGAGCGCGGTCACGGGTGTGGTCCCGGGGCGCCGGGTTCGACGGCGGCCACCGCGGTGCCCGACACGGTGAGCCGGGGCAGGCGGGCGCCGAAGCTCCGGACCGGCGCCCGCACGGTCACGGTGACGCGGTCGCCCACCACGGTCACCGCGATGTCCGCGCCGGCCGGGGCGTACCGGGAGCCGGCCACCGACCCGGGTTCGCCGCGGGCCGTGGCGAGCGCCGCCTCCCGGGCCGCGTCGAGGCAGCCGGCCCGCGTGGTGACGGCGTCGACCGCCGTGAGACCGGCGAAGAGGAGAAGCATCAGCGCCGGCAGGCCGGCCGCCAGTTCGGCCGTGAACGATCCCCGCTCCCGGGCACTCCAGGGCCGCGCTCCGCCGGTCCGCCGCGGATGCCCGGGACCAGCGGCGGACGGGCAACCCGGGTCGGGACCGGATCGACGGCCAGGCCCGCTCGAAGGGGAACCCGGGTGCGGACCGGACCCACGGCCGGCATTGCTCGGAGCGGAACCGGACCGGCGGCCGGCCCACCGGCGACGGGTCACTTCAAGGCCCGGTCGATGACGGCGGTGAGCGCGGACTGCACGTTGCCGGAGGTGAGCACCTTCAGCAGGATCCCGGCGAAGGCGACCGCGGCGAGGGTGCCGACGGCGTACTCGGCCGTGTTCATCCCGGCGTCGCCGCGCAGGCGGGTGAGGAGTTTGCGCATGTCGTACTCCCTTTCCTCGGGGTTCACAGCACGTCGCCGAGGACGGCGACGATCACCGGCACCAGACCGGCGAGAATGAAGGCGGGCAGGAAACAGAGCCCGAGCGGCAGCACGATGAGCACGCCGGCCCGGCGGGCGGCGGCCTCGGCCGCGGTCGAGCGGTCGGAGCGCAGGTCGTCGGCGAGCCGGGTGAGCGCGCCGGCCAGCGCGGCCCCGCTGCGCGACGAACGGACCGCGCCGGCCACCAGTCGCTCCGCCCCGGCCACGGGTCGCAGGTGGTCCCACGCCTCCGCCGCCGTGCCGCCGAGTTCCAACGTCCGCCCCACCCGGCCGAGCCGGTCGGCGAGCGGTCCGCCGAGCGCCTCGGCCACCGCCAGGACCGAACGGTCCACCGGTGCGCCGGCCCGGAGCGCGGCGGCCAGCAGGTCGGCGGCGAGAGGCAGGTCGGCGGTCTCGCGGAGCCGGCGGTCGCGGACGGCCCGCGGCTCGATCCGGCGCAGCAGGCGGTCGGCGACCGTCCCGGCCAGCGCCCCGGCGAGCAGCCCCGGCCAGCCGCCCACCACGACCAGTGCCGCGACGCCGGCCAGGCCGGCGCCGAGCCGGATCCGGTCCGGCCACCAGGACGGGCGGCTCCGGTTGCCCGACGTGTCGGACTCGCCGCCAGCGCCGGGCCGGCCGGGCCGCTCCGCCCGGCGGGTGAGCGCCAGGAGGCGCAGCCGCCGCGCCGGACGGACTGCGGAGCCGGAGGCGACCAGAAGCAACGCCGCCGCCCCCAGGCAGGCCGCGGCCACCACCTGCCGCGCCATCAGGCGGCCCGACCGGGGGTGGCACCGAGCCGCTCCGCCCAGAGCAGCCCGCCGATCTGCAACGCGACGGCCGCGACGGCGCTGCCGCCGCCGACCGGGGTGTGCAGGAGCACCGCCACGGGATCGACGCCGATGGCGTAGCCCAGCCCGATCCCGCCGAGCGGTAGCGCGGCGAGCAGCCAGGCCGTCGCCCCGGCGCCGGCCGCCTGCGCGGCTGCCGAGGCCAGACCCCGGTCCGCCGCCCGGGCGTCGGCCTCGACCCGTTCGAGCAGGTCGGCCAGGGGTGCCCCGGTGCGGTCGGCCAGCCGCACGGCGGCCCGCGCCAACCGGGCGACACGCCGAGGGTCGTCGCCGATCCCGCCTCCGACCGGGACATCGGCGGCGAGGGCGCTTCCCGCCGACAGCGCCGCCCGCGCCTCAGAGCCGAGAGCGCCACCGGCCGGGGGTCCGGCGCGCAGGTCGGCGGCGAGCGCGCTGCCCGCCGGGAGCCCGGCCCGGAGATCGGCGGCGAGCGCGCCGAGCTGGTCCAGGTCGCGCCGGTGGGCCAGGTCGGCGGCCCGGTGGGCCCGCCGGCGCAGCACCGCCCGGGCCGCGAGCGTGCCGTACGCCCCCAGCACCAGCGCGGCCACCGCGCCACCGAGCACGGCTCCGGCCCCGGCGCCGACCACGGCCGCCGCCGCCAAGGCGGGTCGCCCGGAGAGCTGTGCACGAATGAGCGTGCTGAGGGAGGCGTCGGACCCCGCCGAGGCGGCACCCGATCGCCAGGACCGGAGCCCGGCGGCCAAGCGGTCCCGGAGGGCGCGGTCGGCGCGTACCTGAGCGGTGGCCGACGCTGCCCCGGCCGTGCGATCGGTGGACGCGGGAGCGACGGCCAACCGGGCCCTCGGTGTGCGATCGACGGCGACGGGCGGGACGGCCAACCCGGCCCGGGACGCGCGATCGGTGGGCAGCAGGGGCGCGGCCCGCCTGGACGGGAGCTCGCCAGTGAGGATCAGCCCGGATGCCGGTCGGGTCGGGTCCCGCCGCCCCGGCGGGCGGCCCGGAGGGGGACGGTCGGCGGGAGGTCCCAGCAGCGGCGCGGACCGGCGCAGGAAGCGCGGGTGGGTCCTCCGCGCCCCCGGTCCGGGCCCCGAACCGTGGGGCGCGTGCCGCGGCGCGGCGCCCGGACCGGGGAGTCTCCCCAGGTCGAGGACGGCGTGCCGCCGGGCCCGGGCGGCGCGTACCGGCCAGGCGACCGCCGCCGCCGCGCCGGCCAGGAGCACGGCGGCCAGCCACACCTGGCCGGTCACGACGGGTCCGCCGCGCCGGGCCAGGGAGCACTGAGGATCGGCGGCAAGCTCACGCCCCGCTCGCGGAGCAGGGCGCCGAGCGCCCGGGCGGCGAGGCCGAGGCCGCGCCCGCGTACCCAGGCGGGGACCACGGTGACGACCCGCTCGGGCCCCTCGGGGAGGAGCAGGCCGACCGACTCCAGCACCCGGCCCTCGGTGGTCCGCCGGACCTGGAGGAGGACCTGGAGCGCGGCGACGACCTGGGCGTGCAGGGCGGCCCGGGGCAGGCCGCCGAGCATCCCGAGCGCCTCCAGCCGGGCCGGCACGTCCGTCGGCGCGTTGGCGTGCAGCGTGCCGGCTCCACCGTCGTGGCCGGTGTTCAACGCGGCGAGCAGGTCGACCACCTCGGCGCCCCGGCACTCGCCCACCACCAGCCGGTCCGGCCGCATCCGCAGCGCCTGGCGGACCAGATCGCTCAGGCCGACCGCCCCGGCACCCTCCACGTTGGACGTACGCGCCTGGAGGCCGATCACGTGCGGGTGCACGGGCCGCAGCTCGGCCGCGTCCTCCACCAGCACGATCCGCTCGGTCGCCGGCACGAGCCCGAGCAGCGTGTTGAGCAGAGTGGTCTTGCCGGAGCCGGTGCCGCCCGTCACCAGGTAGGCCAGGCGGGCGGCCACCACGGCGGCGAGCAGCGGTGCGACCGGCCGGGGCACGGTGCCCTGCCGCACCAGTTCCTCGAGGGTGAACGGCCGTTGGCGGAAGGTGCGGAGCGACAGGTAGGGACCGTCGGTCGCGACCGGTGGCAGCACGGCGTGCAGCCGGGTGCCGTCGGGCAGGCGGGCGTCGGCGTACGGGGAGGCGTCGTCCAGCCGGCGCCCGGCGGCGGCGATGAGGCGCTGGGCCAGCCGGCGTACGTCGTCGACGGTGCCGAGCGGCACGGCCACCTGGTGCAGCCCTCGCCCCCGGTCGACCCAGACCCGGGTGCCGTTCACGAGCACGTCGGTGACCTGCGGGTCGGCCAGCAGCGGCGCGAGCGGGCCGGCGCCGACGAGATCATGGTGGACCCGGTCGGCGATCCGCAGCAGGGCGGTGTCCCCGAGCACGGCGGCGTCGGGCTCGGCGCGTACGGCGGAGACGATGGCCGCGGGCGTGACCGGCGTGGCGTCGGCGGCGAACCGGTGCCGGACGCGGGCCGCCAGGTCACCGGAGTCGGCCGGGCCGCTCACGCCGCACCCGCGGCGGGCACGTCGGTCAGCTCGTCGAGGAGCCGCTGGCAGAGCACGGCGAGCGGGCCCTTCCCGGTCGCGGCCGGTGCCTCGCCCCGTTCCAGCCCCCGGCCGAGCCCCGGCTCGGGCCGGAGCGTGCCGGCGAGCGGCAACCCGAGCGCGCGGGCCACCTCGCCGGCCTTGAGCCGGCCCGGGGCGGGGCCCCGCACGATCACCCCGAGGTCGGCACAGTGCGGGGCGGCCACGGCGACGACCCGGGCCGCGGCGGCGGTGGCCCGCAGCTCCGCCGGCACGACGACCAGCGCCCGGTCGGCCGCCTGGAGGGCCACCACGGCCGCGTCGTCGAGGTGCCGGGGCAGGTCGAGCACGACCACGTCGCGACCCCGGCGGGCGGCGTCGACGGTGGCGGCCATCGCCTCGGCTGGCAGGTGACGCAGGGCGCCCCGGTCCCAGGAGAGCACGACCAGGTCGCCACGGCTGGGCAGGGCCCGGACCAGCGAGGGTGGGTCCACGCGGCCGTCGGTGCCGGCGAGGCCGGGCCAGCGCAATCCTTCGAGCTGCTCCCAGCCGAGCACGAGGTCGAGGCCGCCGCCGAGCGGGTCGGCGTCGACCAGGAGGGTGCGCAGCCGGGCCCGGGCCGCGGTGACGGCGAGGCCCCCGGCCAGCACGCTGGCACCGGCGCCGCCCCGCCCGCCGAGCACCGCCACGACGCGGGCCGGCCCGGTTCCGGACGGCTCGCCCACGCACTCGGCGAACCGGTCGACCAGCCACGGCTCGGCGGCGGGCAGGGTGGCCACGTGCTCGGCGCCGATCAGCTCGGCGACCTGCGTACCCGGATCGAGCTCGCCGGAGCGACCCACCAGCACCGTGCGGGGCCGGCGCGGCAGACGGGCCCGCAGGCAGGCCTGTGCCTGGTCGGCGCCGACCAGCACCAGCGGCGCCGGCGTCCAGCGGGCCCGGGCCGCGGCGGGGTCGGCGGCCAGCTCGACCTCGGTGCCGCCCGCCGCGGCGAGCCGCAGCAGCTCATCGAGGAGGTCGCCGTCGGCGGTGACGAGCAGGGGTAGCCGGCGGAAGGGCGGCAGCGGGGTACGGGGCGGCATGGCGGCCTCCAGCGGTCGGACTCGGACGTGCCGCGGAGCAGCCTGCCGCCGGACCCGGCGGGCAACCGCCCGCCACCGCCTCCCCTGTGGACGGCGAGGACGGTTGTGGACAACCCCCGCCGCTGGAAGGGATCTGCTATGGCGACCGGACGGCCGGACCCACCATGATCCGGCCGTCCGCCCGAGCCGGGGACCACCGGGCGTACGGTCAGCCGGTCCGGCCCGGCGCGTCCACGACCCTGCCGGCGACCCGGATCAGCTCGACCTCGACGTCGCCCTTCTTCAGGGCGACCCCCTCGGGTGTCGTGTGGTCCTCGACCACGACGGTCCGGCTGCCGAGGAACTCGTGGGTCGCCGGGTCGAGCAGGATGTCCTCCTGCCGCCAACCGTCCTGCACCATCCCCATGGCGATCGCCGGGCGGCCGTCGAAGTCGACCGGCCCGTCGGACCGGGTGACGCCGGGAATCAGGGCTAGGGCCCGCAGCAGGGTCGCCTTCACGCCGGGCGGCAGCACGTTGTCCCGCAGCATCGACTCGATCAGCAGGTACGAGACGGCGTCGCCGTCCTTCCCGGACTGACTCCGGGTCCGCAGCCAGTCGAGCAGTGCCCGCGGATCGGTGGGCAGCCCGGCCAGCGTCGGGTAGTCCTGCGGCGGCATGACCTGCGGCAGATCCGCGCTCTCCGGCATGACTTCGAGCTTGCCGTCGATCATCTCGGCAGCCTGCCGCCCGTCGGCCCGCTGCCAGGACCGCGTGGTCTCGCGGGTGGCCTGGCCCTTGTCCTCGGCGATCTTGCCGCGGACCATCCTCAGCTCGACGTAGGTCCACTGGTCGGGGCGCGGTGGGGTGAACGGTTCGGTCTCGGCGTGCACGGCGGCCAGTTCGAAGGTCTGCGCGACCGGCCCGCTCGCCACGTACGGCGCCGGCCGTGCCGGTGGGACCGCCGGGCCGAGGCCACCGACGGCGACCACCCCGGCGACCAGTGCGGCGGCCCCGACAGCGGCGAATCCGGTACGCCGGGCCCACCCCGGCAGGCGCCGGCGGGGCGGGCTCGGCACGGTGGCCTCGCCTTCGGCGATCCGGGCCAGCAGCGCCGCCCGCGCCCGGTCGCGAGCCTCGGGTGCGGGCGGCTCGGCCTCGCTCCAGCTGTCACGCAGGGCGGTGATGTCGTCAATCACTCGGATTCCTCTCCCGTTGCCGTCGGATCGGCGCCACCCAGCGCCGCCCGTAACCTCTTGCGCGCCCGGTGCAACCGGGACCGGGCGGTGCCGGCGGGAATCTCCAGCGCCCGGGAGACCTCTTCGCACGTCAGGTCCGCCCAGGCGACCAGCAGCACCACCTCCCGGTCGGATGGTGAGATCTCCGCCAGCGCCGCCGCGAGCCGTGCGCGCACGGCCTGCGCGTCCAGGCGTACGGCGATCCGGTCGGCCGGCCCGTCGTTGCCGTCCCGGTCGACGTGCTCCGCCCGGGCGAGCGCCCGGTACTGCCGCGCCTCGGCACGCCGGTGCCCGGCGATGAGGTTCGACGCGATGCCGAACAGCCACGGCCGGGCGCTGTGTTGCGTGGTGTCGTACCGGCGCCAGTGGTCGAACGCCACCAGGAACGTCTCCGCCGCCACGTCGTCGGCCAGGTCGCGGCCCAGTCGTCGGCTGGCGTAGCCGTGGATCGCCGGGTAGTAGCGGTCGAAGATCGCGTCGAACACCGCCGGATCCCCGTGCATCCGGCTGATGATCTCGGCGTCGGTCTCCTCGGCGTCGGTGCACACGTCTCGTGTCACCACACCCATGAATTCTCCTTCTGGTCCCGGGTCCCCTCCTGCACGCCGAGGGCTCACCCCTACTTCGCCGCTGGCGGCCGAGGTGTTCGCGGCCCGGCGAAATCGGCCGCTGAGCATACTGAGTATGCTGCCCGCCGTGCGGATCGATCATCGAACGGTGGCGCTCGCCGCCGTGACGGGTGGCCTCCTGCTCGGCTCCCTCGACTTCGTGTGGATCAAGTGGGTGCCGTACCCCTTCGCCGAACTCGGCAACTCCACGGCCACCTGGGCCGTCGCCGCCTTCGCCTTCGGCTGGTGGGTCCGGTCGGGCCCGGTGCGCGCGGCGCTCGGCGCCGCCGCCCTGCTCGTCGTCGCGGTGCCGAGCTACTACCTCACGGCGACCCTGCTCCAGGGCGACGACCTGGCCGTGGTGTGGGCGCCGACGTCGCTGCTCTGGATGGCCTTCGGCGTGCTCGCCGGGGTGGTCTTCGGCATCGGCGGCACCTGGGCGCGCCGGGCGGGCCCGCGACAGACCGTCGGGACCGCGTTGCCCGCCGCCGTCTTCTTCGAGGAGGCGGCACGGTTCGTCGGTCGGGAGGGCGCGGCCTGGAACGTGGCGATCGACGTGGCGCTCGGTGTGCTGGCCGTCCTGCTGGTCGGTCGATCGAATCGGCAGCGGGCACTCGGGTTCGCTGTGGCGGTGCCCGTCGCCGCCGTCATCTTCGTCGGCTTCGCGCTGGCCGCCGGATCCTGAGCCGCCCTATCAGCGGCCGGGGAGGCCCGCCAAGGCCTTCGAGCGCTGGGCGACCAACTCGGCGTAGGTGCCGTCGCGCTCGGCCCAGCGATGCATCAGCACGCCCTTTACCAGGATCTCGTGCGGGGTGGGCTGCTCGGACAGCAGGCCCATCACCTCGTCGAGGTAGTCGTTGAGGTTCAGGGCGTGCGGGTTCCTGCTCGCGATGTCGGGATGGCTGGCCACGGCCGGCGGCACCAGTTCGGCCACCTCGACGCCAGTGCCGACGAGCTGAGCACGGAGGGCCTCCGAGTAGGCGTGCACGGCCGCCTTGGACGCGCCGTACGTCGGCGCGATCGGGAACGGCAGGAAGGCGATGCCCGAGCTGACCGTGATGATCGTGCCGACGCCACGCTCGATGAGGTGTGGGGTGAACGCGTCGATCACCCGGATGGTACCGAGTACATTCGTCGCAATCGTGGTCTCGGCGCTGGCGAAGTGCGTCGGGTCGCGGAGATCCTCGGTGAGCATGACGCCGGACATCGTGACGACGACGTCCAGGTCCGGGTGGTCGGCCAGCACCCGGTCGCGGGCCCGCAGCACCGACTCGGGGTCGGTGACATCGACCTCGACGGTAGCGAGGCCGTCGACCGGGTCCTTCCGGCGCCCGCCGACGATGACCGTGCTGCCGGCGGCGGCGAAACGGCGGGCCAGGCCCAGCCCGATGCCGGAGGTGCCGCCGACGATGAAGACCTTGCGATTCGTGATGTCCATGCGACCCATGCTCCAGCCGGGTCGCCACGGCTGGGCAGGCTCCGCTGATCCGGGGGTGCGCCAGGGCCCCCTCCGGCCCCTGGCCTCGGGCTATCGTGATTTTCGTGAGCAGTGACGACGCGACCAATCGGCTCGGGGCGTACCTGCGGGCCCGGCGCGAGCTGATCACGCCAGAACGGGCGGGCATCCCGGCCGGCGCCAACCGCCGGGTCAAGGGCCTGCGCCGCGAGGAGGTGGCGCTGCTGGCCGGCATCAGCCCCGACTACTACCTGCGGCTGGAGCGGGGCCGCGACAAGAACCCGTCGTCGCAGGTCCTCGAGGCGCTGGCCCGGGTGCTCGAGCTGGACGACGTCGAACGCGAATACCTGCTTGGCCTCAGCACCGCCCGGCCACGCGCCCGCCCGCGCCGCCGCCCACCGGAACGCGTCCCGGCCAGGCTGCACCACCTGCTGGCCGCAATAGACGTGCCGGCCTTCATCGAGGGTCGTTCGTTCGACGTGCTGGCCTCGAACCCGCTGGCCGTCGCGCTGTCCCCGCGCCTGCGACCGGGCGAGAACCGACTGCGCTCGCTGCTGCTCGACCCCGAGGAGCGGGCGTTCCACCAGGACTGGGAGGCGTCCACCGCCGGGTTCGTCGCCGCCTTCCGCAAGTCCATCGGCGACGAGACCGACGACGCCCGCATCGTCGAACTGGTCGGCGAGCTCTCCCTGGCCAGCGAGCGCTTCCGGCGGCTCTGGGCCCGCCACGACGTCAGCGAACTGGAGGGCGGCTCGATCACCGTGAACCATCCGGTGGTCGGCACACTGCGGCTGAACCGGGACAAGCTGCCGGCCGGCGAGGTGATCCTGGTGCTCTACTACCCTGACCAGGGCACCGAGAGCGCGGAGAAGCTGCGCATCCTGGCCTCGCTGACCGCCGACTCAACGGTCTGATCCGCGAGAGCCACCAAGGTCGCGCTGCGCAGCCTCGCCCGGCGCTGGCTCGCCCTTCAGGCCGAGATCGACGACCTCGACAGCCGCCTGGCCGCCCTCGTCACCCCCGGAAAGGGACGACCCCCGTCGGGGGGATGCGGTCTCAAGTTGCTGGCTGTTGCCAGCTGGTGACGACCCGCGTCGACGAGCAGGTGCCGAGCCTCGTCCGTTGATGTTCCGGCCCGGCCCGAATCAGGGCTCGCGCTGCCTTCTTGCTGCCTCGCAACCTGACACCTCGGCGAGAGCGGTGACCTCAACTTCCTCAATCAGCGTGTAGAGGTGTTGGCCTACGCCAAACATCCTGGCGACACGCAGTTGTGCGTGGTGCCATCGCACCTCAGCGACCCGGCAGTACGGTAGATGATCAGCGCATGGTTCACGGAAGGACTGCACGACGTGACGCTCGCCGACCAGTATCAAGATATCCACTGTCCGACGTGTCGAGTGCCAGCTCCCGTTGAGGACATCATGCTCGACTCCGGCGTCCGCTCGGCACATAGTGAGCAGCCAACGAGGCAGGACTGGAAGGGGGTCGGCATGTGCCCCGAGCACGGGACGTTCAGCGCCTACCTGTCTCCAAGACGCCCAGGGGCCGGCTCCTGAGATCTGACTCATCAGCGCTTGAACTCAGCCCTCCCGTGACTGCACAAGCTGAGTCGCGACCGATACGGTGATCCTCCTCAGAGCTAGGAGGGGCCGAAGATGTCCACCGCGAAGCCGCTGTCGTACAACGAGATCCGCGACAGGGCCGTCCAGTTCGCCGCGCGCTGGCGCGGCGAGACCCGGGAGAATGCTGAGGCTCAGACCTTCTGGAACGAGTGGTTCGCCATCTTTGGCCTCGACCGGCGGCGGGTGGTGCAGTTCGAGCGAAAGGCGACGCGGCAGTCAACGCGCGGCCGTGGCAGGATCGATGCATTCTGGGAAGGTCAAATCGCCGTCGAGCACAAGTCAGCGGGCCGGTCTCTAGCAGAGGCGGAGGAGCAGGCCCTTGACTATCTCGATTCGCTATCGAACGCCGAGCAACCGCGGCTTGTCATAACTAGCGACTTCGCGAACTTTCGGGTGTTGGACCTGGAGAAGGACGTCACCACCGAGTTCGCCTTGGATGAGCTGCCCGCACACATCGGCCAGTTCGCCTACCTCGCAGGATATGAGACGCGAACATTTAAGCCTGAGGATGCCGTCAACATAAAGGCGGCCGAGATGATGGGCGGCGTCTACGACGCCCTCGCCGACTCTGGATATTCAGGCCACGACCTAAAGGTGTTCCTAGTCCGCATGATGTTTCTCTTCTTCGCGGACGATACGGGCGTGTGGGAAAAGGGCCTGCTAACGGACTTTGTCGAAACGCGGACGGCAGAGGATGGATCCGATACGGGACCCCTGCTGGAACGATTGTTCCGAGTCTTGGACACACCCGAGGGTCAGCGTTCCCGGAACCTCGACGCAATGCTGACTCGTTTTCCCTACGTAAATGGCGGCCTCTTTAGAGAGCGGATCGAAATTCCGGACTTCGACAAAGAACTCCGAGAGAAGGTCCTGCAATGCATGGCGTTCGACTGGTCGGTGGTAAGCCCCGCCATCTTCGGCTCACTCTTCCAGTCGGTAATGGACTTGGATGCCAGACGCGCCCTCGGCGCCCACTACACTACTGAGCAAAACATCCTCAAGATCGTATCCGCCCTATTCCTCGACGATCTACGCGCCGAATTCGAGCGGTCCAAAACCAGCCTTAGGCGCCTGCGGGCACTACACGACCGACTTGCTCAACTGACCATTTTCGACCCGGCCGCCGGCTCCGGCAACTTCCTCATCATCGCTTACCGGGAACTGCGACGCCTAGAGCTGGATATTCTTACCAGCATCGAAGCGCTGACCGGGTCTGGCCAACAACACCTGGACATCCAGAACATCAGCGGCCTGTCTCGCGTCAACGTCGATCAGTTCTACGCTATCGAGATTGAGGAATTTCCCGCACGCATCGCCGAGACGGCGATATACCTGGTCGACCATCTGGCGAACATGGAACTGTCAAAGCGATTCGGCCAGTACTTCGCACGCATCCCACTTCAAGCCGAGGCACATATACATATCGGTAATGCGATTCGGATGGACTGGAAGGACGTCTTGCCGGCCGAAAAGTGCAGCTACATCCTCGGCAACCCGCCCTTCGTCGGTATGGCGAGGCTCAGCCGTGAACAGCAGGAGGACAACCGCCTCGCCTTCTCCGGCCTTCCTGGCGCAGCCCGAACCGGAAGGCTCGACTATGTCGCCTGCTGGTACGCGAAGGCCATCGAATATATGCGGGGTACGCCAATCCGGGCTGCCTTCGTCTCCACGAACTCCATTACTCAGGGGGAACAAGCGAGAGCGCTAGGCCCGCTGCTCACCGCATCTGGCTATACCATCGACTTTGCCCACAGGACTTTCAAGTGGACAAGCGAGGCGCGAGGCAGGGCGGCAGTTCATGTGGTTGTCGTCGGCTTTTCACAGGACAGCAGCGGGAGGCAGAAGTTTATCTTCGAGTACCCCAACTCCGCTGCGGAGCCGAAGGTCTCAGCCGCAAAGAACATCAACATCTATCTTGCGGACTCGGATGTTGTAGCGATTTCGAAGCACACCACTCCACTCGCTAACGTTCCTAAGCTCACGGAAGGAAATCGCCCGCAGGACGGCGGCGGCCTGATTGTGCTGCCCGAGCAGCGAGAGGTCATCCTCGAAAAAGATCCTACGGCAGCGAAGTACCTTCGGCGGCTGATCGGATCGAAGGGAATGCTCCAGGGCGAGGAGCGGTGGTGCTTTTGGCTTGCCGGAGCAGACCCCCGGGACATTGCCTCTTCGCCGACGCTCCGGGAACGAATGCAGGTAGTCAGACAGGCACGCCTCGATAGTCCGACTCCCTCGGCCCAGGCGCGGGCTGCAACACCCTCCCTCTTCTTGGCCATCCGACAGCCCTCGTCGATGTGGCTATGCGTTCCTCGGCATTCATCGGAAAATCGCCGATACATTCCCATGGCCTTCTATGAACCGACCGAGATCGCCCACGACTCAACCCTCACGATTGATGGAGCAGACCTCTACCTTTTTGGAATACTGCAATCCGCGATGTTCATGACCTGGGCCTGGACGGTGTCTGGTCGCCTCAAGTCAGATATTCGCCTCTCACCCGATCTCTCATACAACTCGTTTCCCTTCCCCCCGAAGACGCCGGCAGCGGAAAGTAAGGTGGCCGCAGCCGCGCAAGAAGTGCTTGATGCCCGCTCCCATTACAGGAGCATTCCGCTCGGAACCCTGTACTCGCCAACGCTGATGCCGCCAGACTTGGTGCAGGTCCACGACACGCTAGACCGGCTTGTCGATCGACTCTTTGGCCTCCGTCGACCTACCGATAGCGAGCGCCTTGCAGTGCTCTTCCAGCGGTACTCAGAATTGGCGGCACCGCTGCAATCGGCTAAGACGCCACGGGCCAAGGCAACCAGGAAGGCAAGACAGTAGGAACGGGACGAGTTTTCCATCCCGATCTTCCTGTGGATGTCAGCTCTGCCGGCTGCCTCCTGCCGGCAGAGCCCAGCGTCGGGTAGTTGAAGCGGAACTAGGAGTCGCTGCCCGGCTACCAGCAGGATGGTGCATGCCTGCTCACATGGCGTCTCGTGCCGCCATCGCCGCCCACTGCTTGACGACGTTTCACCGTGTCTTGGCCCCGGTATGCCCCGCACACCGCCTTGCGCCGGTTCGTCGTTCCCCGGGTCGTCGCCCCGCCGAGCTCCATCTTGGAGTCCTGAGGCTGCGATCTCGGCCGGCACGTTCAGAAATGCACCGCTGATCGAGTAGTCTGTGCAGCGGTGTAGTTCCATCGCCCGATCATTCGGCGGTACCTCGGCGGCCCGTACGGTGGCGCGCCCTCTACGGGCACCCGTGGAGAGGTACCCCGACTGAAAGGGTCGCTATGGAACAACCACCCGAGGAACAGGACCAGCGCAAGACTGCCTTTCTCGTAGAGGCGGCTCTGATCTGCGAGACTCTGACCGGCCTCCAGGCGCTGGTCAGCAGTGAAGAGCCCAGCCTCACGGCCGGGCTCCTCCTGCTGGTTCTGTGGCTTGCTACGAGCTGCAACTCGCGCAAGCTGTAACACCTCGTTCGGAGGGCGTCGCTGCCAGCGGCGCTCTCCACCCCTTAGTCCCTGTAGACAGGCCTACAGGTTCTGTAGACCACTCTACACGTCTAAACGATATCGCTTATAGCGCTCTACTTTCCCGTCGCGTTTCGGGGGAGCAGGTTGCCCCGGCTCGCTGAGGGCATCAAACATGCCTGACGTCTCAAGTCAGCGGAGTAACCCACTGGGTTGCCATCCCGTCTGCCGTCGACCCGCCCTCCTGGGGAGCGGGCCGCCGCCCGGCCCGCCACGTCAAGCGGACCTTGACGCAAGTTCGGACGCTGGCGGGTCGGGCGGTGGTCTGCTCGGCCTGCCCCGGGTCGAGGGCAGGCGGGATGGCCTACCGTAACCACCCACGGACCGTGATCCGGCGACGGAGCCCCGGCCATCCTGGAGCCGGAGCGCCCCCGCCGGAGGCGCAGTAGCCGCAACCCCGCGACCGCCGCCAGCTCGCCGACGCGGCCGGCGCGCTCCCCCACGCCGCGCGGGCTCGTGGCCGCGCGGCCCTGGCCGGCTGCCGGCACACCACCACCCGTCAACGGTCTGCCGTTCTGCGGCGGCCCACCGGGCTTTCCCGCTCTCCGCGCCAGCCGCCGGGCGTCAGGCGTGACGGCCGCAGAGCGACAGCGGCAGCAGCCGGCGCGCGCCCAGGCGGCGGCGCGTGCGGCCCGTCAAGGGCCGCCTTGAAGACGTACAGAAACTTTGAACAACATGCCGGCAACCGGCCGGTCGAACGTGTGTTCGACTAGGCTGCGCAGGGTGGAAATGCGTGGTCGGTGGTGGAACGGGAGCTGGGGCCGCATGGCCCGGCGCGACATCTGGCTGCTCTCGGACGGTCGGCTTTGGCGGGTCCGTGGCCGCCTCGGCGGTGACGGCGGGCAGGAGGTGTCCTACGACCTCACCGACGAAGCTTCAGCCCGCCAGATAGTCGACCGGATGATGAAGACCTCAGCCGGCACCTGGCGGGATCTCACCGAGGCTCTGCGGCACGAGTCCAGCCGTCGGAGCCGTGACTAGCCGCGTTCTGGCGGCTGCCGCGGTTCCTACTTACGATGGCCGCACCGTCCGAAAGGAGGCATTCATGGGCGAGCGCGGTGACCTCGATCCGTTCCTCGATGGGCTGGACAGCCCGATGTTCGTCGTCACCACCGTCGACCCGCAATCAGGCGAGCGTTCGGGCTGCCTGGTCGGCTTCGCCTCGCAGTGCAGCATCGAACCCGACCGGTTTGTGGTGTGGCTCTCGCAGAACAACCACACGTACCGAGTCGCTATGCGCGCTGACCTCCTGGCCGTGCATAGTCTGGCTGCCGATCAACGCGGCCTCGCTGAGCTGTTTGGTACCCAGACCGGTGACGAGGTGGACAAGTTCGACCGTTGCTCCTGGCAGCCTGGCGAATCCGGCGTTCCGATCATCGACCAGTGCCCGCGCCGGTTCGTCGGCAGAATCCTCGACCGGGTTGCATGGGGCAACCACACAGGGTTCTTGCTCGAACCGCTGTCAGCTGCGGGTGAGTCCGACCCGCCACCGCTGATGCTCTCGACCGTCGCGGACCTGCGCGCTGGCCATAAGGCCTAACGCGCACTCTCGTCGGTCTTTCGAGTGAGCCTCCGGCTAGAGCTGCTTCCACAGGTCCTGGAGCGCGAGAGCACGTGCCTCGATCAGTTGCATGCGAGGCGTCCACTCGCTGGACTCGGTCCATTCGGCCTGGCCGGTGATCTGGTCCGGGTGCTTCCGGTACAGCAAACCGGGTTCGGCGATGAAGAAGCCGTCCGCAACAACTGACGCCGCGAGTAACAGGCCGGTGTCTTCTCCACCCGGAAGCGCCATCCATCCGCCCAGCGCGAGCGCCAGCTCTCGTCGGATGCACAGCGTTGCCGGATGCACTGGCAGCCGGTAGTTGTTCTGCTGGAAGTAGCCGAGCACATCGGTCCGTCGCAGCTTCCCTCCGGGCGGGTCCGCGTGCTGCCAACCAACCGTTGATCCGTCAGGCATCAGGTCAAGGACACTCGATGTCGTCCAGCCAACATCCGTCTGGCTAGTCAATGCCTCGATCTCGCGTGAGAGGGCACCAGGAGTGAGCTGATCGTCCGCATCGAGAACTCTCAGCAGTGCACCACCGCTACGGGCCATGGCCATGTTGCGGGCGACGCCAGGACCGCCCGGCCTACCGGTTGCAACCATGATGCGGGGGTCAGTGGGCAAAGCAGCCGCAACCTTGCCGGTGCGCCCGTCCTCCTGGACAAGCCACTCCCAGGCCCACCCGTCTGGCAACTCCTGCGAACACAACGATTCGTAGGCGCCGGCCAGGTAGGGGATGCTCGGTGGGTGAACCGGAGTGATGACGGAGACCTTCACTTGGACCACCGCTCAAGCTTCGTTGTGTAGACGAACTCCGTCCGGTCACCGGGGAGTACGACGTTGGAGACCTCTACGACGCAGTCCTTGGTGTCGATGGAAATCTTGCGAAGGATCAGCACCGACACTCCTGGAGGCAGCTTCAGGGCATCGGCCTCGTCCGCCGAGGGGGGCCGGGCGGTGATCTCATCAACGATCCGGTCTAGCTCGATGCCGATTGTGAAGAGCTGGTTCTGGGTTCCGCCCGGCCATGGCTCGTTGTTGTCGTCAAGAAGCGCGGGGTTCTCGGCAACTACGTCGTAGACCATGTAGGACGTGTTGAGGCTGAGCGGCACCCGCTCCTTGCGGGAACTCGTGCGGTAGATGCGCTCAAGCATCTTGGCCCCGACAGGAACGCTGAATAGGCGAGCGAGGTCGGGGCTTGCCGGTACGGTCCGGTACTCCGCCGAAAAATCAAGATCCTGCATGGTCAAGCCCGTGTCGCGCTCGGTCGCGCCTGTGCGACGTCGCTGAGACTCGGGGAGCCGGGCTCGGTCCTTCTCCCACTGGTACCGCTCGGGCGAACGCCGTACCCGCTGGCGGGGTGCTCGAACGAAGGTGCCTCGGCCGTGACGACGATCAACCAGACCTTCTGCTTCAAGCACGTCGAGCGCCTGCCGCACGACGGGCAAACTCACCTCGTAATCGGCCTTGAGCGTCTGCTCATTCGGCAGCTTGTCGCCCGGCTCTAGCTCGCCCGAATGAATCTTTTCTCGCCACTCTGCGGCGATTCGCTCCCATTTGGCCACGTCTTCACACCCCTTCCGTCAACCCTCAGTTTAGGTCTTCATGAAGTCTTGACGCGATCGGACGACCCGTCCTACCTTGTCTGTACGTCTTCATGAAGACATGAAGACATGGGAAGTGCACCGATGATCGGTGCCCCAGAAGACAGGAGACAGCCGTGAAGCTGTACGTGGACACCCAGAGCAAGCAGGTTCAGGTGACGAAGGACCCTGCGCCGAAGAACGACCCGACCGGCGGGAACCAGAAGACGGAGAAGGGAACTGGCCGGCCCTTGTGGTCCACCCAGGTCTTCGTGCTCGACGAGACCGGCGGCGAGATCATCACCATCACCACGGCGGGTGAGAAGCCGGGCGTGACGGTGGGACAGCTCGTCGCTGTCGAGCAGTTGGAGGCCATTCCGTGGGCGACCAACGGGCGCAACGGCGTCGCGTTCCGCGCCATCTCGCTGAAGCCGAAGGCGGGTACCTCGGCGGCCAAGTAGGTCCCCGGGTCACCGTGCTGCGTCAGCCACTGGTGTCCGTGGCAACCCGAAGCGGCCGAAGGTCCGCTGAACGCATCCAACTGAACAAGGCAGTCCGGGGACGGCTCTGGCGTCCAACGTTCCCGGCCTGGTGACCACGACCGGTGGTCACACCCGAAATGAGCTGGCGCGGGGTCGGTACTGGCGTCCAAACCTGCCGACCCCGTGCCCTCCAACTCACCCACCCTCGTGCAAGGGAGGACTCGTCGTGTCCAAGTCTAGCCCCCGCCGCCCCTTCGGGCGGAACACCGGAACGGTGACGGTCATCGAGGCCAAGGTCCACCGTTCCTCCGCACGCAACGCCCGGCTGGCGTTCATCCTCACGGCGGTCATCGTCGGCCTGCTTGCGGCCGTGGTGGCCGCTTCCTACATCCACCCCATCCTGGCCCTGTTCCTGGGCGCACTCATCGGCGTCCCCCTGGGCGCTGCGGTCTGGGTACTGGTCCGGATCTGGCCGGTGCTGCGGCTGCTGTGGTGGTGGACCCCCGAAATCGGGATCACCACGCTCCTCGGCGCTGGCTGGGTACAGCTGGCCAATTACACGCCCATGCCGGTCACCTTCGCGGTGGTCGCCCTGGTCGTGGGCGTCCCTGCCGCCCTGCCGGCCTGCCGCCGCGCGCTGGTCGCCTGGACCTGGTGCTTCGTGGTGCGGCACCGCCTGCGCGTGTGCTTCGCGCAGTTCATCATCGCCAACCAGTCCGGCAGCCTGCCGCTCATCCTGTGGGCCAAGCCCACCCCCGTGGGTGAGCGGGTCTGGGTCTACCTGCGCCCCGGCCTGTCCCTCGCCGACCTGG
The DNA here is from genome assembly GCF_009671205.1 of Micromonospora terminaliae. Classification (NCBI taxonomy): domain Bacteria; kingdom Bacillati; phylum Actinomycetota; class Actinomycetes; order Micromonosporales; family Micromonosporaceae; genus Micromonospora; species Micromonospora terminaliae. The sequence goes on along the minus strand of NZ_CP045309.1, from coordinate 5,963,719 downwards.
AGGGCCGGCTCGACCGCATCGCGGTTGCCTGCCACGCCTCCACCGCCCTGATCGAGCGGGCATCGGACGGCAACGCCGCCTACCTGCGGTTCGACCTCAAACGCCGAGAGGTCCTCACCGCCACGGTCGGCTCCCCGCTCGTCGACGTCATCGACCCCGCCACCCCGGCCACCGATCGGCCTGCGCCGGCTGTGCCGACGGCTCTGGACCTGCCCGACGTCGACGTCCCGACCATCACCCTGCCGACGCAGGGCAAGCCGGCGCAGAAGAAGCCGCCGGCCACCGCCAACGGCAGCAAGCCCGCGGCTTCGTCCTCCACTCCTGAGGACGACATCTCCGACTGGATCTGACCCACACCTACCTCGGTCGCGGAGAGCCCTGCGGGCTCGTTCGTGTGGCTCTCCGCGCCCACTTCCCGCCCAAGGAGGGCATCCGATGTCCGTCACCGCCGAACCGGCCCCGGTGCCGGTGGGGCCTGGCCTGTCGATGTTCGACCCCATCTTCGTCGGCATCGACGAGTTCGGTCACCCCGTCTACATCACCCTCGCCTACCGCAACCTCCTCGCCGGCGGCGAACCCGGCGGAGGCAAGTCCGGCCTGCTCAACTGCATCGCCGCCCACGCCGCCCTCTCCGTCGACAGCCGCCTGGTGCTGCTGGACGGCAAGCTCGTCGAACTCGGCCAGTGGGAGGACTGCGCCGATGCGTTCATCGGTCCCGACATCACGGCCGCCCTCGACGTCCTCAAGCGGCTGCAGCTGGTGATGAACAACCGCTACGCCTGGCTGCGCGCCCACGGGCGCCGCAAAGTCACCGCCGCCGACGGACTCTCGGTCATCACCGTCCTGGTCGATGAGATCGCCTTCTACTCCGCCACTGTCGGCAGCAAGCAGGAGCAGGAAGAGTTCGTCGCTCTCCTGCGCGACCTGGTCGCCCGGGGCCGCGCCGCCGGCATCCCGGTCGTGGCCGCCACCCAGCGGCCGTCCTTCGACATCATCCCCACGTCACTGCGGGACCTGTTCGGCTACCGGGCCGCGTTCCGCTGCACCACACCCAACAGCTCGAACATCGTCCTCGGCCACGGCTGGGCCGAGCAGGGCTACACCGCCACCGACATCCAGCCTACCAACCAGGGCGCGGCCTACCTCATCGCCGAAGGCGGCACCCCCCAGCGCATCAAGGTCGCCTACCTCACCGACAGCCAGATCGCCGGCATCGCCGACTACGCCGCCTGGATCCGCCGACCCCGCCGGTTACCGGCCCTCGTCCCCGACCTCACCCGACTCGACCTGGGAGCAGCAGCATGACCACCATCGGCTACCGGACCATGACCGTGGTTGGCCTGCCCGAGCAGGTCGCCAACGTCCTCCGCAACCACCACAACGCCGGAACGCTGATCTCCCTCAGCGCACCCCGGCCCGTGTCGCCCACCGACCCGCGTATCCGCGTCAACGTCCGCCTCGTCGACACCACCACCCCGGCCACCGCGCCGGGCCGGGTCGCCTCCCTGGGCACCCACATCACCACTCGGGTCCACCACACCCAGCGGCGACGCATCCGCCGCCGCATCGCCATCGCCGCCACCGTCACCGCCGCTGCCGCCGCCCTGGTCGCGGCCGTCGCCTACCTCATCGGCCACCTGGTGGCGTTCCTGGCCGACCACGCTGCGATCATCGCCGGCTTTCTGGCCATCGCGGCGCTCATCCTCGCCGCCCTCCGAAGCGCATTCGGCAGCGGCAAACGCCACTGCCCCGGCTGCTGACAACAAGAAGAACGGCCGACAGGACCAGGTCCCGCCTGGCAGCAGAGCTGGTCCTGCCGACCACCAACCACAAGCCCACGAAAGGACGTGGCTGCCATGAAGGCTACCCAGAAACCGCCCACCACCGCGCCGGTCACCCCCGCTGACCTGCTGCGGATGGCTGCCCTCTACCTGCGCCGGCACGGCTGGCACCAGGGCACCTACTACGCCCCCACCGACACCCCGACCCCGCCGGCCTGCGCCGTCGGGGCCATCGGCATGGCCTGCGCCGGACAACCGGTCAACCACTTCTCCGACCTCAACCCGGACGACCGGACCACCTACCTCGACGCCATCGCGGCCCTGACCGACTACCTCGACCTTCACTACCCGATCTGCCTGGTCGACGACGACGGCTTCTGGCTCAACGAGCACACCTCCCCGTACTCGTGGAACGACGACCCGCTCTGCACCGCGGAGCACGTCATCGCCGCCCTGGAAGGCGCGGCGAAGGAGTGGGACCGCCTCCACACCCAGGGAGGCGAGAACCGATGAGCACTGTCAAGCACACCTTGACGCGCATCCCGCGATCCCGCCGCCGCCGTGAGGTCGTCGAGAACGACCAGTTCGCGGCCTTCGCTCGGCGCATCATCCGCGCCCACGGCCGGCGCGTCGCCACCGGCGACGTCGAAGCCCTCCGCGACCTCGTCGCCCTGTCGACCAACCTCGACGACGCCATCGGCGAGGCCGTCATCGGCCTGCGGGCCTTCGGCTACTCCTGGGCCGAGATCGGCTCCCGGCTCGGCATCTCCCGGCAGGCCGCCCAGCAGCGCTGGGGAGGCCAGGCATGACCACCACCGCCGACCCGTTCCCTACCTACCCGTACCGGCTGGCCCCGGGCGGGCTGGCCACCCGCCGGCAACTGCGTGCCGCCGGCCTCCGACCGGGCGGTCATGACCCGGTCGCGCAGATCCTCTGGCGTCGCGGCAAGCGTGTCGCCTACCTCTACCGCCTAGACCTCGCAGCACCCAAACGCACCGCCACGCCCGCCCAGCGGGAGGCCATCGCCAAGGCGTTGCGTGCCCGGCGCACCTGCCGCCACTGCGGCCTCGTGCAGCCCTACTACATCCCCCGCCGTACCGGCTCCTGCCTCGACTGCACCCCGGGAGGTGCCCGATGACCACGACCGTCGTCACCAACCTCGCCGCCCAGGAGCGGATGACCCCGGACGACTACGTCGTCACCGCCCTCGCCCAGGATTTCGCCGCCCGCGGTGAGCTGTCCTTCGAACGGTTCCTGTCCGGGTACTACGCCGAAGCCCTGCGCATCGTGCGCGAAGCGCACCTCGCCGACTGCACCGTTCCGGACGGGCAGGGCTGCAACACCTGCGCCGGCATCCGCGTCGGACTCGCCGGCCTCGCCGCCGAACAACGCGCCGTCACCTCCGGGGAGGTGACCACCCATGGCCGCTGACCGCCCCACCACGGGCACCCGTATCGAGGACCTGGTCCTGGTCCTCATCCTGCTCACCGTCGCCGGCTTCGCCGGAGCCGCCTCCTTCACCCACGTCAAGGACTGGACCCTCGCCAACTCCCCTCAAGGGACCGGGGAATGGTTCGGCTGGGCCAACGCCGTCATCTCCGAACTCGTCCCCATCGCCTCCCTACTCACCATCCGCCGACGCCGCCGGGCCGGCGCTCCGATCGGCTACCCGCTGTCCCTGCTCATCGCCGCCGCCGGACTCTCCCTCTCCGCCCAACTCGCGGTCGCCAAGGCCGGTCCGTCCGGGTGGCTCCTGTCCGCTGTTCCGGCACTCGCCTTTATGGCCCTGGTGAAGCTCGTCCTCGCCCCCGCCCCGGTGCGCGAGGACACGCCGCCGGCTCAGCCGGTCGAACCCATCCGGGTCCAGGTGGCCGAGCAGGTCACCGAGCCGGCACCGCCGGCTGCCATCACCCCCGCCCCCGAACCGGCCTCGGAGCCGGTCGAGGTCCCTGCCCACCTGCTGCCCATGGCCCGCTTCGCGGCCGTGCAGCACGAACAGTCCACCGGTCAACCAATCACGCCCGCTGAGCTGGCCGACCGCCTGGATGTTGCCCCGGCTGTTGCCGGGCAGCTCCTCACCACCCTGGCCGGTGGTGCCCGATGACCATCTACCTTGTCGACATCGAGCAGGTCATCCACACCTGCCCCGGCGAACCTGAGCCGCACCCCTACGACATTCGCCGCACGCTCGTCGACGTCATCCCCGGCGGCCCTTGCCGGGCACCGGTCACCATCCGCTGCGGCCAGGTGACCACCACGATCCCCTGCTATCGGCACGAGCCGGCCAAGCGCCAGTGCGGCGCCTGCCGGGTCATCGTCACCGAACGCACCATCACCAACCACCCTGCTGGGGTGGCGGCTTGATGGCCTCGACGCTGGACCTCACCCCCCGCGCTTCGGCCCGGGGGGTGGGCTCGAACGCCGACACCATCCCACCGGTCTTCGGCTACACCGCCGCCGGGTCCGCGTTCGAACGCGCCACCCGACCCGACTACTTCGGCTGGCTCGAACACATCCGCGCCGCCGCCGGCTGCACCCGCCCCATCCGCCTCGCCGGGCAGGTCCTCACCGTCGACGCCACCACCGGCCGCGTCCTCGACCAACGGTCGACCGACGGCATGCCCGACGCCGCCATCTACACCGCCTGCGGCAACCGTCGCGCCACGGTCTGCCCGTCCTGCGCGCAGACCTACCAGCGCGATGCGTTCCAACTTCTGCGCGCCGGCCTCGTCGGTGGCAAGGGCGTCCCGGAATCGGTCGCTGCGCATCCGGCGGTGTTCCCGACGTTCACCGCCCCGTCCTTCGGGCCGGTCCACGCCCGGGTGGTCAAGCGGCACACCTGCACCAACCGCCGCCGCTGCGACTGCCGCGCCGAACCCTGCCACGCCCGCCGCCCGACCGACGCCACCTCTGGCCTCTGCGCGCATGGCCGGCCGGCTGTCTGCTGGGCTCGCCACGAAGCCGGCGACGCCGTCCTCGGGCGGCCGTTGTGCCTGGACTGCTACGACCACGACCACCAGGTGGTGTGGAACCTGTTCTCGGGTGAGCTGTGGCACCGCACCAAGCAAGCCGCGGAACGGTGGCTGGCAAAGCTCGCTCGCCAACGCGGCATTCCCCGTGTTGAGGTCGTCACCGCCTCCGGCAAGACGCGGAAGGTCTCGCCGGTCCGGCTGTCGCCGGGGAAGGTCGCCGAACTTCAGGCGCGGGGAGCGGTGCACTTCCACGCCATCGCCCGCCTCGACGGCGTTAACCCCGCAGACCCCGACGCGGTCGTCCCCCCGCCTGCCGGGTTCACCGTCGACGACCTGGTCGACGCGTTCCGGCACGCCGCCGCACAGATCGCCTTCCACACCCCGCCGCACCCCGACCGGCCTGAGGGCTGGCTCATCACCTGGGGCGAGCAGCTCGACATCCGCCCCATCACCACCGGCATCGACGGGGAGGTCACCGACGGCATGGTCGCCGGTTACCTTGCCAAGTACGCCACCAAGAGCACCGAGGCCACCGGGCACACCTCCACCCGCCTGACCGCCGATTCGATCGGCGACTACGCCGACCCCGACGGCGACCACACCGCCCGCCTCATCGACGCCTGCTGGCGCATCGGCCGACCCACCGGCACCCCGATCCCGCTGTCCGAACGGCCCCGCGAGCCCCGGCCCCGGCCCGGCTTCGTCGACCGCTGGGAATGCCCCGACTGCGGCACCCACACCCGATACGCCGCCTGCCCCGTCTGCACCGCCGCCCGTCAAGCCGCCCTTGACACCGAACCGGCCAGCAGACCGACGACCAACCCGTACGCCCGGCTACGGAGGTGGGCGCACATGCTCGGCTACGGCGGCCACTTCCTCACCAAAGGGCGCCGCTACTCGGTGACTTTCCAACTCCTGCGCGACACCCGCATCGCGTACCGGCGGCATGAGCACCAGGACCAGGGCGACGTGCACCCCGCCGCCGGCGGCAGTCCCGCCGCCCAGGTCGGCGAGCACACCACGCTCATCGTCGGCGCCCTCACCTTCGCCGGAGTCGGCTGGCACACCACCGGAGACGCGCTACTCGCCAACACCGCCGCCGCCATGGCCAGAGAGCGACGAACCACCGGCCGCGAAGAACTCGCCCACGAACTCGCCACCACCCCGGCCGGCACCGTGCCGGCTGCCGCCTGATTCGACCTGAGGAGGTCAAGCCCGTGAGCACCCCCGCTCGCCCCGGAGCCGTCGTCCGGCTCGTACCTCGTCCCGGTGCCGTCATCGTCGAGCCGGTCACCTACACCGTGCGTGAGGTTGCCAAGCTGCTCGGCATCTCGCTGGGCAGCACCTACGCCCTCGTCCGCGACGGCACCATCCCGGCGACCCGCCTCGGTGGCCGCTGGCTGATCCCCCGTGCCCGGTTCCATGCCTGGCTCGACGGCGTCACCGAACCGCCAGCCGCCACCGGCACTGACGGGCGGAGGCGCTGATGGGCTTCGTCCGCAAGACTCCGGCGGGAACCTTCCGCGCTTGCTGGCGTGATCCTGCTGGTGGGCAGAAATCCAAGAGCTTCCGCACGAAGCGGGAGGCGAGTGCCTTCCTCGCTGAGGTCGAGGGCAGTCTCAATCGGGGTACCTACGTCAACCCGCACGCCGGCCGTACCCGTCTCGGTGACTTCGCTCAGCAGTGGCTCGCCACCCGGTCAGTCGAGGCGCGGACGACCGAGCGGACCGTCTCCATGCTGCGCACGCACGTCCTGCCGAAGTGGGGTGACTGGCCACTCGGGAAGGTTGACTTCATGTCGGTGCAGGAGTGGGTGACCGGCCTCGGTCGGGATCTCGCTCCCGCCACCGTGGCCAAGTGCTACCAACTGCTGTCGATCATCCTCAAGACGGCGGTACAGGCACGGCTGATCGCCACCAATCCCGCCGAAGGCGTGAGGCTGCCGCGTGATCGGTCCCGCTACGTCAAGCCGGTCACGATTAGCCGGGAGGACTTCTTCGGCCGGCTCCTGCCCGCTGTTCCACCTCGACACCGGGGGATCGTCTCTGCCGCCGCTGGGGCCGGCCTGCGCTGGGGAGAATGCGCCGGGCTGACCTGGTCGTCGGTCGACCTCGACCGGGGATCGCTGTCCGTGGTCCAGGTGGCCGAGGAGACGCACGGCGGGATAGTGCTGCGCCCGTACCCGAAGAGTCGTGCGGGGGTCCGGACCGTGCCGCTGCCCGGCTTCCTCCTGGTCGTGCTCCGCGAGCTGCACGTCGCCGCCGACGACCCGGACCCGCGAACCCTCGTCTTCCGCGATCGCGTGGGGCGCCCACTGCGGCGATCGAACTTCCGGCGTCGGATCTGGCTGCCTTCCCTGGTCCGCGCCGGCCTGCTCGGCCAGGTCGTCAACTCCGGCCCCCACCGTTACCGCGCTGCCTGGCCGGATCGGGAGGGCGTCGAGTGGTCCGCCGAGTTCACCACCGAGCGGGAAGCGGTGGCCTGCGTCGCGGCCAGGGCCGCTGGCGGGATGAGGTTCCACGATCTGCGGCACGCCTACGCCACCTGGCTGGTCACCGACGGCGTGCCAATCAACCTGGTGCAGCGGGTCATGGGCCACGAGCAGGCGTCCACGACGCTCAATCGTTATACGCACACCCCGGACGACTACGCCGCTCGCGTCCTGGCCGCCTTTGACGGCTCTGCTGCCTCTCTGCTGCCTCTGGCCGAGGAATCGGCCTCAGAGAGCGTTCTCGACGAGGATGAGGAGGGGTTGTGACCTGGGGCGGCGCGCTCACCCCAAATAGGGACGACCCCCGTCGGGGGGAGACGGGGGTCGTCGTGAGGTTCGGCTCCGGGGGGGTCGAGCCGAACCCACTCAGCGGTTACGGGGGGTGCAACCGCCGAGGGCCTTCGTGGACGGGAAGTGAGCTCCCGTCGTGAGCACAAGCATGCCGCAATGGACCCTTATACGTCGAGTGGTGTCCACTCCACGCAACGCTAAATCGTGGTACGAGTGTGTGACCGCCGTCACTCAGAGGAGTGGCGTGCCCCCGATCGATCCGTTCCCGAGGCCCCGGGGACCCGCCGGCCGCGCCTCGTCGGGCTAGACTTTCGCGCCGTGGGCCGGAGTGCCGCTTTCTTCGATCTCGACAAGACCGTCATCGCCAAGTCGAGCGCACTGGCGTTCGGTCGGCCGTTCTACCGGGACGGGCTGATCACACGCCGTGACGTGGTCAAGTCGGCGTACGCGCAGCTGATGTTCCGGCTGGGCGGCACCGACGAGCAGACCATGGCCCGCACCCGGGACTACCTCGCCACGCTGTGCAAGGGCTGGCCCGTGGAACAGGTCCGCCAGATCGTCGCCGAGACGCTGCACGAGCTGATCAACCCCTACGTGTACGCCGAGGCGGCCGCCCTCATCGAGGAGCACCAGGCCGCCGGGCGGGACGTGGTGCTGGTGTCCGCCTCGGGCGAGGAGATGGTCCGTCCCATCGGCGAGCTGCTCGGGGTGACCGACGTGATCGCCACCCGGATGGCGGTGGCGGACGGCCGCTACAGCGGCGAGGTCGAGTTCTACGCGGCCGGCCCGCGCAAGGTCGACGCCGTCGGCGACCTGGCCCAGGCCCGCGGCTACGACCTCGCCGACTCCTACGCCTACTCCGACTCGTACAGCGACCGGCCGCTGCTGGAGTGCGTGGGGCACCCGACCGCGGTCAACCCGGACCGGGCGCTGCGCAAGCTGGCCGTGGAGAACTCGTGGCCGGTGCTGGAGTTCCGGCACCCGGTGCCGCTGGGCCGGCGGCTGCGGGAGCGCCCGGCCGTGCCGGTCGCCGCGGCGGCCCTCGGCGTGGGCGTCGGCGTCGCCATCGGCATCGCCTGGTACGGGCGGCACCGGCGCACCCGCGCCGCCACCCCCACCGTCTGACCGCGCGGGCGACGCCGAGGCCACCCGCAGGCAGCGCGGGACGTCAGGAGGCGGCGAGGATCTCGTCGCCGATGAGCGTGATCTGCTCCGCGCCCACCTCGACGGCCGCCATGTAGTGACGCAGCCAGGAGCGCAGCCCGTCGGGGGTGCCGGTGGCGAAGGCGCCGGCCGCGCCGACGTACTCGGGTTCCCGCTCCCGGTGGCCGACGTCGACGGCGACCAGCCCTCGCGGGTCGAAGCCCGTGGAGATCAGCACCAGGCGGGCGGCCGCCCGCGCCACCACACCGGACGGGCCGGGGAACGGGCGCAGGTTGAGCAGTTCACCGTGCACCACGGCGGCCAGCACCAGCGGCGGCACCTTCGTGCCCCCGGCCACCAGCCCGGCCAGCCCGTCGAGGCGGGTCGCCACCACCGGGTCGGCCACCGGGCGGCCCAGCTCGGCCTCGGGCACGACATCGCGGGCCGCGAGCACGTGCAGCCGGGCGAGGGCCTGGCGGGGCGCCTTCGGCCAGAGTTCGCTCAGCCCGGGCAGCGCCCCCGCCACCCGCAGGGCGCCCTGGAGCAGCGGGTCGGTGACGGTGCCCGCGCGTACCTCCTCGCGGTCGTGCACCCGGCCCTCCAGGGCGGCGCTGGCCACGGCCGAGCGGAGGCTGACCTCGGCGGCGACCTGGCCGCCCTGGCGCCGCAGCGCGCGGTGCCGGTGGGCCTGGTCGACCCGGTCGCGGGCCTGTTCGACGGCGGGCGCGATGTCGGCGAGCGCGAGCAGCGGGGCGAGCGGGTCGGTGGTCACCCCGCCACGCTAGCGATCCCCGCACCCCGCCGGAGCGCCAGCCGCCGGAACGCGACGCGAGCCACTCTCCGCGACTGCTCGGCGCGCCCGGAGGGCCACTGGGCGCGTGACGGCTGACCGGACGGTCGCGGCGGGGATGCGCCCCGACTAACCTCTCCCGGGTAGGAGACGCAGGTCACGCGATGAAGGAGTCACCGCATGAGCGAGGCATTGGCCAACTTGCTGAACGAGACGCGCCAGTTCCCGCCGCCGGCGGAGCTCGCCGCGAACGCCAACGTGACCGCCGACGCGTACGACGAGGCGGCCGAAGACCGGCTCGCGTTCTGGGAGCGCCAGGCCGGGCGGCTGCACTGGCACCGGCAGTGGGACCAGGTGCTCGACTGGTCGAACGCGCCGTTCGCGAAGTGGTTCGTGGGCGGCCGGCTCAACGTGGCGTACAACTGCCTGGACCGCCACGTGGAGGCCGGCCTCGGCGACAAGGTGGCGATCCACTGGGAGGGCGAGCCGGGTGACACCCGCACCGTCACCTACGCGGACCTGCACAAGCTCACCTGCCAGGCGGCGAACGCGCTGACCGAGCTGGGCGTCTCGGCCGGCGACCGGGTGGCCATCTACCTGCCGATGATCCCCGAGGCCGCGGTGGCGATGCTCGCCTGCGCCCGGATCGGCGCTACGCACAGCGTCGTCTTCGGCGGCTTCTCGGCCGACGCGCTGACCAACCGGATCCAGGACGCCAGCGCCAAGGTGGTCATCACGGCGGACGGCGGTTTCCGCCGGGGCAAGCCGTCCGCGCTCAAGCCGACCGTGGACGAGGCGGTGGCGAAGTGCCCGTCGGTCGAGCACGTGCTGGTGGTCCGGCGCACCGGCGAGGAGGTCGCCTGGTCGGGCAAGGACCACTGGTGGCACGAGACGGTGGAGACGGCCTCGCCCGAGCACACCGCGCAGCCGTTCGACGCCGAGCACCCGCTCTACATCCTCTACACGAGCGGCACCACGGCCCGGCCGAAGGGCATCCTGCACACCACCGGCGGCTACCTCACCCAGACGTCGTACACCACGCACGCGGTCTTCGACCTGAAGCCGGAGACGGACGTCTACTGGTGCACCGCCGACATCGGCTGGGTCACCGGGCACTCCTACATCGTCTACGGCCCGCTCTCGAACGGCGCCACCCAGGTCATGTACGAGGGCACCCCGGACACCCCGCACAAGGGCCGGTTCTGGGAGATCGTCGACAAGTACAAGGTGACCATCCTGTACACCGCGCCCACCCTGATCCGCACCATGATGAAGTGGGGCGAGGACATCCCCGCCGGTTACGACCTCTCGTCGCTGCGCCTGCTGGGCAGCGTCGGCGAGCCGATCAACCCGGAGGCGTGGATCTGGTACCGCCAGCACATCGGCCGGGGCGAGCTGCCCATCGTCGACACCTGGTGGCAGACCGAGACCGGCGCGATCATGATCTCCCCGCTGCCCGGCGTCACCGAGGCCAAGCCCGGCTCGGCCATGACCCCGCTGCCCGGCGTCGTTGCCGACGTGGTGGACGACCAGGGCCAGTCGGTGCCCAACGGCGGTGGCGGGTACCTGGTGCTCCGCGAGCCGTGGCCGTCGATGCTGCGCACGATCTGGGGTGACGACAACCGCTTCATCGAGACCTACTGGTCGCGCTTCGGCGCGGGCGCCAACCAGGGCGACGACTGGGTCTACTTCGCCGGTGACGGCGCGAAGAAGGACGACGACGGGCACATCTGGCTGCTCGGCCGGGTCGACGACGTGATGCTGGTCTCCGGCCACAACATCTCGACCACCGAGGTGGAGTCGGCGCTGGTCAGCCACCCGTCGGTGGCCGAGGCCGCGGTGGTCGGCGCGACCGACCCGACCACCGGCCAGGCCATCGTGGCGTTCGCCATCCCGCGCGGCAGCACGGAGATCTCCGGCAAGGCCGGCGAGCAGCTCATCGCCGACCTCCGCAACCACGTGGCGAAGACGCTCGGCCCGATCGCCAAGCCGCGGCAGATCATGCTGGTGCCGGAGCTGCCGAAGACCCGCTCCGGCAAGATCATGCGCCGGCTGCTGCGGGACGTCGCGGAGAACCGGTCGCTCGGCGACGTCACCACGCTCCAGGACTCCTCGGTGATGGACCTGATCTCCTCGGGGATGGGCGGCGGCAAGTCCGACGAGGACTGACGGCAGGTAGCACGACGCACGAGGTGGGTGACGGCCGGACGGCCGTCACCCACCTCGCTTCGTTCGTGCCCTGACGACGCTCGTCCGGCACGCCGCCACCGTCTCTGACGCTCACCGACGAGAAGGGAGCATGCGGCGTCACATCGGTCGGTTGGGGGAGGCAGGAGAAGCTGAACGGACACAGCCGAGCCCCAGCCCTGTCGTTGATCTCCGTTCTGATTTAGTTTCACGCAGGTCGGGTCGCTTTGATGACCGTCACATTGATGACGAACGGCAACCGACTTTCCTCCCCCCATGCCCGAGAAACGGAGCGGCATGAACAGAAATCCGCAGTCCGGGTCGCGTCGACGCCTACTCGTCGCGTTGCCCGCCATCGCCCTCGCCGCCGCGTCACTGACCGTGACCGGCAGCGCGGCCGCCCAGACGTCCGGTGGCGCCCGGGCCACCATCGGGGCGGACGACTACTACATCAACTACGCCGAGCCGGAGGTCCAGCCGGACACGCCGGGCAAGGAAGTCAAGGGCAAGGACGGGGTCTTCACGAGCCCGGTCGACGCGGCACGGGCCTACGACCGCAAGTTCGCCGGCGGCAACCCGAAGGCCGCACGGGAACTGGCCAAGCTGGAGGCCAAGGCGATCAAGACGGGGCAGAGCCCCCGCCAGATCAAGCAGGCCAAGGGCACCCAGACCGCCAAGCTGCTCACCCTGCTGGTGGAGTTCAACGACAAGGCGAACGACGACTTCACCAACGTGTACGTGCCGAAGACGGTCTTCGAGGACCGGAGCTGCGTCCTCGGCACCGTGCAGAACGGCCCGAAGCACAACCAGATCCCGGACCCGGCCACCCTGCCGCACGAGGACAACAACTCGATGTGGGTGCCGGACTTCTCCCCGGCGCACTACGACAAGATGCTCTACACCAAGGAGGGCATCACCGAGCGGGTCCGCAAGGACCTGACCGGGCCGGACGGCAAGCCGGGCGTCGACATCTCCGGGCGCACCATGCACAACATGTACCTGGAGATGTCCAAGGGTGCGTACACGGTCGACGGGCAGGCCAGCCCGTGGATCACCGTGCCGCACTCGGAGGGCTGGTACGCGGCCTCCCGCTGCTTCAAGGACGAGAACGGCAACTGGGTCGCCGGTCGTGAGCAGTCGATGAACGGCCACCCGGACAACCCGCAGGGCGCCGGCCGGCTGGCCACCGACGCGGTGGACGCGCTGGCCAAGATGGACCCGAACTTCCCGTGGGCCGACTACGACATCGAGGACCAGGGCGACGCCGACGGCGACGGCAACGTCAACGAGCCGGACGGCGTGATCGACCACCTGGTGCTGGTGCACGCCAACCAGGGCAAGTCGCGGGGCGGCGGCGACGTGGGCGTCTACTCGGTCTGGGCGCACTCCTCGACGGTGGCCGGCGGCTACACCATCCCGGGCACCAACAAGAAGGTCGCGAACTACATCGTGCAGCCGGAGGACGCCGGCGTCGGTGTGTTCGCCCACGAGTTCGGTCACGACCTCGGCCTGCCGGACCTCTACGACACCTCCGGCAACGCCGACTCGGACGTCGACTTCTGGGACCTGATGGCCTCGGGTTCGCACAGCGGCGAGATCTTCCAGGCGCTGCCCACCCACATGGGCCTCTGGGACAAGTGGGTGCTCGGCTGGGCCGACCCGCTGCAGCTGAACCCGGGCGATGACCCGCGCTCGGTGCAGCTGGGCCAGACCTCGAACACCCCGGTCGGCACCAAGGACGGCATCAAGGTCAACCTGCCGGACAAGGTGATCACCCTGGCGCAGCCGCACAGCGGCAGCAACATGTGGTATTCCGGGGCCGACCAGGACTGGGCCGACGTCAAGCTGAGCCGCACGGTGACCGTCCCGAACGCCGCCGACGCGAAGTTCTGGATGTGGAACAACTACGTCATCGAGGCGGACTGGGACTACGGCTTCCTGGAGGTCTCCACCAACGGCGGCACCACCTGGTCCGAGCAGAAGGTCTACGACGCCACCGGCAAGCTCGTCACCACCAACGACGGGTACGCCGACCCGAACGGCCGGATGGTCGACTTCGGCAACAAGAAGTACGGCCTGACCGGCAGCACCGGTGGCTGGCGGCACGACTACGTCGACCTGTCGGCGTACGCCGGGCAGACCATCCAGGTCCGGCTGCGGTACGCCACCGACGAGGCGTTCGTGGAGCGCGGCTGGTTCGCCGACGACTTCTCGGTCACCGGCGGCGGCGCCACCACCTGGAGCGACGACGTCGAGGGCGGCGCCAACGGCTGGACCCAGACCGGCGGCACCTTCACCGACACCACCGGCGCGGGCTGGCACGTCGACTCGGGCACCCAGACCAAGGCGCACTACTACCTGGCCGAGTGGCGCAACTTCGACGGCTTCGACAAGGGCCTGAAGTACGCGTACGACACGGTCTACTCGCACGAGGCGTGGAAGGTCGACAAGCTCTCCTACAACGCCCCGGGCATGCTGGTCTGGTACCGGGACACCGTGCTCGGCGACGTCAACCACGTCACCGGGCAGATGACCGCGCTGCCCAGCTACGGGGCCAAGGGCGGGCTGCTGATCGTCGACTCGCACAACGACCCGCTGCGCCGGCAGGGCGAGGCGGCCGTCAAGGACCCGTCGACGCTGGACAACCTGCCCAGCCGTCCGCAGTCGTCCAACGCGGCCTTCTCGCTGGGCTCCACGTACCCCTTCAAGGAGTGCCTGGAGGCGGCGAACGAGCCGTACAGCGAGTACTGCACCAACTTCGCGGCCCAGGCTCCCGTCCCGGCGTTCACGGACGCCAAGGGCTGGTACCCGGGCATCGAGATCCGCAACGGCTCCGCGTTCGCCCGGGACAACGACGCCTCCGTCGTCATCCCGTCGCGGGGCAACGCGAAGTACACCACCCGGGTGACCAACCCCGACGGCACGCCGGCCCCGGCGTACTACGGGGCCACCCTGGGCGGCGGGGCGATCGTGCTCGGCACCGGCAACCCCGGTGACGCGGGCGTCGCGTACGGCGTCTCTATCACCATCAAGCGGGCGGCCGCGGACAACTCGTACGCCACGGTGTACGTGACCCCGGCAACCCCGTGACCTGACACGCCGAAGGGCGCGTCGGAACCACACGACGGGGCCCGTCTGGAGCACACTGCTCCGGACGGGCCCCGTCCGTCTTACGCGCCGGCAATTTTTCTCCGCGACCGTGTGACATTTTCGCGGCCTCCTGCGCTCCCCTTTGGGGACCTCATAATCGCCGTTACTCAGCGTGATCGTGGCCAAAACGTAATGTGAATCGACGTCGAATCACTGAACGCTTTCGCCCGGATTTGTCGCGGAATCTAGGCCCCCTCATCGGGTGATTGACCGGTGACAACGATGCAAACACCTGTCATTGTGAGTGACGCATGACATGACACTGATGGTTTTGGCTGTCTCTGTCATGTAACAGATCCACAAAGGAGGAGGACCTTTGAGGAGACGAGTCACAGCGGGCCTGGCCTCGGCCGCGGCCGCGCTGCTGGCAGCCGGTGTCGTCACGGCGCCGGCGTCCGCCGCCCCGGCGGCGGAGGCCACCCCCGGTGCCGACAAGGCGAAGCACGGCAAGGACAACCTGCCCGATCCCAAGGCGGATCAGCAGCGGGAGCTCAAGAAGCAGGCGATCTCGAACCTGCTTCAGGGCAAGGCCAAGCTTCAGACGCGCAACGGCTCGAAGGTCATCCAGGTCAAGGACGACCTGTTCGTCGAGTACCAGCAGGCGCCGAAGGAAGACCCCATCTTCACGATGCTGGTCAACTTCGGCACCAAGACCGACCCGCGCGCCGGCGGCTCCGCCGGACCGGTGGTCAACCAGATCGCGGAGCCGGACCGCAACTGGGACGGCAGCTCCACCGACGACAACAGCACCCTGTGGCGCTCCGACTTCCACCGCGAGCACTACATGGACATGTTCTACGGTGAGGGCGAGTCGTTCCGGGACTTCTACCTGAAGCAGTCCGGTGGTCGTTACACGGTCAAGGGCGACGTCAGCGACTGGATCACGGTGCCTTACAACGAGGCCCGTTACGGTCACAACGACGACCCGAACAACCCGAACGACAACATCTCCGAGGCCGAGGGCTACTGGAACTTCGTCCGGGACAGCGCCACGTCCTGGTACGAGACCCAGAAGACGGCCGGCAAGTCGGCCCAGGAGATCAAGGACTACCTCAAGCAGTTCGACGTCTGGGACCGGTACGACTTCGACGGCGACGGCAACTTCAACGAGCCCGACGGCTACATCGACCACTTCCAGGCGGTGCACGCCGGTGAGGGCGAGGAGGCCGGCGGCGGCGCCCAGGGCGAGGACGCCATCTGGTCGCACCGCTGGGCGGCGTTCACCAACCTCGAGGGCAAGGCCGGTCCGGCCGGCAACCTCGCGGGCGGTGTGCAGATCGGCGACACCGGGATGTGGATCCGTGACTACACCACGGAGCCGGAGAACGGCGGCCTCGGCGTCTTCGCGCACGAGTACGGTCACGACCTCGGTCTGCCGGACCTGTACGACACCCAGGGTGGCGACAACGGCGTCGGCTTCTGGAGCCTGATGTCCTCGGGTTCGTGGCTGAGCCACGGCACCGACGACATCGGTTCGACCCCGGGCTACATGGACCCGTGGTCGAAGCTCTTCCTGGGCTGGCTGAACCACAGCACGGTCGACTACGGCTCGGGCACCACCCAGGTGACCCTCGGCCCGGCCGGCGACAGCGACGGGCCGAAGGCCCAGGCGGTCGTGGTGAACCTGCCCGACCAGCAGCAGACCACGAATTACAACACGCCGTTCGGCGGGTCGTACGAGTGGTGGGGCGGCAGCGCGGACGACCTGAACTCCTCGCTGACCCGCACCCTGGACCTGACCGGCGCGACCACCGCGTCGATCACCTCCAAGCTGCAGTACGACATCGAAGAGGACTACGACTACCTCTACGCGGAGGTGTCGACCGACGGTGGCGCCACCTGGGCCGACCTGAAGAACAACCTGGTCGACGCGGGTGACAGCGGCATCGACGGCTCCAGCAACGGCACCTGGGTCGACTCGACCTACGACCTGTCGGCGTACGCCGGCAAGTCGGTGCTGTTCCGCTACCGCTACGCGACCGACGGCGGCGTGCACTTCGCCGGTCCGTTCCTGGACAACGTCTCGCTGACCAAGAACGGCGCGGTCGCCTGGACCGACGACGCGGAGACCCTCGCCGCGGAGTGGACCGCCAAGGGCTGGACCCGGATGGGCGGCTCCGTGACCGACAGCTACCCCCGCTTCTACATCGCCGAGAACCGGACCTACTTCGGTTACGACGACACGCTGCGGACCGGTGGCTACAACTACGGGTTCGCCAGCCGGCCGAACTGGGTGGAGCGGTTCTCCGTCCAGCCGGGCATGCTGGTCTGGTACGTGAACTACGCCTACGGCGACAACAACACGTCGGCCCACCCGGGCTACGGCCTGAACCTCCCGGTCGACGTCCGCCCGGGCAAGATCCAGGTCGGCAACCAGGGCAACATCACCAACCGGCGCAACGGCTACGACGGCACCTTCAGCCTCTACGCCAAGCCGGCGCAGACCTTCCACAAGAACGACGTGGCGGTCACCGTGCCGGAGCTCGCGCCGAACCCGGTGTTCACCGACAGCGGGGTCAACAAGTACTGGAACAGCAACAACCCGTGGAACTCGGTGAAGGTCGCCGGCACCGGCACCAAGATCGAGATCCTGAAGCAGGGCACCACCCCGACCAGCGACATGGTCGTCAAGGTCACCAACTGATCGGGTAGCACCACACGGCAGGGGCCGTCGGCGGAGACGCCGGCGGCCCCTTTCGCGCACCCCGAAGCCTTTCGCCCCAGCTCATCCGACCCGATCGACCGATCCCGATGTGACGGTGAGGAGCGTTCCCATCAAAAAGTTGCTACAAATCGACGCGCCTGTCTTCCCACGCGTCACGGGAATGTCTATCTTCACCAGTGGTCCCACAAGTGGGACCGTCCACCGGCCCGTACCCCCGTTGGGCCGGTTCCCTCACACCGGAGGTACCACGTGCGCAAAGTCGCAGTGGGTCTGCTCGGGCTTTCGCTGACGGCGACGGGGCTGGTGGCTGGTTCGGCCACCGCCAGCGCGGCGCCGACCCCGAAGCTGCCGGCTGCCGCTCCGGCGGTCGCCGAGCCGCAGGCCCCACACGATCTGCCGGACAAGATGGAGGACAAGCGGCGGGCGCTCCGTCAGGAGGGCCTCAGCGAGGTCCTGTCCGGCCGGGCCAAGGCCCAGAAGATCAACGGCAGCACCGTCGTCAAGGTCGGCGAGACCGCCGGCGGCGCGGCGGCTGCGGCCGGCGCCCGGACCGCCAAGGCGGGCAAGAAGGACCAGTACGTCGAGCTGGCCCGGGAGCGGACCGACAAGATCTTCGTGATCCTCGCCGAGTTCGGCGACGAGCGCGACCCGGCCTACCCGGACAAGGACACGAACCCGGACATCGCCGGTCCGACCCGGTTCGACGGTCCGCGGCACAACGAGATCCCGCAGCCCAACCGGGCGGTGGACAACTCCACCGTCTGGCAGCCCGACTACAGCCCGGAGCACTTCCGCCAGCTGTACTTCGGGACCAAGCCGGGCGACGAGTCGCTCAAGCAGTACTACGAGGCCCAGTCGTCCGGCCGCTACACGGTCGACGGGCAGGTCACCGACTGGGTGAAGGTCAAGTACAACGCCGCCCGGTACGGCCGCTCGGACGACCCGATCGCCGACGACTCGGACGACCCGGCCAACGACCCGGCGGTCTGCGCGGACAACGTCTGCCCGAACACCTGGGACCTGATCCGCGACGCCGCCAACCAGTGGGTCGCCGACCAGAAGGCCAAGGGCCGCACCGACGCCCAGATCAAGGCCGACATGCAGTCGTACGACCAGTGGGACCGGTTCGACTACGACGGCGACGGCAACTTCAACGAGCCGGACGGCTACATCGACCACTTCCAGATCGTCCACTCCGGCGGCGACCAGGCCGACGGTGACCCGCACCAGGGTGAGGACGCCATCTGGAGCCACCGCTGGTCGGCGTACAACACGTCCCGCGTGGGTCCGCCGAACTTCCCGATCGGCGGCACCCAGATCGGCAACACCGGCGTCTGGATCCGCGACTACACCATCCAGCCGGAGAACGGTGGCCGCAGCGTCTTCTACCACGAGTACGGCCACGACCTCGGCCTGCCGGACGACTACAACAACATCAACGGCGGCGACAACAACAACGAGCACTGGACCCTGATGGCCCAGAGCCGGCTCGGCGACAAGAACGACCAGGGCATCGGCGAGCGCGGTGGCGACCTCGGCGCCTGGAACAAGCTGCAGCTCGGCTGGCTCGACTACGAGGTGGTCAAGGCCGGGCAGAAGCGCACCCTGAACCTGGGCCCGGAGGAGTACAACTCCAAGAAGGCGCAGGCCGCGGTGGTGGTGCTCCCGCAGCGGGAGTACACCTTCCAGTACGGCGCTCCGTTCGAGGGCACGAAGCAGTACTTCTCCGGTAACGACGACGACCTGAACAACACCATGACCAGGACGTTGGACTTCACCGGGAAGACCTCGGCTTCGCTGTCCATGAAGGGCCGCTTCAACATCGAGACCGGCTACGACTACCTCTTCTTCGAGGCGTCGACGGACGGCGGCAAGACCTGGGCCGCGCTGAACGGCACGGTCAACGGCAAGCCGATCCCGCCGGTGTCCAACACCGACCCGACGCCGGGCCTCACCGGCAGCAGCGCCGGCAAGTGGGTGGACATCAACATCCCGATGGACGCGGTGGCCGGCAAGGTCGTGCAGTTCCGGTTCCACTACGTCACCGACGGTGGCGTGGCCTCGGGCGGCTTCTTCGGTGACGCCATCACGGTGACCGCCGACGGCCAGACCCTGCTCAGCGACGGCGCCGAGGCCGGCGCCGGCGACTGGGCGCTCGCCGGCTGGACCATCGCCGAGGCGACCTACACCCGCCTCTTCGACAACTACTACATCGCCGGCAACCGGTCGTACGTCTCGTACGACAAGTACCTGAAGACCGGCCCGTACTTCTTCGGCTACGCGAACACCCGCCCGGACTGGGTGGACCACTACGCGTACCAGGAGGGTCTGCTGATCTCGTACTGGAACCTCCGGTACGCGGACAACGACACCTTCGAGCACCCGGGTGAGGGTCGTAACCTCTACATCGACGCGCACCCGCGGCCGATCTACAACCTGACCGGCGCCCCGTGGCGGGCCCGCGTCCAGGTCTACGACGCGCCGTTCAGCCTGAAGAAGGCGGACTCGTTCACGCTGCACATCAACAGCCAGCCGCAGTACATCCGTGGCCAGGCCGCGCAGCCGCTGTTCGACGACACCAAGCAGTACTGGTACCCGGAGCTGCCGAACCACGGCGTCAAGCTCCCGGCCGCCGGTGTCAAGATCAAGGTTCTCGAGCAGAACGGCACCTCGATGAAGGTCCGCTTCTCCTGAGCCGCTGATCACCGCTGTACCCACGCGATGCCCGGGCAGGTCACCTGCCCGGGCATCGCCCTTTCCGGCGGCCGGAACGGCCGCGGCCCGTCCGGTGCCGTCCCGGAGAATCCCCTGATCCTCGCGACCTGCGGGGCCGCCCGCGTGACGCCCGCCCTAGGCTGTGCCCCATGACCGACCAGCGCGGCGGACCCGTCGACGAGTCCTGCGTCCTCCCCGAGGGGCCGTGGACGCACCGGTTCGTCGGCGCGAACGGCAGCCGCTTCCACGTCGTCGAGGCCGGCACCGGCCCCATGGTGCTCTTCCTGCACGGCTTCCCCGAATACTGGTACGCCTGGCACGAGATGCTGCCGGCCGTGGCCGACGCCGGCTTCCGCGCGGTCGCCGTCGACCTGCGAGGTTACGGCGCGAGCGACAAGCCACCCCGGGGGTACGACGGCTACACCCTCGCCGCCGACGTGGCCGGGCTGATCCGCGCCCTCGGTGAGCGGTCGGCCACCCTGGTCGGCAGCGGCGCCGGCGGCCTCATCGCCTGGACCGCCGCCTCGTTCCACCCCACCCTCGTCCGGCGGCTGGTGGTGCTCGGCGCACCGCACCCGCTGCGGCTGCGGGCCGCCATCTTCGCCGACCCGCGCGGCCAGTTCACGGCGTCCACCCCCACCCTGAAGTTCCAGCTCCCGCGCTACGAGCACGTGCTGACCCGCGACGACGGGGCCGAGGTGGAGGCCATGCTGCGCCGCTGGGGCGGGCCGGGCTGGGTGAACGGCCCCGACTTCGAGGCGTACGCCCGGTGCTGCCGGGTGGCCATGCAGATCCCGCAGGCGGCGTTCTGCGCCATGGAGGGCTACCGCTGGGCGTTCCGGTCGGTGCTGCGGCTGCACGGCTACCGGTTCGTCCGGCTGATGCAGAAGCCGCTCGTCACCCCGACCCTCCAGCTGCACGGGGCGTTGGACCGGGCCTCCCTGCCCCGCACCGCCCAGGGCTCCGGCCGCTACGTCACGGCACCCTATGAGTGGCGGCTGCTCGACGGGGTGGGCCACTTCCCGCATGTGGAGGCCCGGGACCTGGTGCTCGGCGAGATCCTGCGCTGGACGAAGGCCTGACTCAGACCCGCTGCTCGCGCAGGTCCGTCACCTCGTTCGCGGGCGCCCAGCCCTGGTAGACGCCGAAGTCGAAGGCCTCCAGCCCCATCTTCTGGGCGACCGGCCAGCGGCCACCGGTGTACTCCACCCGCAGCCAGCCGTCGTGCTCGGCCAGCACGATGAACGGCTGCCCCTGCCAGGTGCAGGTGGTCCGCACGTACACCAGATCCTCGACCTCGGCGACCGGCACCACCCGGACGTGCCGGCCGGGGCGTACCTCGGTGAAGCCCTCGCCCGGTTCCGGCTGGTACAGGCGGACGTCGGTGCCGTCGGGGCTGGCCTGGTACTCCCGGCCCCGCCAGCGGGCCACGTAGCCGTCGCGGGTCACGCGTCACCCGCCCGGACCCACCGGAGCGTGTCGGCGTCCAGCACCGCGACCACCCGCTCGCTGCCGTCGGCGCCCACGCGCCACAGCTCGGCGCCGTGCGGCAGCCGGGCGCTGTCCACCTTGAACTCGGCCACCACGTCGCTGCTCTCCCCCGGAGCGAAGCCGTTGCCGCGGAACGGGGGCCGCTCGATCACCCAGCCCTCCATCGCGCGCATGGCGGCCTCGTTCTGCCCGCCGTAGGGGATGCGGTAGAGGCTCGGCCGGTAGGCCGGCCAGCGCAGCAGGTAGATCTCGTCGGCGTCCCGGGCGAACGGCGAGCCGGCGTGGCCGAGGCCGAGCGCCTCGTACAGCTCGGCCGGGGTACGCAGGTGCGCCAGCTCGCTGGCGCGGTGCACGAAGCCGGAGACCCGGTCGTAGCCCCGCTCCAGGTAGTAGGCGAGCTGGCTCGGCGCGATCGCCTTCTGCATGGTCACCGGACGGGCCGGATCCACCGGCGGCGCGGCGGGCCGGGGTTCCGCCGCCGGCTCGGGTGCGGTGGCCGGTGGCTCGGTCTCGGGGTCGTCGCCCAACCCCACCTCGGCGGCCCAGTTGGCCAGCGCGAGGACCTGCTCCCCCGGGTACGTCGCCCCGACCGGAGTGCCCGGGTTCACGGCGAACGACCAGCTCACGTCCGGCCAGCGACGGATGAGCTGGACGAACTTGACCCGTACCGTCTCGACCGGGCCGGCGGCGTGGTCCGCCAGGCGCTCCGGCGAGGTGTGGACGACCACGTAGGTCCCGCCGTCGATCTGCTCCGTACGCCAGACGAAGCCGGCGTCCCCGGGTCGGCTGCCCGGCGCGGATTCGGGGGCGATGGGCAGCAGCACGCGGGCCAGCAGCAGGGTGGTGAGGAAGCTGTCCGTGCTGCCGCTGCCGGCCGCCGTGAGCAGTTCCTCCTCCACCTCGTTGGCCGGCACGAAGTCGACCGCCGTGGTGGCGGCGGCCTGCGTCTCCGTCGGCACGGGCCCGGCCGCGGCGGCCGGCGCGAACACCGAGGTGGTCGGTTCGTCCCCGGCGGCCGGCGTGATGGGCCCGGCCGGCGTCCGCTCGTCCACGGCAGGCGTGGTGGGCCCGGCCGGCGTCCGCTCGTCCACGGCGGGCGCGCCGGGCTCGGCCGGCTCGAACAGCGACGTCGTCGGCTCAGGTGCCGAGGAAGGTGGCTCGAACAGCGACGTCGTCGGTTCGGATGTCGGGGTGGACGGCGCGAACGGCGACGTGGTCGCCTCGGCCGAGGCGGCCCGCTCCGGCGGGGGCGGCACCAACGGGGCGGTCGGCGGCTCCGGCAGCGGTGCCGTCGGCTCCTCGGCCGGCGCGCCCGGGCCCTGCCCGGATCCGGCCGGGGGATACGGCGGCGGGGCCAGGTCGTCCGCCGTGCCCGTGGCCACCCGCGCGGACGCGCCGAACAGCGGCACGGTGGTCTCGGCGGGCGCTCCGGCGGGCGGGTGCGCCGGGCGGGCGGGCTCGGCGGACGGGGCGGGCGGATCGACCGTCAGCGACAGGGTGGGGTCGGTGGGACCGGCCCAGGGCGCCGCTCGATCACCCTCGGCCGCCGCCGTCGCCATCGCGGACGCGGCGGCGGGCACCGTGGGCACCGCGTACGGCTCGGGCGGCGCGACGGGGCGCGGCGACGGCTCCGCCGGCTCGGTCAGGTCGCGGGACTCGATGACGGTGCCCTCGATGACGATCGGGGTGAAGCCCCGACGCGGTGGCGCGGGCGGGCCGGACACCGGCTCGGCGATCGACGGCGGAAGCTCCTCGGCCTCGGCGGGCTCTCCCGGGCCGGGGATCGGCTGGGTCCGCTCCTCCGAGCCCTGGTCGTCACCGGGGCCGGGGTGCCGGCGGGGCAGCGCCTGGGTGGTCTCCTCGGGCGCGGCGGCCGGGTGGAACGGGCGGGCCGGTTCCGCCGGCCGGCTCGCCGGGGCCGGTCCGGCGGAGTCCACCCGGAACGCCTGCGTCGGCTCCTCCGGCACCGGCTCGTTCAGCGGCCGACGCCGCGGGAACGGCTGGCCGCCACCGGCGAACCGGGAGGGTGGCACGGCCCGGTCCCCGCTGCGGCGCGGCGCGTCCAGCGGCGACGAACGCCGGGACGCGTGGCCCGAGGCGGGCTCGAAGAAGGACCGGGCGGGTGGCGGCGCCGGCTCGTCCGGCCGGCCCTTGGCGGGGCCGGAGCGGCCGGCGCCGGCGAACGGATCCGACTCGTCGGGACGCCGGCGCAGGTCGGTCAGCCAGCCGGCGAGGTTGTCCGCGCCGGCATCGGGGCCGGGCGGGTCCGCGGGCCGCGCGTCGTCGGGAGTGCGACGGCCGAGCGGGCGGCCCGACCGGCCGAGGGCCGGCTCGGGACGCAGCGCCGGCGGCGGGGCCGACGAGCTGGGACGGAGGGCTGACCGGTCGGGACGGAGGAGCGACGGATCAGGGCGGATGGTCGACGGGTCGGGGACGGTGGCCCGGGTGGTCGGCGCGGGGACGGTCGGGATCGGGACGGTCGACTGCTCGCCGTCGGCGGGCCCGCGGCCGTTCCGGACCGGCGGCAGCGGGCCGGGCGGCACCCGTCCTCCGGACACCGGCGGCGGGGGCACGTCCCGGCCGGGCGGCGGGGTCGGGACGTCCCGACCGGCTGCCGCGGGGCCACCCCGGGCGGCCCGGGCGGCGCTCTCCACCCGCTCCAGTCGGGCGCGCGCGCCCATGGTCCGGCCGGGCAGCCGGACGTCGCCCCGGGCGAGCTGCGCGACGAACCAGGCCGGCAGGTAGCCCTCGATCGGCAGCCCGGGGTTCACCGCCAGCCACCACTCGTGGTTGGGCCAGTCCGCGGCCAGCTCGGTGTAGGGGACGCGGCGCGTGTTGCCGGCGTTCTCCCCCAGGCAGGCGCGCAGCGCGCCGGCGGACGTGAAGGCCAGCACGTGGGTGCGGCCGCCGGTGGTCCAGGTGCCCCAGCCCGCCGGGCCCGGCCCGCCGAGCGTCTCCGCGGCGACCGGCAGGAGCAGCTCGACGCGGGTCAGGATGCGGAAGTAGAGCTGCTGGTCCTGCGCGCGCAACGCGTCGCGCAGCGCCACCTCGGCCTCGGTGGCCGGCTCCCATCCGGTCACGGCCACCTCTCCTTCCGCGAACAGGCCACAGGCATCGCCTACAACCTACAAGGTGGTAACAAGATCACAAATGCCTGGATGTCACCGGTCGGCCGGGGTGCCGGCGAGGCGCTAACATCCCGTTCCGGAGTCGACACGATACGGAGGGCATCGATGTCCCGGCCCACCGCACGCCCGGCCCTGGCCGTGCTGGCGGCCCTCCTCGTCGCCGGGTTGCCGGCCGCCCCGGCCTCGGCCCGTGGGCCCTCGGGCTGCGCCACGCCACCCGCACCGGCCCGGACCGTCGCCGAACAGCCGTGGCCCCAGCAACGGTACGCGCCGGACCGGCTCACCCCGCTCGCGACCGGCGCCGGGGTGGTGGTCGCGGTGGTCGACTCCGGCGTGGACCGGTCGCACCCGCAGCTCGCCGGCCGGGTGCTCGACGGCGCCGACTTCCTCGACCCGGGCGGCGACGGCACCCGCGACTGCGCCGGACACGGCACCGGCGTGGCGAGCCTCGTCGCCGCCGCGCCCCGGCCGGGCGTGGCCTTCCGGGGGCTCGCCCCGAACGCCCGCATCCTGCCCGTACGCGTCAGCGAACAGCAGGTGGTCGACGGGCGGGAGTCGGGGCGTACGGTCGACGCCGCCGACTTCGCCCGGGCCATCCGCTGGGCGGTGGACCACGACGCCGACGTGCTGAACCTCTCCGTCGTGCTGTACGCGGACAACCCGGCCGTACGCGCCGCGGTCGCCTACGCGGTCCGGCGGGACGTCGTGGTGGTGGCCGCCGCCGGCAACCTGCACGACAGCGGGGACCCCCGACCCTACCCGGCCGCGTACGACGGGGTGCTCGGGGTGGGTGCGATCGGGGCCGACGGCACCCGGGCCGCCTTCTCCCAGACCGGCCCCTACGTCGACCTGGTCGCCCCGGGCGCGGACGTGCTCATGGCGGCGCCCGGGCAGGGCCACCGCCGCGCGGAGGGGACCAGTTACGCGGCCCCCTTCGTGGCCGGCACCGCGGCCCTGCTGCGGGAGTATCACCCGGAGTTGGGTGCGGACGAGATCGCCCGGCGGATCGTGGCCGGCGCCGACCCGGCCCCCGGACGGGGCACCGGCTACGGCGCCGGGGTGCTCAACCCGTACCGCGCGGTGACCGAGTCGCCGGTCGTCGCCGCCGCACGGCCCCGCGCCGGGGCCGCGCTGCCGGTGGACCGGCCGGACGAGGCGGAGCTGGCCCGGCGGGCCCGCCGGGCGTCGGCCCGGGACCGGGCGCTGCTGGTGGCCGGCGCGGCCGGGGCCGCCGCCGCGGCCGTGGTGCTGCTCGCCGTGGTGCTGCCCCGGGGGGCGCGCCGCCGCTGGCAGCCGGCCGGCCCGGCCTGACCGGCACCGCCGCTCCGCTCCGGGCGCGGAAGGGCGACGGGGCGGCACGGGCGGGAGTGCCCGGGCCGCCCCGCGACGGTCACTGGAACAGGTTGACGTTGCGCTTCTCGGTGTCGAGGTAGTCGGCCGCGGAGTCCTCCACGGCCAGCTTGATGTCGCGCAGCATGGCCTGGAGGTCCTGCGAGGCGGCCCGCCAGCGGGCCTGCCGCTGCTCGTACGCCTCGCGCGCCTCGCCCGACCAGCTCGCCACCAGCGGCGCCGCGTCGCGTTCGAGCTGCCCGAGCTGGCTCTCGAGGGTGGTCAGCGCCCTCTGGATGTCGGCGCCGGCCTGGTGCAGGGCGGCGAAGTTGACGACCAGCACACCGTGGTCCATCGATCGGTCCTTCCCGTGCGTCAGAGGGGCAGCTGGATGCCGCGGTTGGCGCCCGCCACCCGGCCGGCGGCCTCGGTGTCGGACACGTCGTACTGCCGGCCGGCGGTGCGGATCGCCGTCGCGGTCTCCCGCAGCGCCCGCTGCAGTGCCGCCTGGTCCTGCGCCCACTGCTGTTTGACCTGCTCGAAGGAGCGCCCACCGGCACCCCGCCAGGCCTGCTGCAGGACCTCCAGCTCGGCCATCAGGCCGCTCAGCATGGTCTGCAACGACTGGTCGACCTGCTCGAACTTCGCGGCGGTCTGCTTCATCACCGCGGCTTCTGCCTGAGTCTGGGACACCCCGGACGTCACCTCGTCTCCTCGGTCGTGGCTGGCCGCCGCAGCGACCACCGTGGACTCGCCGGAGCGCGCCACCGGAGAAGGGGGGGAAGGGGACGGCGGCCGCGCTCGACGGAACTCGTCGCTGACGGTAGCCGTCCGACTCCGGTTCTGCTACCCCTCGGGCTCCCCTGTGGACAACGAAGCTCTACGATGAGCCACGGCCGCGTCACCCGGCGAAGCGGCGGAGGAGGTGCGGTGAGCGCGACCACGACTTACCGGCCGCCCTCCGCCGACCCACCACGTCGGACGCGACGGCCGGCACCCTCGGTCCGGGCCGGGCAGGTGGTGACGGCTCAGGTGGCGGTCGCCGCGCTGGTCGCGGCCGTGGGCCGGGACGTCCCGGTGACCGCGGCCGCCCTGCTCCTCGCCGCGGTGCTGGTGCCCGCCGCGTGGGTCCGGCTGCGGGGTCGCTGGCTCTTCGAGTGGCTCGCCGTCGGCGTGGCACACCTGACCCGGCGCCGCGCCCTGCCCGCCAGCTCCGGGCCGGCGGCGCTGGTCGAGCTGGCCCGGCCCGGCGCCGCAGTGCGAGCGGCGGACCTGGCCGGAAGTCCGGCGGCGGTGCTGGAGGACGCCGCCGGCATGACCGCGCTGCTGGAGATCGGCGACCCGGAGGACCTGCTCGGCGACGGGCGGCGGGAGCTGCCGCCGCCCCTCGCCCTGCTGCCCCCGGCCGGGCCCGAGGGCCCACCGGTCCGGATCCAGCTGCTGTTCTCCGCGTCGCCCGCGCCGGTCCCCGTCGCGGCGGCGGGTGCGGCCGGCACGTCCTACCGGCAGCTCACCGACGGGCGACTGACGGGCCACTCCCGGGTGGTGCTCGCCGTCCGGGCCCTCCGCACCGACGGCTGGTCGGACGACGAGCTGCGCCGGAGCCTGTCCGGCACCGTCCGGCGGATCGTCCGCCGGCTCGGCCCGCTCACCGGCCGGCCACTCGGCGGTCCCGCGGCGCTGCGCGTGGTGGCCGAGCTGGCCCACCACGACGCCGGGGCGCCCGTCCGGGAGAGCTGGCCGGCGGTGACCGTGGGCGGGCTGCCGCAGGTCACCTGGCGGTTGCGCCGCTGGCCCGATCCGCGCACCGGCGCCGCGCGGCGGCTCGTGCCGCGGCTGCTGGCGCTGCCGGCCACCGCCACCACCGTCTCGTTCTGCGTGGGTCCGCGTGCCGGCGCCGACCCCGCGCCCATCCCGGCCGAGCTGACCGTACGCCTGGCCGCCCACACCACCGCGGAGCTGGCCCTGGCCGAGCGGGCGCTGCGCCGGCTCGCCGGGGAGCTCGGCGCCGACCTGCGCCGGCTGGACGGCGAGCACCTGCTCGGGCTGGCGGCCACCCTGCCGCTGGCGGTGGCCTGGCCGGACGCCCCCACGGTCGGGCCCGAGCTGGCCGCCCTGGAGTTCGCCGTCGGCGATTCCGGGCTGATGGTGGGCGCCAACCGGCACGGCGGCGCGGTGACCGTACGCCTGTTCCGCCCCACCACGACCCGGCTGCTGCTCGTGGGTGGGGTGCGCGCCGCCCAGCTGCTGACCCTGCGGGCACTGGCGCTCGGCGCGCGGGTGGCGGTGCAGACGACGCGGCCCCGCGTCTGGGAGCCGTTCGTCCGCGGGGTCGGCACGCCGGGCGGTGCGGTGCCGCTGGTCCCGCCGGGGCGGCCGGTCGGCGGTGCGCCCGGCACCCCGCTGCGCCCTCTGCTGCTGGTGGTCGACGCCGGCCCGGTGCCGGCGGAGACCGGCCCGGCGGCGGCCTGGCAGTCCGTTCTCGTGGTCCGTGACGAGCTGACCCCGGCCGACACGGCCACGCTGGCCCGGGCCGACCTGGCGGTCCTGCAACCGCTCGATCCCGGCGAGGCCGAGCTGGCCGGCGCGGCGCTCGGTCTGGGCGCGGCGGCGGAGTGGCTGACCCGGATCCGGGACGACATGGTGGCCGTGGTGAACCGGCGAGCGCTGCGCTGGGCGCTGCTCTCGCCGACGCCGATCGAGTCGCAACTGGTCGGTCGCCCGGTCCGCCACTGAACCGGCACGGGTTCCGCGAGCCGACGCGGCGTGGCACGATCCCGGCCATGAATTTTCTGAAGGGTGTCCTGATCCGGCTGGGCATAACGGCCGTGGCGTTCTGGTTGGCCACGCTGCTCATCCCGGGCATCACACTGAACTCGGATTCGGCCACCGAGACGGTCACCACGCTGGTGCTTGTCGCGGTGATCTTCGGTGTGGTCAACGCGGTGCTCCAGCCGATCATCAAGACCGTCGGCTGCGGTTTCTACCTGCTGACCCTCGGCCTGATCGCGCTGGTCGTCAACGGCCTGCTCTTCCTCCTCACCAGCTGGATCGCCGGTGAGGCGGGCCTGCCGTTCCACGTGGACGGCTTCTGGCCCGCCGCGGTGCTGGGCGCGCTCTTCGTCGGCATCGTCACCTGGATCCTCGGCGCCGTCCTCGACCGCGACTGATCCGCACCACCCCGTCGATTCCCGCCCGCCGGCCCAGACCAGTGGGCGGGAATTGGCTGGTGAGGCCCGGTACGGCCGCCACTAGGGTCGGAGGGGTGTTCACCCTGACCCGCCCCGACGGCTACCTGCTCACCACCGATCCGGACCGGCTCGACCTGGACCGGGTGCACCACTGGCTCGCCACCGACGCGTACTGGGCGCTGGGGCGGGACCGGGACACCGTCGGACGGGCCTTCGCCGGCTCGATCGGCTTCGGCGTCTACCGGCCCGGGGACCGGCGGCAGGTGGCGGTGGCCCGGGTGGTCAGCGACCGGGCGACGTTCGCCTGGCTCTGCGACGTCTACGTCGACCGCGCGGAGCGGGGCCGGGGGCTGGGCACCTGGCTGGCCGGGGCCGCCCGCGACCACCTGGCCGAGTTCGGCGTACGCCGGATCGTGCTGGCCACGAACGACGCGCACGGGGTCTACGCGAAGGTCGGCTTCACGCCGGTCGAGCCGGGCCGCTGGATGGAGTACGACCAGCGGGTGACCCAGCTCACCGGAAAGGAGCAAAGCGGCGGTTCACCACTTACGGTGGAGGCGTGAACCAGACCCGTCTCGGCTACCTCTACGGCTTCGGCGCGTACCTGCTCTGGGGCTTCTTCCCCATCTACCTGAAGCTGCTCCGCCCGGCCGGGCCGGTGGAGATCCTCGCGCACCGGATCGTCTGGTCGGTGGTCTTCGTGGCGCTGGTGCTGGCCGCCATGCGCAACGTCGGCTTCCTGCGGGCGCTGGCCCGGCGGCCCCGGGCGCTGGCCGGCATCGCCACCGCGGCCACGCTGATCGCCGTCAACTGGGGCACCTACATCTACGGGGTGAACTCCGACCGGGTGGTGGAGACCGCCCTCGGCTACTTCATCAACCCGCTGGTCATCGTGCTGATCGGGGTCTTCCTGCTGCGCGAGCGGCTACGGCCGGCGCAGTGGGCGGCGCTCGGCGTCGGAGGGGCCGCGGTCGCCGTGCTCACCGTCGACTACGGCCGCCCGCCGTGGCTGGCCCTCGTGCTGGCCTTCAGCTTCGCCGGGTACGGGCTGGTCAAGAAGCGCCTCGGCCTGCCCGCCGCGGAGGGGCTCTTCGTCGAGTCTGCGGTGCTGGCGCTTCCGGCGCTGGCCTACCTGGGCTGGCTGACCCGGAGCGGCGCGGCCACCTTCGGGCACGTCTCGGCGGGGCACACGGCGCTGCTGGTGCTGGCGGGTGCGGCCACCGCCATCCCCCTGCTGCTCTTCGCCGGCGCGGCGAACCGGCTGCCGCTCTCCACGATCGGCATGCTCCAGTACGTCGGCCCGATCCTCCAGCTCGGCTGCGGCGTACTGATCTTCCACGAGCCCATGCCGCCGGCCCGGCTGGCCGGGTTCGCCCTGGTCTGGCTCGCCCTCGTGGTCTTCACGGTGGATGCCCTCCGCCACACCCGCCGGACCCGCGCCCAGGCGCGGGCCGCCGCCCCGGTGCCCGCCGGCGCCCGCTGACCGCAAGCACAAGCCCACCGCCCCGATGCCCGTCGAGGCCCGCCGGCGCCCGCTGACCGCACCTCAGCGGGCGTCGTAGGCGAGCACCGGGGTGCCGTCGGCGCGGACCAGTTCGAGGCGTACCAGCTCCCCGTGGGTGAAGTGGGTGGCGCCGACCACCCGGACGTTGTCGCCGGGCGCGGCCAGCCAGGTGCCGACCTGCTCCGTCGCGCCGTCCGGGCCGTGCGCCACCAGCCGGAAGGTGTACGCCTCGCGGTGACCCGCGCGCTGGTCGTACCCACAGCGCATGGTGACCTCGGTCCCCCACCTCTTGTCGGTCAGGCCGACCTCGGCGTGCAGCGGCACCGCGCCGGCGACCGGCCGCATGGCCGTCATGGTCACCGGCGCCGCGGTGGCCGTCGGGGTGCCCGTGGCCGTCGGCGGAGCGGTGGCCGGCGGGCGGACCAGCGACACCCCGACGCCGGCCAGCACGGCGAGCACGGCCGCGGCCAGCGCGGTCAGCGCGTACCGGCGCCGGGACCGGGACCGCTCGCGGCGCCGGCGCTCCCGCGCGGCGTCGAGCAGCGCGGGCACCCGGGACGTCTCCGTGGCGGACGGCAGGAACTGCTCCAGCCCGGCCGGGTCGAGCCGGCCCAGCAGGCCGGGCAGCACGGCGATCTCGGCCACCGCCTCCCGGCAGGACGCGCAGCCGGCCAGGTGCCGCTCGTAGGCGGCGCGGTCGGCGGGGGCGAGAGCACCCAGGACGTACGCGCCGTCGTCGTGCTCGAACTCGCAGCGCGTCATCCGGTCACCCCCATCTCGACCAGCACCAACCGTAGTGAGCGCAGCGCGTAGTGGGTCCGCGACTTCACCGTGCCCGGCGGCACCCCGAGCCGCGCGGCCGCCTCCGCCACCGACCGCCCCTGGTAGAAGCACTCGACCAGCACCTCCCGGTGGGTCGGGCTGAGCCGGTTCAGCGCTTCGGCCACGGTCCACGCCTCCACCGCGCGCTCCGTCTCGTCGACCGTCTCGGCAGGTTCGGGCAGCTCGTCGGTGTAGACCTCGCCGACCCGGGTGGACCGGCGGCGCCAGGCGTCGATGGCCAGGTTACGGGCGGTCGTGAACAGCCAGGCGCGGACCGAGCCGCGGCGCGGGTCCAGCGACTCGGGGTGCCGCCAGGCCCGGAGCAGCGTCTCCTGCACCAGGTCCTCGGCGCGCGACCGGTCACCGTTCACGAGCCGGAGGGCATGCGCGAAGAGCGCGTCGGCATGCTCGTCGTGCAGCGCGCGCAGCAGTTGGGCGTCGTGGTCGCTGATGGCGGTACCTCGCTTCCGGCGGCGGGGAGACCGGCGATGCGTTCGCCCCTTGATACGTGCCGTGACGCCGAACGGTTCAGCCGCAGGTCACCCCGCAGCTGTTCACGCCCGGTTCAGCTTCCCGCCGGTACCCGCTCACCGCACCCTGGCAGGGTCCGGCCCGTACGCGCGTCCGGCCGATCCGGGCGCGCCACCGACGTCCGATCAGGAGGCTCCACCCCATGAGCGACCGTCCTCGGCTGCTCCCGCTGCTGGGCGCCCCCCGCCACGGCGCACGGGACGCCATGACCTGCCTGTACCGGTGCGGCAACGCCTGCGACCACCCGGTGCCGAACCGTTCCGACAACCCGTACTTCGGGGACCTGGTGGACGCCGAGGTCTCCCGGCGCGGCGTGGTCCGGGCCGGCGCCGCCGGCGCCCTGGTGCTCGGCTTCGGGGGCGCCGTGGCCGGTGCCCTGGCCGGCGCGGCCCCGGCCGCCGCCGCACCCGCCGCCCCGGCCGTCCCCGGCGCGGGCGAGGCCGCCGCGCCGGCCGGTGGCGTGGGCAGCGGCGCGCTGACCTTCAAGCCGATCCCGCCGAACAAGCTCGACACCCTCGTCGTGCCGAACGGGTACGACCACGCAGTGGTGATCAAGTGGGGTGACCCGGTGGTGCCGGACGCGCCCGCGTTCGACGTGCACGCCCAGACGGCCGCCGCCCAGGCCGAGCAGTTCGGCTACAACAACGACTTCGTCGGGGTGCTGCCGATCGACCGCAAGCGCGCGCTGCTGGTGGTCAACCACGAGTACACCAACGAGGACCTCATGTTCCCCGGCTTCACCAGCCAGGAGGCCCTCACGGTCGAGCAGGTGCGGGTCGCCATGGCCGCGCACGGCATGTCCGTCGTGGAGCTGGAGCGGGTCGACGCGACCGGGCAGTGGCGGCCGGTGCGCAGCGGCCGCCGGCAGTACAACCGGCGGGTCACGGCGCTGGCCACCAGGTTCGAGCTGACCGGCCCGGCCGCCGGCTCGGCCTGGCTGCGCACCGCCGCCGACCCGAAGGGTCGTACGGTGATCGGCACCTTGAACAACTGCGCCGGCGGCGTCACCCCGTGGGGCACCGTGCTCTCCGGCGAGGAGAACTTCAACCAGTACTTCGTCGGCGGCGACGGCGCGCCCGAGGAGCTGAAGCCGAAGCTGCTCCGCTACGGCATCCCGACCGACGTGCGGTACCCGAGCGGCAGCCGCAAGTGGGAGCGCGCCGACGAGCGCTTCGACCTGGCGAAGCACCCGAACGAGGCGCACCGCTTCGGCTGGGTCGTCGAGATCGACCCGTTCGACCCGGAGAGCCGGCCCCGCAAGCACACCGCGCTGGGCCGCGTGAAGCACGAGGGCGCGAACGTCATCGTGGCGAAGAGCGGGCACGTGGTCGCGTACATGGGCGACGACGAGCGCTTCGACTACCTCTACAAGTTCGTCTCCGACAAGAAGTTCATGCCGGGCAACTCGTGGGTGGCCCGCAAGCACAACCTGACGCTGCTGGAGTCCGGCACGCTCTACGTGGCCGCCCTGGAGGGCAACAGCGCCACCGAGATCGACGGCACCGGCAAGCTCCCCACCGACGGGGCGTTCGACGGCCGGGGCCGCTGGATCAAGCTGGTGAGCGGGAACCGCTCGTACGTCGACGGGATGACCGCCGCGGACGTGCTGACCTTCACCCGCCTGGCCGGGGACAAGGTCGGCGCGACCAAGATGGACCGCCCCGAGGACGTCGAGCCGAGCCAGCTCACCGGCAAGGTGTACGTGGCGCTGACCAACAACACCGACCGGGGCAAGGCCGGCAAGGCGGCGGCCGACGAGGCGAACCCGCGCAACCTCAACAAGCACGGGCAGATCCTGGAGCTGGTCGAGGACCGCGGCGACAACACGGCCGAGAGCTTCGCCTGGTCGCTGCCGATCGTCTGCGGCGACCCGACCGACCCGTCGACGCACTTCGCGGGGTACGACAAGAGCAGGGTCTCCCCGATCTCCTGCCCGGACAACGTCGCCTTCGACGCCACCGGCAACCTCTGGATCTCGACCGACGGGAACGCGCTGGGCAGCAACGACGGCCTCTTCGCCACCGCCGTCGAGGGCCCCGAGCGGGGTCACCTGAAGCAGTTCCTCACCGTGCCGCTCGGTGCGGAGACCTGCGGCCCGTTCATCACGAAGGACAACCGCTCGGTCTTCGTGGCCGTGCAGCACCCGGGTGAGATCACCGGCGCCTCGGTGGAGAACCCGGCCTCGACCTGGCCGGACGGCGACTTCGCCAAGCCGGGCGTGGTCGTGACCTGGCGCCTCGACGGCCGCCCGGTCGGCAGCTGACCCCACCCTGGGCGGTCCGGCGCTGGACCTGCCCGCGAAGGGCCCCTTCCCCCGCCGGGAAGGGGCCTTTCGGCCGTCCCCGGTCAGATCTCCGCGGCGATGCCGTCGGCGACCGCGCGGGCGACGGTGAGCAGCTTGGCCCGGACCACCCGGGCGGAGGTCATCATCTCGCTGGCCGGCAGCGCGCAGGCCAGCACGACCCGGCGCTCGATGTCCTTGTCGGGCGTGACCAGCACCGCGGCGCACGCCACTCCCTGCCGGAACTGCCCCAGCTCCAGCTGCATGCCGCGCCGGTCGCCGGCGGCCAGGTCGGCCTCGAACGCCTCTGTGGTGGTGAGGGTGGCGCCGGTGAACGGCCGCATGCCGTATTCCCGCAGGTAGCGAAAGCGCTGCTCGGCCGTGAGGGTGGCCAGCAGGCTCTTGCCGAGCGCCGTGGCGTGCGCCCCCTCGTCGAAGCCCGGCACCAGGTCCTCCAGGTACGGCGAGCGCGGCCCCTCGGCCACCGCCGTGACGGCCACCTGGCCGCCCACGAACCGGCCCAGGTAGTGGCTCCAGCCGGTGTCGACGGCGGCCCGCCGCAGCGCCTCCCCGACCGGCGGCGGCCCACGGAACGCCGTGACCAGCTCGCGGTAGCGGTCGGCCACCTCCAGCCCCACGATGTACGTGCCGTCCTCCCGGCGGATCACGTAACCCTCGTAGGCCAGGGTGCGGACCAGGTGGTAGGTGGTGGCGACGGTCAGCTCGCAGCGGCGGGCGATCTGCTTGACCGTGAGCCCTTTCGGCGCACGGCCGACCGACTCGAGCACTCGTAGCGCGCGGGAGACACTTCGGATCAGGTCCGAAGGTTCCGCCAAGGGGTCACGCACAACCACCTCCGCCGCCGGGGACTTACACCATATGAAAAACCGGCCGAGTGCGAAATGCCTGTTCGGATCGAGGATGCCAGATCACCGGGCACAGACAGTGCACCGACAGACACGATGAGCTGCCGAAACGGGACCGGCGTAGGTTTGGGCGGACATGATGGAAACCGCGCCGCCCCCCGCTCCGCCCGCGTCCCGGCACACCCTCCGGATCAACGCGGGCGCGATCGCCACCACGATCGCCTGCGTCCTGCCCGTCTTCCTCCTCGGCGGCCTGGCCGTGCAGATGGGCGACGACCTCCACTTCACCCCGGCCGGCCTCGGGCTGGCCGTCTCGGTCTACTTCGGCGTCAGCGCCCTCGCCTCGGTGCCCTCCGGCGCCCTGGTCGAGCGGTACGGGCCGGCCGTCGTGGCCCGCGCCGGCATCCTGCTCTCCGCCGGCTCACTGCTGGCCGTGGCGGGGCTGGCCCGGTCGTACCCGGTGCTCGTGGCGCTGCTCGCGCTCAGCGCCGCCGCCAACGCCCTCGGTCAGCTCGCGAGCAACGCGGCGCTGGCCCGCCACGTGCCCGCTCACCGGCAGGGGCTCTCGTTCGGGGTGAAGCAGGCCGCCATCCCGGTCTCCACCCTGCTGGCCGGCGCGGCGGTGCCGACCATCGCGCTGACCGCCGGCTGGCGCTGGGCGTTCGTGGTGGCCGCCCTCGCGGCGCTGGCCGCGCTGCCCGCCGTACCCCCGGCCGAGCGGGACCGGGTCCCGGGCGCCGCCGCCGGCGGGGCGGGCCGGGCCACGACGCCGCTCGTCGTGGTCGGCGTGGCGGCCACCCTGGCCGCCGCCGCGGCGAATGCGCTGGGCACCTTCGTGGTCGACTCGGCGGCCGGTCGGGGCCTGTCCCCGGCGCTGGCCGGGCTCACCCTCACCCTGGGCAGCGCGGTCTGCGTGATGGCGCGGGTGGGCACCGGCTGGCTGGCCGACCGCCGGGCGACCGGGCACGTCGCATTGATCGCCGGGATGCTGGTCGTGGGCGCCGTGGGGCTGGCCCTGCTCGCGGTGGCCGGCCCGGTGCCGCTGGTCGCCGGCGTGGTGCTCGGCTTCGGTCTCGGCTGGGCCTGGCCCGGGCTGATGAACTTCGCCGTGGTCCGCCTCCACCCGCAGGCCCCGGCCGCCGCCACCTCGATCACCCAGACCGGCGTGTACGCGGGCGGCTGCCTCGGCCCGCTCGGCCTGGGCACCCTCGCCGACACGGCCGGCTACCCGGCGATGTGGCTGGTGGCCGCGACAGCCATGCTCCTGGCCGCCGCCCTCATGCTGGCGGGCGCCCGCCTCCTGTCCCGCCCGGCCCCACCCCCACCCCGGCCCACGGCCCGGCCCACGCCCCGGCGATCATGGAGTTAGCGGCACTTGGGGAGATCGACTCCGCCGCTAACCTCATGATCAGTTAGCGGGGCGCAGTCGGGCGCCACCCGGTGGTGGGTCCGGGCGTTAGTTGGTGCGGTCGGCGATGTAGTCGCAGAGGGATTCGAGGGCGCGGCGGGCCGGGCCCTCGGGGAGCGGGGCGAGGCGGGCGCGGGCGTCCTCCGCGTAGCTGCGGACCGTCTCCCGGGCGCGCTTGAGCGCCGGGGACTCGCGGAGCAGGCCGAGGGCCTCGGCGTGCAGCGCGTCGTCGACCAGCGGGCCGGTGGCCAGGATCTCCCGGAGCCGGACGCTGGCCGCGTCGGCGTCGTCGGCGGCCAGCGCGTAGAGCACCGGCAGGGTCGGGACGCCCTCGCGCAGGTCGGTACCGGGCGTCTTGCCCGACTGCTCCGACTCGCTGGCGATGTCCAGCAGGTCGTCGGAGAGTTGGAAGGCCACCCCGATGATCTCGCCGTAGCCGGCCAGCGCCTCGACGTGCTCGGGGGACGCCCCGCTGAACATGCCGCCGAAGCGGGTCGAGGTGGCGATCAGCGAGCCGGTCTTCTCGGCGATGACGTGCAGGTAGTGCGCAACCGGGTCGGCGCCGCGCGGGCCGACCGTCTCGGCGATCTGCCCGTGCACGAGCCGGGCGAAGGTGCGCGCCTGGAGGCGTACGGCCTCCGGGCCCAGGTCGGCCGCGATGTCCGCGGCACGGGCGAAGAGGTAGTCGCCGACCAGGATGGCCACCGAGTTGGTCCAGCGGGAGTTGGCGCTCGGGGCGCCCCGGCGCACGGCCGCCTCGTCCATCACGTCGTCGTGGTAGAGCGTCGCCAGGTGAGTGAGCTCCATCACCACGGCGGCGGGTACGACCTGCGCGGCGTCCGGGTCGCCGAACTGGGCGCCCAGCGCAACCAGCAGCGGGCGGAACCGCTTGCCGCCGGCCTCCAGCAGGTGCCGGGCCGCCTCGGTGATGAGGGGGTCGGCGCTGGCCACGCTGGCCCGCAGGTGGACCTCGACCCGCTCCAGGACGCCCAGCACGGACGCCTCGACGCGCGGGTCGGCGAGGTGCATGCCGAGCGCGCCGAACTGACCCGTGGCCTCCGGGCCCGGACGACCGCCCGGCCCGGTGGCACCTGAACGCTCGCCAGCCGGAATCACCACGCCATCAACCATGCCACACCCGTTCGACCTGCCCAGCGAGGGGGATACGGACCGGGGGCCGGCACGCCACGGCGTACCGGCCCCCGGGTGGAACCTGGGTCATCGCACGAATTCGGCGGCACCGTTGGCCAGGTCGAGCAGGGGCGCCGGGGCGACACCCAGGACCAGCGTGGCGAGCACGCCGATGACCAGGGCAGCCGAGGTGAGCGCCCCGGGCACGGTGACCGTCGGGGTGGCGTCGCCCGGCTCGGAGAGCCACATCATCACCACGACCCGCAGGTACGGGAAGGCCAGCACCATGCTGGTCAGCACGCCCGCGATCACCAGCCAGGCCTGGTTCGCGTCCAGCGCCGGGGCGAAGACGGCGAACTTGCTGGTGAACCCGCTGGTGAGCGGGATACCGGCGAAGGCCAGCAGGATGAACGTGAAGATCGCCGCGAAGAACGGCGACCGGCGGCCCAGCCCGGCCCAGCGGGACAGGTGGGTGGCCTCCCCGTCGGCGTCCCGGACCAGGGTCACCACGGCGAACGCGGCGAGCACCGAGAAGCCGTACGCGACCAGGTAGAACATCGTGCCGGAGAGCCCCTCCTTGCTGGGTGCCAGCACGCCCACCAGCAGGTAGCCCGCGTTCGCGATCGACGAGTACGCCAGCAGCCGCTTGATGTCCGTCTGGGTGACGGCCAGCACCGCGCCGACCAGCATGGTCAGCACCGCCACGGCGCCGAGCACCGGGGTGAAGTCCCAGGAGGCGCCCGCGAAGGCGACGTGGAAGACCCGCAGCAGGGCGCCGAACGCGGCGACCTTGGTGCAGGCGGCCATGAAGCCGGTCACCGGGGTCGGCGCGCCCTGGTAGACGTCCGGGGTCCAGACGTGGAAGGGGGCGGCCGCGGCCTTGAAGAGCAGGCCGATGGCGAGCAGCGCCATGCCGGCGAAGAGCAGCACCGGGCTGGACGAGGACTCGGACACCGCGGCGTGCACGGTGGCGAAGTCGACGCCCGCGCCCCGGCCCGGGATCCCGGAGGTGAAGCCGTAGATCAGGGCCACGCCGAACAGGAAGAACGCCGAGGCGTACGCGCCGAGCATGAAGTACTTCAGCGCGGCCTCCTGGCTCAGCAGCCGCCGGCGGCGGGCCAGCGCGCAGAGCAGGTAGAGCGGCAGCGAGAAGACCTCGAGCGCGATGAACATGGTCAGCAGGTCGTTCGCGGCCACGAAGATCAGCATGCCGCCGATCGCGAAGGTGACCAGCGGGTACACCTCGGTGGTGCCGCCCATCCCGTCGGCCTGCCGCCGGTCGTCGGCGGACTCGGCGGTGACCGCGGCGTGGGCCACGAAGGCCCCGCCCCGCTCCACCGTGCGCTCGCCGACGAGCAGCAGCGCCATGGCGGCCAGGATCAGGATGGCGCCCTGGAGGAAGAGCGTCGGCCCGTCCACCGCGATGGCCTGGCCGGCGGTGATCAGCCGGTCGTCGGCGTTCAGGATCACCATGGTCAGCGCGACGAACACCGCGACCAGGGCGAGCGCGAGCTGCACCGGGTTGCGCAGGCGGCGCGGCACGAACGCCTCGACGAGGACGCCGACCAGTGCGGCGCCCAGCATGATCAGGATGGGAGCGAGCGCCGCGTAGTCGATCGACGGCAGCTTCAGTTCACTCACTTCGCAGCCTCCTGGACGCTGCCGATCTCAGGGGCGGGATCGGTCTTGCCGACGTCCTGCATGGTCGCCTGGACGGCGGGGTTGATGACATCGGTGACCGGCTTGGGATAGAAGCCGAGCAGCACGATCAGCGCGATCAGCGGGGCGACCACGACCTTCTCGCGCAGGCTGAGGTCCCGGCGCATGCCGTCGACCTCGGTGAGGGCCGGGTTGAGGGTGCCCTGGGTGGTGCGCTGCACCATCCACAGCACGTACGCCGCGGCCAGGATGATGCCGAGTGTGGCGATCACCGCGACCGGCTTGTTCGTGGTGAACGTGCCGATCAGCACCAGGAACTCGGAGACGAACGGCGCGGTGCCGGGCAGCGCCAGCGAGGCGAGACCGGCGAAGAAGAGCACGCCGGCGAGCAGCGGCACCAGCTTGCCCGCGCCGCCGAAGTCACTGATCAGCGCCGAGCCGCGGCGGGCGATCAGCATGCCCACCACGAGGAAGAGCAGGCCGGTGGCCAGGCCGTGGTTGAGCATGTAGAGCACCGCGCCCGTGCCGGCCTGGGTGGTGAAGGCGAAGATGCCCACACCGATGAAGCCGAAGTGCGCGATCGAGGTGTACGACACCAGCCGCTTGAGGTCGTTCTGCCCGACCGCCAGCAGCGCGGCGTAGATGATGCCGATCACGCCGAGCGCCAGCGC
Source organism: Micromonospora terminaliae (assembly GCF_009671205.1). Lineage (NCBI taxonomy): Bacteria > Bacillati > Actinomycetota > Actinomycetes > Micromonosporales > Micromonosporaceae > Micromonospora > Micromonospora terminaliae. Next base: position 5,923,522 of record NZ_CP045309.1, on the reverse strand, counting down.
CCACGGGGCGAACCACCGCGACGCCTCGGGGAACAGCGGCAGGCAGTACCGCAGGATCCCGAAGGTGCCGACCTTGTCGAGCACGCCGACCAGCAGCGCCGCGGCGCCGGCCGGGGCCGCGCCACCGGCGTCCGGCAGCCAGGTGTGGAACGGGAAGAACGGCGCCTTGATCGCGAACGCGAGGAAGAAGCCGAGGAACAGCCAGCGGGCCGTGTCGGTGGCGAACTCGGCCTGGCTGAGCGCCTGCCAGTCGAAGGTCTTTCCGCCGACCACCCAGAGGCCGATCACCGCGGCCAGCATGAACAGGCCGCCGACCAGGGAGTAGAGGAAGAACTTGACCGCCGCGTACTGCCGCTGGTGGCCGCCGTAGCTGCCGATGAGGAAGTACATCGGCACCAGCATGACCTCGAAGAACACGTAGAACAGGAAGACGTCGGCGGCCGCGAAGACGCCGATCATCGTGCACTCGAGGATGAGCAGCAGCGCGAAGTAGACCGGCACCGAGCGCCTGGACGACTCGGCGTCGTGCCAGGACGCCAGGATCACCAGCGGCACCAGGATCGCGATCAGCATCAGCATGACCAGGGCGATGCCGTCCACCTCGAAGGTGAAGTTGACGCCCCAGTTCGGGATCCACGCGTACGACTCGCGGAACTGGAATCGGTCACCGTCGGCCTGGAAGGCGATCCACATGACCACCGACAGCACCAGCACCAGCAGCGACCAACCGAACGCCACCAGCTTGGCCAGGTCCGGGTTGCGTCGCGGCAGCAGGGCCACGATCAGGGCGCCGACCAGCGGTGCCACGGTCAGCACCGAGAGGAACGGGAAGTTGGACATTATTCGGCCTTACCTCCGTCGTGACTGCGTGGCCCGCCGGCGGGGGCGGCCGCGTTGAGGTCGATCACGCCAGCCACCCCGCCTGCACCGCCAGGAACGCCGCCACCACGAGCAGCGCGCCGGTCAGGATCGAGGTCGCGTACGACCGCACGAAACCGGTCTGCAGCCGCCGGAGCCGGCCCGAGCCACCGCCCACCGCGGCGGCGAGGCCGTTGACCAGCCCGTCGACGCCCCGGTTGTCGAGGAACACCAGCGCCCGGGTGAGGAAGATGCCCGGCTTCTCGAAGACCGCCTCGTTGACGGCGTCCGTGTAGAGGTTCCGGCGGGCGGCGGTGACCAGCACGCCGGCCGGCTGCGGCTCGGTGGCCGTGCCGTTGCGGAACAGGAACCAGGCCAGCCCGGCGCCGAGCAGGGTCACCAGCACCGACAGCGCGGTGATCAGCCAGTGCGCCAGGACCGGGGCGTGCTCCGCGTGCTCACCGCCGAGGCCGGCGGTCGCCTCCAGCCAGTCCGGCACGGTGGTGGCCATCAGGCCACCGGCGGCCACCGAGCCGATCGCCAGCAGGATCAGCGGGATGGTCATCAGCTTCGGCGACTCGTGCGGGTGCTCGATGTCCTCGGTCCACCGCTTCGGGCCGTGGAAGGTGAGCACGAAGAGCCGGGTCATGTAGAACGCGGTCAGCCCGGCGCCGAGCAGCGCGGCCAGGCCGAAGAGCCAGGCCGTCCAGCCCTCCCGCTCGAACGCGGCCGCGATGATCGGCTCCTTCGAGAAGTAACCGGAGAGCGGCGGGATGCCGATGATCGCGAGCCAGCCCGTCATGAAGGTCAGCCAGGTGACCTTCATGTACTTCGACAGGTTGCCGAAGCGGCGGATGTCCACCTGGTCGTTCATGCCGTGCATGACCGAGCCGGCGCCGAGGAACATGTTGGCCTTGAAGAAGCCGTGCGCCAGCAGGTGCACGATGGCCAGCGCGTACGCCGCGCCGCCCAGGCCGACGCCGAGGAACATGTAGCCGATCTGGCTCACCGTGGACCAGGCCAGCACCCGCTTGATGTCGTCCTTGGCCGCGCCGATGATGCAGCCCATCAGCAGCGTGACCGCGCCGACGCTGACCACCACGAGCTGGAGGGTGTGGTCGGCCGAGAAGATCGGGTTGGAGCGGGCGATCAGGTAGACACCCGCGGTGACCATGGTCGCGGCGTGGATGAGCGCGGAGACCGGGGTGGGGCCCTCCATGGCGTCCGGCAGCCACGCCTGGAGCGGGAACTGGCCGGACTTGCCCGTCGCGCCGAGCAGCAGCAGCAGGCCGAGCACCAGCACCGTGGTCGAGGTCAGCGAGCCGACCCCGTTGAAGACCTCGTCGTACTGGGTGGTGCCGAGCATGGCGAACATGACGAAGATGCCGATGGCCAGGCCGGCGTCGCCGACCCGGTTCATGAGGAACGCCTTCTTGCCGGCGGTGGCCGCGCTCGGCCGCCCGTACCAGAAGGAGATCAGCAGGTACGACGCCAGACCGACGCCCTCCCAGCCGAAGTAGAGCATCACGTAGTTGTTGCCGAGCACCAGCAGCAGCATCGCGGCGACGAACAGGTTGAAGTACCCGAAGAACCGCCGCCGGCCCTCGTCGTGCGCCATGTACTCGACCGCGTAGAGGTGGATCAGGAAGCCCACCCCGGTGATCAGCAGTACGAACACCGCGGCCAGCGGGTCGAAGAGCAGACCGAAGTCCACCTTAAGGTCGCCGACCGTGATGAACTGCCAGAGGCTCTGCTCGACCTGCTTGTTCTCCAGGCCACGGAGCTGGAAGAAGTAGGTCAGGCCGAGCACGAAGGCGGCGCCGATGGCCGCCACGCCCAGCCAGTGGCCCCAGCGGTCCGCCCGCTTGCCGAGCAGCAGCAGGATCGCCGCGCTCACCAGCGGGATGGCCACCAGCAGCCAGACACTGCCCAACAGCCCGCTGGCCTGGGCGAATTCCACAGTCTCTTCCACCACGAGCCCCTCAGTACTTCAGCAGGTTGGCGTCGTCGACGCTCGCCGAGCGCCGGGTCCGGAAGATCGACATGATGATGGCGAGCCCGACCACGACCTCGGCCGCGGCCACCACCATCACGAAGAACGCCATGATCTGGCCGTTCAGGTCGCCGTTGATGCGGCTGAACGTGACCAGCGTCAGGTTGGCCGCGTTGAGCATCAGCTCGACGCACATGAACAGCACGATCGCGTTGCGCCGGATCAGCACGCCGACGGCGCCGATGGTGAACAGCACCGCCGCGAGGATCAGGTAGTAGTCCGGGGTCACTTCTCCGTCCCCTTCAACGAGGTCTCCTCGGCGGTGAGCTCCCGCACCGGCATGATCTCCGGGATGCTGCGGTCGGTCAGCCGGCCGTCGGGCAGGCGGGCCGGGGTGGCCACCGAGGACGACGTGGCGAAGACACCCGGTCCGGGCTTCGGGCCGGGGTAGTTGCCGGGACGGAACCGGGCCTTCATGGTGGCGATCTGGTCCATCCGGTCCTCCTTGCGCCGCTCCACGTGCGCCAGCACCATCGCGCCCACCGCCGCCGTGATGAGCAGCGCGGAGGTCAGCTCGAAGGCGAAGACGTACTTGGTGAAGAGCAGCCGGGCGATGCCCTGCACGTTGCCCTCGGCGTTGGCCCGGTCGAGGCCGACGGCCTGCACGCCCTCCAGCGCCCGGTAGAGCCCGGAGCCGACCAGGCCGGCGAACCCGAGCCCGAGCACCACGGCGGCGACCCGCTGGCCGCGCAGCGTCTCGATGAGCGAGTCGGAGGCGTCCCGGCCGACCAGCATCAGCACGAACAGGAACAGCATCATGATCGCGCCGGTGTAGACGATGATCTGCACCATGCCGATGAACGGGCCGGCCTGGAGGACGTAGAACACGCCCAGGCAGAGCATGGTCAGCACCAGCCAGAGCGCCGAGTGCACGGCGTTGCGCGCCCAGACCATGCCGATGGCCCCGATCAGGGCCAGCGGGGCGAGGATCCAGAAGGTGACCTCCTCACCCCCGGACACCTGGCCCGCCGCGGCGAGCACCGTCTGCGTGGTCATGCTCCTGCTCCCTTGCCCGCCTCGGCCCGCTGCGCGGCCTGCTCGGCGCCGGGGAAGGTCACGCCGGGGTGCTCCTCCACCTGGTACCGGCCCGGGCCCATGGGCGAGTGCTCGGCGCCGGCCGAGGTGCCCGGGTTGGTCAGCCCGCCGACGTAGTAGTCCTTCTCGCTGTCGCCCAGCCGCATCGGGTGCGGCGGCTGCTCCATGCCGGGCAGCAGCGGCGCGAGCAGCTGCTCCTTCGTGAAGATCAGGTCCTGCCGGTTGTCCCGGGCCAGCTCGTACTCGTTGCTCATGGTGAGCGAGCGGGTCGGGCAGGCCTCGATGCAGAGCCCGCAGAAGATGCACCGGGCGTAGTTGATCTGGTAGACGCTGGCGTACCGCTCACCCGGGGAGAAGCGCTGCTCCTCGGTGTTGTCGCCACCCTCCACGTAGATCGCGTCCGCCGGGCAGGCCCACGCGCACAGCTCGCAGCCGATGCACTTCTCCAGCCCGTCCGGGTGCCGGTTGAGGATGTGCCGCCCGTGGTAGCGCGGCGCCGAGACCGGCGGCTTGAACGGGTAGTCGGTGGTGACGACCTTCTTGAACATGTGCGAGAAGGTGACCCCGAAGCCCTTGAACGTTCCGGTGATCGCGCCCACGTCACACCTCCCCTGACTCCGAGCCGGCGACGACGTTGGCCGGCTCCCGCTCGGCGACCACGCGCTTGGTACGCGGGCTCGGCGGAACCTGAAGATCCATCGGCGGCAGCGGGAAGCTGCCGTGCGGACGGGTGTTCACCTGCTCCTGCAACGGCTGCTTCGGCGCCTTCTTCCGGCTCGGCCAGAAGAGCGTGGCCAGCAGCAGCACGCCCGCGCCGATGGCGGTGGCGAGCAGCCGGTCCTTGGTCTGCCAGTCCTCGATCGAGCGCAGCCCGCTCAGGACCAGGATCCAGACCAGGTTGATCGGCAGCAGGACCTTCCAGCCGAAGCGCATGAACTGGTCGTAGCGGAGCCGGGGCAGGGTGCCCCGCAGCCACACGAAGACGAAGACCAGGGCGACGACCTTGCCGAAGAACCACAGCATCGGCCACCAACCCGAGTTGGCGCCCGCCCAGAGCGTGATCGGCCAGGGGGCCCGCCAGCCGCCGAGGAACAGCGTGGTGGTGACCGCGGACATGGTCACCATCGAGACGTACTCGGAGAGCATGAAGAGCGCGAACTTCAGCGAGCTGTACTCGGTCATGAAGCCCGCCACCAGCTCCGACTCCGCCTCGGGCAGGTCGAACGGCGCCCGGTTGGTCTCACCGACCATGGCGATGAAGAAGATGACGAAGCTGGGCAGCAGCAGGATCGCGTACCAGCCGGGGGCCGGGATCTGCTGGCCGGCGATGGTGAGCTGCGTGGCGTCCCCCTGCGCGGCGACGATCCCGCTGGTCGACATCGTGCCGGCGGTCATGAACACCGCCACGATGCTCAGCCCCATGGCGACCTCGTACGAGATCATCTGGGCGCTGGACCGGAGACCGCCGAGCAGCGGGTACGTCGAGCCCGAGGCCCAGCCGCCGAGCACGATGCCGTAGATGCCCATCGAGGAGCAGGCCAGGATCACCAGCACCGCCACCGACACGTCGGTGACCTGCAGCGGCGTCCAGTGGCCGAAGATGCTCACCTTCGGGCCGAACGGCACCACCGACAGCGCGGTGACCGCGCAGATCACCGAGATGGTCGGCGCGAAGAAGAAGACCACCTTGTCGGCGGCGCGCGGGAGGATGTCCTCCTTGAACGCCATCTTCAGGCCGTCCGCCAGGGTCTGCAGCAGGCCGAACGGGCCGACCTGGTTGGGGCCGGGCCGGACGGCCATGCGGCCGACCACCCGGCGCTCGAACCAGACGCCGAGCAGCGTGGCCAGCAGGCCGAACACGAACGCGAAGACGATCTTGCCGAGGACCAGCCACCACGGGTCCTTGCCGAAGTCGGCCAGCGTCGGGTCCTGCGCCGCGAGGTAGAGGTTCACTGGACACTCCCGGTGTTGAGGAGCGGACCCGGACGGCCGGCCACGTCCGCGGCGACCGCCGCGGCCGAGACCTTCACGACCTCGCCGGACGCCACGCCGAGGCTGCGCCGGACGGTCGAGCCGGGTGAGTTGGTCGGCAGCCAGACGACGCCGTCCGGCATCTCGGTGATCGCGGTCGGCAGGGTGACCGCGCCGCGGTCGGTGCCGACGGTCACCGGGTCGCCGTCCGCGACGCCGAGCGCCTCGGCCGTGCCCTTGCCCAGCCGGACCACCGGCGGGCGGGCGGTGCCGGCGAGGTGCTCGTCGCCGTCGGTGAGGCTGCCCAGGTCGAGGAGCTGGTGCCAGGTCGCCAGCACGGCCTCCCCGGCGCCGGGCTGCGGCACGGCGGCCGGCTCGACCGACGGGGCGGACGGCCGGTCCACCCGGGTCGGCGGTAGCGCGCCCAGCTCGCGGCGGACGCTCTGCACGTCGCCCGTGCCGAGCCGCACGTCGAGCTGCGCGGCGATCGCGTCGAGCACCCGGCCGTCGGTCATGGCACCGGTGTCCAGCACCTTCTCGAAGGTGCGCAGCCGGCCCTCCCAGTCCAGGAAGCTGCCGGCCTTCTCGACCACCGGAGCGACCGGGAAGACCACGTCGGCCCGGCGGGCCACCGCGCTCATCCGCAGCTCCAGGCTCACCAGGAACGGCACCGCGTCCAGGGCCTGCTCGGCCAGGCGCGGGTCGGCCAGGTCGGCCGGGTCGACGCCGGCCACCACGAGGGCGCCGAGCTGACCGTTGGCCGCGGCCGCGAGGATGCCGTCGGTGTCCCGCCCGGCCTGGCTCGGGATCACCCCGGCCGGGATGTCCCACGCCTCGCCCAGCTCGGCGCGGGCGGCCGGCTCGGTGACCACGCGGCCACCGGGAAGCAGGTTGGGCAGGCAGCCCGCGTCGACCGCGCCGCGGTCACCCGCGCGCCGCGGCACCCAGGCCAGCCGGGCCCCGGTACGCCGGGCCACGTCCGCCGCGGCGGACAGGCCGCCGGGCACCGCACCCAGCCGCTCGCCGACGATCAGGAGGGCACCCGGCTGGCTCAGGGCCTCGGCCACCGTGGCGTGCTCGGCCAGCACGCTGGCCTCCTCGCCCGGCACGACCCGGGCCAGCTTGGCCCCGAGCTTCTCCAGGCCGCGCGTGGCGAACGGCGCGAGCGCGTACACCGTGAGCTTCTTCTTCAGGTACGCCTTGCGCAGCCGCAGGAAGAGGATCGGGCACTCCTCCTCCGGCTCCAGGCCGACCAGCACCACGGCGGGCGCGTTCTCCACGTCCGCGTAGGTCACGTCGGTGACCCCGGCGACGCTGCTGGCCAGGAAGTCGGCCTCCTCGCGGGAGACCGGGCGGGCCCGGAAGTCGATGTCGTTGGTGTGCAGGCCCACCCGCGCGAACTTCGCGTACGCGTAGGCGTCCTCGACGGTGAGCCGGCCGCCGGTCAGCACCGCCGTGCCCGACCCGCCGTCCCGGGCGGCACGCAGCCCCTCGGCGGCCCGGGTCAGCGCCTCGCTCCAGGACGCCTCACGCAGCTCGCCGGTCCGCTCGTCCCGCACCAGCGGGGTGGTGAGCCGGTCGAACGCGCGGGTGTACTGGAAGCCCCAGCGACCCTTGTCGCAGTTCCACTCCTCGTTCACCGCCGGGTCGTCACCGGCCAGCCGGCGCAGCACCTTGCCCCGCCGCCAGTCAGTGCGCTGGGCGCAACCGGCCGCGCAGTGCTCGCAGGCGCTGGGGGTGGAGACCAGGTCGAACGGGCGGGCGCGGAACCGGTACTGCGCGCCGGTCAGCGCGCCCACCGGGCAGATCTGCACGGTGTTGCCCGAGAAGTAGGAGTTGAAGGGGACGTCACCCTCGTCGCCCTGCTCGCCATAGGCGTCGTCCCGGTAGATGTTGATCTCCTCGGCGGACGACCGGCCCATCAGGTCGATGAACTTGTCGCCGGCGATCTCCTCGGAGAACCGGGTGCAGCGCTGGCAGAGCACGCAGCGCTCGCGGTCGAGCAGCACCTGGGTGCTGATCGGCAGCGGCTTCGGGTACTCCCGCTTGTGCTCGTGGAACCGGGAGTCCGTGCGGCCGGTGGACATGGCCTGGTTCTGCAGCGGGCACTCGCCGCCCTTGTCGCACATCGGGCAGTCCAGGGGGTGGTTGAGGAGCAGCAGCTCCATCACCCCCTCCTGGGCCTTCTTGGCGACCGGCGAGGTGAGCTGGGTCCGGACCACCATGCCGTCGGCCACGGTCTGGGTGCAGGAGGCGACCGGCTTGCGCTGGCCCTCCACCTCCACCAGGCACTGCCGGCAGGCGCCGGCCGGGGCCAGCAGCGGGTGGTCGCAGAACCGCGGGATCTCGGTGCCCAACTGCTCGGCGACCCGGATCAGCAGCGCCCCCTTGGGGGCGGTGACCTGGACGCCGTCGATGGTCAGGGTGACGGTCTCGGTCTGCTTGGCTACGTCGGTCATCAGTGGGCTCCCACCAGCTGCTTCTCGGAGAGCTTCGGCGCGGTACGTCCCTCGATGTAGTCGAGGTAGTCCTGCTTGAAGTACTTCAGCGACGAGGTCACCGAACTGGTCGCACCGTCGCCCAGGCCGCAGAACGAACGGCCGAGGATGTTGTCGCAGGTGTCGAGCAGGGTGTCCAGGTCCTCGTGGGTGCCCTGGCCGGCGAGGATCCGCCGGTAGACCCGGACCATCCAGTAGTTGCCCTCGCGGCACGGGGTGCACTTGCCGCACGACTCGTGGTGGTAGAACTCCAGCCACCGGTAGGTCGCGTACACCGGGCAGTCCTGGTCGGAGAAGATCTGCGTGGCCGTGGTGCCCAGGATCGAGCCGGCCGCCGCCACCCCTTCGAAGTCCAGCGGCACGTCCAGGTGCTCGGCCGTGAGCAGCGGCGTCGACGAGCCGCCCGGGGTCCAGAACTTCAGGTTGTGCCCGGGCTGCATGCCGCCGGCCAGCTCGATCAGCTCCCGCAGGGTGATGCCCATGGAGCACTCGAACTGGCCCGGGTTGGCGATCCGGCCGGAGAGCGAGTAGATCATCGGGCCGGACGACTTCTCCGTGCCCATGGTCTTCCACCAGTCGGCGCCGCCCAGCACGATGTACGGCACGCTGGCGATGGTGCCTACGTTGTTCACCACGGTCGGGCTGGCGTACAGGCCGTGGGTCGCCGGGAACGGCGGGCGCAGCCGAGGCTGGCCCCGGAAGCCCTCCAGCGAGTCCAGCAGCGCGGTCTCCTCGCCGCAGATGTACGCCCCGGCGCCGGAGTGCACCACCAGCTCGAGGTCGAAGCCGGTGCCCTGGATGTTCCGGCCGAGGTAGCCCTTGGCGTACGCCTCCTGCACGGCGTTGCGCAGCCGGCGGGCGGCGTGCACGGCCTCACCCCGGATGTAGATGTACGCCCGGTTGGCCCGGATCGCGTACGAGGCGATGATGACGCCCTCGACCAGCGAGTGCGGGTCGTGGGTCATGAGCGGCAGGTCCTTGCAGGTGCCCGGCTCGCCCTCGTCGGCGTTCACGACGAGGTAGTGCGGCTTGCCGTCGCCCTGCGGGATGAACCCCCACTTGAGACCGGTCGGGAAGCCCGCGCCGCCACGGCCGCGCAGCCCGGAGTCCTTGATGAGCTGGATCAGGTCGTCCGGGTGCGCCTTGAGCGCCTTGCGCAGGGCGGCGTAGCCGTCCAGCTTCTCGTAGGTGCCGATCCGCCAGGCGTCCGGCGACAGCCAGCGCTTGGTGAGCACCGGCGTCAGCTTGGCCAGCGTCTCCGGCCGAGGAGCGGTCACTTCTGGACCCCCGTTTCGCTCGCGACCGCCGGGCCCGCGCCGTTGGCGCCCGCCCCGGCCTCCGCTTCCTTGAGGTTGCGCTGCTGCGCCCCGGCCTCGTCGCCGGCGGGCTTGCCGTCACCGGCCGGCGGGTTGGCCGCCACGCCGGCGGACTCGGCCGCCTGCGCGTCGCGGGGCGCCGGCGCCGTGGAGTCCGTCGGGACCTTGGTGCCCGGGGCGTCCGCCACCGCGGTGCTCGCGTCCGGCTGCCGGGTCTCGGCGGTACGCACCTGCGGCGACTTGTCGTCCGGCGCCTTCACGTCCGGCGCGGTGCTCCCGGTGGCCGCCGCGGGCTTCACCGGCTCGGGGGCCGGGGCCGGCTTCGCGGCCTCGGCCTTCGCCTTCGCCTCGGCGGCGGCCTTGTCGGCCTCGGCCTTGCTGCGGATCGGGGTGTTCGGGTCGAAGCCCGGCACCGAAATGCCGTGCTGCTCGGCCAGGCGCAGGCCGCGCAGGGTCGCCTCGCCCGGCCCGCCGTCGGCCACCGCGCCGTCCCGCTCGTCGGCGAAACCGGCGAGCTGGACGGCCATCTCCTTGAGGGTGCAGAGCCGGGCGCCCCGGGTCGGCATCGGCCGGCCCCCGGCCCGCAGCTCCTCCACCACGCCGAGCGCGCCCTGCGGGTCGACGTTGTCGAAGAAGTCGTAGTTGACCGTCATGACCGGGCCGTAGTCGCACGCCGCCAGGCACTCGGCGTGCTCCAGGGTGATCTTCCCGTCCGCGGTGGTCTCGTCGTGCCCGACGCCCAGGTGCTCGGCGAGGGTGTCGTAGACCTCCTGGCCGCCGAGCACGTTGCACATGGTGTTGGTGCAGACGCTGACCAGGTAGTCACCGGTCGGCTTGCGCTTGTACATGGTGTAGAAGGTCGCGACCGCGCCGACCTGGGCCTTGTTCAGGCCGAGCACCTCGGCGCAGAACTCGACGCCGGCCGGGGAGACGTACCCCTCCTCGGACTGGACCAGGTGCAGCAGCGGCAGCAGGGCCGAGCGGGACCGGTCCGCCGGGTACCGGGCGATGATCTCGCGCGCCCGCTCCCGGGTCTCTTCGGTAAACACAGTCATCGGTCACAACCACCCATCACGGGGTCCAGCGAGGCGCCACCGGCGATCACGTCGGCGATCAGGCCGCCCTCGGCCATGGCCGGGAGGGCCTGGAGGTTGACGAAGCTCGGTTCCCGGTAGTGCACCCGGTAGGGCCGGGTGCCGCCGTCGGAGACCGCGTGCACGCCCAGCTCGCCGCGAGGCGACTCGACGGCGACGTACACCTGGCCCGGCGGGACCCGGAAGCCCTCGGTGACGAGCTTGAAGTGGTGGATCAGCGACTCCATCGACTGACCCATGATCTTGGCGACGTGCTCCAGCGAGTTGCCCATGCCGTCCACGCCGATGGCGAGCTGCGCCGGCCAGGCGATCTTGCGGTCGGCGACCATCACCGGCCCCGGCTTGAGCCGGTCGAGGGCCTGCTCGACCAGCTTCAGCGACTCCCGGATCTCGGCCAGCCGGACCAGGTAGCGGCCCCAGACGTCGCCGTCGGTGTGCGTGGGCACGTCGAACTCGTACGTCTCGTAGCCGCAGTACGGCATGGTCTTGCGCAGGTCCCAGGCGAGGCCGGCCGAGCGGAGCACCGGGCCGGTCACGCCCAGCGCGAGGCAGCCGGTCACGTCGAGCACGGCCACGTTCTTGGTGCGCTCGATCCAGATCGGCTGGCCGGAGAGCAGGTCCTCGTACTCCTTGAGCTTCTTCGGCATCAGCTTCAGGAAGTCGCGGATCTTGACGATCGCGTCGTCCGGCACGTCCTGCGCCACGCCGCCCGGCCGCACGTACGCGTGGTTCATGCGCAGGCCGGTGATGGTCTCGAAGATGTCGAGGATGTACTCCCGCTCGCGGAAGCCGTACAACATCATGTTGATGGCGCCCAGCTCCATGCCGGTGGTCGCCAGCCAGACGAGGTGCGACGAGATCCGGTTGAGCTCCATCATGAGCACCCGGATGGTGGTGGCCCGCTCGGTGATGTCGTCGGCGATGCCGAGCAGCTTCTCCACCGCGAGCGCGTACGCCGTCTCGTTGAACAGCGGGGAGAGGTAGTCCATCCGGGTCACGAAGGTCGAGCCCTGGACCCAGTTCCGGTATTCGAGGTTCTTCTCGATGCCGGTGTGCAGGTAGCCGATGACCGAGCGGGCCTCGCGGACCGTCTCGCCCTCCAGCTCCAGGATCAGCCGGAGCACGCCGTGCGTGGACGGGTGCTGCGGACCCATGTTGACGACGATCCGCTCGTCGTTGATCGGGTCGGTGCCGGAGACGACCTGGTCCCAGTCCCCACCGGTGACGGTGAAGACCTTGCCCTCGGTGGTCTCGCGCTCGGTCGCGTAGTTCGACGTCGTCACTGGTAGGACCTCCTCCGGTCCGGCGGCGGGATCTCGGCGCCCTTGTACTCCACCGGGACGCCGCCCAGGGGGTAGTCCTTGCGCTGCGGGTGCCCCTCCCAGTCGTCCGGCATGAGGATCCGGGTCAGGTTGGGGTGGCCGTCGAAGACGATGCCGAACATGTCGTACGTCTCCCGCTCCTGCCAGTCGGCGGTCGGGTAGACGGCGGTGACGCTCGGCAGGTGCGGGTCCTCGGCGGAGACCGCGGCCTCCAGCCGGACCCGGCGCCGGTAGGTCATCGAGGTGAGCTGGTAGACCACGTGCAGCCGGCGCCCGTCGGCGCCCAGGTAGTCCACACCGGACACCGAGGAGCAGAGCTCGAAGCGCAGCGCCAGGTCGTCGCGCATGACCTGGCAGACCTCGGCGATCCGCTCCGGGCGGACGTGCAGGGTCAGCTCACCCCGGTCGACCACGACCTTCTCGATCGCGTCGCCGAACTGGGGGTACGCCTCCTCCAGCGCGTCGCGCACCTCGTCGAAGTAGCCCCCGTACGGCCGGGCGGCCTCCTCGATCGGCTTGCGCTGGCGGACCAGACCGCCGTAGCCGGAGACGTCGCCGGTGCCCTGGTTGCCGAACATGCCGCGCCCGGCCGGGCTGGCCGGCGGGTACTCCGCCGGGGCGGTGCTGCTGGCGCCGGCCGGGGTGGTCGGGACCGGCACGCCGCCGTCGTTGTTCTTGTCGTTCGGTGCCGTCATTTCGGGCCCCCCTGCGACTGGAGGTGGTTCTGCGCCTTCATCCAGTTCTCGATCCGCAACTGCTCCTCACGCCCCTCGCGGACCGCCTGGGTCCACTCGGCGCGCCGGGCCTTGTCGCTGCGGTACGACGACGGCATCGAGCCGTACGGCACCACGGGCACGTCGCCGCGCTCCTTGCGGGCCTCCAGCATCTTGCGGCCGTTCGCGCCGAGCGGCTCGTACATGATCTTCTCGCGGAGCTTGAGGACCGCGTCGATGAGCATCTCGGGCCGGGGCGGGCAGCCGGGGAGGTACATGTCGACCGGCACGACGTGGTCGACGCCCTGCACGATGGCGTAGTTGTTGAACATGCCGCCGCTGCTGGCGCAGACGCCCATGGAGATGACCCAGCGGGGCTCGGCCATCTGGTCGTAGATCTGGCGCAGGACCGGGGCCATCTTCTGGCTGACCCGGCCGGCCACGATCATCAGGTCCGCCTGCCGTGGCGAGGCCCGGAAGACCTCCATGCCCCAGCGGCCCATGTCGTAGTGCGGGCCACCGGCGGCCATCATCTCGATGGCGCAGCAGGCCAGGCCGAAGGTGGCGCCCCAGACGGACGACTTCCGCGACCAGTTGACCAGCTTCTCCACGGAGGTGAGCAGGACGCCGGCCGGGAGCTTCTCCTCGATGCCCATCTGACGTACCTCCCTCAGTCCCAGTCCAGGCCGCCGCGCCGCCAGACGTAGGCGTAGGCGACGAAGACCGCGACGATGAACAGGACCATCTCCACGAAGCCGAAGATCGGCAGGGCGTCGAAGGAGACCGCCCAGGGGTAGAGGAAGATGATCTCGATGTCGAAGACGATGAAGAGCATCGCCGTCAGGTAGAACTTGATCGGGAACCGGCCGCCGCCGACGGGCTGCGGGCTCGGTTCGATGCCGCACTCGTACGCCTCGAGCTTGGCCTTGTTCAGTCGCCGGGGGCCGGCGAATCGGGCGGCGGCCACGGAGAACAGCGCGAACCCCGCGGCGAGGGCGAACAGCCCGATGATCGGTGCGTAAGGAGAGAGCGTCATCGTTGTCTCCTGCTCGTCCTTCCCTGACCTCGGTGGTTGGCGAAAATCACACTATTCACGTCCCTCACGACCTCGGCGGCGGGGGTCGATCTTTGTCGGTCCCGGGGCCCGGGACCGGTGGTCTACACGGCCGGAGCCACCTTCGTCATCGCGTTGATGACCCGGTCCATGGCGTCCCCGCCCCGGGGGTCGGTGAGGTTGGCCAGCAGCTTGAGCACGAAGCGCATCAGCATCGGGTGCGGCATGCCGTGCTTGGTGGCCATCCGCATGACCTCGGGCCGGCCGATGAGCTTCACGAAGATCCCGCCGAGCCGGTAGTAGCCGCCGAAGCGGGCCTTCAGCTCCTGCGGGTACGCGAGCAGCGCCCGCTCCCGCTCCGCGCCGGCCGGGCGGGCGAGCGCCTGCACCGCGACCTCGGCAGCCAGTTCGCCGGACTCCATGGCGTACGCGATGCCCTCGCCGTTGAACGGGTTGACCATGCCGCCGGAGTCGCCGACCAGCAGGACGCCGCGGGTGTAGTGCGGCACGCGGTTGAAGCCCATGGGCAGCGCGGCGCCGAGGATCGGCCCCTCCGCGTTGGCCTCGTCGGTCATCCCCCAGTCCTCGGGGGTGTTGGCCAGCCAGTCGGTGAGCAGCCGGCGGTAGTTCGTCTTGCCGAAGGCCGAGGACGAGTTGAGCACGCCCAGGCCGACGTTCACCCGGCCGTCGCCGAGGCCGAAGATCCAGCCGTAGCCGGGCAGCAGCGCGTCGCTGCCCTTGGCCCGCAGCTCCAGCCACGACTCCAGGTAGTCGTCGTCGTGCTTGGCGGGCGAGCGGTAGTAGCGGCGGACCGCCACGCCGATCGGCCGGTCCTCCCGCTTGGCCAGCCCGAGGGCGAGGGGGAAGCGACCGGAGACGCCGTCGGCGGCGACGACGAGCGGCGCGTGGAAGGTGGCGGGCTCCTTCTCCGGGCCCACCTCGGCCTGCACCCCGATCACCCGGTCGTCGGCGTCGAGCACCGGGGCCAGGACGTTGACGCTGGTCCGCAGCTTCGCCCCGGCGGCCACGGCCCGCTGCGCGAGCAGGTCGTCGAAGTCGAGCCGGGTCCGGACCAGGCCGTAGCCGGGGAAGCTGGCCAGCTCGGGCCAGTCCAGTTCCAGGCGTATGCCGCCGCCGATCACCCGCAGGCCCTTGTTGTGCAGCCAGCCGGCCTCGGGCGAGGTGTCCACGCCCATCCGGACGAGCTGCCGCACGGCCCGGGGCGTGAGCCCGTCGCCGCAGACCTTCTCCCGGGGAAATTCGGTCTTCTCCAGCAGCAGCACGCGTACGCCGTGCCGCGCCAGGTGGTACGCCGTCGCCGATCCTCCGGGACCGGCGCCCACGACGATGACGTCGGCGTCGTTCTCCACCGCGGTCATCCGCGCCTCCTCCCGCATGCTCGTGAAATGCTTCACAAGCCGATCGGGTTGGAGTCTATGACCGGCGTTACACCTGTATGCGCTGAGGGGGGCCTAACTCGCGGAAACAGGCCGGCGGGGGCGCGGCCGGACGGTCAGGGGCGGGCGGCGGCGGCCGGTCCCAGGCCGGCGTCGAGCCGGATCGCCTCCGGCAGGTGATCGCGCAGCGCGCCGCCGGCCGCACGGTCGAGCGCGGCCAGCACCTCGGCGACCACCTGGCGGACGTCGGCGGGGTCCGCACCGGCCAGCTCCCGGAGCTGGGCGATCAGTTCGGCCGCGTCGTCGTCGGTGGTCGCCTGGTCTGGTCCCGTCATGGGGGCGAGCTTACGGGACAAAGTAGAGCCAAAACGGATATTCACGAAATGGCCATATTGTCCTGGCCCGCGGGTCAGTCCCGGATCGCGCGGTGCAGCGCCACGACGCCGCCGGTCAGGTTCCGCCAGGCCACCCGGCCCCACCCGGCCGCGCCGATGCGCGCGGCCAGCGCCGCCTGGTCCGGCCAGGCGCGGATCGACTCGGCGAGGTAGACGTAGGCGTCGGGGTTGCTCGAGACAGTGCGGGCCACCGCCGGCAGCGACCGCATGAGGTACGACAGGTAGACCGTGCGGAACGCCGGGTTCACCGGGGTACTGAACTCGCAGACCACCAGCCGGCCGCCCGGGCGGGTGACCCGGGCGAGCTCACGCAGCGCCGCGTCGGTGTCGTTGACGTTGCGCAGCGCGAAGGAGATGGTGACCGCGTCGAAGCTGGCGTCGGCGAAGGGCAGCCGCAGGGCGTCCCCGGCCAGCAGCGGCACCCCCGGCCGGGTGCGCTTGCCGGCGTGCAGCATCCCGAGCGACAGGTCGGCGCCCACCGCGTACGCCCCGGAGTGGGCCAGTTCCTCGGTCGAGACGCCGGTGCCGGCGCCCACGTCCAGCACCCGCTCGCCGGGCCGCAGCCCCAGCGCCGCCCGGGTGGCCCGCCGCCAGAACCGGTCCTGCCCGAAGGAGAGCACGGTGTTGGTCAGGTCGTAGCGGGCGGCCACGCCGTCGAACATCGCGGCGACCTCGTGCGGCTGCTTGTCCAGGCTGGCGCGCTGGCCCTGCGGGGTACGGCTCACCCCTCCACTCTGCCAGCCGGCCCGCGCCCGGCTCCTCCCGGGTACGCGAAAGGGCGGGGTGGTCACCCACCCCGCCCTGTCGCTGTCCAGGTCGGTCAGTCCTCGGCCCGCTCGTCGGTCGGCGTGACGAGAACCACCTTCCGGCGGCGCGAGAGCATCAGCAGCGCCCCGCCGGCCAGCAGGATGGCCGCGCCGATCCCACCGATCAGCCCGACCTGCACACCGGTCACCGGGAGGCCGCCGCCGGCACCACCGCCCGCGGTCGGCGCGGGACTCGCCGTCGCGCCACCGCTGGGGGTCGGCTCCGCGGTCGGAGTCGGCTGCGCGGTCGGGGTCGGGGTCGGGGTGGGCTGCGTGGTCAGGTCGACGAAGACGTCGAACTGGGCCGTGTTGTCGCCGTCGTCGGTCTCGGTGAAGGTGCGCCGCTGCGCCGAGCTGGCCACCCGGGGCTCCTCCTCGGGCTCGCCGGAGGCGGCGTCGAGCCCGGAGGCGAACACGAAGCCGGGACGGAGCACCGGCTCGGTGACGTCCGCGCGGACCTTCACCCGGACACCGGCGGTGTAGTACTCGCCCGGCTTCAGCACCGCGCCACCGTCCTCGCAGTACGCCGTGGCCAGGCCGCCCAGGTCCTGCTCCACGCAGCCCTCGGGCAGCTCGGCGAAGGTGACGCCGGCCGGCAGCGCGATGCCGTACGCGACGCCCGTGGCGCGGCGGCTGCCGTCGTTGAAGACCGCCCAGTCCAGCGGGGCGGTCTCGCCCGGCCGCACCGGCTTCAGGCCGGACTCACCGGCCTCGTCGCCGTCGACCTGCACGTCCGCGTACACGTCCTGCACCCACGTGGTGAGGTCGTAGCCGGGCTCGGTGACGGTGATGTCGTGCTCGACGGTGTTGTTCTCCAGGTCGGGATCGGCGGTGGCCGCGCTGATGGTGACCCGCAGCGTGCCCGCGGCGCCCTTGCCGCCGGTGGAGAAGAGCGGGATGCCGAAGTCCTCAGTGGTGCCGGCGGCCAGGTCACCGAGCAGGCAGGAGAACTCGGTGCCGTCGACCTCGCAGCCCTCGGGCACCACGACGCCGACCTTCCGGGGCTTGAGACCCTTGGTCTCCACAGTGACCCGGACGTCCTTGGCGCCGGCGGTGCCCGTGGTGTTGTCCACCTGGAACTTGAAGGGCTTGGCCCTGGCCTCCTCGACGCCCTTGGCCAGCTGGTAGCTGAGCGGGATGAGCTGGAGGTCGGCCTGGTCGGCGGCCTGCGCGGGGCCGGCGACGACACCGAGACCGCCCGCGGCCAGGAGGGTGACGACGCCGGCACGGGCCAGCGCCGATCGGTGCAGGAAAGTCATGAATCCCCCGGGGTAAAGGGACGCGTCGATGGTTGCGGAACGAAAGGACGCTACCGGAGCGACGTCGCGACGCGCCAGAACCCCTGCATGAATTCCTCCGTCCTCTGCGGAGCATCGACAGCAGGGGCGGGATGGTGACCCATCCCGCCCCTGCTGCCGTGCGTTATGTGAACGACCCTCGCGGGCCGATGGAGGACGACCGTCAGGCGCAGCGTAGCCGCCGGCGGCGTCGCGCGGGCCAGGGTCGCGCTGGTCGCGGCCGTCCTGTTACCTGGGCGGCCGTCGGCTCGGCCGTTCGGTGGAGATCAGTTGACCTCGACCAGCGGAAGGGACTTCCCGGCCCCGCCGCCCGGCAGGGCGATCGACGAGAAGTGCGAGACCACCCGCTCGTCGCTCGGGTCGTCGGCCGGGGTGTGATGAACCGCGAGCCGGTTGTAGAGCGTGTCCCGCTGGGCCGGGATCCGGTCGGCGGTGCGGATCATCGAGATCAGCTCGTGCAGGTTCGAGCGGTGCCGGGCGCCGGCCGAGGAGATGACGTTCTCCTCGAGCATGATCGAGCCGAGGTCGTCGACGCCCATGTGCAGGGCGAGCTGACCGACGTCCTTGCCGGTGGTCAGCCACGACGCCTGCAGGTGCGGCACGGTCTCGAAGAAGAGCCGGGCCACCGCGATCAGCCGCAGGTACTCCAGGGTGGTCGCCTGGGTGCGGCCCTTCAGGTGGTTGTTCTCCGGCTGGTACGTCCACGGGATGAACGCGCGGAAGCCGCCGGTGCGGTCCTGCACGTCGCGGATCATCCGCAGGTGCTCGATCCGCTCGGCGTGGGTCTCGCCGGTGCCCATCATCATGGTCGCCGTCGACTCCAGGCCCTGCCGGTGCGCCAGCTCCATGACCTCCAGCCAGCGCGCGCCGGACTCCTTGAGCGGCGCGATCGCCTTGCGTGGCCGGTCCGGCAGCATCTCGGCGCCGGCGCCGGCGATCGAGTCCAGCCCGGCGGCCTTGATCCGGGCGATCGCCTCGTCCAGGCTCACCCCGGAGACCTTGGCCATGTGCAGGATCTCGCTCGGCCCGATCGAGTGGATGGCGAGCTGCGGGTACGCCTGCTTGACGGCGGAGAAGAGCTCCTCGTAGTACTCCACGCCGTAGTCCGGGTGGTGGCCGCCCTGGAGCATCACCTGGGTGGCGCCCAGCTCGACCGCCTCGCCGCACCGCCGCAGGATCTCCTCGGTCGGGTGGGTCCAGCCCTCCTTGTGCTTGGGCGCACGGTAGAAGGCGCAGAACTTGCACGCCGTCACGCAGACGTTCGTGTAGTTGATGTTGCGGTCGATCAGGTAGGTGACGATGTTGTCCGGGTAGCGCCGCCGGCGCACCGCGTCGGCCGCCTCACCCAGCGGGTGGAAGGGCGCCTCGGTGTAGAGCAGCAGGGCCTCCTCGGGCGTGATCCGCCCGCCGTCCGCGCCGCGCTGCAGGATGTCGTCGATCTCCCGGCTCACCGTCACGTACCCGAGGGTACGCCGCTGTGACGCCGACCCCGCCAGGGGTGTTAGCCGATGTGACCCGTTCGCACCGCGGCGGTGATCAAGAGGATCAAGGCAACGCTCCACGGGCACCAGGGTTTCCTCAACCGCTGACGGTCACCGCCGCGTGCCGGTCCCCGCCCCGGGCCGGGCCGGGCCGGCACGCTGCGTGCCGTCAGGCGTCGTAGTCGATGGTGAGTTTGTCGGTGACCGGGCTGGACTGGCAGGTGAGGACGTAGCCGGCGGCCACCTCGTCGGGCTCCAGCGCGTAGTTGCGGGCCATGGTCACCTCGCCGGCGACCACCTTGGCCTTGCAGGTCGAGCAGACCCCGCCCTTGCAGGCGTAGGGCAGCTCGCCACGGACCTTGAGGGCGGCGTCCAGCACCCGCTCGTCACGGCCCATCGTGAAGCTCGACGAGCGCCCGTCCAGCACGATCGTCACCTCGGCGCCGGCGCCGGGCTCGTCGGTCGGGCGGCGGATCGGCTCCGGCGGCGCGTCGACGTGGAACAGCTCGGCGTGGACCGCCGAGTCGGGCACGCCCCGGCCGGCGAACACCTCCTTGGCGTCCAGCACCATCCCGTACGGACCGCAGAGGAACCACTCCTCGATCACGTCGGCGGGGACCACGGTGTCGAGCAGCCGGGTCAGCCGGTCGGCGTCGATCCGCCCGGAGAGCAGCGCGGACTCGCCCATCTCCCGGGAGAGCACGTGCACCAGGTGCAGCCGGGTCGGCCAGCGGTCCTTCAGGTCGGCCAGCTCCTCGGCGAACATCACCGTGTTCGCCGTGCGGTTGCCGTACACCAGGGTGAAGGTGCTGGCCGGCTCGACGGACAGCGCGGTCGCGACCAGCGAGAGCACCGGGGTGATGCCGGAACCGGCGACCACCGCGCCGTAGTGGCGGACCCGGTCCGGGGCGAACGCGCTGGTGAAGTGCCCGAGCGGGGGCAGCACCTCGACCGTGTCGCCGCCGCGCAGGCCGCCGCAGGCGTACGCCGAGAAAACGCCGCCGGGAACCTCGCGCACCCCGATCCGCAGCCGGCCGTGCCGGGCCAGGTCGTCGGGGGTCGAGCAGATCGAGTACGACCGCCGCACGTCCGCACCGCCTTCACCGGCGGAGCCGGTGAGCCCGCCTCCGGCGGGAAGCCGCACGGTCAGGTGCTGCCCGGCGGAGAACGCGAACGTCTCCCGCAGCTCCTCGGGCACGGCGAAGGTGATCGCCACGGCGTCGTCGGTGAGCCGGTCGACGGCGGCGACGGGCAGCGGGTGGAAGACCGGCCGGCGACGGACCGGTCGGGTGATCGTGACAGTCACAGCGCCTTCAGGTGGTCGAAGGGTTCGGAGCAGGAGCGGCAGCGCCACAGGGCCTTGCACGCGGTGGAGCCGAACCGGCTGACCTGCTCGGTCTCCGGGGAGCCGCAGCGCGGGCAGCGGACGGCCAGGGTGAGCGGGACGGCGCCGCCGCGCGCGGCCGGCGCGGGTGGGGCGATGCCGGCGGCGGCCAGCTTGGCCCGGCCGCCCTCGGAGATCCAGTCGGTGCTCCACGCCGGGGCGTACACCGTGCGGACCTCGGCGTCGGAGTGGCCGGCCGCGGCGAGCGCGCGGCGGATGTCCGCCCGGATCACGTCCATGGCCGGGCAGCCGGTGTAGGTGGGGGTGATGGTGACGACCACCCGGCCGGTGGCCGGGTCCTCGTCCACCGACCGCAGGATGCCCAGCTCGTCGATGGTGACGACCCGGATCTCCGGGTCCACCACCGCCGCCACGGCCGCCCTGGGGTCGGTCACCGGTGCCGCCTTTCGTTCGCGACTGCGGGACTCCGCTTCGCTGCACTCCTCGCGCTCACCACTTCGCCCCCGGGTGGGCGCGGTGCAGCACCTGCATCTCGGCCAGCAGGTAGGAGAGGTGTTCGGTATGGACGCCGGCCCGGCCGCCACCCGGTGCCCAGCCGTCGGCCGGCCGGGTCAGCGTCGCCTCGTCGAGCACCGCGGACACGACGGCGTCGAAGTCGGCCCGCAGGGTGGCCGGGTCGACCGGCGCCGCCGGGTCCGCGGTGAACAGCTCGTGGGTGTACGGCCACACCTGGTCGACCGCGTCCTGCATGCGCCGGTGCGACTCGTCGGTGCCGTCGCCGAGCCGCTTCACCCACAGCGAGCCGTGGTCCAGGTGGTACGCCGACTCCTTGCGCGCCTTCGCCCCGATGGCGGCCAGCCGCTCGTCGGCGCACCCGCTCAGCGCGGTGTAGAGCGGGAGCTGGTAGGCGGCCAGGAAGAACAGCTTCGCCATCGTCACCGCGAAGTCGCCGTTGGGCAGCTCGACCAGGAGGCAGTTCCGGAACTCCCGGTCGCCGCGCAGGTAGGCCAGCGCGTCCTCGTCCCGGCCGGCGCCCTCCAGCTCGCCCGCGTACGTAAGCAGCAGGCGGGCCGCGCCGAGCTGGTCGAGGGCGATGTTGGCCAGCGCGATGTCCTCCTCCATCTCCGGCGCACGAGAGGTCCACTCGCCGAGCCGCTGCGCCGCGATCAGCGCGTCGTCGCCGAGGGCGAGGGCGAAGTCGAACAGCTCGCTCACAGGTGCGCCACCCCGTCCGGCACCTCGTAGAAGGTGGGGTGGCGGTAGACCTTGTCGGCCGCCGGGTCGAAGAAGGCGTCCTTCTCGTCCGGGCTGGACGCGGTGATCGCGCTCGCCGGCACCACCCAGATGGACACGCCCTCCTGGCGCCGCGTGTAGAGGTCCCGGGCGTTGCGCAGGGCCAGCTCGGCGTCGGGGGCGTGCAGGCTGCCGACGTGGGTGTGCGACAACCCCCGGCGCGCCCGCACGAAGACCTCCCACAACGGGGTCCGCTCGGTCATGCCGTGCTGGCCGGGCATGCCCTCACGGCCCTCGCTTCGCTCGGTGCGTTCGCTCATGCCGCCACCTTCTCCCTGCTGTTCCGCTTCGCCGCGTACGCCGCGGCGGCCTCCCGCACCCAGGCGCCGTCGGCGTGGGCCCGGCGCCGGTGCTCCATCCGCTGCCGGTTGCACGGTCCGTTGCCCTTGATCACCTGCATCAGCTCGTCGTAGTCGGGCTGGCTGTAGTCGTGGGCCTGCCGCTGCTCGTTCCACCGCAGGTCCGGGTCGGGGATGGTGAGACCGAGGATCTCCGCCTGCTGTACGCACATGTCCACGAAGCGCTGGCGCAGCTCGTCGTTGGAGAAGCGCTTGATCTTCCAGGCCATCGACTGGGCGCTGTGCGTCGAATCTCCGTCCGGCGGGCCGAACATGGCCAGTGACGGGTACCACCAGCGGTCCACCGCGTCCTGGGCCATGGCCTTCTGCTCCGGGGTGCCGTGGGCCAGCGTGTGCAGGATCTCGTAGCCCTGGCGCTGGTGGAACGACTCCTCCTTGCAGACCCGGATCATGGCGCGGGCGTAGGGGCCGTAGGAGCAGCGGCACAGCGGGACCTGGTTGACGATCGCGGCGCCGTCGACCAGCCAGCCGATCGCGCCCACGTCGGCCCAGGTCAGGGTCGGGTAGTTGAAGATCGAGCTGTACTTCTGCCGGCCGTCGATCAGCAGCTCGACCAGCTCGTCGCGGCTGACGCCGAGCGTCTCCGCGGCGGCGTAGAGGTAGAGGCCGTGGCCGGCCTCGTCCTGCACCTTGGCCAGCAGGATCGCCTTGCGCTTGAGCGAGGGGGCCCGGCTGATCCAGTTCCCCTCCGGCTGCATGCCGATGATCTCGGAATGCGCGTGCTGGGCGATCTGCCGGATCAGCGTCTTCCGGTACGCCTCCGGCATCCAGTCCCGCGGCTCGATCTTCTGGTCGGCGTCGATCACGTCCGCGAAGTACGCCGCGAGGTCCTCGTCCGGCGCCGGCCCACCGCGCCGGGCGCGTGCCGCCGCCTCGCGCAGCGCGGCCTCCGCCGCCTCCACCTCGCCGAGCAGGCCGCCGCCCGGGCCGTCCTCGGGCGGGGCGAAGTCATTGCCATACATGAGGCCAGTGTTACAGCTCGCGCCCGATGGCACCAGAGGGTGTAACAGGTTTCCCGACCCACCTTCCGTCACCGGTCGACCGCTTCCGGTGACAACCCCTGACCTGCCGGAACGCTGTGACGTCCGCCACCCGGAGAAGATGAATCCTCACAAGGGCGGCATAGCGGTCCAATGTCCCGCCTTCACGGCGAGTTGCCGGGCTCCGGGATCTGGCATCCCGCCTGTCCGGAAGTAGACTTCGCCCGGCACACCGATCGGCTGCTGACGATCGCCACCGGCTCCAGGCCATTCCCCCGGCCTCGGCGATCAGGCCGAAACACATTCGGAAAGCGCCGGTCCCCCCGGCCAGACAATCTGGAGTTCACCCACTCATGCGACCTCGCGTGACCATGGTGCTCGCCGTCGTGGCGGTGCTTCTCGGCGGCGGCATGCTGGTCCCCGCCGCGTACGCCAAGCTCTCCGGTGGCGACGGGATCAGCGGACTCGGCGGCATCGGCGGCGGTGTGGCGCAGGTGCCCACGCCCGCACCGACCGCGCCTCCGGAGCCGACGCTGGCCGCCGGGCCGGTATCGGTGAACTTCAAGGGCAAGTTCTTCTCCTGGGCGCTGATGGACCGGAAGACCGGCAAGATCGACGGCGCGCCGAACATGTCCTCCACCAACTCGACCGAGTCGATGATCAAGGCGTGGATCGTCTCCGACTACCTGCGCGAACTCGACGGCAAGGAGCCGAGCGCCGCGCGTAAGAAGCAGGCCGAGACCGCGATCCGGGACAGCAACGACATCTCGGCCGAGGCGCTCTACAACGCCGGTGGCCGCAAGCCGGTGCTGACCCGGCTGATCAAGATGTGCAAGCTGACCGACACGAAGATTGAACCCACCAAGGCCAAGTGGGCGTACACCCAGATGTCGCCGCGCGACGCGGTGCGCATGGGCGACTGCATCGGTGACGGCACGGCCGCCGGACCCAAGTGGACGAAGTGGGTGTTGGACCAGATGGCTCACGTGCGCGGCGGCGTCAAGGACCAGAAGTCCACCGCCGTCCAGGGCGGCCACTGGGGCATCGTCGACGGCCTGCCCGAGTCGATCACGTCGCAGGGGCCGGTCAGCATCAAGAACGGCTTCACCATGCTCTGGGCGGACGGCCAGTGGCACGTCAACTGCCTGGCGATCGCCGACGACTGGACCCTGGCCGTGATGATGCGTTATCCCGGCGCCGGCGACCCGAGGACCCCCTCGTACGGGGCCAAGGTCTGCGCGAGCGTCGCCACCCAGCTCGTGACCCCGCAGCCGGGCGCCGCCCTCAAGGTCCCGCAGCAGCCGGTCGGGAAGCTCTGATGGCGGGCAGCCGGCGCCGGCCGGGCAGTGACCGCCGCCCGCTGGCCTACAGCGCGGTCGCCGTGATCCTGGTCGGCGTGGTGCTCGTCGCGCTCCGGCTGGTCCCCGGCTCGCCGCTGCGGCCGACGGCCGCGTCGCACCCGGCCCCGAGCGCCGCCGGCCGGTCCACGGGCGCCCCGACCGACCGCGACGCGCGTCCCGAGTCGGCCCCCTCGCCCTCGCTGGAGCCGCTGCCGTTCGAGGCGCAGGACCTCGACGACCTCGGCATCAAGGGCTGGTACTCGTGGGCCGTGCTGGACAAGCGGACCGGCAAGATCATCGGCTCGGAGAACATGGGCGAGACCAGCACCACCGCGTCGATGATCAAGTCCTGGGTGGTCGCCGACTACCTGCGGCGTAGCGCCGAGGCGGGCAGGACCCCGAGCCAGGCGAAGCTGGACGACGCCACGCAGATCATCCGGGACAGCGACAACACCCGGGCCCAGGAGTTCTACGAGAGCGTGGGCGGTTCGGCATCGATCAAGCGGCTGATCTCGATCTGCAAGCTGACCGACAGCAAGGTGGCCAGTGACGGCGGCTGGAGCCGGACGATGCTGTCGCCTCGCGACACGGCGCGGCTAGGCCTCTGCATCGACGACGGCCGGGCCGCCGGGCCGAAGTGGACCAAGTGGCTGCTCAACGAGATGCGGCTCGTCCGCGGTGACGGCGACTTCGGCATCCGCAAGGCCTTCCCCGCCGCCGAGCAGAAGCAGATCGCCATCAAGAACGGCTGGATCGACCGGCAGAAGGAGCGGGAATACCACGTCAACTGCCTGGCGATCGGCGACACCTGGACGATGGGCGTGATGGTCAAGACCCCGTTCAGCGCCGCCAGCTCGTGGCAGTACGGCATGGACGCCTGCGAGAAGATCACCGAGGCGCTGCTCCGCGACGCCACCTGATCCCACCCGCTGCGCGAAGCGGCGGTGCCCCGGTCCGCCGGGACACCGCCGCTTCGTCGTGGGAGGGAGGGCGTCAGCCCTGGAAGAACTCCGGGCCACCCTCGGGCAGCGGCGGCGCCTCGCCCATCGCCGCGGCGCGGCGGGCGAACTCGCGCAGGCCGGCCACCTGCCGCTCGCCGAGGGAGAAGTCGAGGGTACGGAAGTAGGTCGCCAGCGTCTCCGCGTCGAACGGCTCCCAGCGAGCCCCGGCCTCGGCCACCTGGTCCAGCTCGGCCAGGCACAGGTCGCGTGAGCGCAGGAACGCCTCGTGCACCTCCTTGACCCGGCCGGGGTGGGCGGCGGCGAAGTCGCGGCGTACCGCCCAGACGGCGAAGACCATGGGCAGCCCGGTCCACTCGCGCCAGGCCTGCCCGAGGTCGGTCACCGCCAGCCCCTTGCGCGGGGCCTCGTAGAGCGCGCGCAACGCCACGTCGCCGATCACCACCCCGGCGTCGGCCTCGAGCAGCATCTGGGTGAGGTCCGGCGGGCAGCGGAAGTAGTCGGGGCGTACCCCGTACCGCTCCGCGAGCAGGAGCTGGGCCAGCAGCACGCCGGTGCGCGACGTGGAGCCGAGCGCCACCCGGGCGCCGTCCAGCTCGGTGAGGGGGCGGGTGGAGACCACGTTGACCGAGAGCACCGGGCCGTCGCTGCCGACCGCCAGGTCCGGCAGGAGCAGCAGCTCGTCGGCGTGCCGCAGGTATTCCACCTGGGAGATCGGGCCGATGTCCAGGTCACCGGCGACCAGCGCGGCGTTCAGCCGGTCCGGCGAGTCCTTGTGCAGGTCGACGTCGATCAGCGCGCCGGACCGCATGAGCCCCCAGTAGATGGGCAGGCAGTTGAGGAACTGGATGTGCCCCACCCGGGGGCGGGCGATGCGATCGGCCATGACCCGACCGTATCCCTGCCGCACCGGGCCGGGTCAGCGGGAGGGGGTCGGAGTGGCCAACTCCGCACGCCGCTCGGCCACGACTCCGGCGACCGGACGTGCGGAGCGCTCGGCACGGACCGCCCGCCATACCGGCCAGGCCGCCGCCACGACCACCAGCACACCGGCCACTCCGCAGGCGGCGACCAGCGGCCGGGGCGCGGCCACCTCCAGCAGCAGGCCGCCGATCAGGTAGCCCGCCATCCCGGCGCCCTGGACCGCGGCGCCGAAGACGGCGTAGGCCCGGCCGCGGGCCGCCTCGGGCACCCGCCGGGCCAGCAGGAGGTTGTTGAAGACGTTGTCGCCACCGTTGCCCACCCCGCCGACCAGCCAGATCGGCACGAGCAGCCAGGCCGACGGCACCGCGGCCGAGGCGAGCACCGCGAGGCAGCAGCCGCCGAGCAGGACCAGCCCGGCACCGAGCAGCGACCCGTCGTCGGTGAGCCGGCGGGCGAGCCGGGCGAACAGCCAGCCGCCCAGCACGATCCCCAGCGGCCAGGCGCCGGTGACCAGGCCGTAGACCGTGGTGGTGCTGTGCAGCGTCTCCCGGATGAAGAAGACCTCGATGACGTTGATGGCGCCGACCGCGGCGACCACCGCGGCGAGGCTGCCCACCATCACCATGAGCAGCGGGTCGCGCCGGAACCGCCAGGCGGGCGGCGGCGTCGCGCCGGCGGCCGGCGCCGTCGACCGCCGGCCACCCCGTCGGGTACGGATGAGCAGGCCGGCCGCCACCAGGGCGAGGTAGCTCGCGGCGTCGACGAGCAGCGGCACCCGGGTGCCGAACTGGCCGACGAGCAGCCCGGCCAGCGCCGGACCGGCGAGTGCGCCCAGGGTGCCGGCGGTCTGGTTCAGCGCGCCGGCCCGGGGCAGGTCCTCGGCGCGGACCATGACCGGCACCAGCGCCGAGAGCACCGGCTGGGTGACCGCGAGCCCGGCCGCGAGCAGCGCCACCAGCGCGATGACCAGGGCCGGGTGCCCGGCGTACGCGAGCGCCAGGCAGATCGCGGCCTGGCCGAGCCCGGCGGTCACCAGCAGGACCCGGCTGTCCACGCGGTCGGCGAGCCGGCCGGTCAGCGGGGCGAGCGCGACCAGCGGCAGCGTGGCGGCGAGCAGCAGCCCGGAGACGGCGAGCCCGCCGGCCCCGGCCGACTGGAGCGCCAGGGTCAGCGCGCTCGCGGCGAGGAAGTCCCCGCAGCTGGAGGTGCCCCGGGCGGCGGTGGCGAGCCAGACGTCCGACCAGCGTGAGGAGCCAGATGCGAAGGACATATTTCGAAAATAATCCTTCATACCTGTTCGGCGCAACCCCCGATCAGTCGATCGGCAGCGCCCGGTACTGCACGGCGACGGTCCGGGAGCCCTCCGGCGGATCGCTGCGCAGCCGGCGCCGATAGGGGGCCAGCAGCGCCTGGACGGCCTCGTTCAGCTCGGTCAGCTCCTCCGCGGTCACCTGGAGCAGGCTGTCGCTGAACCAGGCCGCCTGATACCAGTCGCGCGGCTCGTCCGGGGCGCGGCGGATCCAGTCCCGGGCACGCTGGCTGTCCCGGGCCAGGTGTGCGTCGACCAGGGCCAGCTCGGCGGCGCGGGCCTCGGAGTCCGCGTCCTGCCCGGACTCGACGTAGTAGGACGGGCTGAACGCCTGCCACACCCGCTCCCGGGCGTCGCCCCGGCTCGGGGCCTCCTCGATGAGGCCGAACTTCGCCAGCTCCCGCAGGTGATAGCTCGTGGCGCTGGGCGACAGCCCGGCGATCTCGGCACACTCGGTGGCGGTCGCACCGCCCTCCACCGTGCTGAGATGCTCCATGATCGCCATACGGGCCGGGTGGGCCAGCGCCCGCATCACCTGCGGGTCGCTGATCGTCACCCGGCGCTGCTCCGGACGCGCCTCGGTCATGTCACCCATGATTCCGCGCCGGACGGCCCCCGGGGAAATTCGGTTGCCCGCCGACCCGACCGGAGTAAGCTGCTCTGTCCCGCCTGACGGCCGTGGTGAGTAGCACCGCACAGGACGTCCCCGCGCCGACCCGAGGTCGGAAACGCGAGCGGCAGCGTTGTTCCCCGTGACGAGGAGTACGTGGATGACCCTGCACGCCCAAGAACAGACCCTCGATGCCGAGTTGGTCGCCGAGCGCGCCCACCTGGACACCTCCCGCGAGGCGCTGCGCCGGATGCGCGAGCGCGCCGAGTCCCTCTTCGCCACCGGCGACAAGGTGGCCGGGGACGCGTACACCGCCGAGCAGCTCGGCCGGCACATGGCCCGCCGGGTCAAGGAACTCGCCGACGACCCGACCACCCCGCTCTTCTTCGGCCGCCTCGACTTCGGCGAGGCCGATCCGGACCACGCGGGACGGGACTACCACGTCGGGCGCCGGCACGTCACCGACGAGCTGGGCGAACCGCTCGTGCTGGACTGGCGGGCGCCGGTCTCCCGGTCGTTCTACCGGGCCAGCGCCCGGGATCCCCAGGGCGTCGCGGTCCGGCGCCGGTTCGGGTTCAGCACGGGGGTGCTGACCAGCTTCGAGGACGAGCGCCTGGATCGCGGCGAGGAGCTGGGCGCCGCCAGCCGCATCCTCACGGCCGAGATCGAGCGCCCCCGCGTCGGCCCGATGCGCGACATCGTCGCCACCATCCAGCCGGAGCAGGACGAGCTGGTCCGGGCCGACCTGGCCGACTCGATCTGCGTCCAGGGCGCGCCGGGCACCGGTAAGACGGCCGTCGGGCTGCACCGGGCCGCGTACCTGCTCTACCTGCACCGGGAGCGCCTGCGCCGGTCGGGCGTGCTGATCGTCGGACCGAACCGGGCGTTCCTGTCCTACATCGCGGCCGTGCTGCCGGCGCTCGGTGAGGTGGAGGTCGAGCAGGCCACGGTGGAGGATCTGGTCGCCCGGGTGCCCGTCCGCGCCGTCGACGCGCCGGCCGTGGCCGCCCTCAAGCACGACGTCCGGATGGCCGAGGTGCTGCGCCGCGCGGTCGACGCGCACATCGGCGCGCCCACCGAGCCGATCATGGTCTCGGACGGGTCGTTCCGCTGGCGCATCGGCCTCGACCCGCTGCACCGGCTGGTCGAGGAGACCCGCCGGGAGGACCTGCCCTACGGGACCGGCCGGGACCGGGTCCGCGCCCGCGTGGTGGGGCTGCTGCAACGCCAGTCCGAGGCGCGCCGGGCCGAGTCGCCCAGCGACGCCTGGCTGCGGCGGATGAGCCGGGCGAAGCCGGTCACCGAGTTCCTCGACGCGGTGTGGCCGGCCCTCACTCCCGAGGGGCTGCTGCACCGGCTGCGCACCGACCCCGAGGCGCTCGCCGCCGCCGCGGACGGCCTGCTCACGGCCGAGGAACAGGACCTGTTCCGGTCCGGCCCGGTGGGGCGTACCCCGAAGGCGACCCGGTGGACCGCCGCGGACGCGGTGCTCATCGACGAGGCCGCCGGGCTGCTGGAACGGCCCGGCGGCTTCGGGCACGTGGTGGTCGACGAGGCGCAGGACCTCTCCCCGATGCAGTGCCGGGCCATCGCCCGGCGCAGCGAGCACGGCTCGATCACCCTCCTCGGCGACCTCGCCCAGGGCACCGCGCCCTGGGCGGCCACCGACTGGCGGGAGTCCCTCGCCCACCTCGGCAAGCCGGACGCGGCCGTGGTGCCGCTGAGCATCGGCTTCCGGGTGCCCGCCGCGGTGGTCGCCTTCGCCAACCGGCTGCTGCCGGCGCTCGCCGTGGACGTGCCCCCGGCGCAGTCGCTGCGGCGCGACGGGGCGCTCGACGTGCGTACCGTCGAGGACCTGACGGCGGCGGCGGTGGCCGAGGTGCGGGCGGCGCTGGCGCACGACGGCTCGGTCGGCGTGATCGCCGCCGACGACACGGTGGACCGGCTCCGCGCGGCCCTCGCCGACGCGGGCGTCCGGACCGCGACCGCCGACGACGTGGAGGCCGCGGAGCGCGTCACCGTGGTTCCGGCGACCCTGGTCAAGGGCCTGGAGTACGACCACGTGGTCGTCGTCGAGCCGGCCGCGATCGTGGCCGCGGAGCCGCGCGGCCTGCACCGCCTCTACGTGGTGCTGACCCGGGCGGTGTCCCGGCTTGCCGTGCTGCACCGCGAGCCGCTGCCCGCCCCGCTGGCCGGCTGACCGGTCGCCGCCGACGTGGCAGCGGCCGGCGGCTCAGGCGGACAGGGCGGCGGCGACGTCCCGCAGCGGGCGGCCGGACTCGGCGATCGGCACGGTGAAGGCGAGCCAGGAGCCGTCGGTGAAGTCGAGGCGCAGGCGCTTCGGGTTGAGCCGGTGCCAGCCCACCCGGGCCGAGGCCACCTCCGCCCGCGACGCCGACCAGGCGACCCCGGTCTCCGCCACGGCCCGCTCGTCGTCCTGCCGGCTGGACAGCACCTTCATCGGGCCGCTCACGCAGACCAGCAGCCGCCGGTCGGTGGCCACCAGCAGCGTGTCCCGTGCCGCCAGATCCGGCTTGGGCGGACGCAGCGCGCGGTGCAGCCGGGAGGCGGCGGACCCCGGGGCGCCACGCCCCGCGATGCCCCAGAACACCCGGTCGACCAGCCGGTCGCCCCGCTCGGAGCTGATCAGCGGGGAGATCAGGTTGAGCAGCACCGCCCCGGCGCTCACCCCACCGGCGTGGGCGTCCGGCTTCGCCGCGTCCGGCGGCGGGGGCGGCGTCGCGCCGTGGGCCGCCTCGGCCTTCGCGAAGGCCAGCACGTGCTCCCCCGGCTCGACGAGCTGGCCGATCCGGTCGCGGTATCCCGTCCCGTCCATCGGCTCAGTATCGGTCGTGGTCGTGGTCGTGGCCGTCGTCGGTGCGGCGCTCCGCGGCCGGCGTGTTGCCCATGACCTCGCCGACGATCTCCCGGACGCGGGCGGCGGCGGCCTCCTGGGCCCGGTTCGCCGCGGCGGTGAACTCCTCGGCCAGGGTGTAGGAGTCGAGCCGCATGGCCCGCGCGTTGATCTCGGTGGAGAGGATCCTGCCGTCGGCGGCCGCCGTGACGGTGACCAGGCCGGAGTCGCTCACCCCTTCGGCGCTGCTCTGCTCCAGCTCGGCCATCCGCGCGCCGAGTTCGCGCTGCCACCCGTCCAGGTTGCGGGCCAGCGCCTCGATCCGGTCCAGGGCCGGGAAGGTCATGGCTGCCTCTCAGTTCACGATCGAGTCGAAGACGTTCTGCACACCCTTGGTGTACGGCCCCAGATCCTCCGAGTAGGTGCCGTCCACCAGGTAGTTGCGGTCCTTGTGGCCGTCGGAGACGTCGTGCAGGCCGACCCCGGTGTCGAGCAGCGCGCCGCCGATGCCGGGGATGTTGACCGGTGACGCCTGGTTGATGGCGAACTTGCCAGGGAAGAGGATGGCCGTCCGTTTCGCCATGAACGAGAAGGCCTCCTTGCCGTAGCCGGACTTGTTCCAGAGCCGGTACGCCTTCTTGGCCTGCTTCAGCTCCAGCACCACCTGGCGGTACTTCATGAGCAGGGCGGCGACCCGCTCCAGCTTCGTGACCAGCTTGGTGAGGATCTCCGCGAACCGCGCCACGATCTTGACCATGCGGCCGACCGTGGTGGCCAGCCGGGCCAGCACCCGGACGACCGTGGCGGCCAGCGTCACGCCCGCGCTGAGCACGGCGGCCACGGCCGCGATGATCACCTCGGTCAGGAACCAGAGCAGGAACTCCAGGATCAGCTCGACCAGCAGGTTGAACGCGTCGACGGCCGCGTTCGCGGCGTCGACCAGCACCTCCTTGGTGCCGTCCAGCCCCTTGGCCAGCTCCTCGATCGCCTCCTCGACGGACTCCATCGAGGCGTGGAACTTCTCCGCCGCGTCGCCGTCCCAGGCACCGCGCAGCCGCGCCCGGTCGGCGATCTGGTCGCCGGCGATCTGGCGCACCGCCTCGCCGGTGGTGAGGGCGAGCTGGGCCGCCTGCATGAGGTCGTCGGGCTCGCCGGCGACCAGTTCGAGCAGTTGCTCGAACGGCCAGAGCACCGCGTTGGAGAGCGGCTTGAACGGGTCGGGCGTGCCCGACACGATCTGCTCGAAGTAGGTCTTGTTGCGCTGCAACGCCTCGGTGCTCATCAGGCCCCCTCAGCCGCCCGGCGTGAACATGTCGGTGTTCGCCACGTCGGTCCCGGTGTAGGCCTCGGCGGTGTCGCTGATCCCCTCGGCGATGTCGGCCATCACCTCGGCGCCGTCCTCCAACCCCTGCAGGCACGCCTCGAACTGCTCGGCGTACGCGGCGGCGAGGCTGAAGGACGCCGGCATGATGCCGAAGGCGTGCCGGGGCACGTGCCCGTCGTGGAAGACCCGGCGCAGCTCGCGGAAGCGGCCGGCCCGGTCCCGGGACGCGGCGGCGAAGGCGGTCAACGCCTCCGGCTGGACCTCGAGGTTCCGGCTCGGACTCGTCATGGACCCTCCCCAGTGTCCAGTCGCCAGTCATCCGTCGTCGGCCAGAGCGGACAACGGGATTACCACAGTAGGCGATGGGCACCCGTCCGCGCGGGGCGGTGGAACTGGCACCGGCACGGTAGACAGGGGACGGCACGCCCGCCCGGGACCGCAACCCTGAGGAGCCCGACGATGATCCTGGCCCGCGCCGACCAGGTCAGCCGCCGCTACGGCGAGGTGCTGGCCCTGGACCGGGTCGACCTGACCGTCCGCGCCGGAGAGCTGGTGGGCCTGCTCGGCCCGAACGGCGCCGGCAAGAGCACCCTGCTCAACCTGCTGATCGGGCTGCGCCGCCCCACCGCCGGCCGGGTCGAGCTGTTCGGCGGCGACCCGCGCGACCACGCGAGCCGGCGGCAGCTCGGGGTGACCCCGCAGGAGACCGGCCTGCCGGGCACCCTGCGGGTCGGCGAGGTCGTCGACTTCGTCTCCGCGCACTTCCCCGACCCGGTGCCCCGGGACGAGCTGCTCGCCCGGTTCGGCCTGGCCGACCAGGTGCGCCGGCAGACCGGTGGCCTCTCCGGCGGGCAGCGCCGCCGGCTGGCGGTGGCGCTCGCCTTCGTCGGCCGGCCCCGGCTCGTGGTCCTCGACGAACCCACCACCGGGCTGGACGTGGAGGCCCGGCACACCCTGTGGGAGGCCGTACGCGGCTTCCACGCCGAGGGCGGCACGGTCCTCCTGAGCAGCCACTATCTGGAGGAGGTGGAGGCGCTGGCGCAGCGGGTGGTGGTGATCGGGCAGGGCCGCGTCCTCGCCGACGACTCGGTGGCGGCGATCCGCGGCATCGTGGGCGTACGCCGGGTCAGCCTGGTCGCCGACGACCTGCCGCCGCTGCCCGGTGTCCTGGCCACCGAGCAGACCGAGGGACGCACCCACCTGCTCACCGCCGACGCCGACCAGCTCGTCCGGGACCTGGTCACGGCCGGCGTGACGTTCCGCGACCTGGAGGTCCGGCCCACCTCGCTGGAGGAGGCGTTCCTCGCGCTGACCGCCGGCGACCGGCCCGCACCCACCCCCGCCTAGGAGACACCGTGCCGCTCGCCCTGGTCCACGCCCGCTACCAGCTCCTGGAGATCGTCCGGATCCCGGTCGCGATCTTCGGCAGCGCGTTCTTCCCGGCCGCCACGATGCTCTTCTTCGTCGTGCCGTTCGCCGGTGACGATCCCACCGCCGCCACCTACGCCACCGCCGCGATGGTCACCTTCGCGGTGATGAGCGCCAACATCTTCCAGTACGGGATCGGCGTCGCTGAGGACCGCGACCAGCCGTGGAGCGTGTACAGCCGGACCCTGCCCGCCGGGCCTGGCCCGCGCTTCGCCGGCCGGATCCTGGCCGGTCTGGCCATCACCTACTTCTCCATGCTCCCGGTGGTGGTGATCGCGGCGGTGGCCACCGCGGCCCGGGTCACCCCGGCGCAGTTCCTGCTCGCCGCCGGCGGGGTGGCGCTGATCTCGATCCCGTTCACGCTGCTCGGGCTGGCCATCGGTTACTCGCTGCCGAGCAAGGCGGCGATCGTGGTCGCTCAGCTCATCTTCTTCCCGCTCGCCTTCGGCGGCGGACTGCTCTTCGGCCCGGACAACGCGCCCGGCTTCGTCGACGCGATCGCGCCCTACCTGCCCACCCGCGGTGCACTGGAGCTGATGTGGGCGGCTGTGACCGACTGGCGGCCGAACCCGGTCTCCATGGTCATGCTCGGCGTCTGGGTGGTGGCGCTCGCGGCGGTCGCCGGGTGGGCGTACCGGCGGGACGAGGGACGCCGCTTCACCTGACCTTTTGTCCGAATCCGGCCCGGCGGCCGGTGGGACGGTGCCACGATTCCGGCAGGGCGTGCCACCGGGGCCGCTCCCGGCGAGAGGGGTCAGCGTGGACGGCGTGGAGCCCGGCACGCCCTGCTGGGCCGACCTGGCCACACCCGGGCTGGACGACGCGAAGCGGTTCTACCCGGAGCTGTTCGGCTGGACCGGCCGGATGGCCGCAGAGCCCACCGCCGGTGGCTACACCACGTTCCTCAAGGACGGCCGGGCCGTCGCCGGTGCCGGGCCGCCCGCCGCCGAGGACCAGGTGCCGGTCTGGTCGACGTACGTGGCGACCGACGACGCCGACCTGGTCGCCACCCGGGTGGAGGCGGCCGGCGGTCAGGTGGTCGTCTCCCCGTTCGACGTCCTCGACCAGGGCCGGATGGCGGTCCTCTCGGATCCCGCCGGTGCGGTGTTCAGCGTCTGGCAGCCGATGGCCATGCGTGGGGCGGAGCTGTTCAACGCCCCGGGCTCGATGTGCTGGAACGAGCTGGTGACGCCCGACCCCGAGGGGGCGAAGGACTTCTACGCGCTGGTCTTCGGCTGGCATCCCGAGGAGCGGGCGGCCGGCCCGGTCACCTACACGGGGTGGCGGTGCGGCGCCCGGATCGTCGCGGGCATGCTGCCCCAGCTGGAGCCGCTGCCCGAGGACCTGCCGGCGTACTGGTCGGTCTACTTCGCGGTCGAGGACGCGGACGCCACGGCGGCCCGGGCCGCCGAGCTGGGCGGCACCATCCTCGTGCCGCCCCGGGACAACCCGGCCGGCCGCAGCGCCGCGCTCCGCGACCCCCAGGGCGCCCTGTTCTCCGTCACAGCCCTCCGCTGACGAGCACCCTGACCCGCGCGCGGGCTCTCGGCTCCCGCTCTCGCCGATCGTGCAGTTGCGGCCCTCGCAACGCGGTGTACGCCCCTTTCGTCGGGGCACAAAGTGCAAGATCGCGGGTGGGTCGGGTCAGCGGGGGCGGACGGGGACTACCAGGGGGCCGTGGTCGCCGGGGATGACGCGGACGTTGGCGCGGTAGTGGCGGGCCAGCATGGTCTCGGTGAGGACCTCCTGCGGCGGGCCGGCCGCGGCGACCCGGCCGTCGGCGAGCAGGACCAGGCGGTCGGCGTACTCGCCGGCGATGGAGAGGTCGTGCATGGTGGCGAGCACCGTGAGGTCGTGCTCGCGGCGGAGCTGGTCGACCAGCTCCAGCACCTCCTGCTGGTGGCCGATGTCCAGGGCGCTCGTGGGCTCGTCGAGCAGCAGCAGGGTGGCGCCCTGGGCCAGCGCCCGGGCCAGGAAGACCCGCTGCCGCTCGCCACCGGAGAGCGTGGCCAGCTCGCGGCGCCCGAACCCGCCCAGGTCGAGCCCGTCCAGCACCTCGTGCACGGCGGCCAGGTCGGCCGCCGACTCCCGGCCCAGCGCCGGGATGTACGGGGTGCGCCCCAGCAGCACGTAGTCGAAGACCGACATGCCGGCCGGCACCACCGGGGACTGCGCCACGGTGGCCACCACCCGGGCCCGGTCGCGGCGGCGGAGGGAGTTGATCGGCGTACCGAAGAGGGAGACCGCGCCCGGCGCGGGCAGCAGGCCGCCGACGGCGCGCAGCAGGGTCGACTTGCCGGCGCCGTTCGGGCCGATCACGGTGACCCACTCGCCCACCGCGACCGTCAGGTCGACGCCGGCCAGGATCGGGTTGCCACCCAGCTCGACCCGGAGGTCGCGCAGCTCCACGGCGGGGGCGGTCATGTCAGCACCCGGCGGGCGGTACGCAGGACCAGCACGAAGAACGGGCCGCCGAGCAGCGCGGTGACCACGCCGATGGGGACCTCGGCGGGGGCCGCGGCGGTGCGGGCGACCACGTCGGTCAGCGCCAGGAACGCCCCGCCGAAGAGCATCGACAGGGGCAGGATCACCCGGTAGCTGGACCCGGCGAGCAGCCGTACGGTGTGCGGCACGATGATGCCGACGAAGCCGATCAGGCCGGAGGCGGAGACCGCGGCGGCGGTGCCCAGCGAGGCGGCGGCGATCAGCAGGTAGCGGGAGCGCTGCGGGTGCAGCCCGAGGCTGGTGGCCTCGTCGTCGCCGACGGAGAGCACGTCCAGCTCGCGCCGGTGCAGGAGCACCACCACGGCGGTGAGCACGAAGTAGGGCAGGACCAGCCGGACGTCGTGCCAGCCGGCGGTGGCCAGCCGGCCGAGCAGCCAGGAGTAGACCTGCTGGATGCTGTCGGAGTGCCGTTGCAGCAGGTACGTCTGCCCGGCGGAGAGGAACGCCGAGACCGCCACCCCGGCCAGGATCAGCGTGGCCGGTGACCGGGATCTGCCACCTGCCGCGCCGAGCCCGTACGTCATGGCGACCGCGCCGAGCGACCCGACGAACGCGGCGAGCGGGATGGTGACCGGCAGCCCCGTGATCGCCCCGCCCGCACCGGCGCCCAGCGTGATGACCGCGGTCACCGCGAGCCCAGCCCCGGCCGCCACCCCGAGCAGGTACGGGTCGGCGAGGGGGTTGCGGAAGACGCCCTGGTAGCAGCCGCCGGCCAGGGCGAGCAGGGCGCCGACGAGCAGCCCGAGCACGACCCGGGGCAGCCGCAGCTCGGTGACGATGGCGATCTCCCGCTCGGTGAGCCCGCTGTCGAGGTGCACCCCGGGCAGCAGGTTGAGCAGTTCGGCGGCGACGCTGCCCGGCGGCAGGCTGACCGGGCCGA
This sequence comes from Micromonospora terminaliae, assembly GCF_009671205.1. Classification (NCBI taxonomy): domain Bacteria; kingdom Bacillati; phylum Actinomycetota; class Actinomycetes; order Micromonosporales; family Micromonosporaceae; genus Micromonospora; species Micromonospora terminaliae. Next base: position 5,886,121 of record NZ_CP045309.1, on the reverse strand, counting down.
GCGAGACGCCGGCCACCAGGGCGACCAGCACCGCGCCGATGCCGGCGAGCAGCCAGCGGGTGCGCAGCCCGGCCGGCCGGACCGTCGCATCCGGTCCGGCCGGCGCACGGCGGGTTGCGCGGGGCACGCCGGCGGGCCGGGACGCGTCGGGCGTCCCGGCCGGCCGGTGCGGGTTGTCCGCCGGTCGCACGGTCACCGTCAGGCCGGGACCTTGGCGGTGGCGTCGACGATCGCCTTGAGCAGGTCGACGACCCGCGGGCCCCAGCGCGAGGCGATGTCGTCGTCCAACGCCACGATCTGGTTGTTCTTCACGGCGGTGACGCCGGCCCAGCCGCTGCGGGCCTTGACCGTCTCCGGGGTCTGCTTGCAGCACTTGGTGTCGGCCAGGAAGACGAAGTCGGGGTTCGCCTTGACGATGACCTCCTGGGAGAGCTGCGGGTAGCCGCCGTTCTTCCCGTCGGCGTCCGCCGGGTCGGCGATGTTCTCCAGGCCGGCGAGGGCGTAGATCGAGCCGATGAAGGTCTTGCTGGTCGCGCTGTACAGCTCCGGGCCCAGCTCGTGGTAGTAGGTGAGCTTCGTGGCCCGCTTCGGCAGGTCCTTCGTGAGGGCGGTGACGTCGTCCTTCATCTTCTTCGTGACGGCGTCCGCCTCGGCCGGGTGGCCGGTGAGCTTGCCCAGGTCGGTGATCTGCTGGTACGTGTCGTCCAGAGTGGCCGCGGCCGGGGTGAGCAGCACCGGGATCTTCAGCGTGGTGAGCTGGTCGACGATCTTGTTGGTGTCGTTGGCGAGCACCACGAGGTCGGGGCTGCGGCCGGCGATGGCCTCGGCGTTCGGCTGGTAGCCGGAGAGGTCGCTCTTCGGTGCCTCCGGCGGGTAGTTCGACTGGTCGTCCACGGCGGTGACCTGCTTGCCGGCGCCGATGGCGAAGAGCATCTCGGTCGCCGACGGCGACAGCGAGACGATCTTCTCGGGCCGCTTGTCCAGGGTCAGCTTGCCGACGGTGACCGGGAAGGCGGCCGCCTGCGAGCCACCGCCGCTGGCGGGGGTGTCGTTCGAGGTCTTCTCGGCGCAGCCGCCGAGGAGCAGGGCGCCGACCGCGAGGGCGGCGGCGAAGAGCCGGGGGGTACGTCTGGACATCGGTCCTCCTGTCGGTCGAGGAGCGTGGTGCTTCGCCGACAGGGACCTGGGCGGGCCCGTCCGCGAGGCGCCCTTCCTCGAGAGCGCGAGTCGCGACCGTGCCGCAGGCGACCTGGCTCGTCCCCCCACAGGTGCCGGCGCCGGGCGGGGCCGGCGCCGTGTGCGGGGCATCACAGTTGCGGGACAGCGCCGGTTTCGCACCGGCTTCGCTGCGGGGTGGTCGGTGCCACGGTAGCGCATGACCAGCGGAGATCGTCCGGACGGGAGGCACGGTGGGACCCGGGTGACAGGCCCCACCGTGGTTCGCGGTCAGCAGTACTGGCTCTGCTTGCCGATGGCCCGGTACGGGCAGTCGGCGTACTCGGAGAGGAGCAGCACGGCCTCCCGGTTGCGGGAGGTCTGCGCCGGGATCACCTCGTCGGGCGGGTAGAAGCCGCCACCGGAGGCCGACCCGGGGTACATCTCGAAGGTGTACGCCCAGATCTTGTGGGTCCCCCACATCCAGTCGATGCTGGTGCCGTCGGCGATGTAGAGGTCGCTGGACTGTTCCGGGGTGTAGCCGTTGCTGGACGCCATCTGCCGCCCGATGGTGGCGAAGGTGTTGTACTGGTCGGCGTTCATCCCCGTGGCGGTGTTGCTGTACGTGTAGCCGTACGGCCAGAGCACCAGCTGCGAGTAGGTGTGGAAGTCGATGTTCGCTTTGATCTGCTGCACGCCGCCGACCACCCGGCTGTTGACGAAGGAGCGCAGCGCCGCCGTCTCGGGGGCGGAGAAGGCGGACGGCCCGCGGTAGGTCTCCGACGAGGTCGAGCCGGACGAGCCGCCGCAGCAGCCCCACTGGTAGGACCAGTTCCGGTTCAGGTCGGTGCCGACGGCCGTCGAGCCGCTGTTCGGCTGCCGGTTCTTCCGCCACGAGCGGTAGGAGCCGGTGGCGATGTCGTACTCGCTGCCGTCCGGGTTGACCGTGGGGACGATCCAGATCTCCCGCGAGTTGACGAGGTTGGTGATCCGGGAGTCGCTGCCGTAGTTGTCGGTGAACAGGTTGAGCAGGTAGATCGCCATCTCGACGGTCAGGTGCTCGCGGGCGTGCTGCTGGGCGTTGAAGAGGATCTCCGGCTCGCTCTCGTCCGTGCCGACGTTGTCGGAGATCTTCACGGCCATCAGGTCCCGGCCCTGGTAGGACCGCCCGATGCTGAGCTTGCGGGCGATGGCCGGGTGGTCGGCGACGACCGTGTTCACCACCGCGGTCAACTCGGCGTAGTCGTGGTAGTTCGAGTCGGCGGGCGGGAAGGCGTAGGCGACGGCTCCGGCGGCCGGGGCCGGGGCGACGTCCTTCTCCAGCCGGAAGCCGAGCCGGGTGATGGCGGCGGCCTCGGCGGTGGTGGCCGTGACGTGCAGTACGCCGTGTTCGGAGTGGTCGATCGCCGCGCCGGTGCGGGCCACGGCACTGCGGTCGGCGACCGTACGCGGGCCGAGCACCCGGTAGGCGACGGCGGCCGGTTCGCCGTCCGGCGCGGGCCGGGCGGCGGCCGGGCCGGTGATCGCGGCGACGAGGGTCAGGCCGGCGGCGGCGGCGAGGGCCAGCCGGCGGCGGAGCGGGGACGTGCGGAGGGCCATGGACAACCTCCTCGGGGTACGGGCGGTCCCGTTGTCCGCACACTTCACCAGGAGTCACATGGTCATATCAACATTCATCACTGTCGTCGTTCCATCCCGACCGCATCCTCACCCCGGCAATGATTTTCCATGCCTGAACCTCTGGCGAAACTTCCCTCCAGGCGCGACAGTGAACGGCAACGATGCGGTTCACCTGGAGGAGCTGCCATGGACCGGACATCCCTGCGCACGGCCGCCGTGGCCGGCGCCACCACGCTCGCCCTCCTCGGCACCACCGCGCCGGCCGGCGCGACCACCACCACCGTCACGCACGACGAGCAGATCACCTGGCAGGGCTGGTCCGGCCCGGCCTGGTCGACCGGCACCGCCGCCGGCACCACCGGCACGGCGGCCGGCCTCACCCTGGCCACCCCGGTCGGCACCATCCTCTACAAGGACCCGCACAGCAACACCCGGCGCACCTGGGCCTACGGGACGTGGACCTCTCCGCTCACCCAGGTCGGCTTCTCCGCCACCGAGCTGGTCACCTCGTGGAACGCCGACACCCCGGCCGGCACCTGGCTCCAGGTCGAACTCCAGGGCACCTACACGAGCGGCACCCGCACCCCCTGGTACGTCATGGGCCGCTGGGCCTCCGGCGACGGGGACATCCGCCGCACCAGCGTCGACCGGCAGGGCGACAAGACCTCCAGCGTCCTGACCGACACCTTCGCGATCACCAACCCGTCCGCCGGAATGCTGCTGCGGGCGTACCAGCTGCGGGTGACCCTCTACCGGGACCCGGCGTCGACCGCCACGCCGGTGCTCCGCTCGGTCGGCGCGATGAGCTCGAACGTGCCGGACCGGTTCACCGTCGCACCCAGCGCCGGGCACATCGCCTGGGGCACCGAGCTGGCCGTGCCGCGCTACTCGCAGAACATCCACGCCGGCCAGTACCCGGAGTACGGCGGCGGCGGCGAGGCGTGGTGCTCGCCCACCTCCACCGAGATGGTGGTCGAGTACTGGGGCCGCAAACCCTCCCCGGCCGACACCTCCTGGGTGGACCCGGGCTACGCCGACCCGACCGTCGACCACGCCGCCCGGATGGCCTACGACTGGCAGTACGGCGGCACCGGCAACTGGCCGTTCAACACGGCGTACGCGGCCGGCTTCCCGGGCCTGGAGGCCAAGGTGACCCGGCTGCACTCGCTGGACGAGCTGGAGCACTTCATCGCCGCCGGCATCCCCGTGGTGACCAGCCAGTCCTTCCTCGCCAGCGAGCTGGACGGGGCGGGCTACGGCACGGCGGGGCACCTCATGGTGGTGGTCGGCTTCACGGCCACCGGCGACGTGATCGCCAACGACCCGGCCTCGCCCAGCGACGCCGCCGTCCGGCACGTCTACCGGCGCGACCAGTTCGAGCAGATCTGGCAGCGGACCCGGCGTACCACCGCGAGCGGCGGCACCGGCAGCGGCTCCGGCGGCGTCGTCTACCTGATCAAACCGACCGACGTGGCCTGGCCCGCCGTGGCCGGTTCCACCAACTGGTGATCCATCCCTACCCACCCAACGGAGTGCACATGGTCAGACCAGTCCTGCGTGCGGTCGCCCTCATCGGCACCGCCGCGCTCGCCCTCGCCGGTGTGACGGCGCCCGCCCACGCCGACAACAACCTGCCGGTCGTCTCGCACGACGAGCAGATCACCTTCCAGGAGTGGTCCAAGTACCCGGACTGGAGCGGCGGCACCCACCAGGGCACGTACGCCATCCCGGGGCACCGCACCGGCATCACCATCGGTCAGCCGGCCGGCACCACCGAGTTCACCGACGAGCACACCGGCACGACCCGGACCTGGGAGTACGCGACCTGGACCTCGCCCGAGCGGCAGGTCGGCTTCGACGCCAGCGAGCTGGTCGCGTCGTGGAACGCCGCGACCCCGGCCGGCACCTGGATCCAGGTCGAGCTGCACGGCACCTACAACAACGGGCAGCACACCGACGAGGGGGCCGGCAGGGACGGCTGGTACGTCATGGGCCGCTGGGCCTCCGGCGACCAGGACATCAAGCGGTCGACGCTGGACGGCCAGGGTGACCCCTGGTCGACCATCTGGACCGACACGTTCTCCATCGACAACGCCAAGGCGGGTGTGCTGCTGCGGTCGTACCAGCTCCGGCTGACCCTCTACCGCGCGCCGGGGCAGACCGCCTCGCCGCGGGTCTGGATGCTCGGCGCCATGAGCTCCAACGTGCCGGACCGGTTCACCGTCGCCCCGAGCAAGGGCGGCATCGCCTGGGGCACCGAACTGGCCGTGCCGCGCTACTCGCAGAACGTCCACATCGGCGAGTACCCCGAGTTCGACAACGGCGGGGAGGCCTGGTGCTCGCCCACCTCGACCGAGATGGTGGTCGAGTACTGGGGCCGTAAGCCCTCCGCCGAGGACACCGCCTGGGTCGACCCGAGCTACGCCGACCCCACGGTCGACCACGCGGCCCGGATGACCTACGACTACGAGTACGAGGGCGCCGGCAACTGGCCGTTCAACACCGCGTACGCGGCCAGCTTCCCGGGCCTGGACGCCCGGGTCACCCGGATGCACTCGCTGGACGAGGTGGAACGCTTCATCAAGGCCGGCATCCCGGTGATCACCTCGCAGTCCTTCCTGGCCAGCGAGCTGGACACGGCCAACTACGGCACCTCCGGGCACCTGTTCGTGATCGTCGGCTTCACCGCCGACGGCGACGTGATCGTCAACGACCCGGCCTCGTCGTCCAACGACGCCGTGCGCAACGTGTACAAGCGGGAGCAGTTCGAGCAGATCTGGCTGCGCACCAAGCGGTACCGGGCGAACGGCACGGTGGCCTCCGGCTCCGGCGGCATCGCGTACCTCATCAAGCCGACCGACAAGGCCTGGCCGGTCGTGCCGGGCTCGACCAACTGGTGAAACGCCCGGGCCCGGCGCGTTCCCCCGTTGGGGGATCGCGCCGGGCCCGGGTCTGGTCAGACGGACGGGGCGAACGAGGCCGGCGGGGCCGTGGGCTCCTTCGCCCGGCGGCGGTTGCGGATCGCCCGCACGATGATCCACACCCAGGCCACCAGGGCGGCCACGCCGGCCAGGGCGAGCCCGGTGACCAGCAGGTACGTCGAGCCGCCCGCGGTGGAGAAGACGCCCTTCCGGGCACCGGAGTCGCGCGCCGGGGCGGTGGCTCCCGCGGCCAGCTCGTCCGGCGCGTCGTAGAGGATCACGTCGGCGCGCTTGGCGCCGCCCTCGGTGGCGACGAAGGTCCCGTGCCACTCGCAGTTACGCCGGCCGCATTCCTCGTTCACCGCGGTGAAGGTGCCCGGCGTGCCGCCACCGTTCTTCGCCTCCCAGGCCGGGGCGAGGTCGGTGACGCTCAGCATCAGTCCGATGGCGGCGATGACCGGCAGGCCGATCCAGACGAAGACCTTCGTCCGCCACCCGTTGATCGTGTTCAGGAAACTCACGGCGGCAGACCCTAGCGGCCCGCGGCGTTTCCCGCTGCCCCGTTCCGGGCGGTCAGCTCTCCCGGCGCTCGTCGGAGCGCTCGGCCTGGTCCTCACCGGCCAGCGCGGAGCGCAGCCGGTCCTTCTCCGCGCGGCGCCGCTCCGACGCCTCGGCCATCTCCCCGGCCATCTCGTCCCGCCAGCCGCGGAGCAGGAAGAACGACAGCGCCGCGGAGAAGACCAGCGCCAGCATCAGCCGCAGGAACATGTTCATCTCGACGAACCAGAGGGCCGCCAGCACGCCGACGAACAGCCCGATCCGGCCCAGCGTGTACTTGACCGCCGCGCTCACTGCGACGCCTCGGTTCGCGACTGCGGGGCTCGCAAACCCGGCTCACTCCTCGCGCTCACGCCGCCACTTCCTTCGCTCTCACGCCTCAGCCCGTCCGCCGGGCCAGCCAGTGCACGCCATGAAACCAGACCACCGCGTAGACCACCGTGAACACCGCCGCCGCCAGCGCGCCGGAGACCAGCGCCGGCAGGCCGGCGGCGAGGCCGGCCGCCAGCAGGCCGGCGAAGACGCCGAGCGCGAGCCCGGCCAGCGCCGCGAGCACCCGGGCCGCGCCGAACTCCCAGGCCCGGAAGTCGTCCCAGAACAGCCAGAGGGGCAGGATCACCGCGAGCCAGCCGTTGGTCCGCCCGAAGTCGCCCGCGCCCATGGTGGCGAAGGCCCACTCGAAGAGCACCAGCGCCAGCACCCCGATCACCAGCCCGGCGAGACTCACCCCGAGCAGGTCGCCCAGGGTGAGGATGCGCCCCTCGGCGTCCCGCCGGGGGAAGCTGCGCTGCTGCTCCTCGGTGCTCATCGACGTGCGGTCAGGCCCAGACCTGCTGCGGCTCGGCGCGGCGCTCCGCCAGCGACGGGGCCGCGTCGTACTCGCGGACGATCTCGTAGCGGGTGTTCCGCTCGACCGGGCGGAAGCCCGCGTCCCAGATCAGGTCGAGCAGGTCCTCGCGGTGCATGGTGTTCGGCGTGCCGTACGAGTCGGCGTCGTGGGTGATCTTGTATTCCACGACCGAGCCGTCCAGGTCGTCGACACCGAAGTTGAGCGACAGCTGGGCCACCGAGAGGCCGTGCATGACCCAGAAGCACTTCACGTGCGGCACGTTGTCGAAGAGCAGCCGGGACACGGCGAACGTCTTGAGCGACTCGGCCGGCGAGGCCATCGTGGTCTGCGCCTGGATCCGGTTGCGGACCTTGCCGTCCGCCGAGTCGACGAAGTCGTGCTGGTAGCGCAGCGGGATGAAGACCTGGAAGCCGCCGGTCTCGTCCTGCAGCTCGCGCAGCCGCAGCACGTGGTCGACCCGGTGCCGGGGCTCCTCGATGTGGCCGTAGAGCATCGTGGACGGCGTCTTCATGCCCTTCGAGTGGGCCAGCCGGTGGATGCGCGACCAGTCCTCCCAGTGGCAGGCGTGGTCGACGATGTGCTGCCGGACCTCCCAGTCGAAGATCTCCGCGCCGCCGCCGGTGAGCGACTCCAGGCCGGCGTCCATCAGCTCGTCGAGGATCTGGTCGGCGCCCAGGCCGCTGATCTTCTCGAACCACTGCACCTCGGTGGCGGTGAACGCCTTCAGGTTGACCTTCGGCAGCGCCGCCTTCAGCTCGCGGAGCACCTTCGGGTAGTAGCGCCACGGCAGGGTCGGGTGCAGGCCGTTGACGATGTGCAGCTCGGTGAGCTGCTCATCCTCCATCTCCTTGGCCTTGCGGACCGCCTCGTCGATGCGCATCGTGTAGGCGTCCTTCTCGCCCGGCTTGCGCTGGAACGAGCAGTACGCGCACGAGGCGGAACAGACGTTGGTCAGGTTGAGGTGCCGGTTGACGTTGAACATCACCCGGTCGCCGTTCAGCTCGGTGCGCTTGTGGTGGGCGAGCCGCCCCAGCCAGGCGAGGTCGTCGCTCTCGTAGAGGGCGATCCCGTCCTCGCGGGTCAGCCGCTCCCCCGCGTAGACCTTCGCCTCGAGCTCACGCTTGAGTCCGGCGTCCATCCGAAAGCCACGTCCCTTCCACCTGCGGTCCCGGTCGAGCGTACGTCGCGGGCTGGACGAACCGGTGACCCGGTCAACCGCAGCGACCTACTTCACCGGTCGCCCGGTCGACCGTCACGCTCCGCGCATCGACATAGCTGCGTTGGTGAGGTAAGACAGGATGGGGCGGAACACACACCGGTACCGTCCTGCCTCACCGCGCCCACCTGGCGCGGAAGACACCAGACCGGACGGGGAGCGGAATGGTCGACAGCACCCAGGGCCGACGCCGAGGACGCCGCTATCCGGTGATCTCACCGGTGCTGCGCCCGGCGCTCTGGTCCGCCCTGCTCGGGGCGGTCGCGGCCGCGGCGCTCGCCACGCCGGCCTGGGCCGACCCGCTGCCCGACACGGTCCCCAGCACCGGCTCCCGCCCCCAGGTCGCCGGCACCCTCCAGCTCCCCACCGTGCCCGGCGCCGTTCCCGGCCTGCCCGGCACGGTGCCAGGCGCGCCCGGCCGCACGCCCGGTCTCCCCGGCACCACGCCGGCCGTCACCAACCCGGCCGACGGCCCGCTGATCGCCCAGATCAATCAGGCCGACGCCCAGGTCGCCCAGCTCGGCGACACGCTGCTCAGCGTCAAGGGCGAACGGGACACCGCGCAGGCGGACCTGACCCTCGCCGCCACCCGGCTGAAGGAGGCCCAGGACGCGCTCCTCCGGGCCCAGGAGAACGCGAAGGCCGCCGCCGCCGACGCCGTCAAGGCCGACGCCGCGCTGCCGCCCGGCGAGTTCGGGGCCAGCCTGCGCGAGCTCGCCAACCTCCAGCGGATCACCCGGGGCGACAAGGCCGAGGGCACCACGACCGCGGTGACCGGCGAACTCGCCCGGGCCACCGCCGCCGAGCAGGTCGCCCGCGAGGCCCACGCCTCGGCCGAGCGACGCGCCACCGAGAAGGCGGCGGAGTACACCCGGGTCGAGACCGACCTGCACAAGCAGGAAGCCACGCTGCTCAAGCTCCGCAAGGACAACGCCGCCAAGCTGCGCGACATCGAGCGCCGCGAGGACGCCGCCGAGCAGCAGCTGGGCAGCTCGTACGTCGTGAACCAGAGCGTCAGCGGCCGGGTCGCCGACCCGAGGGCCCTGGCCGCGGTGCGCTACGCCCTCGCCCAGCTCGGCGACCCCTACCTCTGGGCGGCCGAGGGGCCGGACCGGTTCGACTGCTCCGGCCTGGTGCTCGCCGCCTACCAGTCGGCCGGCTACCGCGGGCTGCCCCGGGTCTCCCGCGACCAGTACTACGCGACCCGCTCGCGCACGGTCGACCCCAACGCGCTCCTCCCCGGTGACCTGCTCTTCTTCGCCTCGAGCAGCAGCTGGACGTCCATCCACCACGTCGCCATGTACATCGGCAACGGCAAGATGGTCGAGGCGCCGCGGACCGGCGACGTCGTCAAGATCTCGGTGGTCCGGTGGTCCCGGCTCTACGCCGCCACCCGGGTGCTCGGCGCGGTCCCCGCTCCGGCCACCCCGGCGCCGACGGTTCCCAGCACCCCGCCGACCACTCCGCCGGCCACCCCGTCGAAGCCCGGCTCGACGCCGAAGCCCACGAAGACGGCGACGCCCAAGCCGACGAAGACGGCGACGCCGAAGCCCACGCCCAGCACGTCGAGCCCGACGCCCACCCCGTCGACCGCGCCGAGCACCACGACACCGCCGCCGCCGACGTCCGCGCCGCCGAGCCCGACCGACTCGCCGACCTCGGCGCCGACCAGCACCGCCGGCGCCGACCCGACCGGTGACGCGGCCGAGCCGACCGGCAGCTCGGCCGAGAGCACCTCGGCGAGCCCGAGCGCCACCGACTGACCCCAACCGTCCACTCCGGCTGTGCTCCCGGGCCGGAATGTGGCACGGTGAGATCCAGGCACGCCCGACCGGCGCCACCGGTCGGGGGCGAGCGTGGGCGCGGAGGGGCGAGATGGGCGAGCAGGACGTTCCGGCGGAGACGGTCCACCCCGGATCCGCGCCCGACGCCGCCGATCGGCCGGCCGACCCCGCCGTCGAGAAGCGGCCGGCCGACGCCGCCGAGGAACGGCCGGGCGCGGTTGCTCCGGTGACCGTCGCGCGGGCCCGGGTCAGCGTCGCCGGCGCCGTGGCCCCACCGTCCGAGCAGTCGCCGAGCCCGCCCGCCACCGGCACCTACCGCGCGAACGGACCGGCCGAGGCCGTCCCGGCGCTGGACCGGCGCCGCCCGGGCGCGTCCGTCCCGCCGGCCTCGACCTGGTCCGCCTTCGCCGCCGCCGAGCACTCTCCCGCCGCCGGCGCCGCCCCGGCCACCGAGCCCGCTTCCGCGAATGTCGCCGGCGCGCCCGGGCTGCCCACGCCGCCAGCCGAGGCGCCGGATGCGGATGCCGGCCGGCCGCCTGCCACGAAGGCCCCGGTCCCCGCACAGGGACACGCCCGGGCCAGCGCGTCGGTTCCCGGGCTGACCCGGGTCTCGGCCGAGGAGGTCGCCGCCGTGGCGGCCGCCGGAACGCCGGGCAGCGCCAAGGTCTACCGGGCGGGCCCGGTCAACCCCGAGCCGCCCGAGCCGGCCCAGCCGCCGGAGCCGGCCCAGCCCCCGACACCGCCCGTGCCGGAACCCGAGCCGGCGCCGACTCCCGTACCGGGTCCGACCCCGCCCTCCCCGGCACCGCCCGGGCCGGTGCCCGAGCCCCCGTTCCGGCCGACGCCGCCGGTGCCCACGCCGCCGGTGCCCGCACCGCCGCCCGGCCCGACCCCACCGGCACCCGTGCCCCCGGTGCCGGGCCCACCGGCACCCCCGCCGGGCCCACCGGTGCCCCCACCCCCGCCGCCGCCCGGCCCGATGCCGGCACCGCCGTTCCCGCCGCCGCCCGCCATGGCCGGGGCACCGGGATCGACCCCGTTCCCGGCCGCCGGCCAGCCGGGCGCGCCGTGGGCCGCCGCACAGTCGGCCGCGGCGCCGCTCCCCACCGCTCCGCCGGCGGTGCCCGCGCCGGCGCTGCCGACCTGGCCGCCGTCCGCCAACCCGACCGAGTACCGGTCCGGGTCGGCCGGCCACCCGGAGCCGGCGCACCCGGTGAGCCGCCCGCGGACCGGCCCCGAGCTGGCCGGCACCACGTACGGCGGCACCGAGGGGCCGGGCTTCGCCACGGTCTCCTTCCCCCAGGGCAACCCGCTGGAGAACTCCGGCTCGCTGACCGGGCACATCCTGGCCCAGGGCTGGTCCGAGGACGCCCCGGCGACCCGGTCGCGCAACACCAGGGTGGTGCTCGTGCTGGCCGGCGCGCTGGCGCTGCTGGTCGCGATCAGCCTGGTGGTGGTCTTCCTGGCCAACGACGCGCTGAGTGGGCTCACCGGCAACGCGCTGACCAGGTGACCGGGGTGAGCCCGCCCACTACGGCCGCGCGGTGCGGTGGCGGGTTCGCCGGACCGCCGTACACTTGTGGAGATCACTGACCTGGCGCGCCCGATGCGCGCGCCCATGGGCGATCTTGCGGGCGAATCGGCGGCGTCACGAAGCCGCGGCGGGCCATCGCGAAGATGCGCCCCGCTCGAAAGGCATTTCTTGACCACGTTCGCTGCCCCTGGCACGTCCCCGTCCGCCGACCCGACCATCGACACCCCTGACTTCGCCGCCCTCGGCCTGCCCCGCCAGCTGGTCGAGGCGCTCGCCCGGCAGGGCATCACCACCCCGTTCGAGATCCAGCGGGCCACCGTGCCGGACGCCCTCGCGGGCCGCGACGTGCTCGGCCGGGGCCAGACCGGCTCGGGCAAGACCCTCGCCTTCGGCCTGCCGGTGATCGCCCGCCTCGCCGAGCGGAACCGGGCCCGGCCGCTGCACCCGCGCGCCCTGGTCCTGGTGCCGACCCGCGAGCTGGCCATGCAGGTCAACGACGCGCTGATGCCGCTCGGCAAGGCGGTCGGCATCTTCCTGAAGACCGCCGTCGGCGGCGTCCCGTACGACCGGCAGATCGACGCGCTGCGCCGCGGTGTGGAGATCGTCGTGGCCACCCCGGGCCGGCTCGGCGACCTGATCGAGCGGGGCGTCTGCAACCTCGACGACGTCGAGATCACCGTGCTGGACGAGGCCGACCAGATGGCCGACATGGGCTTCCTGCCCGAGGTCACCGAGCTGCTGGCTAAGACCCCCGCGGACGCCCAGCGGCTGCTCTTCTCGGCCACTCTGGACAACGACGTCGACACCCTGGTCAAGCGGTTCATGACCGACCCGGTCACCCACTCGACCGCGCCGCCGACCGCCGCCGTGTCCACCATGGATCACCACCTGCTGCTGATCCCGCCGCACGACAAGTTCGCCGTCGCGGCGTCCATCGCGGCCCGCGAGGGTCGCACCATGCTCTTCGCGCGTACCCAGCTCGGTGTCGACCGGCTGGTCGAGCAGCTCGCCGCCGTCGGCGTACGGGCCGGCGGCCTGCACGGCGGCAAGACCCAGCGGATGCGCACCCGCACCCTGGCCGATTTCCGCGAGGGCCGGATGAACGTGCTGGTCGCCACCGACGTGGCGGCCCGGGGCATCCACGTCGACGGCGTGACGCTGGTGCTGCACGTGGACCCGCCGAAGGACCCGAAGGACTACCTGCACCGGGCGGGTCGCACCGCGCGGGCCGGTGAGTCCGGCGCGGTCGCGACGCTGGTGCTGCCGAAGCAGCGCCGGACCACGCTCGCCATGCTGGAGAAGGCGGGCGTCGAGCCGGCCGAGTCCCGGGTCCGCGCCGGCGACGCGGCGCTGACCGAGCTGACGGGTGCCCGCGAGCCCAGCGGTGTGCCGGTCCGCGACGAGCCGGAGCCGCGCCGGGGCGGCCCGCGCCGCTCGGGCGACCGGGACGGGCGCGGCGAGCGCCGCTTCAGCGACCGGCCGGCCGGCCGGAGCTTCGACCGGGGTGACCGCCGTACCGACGACCGGCCGGCGGGCGGCCGCGGTCAGGACCGGCCCTTCGGCGAGCGGCGCTTCGACCGCGACGACCGCGGCTTCGGCGAGCGGCGCCAGGCCGACCGGGGCAGCTTCGACCGGGGTGGCTTCGACCGGGACGCGCGCGGTGAGCGGCGCTTCGGCGACCGTGGTGAGCGGCGCTTCGACGAGCGCGGCAACGGCCGGCCCTCGGGCGACCGCCCCTTCGCCGACCGGGCCGGGCGCGACCAGCACCGGCCGACCGGCGCGGGTCGCGGCTACGACCGGGACGCCCGCGGCGACCGGCGGCACGACGACCGGCCCACCGGCGGGCGCACCTACGGCGACCGGCCCACCGAGGGCCGCGGCTACGGCGACCGGGACGGCGGGCGCGCCTACGGCGACCGGCGGCACGACGACCGGCCCACCGGCGGGCGCACCTACGGCGACCGGCCCACCGAGGGCCGCGGCTACGGCGACCGGGACGGCGGGCGCGGCCACGGCGACCACGGCCGCCGCTACGAGGACCGCCCGCAGGGCGAGCGGCGCTTCGGCGACCGCGACGCCCGGGGCGAGCGGCGCTTCGGCGAGCGGGGCGAGTTCCGTCCGGCCGAGCGCCGGGGCGGCTTCCGGCCGGAGGCGCGCGGCCGGGACGACCGCCCGCGCGACGACCGGCGCGGTTTCGGCGGCCGCCCGCCGGCCCGCACCCACTGATCCGGCGACACCAGCACACCGACGCCGCCGTCGAGCCACCGCTCGGCGGCGGCGTTCGTGCATCCGCTGCCGGTGTCCGCCGAGTCGCGTAACGTCCGGTTCATGCCCACCATGCCGAAGTCGCTCTTCTGGACCCGGACCGACACCGCCGGCTCAGAGCACGTGGTGCTCGACGACCGGCAGGGGCTCACCGCGCAGGGCGTGGCGCTGGCGGTCGACCCGATCCCCTACACCTGCCGCTACCAGCTGACCGTGGGCGCGGACTGGTCGACCAGCCGGCTGGAGGTCACCGCCGAGGGCGCGGGCTGGTCGCGGAGCGTACGCCTGGAACGGGGTGGGGACGGGTGGCGGGTGCGCACCGGCGAGGAGGGTGACCTCGACGCGGCGTTGCGCGCGGCCGGGCATCCGCCGGCCGGGCTGCCGGGCACCGACGACCCGGACCGGCTGGCCGAGGCGCTCGACGTCGACCTGGGCGGCTCACCGCTGACCAACACGCTGCCGGTGCGCCGGCTCAACCTGGGCCGGGCCCCGGCCGACCAGCCGCGGACCATCACCGCCGCCTGGGTGCTGCTGCCCGGCCTGGCGGTGCTCCCCGCCCAGCAGGTCTACACCTCGCTGGGCCCGGGCCGGGTCCGCTACGCCAGCGACTCCTTCACGGCCGACCTGGACGTCGACCCGGAGGGTTTCGTGGTGCGCTACCCGGGGCTGGCCGAGCGGATCGACCCCCGTTGACCCCTCAGGCCGGCCAGGCGCCGCCAGCCAGGAAGCGGTCGATGGTGGCGAGGTGCGGGGCGAGGTCGAGGCCCTGCCCGGCCACCCACTCGTCGTCGTAGTAGGTGTGCGCGTAGCGGTCGCCCGGATCGCAGATCAGCGTGACCACCGAGCCGGTCCGGCCGGTGGCGAGCAGTTCCGCGATCAGCCCGAAGGCACCCCAGAGGTTGGTGCCGGTGGAGCCGCCCACCCGTCGGCCGAGCACCGCGGAGCCGGCCCGCATGGCGGCCAGCGACGCGGCGTCCGGCACCTGCATCATCCGGTCGACCACGCTGGGCAGGAAGGACGCCTCGACGCAGGGCCGCCCGATCCCCTCGATTCGCGAACCCTTGTCGGTGCGGACCGACCAGTCGCCGGCCTGCCAGGCCGGATAGAACGCGGAGTTCTCGGGGTCGACCACGCAGAGCTTCGTGGGCAGCCGGCGGTAGCGGGCGTACCGGCCGATCGTGGCGCTCGTGCCGCCGGTGCCGGCGCCCACCACGATCCAGGCCGGCACGGGGTGCCGTTCCAGGGCGAGCTGCGCGTAGATCGACTCGGCGATGTTGTTGTTGCCCCGCCAGTCGGTGGCCCGCTCGGCGTAGGTGAACTGGTCCATGTAGTGCCCGCCGGTGTCCTCGGCGAGCCAGCGCGCCTCGATGACCACCTTGGCCGGGTCGGTCACCAGGTGGCAGCGGCCGCCCTGGAACTCGATCTGGGCGATCTTCTCGGGCGAGGTGGAGGCGGGCATGACGGCGATGAACGGCAGCCCGAGCATTCGCGCGAAGTACGCCTCGGAGACTGCGGTCGAGCCGGACGACGCCTCGACGATGGTGGTCTCCGGGCCGATCCAGCCGTTGCAGAGCCCGTACAGGAAGAGCGAGCGGGCCAGCCGGTGCTTGAGCGAGCCGGTGGGGTGCACCGACTCGTCCTTGAGGTAGAGGTCGATGCCCCACTCCCGCGGCAGCGGGAAGGGCAGGAGGTGGGTGTCGGCGGAGCGGTTGGCGTCCGCCTCGACCGTGGCGATCGCCTCGGTCACCCAGCTCCGGCTGGCCTCGTCACACCGGTCGAGATGAGTCACGCCGGCAACGTTACAAGCGGGGTGGGCCGGCGGCCGGGCGGGTCCGGCGCGCCTGCCGCCGCTGGCCGGCGCGGCCGGCGGCCCGGACCACCGGGGTGAGGGCCAGGGCGAACCGGGGGAACGCGTCGAGGAGCCGCACCTGGGCGCCGCGCCAGCGCGGCAGGCTGACCACCGGCCGGGGCCGCCGGGCCAGCCGTACGGCCCGCGCGGCGACCCGCTCCGGGGTCAGCAGCGCCCCCGTGAAGGACGCCAGCGCGCCGGGGTCGTCGAGCTTGTCGTGCAGCATCGGCGTCCAGATCCCGTCCGGGCACAGACACGACACGTGTACGCCCCGGACGCCGGCCATCCGCAGGTCGGACAGGGTGCCGAGGCTGAACGCCAGCAGGGCGTGCTTGCTGGCCGCGTACACGGTCTCGCCGGGGGCGGCGATGAGCCCGGCCAGCGAGACGATGTTGAGCACGTGGCCGCGGCCCTGCGCCCGCATGACCGTCAGGGCCGCGTGGGTGCCGTTCATGGCGCCCAGCGTGTTCACCTCGACGAGCCGGCGCCGGGTGGCCGCGTCGTGCGTCCAGGCGGGCCCGGTGGCCAGGATGCCGGCGTTGTTGACCCAGAGCCCCAGCCCGTCCGGCGTACCGGCCGCTTCGGCGGCCACGGCCGTGCAGGCCGCCTCGTCGCGCACGTCGAGTACGCGGGACCAGCCACCGAGCGGCGCCGCCGCGGCGGCCACGGCGTCGGCGTCCACATCGGTGAGCAGCACCCGCCACCCGTCGGCGTGCAGCGCGGCGGCGATGGCGCGGCCCAGGCCGCGGGCCGCCCCGGTCACCACGGCGGCGCCCCGCCCCGGAGTCGTCATCGGCGCACGGTAACGCCCCGGGCGGGCCGGGGCCAGAGCGCGACGGTCAGGAGGCGGTGGATTCGAGCGGCTGGGGCCGGTTCTCCCACTTGGTCGACAGGGCGATGCCGGTGCGGGTGGAGGCCACCCCGGCGGTCCGGTTCAGCCGGACGATCAGCTGTTCGAGCTCGGCGATGGTGCCCACCCGGGCCTTCAGCAGGAAGGACTCGACGCCCGCCATGAAATAGCAGGACTCGATCTCCGGCATCTGGCGGAACGCCTCCAGCACGTCGTCGGTGTCGGCGGTCGAGTCCTCCACGATGCCGATCAGCGCGGTCACGCCGAGCCCGATCGCCTCCGGCTCCACCTCGGCCCGGTACGCCCGGATGACGCCGCCCGACTCCAGCTTGCCGACCCGCTCGTGCACGGCCGGGGCGGAGAGGCCGACCTGGCGGGCCAGTTCGGCGTACGACAGGCGGGCGTTGCCGCGCAACAGCTCCACGAGGCTCAGGTCGATCGCATCCACGGAGAGTGACCCTATCCTTTCGGGCGTAACGCCCGGCACGCGGCATCAGTTGAACATGACGTCACGTTGCCGTTCACAAACGTGCAGTCACGGGGGTTCTACGCCGGTAGCATTTACTAACTTCTCACTGTGTGCGTTTTTCGCGTTTGGCGGACACGCCAGGTCGCTGGTGCTGTAATTGCCATACGTCCCTCATGACGGCTCTGGGCTCGCACCGGCCGGGGGCAGTGTGTTCAGCCGGGGGCTTCGTCGACGCGAGGAGGGGGCTGTGGACACTGGAGATCGCCTGCTGACACCGGGTGAGGTCGCCGCGCTGTTTCGGGTTGACCCGAAGACCGTCACCAGATGGGCAGCGGCCGGCCGGATCGGCAGCATCCGGACTCCAGGCGGGCATCGCCGGTTTCGGGAATCCGAGGTGCGGGCCCTGCTTGAGGGGGAGGGCATGCTGGACGAGGCGGAGGACATGGGCAAGGCACGCAACATGGGCCCGACCGCCTCGACCGGCCCGGGGCCGGCGAACGCCGGAATGTACTGAGGCGACACCGATCGGGACGCGGCCCGCTCCTGGCCCGCGTCCCGATCGGCGCCGTCAGGTCCCCTCCGCGTCCCGGCGGGCGGCGGCCAGCTCACCGGACCAGCGGCGGAACAGCGTGTGCGGCACGCCGAGCGCGTCGAGCACCTTGCCGGCCACGAAGTCGACAAGCTGCTGGGCGGACGCCGCCGCCCCGGCACCGTAGAAGCCGGGGCTCGCCGGCAGCACCACGGCGCCGGCGTCGTGCAGCGCGATGAGGTGTTCCAGGTGACTGCGCGTCACCGGGGTCTCCCGGGGCACCACCACCACGGGCCGCCGCTCCTTGAGGTTCACCTCGGCGGCGCGCTGCAACAGGTCCTTCGAGAGCCCGATGGCGATGCCGGCGCAGGCCGCCGTGCTGGCCGGGACGACAGCCATGCCGCGTACCCGGTAGGAGCCGCTGCTCGGGCCGGCGGCCAGGTCACCGGCCGGCCAGTGCCGCAGGTCCGCGTCGGCGAGGTCGCGGCCCAGCCAGGCGGCCAGGTCCTCGGCCCAGTGCCCGTCCCGGAACGGCCGGCCGGTCTCGTCGAGGATGGTCAGCCGGGCGGCCCGGGAGACGATCAGGTCCACCGCCTGGCCGGCGTCGAGCAGGCCCCGGACGACCGCGGCCGCGTACGGCGTACCGGAGGCCCCGGAGACGCCGACCACCCATGGTTCGCGCATGCCGTCCAGACTGCCTGGTCGGGCCGGACGGCGGGCGGCCACCCCCGGCGTTGCCCGCCCGGGTCGGCGGCCGCCCCGCGAACATGGGATTCTTCCTCCGGCGATCCACGTCGATGGAAGGGGCCGGAGATGACGGCGGCGGTGCTGCGGGCGTTGCGAGCCGATTGCCCGATCCCGCCCCGGCTCTCCCCGCACGCGGACCCGGTGCAGGAGTGGCTCGTCGACCAACTGGTCCGGCTCGGCCTGCCGCTGGATCCGGCGATGCGGGAGCGGCTGGCCCGGGCCGGCTTCGCCCGCTACGCCGGCCGCCTCTACCCGGACGCCAGCGAGCCCGACCTGCGGGCGCTGGCCGCCCTGTTCACCTGGTTCTTTTTGGTGGACGACGCCTGCGAGGGGCCGGACCGGCTGGCCCCCGCGCAGATCCGGGCGCTTCGCGACGGGGCGCTGGCCCTGCTCCGGGTGGGCCCCCGGGCCCGGCACCCCGGCTTCTCCGGCCCGCTGCGCCGGCTGCTGGTCCAGGCGTGGCGGGAGCCCCGGCGCCGGATGCCGGCCCGCTGGCGGCTGCGCTTCGCCGACGCCGTGGCCGACCACCTCGACGGCGCCGAGCGGGAGGCGGTCGCCACGGTCGCGGGACGGCCACCGGGCGTCGCCGAGTACGTGCGGCTGCGCCGGGCCACCTCGGCGGCCTACGTCTCGTACCCCCTGATCGAGTTCGCCGCCGGGCGGCCGATGCCGGACGCGGTCTACCACTACCCCGCCCTGCGCCGGCTCGCGGACCTCGCCAACGACCTCCTGTCCTGGTACAACGACCTGGCCTCGCTGGAGCGGGACCGGGCCGGCGCCGGCGGCCACAACCTGGTGCTGGCGGTGGCCGCCGAGCGGGGCGTGCCGGTACCCGCCGCCGTGGACCTGGTCGCCGCGCGCTGGCGCGCGGAGATGGCCCGCTTCGTGGCGCTGCGCGCCGCGGTGCCGTCGTTCGGGCCGGCGCTGGACGAGGCGGTCACCGCCCACCTCGACGGGCTGGCCAACGCGGTCCGCGGCACGGTCGACTGGACGCTGGAGAGCGCCCGCTACCCGGTGGCGGGGTGACGCCCGCTCAGGCGCGCAGGCCCAGGCGGATCACCAGGTCGAGCAGGGCGAAGACGAACAGCGCGATGCCGACGAAGCCGTTGGCGGTGAAGAACGCCCGGTTGACCTTGCTCAGGTCGGTCGGGCTGACCACCAGGTGCTGGTAGCCGAACGCGACCGCGGTGAGCGCCAGCCCGATCCACCAGAGCCAGCCGAAGCCGACCAGCGCGCCGAACCAGATGAACAGCGCGAAGGTCACCACGTGCGCGACGGTCGAGGCGTGGAGCGCGAAGCGCCGGCCGTAGCGGGCCGGGACGCTGTGCACCCCGATCTCCCGGTCGATCTCGGAGTCCTGGCAGGCGTAGATCAGGTCGAAGCCGCCGATCCAGAGGCCGACGGCCGCGCCCAGCAGCCAGGCCGGCCCGGAGCCGGCGAGGGTGCCGGTCACCGCGAGCCAGGCGCCGACCGGGCCGACCGCCTGGGCGACGGCCAGGATGGCGTGCGGCCAGTTGGTGAACCGCTTGCCGTAGGGGTAGACGACCAGCGGCACCACGGCGAGCGGGGCGAGCGCCAGGCAGAGCGGGTTGAGCAGGGCGGCGGCGGCCAGGAAGACCACCAGGGCGACGACCGCGCCGGTCCAGGCCGTCCGCACGCTCACGGCACCGGTCACCAGCTCCCGGTTGGCGGTACGCGGGTTCCGCGCGTCGATCCGCCGGTCGAGGATCCGGTTGGCGGCCATGGCGAACGTCCGCGCCCCGACCATCGCCACGGTGATGAGCAGCAGGTCGAGCCAGCGCACCCGCCCGCCGTGGACCTGCATGGCGGTCAGCGCCGACAGGTACGCGAACGGCAGCGCGAAGACCGAGTGCTCGATCGTGACGAGCTTGAGGAACGACTTGACCCGGCCCGGGCGTTCCACCGGGACCTCGGCGACGGTGGCCATCAGATGCCGTACTCCTTCCAGCGCTTGTCGACCAGCGAGACCACCTCGGGCGACATGGTCATCTCCTCGGGCCAGCCCCGGGTGTAGCCCTCGGTGGGCAGCTTGCGGGTCGCGTCGAGGCCCGCCTTGCCACCCCAGAACTGCTGGTACGAGGCGTGGTCCAGGTGGTCCACCGGGCCCTCGGTGACCAGCAGGTCCCGGGCGTAGTCGACGTTGCCGAACGCGCGGAACGCGACCTCGTTGTAGTCGTGCACGTCGCAGTCCTCGTCGACGATCACGATCAGCTTGGTGAGCGACATGAGGTGCGCGCCCCAGATCGCGTTCATCACCTTCTGCGCGTGCTTCGGGTAGCGCTTGCGGATGGAGACGATCGCGCAGTTGTGGAAGACGCCGGCGGCCGGCAGGTCGTAGTCGACGATGTCGGGGATCATCATCTTGAGCAGCGGCAGGAAGATCCGCTCGGTGGCCTTGCCGAGGCCGTGGTCCTCCTGCGGCGGCTTCGAGGTGATGATCGAGTGGTAGACCGGGTCGCGCTGCATGGTCATGGTCTCGACGTGCAGCACCGGGAACGGCTCGACCGGCGTGTAGAAGCCGGTGTGGTCGCCGAACGGGCCCTCGGGCAGCCGCTCGCCGGGCTCCAGATAACCCTCCAGCACCACCTGGGCGTTCGCCGGCACCTGCAGGGGCACGGTGAGGCAGTCGACCATCTCCACCCGCTCGCCGCGCAGGAAGCCCGCGAACAGGTACTCGTCGATGTCGCTGGGCAGCGGCGCGGTCGCCGCGTACGAGACGACCGGGTCGCAGCCGATGGCGATGGCCACCGGCAGCCGCTGGCCGAGCCGCTCGGCGACGGCGTGGTGCGCCGTGGAGTCCTTGTGGATCTGCCAGTGCATGCCGAGGGTGTTCCGGCTGTGCTGCTGGAGCCGGTAGAGGCCGAGGTTGCGCTTGCCGGTCTCCGGATGCTTGGTGTGGGTCAGCCCGAAGTTGTGGAAGATCCCGCCGTCGCCGGGCCAGACCTGGAGGCCGGGCAGCCGGTTGAGGTCGACGTCGTCACCGCGGTAGACCACCTGCTGGCACGGCGCGGTCTTGACCTTGCGCGGCGGCAGCGACTTGAGCTGCATGACCTTGCCCAGGCCGTCGCGGATGCCGGACCAGCCGACCGGCAGCTCCGGCTTGATCATCGCGCCGATCCGCTCGCCGATCTCGTCCAGCGTCTCGACGCCGAGCGCCATGGCCATCCGCTTCTCGGTGCCGAACAGGTTGATCGCGACCGGCATCTCACCCCGGGTGGGCCGCTCGAAGAGCAGCGCCGGCCCGCCGTCGCGGACGGTCCGGGTGACCACCTCGCTGATCTCCAGCGTGGGGTCGACCGGAACGCCCACCCGCCGCAGCTCACCCGCGGCCTCCAGGGCCGCGAGGAAATCCTTGAGATCGGTGTACGGGAAGCCACGAGCCGCCATGCCCGCCAGTCTCCCGCACCGGTGTTCTCAGCGTCCAAGCCGGGTGGTGTGAGCTGAGCCGTGGCGTCGGGCGAGCGCACCCGGCGCGGTCGGCGGCCCGGCATGGCTCCCCGCTCAGCGGGTAGTCGAGCCGCCGGACGAGAGGGGGCGTCGATGGGCGACGGACGGGTCCCGGCAGGGTTCACCGAGCAGCGGACCCGGGTCGGTGACGTCACGATCAACCACGTCCGCGGGGGCAGCGGGCCCACCCTGGTGCTGCTCCACGGCTACCCGCAGTGCTGGCGGATGTGGCGGCACCTGCTGCCGGTGCTCGCCGAGTCGTTCGAGGTGGTCGCGCCCGACCTGCGCGGCTTCGGCGACAGCGACGCCCCGACCGACGGCTACGACAAGAAGACCGTCGCCGCCGACCTGCACGGGCTGCTGACCGGGCTCGGCCTGGCCGAGGACATCCGCCTGGTCGGTCACGACCTCGGCACGATGGTCGCCTACGCCTACGCCGCCGCCCATCCCGACCGGGTGTCCCGGCTGGCGCTCACCGAGGCGCCGATCCCCGACGAGAGCATCTACACGATTCCGGCCCTCACCGCCGCCGGCCCGGCCGTGTGGAACTTCGGCTTCTTCAATCTGACCAACGGCCTGCCGGAGCAACTCGTCACCGGCCGGGAACCGCTCTGGGTGGATCGGTTCACCGACTCGATCATGGTCAACAAGGGCAGCATCGGTCCGGAGGAGACGGCGGAGTACGCCCGGCACCTGCGGGACCCGGCCCACCTCTGGGCGAGCTTCGCCTACTTCCGGGCGTTCGGACAGGACGTGGCGGACAACGCCGCGTACCGAGCGACGAAGCTGCCGATGCCGGTCCTCGCCGTCGGTGCCCGGGCCAGCCTCGGTGAGCAGGTGGCCGAGCAGGTCCGGCGGTACGCCGACACGGTCACCGGCGAGGTGGTGGAGGAGTGCGGCCACTGGCTCTTCGAGGAGCGGCCGGCCGATCTGGCGGACCTGCTGCTGCCGTTCCTGCGGAACTGAGGCCGCCGGTCAGGAGGCCGGGGACCAGGCGTACGCGGCCAGCGGCGGGTCGAGCGGGGCGTCGGTGAGCCGGTTGGCGAAGGTCGAGATCGTGTACGTGCCGACGCCGAGCACCACGTCCAGCGCGTGCCGGGGCTGCCAGCCGCCGGCCAGGAAGGCGTCCAGGTCGCCGTCCGGAACCGCGCCCCGGTGGTCGAGGACGGCGACGGTGAACCGGCGCAGCGCCTCCAGGCGCGGGTCGGGCAGGGCGGCGCCGGCCCGCAGCGCCTCGATCAGCTCGGGCGCGGCGCCGTGCCGGGTGAGCGTCGCGGTGTGCATGGCCACGCAGAGGTGGCACTCGTTGCGGGTGGCCACGGTCAGCACCACGACCTCCCGGGCGACCGGGTCGAGGTCGGTGGATTCGAAGACGGCGTTGGCGGTGAGGAAGCCCTTGAGCAGTTCGGGCGACTCGGCCATGAGGGCCACCGCGCCGGGCAGGTGGCCGAGCTTGCGGTGGACCGTGGCCATCGTCGGCCGGGCGGCGGCGGGCGCGGTGTCGGGCGTGTGGGCGGTGAAGACCGGACGGGACATGACGGGTACCCCTCACGTACGATAGTCAACGTGGTTGACGAAATAGTAAACGGGGTTGTCGAACATGGCAACGCCTGACCGCCCGGGCTTCGTGCTCCCACTGCTCCTGCTCGCCGGCTTCCGCACGCTCATCGACGACCTGCACGCCGAACTGGCCCGGCAGGGGCACCCCGAGCTGCGGCCGGCACACGGCTTCGTGCTCCAGGCCGTCGGCAACGCCGGCACCACCGCCTCCGACCTGGGCCAGCGCCTGGGCGTCTCGAAGCAGGCGGCCGGCAAGACGGTGGACCGGCTGGTCGCGCTCGGCTACCTGGAACGCGCCGACGACCCCGCCGACGCCCGGCGCAAGCTGGTCCGGATGACGGCGAAGGGCCACGACGGGCTGCGCCGCTCGGTGGTCGTCTTCGACGAACTGCGCGACCGCTGGGCGGCGACCCTGGGCGCGGGCCGGGTCGCGGCCATCGAGGACGACCTGCGCCGGATGGTCCCGTCCGACGTCTTCCGCCTCGACGTCCCCGGCTGGTTCGGCGGGTGAATTGCCTCAGTCGCCGTAGAGGCGGGAGGGATCCAGCAGGACCACATCCGCCCGGGCCGATGCCGTCTCGCCGAGCCCCTCGGTGAAGCCCTGGCCGCTCGCCAGCAGCAACCTGGTGTCAGTCGTGTCGAATCCCGGCCGCCGGACGAGCAGCTCCCTGATCCGCTCCAACCGCTCCAGATCCGCCCTCCCCAGCTGCCTTCCCCACTTGACCTCACCGATCGCGAGCAACGGGCGCGGCCCGTCCCCCAGCGGTGGTTCGCCGAGGGCGACCAGGTCGAGTTCGTGGCTGGTCCGGCTTGCCGGGTCGGTGAGCGTGGCAGCGCTCGCCTCCGCGACGAGCCCACTGAGAGTGTCGGGATCGGCGAAGCGCACGGCCCACTGCCGGACGATCTCCTCGAAGCGGGGCCCGAGGACAGCGCTGGCGTACCGGCGCTGGGACCGGCGCCAGACATCCGCGCCCCGGCGCTGCTCGAGCGCCGTCCAGGCCGGTCGCATGATCGCCTGGTAGAAGGTGATCAGCGGTTCGGTGATCCGGTAGCTGCTGCGGCCGCTCCGGAGCGGATCAGGTTCCCGCAGCAACAGGCCAGCGTCCTCCAGCACGGTCAGCGGGTGCTGCAGATCGTTGGCCTTCCGCCCGATGTAGCCCGCGATGCCACCGCGGCTGGCGTTGCCCTCGGCGACGGCGGCGAGGACGGAGTGATACAGCGCGGTGTCCCGGAGGTCTGGATCCTCGGCCAGCAGATAGCGAGCCTCGCGGAACAGCGGACGGGCTGGATTCAGCACCGCCCGCACGACCCAGTCGTCGAAGTCGTCCGGGCCGGCGGGCGCGTCGTCCTGGACGTACTCCCGGCGGTACGCGGGGGTGCCGCCGACGATGGCGAAGACCCGGACCGCCAGCCGGGGATCCTCGATCTGCCAGAAGGCGGCGGCGGCCCGATAGTCCAGAGGCTGTACCGGCAGTTCCAACCCGGCGCGCCCGCGCAGCGGCGCCGATCCGGCGAGCAGGCCACCCATGAAGGAGAGCGCCGACCCGCACAGCAGCAGCCGCGTGCGGGACTCCGTGCGCTCCGGGCGCCCTGGGGTCAGCGCGTGCTGGATGATCGAGGGCAGGTCCCTTGCAGCGCGCACGAGGTACGGAAACTCGTCCAGAACGACAGTCACCGGGCGGTCCCGCCCCAGTGCGAGCAGGGCGTCGATGGCGGCACCCCAGTCGGCGAGGTGGACCGGACCGGGAGCGCCCGTGTGCGCGCCCAGCGCGCCCCCCAGGCGGCGGAGCGACTCGGTCTCCGTCGCCTCGGTGGCGCCGAAGTAGAAGCCGCCGCTGACCCGCGCCAGCTCGTACAGCAACAGCGTCTTGCCTTGACGCCAGCGTCCGCTGACCACGCCGAGGGTGGCACCGGGCCGTTCATCTGCGACGAACCGGGCCAGTTCGCCCCACTCGACGTCCCGATCGAAGATCTCCGTCGGCTTTACCGGAAGCGCCACATCGCCACCGCATCTCGTAGAACTACATTTCTTAGAAGTGTAGTCCTACATTTTGCGGTCCCGCTCAGTGCCGCGCCGTTCTGCCACGATGAGCGAATGGACGCGTACGTGGTGGGTGATCCGGACGGGCTCAGCCCCTTGCAGGCCGAGATCCGGGACGCGGTGGCCCGCGAGCTGCACGCTCAGTTCGCGTTGCGGGCCGACCGCCTCGACCTGGCCGACCTGCCGGAGGTGGCGTACCAGGTGACCCTCCGGGTCGTCGACCTGCTGGGCCGGCGAAGACCGTAGAGCCGGGCAGCTTCCGTCGGCTCATCTCCGTAGGATCAGCGCGCCGTCCGGCCGACCAGCCCGGACGGCCCACCGTCCTTCGAGGAGTTCGATGAGACCACTGCGCGCTTCTCGCGCGATCCAGGCCGGCGCCGTCGCGATGGCCACCCTGGGCGCGGTCACCGCCCTGCCCACCCCTGCGTCGGCCGACACCGGCCCTGGCTGGGTGAGCGGCTGGCTCGGCGACACCGTCGTCGGCACGGCCGGCGCACCCGCCCGCACCGCCGCCCTCTCCATCAGCAGCAGCACCGACGCCCTCCACCCGCGGACCACGTTCGACCTGTCCGGCCTGGCCGGCGTCGCCACCGCCACCTTCCCGGACTGGTGCGTCAGCGACGCCGACTCGGTCACCTGCCCGATGCCCCCGGACGCCACCACGGACGAGTGGGGCACGGTCAACGGAACGATGCCGATCGTGCTCCGTGCCGCCCCGGGAGCCGCCGACGGAGCCAGCGGCGCCATCGGCTACACCACCCTGGCCGACGGCCTCGACGGCTGGGCACAGCAGGCGACGGTGACGGTGCACGCCGGACCGGACGCGATCGACCTGGTCGACCGGTACGTCGACAACGCCGGCACCGGCGACCGGCTGGCCATGCCGGTGGCGTTGGTGAGCTCCGGCGACCAGGCCGTGGACGGCCTGCGCATCACCCTGCGCTTCCCGGTAGGGCTGGAACCCGCCGCCTACCGGAACTGTCGGTACGGCGCCGGCGACCAACTGAGCACCATCGTCGTCTGCACCGTCACCGACCAGCTCGCCCCCGGCCGCCGCTACGAGGTGCCGGGCGGGTTCGCCACCACGGTCGGGCCGGAGGCGATCGGCGACAAGCGGATCATGCAGAGCGTGGCGCCCACCGCCACGGCGGGGCCACTGCCCACCGGCGTGACGTTCGGCAAGCGGCAGGCCGACCAGCCGCTGCGGCTGCGCCAGGTCGGCGACCCGGTGGACGTGATCGGCCCCGAGCACCAGTCTCCGTCCGGCCAGTACTTCCTGCGGGCGATCCACGGGGCGTACGACGTCGTCGCCCTGGGGGCGGCGGCCACCGGTGTACCCGGCGACAGCGTCCAGGTCCAGGTCGGCCTGCGCAACGACGGCCCCGGCGTGCCGGACGGCACGGTCTCCGGTGACAGCGCGGCGCGGCTCGTCTTCACGCCGCCAGCCGGCACGGCGGTGACCAGGTCCCCGTCGGCCTGCTGGCCGATCGGGGGCGACGAGGAGGCCACCGAGGAGTCGGTGCCGAGCGGCTGGTACTGCACCAGGCCCGGTGGGGTCTTCCCAGCGGGCGAGACCTGGCTCCTCGACTTCGACCTGCGAGTTGACGGCCCGCTCGGTGCGCCCGGCGAGGTCCGTCGCGCGGACAACTTCCCCCGGGTGGATGACCACCCGGCCAACGACGCCGCACCGGTGACCCTGAGCTGACCCGGAAACCGCGACCGCCGGGAGCCACGCGGCTCCCGGCGGTCAGCGCGGACGGCTCAGTTGACGCCGGCGTAGGAGTGCAGGCCGGTGAAGAAGAAGTTGACCCCGAACAGGTTCATGAGCATGGTCAGGAAGCCCACGACCGAGATCCAGGTGGCCACGTTGCGCTTGACGCTCGGGGTGGCCCGGGCGTGCAGGTAGCCCGCGTAGACCACCCAGGAGATGAACGCCCAGGTCTCCTTCGGGTCCCAGCCCCAGGCCCGGCCCCAGGCCGCCTCGGCCCAGATCGCACCGGCGATCACCGCGAAGGTGAAGACCGGGAAGGCGAAGGCGTGCAGCGTGAAGGTCAGCCGCTCCAGGCCGGCCGCCGCCGGCAGCCGCCGGGCCAGGGTGTACGGGAAGCTGCGCTTCCCCTGCTCCCAGCCGGCCCGCATGAGGTAGGCCACGGCCGGCACCACGCCCAGCAGGAAGATGCCGGAGGCGAAGATGATCGTCGACACGTGGATGATGAACCAGTAGGACTGGAGCGCCGGCATGAGCGGCACGACCTGCACATAGAGCTTCAGCTCGGCGAACGCCAGCAGCAGCACCATGACCAGGGTCAGGAAGAGCCCGAGCCGGCGCAGCGACGGCTGCTTCCAGAGCACCGCGAGCCAGGCCGCCGCCCCGATCCAGGTGACCGTCAGCACGAACTCGTACATGTTGCCCCAGGGCATCCGCTCGGCGGCGATGCCCCGGGTCACGACCGCGCCCAGGTGCAGCGCGGCGGCGAGCGCGGTGAGCCAGGCGGCGATCCGCCCGGCCAGCTCGGCCCGCGCGGTGGAGCGGTCGGCGCGGGTGCCGGCCGGCGGGACCGGGGTGGCCGACTCCTCGACCGTCCCGCCGGTGGAGCCCACACCGGCGCCCACGAGCTCCCGGGCCGGGGCCGCGGCCGGCACCTTCCGGGCGTTACCCAGGGCGTACTCGACGGCGTGGCTGATCATCGCGACCAGGTACGCCAGGATCGCGAACGTGACCAGCTGGTCGGAGAGTGCGGACATCACTCTTCTCCTTCTCGCGCCCGCGGGTCGTCCCGCCCGTCGTCGCTGACCGCGGCGACGAGCTGTGCGAACTCGTCGGCGAACCCTGGATGCTCGGTGCGCGGCAGCCCACCGGCCTCCACCAAACTACTACCGCTCGTCGGAGATCCACCCACCGGGGGTGAAACCCGGAACCAGACCCGTCGCCGCCGGGCGAAGAGCGAGCCCATGAGCCCGAGCAGCAGCGTCACGCAGGCGACCAGCAGCAGCGTCTGACCGGGGGCGTACCGCACCGAGATGTTGACGTAGGGCTTCGTGCCCACGAACTCGAGCGTGCTGCCGTCGTCGAGGGTCCACTTCTCGCCGGGGCGCAGCAGCTTCTCGCCGACCTGCTTGAGCTTGCCGTTGTCGATCTGCCGCTGGTCGAGCTTGTAGACCGAGCCGGGGATTCCCGCGTCCAGACCGAGGTTGCCCCGGTACGCGACCAGGAAGATCCCCGGGTTGCGCTCCTCCGGCCAGGTCGAGCGGTTGAACGGCCCCTCGTCCGGCGTGGTGGGCATGTAGATGCCGTCGAACGCGACCTGCTGGTCCGGGGCGCGGGTGCGGGTCTTCGGGTCGACGTTCGCGTCCGGGAAGGCGGCGACGCCCTCCTCCGTGACGGTGGCGTCGCCGGTGGTCAGAAACGGCTCGTCGCTGGTCTGGCTGCGGCCGTACCGGTCGGTGTACCGGAGGACGGGCGCGTAACCGTGGCCGAGCAGGTAGACGTTGGCCGAGCCGAGCCGCAGCGGTGAGTTGACCGAGAAGCTCTCGGCCCGCACCGGCCGGCCGTCGAGGTGGTCGACCGTGACGGTGGCCGCGTAGCGCGACGGCTGCCCGCTCGACAGGTACCGCGCGTCGAACCGGTCCAGGGTGAGGCAGAACGGCGGCAGGTCGGCGCTGTCCACCCGCGGGCCGAGCGTCGCCTCCGCGTACTGCTGCCTGCTGTTGCAGAAGGCGTTGTCCGCGCCGGCCGTGAGCAGCTTGTTGCCGTGCCAGCCGTACCACGACCCGGTCGCGACCCCGAGCAGGACGGCGACCAGCGAGACGTGGAAGAGCAGGTTGCCGGTCTCCTTGAGGTAGCCCTTCTCGGCGGAGACCTCGTTGCCGCGGACGGTGACCCGCCAGCGGCGGCGGCGCAGCACCGCCGCGATGGCCTCCGGGTCGGCGGCGGCCGGGGCCTCCAGCACCGCGTGCTGGGGCAGCCGCTCCAGCCGCTTGGGAGCGGCGGGCGGCCGCATCCGCAGCGCGCGGACGTGGTCGCGGGCCCGGGGCAGGATGCAGCCGATCAGCGAGGTGAACAGCAGCAGGTAGATGGCGGAGAACCAGACCGAGCCGAACACCTCGAACATGCCGAGCTGCTGGAGCCGGGGCGCCAGGTCGGGGTGGTCGACGAAGTACTGGTTGACCTTCTCGGGGCTGACCCCGCGCTGCGGCAGGACCGAGCCGGGGATGGCGGCGATGGCCAGCAGGAAGAGCAGGATCAGCGCCGTACGCATGCTGGTGAGCTGCCGCCACGAGTTGCGCAGCAGGGCCAGCACGGGGTTGACCCGTCGCCGGGGCGCGCCGGCGGGCGGCGCGGCCGGCCGGTCGTCCACGGTCGTCATCAGATGCTCACCTCGCCCACGCCCACGTGCGTCTGCAGCCAGATCACGAAGTCCTGCCAGCCGCCGGTGACCAGCGCCACGCCGATCAGGATCAAGAGCGCACCGCCGATCCGGGTCACCCAGCGGCTGTTGCGCCGGACGGCGCGGAACACCCCGAGCAGGCGGTGGAAGCCCAGCCCGAAGACGACGAACGGTACCCCCAGCCCGAGGCAGTACGCCACGGCGAGCAGCACGGCCCGGTCGGTCCGCCCGTCGACGGTGGCCATGCCGAGCACGGCCCCGAGGGTCGGGCCGGTGCACGGCAGCCAGCTCAGCGCGAAGACCGCGCCGAGCACCGGGGCGCCGAGCAGCCCGGCGGCGGGGAGCCGCCGGATGCGGAACTCGCGCTGCAGCCCGGGGATCACGCCCAGGTAGCCGAGGCCGAGCACGACGACCAGGGCGCCGATGACGATCTCCAACGTGCGCTCGTACTGGAAGAAGAGCCTGCCGACGCTGGAGAAGAGGATCGCGGTCGCGACGAACACGGCGGTGAAGCCGGCGATGAAGAGCATCGTCCCGGCCAGCACCCGCCCCTTGACGGCGACCGCCGACCGGGTGGCCGGTGGCGCCGCCAGGGCGACCCCCGCGCCGCCGGAGGGGTTGACCTGGGGCCTGTCCTCGACCGGGTCCTTCCGTGCAGTCCGGCCCTCCAGGTCCGCGCCGGCCAGCCCGGTGACGTACGACAGGTAGCCGGGCATCAGCGGCAGGACGCACGGGGACAGGAAGCTGACCAGCCCGGCGAGCGCCGCGGCGCCGACGGCCAGCAGCAGCGGGCCGGACTCGGCGAGCTGGCGGAAGGTCTCGCCCATCAGCGGGAACCGGACGCGGGCTGCTCGGCCGCGATCCGCTCGACGATGGGCTGGAGTTCGTCGCGGGTGATCGCCCGGCGGATCACCACGGCGACCCGGCCGTCCCGGTCGAGGACGACGGTCGCCGGGGTGGTGTTGGGCGGGATGTCGAAGTTGAGCGCCTGCCGGCTGGCCGGGTCGAAGAGGCTCGGGTAGGTGACCCGGCCCTCCTCGAAGGCGATCGCCTTGTCCTTGCTGTCCTGCACGTTGATGCCGAGGAAGGTCACGCCGGACGCCTTGGTGGCCTGGTACGCCGCCTCCAGGTCGTCGACCTCGGCCCGGCAGGGCGCGCACCAGGAGCCCCAGAAGTTGACCACGACGACCTGGCCGCGGGCCTGGGAGATGTCGTAGCTGCCGCCGGTGAGCAGCTCACCGCTCACCTTCGGCGTCTTCGACCGCTGGTCGGGTGCGCAGGTGATGGTGACGCCGTCGCTCGCGCAGCGGCTCTCCTCGCTACCGGAGGAGCAGCCGGCCAGCGCCGTCACGGCGGTGACGGCGGCGAGCAGGGCGGCGACGAGCCTCCGGCTGGGCATCAGGCTCCCTTGGCCGTCCGCGCGGTCGGCGAGATCGAGACCAGGTGGGCCGCGGGCTCGGAGTAGCCGATGCCGACGATCTTGGCGCCGTCGAAGTGGAACGAGGTGAGGCTGGCCAGGCCGCACTGCCGCTTGCGCGGGTCGTGCCAGAGCCGCTTGCGCTCGACGTAGCGGCGCAGGGTCCAGATGGGGAGCTGGTGGGAGACGAGCACGGCCTCCCGGCCCTCGGCGGCGATCCGGGCGGCGTGCAGCGCGGCGAACATCCGCTCGGCGATCACCCGGTAGGCCTCGCCCCAGGACGGGGTCACCGGGTCGCGCAGCACCCACCAGTTGCGCGGGTCGCGGAACGAGCCGTCGCCCGGCGAGACCCTCTTGCCCTCGAACCAGTTCGCGCTCTCGATGAGCCGCTCGTCCACCCCGACCGGCAGGCCGAACTGGGCGGCGATCGGCTCGGCGGTCTGCTGGGCACGCTCGAGCGGGCTGGCCACCACGTGCACCACGGTGCGCTCGGCGAGCGCCTGCGCGGCCGCCTTGGCCATCTGGACGCCCAGCTCGGAGAGGCGGAAGCCGGGCAGCCGGCCGTAGAGGATCCCGTCCGGGTTGTGCACCTCGCCGTGCCGCAGCACGTGGACCACCGTCTCGCTCACGATTGCTACCCCCCGTGTCCCGCTGCTGCCGCCGCGTTCGCCGCCCCGGGCAGGGCCGCGGCGATCTGCTCCAGGGCGGCGTCGTCGATCGCCGCCGACACGAACCACGACTCGAACGCGCTCGGCGGCAGGTAGACGCCGGCGGCAAGCATGGCGTGGAAGAACGCCTTGAACGCCGGCACCTGCTGGGTACGCGCGCTGTCGTAGTCGGCCACGTCGGCGTCGGTGAAGAAGATCGAGAACATGTTGCCCGCGTACGACAGCCGGTGCGGGACCCCCGCGGCGGCCAGCGCCTCGGTGGCGAGCTTGCCCACGGCGGCGGCCGTCTCGTCGAGGCGGCGGTAGAGGGCGTCGTCGGCCAGCCGCAGCGTGGCCAGGCCGGCGGCGCAGGCCAGCGGGTTACCGGAGAGCGTGCCGGCCTGGTAGACCGGGCCGGCCGGAGCCAGCTTCGCCATGATCTCCGCGCGCCCGCCGAACGCCGCGGCGGGCAGGCCACCACCCATGACCTTCCCGTACGTCCACAGGTCGGCGTCGGAGGGGTCGAGGCCGTGCCAGCCGGCGCGGGAGACCCGGAACCCGGTCATGACCTCGTCGACGATCAGCAGCGCGCCGTGCGCGTGGGCGATCCGGGCGAGCTGCTGGTTGAAGTCACCGCGCGGGGCGATCACGCCCATGTTGCCGGCGGCCGCCTCGGTGATGATCGCCGCGATGTGCGGGCCCTCGGCGGCGAAGACCTCCTCGACGGCGCGCAGGTCGTTGTACGGCAGCACGATGGTGTCGCCCGCCGCCGCCCCCGTCACGCCCGGCGAATCGGGCAGCCCGAAGGTGGCCACGCCCGAGCCGGCGGCGGCGAGCAGCGCGTCGGAGTGGCCGTGGTAGCAGCCGGAGAACTTGACGATCTTGGCCCGGCCGGTGAAGCCGCGGGCCAGCCGGATCGCCGACATGGTCGCCTCGGTGCCCGAGTTGACCAGGCGGACCTGCTCCACCGGGGTACGCGCGACGATCTCCGCGGCCAGGTCGACCTCACCCGGGGTCGGGGTGCCGAAGCTGGTACCCAGGGCGGCCGCCTCGCGCAGCGCCTCGACCACCGCCGGGTGGGCGTGACCGAGGATCAGCGGGCCCCAGGAGCAGACCAGGTCGACGTAGCGGCGACCGTCGGCGTCGAAGAGCCAGGGCCCCTCCCCCCGGACCATGAAGCGCGGGGTGCCGCCGACGGCACGGAACGCGCGCACGGGGGAGTTGACCCCGCCGGGCACGATGGCCTTGGCGCGGTCGAACAGGGCCTCGGAGGCCGGTGCGTCGGCCGGGTAGCGGCCGGATCCGGCGGAAAAGGTATCGGTCACGATGCCGCCATTGTGTCAGCGCCGGGCGGCTGATCGGCAGGCACCCCGCACCGAGGGTTACCGGGCTCACGCCCTCGTCCGTTCGGCGTGGGCCAGCGACCGGCGGGTCGCTCGACGGGCCCGTTGGTCGAGATCGCGATAGGCTGACCGGGTGGATCGTGCCGAACTGTCCATCACGCTACACCGGACGGGTGACGAAGCCGTGCTTCGCCTCGCCGGTGAGATCGACATGCTCACGGCCGCCCAGCTGTCGACGGTCGTCAACGAGGTGCTGGCTGATCCCCCGCCGCGCATCGTGCTCGACCTGGGCGGGGTCACCTTCTGTGACTCGCAGGGGCTCGGCACCCTCGTGGTGCTCAGCCGTAAGGCCAGTCACGCCCAGAGCCTGCTGGTCCTGAGCAACGTCGGCGACTTCCTCCTGCGGGTCCTGGACATCACCGGCCTCCGCTCAGCCCTGATGATCCGCAACGAAACCGCCCCCTGAGGCGCCTCTTCTCGCGTCGATCATGAGGTTGACGGCGATGTGGATCTCCACAGGTGCCGCCAACCTCATGATCAACGGGGCGGGGGTCAGGTGACCGGGACGTCGCGGCGGCGGAAGGCCGTCAGGCCGGCTGCCGCCAGGGCCAGGGCCACCAGGGCCAGAGCCACCAGCGGGGTTGCGCTCCAGGTGTCCCGGAGGACCTGCGGGGTGTGCGTGAACGGGGACACGTCCAGCAGCCACTGGTCGAGTTCGAGCACCGCGCCGAGCTGGCCGAGCAGCACACAGACCGCCAGCACCGCCCAGGTCACCGGGGCGAGCCGGGGCAGCAGGCCGTAGAGCAGCACGGCGAGCCCGGCCAGCACCCAGGCGGCGGGCACCTGGGCCAGCCCCAGACCGAGCATCCGGCCCAGCTCCCGGGGCACGTCGTGCACGCTGAGGCCGTACGTCAGGCCGGTGGCCAGGCCGGTCACGGCGAGCACCACGACGGGGCCGATCAGCGCGAACACAACGTGTGACAGCACCCAGGTAGAGCGGTGCGTGCCGGTGGCGAGCACCGGTTCGGCGTGCCCGGCGGACTCCTCGGCGCGCATCCGCAGCGCGGCCTGGATGCCGTAGCCCGCCGCGGCCAGCCCGGCCAGACTGAGCGTGGCGCCCAGGTAGGCGTCGGCCAGGCCGGACGCCCCGCCGATCCGGGCCATGATGTCCTCCAGCTGCGGGTTGCCCTCAACCGAGCGGCCGGCCGCCTCCGCGGCGCCGCCCAGGATCAGCCCGAGCAGGCCGAAGCCGACCGACCACCAGAGGATCTGCCCGCGGTGCAGCCGCCAGGCCAGCCCGAACGGTCCGGCGAGCCCCCGGCCGGCGCCGGCCGGCCCGAGCCGGGGCGGCAGCACCCCCGCGCCCAGGTCGCGGCGGACCGAGACCGGGTACGCGACCGCGGCGAGCAGCGCCGACGCGAGCAGCGGCAGCGCCAGCACCCACCACCGCTCACCCTCGAACGGCCGGATCCGGGGCGCCCAGCCCAGCGGGGAGAGCCAGCTCGGCCAGTCGTTGCTGGCCGTGTCACCGACCATCCGCAGCGCGAACGCGGCGCCGAGGACGGCGATGCCGATGCCCCGTGCCCCGCCCGCCGTCTCGGTGAGCTGGGCGGCCAGCCCTCCGAGGGTGGCGAAGACCACGCCGGTGAGCGCGGCGCCGAGGCCGTACGCCCAGGAGCCGGCGGCCGGCAGCCCGGTGGACGCCAGCCCGGCCGCGCTGAGCAGGCCGAGCACCAGGTCGGCCGCGTACGTGACGAGCAGCGCGGCGGTCAGCCCGGCGTGCCGGCCCAGCACCGCCCCACCGAGCAGCTCCCGCCGGCCGGCCTCCTCCTCGACGCGGGTGTGCCGGATCACGGTGAGCAGGCTGGCCAGCGCGACGATGACCAGCAGGAAGCCGCACCGCTGGGCGGTCAGCGCGCCGACGCTCTCCCCGTAGACCGGGCCGAGCAGCGCGACGATCGAGGGGTTGCGGGCGGTGCCGGCGGCGTACGCGGCCCGCTCGGCGTCGGTTGGGAACAGCTCGAAGAAGCTGGTCGCGTACGTCATGGGCAGCACGGCGAGGACCAGCACCCAGAGCGGGAGCACGAGGCGGTCCCGCCGCAGGACCAGCCGGGCCAGGTGCCACGTGCCAGTGAAGGTGCTCATGCGCTCAGCTCCTCGGGAACCGCCTCGTAGTGCCGCAGGAACAGCTCCTCCAGCGTGGGCGGCGTGCTGACCAGGCTGCGGACGCCCAGTTCGGTGAGGCGCCGCAGGGCGACGTCCAGCGCCGCGGAGTCCACGTCGAAGCGCACCCGGTTGCCGTCCACCCGCAGGTCGTGCACGCCGGCCAGGTCGGCCAGCCCGTCGAGCGGGGCGGCCACCTCGGCGTCGATCGAGGTGCGGTGCAGGTGGCGCAGCTCGGTGAGGGTGCCGGACTCGACGGCGCGGCCGTTCCGGATGATCGTCACCCGGTCGCAGAGCGCCTCCACCTCGGCCAGGATGTGGCTGGAGAGCAGCACGGTGCGTCCGTCCTGCTTGGCCCGGCGTACCCAGTGCTGGAAGACCTCCTCCATGAGGGGGTCGAGCCCGGAGGTGGGCTCGTCGAGGATGAGCAGCTCGACGTCGGAGGCGAGCGCCGCGACCAGGCCGACCTTCTGCCGGTTGCCCTTGGAGTAGGCCCGGCCCTTCTTGCGCGGGTCCAGCTCGAAGGACTCCAGCAGCTCGGCCCGGCGCTTCGGGTCGAGCCCGCCGCGCAGCCGGCCGAGCAGGTCGATCACCTCGCCGCCGCTCAGGTTGGGCCAGAGGGTGACGTCGCCGGGCACGTACGCGAGCCGGCGGTGCAGGGCGACGGCGTCCCGCCAGGGGTCGCCGCCGAGCAGCCGGACGGCCCCCGCGTCCGCCCGCAGCAGACCGAGCAGCACCCGGATCGTGGTCGACTTGCCGGAGCCGTTGGGGCCCAGGAAGCCGTGCACCTCGCCGGCGCGGACGGTCAGGTCGAGTCCGTCGAGGGCTCGGGTGCGGCCGAAGGTCTTCACCAGGCCGGACACCTCAATGGGAGTTTCCATACTTCGGAAGCTACGCTCGTTTCACAAACTTGTGAAGACAGTGAGATCTGAGAGACGATCAGGTGTGATGAGCGAGACGACACCCATGACCGAGCCGCCCGGCCGGGACGAGGAAGAGGTCCACCTCTTCGTCGAACGGATGGCGATGGCCTTCGCGGAGGTCGGCTTCCCCCGGATGGCCGGCCGGGTGCTGTTCACGGTGATGAGCGCCGACGAGCCGCTGACCGCCGCCGAGATCGCCGAGCGGCTGGGGGTGAGCGCGGCGGCCGTTTCCGGCGCCGTGCGCTACCTCACCCAGTTCGCCATGCTGGTCCGCGAGCCCGTCAAGGGCTCCCGCCGGGACCGCTACCGGATGCCGGCCAACCCCTGGTACGAGGCCACCATCACCAAGACCGGCCTCTACAAGAACTTCATCGACATCGCCAACGGCGGGGTGGACGCGCTGTTGGGCCGGGACACCCCGGCGGGCGAGCGCGTGGCCGAGATGCGGGACTTCTTCCTCTTCGTACAGGAGGAGATCGACGCCCTCGGCGAACGATGGCGGGCCCGGCGCGCCGCGACGGGACACGGCGACCGGGCCGACGCCTGAGCGCCTCAGGCGTTGTTGCCCCAGCGGGCCTGCTCCAGCAGGTCCACCGCACGCTCCCGGGACTCGGGATCGTCGGCGCCGCGCAGCAGCGCGGTCGCCTCGTCGACCGCGTCGGTGAGCACCCGCCACTGCGCGTCGCGCTCCCGCACCAGGTCCGACTGGGCGGCGAGCTGCCGGGTCTTCACCCACAGCTCGACGAACACCGACACCTTCGCCCGCAGCACCCACGGGTCGAAGGGCTTGGTCAGGTAGTCCACGGCGCCGACCGCGTAGCCCCGCAGGGCGAGCTGGGCGTCCTTGTCCGCGGCGGTGAGGAAGATGATCGGCACGTGCCGGGTCCGTTCGCGCCGCTTGATGTGGGTGGCGGTCTCGAAGCCGTCCATGTCCGGCATCTGGGCGTCCAGCAGGATCACCGCGAAGTCGTCCACCAGGAGCTGCTTGAGCGCCGCCT
Organism: Micromonospora terminaliae; assembly: GCF_009671205.1. Classification (NCBI taxonomy): domain Bacteria; kingdom Bacillati; phylum Actinomycetota; class Actinomycetes; order Micromonosporales; family Micromonosporaceae; genus Micromonospora; species Micromonospora terminaliae. The sequence goes on along the minus strand of NZ_CP045309.1, from coordinate 5,848,826 downwards.
CGCCGCTCTCGACGGCGACCGACTGCACCGGCAGCCCCTGGAGGATCGCCTCCAGGGCCATCAGATTCTCCCGCCGGTCGTCCACCAGCAGCGCCTTGGCCATCTGGGTCACGGATTCTCCTCGCCTCGGCTCCGGCCGATCCAGGACGCCATCAGCTCGATGAGCTCGTCCAGATCCACCGGTTTGGTGATGTAGTCGCTGCCCCCGGCCGCGATCGCCGACTCCCGGTCACCGGGCATGGCCTTCGCCGTCAGGAACACGATGGGCAGGTCCGCGAAGCGGTGGTTGCGGCGGATCTGCGCGGTCGTCTCGTAGCCGTCCTGGTCCGGCATCATCGCGTCCATCAACACGATGTCCACCTCCGGATGCTCGGCCAGTTGGCGAACGCCGTCCGCCCCGTTGTCCGAGTACAACACGGTCATACCGTGGAGTTCCAACGCGGAGGTCAGCGCGAACACGTTCCGGACGTCGTCGTCGATGATCAGAACGGTCACGCCCTCCAGCCGGCGGGTCGCCGGAGTCTCCTGCGGCTGCGGCAGCTCCATGGGCATGAGCAGGGAAGACGGCAGGCCCGCGCGCTGCGGCGAGGGTGGCGCCGGCGCCACCACCGCGTCCGGTGCCAGCACATCGGGTACGAAGAGGGTGAACGTCGACCCCTGCCCGGGCGCGGAGGACACGGTGATCGTGCCGCCGAGCAGGCGGGCCAGGTCCCGGCTGATCGACAGGCCCAGGCCCGTGCCGCCGTAACGCCGGCTCGTGGTGCCGTCGGCCTGCTGGAACGCCTCGAAGATCAGCGAGAGCTTGTCGTCCGAGATGCCGATGCCGGTGTCGATCACGGTGAACGCGATGACCTGCCGGGCGTTGGTCAGCGCCGGCACGTCGAACACCGCGTTCTCGGCGGCCGGCGCGATGCGCAGGGTGACCGCGCCGTTGTCGGTGAACTTCACCGCGTTGGAGAGCAGGTTGCGCAGGATCTGCTGCAACCGCTGGGCGTCGGTGACCAGCGCCGGCGGCAGATCCTTGCTGATGCGTACCTGGAAGTCGAGGCCCTTCTCCTCGGCCTGCGGCGCGAACGCCTGCTCGACGTAGCTGCGGATCTCCGAGAAGTGGATCTCGGTCGGCTCCACGTCCATCCGGCCCGCCTCGATCTTCGACAGGTCGAGGATGTCGTCGATCAGGGAGAGCAGGTCCGACCCGGCGCCGTGGATGGTCCGGGCGAACTCGATCTGCTTCGGGCTCAGGTTCTGCTCCGGGTTCTCGGCGAGCAGCCGGGCCAGCAGGAGCAGCGAGTTCAACGGCGTACGCAGCTCGTGGCTCATGTTGGCCAGGAACTCCGACTTGTACGCCGACGCCCGGGTGAGCTGCTGCGCCTTCTCCTCCAGGCCGAGCCGGGCCAGCTCGATCTCCCGGTTCTGCGTCTCGATGTTGGTCTTCTGCTCGGAGAGCAGCTTCGCCTTGTCCTCCAGTTCGGCGTTGGTGCGCTGGAGCTCCGCCGACTGTTCCTGCATCTCGTGCGCCAGCCGCTGCGACTGCGCGAGCAGTTCCTCCGTACGCCGGTTGGCCTGGATCGTGTTGACCGCGACGCCGATGGTGAGCACGAGCCGCTCCAGGAACGCCAGGTGCAGCTCGGAGAAGGTGGTCACGCCGGCGAACTCGATCACGCCGAGCAGCTCGCCCTCGAAGAGGACCGGCAGCACCACGAGGTCGGCCGGGGGCGTCTCGGCCAGGCCGGAACGGAGCACCAGGCGCCCGTCGGGCTGGGTGTTGACCCGGATGGTCCGCCGGGACAGGGCGGCCTGCCCGACCAGCCCCTCGCCCGGCCCGAAGGTCACGTCGTGCCCGCGGGCGACGTAACCGTAGGAGGCGGTGAGCCGCAGCCGCATGCTGCCCTCGGAGCTGTCCGCCAGGAAGAACGCGCCGAGCTGCGCGTCGACCAGCGGGGTCACCTCCATCATGATCATGCGGCAGACCTCGCCGAGGTCCCGCTGGCCCTGGAGCAGGCCACCGATGCGGGCCAGGTTCGAGTCGAGCCAGCCCTGCTCGGCGTTCTTCTTGGTCGTCTCCCGGAGGGTGACGATCATCTGGTTGATGTTGTCCTTCAGCTCGGCGACCTCGCCCTGCGCCTTCACGCTGATCCGCTGGGTCAGGTCACCCCGGGTCACCGACGTGGAGACCTGGGAGATCGCCCGGAGCTGGGTGGTCAGGGTCGAGGCGAGCTGGTTGACGTTCTCGGTGAGGTCGCGCCAGGTGCCGCTGACCCCCTTCACCTGGGCCTGGCCGCCCAGCTTGCCCTCGATACCGACCTCGCGGGCCACCCGGGTGACCTCGTCGGCGAACGAGGAGAGCTGGTCGACCATGGTGTTGACGGTGTTCTTCAGCTCCAGGATCTCGCCCTGCGCGTCCACCGTGATCTTCTGGCCCAGGTCGCCCTTGGCGACGGCCGTGGTGACCGAGGCGATGTTCCGCACCTGGCTGGTCAGGTTCGACGCCATCGAGTTCACGTTGTCGGTCAGGTCCCGCCAGGTGCCGGAGACACCCTTCACCTGCGCCTGACCGCCCAGCTTGCCCTCGGTGCCCACCTCGCGGGCCACCCGCGTCACCTCGTCGGCGAACGACGACAGCTGGTCCACCATCGTGTTGACCGTCGACTTCAGCTCCAGGATCTCGCCCTGCGCGTCCACCGTGATCTTCTGCGACAGGTCACCCTTGGCCACCGCCGTCGACACCTGGGCGATGTTCCGCACCTGAGCGGTCAGGTTCGACGCCATCGAGTTCACGTTGTCCGTGAGGTCGCGCCAGGTGCCGGCGACGCCGCGTACCTGGGCCTGGCCGCCGAGCTTGCCCTCGGTGCCCACCTCGCGGGCCACCCGGGTCACCTCGTCGGCGAACGACGACAGCTGGTCCACCATCGTGTTGACCGTCGACTTCAGCTCCAGGATCTCGCCCCGGGCGTCCACCGTGATCTTCTGCGACAGGTCGCCCTTGGCGACGGCGGTGGTGACCGAGGCGATGTTCCGCACCTGGCTGGTCAGGTTCGACGCCATCGAGTTCACGTTGTCGGTCAGGTCCCGCCAGGTGCCGGAGACACCCTTCACCTGCGCCTGGCCGCCGAGCTTGCCCTCCGTGCCCACTTCGCGGGCCACACGCGTGACCTCGTCGGCGAACGAGGAGAGCTGGTCGACCATGGTGTTCACGGTGTTCTTCAGCTCCAGGATCTCGCCCTGCGCGTCCACCGTGATCTTCTGCGACAGGTCGCCCTTGGCCACCGCCGTCGACACCTGCGAGATGTTCCGCACCTGGCTGGTCAGGTTGCCGGCGAGCTGGTTCACGTTCTCGGTCAGGTCCCGCCAGGTGCCGGAGACCCCGCGTACCTGGGCCTGGCCGCCCAGCTTGCCCTCGATGCCCACCTCGCGGGCCACCCGGGTCACCTCGTCGGCGAACGACGACAGCTGGTCGACCATCGTGTTCACGGTGTCCTTCAGCTCCAGGATCTCGCCCTGGGCGGCCACCGTGATCTTCTGGGAGAGGTCACCGCGGGCCACCGCCGTGGAGACCTGGGCGATGTTGCGGACCTGGCTGGTCAGGTTCGACGCCATCGAGTTGACGCTGTCGGTGAGGTCCTTCCACGTGCCGGCCACGTTCGGCACGTCCGCCTGGCCGCCGAGCTTGCCCTCGGTGCCCACCTCGCGGGCCACCCGGGTCACCTGCTCGGCGAAGAGCCGCAGTGTGTCGGTGAGCGAGTTCATCGTGTCGGCCAGCTCGGCCACCTCGCCGCGCGCGCCGACCGTGATCTTCTGCGACAGGTCACCCTTCGCCACGGCCGTCGCCACCTGCGAGATCGACCGCACCTGGCCGGTGAGGTTCGACGCCATGGTGTTCACCGAGTCGGTGAGGTCCTTCCAGGTGCCGGCGACGCCGCGCACGTCCGCCTGGCCGCCCAGCTTGCCCTCGGTGCCCACCTCCCGGGCCACCCGGGTCACCTCGTCGGCGAACGACGACAGCTGGTCGACCATCGTGTTCACGGTCCGCCCGATGCGCAGGTACTCACCGCGCAGCGGCCGGCCGTCGATCTCCAGCGCCATGTGCTGGGACAGGTCGCCGTCGGCCACCGCCACGATCACCCGGGCGATCTCCGTGGTCGGGCGGCCCAGGTCGTCGATCAGCGAGTTGACCGCCCGCTGCCCCTCGGCCCAGGAGCCGTCCAGGCCCTCGTCGTCGAGCCGTTCGGTGAGCCGGCCGTCGCGGCCGACCACCCGGCTGATCCGGCGCAGGTCCAGGTGCTGCCGCTCCTGGAGCGACACCACGTCGTTGAAGGAGTCCGCCACCTCGCCCGCCAGGCCGGCCCGTCGGGGCAGGCGGACCCGGAGGTCGCCGCGACGGACCCGTCGCAGCGCCTCGACCAGCTCACCGAGGAGCACCTCGTGGTCGTCCCCGGCTACCTGTTGTTTCGCCGTGGTCATTCAGTTCCTCGCTCAGCTCGGGGGCCATCAGGCTCGTGCCGACACGCGGCCATCCCACCATTCTGCCGCGTGTCACGTCGAGGGCGGCGACGCCGAGCTGACGCCGCGCCCGATCTGTCCCACGCCGACCGGATCGGCCGAGCGGCTTGGCACCCGGGGCGGCGGCGGTGGAGGATACGAAGGTGTCAGCGGAGGCGGGGCCGGCCATGAACGGCGGGTCGGACAAGCACGTCCGGCAGGTTCGCCTTCCCGCCGACCGGCGCACGCCCGCGGCCGCCCGTGCCCTCGTACGGTCCGTGCTCGCCGAGGCGGACCTGCCCGAGCTGCTCAACGAGGCGCTCCTGCTGACCACCGAACTCACCACGAACGCGGTCGAGCACGCGCGCACCGAACTGGACATCGAGGTCGAAGCCGACGCGGCGGGGCTCACCGTCACGGTGACCGACTTCGCCTCCGGCCCGGTCGACGAGCTGATGGTCGGCGTCCGCAACACCACCTCCGACATCACCGAGGTGGCCGAGCGCGGCCGGGGGCTGCTGCTGGTCGACCACTTCGCCAGCCGGTGGGGCACGACCTACCTGCCCACGGGCAAGGGGGTCTGGTTCCGGCTCGACCGGCCCGGCCTCGGTGCGACCTCCCAGCCGGCCGAGGCGCGCCCGGTGCCCACCACCACCGCACCGACCGACGGGGGCAGCCCGAGCGCCGCCGCGATGAGCGAGCTCATGCAGACCACCCCCGACCCGTACGCGGACGACCCGCTGCCCGAGTTCGCCGCCGGGCTGCTGAGCCGGGTCGCCGAGATGGTGGGAGCGGCCGGCGGCGTGGTGCGGCTGGACCGCGGCGACGGGCAGGGCAGCCAGGTGCTCGCCCGCTACGGCCGGCAGCCCCGCGAGGGCAACGAGCTGCTGCGCGTCCCGCTCGCCGTGCACCGCCCCTACGCCGGGGAGCTGGAGCTGGATGCGGCGCCGTCGGCGTACGCCCGGCCGCTCGCGGTGCTGGCCGCCGAGCGGCTCTCCCTGCACCTGGAGAACGACCGGCTGCGCCGGGCCGACGTACGCCGGTCGGCCTGGCTGACCTTCCTGGCCGAGGCGAGCGAACTGCTGGCCCAGTCGCTGGACGTCGAGCTGACCATGGCGCTCGTCCCGCAGCTCGTGGTGCCCCGGCTCGGCCAGTGGTGCGCCGTGCACACCACCGACGAGTGGGGGCGGCTGCGGCTCGCCGCGGCCAGCCACGCCGACGAGGCGGTGCTGCCGCAGCTGCACCGGGTGCTCCAGGAGACCGGGCCCGACTCGATCCAGGCCCGGCTGCGGGAGGCGTCGCGGAGCGCCGCGCAGGTGCCGCTCAGCGGGCCGATGGAGGGCTTCGCCGTACCCCTGATCGCCCGCGGTCAGCGGCTCGGCACCCTGGCCGTGGGCCGCCACCAGCGGCACCGGCACGACCCCGACGAGGTCTCGGTGCTGGAGGACGTGGCCCGGCGGGCCGCCCTGGCCATCGAGAACGCCCGGATCCACGCCGAGCGCCGGCGGGTCGCGCAGACCCTCCAGCAGTCGCTGCTGCCGCCGGTGCTCCCCGTGGTCGAGGGCATCGGCTTCGCCGCCGAGTACGTCCCGACCGGCGACGACGCCGAGGTCGGCGGCGACTTCTACGACGTGGTGCCGCTGCCGGACGGCCGCTGGCTCGTGGTGGTCGGCGACGTCTCCGGCAAGGGCGTGCAGGCGGCGGCGGTGACCGGGCTGGTCCGGGACGTGATCCGGGTGCTGGTCGGCGACGGCAAGCCGCTGCCGGAGGTGCTCGGCCGGCTCAACGAGACGCTGGTCGAGCGCGGTGGTGGCCGCTACTGCACGCTGGCGCTGGCGGCGGTCGGGCCGGGCGACGGCGACCAGCTCGACGTCTCCCTGCACCTGGCCGGGCACGACCGGCCCGTACTGCTGCACGGTGGCGGCGGGGCGGGCTTCGTCGGCACCGGCGGCACGGCCCTCGGGCTGCTCGACTCGATCGCCACCCCGACCGCCGAGCTCGTGCTCGAGCCGGGTGACGCACTGATCTTCTTCACCGACGGGGTAACCGAGCGGCGGCGCGGCCGGGAGCTGTTCGGCACCGACCGCCTGCGCGAGGCGGCGGCACCCCTGGCCGGCTACTCGGCGGACGTGGTCGCGGCCCGCCTCCGCGCCACCACGATCGCCTTCTCGGTGGAACCCCCACGCGACGACATAGCCATCCTGGTCCTCCGCAACGACGCCCTCTGACCGGCCAGCGGGCGGTCACCGTCGATCATGAGGTTGGCGGCAGTCCGTGCCCGGTGGTTTCTAGGGTTCAGTGCAACTGATCTTGGTTGTGCTGGGGGGTGTGGTGGCCAGACCGGGTGTGTTGACGTTTGGGCATCGGCAGGTGTTGGAGCATCTGTGGGGTGCGGGTCAGACGATCACGCAGATCGCGGGGCTTCTTGGGGTGCCGGTGTGCACGGTGTCGCGGGAGGTGGCGCGGAACAACAGCGCGCGGCACGGGACGAAGAATCCGCTCGGGCGGTTGTTGCCGCCGGGGCGGGCTCGCCGGCCGTATCGGTGGGGGTATCAGGCGCAGTGGGCGCAGCGGCGCTCGGACGCGGCCCGGTGTCGGCCTAAGGCGGCGAAGTTGGATCGGGGTGGGCGGCTGCGTGAGGTGGTGGCGGGCAGACTGGCACGCAGGTGGTCTCCGCAGCAGATCGCCGCGTGGTTGCGGGCCACGTTTGCTGACCGGCCGGAGTTGTGGGTGTCGCACGAAACGATCTATCAGGCGATCTATGTGCAGTCGCGGGGAAGCCTGCGGGAGGAGTTGACTCGGCAGGTCGCGTTGCGGTCCGGTCGGGCCGACCGGCGCCCTCAGGCACGGGCCGCGGGCGCGCTGCGTTCCCGGCGACCGTGGATCGGTGACCTGCACATCAGCGCCCGCCCCGCCGAAGCCGATGATCGGGCCGTGCCCGGACACTGGGAAGGCGACCTGGTCATCGGCAAGGCCGGCAAGTCCGCCATCGTCACCCTCGTGGAACGGGCTACCCGCTATGTGATGCTCGGGGCCCTCCCGCAGGGCCGTGACACCGAGGCCGTCATCACCGTGCTCACCAGCCTGACCCAGCGACTGCCCGCACATCTACGCCGCTCCCTGACCTGGGACCAGGGCAACGAACTGGCCGCCCACGCCCAGTTCACCGTCACCACCGGCTGCCCGGTCTACTTCTGCGACCCCCACAGCCCCTGGCAACGCGGCACCAACGAAAACACCAACGGACTGCTACGCCAGTACTTCCCCAAAGGCAGCTACGACTTCCGCACCATCGACCAACCCGGCCTCGACGAAGTCGCCCACGAACTGAACACCCGACCCCGCCAAACGCTCGGCTGGGACACCCCAGCCGAGCGTCTCGATCAACTCATCGCCAGCTAACGATTGCACTCACCCCTTGACCCTAAGCCCGTTTTGTCGCCGCCAACCTCATGATCACCGACAAAGGACGGGCGGCGGCCGGTTACAGGCCGCCCGGGAGGCGGCCGGGGGACAGGCGGTGGTGGGGGTCGAGGTGGGCCTTGGCCGTGCGGAGGCGCGGCAGGGTGGGCAGCTCGCCCCAGAGGTCGACGGCCCGGCGGACCGGCGCTGGGGCGGAGACCACCACGCAGCGGCCCTGGCGGGCGAGGAGCACAACCCGGACTGCGGCGAGGATCGAGGCGACCCGCTCGGGCGGCAGCGAGCCGGGCAGTGCCGCGTGCACGGCGCCGATCCCGGCCGAGCCGCGGACCGGGACGGGGGTGCCGGCCGCGTCGCGCAGCGCGTAGACGGCGGCGTGCAGGTCGTTGATGGGCACCTCGATCCGCAGGGCCGTGTCGCCGGGGGCGAACGGGTAGCGGCCCCACCACTCGGGGGCGGCGTGGTTGACCACGGCCTCGGGGCCGAGCAGCGCGACGAGCCGGTCGGCGCGTTCCGCCACGTCGGCCGGGCCGCCTTCCAGCAGCACCACGAGGCTGCCCGCGGCAGCCGGTCGCCCCGGCCGGCCGGTCACCGACGGATGGTCGGGCCGGTTGGCCACGGACGGGTGGGACGCGGGAATCCGCCGCCGGCGCGGCAGCGGCACGGGCACCGGCAGGTCCAGCTCGACGGCCGCCGGATCGAGCCGGGCGGCGAGCACGGCCCGGACCAGGTCGTGCACCTCGAGGGGCGTCCACACCGGACGCGACACCCAGACCCGGCCGGCGGGCACGGCCTGCACCCGCATGGTGGCGGACACCAGCACCCCGAGGCCGCCCTGCGAGCCGCAGAGCAGCCGGGCCACGTCGAGCCCCGGTACCTCGCCCGTACCGAAGACGGCCGCCGCGCCACCACCGAACGCCCCGCCGCCCGACACCGCACCACCGCCTGGCACCGCACCACCGAACACCCCACCGCCCGGCACCGCACCACCCAACGCCGCACCACCCGAGGCCGCGCCGGAAGCCCCGCCGCTCGGCGCCGCCCCGCCCAGCCGCGGCCCGGCGCGGCCGAGCAGCGCAGTGCCCGGCTCCCCCACGCTGACCAGCTCACCGTCGGCGTCGAGGTAGCGCACCCCGACGAGCTGGGCGCAGGGACTGCCGTGCCGGTGGCGCAGCGGGCCGGCCTCGTCGGCAGCCAGCACCCCGCCCAGCGTCGCCCCGGGAGAGGGCGCGTCGACCGGGAGGCGCCGGCCGGTGCGCTCCAGGGTGGCCTGCACGGCCCGCAGCGGGGTGCCGGCACCGATCTCGGCCACCGCCGCGGCGTGCGGCTCGTGCCAGACCCCGGCCAGCCGGCCGGTGTCGAGCATGATGTCGACCTGTGCCGGGGCGGCACCCCAGTCGATCTTCGTGCCGGCGCCCCGGGGCACCACGGTCAGGTCGTGCGCCGCGGCCAGCCGGAGCACCTCGGCCGCGGCGTGCGGGCCGCCCGGCACGGCCACCCAGCGGGCCGTCCGCCCGGCCACCTCGTCGGCCGGGCCGGCGAAACGTGCGAACGGCGGCCCGCAGATCTCCGCCAGCTTCCGGGTGATCTCGAGGGCTCCGGGTCGATCGGTGGAACGCGCTGCAGCCGCCATGGCGGTTATCGTACACATGTTCGAAAGCCTTGCCGGCGAGTCGCGGCACTTCGGCGGCGCGCGGCCCGATCGGCGGCATGCCGGCCGGTAACGTGACGCCCGTGACCACCGAGACTTCCGACAACTCCGGCCCGGAGCCGTCGCCTGCCCCCGTCGCGAAGCGCGTTCCGGCCGACCGGACCCACCACGGCGACACCGTCGTCGACGAGTACGCCTGGCTCGCCGCCAAGGACGACCCCGAGACGATCGCCTACCTGACCGCGGAGAACGCATACACCGAGGCACGCACCGCGCACCTGGCGGGGCTGCGCGCCGAGCTGTTCGAGGAGACCCGCCGGCGCACCCAGGAGACCGACCTGTCGGTGCCGACCCGCAAGGACGGCTACTGGTACTACACCCGCACGGTGGAGGGCCAGCAGTACGGCGTGCACTGCCGCCGGGCCGTCCGCGACGGCGAGACCACGCCGCCGGTCAGCGCGGACGGCGCCCCGCTCGACGGCGAGGAGGTGCTGCTGGACGGCAACCAGCTCGCCGAGGGGCACGACTTCTTCGCCCTCGGCGCGTTCGACGTGAGCCCCGACGGGCGCTGGCTGGCCTACTCGACCGACTTCTCCGGAGACGAGCGCTTCACGCTGCGGATCAAGGATCTGCAGACCGGCGAGGCGCTCCCCGACGAGGTCCCGGACACCTTCTACGGCACCGCCTGGTCGAGCGACGCCTCCACGCTGTTCTACGTCACGGTCGACGACGCCTGGCGGCCGAACCGGGTCTGGCGGCACACCGTGGGCACCCCGTCGAGCGAGGACGGGGTGGTGCACCAGGAGGACGACGAGCGGTTCTGGGTGGGCGTCGAGCTGACCCGCTCCGAGCGGTTCGTCGTCATCGACATCCACAGCAAGGTCACCAGCGAGGTCCGGGTCATCCCGGCCGCCAACCCCACCGGCGAGCCGGCGATCATCGCGCCGCGCCGGCAGGGCGTGGAGTACGCGGTGGAGCACCACGGCCACCGCTTCCTGATCCTGCACAACGACGGCGCCGAGGACTTCGCGCTGGCGTACACGTCGGCGGACGCGCCGGGCGACTGGACGCCGCTGATCCCGCACACCCCCGGCACCCGGCTGGAGTCCGTGGACGCGTTCGAGAACCACCTGGTCGTCTCGCTGCGCAGCAACGGGCTGACCGGGCTGCGGGTGCTGCCCGTGGGCGGCGGTGACAGTTTCGACATCGACTTCCCCGAGCCGATCTACAGCGTCGGGCTCGACGCCAACCCGGAATACCGCACGAGCGAGGTGCGGCTGCGCTACACCTCGCTGGTCACCCCGGACTCGGTCTACGACTACGACCTGGTCACCCGCCAGATGGTGCTGCGCCGGCGGAAGCCGGTCCGGCCCGGTCCGGACGGGCGGGAGTACGACCCGGCCGACTACGAGCAGCACCGGGACTGGGCGCTCGCCGACGACGGCACCCGGGTACCCATCTCGCTGGTCTGCCGCGCGGGCACCCCGCGCGACGGCTCCGCTCCCGCGGTCATCTACGGCTACGGGTCCTACGAGGCGAGCATGGACCCGTGGTTCTCCATCGCCCGGCTCAGCCTGCTCGACCGGGGCGTGATCTTCGCGGTGGCGCACATCCGCGGCGGGGGCGAGCTGGGCCGGCGCTGGTACGACGAGGGCAAGCTGCTGGCCAAGAAGAACACCTTCACCGACTTCGTGGCGTGCGCCCGGCACCTGGTCAAGGCCGGCTGGACGGCCAGCGACCGGCTGGTCGCCCGGGGCGCCTCGGCCGGCGGCCTGCTGATGGGCGCCGTGGCCAACCTCGCCCCGGACGCGTTCGCCGGGATCGTCGCGCAGGTGCCGTTCGTGGACGCGCTCACCTCGATCCTCGACCCGTCGCTGCCGCTGACGGTCACCGAGTGGGAGGAGTGGGGCAACCCGCTCGACGACCCCGAGGTCTACGCGTACATGAAGTCCTACACGCCGTACGAGAACGTGGCCGCGGTGGACTACCCGGCGATCCTCGCGGTGACCAGCCTCAACGACACCCGGGTGCTCTACCACGAGCCGGCCAAGTGGATCGCCCGGCTGCGCGCGGTCGCCCCGCAGGGCGACTACCTGCTCAAGACCGAGATGGGCGCGGGCCACGGCGGCCCGAGCGGCCGCTACGACGCCTGGCGCGAGGAGGCGTTCGTCAACGCCTGGACCCTGGACCGTCTGGGCCGCGCCTGACCCGTCGGGCTGAGGGGCCGCGCCGGCCCCTCAGCCCAGCAGCGGGCCCAGCACGTGCGGGTCCGCGTTGCCGCCGGTGACCACCGCGACGGTACGCCCTGGAGGCAGCGCGTCCCGGTGGAACAGCCGAGCGGCCAGCGCGACCGCGCCGCTCGGCTCGGCCACGAGCCGGGCCTCGCGGAGCAGCCGCCCCGTCGCCGCGAGGATCTCGTCCTCGGCCACCGTGACGATGCCGTCGAGCCGGTCCCGCAGGTGGGCCAGGGTCAGTTCGGACAGGTTGGTACGCAGCCCGTCCGCGCAGGTCCGGTAGGTGCGTTCGACCTCCCAGACCACCACCTCCCCGGCCGCCAGGGAGTCGCGAGCGTCGGCGGCGAGCAGCGGCTCCACCCCGATCACGGCGGCCGACGGGCGCAGCGCCTTGACGGCGGTGGCCACGCCCGCGGAGAGCCCGCCGCCACCCACGGGCACCAGCACCACGTCGACGTCGGGCAGGTCGGCGACGATCTCCAGGCCGATCGTGCCCTGCCCCGCGATGATCCACGGGTGGTCGAAGGGCGGCACCAGCGTGGCCCCGGTGTCGGCGACGATCCGCTCGGCCTCGACGAGCCGGCGGGCCGGCGGCACGAGCCGCACGTCGGCGCCGAGCGCCCGCATCCGTTCCACCTTCACCCGCGGCGCGCCCTCCGGCACGACCACGGTGCACGGCACGCCGAACGTGCGGGCCGCGTACGCCAGGGCCTGGCCGTGGTTGCCGGAGGAGTGGGTCACCACGCCCCGGGAGCGGGCGGCCGGGTCCAGCCGCGCCACCGCGTGCGTCGCCCCGCGCAGCTTGAACGAGCCGACCGGTTGCAGGCTCTCCGGTTTGAGCCACAGCTCGTCGTCCCAGAGCGTCGGCACCAGGGGGGTACGCACCACGGCGCCCGCCACGTCCTCGGCCGCGGCCCGGACGTCCGCGATCGTGACCAGGTCCATCGCCCCATCCTGCCGCGCCGCCGGAGGGTCCGCCGCCCCGCGCCCGGCCCTAGACTGCCCGGGTGAGCGACGACGAGCAGCGGGCGGAGGGCGGGCCGGGGCCGGCCCGGCGCGCGCCCGTGTGGCTGATCCTCGGGGTGGTCGCCTCCGCCCTGGTGGTGTGCTGCTGTTCGGCGCTGATCGGCCTGACCGTCTCCTGGGCCGCCGGGCTGTTCGGCCCGCGGTGACTCAGCGGGCCGGCGCCCCGCCGACCAGCGCCGCCGCCTCGCCGGTGCGCACCATCCGCTGCCAGCGCAGCCGGTTGCCGACCACCGCGGTCACCACCGACTGCACGACCACCAGGTACATGACCTGCCGGTAGACGAGCTGCTGGAACGGCAGCGTCCAGAGCGGGCCGAACCGCTCCCGGTCCAGGCGCAGCGCGTACGCGGCGGTGCCGCCCTGGAGCAGGAGCAGGCCCAGCCAGGCCAGCGCCAGCTCGGACCAGGGCAGGAAGAGCAGCCCGAAGAGGGCGAAGACGTCGACGGCCGGCGCGGCCAGCGGCAGCACGATCTGGAACACGGTCAGGTACGGCAGCCCTCGCCGGCCCAGCTTCCCGCCGGCGCCCGCCTCGCGCAGCGCGTGCCGGTGCTTCCACATGGCCTGCATGGTCCCGTAGCACCAGCGGTAGCGCTGCCGCCAGAGCTGGCGCAGCGACGAGGGCGCCTCGGTCCAGGCGATGGCGCTCTCCTCGTACACCACCCGCCAGCCGGCCCGGAGCACCTTCATGGTGAGGTCGGTGTCCTCGGCCAGGGTGTCGGCGGGCACGCCGCCGACCGCGAACAGCACCTGGCGGCGGAACGCGCCGATCGCGCCGGGGATGGTGGGCATGCACTCCAGCACGTCGTACATCCGGCGGTCGAGGTTGAAGCCGATCACGTACTCCAGGTGCTGCCAGCGGCCGAGCAGCCGACGCCGGTTGGCCACCTTGGTGTTGCCGCTGATGGCCCCGACGGTCGGGTCGGCGAAGCCCTGGACCAGCCGGTAGACGGTGTCCGGTTGGAAGACGGTGTCCCCGTCGACCAGCACCAGCAGTTCGGCCCGGGCGGCCCGGATCCCGGTGTTCAACGCGGCCGGCTTGCCGGCGTTGGCCTGCCGGATGACGCGTACCCCGCGCAGCCGCATGCGTTCGACGATGTCGGCCGTGCCGTCGCTGGAGCCGTCGTCCACCACGATCACCTCCAGCGCCGGGTACGCGCTGGCGACCAGGGACCGCACGGTGGCGGCGATGTTCGCGGCCTCGTTGTAGGCCGGCACGATCACCGACACGGGTGCGACCACCTCGGGCCACCGGCGCCGCGGCCGGCGTACCCGGCGGACGTGCCGGCGGGCGCAGACCACCTGCACGCCGAGGCGGACCACGCCGAGCACCAGGGCCACCGCGAGCAGCAGGTTCATGGCGGAGGTCAGCCAGTCGGCGCCGGTCTGCGCCCAGCGCAGCGCCGTGCCGCTCAGCCGGGCGCCGGCGGTGGCCGGCACCATCGAGTCGGGCGCGCCGATCCCGGCGGAGACCGTGGTGAACCGGTAGCCCTGCGCGGCCAGCCGGGGCAGCAACTGGTCCAGGGCGGCCACGGTCTGGCCGCGGTCCCCGCCGCCGTCGTGCATGAGCACCACCGCGCCGGCGCCGCCCGTCGGGGTGGCGGCCCGCACGATGGCCGGCACGCCGGGGCGCTGCCAGTCCTTGGCGTCCCGGTCGGCGAGCACCGCCACGTGCCCGCTGACGGCGGCCGCCCGCAGCGCCCGGTACTGCGCGTCGGTGACGGCGGCCGGAGTCGACGAGAAGGGCGGCCGGAACAGCGTCACCTCGCGGCCGGTCACCCCGGCGACGGCGTTGCGCGTCCAGGAGAGCTCGGCCCCGGCGCGCCAGCCGGGGGCGGTGGTCAGGTCGGTGTGGGTGAAGGTGTGCGAGCCGATCTCGTGCCCCTCGGCGAGGATCCGCCGGACCAGGTCGGGGTGCTCGTCCACCCGCGCGCCGACCACGAAGAACGTGGCGTGGGCGTGGTGCCGGCGCAGCACGTCGAGGATCTGCGGGGTCCACCGCGGGTCGGGGCCGTCGTCGAAGGTGAGCGCCAGGGTGCGCGCCGGCAGCCGCCGGCTCACCGGCGTGGGGCCGTCCAGCCGCAGCACCGGCCCGCCGGTGGCGACCGCGCGCGGCGCGGGCGAGGCGGGCGCCTGGTCCGGTCCGGAGCCGCCGCCGACGGCGCTGACCAGGCCGTGGAAGCTCAACGCGGCGAGCAGGGCGACGAGGCCCAGCAGGAGCAGCACCCAGTGCGCCCGGGGGTCGCGGCGGGCGATGTGTCGCGCCATGGTCAGGGCTTGCCCGGCGACCGGCTCGGCCTGGCGCTGTTGCGGCGCTCGTCGCCCTGCCCCGGCACGCTGGCGGTCGGGCGGGGCGCGGCCGTCGTGGCGGCCCGGGTGGGGACGGTCGTGTGCGTGGCCGACGGCGCGGACGCCGACGGGCCGGTGCGGGTGGCCGACGAGGGCCGAGGGCTCGGGGCGGTCGGCTCCCGGTCCCGGGGCGGCGCGTCGACCCCGGCCTCGATGGGCGGCGGCTTCGTGTCGGACCAGCCGGGCAGCGGCACCGTCGAGTCGAAGAACAGCCCGGCCAGGATCAGACCGAAGCTGGTCAGCAGGCCGAGGCCCATCGCCACGCCGGCGATCACGGTCAGCCGGCGACGCCGGCCGGTCCGGTCGACGAACACCGGCGGCGCGGCGTTCGGCTGGTTCGGCATGGTGCTGGTCTCCCGCTGTTCGCGCTCCCGCCGGCTGGGCGCCGGCTCGGGAGGCCACTCCCCGGGCCTCCCGACGCAAACAGCGCCGCCGGCGCCGTTCGCGTCACGTCAGGTCGCGCGCAGCTCCTCTACCGTCGTGCCGGCACGCAGGAAGAGCAGGCCGACGCCGACGGTGAGCAGCACCGCGGCCAGCCCGCCGGCCGCGAACCAGGCCAGCTGCTCCCACGGTACGTGCGGCGGGACGGTCACCTCGGGCACCCATTCGGTGCGGACGTAGCGGGCGCGGGTGGCCGGGTCACCGCAGAGCCGCTCGCCCGCGTCGCAGAACTCCTGCGCGTAGCCCCCGCCCCTCGGTGCGGGGAACAGACCCCGGACGAGCAGGTAGCCGGTCGGGTCAGGGGGTCCAGGCGGGGTCGCGGCCGGTCCGCCCGAGCAGGGCGTCCAGCGTGGTGGGCTCTCCACTCGTCGGCACCGGCTCGCCGAAGGCGCCCATCTTCTGCCCGGTGTCGCCCATCCGGTCCATGAAGCCGTGCCCCGCCGCCAGCACCGCCGGGTCGACCTCCAGCCGCTGGCCGGTGGCCCGGGCGAGGTCCCAGCCGTGCACGGTGAGGTCGATGAGCGCCATGTCGCCGACGGTCTCCTGCGGCAGCCCCATGCCCGGCGAGACGCCCTCCAGCGCCGCCGGGTCCGACCACGCCCGCGTCAGGCGGTCGGCCTCGGTCGCGAACCGGTCGCGCCAGCCCTCGGTGAGGTGGTCGGTCTTGGCCGCCCAGTCGACCTCCCGCCGGCCGGCCAGCGCCTGGAAGTTGACCACCACGTCGAAGAGGTGGTTGAGCAGGTCGCGCACGGTGTAGTCCGGGCACGGGGTGGGCAGGCCGAGCTGGTCGTCGGAGATGCCCTGGACCACCGCCACCGTCCGGGGCGCGGCGGCGGCCAGCAGCTCACTAGTCTTCGTGGTCATAGGGCCAGCGTATGAGGGCGGTCTTGAAGAAATGCGACACGAACCGCGGCGGGACAACCGGGGCATCCTCGACCCCGGTCGGCTCCGGCGGCGGGTCCACTTCCGACGCCGGCTGCCCGCACCGGCGCTGCGCCCCTGGGTGGAGCACTACTGGCTGATCGACTGGGCGCTGACCGACCCGTTCGACCAGCGGATCGTCCCGCACCCGGCGGTCAACCTGGTGTTCCAGGCCCGGGAGGTCGAGGCGGAGCACGGCGAGATCGCCGGCGTGGACACCGGGCTGTTCACCGTCACCCTGCACGGCACCGGCCGGGTCACCGGCGTGCAGTTCCGGCCGGGCGGCTTCCGCCCCTTCTGGCCCCGCCCGGTCTCCGAGCTGACCGGCCGGCGCCTCCCGCTGCCCGCGGGGTCACCGCTCACCGGCACGCCGTTCGCCGCCGGGCCGGTCTGCCCCGGTTCCGACGACGAGCGGTGCCGCCGGCTCGACGAGCTGCTCACCGCCTGGCAGCCGGTGCCGGACCCGCTCGCCGCCGAGGCCACCGCCCTGGTCGAGGAGATCCGCGCCGACCGGAGCGTCCTGCGCGTCGACGACTTCGCCCGGCGGCACGGGACCTCCACCCGGCGCCTCCAGCGGCTGTTCCTGGACCAGGTGGGCGTCGGTCCGAAGTGGGTCATCCGCCGCTATCGGCTCCAGGAGGCGATCGAGCAGGCCGCCGCCGGGCCGCTGGACTGGTCGCGGGTCGCCGCCGACCTGGGGTACGCCGACCAGGCCCACCTGGTCCGCGAGTTCACCGCGGTGGCCGGGGTGTCGCCGGCGGCGTACGCCCGCTCGCTGGCCGATTCGCGCGGCGGGTGACGGCTCAGCGGCGGCGGACGGCGACCACCGCGACGTCGTCCTGGATCTCCGGCGGGGCGAGCTCGACCAGCAGCCGCTGGCAGAACTGGTCGAGGTCGGCGTCCACCCGGGTGGCGACCACGCCGAGCGCCGCCATGCCCTCGTCGATGGTGGCGTCCCGCCGTTCGATCAGCCCGTCGGTGTAGAGGACCAGCGTGGCCCCGGCCGGCAGCACGAACTCCAGGTCCGGCGGGCGGGGCGCGCGCACCCCGAGCAGCGCGGCGGACTGCTGCACGAACTCGATCCGCCCGTCGTTGCTGATGAGGGCGGGCAGGTGCCCGGCGCTGGCCAGGCGGATCAGCCCGCTGCCCGGGTCGAGCAGCAGCACGCAGAGGGTGGCCAGCTCGGTCGGCAGGAGGGTACGCATCAGCTCGTTGACCCGGTCCAGGATCACCCCCGGCGGATGCCCCTCGACCGCGTACGCGCGCACCGCGTGCCGCAGCTCGGCCATCACCGTGGCGGCGTGCAGGGAGTGCCCGGCCACGTCGCCGATCGCCACCAGCAGCTGACCGTCGAGCACCACCAGCTCGTAGAAGTCGCCGCCCACCTCGGTCTGCGAGCTCGCCGGCTCGTAGCGGACGGCCAGGTCGAGACCGGCGACGTCGGGCAGCCGGCGGGGCAGCAGGCTGCGCTGGAGGGTCACCGCGATGCGGTGCTCCTGGTCGAAGGAGCGCTGGGCCTCGACGGCCGACGCGACCGCCTGCGCGAGCTGCACCAGCACGGGGGTGCGCACGGTCTGGGTGGCGGTCGGCACCACCACGTAGAGCGGGGCGCGGTCCTCGCGCAGCCGGGTCGCGGCCACGGTCACCGTGTCGCCGTCGGGCCAGGCGGTCAGGTCCCACGCGTCCGGTTCGTCGACCCGGACCCGGGTGCCGATCGGCTGGCCGGTGTCGTCCACCGTCCACGGCACGATCACCGGCGGCGCCTCCGGCCCGACGGTCACGCCCGCCAGGCAGTCCCCGTCGAACGTCTCGGCGACGACGGCCGCCGGGCTCTTGAAGATCCGCGCCGCACCGGCCGTCGCCTTCTCCAGCAGGCGGACGAAGTTCGGCGCGGCGTGCATCTCGACGGTGGCGTCGGCCAGCGCGGCGAGCCGCTCGGCGAGCAGTTCGGCCCGCTGCCGGGCCTGGTAGTAGCGGAGCACCGCGTGCGCGGTGGCGACCAGTTCCTCCGGCTCGATCGGCTCGGCCAGGTACGCGTCGGCGCCCCGGGTCAGCCCGTGCGCCCGGTCCACCACGTCCACGGCGTGTGCCGAGACGTGGATGACCGGGGTCGACGGGCGGAAGTCCTTGATCAGCTCGCAGACCTCGAAGCCGCTCATGTCCGGCAGCCGGACGTCGAGCACCACGAGGTCGATCCGGTCCTTGCGCACCCGGTCCAGCGCCTCGGCGCCGTTCTGCGCCTCCAGGGTGGTGAAGCCCGCCCGGGTCAGCCAGTTCACCAGCAGGTACCGCTTCGGACCGCTGTCGTCGACCACCAGCACGGTCGCCGGGCCGCCCTCCACCGTCACGCTCCGCCCACGGGAAGGACCACGGTGAAGGTACTGCCCCGGCCCGGTTGGCTGGCCAGCTCGAGCGTTCCGCCCAGTAGCGTGACGAGCCGCCGCGCGTACGGCAGGCCGAGGCCGGTGCCGCCGACCCGGGTCGCGCCCGGCACCTGGTAGAACTCCTCGAAGATCCGCTCGTGCAGCTCCGGCGGGATGCCCGCACCGGTGTCGGTGACCGACAGCGCCCAGAGGTCGCCCCGGCGTTCCGCCCGCAGCCGCACCTCACCCCGCTCGGTGAACTTGAGACCGTTGTGCAGGAGATTGCGCAGCACCTGGGCGAGCAGCACCTCGTCCGAGCGGAGGGTCACGGGCGCCGGCGGCTCCTCCACCACCAGCTCCACCTCGGGCCGGGTGGCCAGCGCCCGCAGCGTGCCGCGGAGCTGCCCGAAGAGCCCGCGCAGGTCCACCTCGGCCCAGTTGGGTTCGAGCCGGCCGGACTCGGCCTTGGCCAGGTCGAGCAGCTCGTTGACCAGGCCGAGCAGGTCGGCCGCGGACGACCGGATCAGCCCCACCTGCCGGGCCTGCTCGCCGGTGAGCGGGTCGGAGGCGGAGTCGGCGAGCAGGCGGGCCAGCCCGATGACCGCGGTCACCGGGGCGCGCAGCTCGTGGCTCACGTTGGCCAGGAACCGGCTCTTCGACTCGCTCGCGGCGCGGAGCTGGGCGGACTTCTCGTCGAGCTCGGCGTAGAGCGCCACCACACCGCGGTTGGTCTCCTCCAGCTCCTCGGTGAGCTGGTTGTAGAGCGCCATCACGCCCCGGTTGGTCTCCTGGAGCTCGGAGTTGAGCACCTCCAGCTCGTCGCGATGGCTGCGCACCTCGTCGAGGGCGGCGATGAGCTGCGCGTTCTGCGCGGCCAGCTCGTCCAGCGCGGTGCCCGGAGCGCTGGTAGCCAGCTCGGCGCGGAGCTGGGCGAGGCGCTCCGGCGTGAGCGGTGACGCGGTTGCCGGAATTCGTCGGGACATCCTCACGACCGTATCGCCCTCGTGGGTCGCCACGCCCAGCATGTCCACCAGCCGCGCCACCGCGCCGGACTGCGGCTCGTACCGGCCGCCGGGCAGCGGGCGCACCGGCGCCAGGTCGACCCGGAGCACCCGCTGGCCGGTGTGGGTGTCGAGGACGACCGTGAAGGTGACGTCCGCGCCGTCGACCGCGCGCAGCAGGTCCCGGGCCACCTCGCTGAGCGCGGTGGCCAGGCGTACCTGGTCCTGGTGCTCCAGCCCGACCGCGGCGGCCACCTCCCGGCCGCGCTGCCGGACCAGGAAGATGTCGTGCTCCACCCGGAGCGCCATCTGCAGCAGCGGGTCCGGGCCGTCGGGGCGGGTCATGACTCGGCCCGGGCGACCAGGACGCAGGCGTCGTCGCGGCGGATACCGGCGTCACGCAGCAGGGTGGCGGCGACCAGCAGCGGCGCGCGGCCGGTGAGGCCGGGGTAGTCGGCCAGGTCCCAGCGGTCCACCACGCCGTCGCTGTGCATGACCAGGGTCGCCCCGGACGGGAACGGGTAGTCGTACTCCCGCACCGAGGGGCGCTGGTGTCCGGCGATGCCGGGCAGCGAGACGAGGCCCCGCCGCCGCTCGCCCGCGGCCACGATCATGGCTGCGATGTTGCCCAGCCCGGCGTACCGCAGCAAGCCCGACACGGGATCCGGTTCGGCGACCGCCAGCGCGGCGCCGCGGGTGTGTGCGATGGAGCGGTGCAGGTGCTGCACCACGCTGCCCGGCGAGCCGGCGGGCGCGGCCCGGAACGCGGCCAGCGCGGCACCGGTCGCGGCGGCGGCCAACGGACCGTGTCCCAGGCCGTCGCAGACCAGCACCTGCCGCCGGCCGTCGGTCACCCGCACCGCGTACCCGTCGCCGGTGACCTGCTCGCCGGTGATCGGCCGGGCCAGCGCACCGGCCCAGTCCGGCTCGGGGACCGCACCGTCCCAGACCTGGACGGTCAGCACGGTGCCCCGGCCGGGCAGCGAGTAGCCGTCGAACCGGCTCGCCTGCCGGACGATGGCGCCGAGGCCGATGCCGAGGGTGCCGGTGGTGGAGTGCCCGTCGGCCGAGGAGAGCGCGAGGTCGGCCATGCCCGGGCCGGAGTCGATGGCGACCAGTTCCACGCCGGCCCGCCCGCCCCGGCGCACCGGGCGGAGCAGCAGGGCGCCCTCCTGGGCGTGCTTCACCAGGTTGCTGGTGATCTCGGCGGTGACGATGGCCAGATCGGCGACGCGCGGCTCGGAGAGTTCCACCTGCCGGCCGAGCCGCTCGGCGGCCCGCCGCACGCTGCTCGCCGTGGCGCCGCTCTCCACCCGGAACCAGAGACCGTGGTCGGCGACCACGTCGGCGTTCATCGGGACCACTTGGTGACGGTGATCCGGGTGCCCTCACCCACGGCGGTCCAGATGTCGAAGTCGTCGACCAGCCGACGGGCCCCGCTGAGCCCCAGGCCGAGCCCGCCGCCGGTGGTGAAGCCGTCGGTGAAGGCCGCGTCGAGGTCGGGGATGCCCGGCCCCTGGTCGGCGAAGACGATGCGGACGCCGCGGCGGCGGCCGTCCTCCACGGTGGTCACCTCGGCGCTGCCCCCGCCGCCGTAGATCAGCGTGTTGCGGGCCAGCTCGCTGGCGGCGGTGACCAGCTTGGTCTGGTCGACCAGCGAGAGCCGGGTCGCGACGGCGGTGGTGCGTACCAGCTGCCGCACCCGGACCACGTCCTCGTCGCTGCGGATCGCCTGGGTCGCCGGCACCCCCAGGTCGACGCCGGAGGTCATGACGTGGCCGTCGTCTCGGCGTCCTCGTCGACGTCCGCCTCGTCCCACTCGTCGGCCCGGCTCGCCGCGACCAGCTCCATGCCGCGCTCGACGTTCAGCGCGGTACGGATGCCGTTGAGCGACAGCCCGAGCTCGACCAGGGTGATGGCGACGGCGGGACGCATCCCGACCACGACCGTCTCGGCGTCCAGCACCTTGGAGATGGACGCGATGGTGGAGAGCATGCGGCCGACGAAGGAGTCGACGATGTCCAGCGCCGTGATGTCGATGATCACGCCGTGGCAGCCGGTGGCGACGATCCGCTCGGCCAGGTCCTCCTGGAGCTGGACCGCCGTCTGGTCGGACATGTCGACCTGGATGGAGACCAGCAGGATGTCACCGATCTTGAGGATCGGCACCCGCTCCATCAGGACTCCCGACGTGCGCGGCGGGAGGTGGTCTCGACGCCGGTCAGGCGCAGCACGTGGCGCAGCGCGTCGGCCAGGCTCGCCTTGGTGGCGATGTCACCGAACTCGATGCCGAGGGCGACGATCGTCTGGGCGATCTGCGGCCGGATGCCGGAGATGATGCAGTCGGCGCCCATCAGCCGGGCGGCCACCACGGTCTTGAGGATGTGCTGGGCGACCTGGGTGTCCACCGCCGGCACGCCGGTGATGTCGATGATCGCGTACGGCGAGCCGGTGTCGACCAGCGTCTGGAGCAGCCGCTCCATCACCACCTGGGCGCGGGCCGAGTCGAGGGTGCCGACCAGCGGGACGGCGACCACGCCCTCCCACAGTTTCACCACCGGGGTGGACAGCTCCAGCAGCTGCTCGGCCTGGTCGGCGATCAGGCCCTCGCGGGTGCGTACGAAGCTCTCGAAGGTGAACAGCCCCATCTGGTCGACGAGGGCGGAGTAGGCGACGAAGTCGCGGAGGGTGTCCGCGTCCTTGCTCTCCTCCATCAGCTCCAGCAGCGCGTCCTTGAGCGCGAACACGCTGATCGCGGTCTCGGTGGCGCTGAAGCCCTGCCGGGCCCGGCTCGCGGAGAGTTCGGCCAGCACGGCCCGCAACTCGCCGCCGTGCTCGTCGGCAAGGTCGGTGAGACCGTGCTGCCCGGCGTCGACGATGCTGCGGTGCAACTCCCGCCCCTGCCGGGACAGTTCCGCCTGGCTGAGCCGGCCGCGCAGCGAGCCGGCCACGATCTCCGTCCAGCGCACGATCAGCCGGTCGGCGTGCTCAGTCAGCAGGCGGGCGAGCCGACCACTCTGTTCGGCGCTCAACGCCATCTTGACCTCCCTGAACTTTGGACGGGCGGACTCTATCACCGGGGCCTGCGGCACTAGTTGCCGCAGAGCAAAGGAATGATCGTCGGCACCCTTCTCCGCTCCCGTTCTGCACGTTGCCAGCTTCGTGGGATACGGTTCCACCGAACACAGGAGGTCGGCGAATGTCCCTGACGGTGCACACGGAACAGCGCGGCGACGTGGTCGTCGTGTCGGTCGCGGGCGAGCTGGACATGGCGACGGCACCGCAGCTCCAGGACCAGATCACGGACCTGCTGGACAAGGGGCGCAACCGCCTCGTGTTCGACCTGGCCGAGGTGTCGTTCTGCGACTCCACCGGGCTGTCGGTGTTCGTGCGCGCCAAGAACAGCTGCGACGAGGCCGGCGGCGTGGTCCGGTTGGCCGCCCCGCAGCGCGGCGTGCTCCGCATCCTCGAGGTGAGCGGCCTGGTCGAGGTGCTGCACACCTATCCGACGGTGGAGCAGGCCGTGGCGGGCGACCCCACGCCGGCCTCCTCCTGACCGTTCCTCCTCAGCGCTCGTCCTCGATGTAGCGGGGACGAGCGATCACGATGCCCGCCGCCGTCTGCACGGCCAGCGCCACCAGCAGGAACCCGATCGGCGCGGTCCAGCCCCCGGTCGCCTCGTAGAGGATGCCGACCAGCAGCGGGCCGAGCGCGGCGATGACGTAGCCGGTGCTCTGCGCGAAGGCGGAGAGCGCGACGGTGCCCTCGGCGGTCCGGGCGCGCAGCCCGATCGTGGTGAGGATCAGCGGGAACGCGCCCTGACCGAAGGCCAGCAGCAGCACCCAGAGCGGCGCGAGGCCGTGCGGCGCGAGCGCCAGGCCGACGTAGGCGGCCGTCGAGAACGCGGTCAGCGACAGGACCAGCGGGCGCAGCGTGGGCAGTCGGCCGGCCAGGGCCGGCATCATGAGCGCCACCGGCACGCCGAGCGCGGTCACCCCGGCGAGCAGCAGGCCGGCCGCCTCCGGCGCGTAGCCGGCGTCCCGGAAGAGCTGAGCCAGCCAGCCCATGATCGCGTACCCGCTGAGCGACTGCGCCCCGAAGTACACCGCCATGGCCCAGCCGAGCCGGGTCCGCGCCGGCCGCACCCGCGCCGGCCCGGCGGCGGCCGCCGCGGGGCTCGCCGCGCGTCGCGCGGCCCGGGTCCGCAGCGCCAACGGCACCCACGGGAGTACGGCCACCGCGGCCAGCCCGGCCCAGACGCCGAGCCCGGCCCGCCACGAGCCGAAGGCGTGGGCGATCGGCACCGCCGAGGCGGCCGCCACCGTCGTGCCCACCGTCAGGGCCATGGTGTACGCCCCGGTGACCAGCCCGGTGCGGTGCGGGAAGTGCTGCTTGACCAGCATCGGCAGCAGGATGTTCGCGACCGCGATGCCGGCCAGCGCGAGCGCGCTGGTGAGCACGAAGACCGCCGCCGAGCCGGTGACCACGCGGAGCACCTGCCCGACGGTCAGGGCGAGCATGGCCACCACCAGCACCCGGGCGGCGGGCCAGCGGCGGACCAGCCACGGGGTGAGCGCGCCGAGCCCGGCGAAGGCGATGGTGGGCAGCGTGGTGACCAGGCCGGCCATCGCGCCGGAGAGGCCCAGCCCGTCGCGGATCTCGTCGAGCAGGGCACCCAGGCTGGTCACCGCGGCGCGCAGGTTGACGGCGACCAGCAGCATGCCGACCAGGACCAGCAGCCCGCCGCGGACCGGGGTGGTCTGCGGCACGGGTGCGGCGGCCGGGGCCGGCCCGGGGGTCACGTCGGTGGTGGGCGCGTCGGTGACGGCGGCCGCGGTGGGCGGGGGTGGCGGGGTCATGACCTCGAACCTACAATCATGGGATGAATTTCGGCAGGAGGTGTAACCGGTGACACCCGCCGTCGATTCCGTCGCCGTGCCGCCGCGCGGCCACCGCGTGCGCCAGACGATCGAGCAGCTCCGGGCCCGGATCCTCGGCGGCGAGTGGCCGGTGGGCGGGAAGATCCCCACCGAGCCGCAGCTCGTCGCCGCGCTCGGCGTCGGGCGGAACACGGTCCGCGAGGCGGTCCGGGCGCTGGTGCACGCCGGGGTGCTGGAGTGCCGGCAGGGCTCCGGCACCTACGTGGTGTCGACCGACGAGCTGGCCCCGGTGGTGGCCCGCCGGCTCACCGACGACCGGATGGCCGAGGTGATCGAGGTCCGGCGCGCCTTCGAGGTGGAGGCGGCCCGGCTCGCCGCGCTGCGGCGTACCCCGGATGACCTGGCGGCGCTCGACGGCGCGCTCGCCGCCCGGGAGGCCGCCTGGCGCTCCGGCCGGGTGGGTGAGTTCGTCGAGGCGGACGCCGCGCTGCACACCGCGGTCGTGGCCGCCGCGCACAACGCCATGCTGGCCGAGCTCTACGCCTCGGTCGGCGCCGCGCTGCGCAGCACCGTGGCGCAGGCGATGGGCGAGACCCTGGAGCCCGAGCGGTACGTGGACCACGGCCGGCTGGTCGCGGCCATCCGGGACGGCGACCCGGCCCGGGCGGCGATCGAGGCCGGTGCTTTTCTCGAGGCCCCCTCCGGGGCGTAGGTTGTCCCGGACAGAAATCCGGACAGCACGGGAGAGCGGATGCTCAAGGGCTTCAAAGACTTCATCATGCGCGGCAACGTCGTGGACCTCGCGGTCGGTGTCGTCATCGGCGCGGCCTTCACCGGCGTGGTCACCCAGCTCACCAAGTCGTTCCTGGAACCGCTGGTCCGGGTGTTCATCGCGCTGATCACCGGCAGCGAGGACGGCATCGGCGGCTCCACCCCGAAGTTCCGGGGCATCCCGTTCGACTGGGTGGCCTTCGTCAACGCCGCGATCACCTTCCTGCTCACCGCGGCGGCGCTGTACTTCCTGGTCGTCTACCCGATGAACCGGCTCGCCGAGCGGCGCAAGCGCGGCGAGGAGCCGCCGCCGAAGGCCCCCAGCGAAGAGGTGCGGCTGCTCACCGAGATCCGGGACGCGCTGCTCGCCGGCAACCACGCCACCCCGGGCCAGCGCGGCGCGCTGGACGACGTGCTCGGCCGCCGGCAGGAGCCCCCGGCCGCGCGCTGACCCATAGCCGATCGGCCCCCGTGGGAATCCCGCGGGGGCCGACGCGTGTCGAACACATGTTCGATAGAGTCCGGGCATGGAGCAGCGCAGGCACTGGTGGAACGGGAAATGGGGGCGGCTGGCCCGGCGGGACGTCTTCCTCCGGGTCGACGGCGACCGCTGGCACGTCGAGCAGCGCGCCGGCGGCGCCGAGGGGGTCTCCCAGTTCTACGAGTACGCCAGCGTCGACGAGGCCGAGGAGACCGTCCGGGCCCTGCTGGAGGGGCCGGACAGCTGGCGCGAGCTGTCCCCCCGCCCACCGAGCGGCTGGGCCCCGCCCGTTTAGCGCCCGCGCGCCCCGGGAACCGCGCCTGTATGAGCCAGCAGCAGGACACCGTCTCCCGGGTCACCACCGGCATGCGGGTGATCGACTCCACCGGCGTCGAGGTGGGCACCGTGGATCTCGTCCAGCGCGGCGACCCGGCCGCCGTGACCGTGCAGGCGCCCGCCCCGGTGGACCCGGGCAGCAGCCTGGACGAGCTGATCGGGTCGGCCGCCGCCGAGGAACCGGACGTCCCGGCCGACCTGGCCGCCCGGCTGCTGCGCGAGGGCTACCTCAAGGTCTCCACCGAACTGGCCCGTACCGGCGCCGTCTACGTGCTGGCCGACCGGATCGCGGCGGTCACCGACGACGGCGTACGCCTCACCGTCCCGGCCGGCGAACTCCCCCCGGAGGAGTGACTTCCCGCCTACGGTGGGCGGCATGTGGATGGTGATCGGAGAGCAGGGCGGCACGCCGACCGAGGCGGCGGCGCGGGCCGCCCAGTTCGCGCACATGGCCGAGGTGACCCGGCGGAGCCCGGGCTTCGTCCGGGGCTGGTGGGGCTCGGACGACGACGATTCCGACCTCAGCCACGTGCTGGTCGTGCTCGACACGCTGGAGGACGCGCGGGCGCTCCGGCGGATGGTCGAGGAGAACGTCAGCGGCGCCCGCCTACGGATCATGGAGATCGGCGTCGAAGCGGAAGGCACCTCCTGATCAGCCCACGCGGGCCGGCGCGGCCGGCTGCGGTTCCGGCTCGGGCGCCGGTGGCGGGGCCGGGCGACGGCGGAACAGCAGGAGCATAAGCCAGCCGGCGACCAGCCCCCAGAACGCGCCGCCCACACCGAGCAGGCTCACCCCGGAGGCGGTGACCACGAGGGTGACCACGGCGGCCTCCCGGGCGTCCGGCTGGGCGACCGCCGCCGCGACGGCACCGGCCAGCGCGCCGAGCAGCGCGAGCCCGGCCACCGCCTCGACGAGGACCGGCGGGGAGAGCAGCACCAGGGCGGTCGCCACGCCGGCGCCCAGGCCGAGCAGCGCCAGGCCGATCCCGGCGGTGACCGAGGCGATCCAGCGACGCTCCGGGTCGGGGTGGGCGTCCGGGCCGGCCGCCAGCGCGGCGGTGATCGCGGCCAGGTTCACGGCGTGCCCGCCGGCCGGCGCACCCAGCACGGTGGCGAGCCCGGTCACCCGCAGCGCCGAGCCCAGCGGGGCGCGGTAGCCGTAGCCGGCCAGCACGGCCGTCCCCGGCACGTTCTGCGCCGCCATGGTGACGAGGAAGAGCGGCAGGGCCAGCCCGACGATCGCCGGCAGCGTCCAGGCCGGCGCGGTCAGCACGACGGCCGGCGCGGCGTCGATCCGGGCGGGCCCGGTGGTGGTCAGCGCGATCGCCACCACCGCCACGGCGAGTGCGCCCGGCACCGCCCAGCGGCGGGCGAACCGGTGCAGCAGGAGCCAGGCGAGCACCACCGGCCCGGCCAGCCGGGGCACCTCGACCAGGGCCCGGACGGGCGCGGTGCAGAGCGGCAGCAGCACCCCGGCGAGCATGGCGCTGGCGATCGGGGCGGGGATCGCGGCGACGGCCCGGCCGAGCGCGGGGACGAGCCCGGCCGCGACGATCAGCAGGCCGGCGAGCAGGAAGGCGCCGACCGCGGCCGGCCATCCACCGGGCACCGGCCCGGTGGCGACGAGCAGCGCGGCGCCCGGGGTGGACCAGGCGATGGCCAGCGGCAGCCGGTGCCGCAGGCCGAGCCAGACGGCGCAGCAGCCGCTGGCGACGCAGAGGGCGAGCAGGCCGGAGGCGGCCTGGGCCTGGTCCGCGCCCACGGCGCGCAGCCCGGCCAGCACGACCGTGAACGAGCTGGCGAAGCCGACCAGGGCGGTCACCACGCCGGCCAGAACGGGTTGCAGCCGACCGGCCATGCTTGCCTCCCTCACCACCGTTCCGTTTACGGAACGAGCCGATGTAGCACCATAGCCCCATGGCAGCTGCCCCACCAGCCGGTGACCGGACCACCGACGCCGTCGGCCGGCGGATCCGCGCCCTCCGCGAGGAGCGCGGCATGTCCCTGTCCACCCTCGCCCGGCTGGCCGGCGTCGGGAAGGCCACCCTCTCCGGCCTGGAGAACGGCACCCGAAACCCGACCCTGGAGACCCTGTACGCGATCACCGCCCAGCTCGGCGTGCCCCTCACCGCCGTGCTCTCCGGGCCGGCCGAGACGCCGACCGTCCGCGGTGCCGCGGTGGGAGCGACCCTGCTGGAGGTCTTCAGCGACACCGACGCGACCTACGAGCTGTACCGGATGCGGGTCAGCCCCGGCCCGGCGCAGCTCTCCCCCGCGCACCAGGCCGGTGTCACCGAACACGTCACCGTCTTCTCCGGCGTGCTCCGGGCCGGCCCGGCGACCGCCCCGCTCACCGCCGGCCCGGGGGAATACCTCCGCTGGGCCTCCGACGTGCCGCACAGCTACGCCGCGGTGGGCGACGAGGAGGTCCGGGCGAGCCTGCTGCTGCGCTACCCGCGACCGGCCACAGTGGAGCCCTGATACATACCCCGTGTGCAAGCCGATGACATTTCTTTCCGCAGACCCCGCAGTCCGTAGAGACGCGGAGCGGGTGTTCTTGGCAAGCTTGTCCCCATGACGCTGATCCTCCGCTCGGCCATCCTGAACGACGTCGGCCTCGTCCGGACCAACAACGAGGACTCCGCCCTCGCCGGTGACCGCCTGGTGGCGGTGGCCGACGGCATGGGCGGCCTCCCGGCCGGCGAGGTGGCCAGCGAGATCGTCATCCGCATCCTGGACGAGCTCACCCCGCCGACCGTGCCGGACGAGGCCGCCGACGCGCTGCGCGCCGTGGTGAGCACCGCCAACCAGCGCATCCGCGCGGCCATCACGGTCGACCCGGCCCGCGACGGCATGGGCACCACCCTGACGGCGGCCCTGCTCGCCGGCGACACCCTGGTCCTCGCCCAGGTCGGCGACTCCCGCTGCTACCTGCTACGCGACAACGAGTTGACCCAGCTCACCCGGGACGACACCTTCGTGCAGGCGCTGGTCGACCAGGGCGCGCTCTCCCCCGACCAGGCCCGCCACCACCCGCAGCGGTCGCTGGTCACCCGGGCGGTGCAGGGCTCGGACGCGCCGCCGGCCATCGGGGTGCTCACCGTGTTCGCCGGCGACCGGCTGCTGCTGTGCAGCGACGGTCTCTCCGACTACGTGGAGGACGCCGCCATCGCCTCGGCGCTGGGCACCTACGGCGACCGGCAGCAGTGCGGCGAGCAACTGGTGAAGCTCGCCCACCAGGCCGGCGCGCCGGACAACGTCACCGTGGTCGTCTCCGACGTCACCGAGGCCTGACCCCGTTCAATTCGGGTTGCGCCACCGGGCCGGTGCCGTTGGGATGAACGGATGCGCATTCGCCGGTTGGCCGCCGAGGAACGCCTGACCACCAGCTTCCCCCTCCAGGCGTACGCCTTCGAGGCATCGCCGATGGCGGCGTCTCGGACCGAGGAGTTCCGCGAGTACCTGCCGTACAACGCGGGCAACCGGACGCTGGTGGTCGAGGAGGACGGGGTCACCACGGCCGCGGTCTCGGCCGTCCCGATGCGGCAGAACCTGCGCGGGGCCGTGCTGCCGATGGCCGGCGTCGCCGGGGTGTCCACCCACCCGCTGGCCCGCCGGCGCGGGCACGTGCGCGCGCTGCTGGACCGGCTCCTCGACGAGATGCGGGACGAGGGGCACCCCCTGACCGCGCTCTACCCGTTCCGCGCCTCGTTCTACGAGCGCTTCGGCTACGTGGGGCTGCCCCGCCGGCGTACCGCGGTGTTCTCCCCCGCGGACCTGGCCCCGCTGCTCCGGGCCGAGCTGCCCGGCGAGGTGGTGTGGGAGCGGATCGGCGCCGGCTACGAGCGGTGGCGGGCGTACACCGAACGCTGCCTGCGCGAGCGGCACGGGTTCGCGATCTTCCCGGACTTCCGGGCGGCCGGGCTGCGCGACCGGGACGACCGGTGGCTGCTCACCGCCGTCCGGGACGGCGAGACGGTCGGCGCGGTCACCTACCGGATCGACGACCACGGCGGCACGCTGATCGCCGACGACCTGCTGGCCGCCGACCCGTACGCCCGGGCGTCGCTGCTCCAGTTCTTCGCCCGCCACGTCGACCAGGTCGACCGGATCAGCGTCGAGCTGCCCGCCGACGAGCTGCCCGAGCTGTGGCTCACCGACCTCGCCGTGCACGTGGAGGCGCGGGTGTCCCGGCCCGGCTCACCGGCCCCCATGGCCCGGCTGCTCAGCCTGGAGGCGCTCGCCGGCCGGCCCGTCGGCACCGGCCGGGTCACCGTCGACCTGGTCGGCGACCGCTGGCTCGCCGGCACCCACCTGCTCGACGGCGCCACGGGCACGCTGGAGGTGCTGCCGGCGGAGACCGCCGCCGCGGGCACCGTGCCGGCGGCACGGCTCACCGCCGCCGGGCTCTCCGCCCTGGCGTACGGGGTGCTCGACCCGGCCGAGGTGGCGGTGCGCGGGCTCGGCGAGGTGCCGGCCGACGCGGCCGCCGAGCTGCGCCGGATCTTCCCGCGGGAGCTGCCGTACCTGTTCGCCGACTTCTGAGCCGGTTTCCGATCTCGGCCCGGGGGTAGGGTCCTGCGGGTGCCGGAGTGGTTGGAAGCGGGATTCTGGGGGCTGGTCGCCGGATCCGCCCTGCTGATCGGGGCGGCCGTCGGGTTCTTCGCACGGGTGCCCCGGCGCGCCATCGCGTCGGTCATGGCGTTCGGCGCCGGGGTGCTGCTCTCGGCGGTCTCCTTCGAGCTGATCGCCGAGGCGCACGAGCAGGGCGGCTTGAGGCCCGTGGTGATCGGCGCGGCGCTCGGGGCGCTCGCCTACACCGGAGCGAACATCCTGCTGGCCCGGCGCGGGGCGCGGCATCGCAAGCGCTCCGGCGACGAGCAGCCCTCCGAACAGGAGCAGCCCGGTTCGGGTGCCGCCATCGCCGTGGGCGCGGTGCTGGACGGCGTACCCGAATCGGTGGTCATCGGCGCGAGCCTGCTGGCCGGCGGGCCGGTCAGCCTGGTCACGGTGCTCGCGGTCTTCCTCAGCAACGTGCCCGAGGGCATGTCCAGTGCGGCCGGCATGCGCCAGGCCGGCCGGAGCCGCCGCTACGTCTTCCTGCTCTGGACGGCGATCGCCCTGGTCTCCGGCGCGGCGGCCCTGGCCGGGTATGCCCTGCTCGGCGGTGCCCCGCCCGCGCTGCTGGCGGGCATCACGGCGCTCGCGGCCGGCGCGATCCTCGCGATGATCACCGACACCATGGTCCCGGAGGCGTACGAGGACGCCCACCTGCTGGTCGGCCTCATCACCGTCCTCGGCTTCCTGGTGGCGTTCGCCCTGTCCCACGCCTGACGCGGCTTAGCGGCGGGTTAAGGATCGCGTCCGGAGTCGTGCGGCGGCGGGCGGTCCTCCTAGCATCGGGCGGTGCGCGTGAAGTCCGCTGTCACCCTCCTCGTCCTCGCTGTCGCCACCGCGACCCTGCCGGCGTGCGGGGGTGACCATCCGGCCGGCTCGCCCGCGCCGGTCGCCGCCACCGGCACCGCCGCCGCCGGCCCGACGCCACCCGCGACCGGCGTCCCCAGCGCGCGGGCCGGTCTCGGCACCGCCAAGCCGGGCACCGCTCCCTCGGCGGCCGCGTTCCACGCCGGCAACCCGGACGGGCACGCCGCCGTGCCCGCCGAGGCGCGGGCCGTGGACACGTCGCGCCCGACCCGTACGGTCGGCACCGGCACCCCGGCGAGCTGCACCTCGGAGGCCGTGGTGAAGGCCGTTGCCGCTGGCGGGATCATCACCTTCGACTGCGGCCCGGCCCCGGTGACCATCCGGATGACGGCCACCGCGAAGGTGGTCAACTCGCACGGCCCCCGCGTCGTGCTGGACGGCGGCGGCAAGGTCACCCTGAGCGGGGGCGGCCAGCGCCGGATCCTCTACCAGAACACCTGCGACCAGGCCCAGGGCTGGACCACCTCGCACTGCCAGAACCAGGACCACCCGCAGCTCACCGTGCAGAACCTGACCTTCGCCGACGGCAACTCCACCGGCGACCGCACCGAGGGTGGCGGGGGCGGCGCGATCTTCGTACGCGGCGGCCGGTTCAAGGTGGTCAACAGCCGCTTCGTGGACAACCGCTGCGACCGGACCGGCCCGGACCTGGGCGGCGCGGCGCTGCGCGTGCTCAGCCAGCACGAGAACAAGCCGGTGTACGTCGTGAACAGCACCTTCACCGGCGGGGTGTGCGCGAACGGCGCGGCGACCAGCAGCATCGGCGTCTCCTGGACCGTGCTGAACAGCGTCTTCCGCGACAACCGGGCGGTCGGCACCGGCGCGAACCCGTCCCGGGCCGGCACCCCCGGCGGCGGCAGCGGCGGCGCCATCTACTGCGACGGCAACGAGTTCACCGTCCGGATCGCCGGCACGATCATCGAGGGCAACACGGCGAACGAGGGCGGCGGCGCCGTCTTCTTCGTCAGCAACAACCGCACCGGCACCATGAAGATCGAAGCGTCGACGCTCCGCCGCAACCCGAGCAAGGGCTTCGAGACGAAGGGCTACCCCGGCATCTTCTTCCTGGGCGCCCGCCCACCCACGGTGACCGGCTCCCGGCTGACCCGCTGACCCCGTGCGCCTCAGTAGGGGTTGGGGTGGCCGGGGAGGCGGGCCTTCAGGAGGGCCTTCGGGCGGCCGGGGAGGGTCGGGTTCGCCGACATCGGCGGGCTGGTGGTGCCGGTGCGGCTCGACATGCCGTCGAACAGCTCCTTCAGCGCGGTGACGCTGTCGACCTTCGGGGTCCAGCCGAGTTCGCGCTCGGCGCGCTCGCTGGACATGAGCGGGGCGTTCAACGCCAGGTC
Source organism: Micromonospora terminaliae (assembly GCF_009671205.1). Lineage (NCBI taxonomy): Bacteria > Bacillati > Actinomycetota > Actinomycetes > Micromonosporales > Micromonosporaceae > Micromonospora > Micromonospora terminaliae. The sequence goes on along the minus strand of NZ_CP045309.1, from coordinate 5,815,646 downwards.
GACCCAGCCGGTGTCGATGGGTTGCAGCCGCGCCCGCCAGGTCAGCGCCGCCGCCGCGCGCAGCACCGGGGTGGCCACCGGCACCGTCCAGCCGTGGAAGTGCCGGGCCAGCAGCTCCGGGGTGAGCACCGGGTCCGCGGCCACGTTGAAGGCGCCGCGCGCGTCACCCAGCACCGCCCGGGCGTACGCGTCAGCCACGTCGTCGGCGTGCACCGCCTGCATGCGCAGCCGCCGGTGCGTCGGCACCAGCGGGATCCGGCCGTACCGGAGCAGGCGTACCGGCGCGAGCGGGCCGATGAAGTAGCGGCGGATCTCCGTGCCCGCGTCCCGCTGGAACGTCAGCCCCGGCCGCAGCCGGACCACCCGCAGCTCCGGGTGTTCCCGCTGCACCACGTCCAGCAGCTCCTCCACCTCGGCCTTGTCCCGGCTGTACGACGAGGTCTCCACCCCGGTGGCCGGCCAGTTCTCGCTCACCGGACGGTCCTTGGGGCCGGGCGCATAGGTGCCGACCGACGAGGCGTACACCAGGGCGGGCACACCGGCCCGGACGGTCGCCTCGACCACCGCGCGGCTGCCGTCGACGTTGGTCCGGTGCAGAATGCGCTGGTCGTGACTGGGCTGGATCTGCCAGGCCAGGTGCACGACAGCCCGCGCCCCGGCGAAGGCCACCGACAGCTTCTCCACCGCGTCCGGCGCCCCCACGTCGCAGGAGTGCCACTCCACCCCGTCGTACGGCTCACCGGCGTCCGGACCGGGCATCCGGCGCGCCACCCCGACCAGCTCCGCCCCGGCCTCCCGCCGCAGCCGGCGCAGCAGCGCCGTCCCCACGTTGCCGGTGGCCCCCACGATCACGATCCGCATACCGGTGCCGTACCCGTTGATGCGGACAGCAACCGCTCACGGACGGGGGTTCGTCCGCACCCAGCCCTTCTCCCCCTCGCGGCGGCCCGACACGGCGGCCAGGCAGCGGGGGCAGATGTAGCCCTCGGGGTCGGCCTCGGTGAGCACGTCGGTGCCCGAGTAGTCGAACGGCACGTGGGGGAAGCGGCGCAGCCGGGTGCGGCTGAGCTGGAGCCCGCAGACGGTCTGGTTCTGGCCCGGCAACCAGGCGTGCACCTCGCCACCGGGACGGCGTACGCCGTCGTCCCCGGCCACCTCGCCGGATGCCGCCACCGCGGCCGTGCTGCCCACCCTCATGCGTGTCCCGGTTCCCCCGGCGGGCGGTGTCATGCCCACCCGGCGTTCCTTGGCAGTCTGAAGATCGACAGGTGGCGGAGGCGGAAGGCCCGCACGGGCGGGTTCCGGTAGCCTGGTCGGACGGGCCGCTAGCTCAATGGCAGAGCTGTGGACTTTTAATCCATAGGTTCAGGGTTCGAGTCCCTGGCGGCCCACTCCTCCGCTGGTCAGCGTCCTGACCGGGCCTCGGTGATCATGGCGTGATCCGGGCCGCCACCGGCAGGTGGTCGCTGCCGGTGGCCGGCAGCACCCACGAACTCTCCGGCTGTACGCCGCGCACCAGGATCTGGTCGATCCGCACCACCGGGAACTGCGCCGGCCAGGTGAAGCCGAAGCCGTTCCCGGCCTCGTCCTGGGCCGAGCGCAGCTGCGCGGTGATGCCGGCGAACGCGCGGTCGTCCATGGCGCCGTTCAGGTCGCCGAGCAGCACCACCCGCTCGTTCCGCTCGGCGGCGATCGCCTCGCCGAGCGCCTGCGCATTCCTGTCCCGGTGGGTCGTCCAGAAGCCCGCCCGGGGGTTCACCCGTGCGGACCCCAGGTGGGCCACATACACCGCCACGGGGCCCTGGTTCGTGGTCACCGTGGCGCGCAGCGCCCGGTTGTAGGCCATCTTGACGTCGAGTGGCTTGGTCTCCGCCAGCGGCCCGTAGTCCATCTTGGTGTCGACCAGCTGGGTGTCCGACAGCGGCAGCTTGCTCCACAGCCCGACCGTCCCCTGCACCGCGTGGTAGGGGTACGCCTTCGCCAGCTCGTTCTCGTAGGTGCCCCGGGCCTGCTCGGTCACCTCCACCAGGGCCAGCACGTCGGCCTCGGAGGCGGCCAGCTCGCGGGCGGTGCCGGCCGGGTCGGGGTTGCCGGCGCCGACGTTGTGCTCGGCCACGGTGAGGCCGCCACCCGGGTGGGACCTGTCGCCGAGCAGCCCGCCGAACAGGTTCAGCCACACCAGGACCGGCAACAGCAGCGCGGCCACCGCGGAGGCCGAGCGGCGCCACAGCGCCCCGATCAGCAGTACGGGGATGAACAGGCCGAACCACGGCAGGAAGGTCTCCACCAGGCTGCCGAGGTTTCCGATCCGGTTCGGGACCTTCGCGTGCAGCAGCATGAGCAGCCCGAGCAGCAGGGCCAGCGCCGCGAGCACCCGGCCGCGCTTCCAGGGGCCGGGCCGGCGGAGGGCGGTCATCGCCCGGCGGAGGTGCGCGCGCCAGGTACGGAGTTCGGTGTCCCGGCGGCCGGCGCCGCCGTGTCCGGTCTCCGCCGTGCCCACCCGCGTCATCGTCTGTCCTCGCTCACTGCCGACCGCTGCGGCATCCTCGGGTCCTGCACGGGGTCGGCATACATTCTCGGACAGATTGCACTCGCACCTGGGGCGATGCCGTCAGGAACCGTCCCTGAGTTGGGCCAGCAGACCGGCTCGATCGATCTGGATCCAGTACTCGGTGATCAGTCCGTCCTCCACGTTATAGACGACCGAGTTGATCTGGCGGACGGTCCGGCCGGTCGGCGCGATGCCGTCCACCGGCGCGAGGTGGTGGCCCACCTGGGCCAGCCGGACATGCGCCCGCGCACCGTCGACCAGGAACTCTTCGATCGTGAGGTCGAACGCGCCCCAGGTGGCGGTCATCTCCCGGACGTGCTCGGCGTAGTCGTCCGGAGTCCGTTCAACCGTGGCCAGGTCCTCGGACTGCACCTGGTGGGCACGCACCGTCGGTGCCATGAACTCCGCCGCCCGCTGCGGCTCCTGCCCGGAGCGTACGTACCGGAGGAAGTCGCCCACGACGCGACGGGTCACCGCGCTGTCAATCATGACGCCACCCTGGCAGCCGGGCACCGGGACGGGAAGCCTGGCGGCGGGTGGGCTCACTCACCTGGCGGGGGTCGAAGCTGCTCCCCGCGGAGCGGGTGGGCGGTCGTCGATGCAGTCAGGGCGAATAGGGGGTGGCGGCGCGCCTGCCGTCCTGTGACACTGTCCCGCGACCCGGTTAGATGATCATCATTGTCGGCCGGTCCCGCCCAAAGATCTTCACGGGGAAGGTTCGATGACCAACAACAACTCTATCTTCGGCCCGGTCCAGGGTCCGGCCGGTCGGGCCGCGTTGCGCCTTGCTGTGGCCTCTGCCGCCGCGCTGCTGCCCCTCGCCGCAGCCACTTCGGCGGACGCGAAGCCCCGCGCCACCACCACCGTCGACCGGCCGTCCGCGGCGACGGCGATGTGGGGGCTGGAGGCGTATCCGGGGATCACCCAGGCGCAAGGGCTCGCCGACCGGCAGCCTGCGCGCGGCGGCGACACACCGCTGACCGGCACCAGCATTGGCTGGCAGAACGACGCCCGGTTCCTCGGCGGCGAGACGGTCGCCTTCGACGGCACGTCGTCGTACCTGTCGGCGTCGCCCTCGACCCTGAGCACGGCGGGGTCCTTCTCTCTCGCGGCCTGGGTGCGGCTCACCGACACCTCGGCCAGCCGGGTCTTCGCCAGTAAGGCCGGCGCCGGCCAGGCCACCCTCTCCGTCGGCTACGACAAGGCCAGCAACCGGTGGCAGGTCCAGATGCCGTCGAAGACCGGCAAGGGCGGCAAGGTGTCCGTCGCCCGGTCGACCTCCGCCCCTCAGGTCGGGCTCTGGACGCACCTGGCAGTTGTGCACGACGCCACCGCACGGACGCTCACGGTGTGGGTGGACGGGGTGGCCGAGGCGACGGTAGGCAACGTGACCGCCGTCAACGACCCGGCCGGCGAGTTCCGGCTGGGCCGCGGTGACACCGCCTGGTGGCAGGGCAACCTGGCCGACGTCCGGGTGTACGACCGGGTGCTGGTCGGCCAGGACTTCACCGGCTGGTTCGCCGACGACCCGGCCTCCGGAGGTTTCAACGAGCCGGGTCTGCTGCGGCCCTGGCAGGTCGGTGGGTGGAACTTCGAGGCGGCGACTCCGTGCTACGAGGAGAACCTCGACCCGACCCTCTGCTCCGCACCGGACTTCACCGCCTTTGGACGCCAGCTCGCCCTCACGCAGGGCAGCTTTGTCGACTCCGGCCACCGGGGCCTGGCCCTCACTCTCGACGGCACCCACTGGATCGACGACCCGTCCGACCCGCACTACGGCGAGGCCACCCGGGAGTACGCCCGCACCCAGCACAACGTGGGCGAGGACTGGAACCCGGTCTGGCAGGACGGGCCGGTGCTCCGCACCGACCAGTCGTTCACGGTGGCGACCTGGGTGCGGCTCGACCCGGCGCGCGGCGCGCAGACGGTCATCTCGCAGGACGACGCCGAGCGCAGCGCCTTCCGGCTCGGGTACGAGCCGGACAACGGCGGGCAGTGGGTGTTCGGTGTGAGGGCCGGCGCGGATGACGCCGCTGCCACTTACGCGGCCGCGCCGGCGACCGGCGTCGACCAGTGGCACCACCTTGTCGCGGTCCTCGAGGCCACGCAGCGGCAGGCCCGGCTCTATGTCGACGGGACCTTGGCCGAGACGGTCGGGCTGAACGCCGCCTGGCAGCCCCGGCAGGCGCCGGGCGCGATGCTGGTCGGCCGGTCGACCACGCCGGCGGGACCGGACGGATGGCTGTACGGCCAGGTCGACGACCTCGGCGTGTACCAGGGCAAGTTGAGCGACGTCGACGTGCAGCGCCTCTTCACCGAGCAGAAGGTCTGAAGCGACGCCTGACGACTGCGGGTACGCGGCCGTGGCCGCGTACCCGCAGCGGGCTCAGGGCGCCTCGGTCGTGATGATGGAGAAGGTGGCGACGTTGTCGGCCGGGTCGGAGTCCGGGGCCCCGTTGATCCACGCCGTGGCGCTCACCTCGACGCCGGCCTGACCCAGGTCGCCGATCGGGGTGTCCGGCGGAGCGGAGAAGTAGAGGTCGAAGGTGCGCTCCTCGCCCTCCATGAACTCGCCACCCGGCACGCACTCGTGGCTGCACTCCAGCGACCAGGGCGGGCCGAAGCCCGCCGGGAGGTTCACGCCGACGATGGACATCGTGCCGTGCCGGGCGTCGCTGTCGTACCGGACGGTCACCGGCAGGCGACCCTCGAAGTAGCCCTCGGGCTGCCGGACCATGACGAGGTCGCCCGAGACGGTGACCGCGGCGTCCGGTTGCTGGTCCTGGACGTAACGCACCGGGTTGGTGAGGGAGCCGGTGGTGGAGCGGAACCGGGTCGAGAAGCGCTCGTCGGTGACCTCCGTGCCGTCGACCTTCACGGCGAGTTCGCCGTCACCGGCCTTCATCGCGTAGGGCTGGACCGTGGTCAGCACCTGGAAGTCGACGGTGAAGGTCCGTTGCTCGCCCGGACTCAGCTCACCGCCCGGGACGTCGCACTCCACCCGGATCCGCCCGTCGGGCAGGAGCTCACCACCGCTGTAGCAGTTGACGCCCCACGCGACGTTCTCGTAGGAACCGGGGATCGGCTCCGTGACCACATAGGTGGCGCGGCCGGGCTCCGCACCACGGTAGGTCAGGTCGACCTCGAGCGAACCGCGGTAGCCGCGGTCGGTCGGTTCGAGGACGAGCCGGTCGGCGACCGTGGCGGTCGATCGGGTGGACGCGGCCTGGGCGGGCCCCGCCGCCACCGGCAGGGCGGCGGTGAGGCCGAGGACAGCAGCCAACACAATGGACGTTCTGGTACGCAACGAGATCTCCCCCGATTTCCTGCGCCTTCGCGACGGGCGTTCCATCGCCGTGCTCGCGGCCCCAGGTGCCGGCCTCGGCGAGCGGCGTCAATGATCTCAGGTTCGACCACTCCGCGCTGCCCCGCGAACACCGTCCGCTCCCCCCTGTGACGCCACACGCATCGATGGCGGCTTGGCGGAGCCGGTGGGATCGCCGGGGTGACGGGAAGCGCCCCTGGCCACGGGGGCCAGGGGCGCCTGCGGCGTGCCGTCAGCAGTTGGTGTAGCTACCGCTGCTTCCCCACGAGCAGCTGTCCACGAGCGTCCCGGACGAGTTCCGCAGGTACGCGGTGTCGCCGGTGTTGTTCCACACGTACCAGGAGCGGCCCCAGTAGCGGTGGGTACCGGCGTTGGTGCCCTTGCCGGTGTGGATCAGGATGCTGTTTCCGGCCGCGACCTTGAAGTCGCTCGTGAAGGAGTAGACGTAACCGGCCTTGTCGCGCACGTAGTAACCCTTGAGGTTGATGACCGTGCTGCGCTTGTTGGTCAGCCGGACGTACTCCGCGTTGAGGCTGGTGTTCGACCCGGTGTCGCTGCCCGGGGAGTTGTAGTAGACCTTGGTGATCATGACCGGCGGGGTGGCGGCCTGGGCCGGCGCAGCGGCGGCCAGGGATCCGCCCACCGCGATGGCGAGCGCCGAAACGATGCTGATCAATCGCTTGTTCACGTGGTTCCCCCTTGTACTGGGAAGTCGCCGCCGGCGGAACCCATCGCCGACGGGATGCCCTGCTCGACGCACGGGCGCCAAGATCGTAGAGCCGGGATGCCGAGAATTGTTGCCACGGGGAAAGTTTTCCGGGAGATCTTGCCCGGCCGGTCGGCGACGGCTGCCCGGATGGTGTCGACCGGCAACTGACCGGAGAGGCGACCATCGGATGCTTGTGGCCCCGTCGAGGGCGCGTCGTGTCCGTGATCCGGCTGTGGGCGGCCTCCACCTGGTACGACGGTGGGACCAGCCGAGCCGAGGAGGTACCGATGACCAGTGGGCGGGAGACCGTGGAGGTCGGCCCGGAAGTGTTCCGCGCCGTCTACGATTCGCCGGCCTCGCTGCCGGGCCGGCACCGCTGGACGACGCCGGAGCCGGACGTACGCCGGCTGGAGAAGCTGCTGAACATGCCGGCGCGCAGCATCGGCGCCCCGCTCTGGGTCAGCGGTGACGAGCCGGACTGTCCGAAGTGCGGCCGCCGGGTGAACTGGTACGACATCGTGTCCTCGGCGCTGCACGGGGTGCACGACCGGGGCATGATCGCGCGGGTCATCCTCGGCGAGCGCAAGTACGTCAACACCGAGGTGCCGGAGGCCATCCCCGGCGTGCACTGCGCCGACTGCCGCACCCCGATCGAGGGGCTGCGCAGCTTCAAGTGCCACAACTGGGCGTACGCCTTCGAGGCGCTGGAGGAGATCGTCGGGCGGATGTCCGGCGTGCCGAGTCAGCCGGCGCCGCCCACCTCCGCCTGAGCACGCCGCGCCGGCCGGCGGCCGGGTGGTGACGGCGGCTCGGGCCCGGGGTCCGGCACGGGCGGCATGGGCCGGGTGACCGGCGCCGCCCCGGTGACCCGGATCCGTTCGCCGTGGTGCCACAGCTCGACCGCGTCCGCCGGGCCGCCGTCGGGCAGCTCGTAGCGGGCCGTGTCCGGGGTCAGCTCGATCCGCAGCCGGTGCCCGTGCCAGCGCAGGTGGAAGGCGAGCCGGGTGATCCGGCGGGGCAGCCGCGGGTCGAAGGAGAGCACGCCCCGGTCGTCGCGCAGCCCGCCGAAGCCCTGCGCCACCACCAGCCACGCGCCGGCCAGCGAGGCCAGGTGCAACCCGTCGGCGGTCTTGTCGCCGAGGTCCTCGAGATCCTGCAGGGCCGTCTCGGCGAACAGGTCGTACGCCAGGTCCAGGTGGCCGACCTCGGCGGCGAGGACGGCCTGCACGGACGCCGACAGCGACGAGTCCCGGACGGTCCGGGCCTCGTAGTACGCGACGTTGCGGGCCTTCTCCTCGGCGGTGAACTCGCCGGTGCAGCGCAGCATGGCCAGCACGAGGTCGGCCTGCTTGACCACCTGCCGGCGGTACAGCTCCAGGTAGGGGAAGTGCAGCAGCAGCGGGTAGTCGTCCGCCCGGGTGTTCGCGAAGTCCCACTCGGGCTGCTCGGTGAAGCCGGCCGACTGCTGGTGCACCCCGCGCTTGCCGTCGTAGGGGACGTGCACGGCGTCGGCGGCGGCTCGCCAGCCGGCCACCTCGGCCGTGTCGACGCCGAGCCGGGCGGCCGCCTCGGGGAAGCGCTCGGCGGCGTCGGCCGCGCCGCGCAGGTTGCGCCGGGCCATCAGGTTGGTGAAGAGGTTGTCGTCGACCAGCGCGGAGTACTCGTCGGGGCCGGTGAGCCCGGTCAGGTGGAAGGTGCCGGTGTCCGACCAGTGGCCGTACCCGTGCCAGAGCCGGGCGGTCTCCACCAGCAGCTCCACGCCGCACTCGCCGAGGAACCCGATGTCGCCGGTGGCCGCGACGTACCGGAGCACGGCGTCGGCGATGTCTGCGTTCACGTGCAGCCCGGCGGTGCCGGCCGGCCAGTAGCCGGAGCACTCGCGGCCGCCGAGGGTCCGCCACGGGAAGGTGGCTCCGGCCAGTCGCAGCTCGGCGGCGCGGTCCCGGGCCTCGGGCAGGTGCGCGTGCCGCCAGCGCAGCGCCGAGCGGGCCAGCCCGGGCGCCAGGTACGTGAGCACCGGCAGCACGTAGCCCTCGGTGTCCCAGAGCACGTGGCCGTCGTAGCCGTTGCCGGTCAGGCCCTTGGCCGGGATGGTCCGGTCGCCGTCGGCCCGGCCGGACTGGAGCAGGTGGAACACCGCGAACCGGAGCGCCTGCTGGAGTTCCGGGTCGCCGTCGAGCTCGACGTCGGCGGTGGCCCAGGCGGCGTCGAGGGCGGCGCGCTGCGCGTCGAGCAGCGCGGCGAACCCCTCGGCCCGGGCCGCGTCGGCCTCGGCGACGACCAGGTCGGCCAGTTCGCCGGCCGGGGTGCCGTCGACGTGGGCGCACTCGTACGCGGCGAACTTCGTGACGTGGATCCGCTCGCCGGGACGCAGCGGGCCGGTGACCGCCAGCCGGAACCGGTCGGCCGTCAGCTCGGTGTCGGTCGCGGCGGTGTCCGGCGCGTCGACCCGGTGGGCGACCGCGACGGCGACCCGCTGGGCGCTGCGCTCGGTGCGGTGCACCAGTACGGCGTCGGTGCCGTTGTGCCGGCCGGCCTCGGCGACGAGCGGGTCGTGGATCACCGAGGCGGCGCGCGGGTCGTCGGCCCGTTCCGGCACCCGTTCGTTGGCGAGCAGGTCGGCGTCGACCCGCACCTCGACCGGGCCGTCCAGCGGCTCGACCTGGTAGTCCACGGCGGCGACCGGCCGGCGGGGCAGCGAGACGAGCCGGGTGCTGCGCACCCGCACGCCCTGCCCGCCCGGCGAGATCCACTCGGTCTCCCGGCGGATCACCCCGGCGCGCAGGTCGAGGATCCGCTCGTGCCGCCGGACGGTCCCGGTCCGCAGGTCCAGCGGCTCGCCGCCGACCCAGAGCCGGACCAGCGCGGCGTTCGGGGCGCTGATGACGGTGTCGCTGTGCTCGGGGAAGGCGTACCCGCTCTCGGGGTAGCTCACCTCGCGCTGCTCGTGGAACCCGTTGAGGTAGGTGCCGGGCATCTCGTACGGCTCGCCCTCGTCGAGGGTGCCGCGCCAGCCCACCCAGCCGTTGCCCAGCGCGAAGATCGACTCGGTCTCGCCGAGCCGGTGCAGGTCCGCCCCGGTGCGGCGGATCCGCCAGCTGTCGTCGCCCTGGGGCCGGTGCGGCACGGGTCCTCCCGAGGTCGGTGCGTCGCGGCCACCGAATCAGACGCGGCTGAGAGGCGGCTGAGACTTCGGTGCCCCGACAGTCATTCCCCCACCACCCTCAAGGTGAACGGAGTATGAACAGTTGGTGAGGTGATTCATGACCGACGCCCTGGTGACCGATGTCCCGGATGTCAGTACCGACTGGTACCACGACATCGTCCAGTTCGCCGACCGCACACCGGAACCGGTGCACTGGTTCGCCGTGCACTTCACCGAGGGGGCGATCGTCCTGCTCGGGGTCCTGCTGGTGGTGGCCGCGCTGGCCCGGCTGGTCGGCGGCGACCTCCGGGGCCGGGCGCTCGCTCTGGCCGCCCCGCTGGCGGTGGTCTGCGCGTACCTGTCGAGTGAGGGGTTGAAGACCCTGATCGCCGAGGACCGGCCGTGCCGCAGCCCGGCCGACCTGGTCATCGTGGCCGGGCACTGCCCGCCGGTCGGCGACTGGTCGTTCCCGAGCAACCACGCCACCATCGCGGGGGCGCTGGCCGCCACCGCGCTGCTGCTGCACCGCCGGATCGGCCTGGTGGCCGTCCCGCTCGCCGTGCTGGCCGCGGTCTCGCGCACCTTCGTGGGCGTGCACTACCCGCACGACGTGGCCGCCGGGCTGCTGCTCGGCGCGCTGGTGGGCACGCTGCTCACCCCGGTGCTGGCCCGCCCGGTGGCCGAGGTCCTGCGCCGGCGGATCCGCCGTGCTTCCGCCCGTCCGGCCGTCGGGCCCGCCCGGCGCTGACTCCCTCGCCGGCGCTCACGTCGTCAGGACGAGGGTGACGGCGGTGCCGAGGATGAGGAACGGGCCGAACGGCAGGTGGCTGGACCAGCGGACCCGGCGGGCGGCCAGCAACGCCAGGCCGGCCACCGCGGAGAGCGTGACCGCGAGCACCAGGCCCGCCACCAGCACCGGCCAGCCGTACCAGCCGAGCAGCGCCCCGGCGCCGAGCGCCAGCTTGGCGTCGCCGAGGCCGAACCCGCGCCGGCCGAGCAGCAGGGTGGTCGCCGCGAAGCCCGCGCCGAGGGCGAGCCCCGCGGCCGTGGCCCGCAGCCAGGGCTCCGGCCCGGCCCCGGCCGGCGCGGCCACCCCGAGCAGCACCCACACGCCGGCCGCCGCCGGCCAGGTCAGCCGGTCGGGGAGCCGGTGCACCGCCGCGTCGACCAGGGCCAGCGGCACCGCCCAGGCGAGCCACCAGGCGACCGCCACCCGTGCGGCGGGCGGCCCGCCCGTGAGCGCCAGCGCCACCGCCGCTGCGACCAGGGCGGCCTCCACCACCATCGGCGCCGCGCCGACCCGCGCCCGGCAGGTCGGGCAGCGGGCGGCCGGCCCGAGCGCCGGCAGTGGCCGGTCCAGGCCGACCGGCACCCCGCAGCCGTCACACCCCGTCCGGTCGGGCGACCCCGGGGGTACGGCGTACCGCGCGACCGCGAGTCGCAGCAGCGGTACGACCGTCAGGGCGGCCAGCAGCCGTACGCCCGGGCGGCGGGCCGGAGCCGGCGGAGCGTCGGCGCGGAGCCGTTCGGCGGTCACGCCGGTTCCCCCCAACGGTCGCGGAGTGTTCCACTCTGGAGCACGCAGAGTGAAACCGGCCCCGTTGCCGTGTCGCGGATGGCGCGGAAACCGGCGTCCTGCCGAGGGCGGGCGGGGCCGCGGCGGCCGGCGGCCGGCGACGGCCGGGCGGCCCGGCGACCGGGGGGACGGATCGGACCAGCGGGGCGGTTGCCCCCCATTCCACCGCCCGGTGTCCCGCACCCGGGACACGGGATGTCGCGTGCGGGTGAACGTACTCCTGCCGCCGGCCGACCCGCCCGAGGGCCGTTCGTCGCCGTCCGGACACCCACCGGTCGCCACCACCTGTCATCACTGAGAGTGTTCGAGTGAATTGCCTCTGTTGCATCGGCGGACGTCAGCCTATGCTCGCCCCTTGGGTACGACGCAACCCCCGAGCAATTGGCGTCGGAGGCCAACCGGAGACTTCACCGTTCGAATTCAGTAGAGATCCGTACAGGTAAATGCAGCGGTAGCAGTTGCGACCCGGCCGTACACATCCGGGCGCGCTTCCGCATGCCCGGAGTTCGTTGACGCGACGGCTCCGGGCCGGCACCGAGGAGGGCCCGGCGTTGCGCACACGGCATTCCCGCCGATGGGAAATCTGCCTGCTCAGCCTTGCTCTGCTGACCGCGACCCCCGGCTGCGGCAGCGAGCCCGAGGCGGCGGCCGGCCCGCTGGTCGGGCGCGCCGCCGCGCCCGCGGCGCATTCCACCGCCGAGGAGGAGGCGGCCGGAAAAGCCGCTCTCGCCACCTATTCCGGCTATCTCGACGCGTCCCGGGCGGCGAGCGCGCGCAGCGATCCGGGCCATCCCGCACTGACCCGATTCGTGGCGGATCCGTTGCTGACCCGGGTGCGGGTGGCAATTCGGAACGCGAAGGAGCACGGCGCGATGCGTACCGGAACGCTTGTTTCCGATCCCACCGTGGTGTCGGTCGACCTGGCCGCCGATCCGCCCACCGTGGAGATCCAGGACTGCCTGGACGCGACCCGCTACCGCCTCGTCTACGCCAAGGACCACCGGGTCGTCCCCGGCACCCGCGGCGGGCGCTACCTGGCCACCGCCACCGCGACCCGCTACCCCGACGGCCGATGGCTGATCAGCGCCGGCGCCGGACACCAGGACCAGCCGTGTTGACCTGGGGAGGAAGGGGTGTCCCGGCCCGCCCGACCCGGGCCGGGACGCCCCGGCGGCTGCTGCTCACCGCCGGCCTCGCGCTGCTGCTCGCCCTGACCTGCGCGCCCGCGCTGCTGGTGACCGGCTCGCCCGCCCGCGCCGGCAACCCGGGCGGCGAGTGCCCGCCCGGGCAGGACGACTGCAACGTCTGGGACGACGAGCCCGGCACTCCGGGCGGTCCGGGCGGCGGCGGGGGCGGGAACGGTGGCGGGGGCGGCGGAGACGGCGGCGCCGCCGCGAAGTGCCAGTGGAACGGCCGGGTCATCCCCTGCTACAACCCGGATCTCGGCTGGTTCAACAACGGCGACGGCTGCTACTACAAGCTGGCCGAGCCCCAGCCCGCGGCTCCCGAGGGCCGGCAGTGGTACGTCAGAACCTGCAACGGCGGTGACCTGGGCGCGCAGACCGTGGTGCTGCTCGCCGCGCCGCCGCCCGGCTTCGGCGCGCCGCCCGACCCGGAGGAGCTGGCCCGCCGCGCGCTGGCCTCGATCTCGCTGCTGCCGCCCCGGGTCGCCGTGGCGCCCCGGCGCAGCAAGGGCCCCGGTCTCGTCGGCCTGCCGGTCTGGATGTGGGCCAGCGGTGGGGCCTCCTACTTCGGGCCGCTGCACGCCTCCGCCTCGGACCGCGGGCTGACCGTCCGCATCACCGCGAGCGTGACCCGGATCGTCTGGGACATGGGCGACGGCACCGAGGTCACCTGCACGGGGCCGGGCACGCCGTACGACGCCGACGGTCCGCGGGCCGGGCGGACCTCGCCCGACTGCGGCTACGACCTCGGCTACCCGAAGGCCAGCACCTACCAGGTCAGCGCCACCACGTTCTGGACCGTCGAGTGGTCCGGCGGCGGCGAGAGCGGCGAGATCGCCCAGAGCCGGGTCAGCGGAACCGTCCCGGTCCAGATCAACGAACTGCAGGTGGTGACGCGATGAGTGTGGTGACGCGGAACGGGACTCCCCTGGACGCGCCCGTGGCGCCGCCCAAGGTGGTCCGGCAGCGGCGGATCCGTCCCGGCCTGCTCGGCCTGGCCGTGCTGCTGATCGCCCTCGGCGGCCTCGGTGCGGCGTTCGCGGTCACCTCGGTCCGGTCCACCGGGAGCTACCTCGCGGTGGCCCGGCCGGTCGAGGCGGGCCGGCAGCTCACCGCCGACGACCTGGTCCCGGTGCGCGTCTCCGGCGGGCGGGAACTCCAGCCGGTACGCGCCGACCGGATCAAGGAGGTGCTGGGCCTGCGGGCCGCCGTCCGGCTCACCCCCGGCACGCTGCTGACCCCGGCCCAGCTCACCGAGGCGCCGCTGCTCGGCCCCGGGCAGCAGCAGCTCGCGCTGGGGCTGGAGCCGAGCCGGGTGCCCGCCCGCAAGCTGCACCCCGGTGACACGGTGCTCCTGATCAGCACCCCGGACACCAGCGCCGGCAGCGCCGGCACCAACCGCGGCGGCGGCACCCGGTTCGACGCCACGGTCATCGACACCGCCGTGCCGGAGAACGACGACGTGATCGTCTACCTGGCGCTGGCCGTCCGGGACGTGCCGGCCGTGGTCGCGCTCGCCGCGGACGACCGGATCGCGCTCGTGCTCACCGGAGCGGCCTGATGGCGGTCATCGCCCTGGTCTCGGCGAAGGGCTCGCCGGGCGTCACCACGGCCGCGCTGGCCGCCGCGCTGAGCTGGCACCGGCGGCTGGTGCTGGCCGAGTGCGACCCGGCGGGCGGTTCGGTCCTGGCCGGCTACCTGGGCGGCGCGCTCGACGGCCCGCGCGGCCTCGGCGAGCTGGCGGTCGGGGAGTTGCGCGACGGCAACCTGGAGAGCGCCTTCTGGTCGCAGCTCGTCGACCTGGACGCGCCCAGGCGGGAGCGGCTGCTGCTGCCCGGCGTCGTCGACCCGGCCCAGGCCGGCAGCGTCACCCCGCTCTGGCAGCGCTTCGCCGACTTCTTCACGAGCCTCGAGAGAGGCGTTCCGCCGTACGACGTGCTGGTCGACTGTGGCCGGTTGCAGGTCGGCGGTCCACCGTGGCCGGTGTTGCGCGCCGCGGCCGTGGTGCTGCTGGTCACCCGCGCGCACCTGCCCGACCTGTCCGCGACCCGCGCCACCGTCAAGGCCATCGAGCGGGACTTCACCGAGCACCGGATCCCGCCCGGCACCCTCCGCCTGCTGGTGGTCGGGGACGGGCACGGCAGCAGCGAGATCAGCAAGGCGCTGCGGCTGCCGGTGATCGCGCGGCTGCCGCACGATCCGCGTACCGCCGGGGTGCTCACCCACGGCGGCACCGTGCGCGCCAACCGGCCCCTCATGCGCGCGGCCGGCCAGTTGGAGGTGCCCGTCCGGGCGCTGCTGGACCGGCGGCGGGCGCGGCTGGCCTGGCCGGGAGGCCCGGCCCCGCGCGCGGTGACCGCCCCGAGCACGCCGGGGGTGTCCGGTGCGGTTTGAACCGGTCTCCCACGACCCCCGCGGGCAGCAGCCCGGCGCCACCTCGACGGCGCCGCCGCTGGCCCCGCCGAACGGGCGGCAACACCTGTCCGCGCCGGCCGCCGCGGTCGCACCACCGCCCCCGCCGCCCCGTCCCCGGGTCGACTTCGCGGTGGTCCGCGAGCTACGCCGGGAACTCAGCGAGCGGCTCACCCTCTGGCAGCGCGGCCGGGAGTTCGACGCGGACGCCGAGGAGGTCGAGCGCGCCCGGCTGGCCGTCGCGGTGGTCTCCGCGTACGCGGACTCCGTGCGCCGCGCCGGCACGCCGATGGCCGCCGACGAGGAACGGCTGCTGCTCGACCAGGTGACCGCCGAGCTGGTCGGCCTGGGCCGGCTCCAGACGCTGCTGGTCGACGACACCATCGAGGAGGTGCACATCCTGGGCTGCGACCAGGTGCGCATCACCCGGCACGGCGGCGGCGTCGACTGGGCCGAGCCGATCGCCGACAGCGACGACGAGCTCGTGGAGATCCTCCAGGCGGCGGCCCGCCGGGCCGGGGCGACCGAGCGTTCCCTGTCCACCTCGAAGCCGACGCTCGACCTGCAACTGCCCGACGGCAGCCGGCTCGCCGCGGTGTTCCTGGTCAGCCACCGCCCGTACGCGGTGATCCGCAAGCACAACACACTCACCGTGAGCCTGGAGGACATCGCCGGCGGCCGGGCCGACCTGGACGAGATGATCGACCCGCTGCTGCGCGACTTCCTCCGCGCGGCCATGCGGGCCGGGCTGAACATCATGGTCGCCGGGCTGGCCGGCGCCGGGAAGACCACGGTCATCCGGGCGCTCATGGACGAGATCCCGGCCGACGAGCCGTACGTGCTGCTGGAGGAGAGCCGGGAGCTGCTGCCGGCCCGCCGCGGGCACAAGCACCGGGCGGTGATGAGCTTCGAGTCCCGGGAGGGGCACGGTGAGCGCGGGCTCGACGGTCGCCCGGCCGGTGAGGTCAGCATCGCCGACCTGATCCCGGTGTCGCTGCGGATGGGCGTGCTGCGGATCATCGTCGGCGAGGTGCGGTCCCGGGAGATCGTGCCGATGCTCCAGGCCATGACCACCAGCCGCGGGTCGATGTGCACGATCCACGCGCGTACCCCGGCCGGGGTGGGCGAGCGGATCATCGAGCTGGCGCTGGCCCACGGCCGCGAGATGACGGTCGACCAGGCCCGCCGGATGGCCGGCAACGCGCTGGACCTGATCGTCTACGTGACGGTCGAGGACGAGACCGCGATCGGCGGCCGCAAGCACCGCTTCGTGTCGCACGTCGAGGAGGTCATCGGCGTCGGCGAGGGCAACCGGATCACCACCACCAGCGTCTTCGGCCCGGGTCCGGACGGCCGGGCGGTGCCCCGCCACCTCCCCGAGCGGATCCGCGACCAGTTGCTCCGGGTCGGGTATGACGCCCGGCTGCTGACCCGGTTCATCGAGGCCGGCACGGGCGCCTGGCGGCGTCCCCGGCACACCCGGCTCGGACGGCGGTGACCCCATGACCTCCATCGAGCTGATCGCGCTGGTCTCCGGCGCGGCGTGCGCGGCCGGGCTGGTCCTGGCGGCGGTCGCGCTGGTCGGCACCCGCCGGCCGCCCCGTTCGGCTCCGGGCGCCGGGCCGGGCCTGAGCCGGCTCTGGACCGGTTCCGGCGCGAGCCGGCAGGACCGGCGCCGCCACCGGCTCCTGCTCGGTGCGGCCGTGGTCGTCGGCGCGCTGGCCTTCCTGCTCACCGGGCTGCCGGTGGTCGGTCTGCTGGTGGCGCTGGCGGTGCCCGGGGTGCCGTGGCTGTTCGCGGTCGGCCGGGCCGAGCAGCGGGCCATCGCCCGCATCGAGGCCGTCGGCGAGTGGACCCGGCGGCTCAAGGACATCTCCGGCACCGGGCAGGGTCTCCAGCAGGCCATCATCGGCACGATCGCCACCGCGCCGGAGGAGATCCAGGACGAGGTACGCACCCTGGCAGCCCGCCTCCAGGCCGGCTGGCTGGCGAAGTCGGCTCTGCTCGCCTTCGCCGACGAGATCGCCGACCCGGTCTGCGACCAGGTGGTCGCAGCGCTGATCCTGCACCTCACCGACCGGGGTGAGCGCCTCGGCGACGTGCTCGGCTCGATCGCCACCGCCGCGTCGGCCGAGGTGGCCACCCGGCGGGAGGTCGAGGCGAAGCGGACCCAGCCCCGGTTCGCCGTCCGCTTCCTCACCGGAATGACCCTGGCCACGCTCGCGTACGGGCTGGTCAACAGCGACTACGTCCGTCCCTACGGGACGGTCTTCGGGCAGCTGGTCATGGGGGCGCTCGGGGCGGCCTTCGTCGGGCTGCTGGTCTGGGTGCGGTCGATGAGCCAGCCGCCCCGCCCGGCGCGCTTCCTGCCGGAGCCCGACCCGGAGGAGGCGATCGCATGATCCTGAACTGGCAGCTGGCCGTCGCCGTCCTCGGCGGGGTGGCCGTGGGGCTGGGCCTGTTCCTGGTGGTGCGCGAGGCGCTGCCGGCCACCCCCGCGCTCGGTCCGGCGCTGCGCCGGCTGCACCAGCCACCCGGCCAGGCCGCGGTCGCCGGGAGGGGGCCGGACTGGCTCGGCGGGGTCTCCCGCTGGCTGCGTCCGCCGCACCGGCAGCTCGCGCTGCTCGACCGGACCCCCGAGCAGTACGCCCTGTCCGTGCTGCTCTCCGCGCTGGTCGGGTTCGCCACCCCGGTGGTCGCCTCGGCCGTGCTCTTCCTGGGCGGGGTGGGGCTGCCGGTGGTCGTACCGGTGCTCGGCAGCCTGGGGCTGGCCCTGGTGGCCGGCCTGCTCGCGCACCGCGCGGTGCTGGCCAGGGCGGACGCCGCACGGGACGAGTTCCGCCAGGCGGTCTGCACCTACCTGGACCTGGTGGCGTTGCAGCTCTCCGCCGCGCACGGACCGGTGCAGTCGCTGGAGCGCGCGGCGGCGGTCTGCGACGGCTGGGTGTTCGACCGGATCCGGGAGGCGCTGCGGATCGCCCAGCTCCAGATGCACTCCCCCTGGGACGAGCTCCAGGAGCTGGCCGACCGGATCGGCATCCCGGAGCTGGGCGACGTAGGGGCCATCATGCGCTCCTCCGGCAGCGAGGGCGCGCAGGTGCACGAGACCCTGCGCAGCCGCGCCGACTCGCTGCGCGACCAGATCCGCACCGACAACCTGGCCCGCGCCGAGGGGGTGACCAGCCGGCTGGACATCCCCGGCTCGCTGCTGGTCTTCGTCCTGCTCGGCTTCGCCGTCTACCCGTTCCTCGCCCGCCTGTGAACCGACCCCGAGAAGGAGACGACCGTGCACCTCTACACCTATCTCTACGCCGCGGTGAGCAGCCGCCTGGCCGAGCTGCGGCGGGACGGCGAGCGGGGCGACAGCCCCGTGCCGACCGCCGTGATCATCTTCGGCCTGGTCGCGGTGGCCATGGCGGTCACCGCGCTCGCCCTGGCCAAGGCCAACAACTGGATGAACGCCATCCCCAACAACACGGCGCCGCAGGCCCCGTGATGCCCCGCCCCGCCCGTACGGACCGGAGCCGGCCGGCAGCCGCCGGCCGGCCCACCGGCCGCTGCGGCCCGGGGCGGATCACCGGCGTCCTCCGCGGACGGCTCGCCGCGGGCGGGTCCGAGCGGGGAGCCAACCCGGTCGAGCTGGCGGTGGTGATGCCGGCGATCCTCGTGCTGCTCTTCGCCTCGATCCAGCTCGCCGTCTGGTTCGTCGCCCGGTCCACCGCCCTCAACGCGGCGCAGAGCGGGGTGAACGCCCAGCGCGGGCTCGACGCCCCGGCTGGCGCCGGCCGGGACCGGGCCACCACCTTCCTGCGCGCCGCCGGGGACTGGCTCGTCGACTGGCAGAACCCCGGCCCCGCCTGCGAGATCGTCGCCACCGGCGGAACCCCCACCGAGGTCACCTGCACGGTCAGCGGGCGCTCCCTGTCGGTGATCCCGGGCATCGACTTCCCGGTCCGGCAGACCGCCCACGGCACCGCCGAACGCTGGACGACGGGGTGAGGCGGATGGCGCGGGACCGGGGTTCCGTCTCGATCGAGGTGGCGGTGCTGGCCCCCGCCTTCATCGGGTTGATGGTGCTGGCCGGGGTGGCCGGCCGGACGGCCGTCGCCGACGAGGCCGTGGAGTCGGCCGCGCACGACGCGGCCCGGGCCGCTTCCATCGCCCGCGACGCGCGCACCGGCGAGTCCGACGCCACCGACGCCGCGCGACGCCAGCTCGACTGGTGGGGCCTGCGCTGCACGGCACCACCGGCACTGGCCTTCGAGGGCTCGGTGGGCGGCACGGAAACCAGTTTCGGGGCGGCGTACCGCGGGGCACCGGGGGTGCCGGCCACCGTCACGGTCACCGTGACCTGCACGGTCTCGTTCGACGATCTGCGGGCACGCGGGCTGCCCCTGGCGCTCGGCGGCAAAACCGTCTCGGCGAGCTTCACGTCCCCGCTGGACACCTACCGGAGCCGCGCATGACCGGGCGGCGGGCGGCGGAGAGCGGCCGGGTGAGCCTCTTCCTGGCCGTGGCGATGACCGGCGTACTCGTGATCATCAGCCTCGCGTACGACGGCGCCGGGCAGCTCCGCTCGTTGCAGCGCGCGGACAACCTGGCCGCCGAGGCGGCCCGAAGCGGCGGCCAGATGATCGACCGGGCCCGCGCCATCGAGGGCGGCCCGAAACAGATCGACGAGGTGGCGGCCCGGGACGCCGTCGCGGCCTACCTGAGCGCCGCCGGCGGGGTCCGCGACCACGACGTCAGCTTCCCGGTGGTCGCCGGGGAGCGGCAGATCCACGTACGCGTCCGCATCACCTACCGCCGGGACCTGCTCGGTCTCTTCGGCTTCCGGAACACCGCCACCGTCACCGGTGAGGCCACCGCGCGGGCGCTCACCGGAGCCCCGTAGGAAGGGAAGGCAGCCATGGGTGCGTCGCCACGTTCGGCCGTCCGGCGGACCGGTCAGGTCCTCACCGGGCTCGGTGCTCTCGTCGTGCTCTGCGCGGTGCTGGCCGGTGGGCCGATCGCCCTGCTGGCGTTCGCCGGCAACCCCCTCCCCGACCACCTGCCCACCCTGGCCGAGGTGGGCACCGCCCTGACCAGCCGCGACGACGGGCAGCTCTTCCTGCGGGCGCTGGCCGTGGTGGGCTGGTTCGGCTGGGCGACGTTCGCGTTCTCCGTACTCGTGGAACTGCTCGCGGCGGCGCTGCGCCGGCCGGCGCCCCGGCTGCCCGGGATGCGCCGCCAACAACGGGTCGCGGCCGCGCTGGTCGGTTCGGTGGCGCTGATCCTGGCGGCCAGCCCGGCCGCGGCGAGCGCCGCCACCCTGGCCGCACCGCACCCGGTCGCCGCGGCGCCGGCCGTGGTCGGCCCGCAGGCGATGGTCGCCGCGCAGGGCGTGGGCGCCCCGCCGGCCCGGACCGCCTCGGTGACCACCGACCCGGCGGTGTACCGGGTGGCGAAGGGCGACTACCTGGGCGAGGTGGCCGAGCGCTACCTGGACGACTTCGACGGCTACCGCGAGGTGGCCCGGCTCAACCGGCTCGCCGACCCGGACCGGATCCGCCCGGGGCAACTGATCAAGCTGCCCGAGCGGGCCGTGGACGCCGGAGCCCGCCGGCACGCCACCGGCCGGCTCGTGGTCACTCCGGCCGGCCAGTCGCGCCCGGCTCCCGGCTCGGCGGCGACGCCGGGCGGTGGCGCGTCCTCGACGACGCCGAAGGGCAGGCCCTCCCCGCGACCGTCCGCACGGGACACCACCCCCACGGTGGAGGCGCCCACCGGGCCCGCCATGTCGGCGGGCGCCTCCCGGGCCACCCCCGAGGACGGCATCAACCGTCCACTGGCCATCTCGGCGGTCCTGGCCGTGGCGAGCATCGTGGGCGCCCAGATCGGCGCGGTCCTCGGCCTGCGCCGCCGCCCGGCGACCCGGACGACGGTCCGCGACCTCGTAGTGGGCCGCCACCGCAGGGGCTGACGCCGGTCCTCGTCAGGGGAGTCGGGCCTCCAGGCGGCCGTTGACCACGCGGGTGGGCAGGACGACCTGGTCGTTGCCGGACGGGCCGTGGACGACCTCGCCGCCGTTGAGGCGGAAGGTGCTGCCGTGCCAGGGACAGACCACGCAGGCGTGGCCGTCGATCTCCTGCACCTCGCCCTCGCCGAGCGGGCCGCTCTGGTGCGGGCAGCGCTCCAGCATCACGGTGACGTCGTCGCCGTGCCGGTAGAGGATCACCGAGACGTCGTCGATCTCCCGGGTGAGGAGCTGGCGCTGCGGCAGGCTCGACATGTCGCCGAGCGGGTGCCAGCCCTCGCTGACCAGGTGCAGCTCGGAGATGCTCTGGCTGACCTGGGCGCCCTGCTTGTACGCGAGGTGCCCGCCCAGGTACGCGCCGGCGCTCGCCGCCGACAGCCCCAGGTAGGCCAGCGCCCGGCCCATGTTGTGCCGCCCGTTCAACCGGGCCGCCAGGGAGCCGGCGTAGAGGGTCACGCCGATGGTGTTCGCGGCGGCGTGCACGAGGCCGATCCGGCGCTGGTCACGGGACAGGGCCGCCCAGTCGTTGAGCCCGGCCACCGCCGCCGGCAGGGCGCTGAGCGTGCCGACCCCGACCAGCGCGGTCGCCGCCCGGCGCTGACCGGGCATCAGGTCCACGACGGCGGCCGAGATCCAGGCGCCGACCGGCACCTGCACCATGGCCGGGTGCAGCGGGTGGCCCAGCCAGACGCCGTGCAGGAAGTCGCGGACCCGCTGGGGGCGCAGGGTGCCCTGGACGGCGCGCTGCAACCGGTCACCCACCCGGTCGAGCCCCGAGGCCTGTTCGAGTTTCGTCAATAGTTCGCGCACGTGGTCCGACTTCCCGGCCGGAGACGTCCCAAACCGGGCGGCGACGACGGATCACCCCATCGGGTGGCTCGGGTCAGGCGGGTGGGGCGAGCTCGCGCAGCACCTGGTTGAGGCGGTCGATGCGGGACTGGGCCTCGGTGCGCAGCCGCTCGGCGAGCGCGTCCCAGTCCGCAGGGGTCGGTGCCTGTCCCGGTGGCAGCGCCGCGAGTGCCCCGCCCACCTCGGCCAGCGTGAGCCCGACCCGCTGGCACGCCTCGATCATCGCCAGCCGGCACATCACGTCGCTGTGGTAACGGCGCTGGTTACCGGCCGTGCGATCGCTGCTGAGGAGGCCCTGCGCCTCGTAGAACCGGATCGCCGACACGGAGACGCCGCTGCGCTGCGCGACCTGACCGATCGTGAGACCCGGCTCGTGCCAGTCGAAGGACGTGTCCTGCTTCACGCCCCGAGTATGCCCACCGGGAGTTGACCTCAACAATTGTTGAGGTTCTACGGTCGGCCCATCGAGTTCACGAGAATTCCTGGAGGCGACGATGATTCTGGTGACCGGCGCGACGGGCAACGTCGGGCGGCGCGTGGTCGAGCGGCTGGCCGGTGCCGGCCACGGCGTACGGGCCGTCACCCGCGATCCGGCCCGCGCGAGCCTGCCGGCGGGTGTGGAGGCGGTGGCCGCCGACCTGGCCGATCCGGAGACGCTGCGCCCGCACCTGGACGGCGTCCGGGCCGTGTTCCTCATCTGGCCGTTCGTCGATCCCGCCACGACGGCGCAGCTTGCCCCGCGCGTCGCCGCCGTGCTCGCCGACGCCGGGTCACCCCGGGTGGTGTACGTGTCGGCAGCCACGGCCGAGGCCGACCCGAACTCGTTCTGGGCCCTGGTGGAACGCGCCGTCGTCGCGGCCGGCCTGCCCTGGACGATGCTGCGTCCCACCGGAATCGCCACGAACGCGCTGGCCTGGGCCGAGTCGATCCGCTCGGAGGGCGTGGTGCGCTGGCCGTACGGCGCGGCGGCCCGGTCGATGGTCCACGAGGACGACATCGCGGCCGTGGCGGTGGAGGCGCTGACCACGGACCGGCACGACGGGCAGACCTACGTGCTCAGTGGCCCGCAGACGGTCACCCAGGCGGAGCAGGTGCGCATCATCGGTGCGGCGATCGGCCGCGACGTGCGGTGGCAGGACGTGCCCGCCGAGGCGGTACGCCCCATGCTGGCCGCCGCCATGGGCAGCGCCGCGTTCGCGGACGCGGCGCTGACCGGCTGGGCCGCCATGGCGGAGACTCCGGAGCAGGTGACCGGCGACGTGGCGGCGGTGCTGGGGCGGCCCGCGCGGACGTTCGCCCACTGGGCCGCCGACCACGCGGCCGACTTCGCCTGAGCCGCCGGGAAACCACTCGCGGCCGGTGCCGTCGCCGTCCATTGTTGTGCGGGTGTACGCACACGCCTCCCGTACCCCCTCGGCCGCACCGGCGGCCCGGCTCGTCGCGGCGCTGGGCCGGCCCGAGGCCGTGCCCCCGCCGCTGCTGATGCTGCTCGGCATGGTCTCCACCCAGGTCGGCGCGGCGGTGGCCAAGCAGCTCTTCACCGCCACCAGCCCCGGGGGTACGACGACCCTCCGGCTCGGCCTCGGCGCGCTGGTGCTGCTCACGGTCACCCGCCCGACCCGCTGGCCGGGCTGGCGGGCGGCCGGCCTGATCGTGGCGTTCGGGATGGCCATGGCCGCCATGAACCTCGCCTTCTACGCCGCGCTCCAGCGGGTGCCGCTCGGGGTGGCCGTCACCGTCGGGTTCGCCGGCCCGCTGGTCGTCTCGCTGCTGGGCAGCCGCCGCGTGGTCGACGTGCTCTGGGCACTGCTGGCCGGCACCGGGGTGCTGCTCCTGGCCGGGCTCGGCGGCGTCGGCGTCGACCCCTTCGGGCTGCTGCTCTGCGGGCTCATCGCGGTCGGCTGGGCCGGTTACGTGCTCCTCGGCAAGGCCATGAGCAACCACCTGCCGGGCACCCGGGGGCTGGCGCTGGGGATGGCGGTGGGCGCGGTCTGCGTACTCCCGTTCGGGGTCGCGTCCGGCGGCGCCGAGCTGCTCGACCCCCGGATCGTGGCGCTCGGGCTGGGGGTGGCGCTGCTGTCGTCGGTGCTGCCCTACTCGGCGGAGCTGGCCGCGCTGCGCCGGATGCCGGCGCGCGTCTTCGCGGTGCTGCTGAGCCTGGAGCCGGCGGTCGCCGCGGTGGTCGGCACGTTGCTGCTGGGCGAGCTGCTGGCCTGGCCGCAGCTGGCCGGCGTGGCGTGCGTGGTGGGCGCGGCCCTCGGCGCCACCCTGGCCCGCCGGGCTGAGGAATAGCGGCGAGCTGGCGTGGCGGGTGACGTCGAGGGCATGCTGACCCGATGGGGGTACGCGTCGAGCACGCCGGTCCGGTGACCACGGTGATCCTGGACCGGCCGGAGGCCCGTAACGCCGTCGACGGCCCGACCGCCCGGACCCTGGCCGACGCCTTCCGCGCCTTCGAGGCCGACCCGGACGCGGCGGTCGCCGTGCTCTGGGGCGCGGGCGGCACGTTCTGCGCGGGCGCCGATCTCAAGGCCATCGGTACGCCGCGCGGCAACCGGGTCGAGCCCGAGGGCGACGGCCCGATGGGCCCCACGCGGATGCGCCTGTCGAAGCCGGTGCTCGCCGCCATCTCCGGGTACGCCGTGGCCGGCGGCCTGGAGCTGGCGCTCTGGTGCGACCTGCGGGTCGCCGAGTCGGACGCCACGCTCGGCGTGTTCTGCCGGCGCTGGGGCGTGCCGCTGATCGACGGCGGCACCGTGCGGCTGCCCCGGCTCATCGGCGAGAGCCGGGCCCTGGACCTGATCCTCACCGGCCGCCCGGTGCCCGCCGACGAGGCGTACGCGATGGGTCTGGTGAACCGGGTGGTCGCGCCGGGTGCGGCCCGGGCGGAGGCCGAGCGGCTGGCCGCCGAGATCGCCCGGCATCCGCAGACCTGCCTGCGCAACGACCGGGCGGCGGTGCTGTCGGGTGCCGGGCTGCCCGAGCCGGAGGCGATGGCCACCGAACTGGCCTTCGGGATGGAGTCGCTGGTCACCGACGGCATGCACGGCGCGAACCGGTTCACCGCCGGCGCGGGCCGGCACGGCGCGCCGGCCGACTGAGGGTCACTTCAGGTTGCGCAGGGCGTCCTCGATGGCGCGGTGGAAGGTCGGGTACGCGTAGATCATGTGCCGGAGCTGGCTGACCGGGACGGCCGCGTGCACCGCCACGACCAGCGCGGAGAGCACCTCGCCGCCGGCCGGCCCGGCGGAGGTGGCGCCGACCAGCACGCCCTGGTCGGCGTCGGCGATCAGCTTGATGAACCCCGCGTTGCCGGCCTTGTGGATCCATCCGCGCGTCGACGAGGTCAGGTCGGTGTAGCCGACCTGGACGTTGATGCCGCGGGCGCGGGCCTGCTGCTCGGTGAGGCCGACCGCGCCCACCTCGGGGTCGGTGAAGGTGACCCGCGGCAGCGCGCGGTAGTCGGCGACCGGCACGCTGCCCGGCGCGACGGTCGAGCCGCCCGCGCTCATCGACCCGCCGACCGCGCTGACCACGCCCGCCGCCCCGCCCATCACGCTGGCGGTGCCGCTGGCGTCCGGCCCGCCCTTCATCCGCCGCACGTGGTCGAGGACGTCGGCGACGACGATGCCCGCCTGGTACATGGCGATGTGGGTGAACGCGCCCTCGCCCGTGAGGTCGCCGACCGCCCAGATCCCCTCGGCGGCGTGCATCCGCTCGTTGACCGGCAGGTAGCGCTGCGTGCAGTCGATGCCGACCGAGTCCAGGCCCAACTCCTCCAGGTGGGCCTTGCGGCCGGTCACCACCAGCAGCTTCTCCCCGCTGAACGCGCGGTCGCCGGCGTGGAGGGTGAAGCTCATGCCGTCGTGCGCGACGCGCTCGGCCCGGACCCCGGTGTGGATCTCCACCCCGTCGGCGCGCAGCGCGGCGGCGGCGATCTCGGAGGCTTCCGGCTCCTCGACGGCGAGCACCCGGTCGGCCGCCTCGACCACGGTCACCCGGACCCCGAACCGGGCGAAGACCTGGGCCAGCTCCAGCCCGATGGCGCCGCCGCCCAGCACCAGCAGCGATGCGGGCAGCTCCTCGACCTCGATGGCCTGGTGGTTGGTCCAGTACGGGGTGTCGGCCAGCCCGTCGATCGGCGGGACCGAGGGGCGGGTGCCGGTGCCGAGGACGATGCCGTACCGGGCCTCGAACACCTGGTCGCCGACGTGGACCCGGTTCGGGCCGTCGAGCCGCCCGCTGCCCCGGACGAACCGGCCGCCCTTGCCGGTGAACCGGTCCACCGCGACCTTGTCGTCCCAGGTGTCGGTGGCCTCCTCGCGGATCCGCTTGGCGACCGGCGCCCAGTCGGGGCGTACCTCGGCGCTGCCGGCCAGCCCGTCGACCCGGCGTGCCTCGGCGAGCGCGTTGGCCGCCCGGATCATCATCTTGCTCGGGATGCAGCCCCAGTAGGGACACTCGCCGCCCACCAGGTCCCGCTCGATGCCGACCACGGTGAGGCCGGCCTCGGCGAGCCGCCCGGCCACCTCCTCACCGCCGACTCCGAGCCCGACCACGACCACGTCCACCAGTTCCGGCTCCGCCATCCCGCCAGCATTCCGCACCGCCGGGCCGGCGGCCACCGCGTCGGGCCGGAATTCCCGCGCCGGTGATCATCGCCACCGCCTACGGTGGCCGCATGCAGGAACGCTTCGCCCCGGTCCGGGACTGCTTCCACGACCTGTTCGCCACCGGCCGGGAGACCGGCGCCGCGCTGGCCGTCTGGTACGACGGCGCGCCGGTGCTCGACCTGATGGGCGGCACCCGTGCCGCCGTCCCGCCCGGCGTTGCCGTACCGGCCGTGGGGGCCGAGGCGCCGTGGCGGCCGGACACGCTGGTGAACGTCTACTCGGTGGGCAAGCCGGTGGTCGCGCTCTGCCTCCTGCTGCTCGTCGACCGGGGCCGGGTGGACCTCGACGCGCCGGTGTCGGCGTACTGGCCCGAATTCCGCGCGCCGGCCACCGTGCGGCAGGTGCTCGCCCACACCGCCGGGCTGCCCGCGTTCCCGGTGCCCCGGCCCGCCGCGGTGATCGCCGACTGGGGGCTGCTCTGCGCCGACCTGGCCGCCGCCGACCCCGAGTGGGCGCCGGGCAGCGTCGCGGGCGAGCACGCCTGGACGTACGGGCACCTCGTCGGCGAGCTGGTCCGCCGGGTGGACGGGCGGCCGGTGGGGCGGTTCCTGGCCGAGGAGATCGCCGGGCCGTGGCGCCTCGACCTGGCCTTCGGTCTCGACGCGGCGGACCAGCGGCGCTGCGCCGACCTGTCGTACGCCGATCCGGGCTGGCCGGTGCGGATGCTGGGCGAGCCGGGGTCGCTGCGCGCCCGGGCCGTGGGGAACCCGGCGGGCGGCCTGGACGTGGCGGTGATGAACGGCCCGCTCTGGCGGGGCACGGAGTTCCCCGCCGTGAACCTGCACGCCACCGCGTCCGCCCTGGCCCGCCTCTACGCGGGCCTGCTCGCCGGCGGCACCCTCGACGGGGTACGCCGGTTCAGCCCCGACCTGGTCGCCGAGGCGACCCGGGTGCAGTACGACGGGCCGGACCTGGTGCTGGACCGGCGGGCGTCGTGGACGTTGGGCATGCAGTGGGAGCCGGACGGGAGCTGGGGCATGGGCGGGATCGGCGGCAGCAGCGCCTGGGCCGACCCGGAACGCGGCTACACCTTCGCGTACGCGACCGCCCGGCTGGCCGACCACGACCGGGTGGAGGAACTGGTCGAGGCGCTGCACTCCTGCCTCTGACGGGAGGCGGACCGGCGGGTGTGCGCCCTCAGCGCAGCCAGACCGGGTCGGCGCCCGGAACCTCCAGCGGCTGCGGATAGTCCAGTGCCTCGCGCACCGGCACCGGCAGCCGCCACGGCTGGTGCACCGCCTTCCCCTCGATCGAGGCCAGCTCCGGCACGTACCGCCGGACGTACGTGCCGTCGGGGTCGTAGCGCTCGGCCTGCCGGACCGGGTTGAAGCCGCGGTGCGGCCGGGCGTCGTTGCCGGTGCCGGCCACCCACTGCCAGTTGCCCGAGTTGTCGGCCAGGTCGCCGTCGAGCAGCCAGCGGAAGAACACCGCCACCCCGGACCGCCAGTCCAGCCGCAGGTGCCTGGTCAGGTAGCCGGCGGTGATGAGCCGGGCGCGGTTGTGCATCCAACCCTCGGCGCGCAACTGCCGCATGCCCGCGTCCACGATCGGCATCCCGGTACGCCCCTCGGTCCAGGCGTCCAGTGCGGGCTGGTCGTACCGCCAGTCCTCCTGCGCCCCGCGCCGGTAGGCCCGGGAGGAGAGGTCGGGGAAGGCGGCGGTCACCTGGTGGTAGAAGTCCCGCCAGCAGAGCTGCCGGACGAACGGGCCGCTCCGGTCCCCGGCGCGGTTCGCCACCGCCAGTGGCGAGAGGCAGCCGAAGCGCAGGTACGGGCTGAGCCGGGAGGTGTCGTCGCCGGCCATGTCGTCGTGGATGTCGTCGTAGCGCCCCAGCGCCGGCAGCCACTCGGTGAGGCGGCGCCGGGCCGCGGTCTCCCCGCCGGCGGCCGCGTCCGGGGACTCACCCCCGGGCGGGTCGGGCAACCGGCCCGGATCGACGCCGCCAGGGAGCCGTACCCGTTCCGGGGCGGCCAGTTCGTCCCGCGGCTTCGTCCCCTGCCAGGCGCGGAAGTAGGGGCTGAACACCCGGTAGTGGTCCCCGCCCGCGGGGCGCAGGTCGCCCGGCCCGACGATCGTGAGGCCGGGGAAGAGCCGCAGGAACATCCGGTGCCGCTCACACTCCTCGCGCAGCCGGCGCTCGCGACGCCGGGCGTACCGGCTGACGTCGGCGGAGAGGCCGATCCCCTCGGCGCCGACGGCGCGGGCGAGCCGGACCGTCTCGGCCACCGGGTCACCCCGACGGACCACCAGGTCGCCGCCGCGCCGCCGGAGCGCCTCGCGCAGGTCGGCCAGGCTCTGGTGCAGGAACCGGGTGCGGTTCGGCGAGAGCCGTTGCAGTGCCGGGTCGAGCACGTACAGCGGCACCACCCGGTCGAAGGCCGAACAGGCCGACGCCAGCGCCGGGTGGTCGTGTACCCGCAGGTCACGGGTGAGGAGCACGACCGCCGTGCGGTCGCTCACGCGGCCACAGCGGGCCGGAGCACCGGGCCGGGAACCCGCACGGGCGCGCCGGCCGAGGTGACCAGCGCCTGCGCGGCCACCGCCATCCGCCGCCGCCCGGGTACGCGGGCCCGCCGGGTGAACACATCGAAGTCCTGGGCGGCCACCTCGTCGAGGATCCCGCCGTAGAGCGCGTACGCGGTGCGCATGCAGGCCTGGGAGGCCGGGGCGAGCAGCGGGATGCCCGGCGCGGCGGCCGCGTAGTGGGCCTGGGCGCGGGTCACCTCGTACTCGATCAGCTCGCGGATCCGCGGGGTGGCCCGGCCGGCGGCCCGGGCCGCGATCAGGTCGTCCCGGGTGACGCCGAAGGCAGCCAGATCCTCGTCGGGAAGGTAGGTCCGTCCCCGGTCCAGGTCCTCGGCGACGTCCCGGATGAAGTTGGTGAGCTGGAAGGCGAAGCCGAGCTGGCGCGCCGGCTCCCGGGCGGCGGCCGGGTCGGAGCTGCCCAGGATCGGCAGCATCATGGTGCCGATGACCGCCGCGGACCCCTCCATGTAGTCGAGCAGGTGGTCGTAGGTCGGGTACGCCAGGACCGTCAGGTCCATCGTCATGCTGCGCAGGAACGAGGCGAAGTCGTCGCGGTCCAGGTCGAAGACGGCGATGGTGTGGAGGACGGCGGGGAGCAGCGGGTCGTCGACCGGCTCACCGTGCAGGCCGGCGACGAACCGGGCGGACCACTCCGCCAGCCGGGCGGCGCGCTCGGCCGGAGGAAGCTCCTCGGTGCGGTCGACGATCTCGTCGGCGTAGCGCGTGAAGCCGTAAAGGGCGTGCACGTGTCGCCGTTTCCAGGCGGGCAGCAGCCGGGTGGCGAGATAGTAGGTGCGGCCGTGGCGTCGGTGCAGCTCCCGACAGCGCTCGTAGGCAGCGGTGAGATCCGTGTCCACCGGCCCTCCCTCGGATTCGACGCAGCAATCGACGCAACTCGCACTCTAGGGTACGCTCGCCCGCATGGCCAACGACGCAGTTGCCTCTAGTCCGCCCCGCTTCGTCGCGCCGGCGCAGACCGGGGAGACCGACGATCCGGTCCGTGACGTCCTGGCCGCATTCACCAACGACCTGGTCACGGCGGTCGACGAGACCCTGGCCGCGTTCCTGGCCACCGAGGTCGAGGCGCTCGCCGAGATCGACGCGGCGATGGGCGGGTTCGCCGAGACGGCCCGCGACTGCGCGCTGGCCCCCGGCAAGCGGGTCCGGCCGACCTTCGCGTACTGGGGCTGGCGCGGTGTCGTGGGCGTCGACGCGCCGCTGCCGTCGGTGCTGCCGGCACTCGCCGCGCTCGAACTGCTGCACACCTTCGCGCTGGTGCACGACGACGTGATGGACGCCTCCGACACCCGGCGCGGCCGCCCCACCGCGCACCGGGCCGCCGCCGCGCGGCACCGGTCGGCCGGGCACACCGGCGACCCGGAGCGCTACGGCGAGGCCGTCGCTGTGCTCATCGGCGACCTCTGCCTGGTCTGGGCCGACCGGCTGATGGCACACGCCGCCGTGCCGCCGGCCCGGCTGCTCGACGTGCGCCGTTGCTACGACCAGATGCGGGTGGAGACCGTCGCCGGGCAGTTCCTCGACGTGCTCGGCGAGCACGACGCGGCGAACTGGTCGGTCGACCGGGCGCTGCGGGTGGCCCGCTACAAGACGGCCGGCTACACCGTCCAGCGGCCACTGCTCTTCGGTGCCGCCCTGGCCGGCGCCGAGGCGGACACGCCGCTGATCGCCGCCTACACCCGCTACGGGCTGGCCGTCGGCGAGGCGTTCCAGCTGCGCGACGACCTGCTCGGTGTCTACGGCGACCCGGCCACCACCGGCAAGCCGGCCGGTGACGACCTGCGGACCGGCAAGCCCACCGTGCTGCTGATGCTGGCCCGGCAGCTCGCCACTCCGGCCCAGCGCCGCGCCCTGGAACGGGCCGGCACGGTGACCGGGGCCGGCGAGGTGGCGCGGCTTGCTGACCTGGTCCGCGACACCGGGGCGGCGGCCCGGGTGGAACGGATGATCGCCGAGCGGGTGACCGAGGCACAGGTGGCGCTGGACGGCGCGCCCATCGAGGGCACCGCGCGGACCGCGCTGACCGGCCTGGCCACCGCCGCCACGACGCGGCGGGCATGATGGGCAACTTCGTGAACAGGAGGGCCGGAATGCGGACCGTGAGCGGGCGTACCGACCGCGTGGTGGTCGTCGGCGCCGGGCTGGGCGGGCTGGCCTGCGCGCTGCACCTCGCCGGCAGCGGCCGGCAGGTGACCGTGCTGGAACGCGAGCCCGTGCCGGGCGGGCGCGCCGGCCGGCTCGGCGTCGACGGCTACGAGTTCGACACCGGCCCGACCGTGCTCACCATGCCCGACCTGATCGCCGAGGCGCTCGGCGCGGTCGGCGAGGAGCTGAGCGACTGGCTCGACCTGACCCCGCTCGACCCGGCCTACCGGGCGTACTACCCGGACGGGTCGACGCTGGACGTCATCAGCGACACCACCCGGATGGCGGCCGAGATCGCCCGGGTGTGCGGGCCCCGCGAGGCCGACGGCTACCTGCGCTTCGTCGACTTCGCGCGGGACCTGTGGCGCTGGGAGCGGGCGGACTTCATCGAGCGGAACCTGGACGCGCCGACCGACCTGATCACCGGCAACCTGCTCAAACTGCTGGCCAACGGTGCGTTCCGGCGACTCCAGACCAAGATCAACCAGTTCTTCCGCGACCCGCGTACCCAGCGGATCTTCTCCTTCCAGGCCATGTACGCCGGCCTCGCGCCGCACGACGCGCTGGCCATCTACGCGGTCATCGCGTACCTCGACTCGGTGGCCGGGGTGTGCTTCCCGCGCGGCGGCATCCACGCGGTCTCGCGCGGGATGGCCGGCGCGGCCGAGAAGCACGGCGTGCAGATCCGGTACGGCACCACGGTGACCCGGGTGGAGACGGCGCACGGCCGGGCCACCGGCGTCGTCACCGCCGACGGCGAGTTCGTCCCGGCGGACGCCGTGGTGCTCAACCCCGACCTGCCGGTCGCCTACCGGGACCTGCTGCCGCCGAGCCGGCAGCGCAAGCTCACCTACTCGCCCTCCTGCGTGGTGCTGCACGTCGGATCGACGCAGGGCTACCGCCGGATCGCCCACCACAACATCCACTTCGGGCGGTCCTGGAAGGGCACGTTCGACGAGGTGATCCGGCGCGGCGAGCTGATGAGCGACCCGTCGCTGCTGGTGACGAACCCGAGCCGCACCGACCCGTCGGTGGCCCCGGCGGGGAGGCACACCTACTACGTGCTCGCCCCGGTGCCCAACCTCGACCGGGCACCCCTGCACTGGCCGGGTGACCTGACCCGCCGCTACGCCGACCAGCTCGTGGCGACGCTCGAGGAGCGGGGCTACGTCGGCTTCGGCGACGGCATCGAGGTGCTGCGCGCCGTGACCCCAGCCGACTGGGCGGCGCAGGGCATGGCCGCCGGCACCCCGTTCGCCGCGGCGCACAGCCTCTTCCAGACCGGCCCGTTCCGCCCGCCGAACCTGCACCGCACGCTGGGCAACGTGGTCTTCGTGGGCTCCGGCACCCAGCCCGGCGTGGGCGTGCCGATGGTCCTCATCAGCGGCAAGCTCGCGGCCGCCCGCATCACCGGCGGCATGCGGTGAGCGCGAGGAGTGCAGCGGAGCGGAGCCCCGCGGTCGCGAACGAAAGGTTGGCACGGTGACGGCCCGGGAGAAGCACCTCGTCGAGCTGGTGGACGACGGCGGGCGCGTGCTCGGCGAGACCACCGTGGCCGCCGCCCACCAGCCGCCCGGCCGGCTGCACCGGGCCTTCTCGGTGCTGCTGGTCGACCCGCACGGGCGGATCCTGCTCCAGCAGCGCGCCGCCGCGAAGACCCGGTTCCCGCTGCGCTGGGCCAACGCCTGCTGCGGCCACCCCCTGCCCGGCGAGTCGCTGATCGAGGCCGCCAACCGCCGGCTCGCCGAGGAACTCGGCGTCGACCCGGTCGACCTCACCGAGATCGGGGTGTACGTCTACTACGCCGAGGACCCGGCCACCGGTCGGGTCGAATTCGAGTACGACCACGTGCTGCGCGCCGACGTACCGGCCGACCTGCCCATCCGGCCCGACCCGGACGAGGTGGCCACGCTGCGCTGGGTCGACCCGCGCGAGCTGGAGACCGACCTGGATGCCGACCCCCGCGCGTACGCGCCCTGGCTCGGCGGGGTGGTGAACCGGCTGCTGCGGCCGGCCCGGCCCGCCACCGACGTGGCGCGGGCGGGCACGCCTGCCGACGATGCACCGGAGCGGTCGGGTGGCCGATGAGGCGCTGAGCGCGGGAGCCGTCGCGCGGCGGCTGGGGGTCGCCGTCACCACGCTGCGCACCTGGCACCAGCGCTACGGCCTCGGCCCGAGCGAGCACGTGCCGGGACACCACCGGCGCTACACGCCGGCCGACCTCGCGCGCCTGGAGATCATGCGACGGCTCACCGCCGAGGGCGTCACCCCCGCCGAGGCCGCCCGCTGGGCCCAGCAGGCGCCGGCCGTCCTCCCGCCCGAGCGGCTCGGGCCGCGGCGCCGGGTCTCGGCGGCCCGGGACGGCGGCGGAACGACGATCCCGGTCGGCCGGGCCGGGCCGGTGGCGCGTGGCGTGGCCCGCGCCGCCATGCGGCTGGACGCGGTGGCGATCGGCGAGACGGTCGCGCACGCCCTGACCACCGACGGCGTGGTGCCGACCTGGGACGGGCTGCTCCGGCCCGTGCTCGCCGGCATCGGCGAACGGCACGCCGCCACCGGCGAGTTCATCGAGGTGGAGCACCTCATGTCCCGGTGCGTCTCCGAGGCGTTCGCCGCCGTGGCCCGGGCGCACCCGGCCGCGGGGCCGGCCCGGATGCTGCTCGCCTGCGCCGATGAGGAACAACACACGCTGCCGCTGGAGGCGCTGGCCGCCGCCCTGGCCGAGGCCGGGGTGGGCTACCGCATGCTGGGTGCCCGGGTGCCGGTGGCCGCGCTGCTGGAGGCGGTCGACCGGACCGGGCCGGCGGCCGTGGTGCTCTGGTCGCACACCCGGCTCACGGCCGATCCGGCGCAGCTCACCGCGGTGCTCGCCGCTCCGCGCCGCCCGTTGCTGGTGCTCGCGGCCGGGCCGGGCTGGCGAGCCGACACGCTCCCGGCCGGGGTGGTCCGCCCGGTGCACCTCGGCGAGGCGGTTTCACTGGCCGTGGCCGTACGCGACTCCCTGGACCAGTCGACAGCGGGCTGAAGGGCCCTCCCGATTCGGCGCGGCGTCCACTACGGTCGGAAAGTCCGCCCAACCCGACCCCTCTCGGGAGCGACGATGCGTCCACGCGCCGTGCTGGCGCTCGCCCTCGGCCTGGTGCTCCTCGTGGCCGGCTGCGGCGAGCCCGGCAAGACGCCGTCACCGGCCGGCGCCCCGCCGTCCGCCGGCCCCACGCCGACGCCGGCCCCAACGGCACCACGGCCCAGCCCGAGCCACACCACCCCGCCGAAGCCGAAGCTGCGCCCACTGCCGAAGACCCTGCCCGCCGGGCTGCACCGGTCCAGCGGTGACCGGGGCGTCGCCCTCACCTTCGACGACGGGCCGGACCCCCGGTACACGCCCCAGATCCTCGACCAGCTCCGCGCCGCCCACGTCACGGCGACCTTCTGCCTGGTCGGCAAGCAGGCCAAGCGCTACCCGCAACTGGTGGCGCGGATCGCCCGCGAGGGCCACCAGCTCTGCAACCACAGCTGGCGGCACGACATCAACCTCGGCCGGCGACCGCTCGCCGAGATCCGGGCCGACCTGGTCCGCACCAACGAGGCCATCCGGGCGGCCGCCCCGCGCGCGCCGATCACCTGGTTCCGCCAGCCCGGCGGCCGGTGGACGGCCGAGGAGCTGACGGTGGCCCGCCAGCTCGGGCTGCGCCCGCTGCACTGGAGCGTCGACCCGCGGGACTGGGACCACCCGCCGGCAAAGACGATCATTCAGCGGGTGACCGCCGCCACCCACCACGGCTCGATCGTGCTCATGCACGATGCGGGCGGTGACCGGGCCCAGACGATGGCCGCCTGCCGGCGCCTGATTCCCGACCTCAAGCGGCGGTACGGGATCTCCCGGCTCCGGTGAAACCGCCTCTGACCTGCGGTTTCACCGGGCCGCCCGCCGGTAGCCATACCGGTTTGGCCGACCGAGGAGGCATGGCATATGCTTCTGATGCCTCCGGCGGGGCCGGATGGGAGCAAGTCCGCTTGAAGTTGCGAGTGTGCAATGATGGCGGGGCCGCCCTCATCGTCTAGCGGCCCAGGACGCCGCCCTTTCAAGGCGGTAGCACGGGTTCGAATCCCGTTGGGGGCACGGTCCGGCTCAGGCCGGATGCAACACCAGCCAGGTCCTGTGGAGCAGTTGGAGTGCTCGCCGCCCTGTCAAGGCGGAGGTCGCGGGTTCAAGTCCCGTCAGGACCGCAAGCGCTGACGCCGCGCCCTTCACGCGCGGCGTTCTGCGTATCGGCCCGTGCGGTAGCATGAGCCGAGCACCACGGCCAGGTAGCTCAGTTGGTACGAGCGTCCGACTGAAAATCGGAAGGTCGGCGGTTCGACCCCGCCCCTGGCCACATAGCCTTTCGCCGGGCTACAGGAGCGCCGACCAGCGGAAACGCCGGTCGGCGTTCTGCTTTACGCCCCGGGAGCCCGGCTGTCCGGTCTACCCCTCGTTGACCCCGGAATCCCGCTGCTGGCCGATTCTTATCGCACGCAGATCGCACGGCCCACCCGGTGATCCGGTCGGCCGAGAGAACGTCGCCGACCCCTGCCTAGCAAAGATCAAGACTGCTGTCGGCCGGCGTCGGCCTCTGCCGCTGACCTGCTCGGCCTGTCGACTGTCGTCGCTTGCAGCTCCTGTCCGTCAACGGCTCGGCGGTACGGATGGCTGTACTTGCCGCCCGTTGGTTTGACGTGCACGGCGCTGAGGCATTCCGATGTATTACCGCGCCGCAGGGAAGGGATGGGAACCCTCATGCCGAGGATCACCGTTCGTCGCGCCTTGGACACTGGTGGCCTTCTGCGCCGCGTTGCGATCGAGATTGACGGGCAGGTAGTGGCACGCCTGAAGCGTGGAGCCATCCAGAGCGTCGACGTAGCGCCAGGCCGGCATGTGGTGCGGGCTCATCTGGACTGGCAGAGCAGCCCGCCGGTTGAGGTGCACCTCGCCGGCACGGAGACGATCGCTCTGGAAGCGGCCCTAGCGGAACGGTCGATGACGTTCACGGCGACGTTCCTACGGCCTGGGAGCGGGCTCGATCTACAGGTGGTATGACCGGCGCATTACGAGTCCGTATCCGAACGTGGGACGAATGGGAGTTTCTTGATGCGGCGTCGGCAAGCGTGGGGTGCGCTGATCGCCCTCGCCTTCCTTTCGTTCATTGTTGGACTCCAGTTCGCTCGGCCGGGGATCGGGCCTGTGGTTCACGACGCCGGGACCGTCCTGATAATCGTGGGGCTCTTGGTAGTGACCGCCGCCCTGATTGCCCGCGCCAGTCGAGGGCGAAGTCGAAAGTAGGGGCCTTGGCGTAGGGTCCCGGCCTGACGACTCGGATGGAGACTGGTGGGCAGACTGATCGAACCGCTGGCCTGGTTGGCGGCAATCTTCGCCTTCTTCCGCCTGAACCAATGGATAGTCGACCGCAAGGGCTTGGACCATCGGCCGTACTTCGTGCCCAGCTTGTGGGGTCCGCTCGGCACCCTGATCATCGTGCTAGCGAAGCCACGGGGCTGGAAACGCCTCTAGAACCCCGCCAGCGTGGCCGGCCGGCCCGGCCGATGCCGGCCGGGAGACCTCACCTCTCACGACCTGAGGCACACGGGGCAGACCCTCGCCGCACAGACCGGCACGACCCTGGGCGACCTGATGAAGCGGTTGGGCCACTCGTCCATGGCGGCAGCTCGTCGCTACCTGCACGCCGTCGACGGGCGTGACCGGGAGATCGCCAAAGCCCTGTCCGAGCTGGCCGCGCACGGAGATGTCGCACGGCTGCCTCGGCATGCGATGCGGAGCGGGTTGTTGGTTAGCGCCGGACCAAGAATGACCATCCGAGCGCACTCATGACGAGGAGCAGTGCCGCTGCGAAGAGGGCACGTCCGACCGCGAGGGGCACGGGGATGAGAAACGGTGCCTGCTGGATGAGCAGGCCCGCACCGAGCAGGGCGAGAAAGCCACCGCGGCGGACGGGCTGGGATCGCTGGCTCGCCGTCAAGCGCCCACCCCGTACCCAGGCCGCCGGAAACCGTCGCGTCACCGCGACACGCAAGCCGAGTATGACCACGACAAGGCCGAGAACCACGGTGACGAGGCTCAGGGCGATCGACACCAGGTCCCGGTCGCCCGCGCTCATGCGGCCATCATGCAAGTGACGTCAAGGTGATCAAGAAGTTTGCGTCTGCGCGGCCCGGCTTCTTGACGCAAACTTCTTGGTCAACGACGGCCGGCGTCAGGGTCCGGGTTCGGGGTTGGGCCGGGGTTGGTCCCGATGGTCCGGCGCTCCCGTGGTGCCGAGACTGGCCGCATGACACGAGATCGGCTCGACGTTTTCGCGCCCTGGCGGATCGCCTACGGGTTGGGGAGTTGGCGGCGGCTCGCCTGGTCGGTGGTTGCCGTGCCTCGCGCGGTAGGTGCGCTGGGTGGCGCGCTGCTCCGCCCGGGGCGGCTGCGGGCGCTGGGCGGCGCACTGCTGGCGTTGCCGGTCGCGGTCGCCTCCACCGCGCTCACCGCCGTACTCGCCTACCTGGTGCTGATCAACGTGGTGGGGTATCCGTTCCGCCCCGTGCTCGGGCTCGCTGAGCGGACGGGCACCGCCTGGTACGCGGACGCCTGGGGCGGACCGACCCTGGCCGGCGCGTGGGCGACCCACACCGCCCTGATCCTGCTGCTGGTCGTGCCGCCCGTGGTCTGGGCCGTCCGCGGGCTGACCGCACTCCAGCTGCGGCTGACCGGCCAGCGGTCGGCCCCGGCCGCACCGGCCGTCGCGTCCCGTTCCACGGCGGACGTCCGACGGATCCGCGTCGAGCCGGTGGACGTCCGCCCCGCCGCTGCCGCCGAGATGCTGAACGTCCGACCGGTCGATGCCCCCGAGGTCCTGAACGTCCGACCGGTCGATGCCCCCGAGGTGCTTTACGTCCGACCGGGCGATGTCGCCCAACCGGTTGCTCCTCCGCCCGCCGTCCCCGCCGGGCCGGTGGACGTTCCGCCCGCATCGCCGCTGCCCGCGCCCGGCGCGACCGTCCGGCGCGACGCCGGGGCGACGCACGGCCGGCGCCGGCCTCGGGCCGGGGCGGTACTCGCGGCTGCGGGGCTGCTGGTGGCCTGCTCGCTCATCGCGCACGCCAACGGGATCGGGGACAACCTGCTCTGGACACCGCGCGATCTGACCAGCGGCGTCGCACTCGCTGTGACGCTCGCGCCGGTCGCGGGGTTGCTGCTGCTGCGGCGTACGGCCTGGTGGCGGTCGCCGGCCCCGCTCCGCTGATCCTCGGCGGGACTACCGCTTCGGGCGGTGCTGGCCCATGCCGCTCTGGATCGCCTCCCAGACGCTGCGGCCGGCCTGCAACAGGGTCTCGCCGGCCTGGCCGGCGAGCTGGGCCGGCCCGGGCGGGCCACCCGATCCCTTGTCGGTCTCCGGCTTCCCGCCGGCGCCCGGCTTCCCCTGCTCGCCAGCCTTTCCTTGCTCGCCGGCCTTTCCTTGCTCAGCAGTTTTGCCCGGCTCGGCCTTCCCCTCCTCGCCAGCCTTTCCTCGTTCGCCGGCCTCTTCTTGCTCGCCAGCCTTGCCCGGCTCGGCCTTCCCCGGCTCGCCAGCCTTGCCCTGCTCGGCGGGCTTCCCCTGCTCGGCGGGCTTCCCCTGCTCGGCCGGCTTCCCCTGCTCGGCCGGCTTCCCCTGGTCCGCAGGCTTCCCGGGCTCTTCTTCTCCAGAGGCAGGCGGCTTCCCGGTTCCGGTGGGCGCCGGGCCGGCCGACGGCCCGCGCGCACCCGCGCCGGGCTGCCCGCCCGCAGCAGGCTGACCGCCCACGCCAGGCTGACCGCCCACGCCAGGCTGCCAGCCCTCGCGGGACGGGCCGCCCTCCCGGGTCGCGCAGGGAGGCTCGCCGCCGCCCCCACCGCTCGACGGCTGCTGTCCACGACCGGACGGACCGCTCGACGGCGGCGTACCACCGGCACCCGTCGGCGGCTCCGGCGCACGTGCTCCGGTCGGTGTCGACAGGGGCGGCGGCGCGCCGACGCCCTCCCGGAGTGCCCGGTCGGCCACCGCGCCGACCGTCCCGATCCGCTGCCCGCTCTCGTCCCGGACCGGCGCGCTGGCGAGCTGCTGGGCCACGCGGTTGACGTCGTCGACGCCCAGGGCCGAGCGGGCCAGCGCCTCGATCAGGTGCGGGTTCCGGTCGATGGTGGTCAGCGCCCGGTCCAGGATCTGCACCAGCTTGTCCAGGCGTACCTTGAGCAGCGCCTCGGCGCTCACCCCGGTGACGTCCAGATCCACGTTCTCCAGGTGCACCCGCACACCGGCGTCGAGCTGGAGCAGGTTGGCCAGCCGGGCGCGCAGCGACAGGTCGGCGTCGAGCCCCTCGACCGAGAGCCGGATCTGGTCGACCGTCACCTCGGGGATGTCGAGCAGGACGTCCGGCTCCGACTGCCCGTCGCCCTGACGGGCGGGCCGCCCGCTCGTCGCGTCCGGCTCCCGCCCGGTCGCTCCGCTCTCGCTCATGCTGTCCCGCTCCCCGCTGGCCCGCCGGCCGGGCCGAATCAGCCGCGGTTACCCGCTTTCCGGCCCGGCATCCCTGATGGGCCGGGAGGTCCCGCACCGTCGCGGCGGCGGGCGGCCGGAGAGCGGTCTCCGCTGTCGGAAAGCGGGCCAACATGAAAGCTGCACAGCGGGGCATGAGCCGGTATGGTCCGGGCCTATGGGACAGGGGATGGCCGATCCGGATGAGGTCCGGCAGGAATTCGACCGCTTCTCCCTCCGCAGCACCCTCTTCGCCCCCGCCTCGGCCGAACGCGCGTACGCCGTGTTCACCGGGTCGCTGACCGACTGGTGGGTTCGCGAATACACCTGGTCGGGGCCGGAGGCGCTTGCCGAACTGGGCATCGAGCCCCGGGCCGGCGGCATGCTCTACGAGATCGGCCCGTACGGGTTCCGTGGCGACTGGGGCCGGGTGCTGACCTGGGATCCGCCCCGGCGGCTGGTCTTCACCTGGCAGCTCGGGCCGGACCGGGTGCCGGTGCCGGACCCGGCGCGGGCCAGCGAGGTCGAGGTCCTCTTCGAGCCCGAGGGCCCGGAGCTGACCCGGGTCGACGTCGAGCACCGCTACTTCGACCGGCACGGCGACGCCGCCGAGGGCTACCGCAAGGCGCTCACGGCCGGCTGGCACGAACTCCTCTGCCGCTACCTGGCCACGGTCGCCCGCACCCCGGACTGACCAGGGGCGGCCGCAAGAGCCGGCCACGGCCGAGGGTTCAGCCGCCGATGCTGCGCGCCCTCGTCCCGGCGCCGGTCACGCCGGTACCGCCGAGGTCGGCCCGGCGACCCGCGGCCGCGCCCGGATCGAAGCCGCTGCCCGCGAGCCGGCGGCGCGGGGCGGTACGCAGCCGCGGGTACACCTCGGCGAGCCGCCGCTGGACCCGGTCGGTGCGGTCGGCGAGCACCAGCGCCACCGACGGCGCCCCGGACTCGGCCGCCGCGCCCGCCTCGGCCGTCCGCAGCCGTTCGGCGACCACGTGCGCGAAGCCGGCCAGCCAGGTGCGCCGGAAGGCGGCCGGATGCTCCCCGGCCGGTACGGCGGTGCCGGCGAGCCCGTGCGCGGCCTGGACGAGCAGCGAGGTGAAGA
Source organism: Micromonospora terminaliae (assembly GCF_009671205.1). NCBI lineage: Bacteria > Bacillati > Actinomycetota > Actinomycetes > Micromonosporales > Micromonosporaceae > Micromonospora > Micromonospora terminaliae. The sequence continues at coordinate 5,774,884 of NZ_CP045309.1, read as the reverse complement.
GCAGCTCCACCCGTTCCAGGTCACTGGCGAAGCCGAACAGGTGCAGGTCGAAGCCGCTGCCCTGCCGGCGGCGCACGCAGCGGCAACGCAGCGGGTCGGCGACGGCCGCGAGCAGGCCGGCCTTTTCCCGGGCGTACGGGGCGACCACCTCGACCACCCGGTCACCGACCGGGTCGGTGGCCGGCTCCCGCGCGGCGAGCAGCGCCCGGTCGACGCCGTAGCGCGCGATCAGCTCGGTGGCCTTTTCCATGAAGGCGGCCGACTCGGCGGGCGTGCAGGCCGAGTCCTCGGCCTGGGCGAGCAGCTTGCGGACCTTGCTCAGCATCGCCTCGGACATGCACCAGAGCTATCACAGGTCGGTCGGCTCGACGCGGCTGCGCAGCGTCGCGACCGTCGAACCGGCGAGGGTGAGCAGGCAGTCGGGCAGCAGCCCGTCGGCCGCCGCGGCCCCGAACAGCGCCTCGCCGGTGTCGGCGTCGTCGTTGGCGTACGCGCTCACGAAGCGGGCCACCCACCGGGTGTCGTAGTCGGCCTGGTCGATGCCGGGGAAGTCGAGCGCTGCCCCACCTCCGGGCGCGTCGTCGCCGAGCATGGTGGCGGCCAGGCACCAGGCCACCCCGTACGCGCCGGCCAGCCCCGAGCGGTCCACCACGGCGTCGAAGGTGCCCACCACGCCGGCGCCGTCCCCGGCCAGCGCCGAGCGGAGCACGGCGGTCGCATCGTCCAGCGTCTGCTGTGCTTCGTCGGTCACCTGCCGAACAGTAGTTCCGGAGGTCAAGCGGTGACCCCGGAACAGCCCGGCAATCACACAGAGTGATACCGGCAGTCGGGGTGCCGACGGACGGACCTCCACGGTCCCGCGCTCCGCGTCGGCACGCTAGTGTGCGCAGCGGACCCTCGCCGGAGGAAGGACGACAATGCTCAGATCTCGCGCGTCGCGTGCGGCCCTGTCCACGGCCTGCGCGGCGCTCCTGCTCGCCACCAGCGCCTGCGGGAGCGAAAAGCCCGAGGAGGCGGCCACCACCCAGGTCCGCCTCTACGGCACCGACGGCAACATGCTCAACTCGTACGCCGACGAGCTGAAGGACCGCGCGGACCTTCTCAACGGCATGAAGGGCACCACGCCGCTCACGCCGCTGCCCGAGAGCTTCAAGGATCAACTACGCACCGTAGACCCGAAGCTCAAGGACTACCTGTACGCGGCGGAGACCTACGACGCGATCGTGATAAGCGCGCTGGCCGCCCAGCTCGCGGGCACGACCGAGCCGGGCGAGATCGCCAAGCAGATCGTCGGGGTGACCACCGGTGGCCAGCGCTGCGAGGAGGTGACCGCCTGCCTCCAGCTCGCCCGCGCGGGCGAGGACATCGAGTACCGCGGGGTGTCGCTGAACCGGGCCGGTTTCACCGACGTCGGCGAGCCGGCCACCGCCAGCTACGCCACCCTGCACTTCGACAACCGGCAGATCGATGACGGCAAGACCGAGTTCGTCGGCGCCGGCGACGAGTCGGGCGCGAGCACCAAGGCGCCGCCGCGGGGCAAGAAGTCGCGTCCGGCCAAGTCCTACAAGGACGACGGCTCCCCGCTGGTGCTCGGCGGGCTGCTGCCGAAGACCGGTGACCTGGCCCTGGCGTACCCGCCGATGGCGGCCGGCGCGGCGCTGGCGATCCGCGAGATCAACGCGGCGGGCGGCGCGCTCGGCGAGCCGGTGGTCTGGATCGAGGGTGACGACGGCACCGACCCGAAGGTGGCGAAGGCGACGGTGGCCGCGCACGTCCAGCAGGGCGCGCACGTCATCATCGGCGCCGGCGCCTCGGGCATCTCCCGGGCCGTGCTGCCCGACGTGGTGGCCGCCGGCCGGATCCTCTTCTCCCCGTCGAACACCGACGCCGGGCTGAGCACGGTGGATGACAAGGGCCTCTACTTCCGCACCGCGCCGCCGGACAGCCTCCAGGGCCGGGCGTTGGCCGACGTGATAATGCGCGACGGACCGCACAAGATCGCGATCGTCGCCCGGAAGGACTCCTACGGCGAGGGCCTCCAGGAGAACGTCCGCTCCGAGCTGGAGCGGGCCGGCATGGGCGCCGACAAGGTCAAGCTGCTCTCCTACATGCCCCCGGAGGGCACGTCGCCGCCGCCGGTGGACTTCTCCGCCGGGGCCAGGGAGATCAAGGACTACGGGGCGGACGCCGTGCTGGTGATCGGCTTCGGTGAGTCGGCGCGGGTGATCACCGCGCTGGCCGACGCCGGGGTGCAGATCCGGAACTGAGACGACGACGAGGGCCGCACCGGGAACCGGTGCGGCCCTCGTCGTGTCCGCCGGTCAGCGGGAGCGGCGCCGCTCCAGGAACTCGGTCATCCGCCGGTGCTTCTCCTCGTCCTCGAAGAGGACCGCCTGGCTGAGCAGGTCGAGCTGCGGGTGCGCGGCGGCCGGCGCGTCCACCGCCAGCTTGGTCAGCCGCAGCGCCAGCGCCGAGCCCTTGGCCATCTCGTCGAGCAGCCCGTGCGCGGTGGGCAGCAGCTCCGCCGACTCGGCCACCACCCGGTTGACCAGCCCGATCCGCAGCGCCTCGTCGGCGTCCACCCGCCGGCCCGTGAAGAGCAGTTCCTTGGCCCGGGCCTCGCCGATCAGCGCCGGCAGCCGGTAGGTCGCACCGGCGCCGGCCAGGATGCCCAGCCGCACCTCGGGCTGGCCGAACACCGCACGCGCCGTGCACACCCGCAGATCACAGGCGTACGCCAGCTCGGCGCCGCCGCCCAGCGCCGGGCCGTCCACGGCGGCCACGGTGGGCATCGGCAGCGCCCGGATCCGGGCGAAGGCCGCCTGGTTGATGGCGGCCAACGCGTCCAGCCGGCCGCGTTCCCGGAGCTGGGCGATGTCCGCGCCACCGGCGAAGATGCCGTCCGTCCCGCCGGTGAGCAGCAGCAGCCGGGGCCGTGCCTCCAGCTCCGCGCAGACCGCGTGCAGCTCGCCGATCAGGTCCGCGTCGATCGCGTTGCGCTTCTCCGGCCGGTCCAGGGTGACCACCAGCCGGTCCGGCAGCTCCTCGATCCGCAGCCCGCTCACTGTGCCCGCCCTTCGTTCGCGACTGCGGAGCTCGCAAGCTCACTCCTCGCGCTCACTGCTTGACCCCGCCTTCCCAGGTGTAGAAGCCCTGGCCCGACTTCTTGCCCAGCCGGCCGGCGGCCACCATCTCCTCCAGCAGCGGCGGCGGCGCGAACCGGTCCCCGTACGCGGCCTGGAGGGTGCGGGCGATGTCGAGCCGGACGTCCAGCCCGACCAGGTCGGTCAGCTCCAGCGGGCCGACCGGGTGCCGGTAGCCGAGCACCATGGCCTTGTCGATGTCGGCGGGGCTGGCCACCCCGTCGGCGACCATCCGGATCGCCTCCAGGCCGAGCGTCACGCCGAGCCGCGACGTGGCGAAGCCGGGCAGGTCACGTACCACGACGGGGTCCTTGCCCAGGCGGCCGGCGAGCGCGACGGCCGCCTCGGTGGTCTCCGGCGCGGTGGCCGGTCCGACCACGACCTCGAGCAGGGCCATGACCCAGACCGGGTTGAAGAAGTGCAGCCCGAGGAAGCCGGCCGGCCGCTCCAGCCCCTCGGCCAGCTCGGCGATGGGGATGCTGGAGGTGTTGCTGCCCAGCAGGACGGGCCGGCGGCCCTCCGCGTCGCGGAGCACGGCCCGCTTCAGGTCGAGCCGCTCGGGGACCGCCTCCACGATCACGTCGGGGCCCTCGGCCACCTCGGCGAGCCCGGCCCGCAGAATGACCCGCTCGCGGTTCTCCGTCGCCGCCTCGGCGGTCAGCTTGCCGCGCTGCACGCCACGGTCCCACAGCTCACCGAGCCGCCGCACCGCGTCCGCGCCGCGCGCCGCGTCCACCTCGACCAGCTCGACCGCGTAGCCGGCGCCGGCCGCCACGTACGCGATGCCGAGGCCCATGGTCCCGGCCCCGACGACCACAAAACGACCACTCATCGATGTCCCTCCGCCGCGGCCGGTGACGGGCGGGGTCTCCGCCGCGCCGGACCGTCCGCTGGTTCCTGGATGCGACCCTATGCAGGGCCGGGCCCGGGGGCATGCGTGGGGGCGCGCCGGATCGGGTACAGACGGCCGTCAACGCCGAGGGAAGGATCGAGATGAGCCAGGCACCGGAGAGCGCGGAGAGCACCGAGACCGTGGAGACCCGCGGCGACGAGCGGGTGGACCTGCTCCGCGCGGACACCAACAACGACGGGAAGACCGACGTCTGGGTGGTGGACACCGACGGCGACGGGAAGGCCGACCTGTTCCAGTTCGACACCGACGGCGACGGCAAGGTGGACATCACCATGGTCGACATCGACGAGGACGGCACCCCGGACGAGGTGGTCGACGGCGACGGCGGCCTGCCCCCGGAGCAGACCACCCCCACCGTGCAGGTCTGACGGGCGCGCCGGCGGGCGCCTCCGGTGCCCGCCGGCCTCAGGCCAGTCGCAGCGTGGCCAGGTAGTACGGGTGGTCCCGGTCGTCCACGTCGGCCAGTCGCCACGGCGAGCCGTGGACCAGCTCGGCGAACTCCTCGACCGAGCACACCAGATAGTCGAACCACTCGGTGCCGAGCAGCCGGTAGCGCAGCCGCAGCCGGAGCTGCCCGCCGAGCCGACCCCGCCGCCGGTTCAACTCGTGGTAGCCGGTGTGCACCGGGTCGGTGGTGCCGTACGGGTCGGTGCCGTGGGCGATGATCTGCGCGCCGGGGCGGGCCAGCGCGGCGAGCGCGGCCAGCAGCGCGGGGGCCCGCTCCCGTCCCTCGAACAGCCCCAGGTTGTTGCCGAGCAGCAGGAACGTGTCGTACCGCCGGCCGTCGGCGACGTGCTCGTCCACGGAGCCGAGCACCAGGTCGCGTACGCCCCGGTGCCGGCTGACCCGCAGCGCCCCGGCCGAGGTGTCCAGCCCGGTGACCGGCACGCCGCGCTCCTGCAGGTGCAACGCGATCCGGCCGGCCCCGACGCCGATGTCGAGCACCCGCCCGTGCACCCGGTTCACGGCCCGGTGGTCGTACGGCTGCCAGTGCTCCGGCGGGTCCAGATAGTGCTCGGCGGGGGCCCCGTTGACCAGCCCGTCGTCGCGTTCGATGATCTCGATGACCGGCCGGGGCAGCCGCCCGCCGACCAGGGGCCGGGGCCCGATCCCGGTGCGGACCGCGTACGCGTCGCGGATCATCTCCCCGAACACGTCGCCGATCGTCGGTTCCCCGTTCACTGCGCTGTCTCTGTTCGCGGCTGCGGGGCTCGCAGACCCGGCTCACTCCTCGCGCTCACGGCGATGACGCTATCCGGGCTCCACCTGGCTGTCGCGGCCGTATCCTGAGCGGCGTGACAGACCTGGATCGCCTGGCGGCGGAGAAGTACGTGCTGCTCACCACGTTCCGCAAGGACGGGCGGGCGGTGCCGACTCCGGTGTGGGCGGTACGCGACGGCGAGGCGCTGGCGGTCTGGACGGTGTCGGACTCCGGCAAGGTGAAGCGGATCCGGCGCGACGGCCGGGTCACGGTGGCGCCGTGCGACGTGCGCGGCCGGCCGCACGGCGAGGCGGTGCCGGGGCACGCCACGATCAGCGGCCCGGAGTCGACGCGGCGGATCCGGGGCCTGCTCAAGCAGAAGTACCGGTTGATCGGCCGGCTGAGCCTGCTGGGCAGCCGGCTGCGCCGGGGCGAGGCCGGCACCGTGGGCCTGCGCATCGTGCTCGACTGAGCGGCCCCGGAAACGATTGAGGGCGGCGGATCGTCGCTGTCGCGACGTCCCACCGCCCCTGCTCGGAACGCCTGAGAAACGTCCGGGTCTCAGTCCCCCTGACGCTGCTGGGGAATCTGCCCCTGCAGCAGGGCCCGAACCTCCGACTCGCGGTAGCGGCGGTGGCCGCCCAGGGTCCGGATGGCGCTGAGCTTGCCAGCCTTGGCCCACCGGGTCACCGTCTTCGGGTCGACACGGAACATCGACGCCACCTCGGCCGGTGTGAGTAGCGGCTCTGGTTCGTGCGTTCGCGATGCCATCGGGGTCACTCCTCCACATGTATAGACATCGGCCGGGGTCCCGCCGGCCGACGCGTCTCCCATGGTCCGGCTAGTCCCCGATGTCCGACATGGGCCGAACGGATGAAGGTCCCTAGACGGACGGATGAACCATGCCCGATTTTTACGACTTTTACGCCGCAGAAAGTACCTTAATGGGACTCATGATCACGGGTCGTGATGCGTCAACTACGAGACACTCTCGCATCGAGATGCCTCAACCCGGGCAAACCCGGCCCTAGTTGCAGCGCTCCAGCAGCTGCACGGCGCGCCACCGGGCGACCAGCTTGTCGTACGCCGCCGAGGCGTCCTCCGCCTCGCCCCGGGAGAGCCCGGCCAACCCGGCCGCGACCAGCTCGGTCGAGTCGTCGGCGGCGAGCGTGTCGTCGGGCAGCAGCTGCACCAGGCCGCCGTAGTCCAGCTCCACCACCGAACGCGGGTGGAACTCCTCCAGCCAGCGGGCGGCCTCCTCGACCGCCTCGGTGATCGGGGCCTCGCCGACCGACTTGCGCAGCACCGACAACGCCCGGGACGAGCGGCGGCGCGCCTTGGAGATCTCCGTCCGGTAGCGCAGCGCCCGCCGCTCCGGCTCGGTCACCAGGTGCCGCTCCTGCGGGTCGAAGAGCACGAACCAGCGCAGCGGCACACCCCACGTGGCGATCTGCTCGTGCACCCGGGGCACGCCGTGCTCCAGCACCCGCGCCCCGCTGCGCCAGTCCTCCACCACGACCTTCGCCTGGCCGGCCAGGACCGGCGGGACGAACGCGTCGGCCAGCACCGAGGGCACCCCGTCCCGGGCGCTCAGCGCCGCCTCGGCGACCCGGATCCGCAGGTTCCAGGGGCAGACCAGCAGCGTGTCGTCGGTCTCCAGGACGTACGCCTCGTCGGGCAGGTCGGGCAGCCGGGTCCAGCCCGCGCCCAGCGCCTCGATCACCGCGGTCCGCTGCCGGACCGGCCCCTCCAGCGGGGCGACCGCGCGGCCCTCGTCGACGTAGCGGCGCCAGAACGACTGGCGGTCGCGATCGAAGGCGGTCAGCGGCTCGTACACGCGCAGGTATGAAGCGAAGAGCGACGGCACGGCGCGATCCTCCCACGAGACGGGACTTCCCCGAAGCCGCCGCCACGAGGCCCCGTGACGTGCGCGACAGTACGGCTGCGGCCGATATTAGGCTCAGCAGCACCGGCACCATCCCGCCGGCGTACCAACAGGTCCGCGCCCCACAAGGACGCACACCGACACAGGAGCCAGCCATGGGCGTATTCGCCAGCACCGACGACCCGGGATCCACCGGTCACGAACAGGTCGTGTTCTGCCAGGACAAGCAGTCCGGGCTCAAGGCGATCATCGGGATCTACTCCACCGCGCTGGGCCCCGCGCTCGGCGGCACCCGGTTCTACCCGTACGCCGACGAGGAGGCCGCCCTCGCGGACGTGCTCGACCTCTCGCGCGGCATGGCGTACAAGAACGCCCTGGCCGGCCTCGACCTCGGCGGCGGCAAGGCGGTCATCTGGGGTGACCCGGAGCAGATCAAGAGCGAGGCGCTGCTGCGCGCCTACGGCCGCTTCGTGGAGTCCCTGGCCGGGCGCTACTACACCGCCTGCGACGTCGGCACCTACGTCGCCGACATGGACGTGATCGCCCGGGAGACGCGCTACGTCACCGGCCGCAGCGTGGAGCACGGCGGTGCCGGCGACTCCTCGGTCCTCACCGCCTGGGGCGTCTTCCAGGGCATGCGGGCCGCCGCCGAGCACGTCTGGGGCAGCCCGACGCTGGCCGGCCGGCGGGTCGGCGTGGCCGGCCTCGGCAAGGTCGGCAAGTACCTGACCGGCCACCTCCTGGAGGACGGCGCCGAGGTCGTGGCGACCGACGTCAACCCGAAGGCCCTGGAGTGGGTGCGCGCCACCCACCCGCAGGTCACCCTGGTCGACGACACCGCGGCCCTCGTCGCCTCCGACATCGACGTGTACGCCCCGTGCGCTCTGGGCGGCGCGCTGAACGACGACACCGTGCCGGTGCTGCGCGCGAAGGTGGTCGCGGGAGCGGCCAACAACCAGCTCGCCCACGCCGGCATCGAGAAGGTCCTCGCCGACCGCGGCATCCTCTACACGCCGGACTACGTGGTGAACGCCGGCGGCGTGATCCAGGTCGCCGACGAGATCGAGGGCTTCAACTTCGAGCGCGCCAAGCTGCGGGCCACCCGGATCTTCGACACCACCCGGGAGATCCTGCGCCTCGCCGACGACGAGGGCGTCCCGCCGGCGGTGGCCGCGGACCGGCTCGCCGAGCGCCGGATGGCCGAGGTCGGCCGGCTCCGCACGATCCACCTGCGCTGAGCGTCACCCGGGGGCGGGTCACACGGCTCCGCCCCCGGGCCGCGGCGTGGCCGGCAGCGGGGTTAAGCTGGCCATTGGGGTGCTTCGTGGCGATTTGACCGCTGTCACGGCCGGTCCCGCCGCCCGCTCCTTACCGGGTACACTTTGTGACGGCCGGATCACTGCGACGCGCAGGGCCGGTTGACGGTAACCCGAGGTGCCGAACGGTGGCATCCCCATGTACCGTAAGAGCCACGAGAGATGCCTGACGTCATCGGGGCCCGCCTTCGGGCTGCCCCGCATTCTGTGCGAGGGGGTCGAGCCATGGGGCGCGGCCGTGCTAAGGCCAAGCAGACGAAGGTGGCCCGGGAGTTGAAGTACCACTCCCCGAACACCGACCTCACCGCCTTGCAGCGCGAGTTGGCGGGTGCTGGTGGGAAGTCTGAGCAGCACTTCGACGACGACTACAAAGAGTATGTCGACGACGATGATGAGGATCACGCGGACGACGACCCGGACACCTGGGTCCGTCCGACCCGCTGACCTCCGGTCGCATCTGAGCACGCGGTGACTCCCCGCGTGCTCACGCATGTGCCCTTCCAAGCGTCGCACCGACGATCAGGGGCCACGCCGTCCCGGAGCCGATCCGGCCGACCGGCGGGCCCCTGATCGCGGGCGCGTGCCCTCAGCGGGGCCGGTTGTTCCAGTTGTAGAACGTCGGGATGTTCTCGAAGTGGTTCCAGGCGCACACCGCGCTGGCACCGTCGCCGCCCGACACCTCCGCCCGCAGCAGGCGCGCGGCCTCGGCCTCGTGGAGAAGTGCGGCCAGGCCGACGGCGGCTTCCCGCACCCGGTCCGCGACCGGATCGGGCTCGGCTCCTTCGACGCGCTCAGACTGCCGGTGACTCGTGGTCTCGGGCATGCTCCAACACTCCCTCCAGTAGGCGGATCTTGCTGTTGCGGCAGTGCTCGGTCTCCGTACCGTCGAAACGCCCCAGCTCGAAGTAGCGGTTGGCCGCGTGGCCGCCGCCGCAGAAGCCGAAGTAGGGGCAGGACGACCGGCACGCCTCCACGCCGGCGAGGAACTCGCCCACCCAGGGTGTGCGCCCGGCACCGGCCAGGATCTCCGCCAGCGGCGTGGTCAGCACGTTACCGCTGCTGAAGTCGCCGTAGCGCGGGTCGGTGAAGCCGGCCAGCTCCGGCGAGAGCACCACCACCGAGCCGTCCTGGGCGACCGTGGGGATCGGGTCGAGCCGGCGGGGCAGCACGTCGTCCGCCGTGCCGGCCAGAACGGCGCCCGCGTAGCGCAGCGACCACTCGACCTCGCGCAGGTGGATCCGCGGGTCCCGGCGCCAGGCGCCCACCAGTTCCGCCCAGAAGCCGGTCACCGCGGCCGCGTCCCGGGCGTTGGTGCGGGTGTTGACGCCCTCGGTCTCCTCGATGTTGATCCCCAGCACGTCGCAGCCGAGGTCGAGGAAGTAGTCGTAGAGCTCGGTGGCCAGCCCCGCCTCCGGGCGGGAGACCACGGCCAGCGCCGAGAACGGCAGCCCGTGCCGGCGCAGCGCCGCCACCCCGGCCAGGATCCGGTCGTACGCCGGCCGCCCGCCCCGGGTGACCCGCTCGCCGTTGCGGTCCCGGGGGCCGTCCACGCTCACGCTGACCCGGATCCCGTGCTCGGCGAAGAACGCGCACCAGGCGTCGTCGATCAGCGTGGCGTTGGTCTGGACGTGGTGCTCCACCTCCGGCCCGAACGGGGCCAGCAGGGCGGCCAGGTGCTCCTGGCCGGCCGCGAGCGGCTCACCGCCGTGCCAGACCACCGAGAAGCGACCGGCGGCCGCCCAGGGGTTCACCGCCGCCGCCACCGCCTCGGCGACCGCCACGGGCATCCGCTTGTCCACCGCCCGCAGCGGCAGGTAGCAGTAGACGCAGTCGAGGTTGCAGAGCGTGGTCGGCTGCATCACCACGTACGAGGGGACGGCGGCGAGGCCCCGCATTCCGGTGTGCGTGCGCGCAGCCATCAACCCTCCCCCGCCTAGCCTGAACTGCCCCTCAGGCTAGGCGGCGGTGGCCACTCGGGTGAACCCCCGATCAGGTGCCCGGATGATCACCAGAGAGTGATCACCCGCGGGTGTGCTGCCCGATCATCTGCACGTTGCCGGATCCCTCGATGATTTCGCCGGCCTGCCAGGCGTCGACGCCGCGCCCGGTCAGGGTCGCCAGCGCACGGTCGGCGTCCTCGGCGGAGACGATGGCGAACATGCCGACGCCCATGTTGAACGTCGCCTCCATCTCCGGGTCCTCGATCCGGCCCTTGGACTGGATCAGGTCGAAGATCGGCTGCGGCTTCCAGGTGGAGCGGTTGACCACCGCGTCGACGTGCTCGGGCAGGATCCGGACCAGGTTGCCCGGGATGCCGCCGCCGGTGACGTGGGCCAGCGCCCGCACCTCGGCCTCGGCGATCAGCTTGAGGCAGTCCTGCGCGTAGATCTTGGTGGGGGTGAGCAGCTCCTCGCCGAGGGTGCGCTGGCGGCCGAAGTCCTCGATCACCACGTCCAGCCGCATCCGGCCGGCGCCCAGCAGCACGTGCCGGACCAGCGAGTAGCCGTTGGAGTGCAGGCCCGAGGAGCGCATCGCGATCACGACGTCGCCCACCTCGACCCGCTCCGAGCTGAGAATGTCGCTCTCCTCGACCACGCCGACGCCGGTCGCGGAGATGTCGTACTCGTCCGGACGAAGGACGCCCGGGTGCTCGGCGGTCTCGCCGCCCAACAGGGCGCAGCCGGCGTAGCGGCAGCCGTCGGCGATGCCCGCGCCGATCTCGGCGACCTTGTCCGGCACGACCTCGCCGGTGGCGATGTAGTCGAGCAGGAACAGCGGCTCGGCGCCGCACGCCACCAGGTCGTCGACCACCATGGCGACCAGGTCGATGCCGACCGTGTCGTGGATGTCGAGCTGCTGGGCGATCACCAGCTTGGTGCCGACACCGTCGGTCGAAGAGGCCAGAATCGGGTTCTTGTACTTCTTCGTGTCCAGCCGGAACAGGCCGGCGAAGCCGCCCAGGTCACCCATGACCTCCGGCCGCCGGGTCTGCCGGACCTTGGACTTCAGCAGCTCGACCGCGCGGTCGCCCGCGTCGATCGACACCCCGGCGTCGGCGTACGAGACCGAGCGTTTGCGCTGCGTACGGCCGGTCCCGGCCGACCAGGGCTGGCGGTCGCCGCCGGCGCCCGTCGGGCTGGATCCTGCGCCGCTGCGCTCGGACACGTGGGTCACGGTTCTCCCCTTTGGTTCCCGCGGGCCGGCCGGTGGGCCGTTCCGCGTCGGTGGTGCTACGGGCGGTGGGTGGCTGCGCCGCCCGGAGTGGCGGCCGACGGCTTCAGGTCGGGGCGCGGCGTCAGGCGCGCCGAGCTGAAGTCGTCGCTCAGTGGGGCGGTGGGCTCGGACGCCTCGGCGGCGACCCGCCGGCCCACCCCTTCGAGCACGTGCTTGCCGATCAGGTTCCCGGCCGGCAGCTCGATCGGGTATTCCCCGTCGAAGCACGCCCGGCAGAGCCGGGTCTTCGGCTGCTCGGTCGCGGCGATGAGACCGGGGAGCGAGACGTAGCCCAGCGTGTCGGCCCCGATCGACCGCCGGATGCCCTCGTTGTCCAGCCCGTTGGCCAGCAGCTCGGCCCGGGTGGCGAAGTCGATCCCGTAGAAGCAGGGCCAGCGGACCGGCGGGGACGAGATCCGGACGTGGACCTCCAGCGCCCCCGCCTCACGCAGCATCCGCACGATGGCCCGCTGGGTGTTGCCGCGGACGATCGAGTCGTCCACCACCACGAGGCGCTTGCCGCGGACGTTCTCCCGCAGCGGGTTGAGCTTGAGCCGGATGCCGAGCTGGCGCAGGGTCTGCGAAGGCTGGATGAAGGTGCGCCCGACGTACGGGTTCTTCATGAGGCCCTGGCCGTAGGTGATGCCGGACTCCTCGGCGTAGCCGATCGCGGCCGGGGTGCCGGACTCCGGCACCGGGATGACCAGGTCGGCCTCGACCGGGTGCTCCCTGGCGAGCTGGCGGCCGATCTGCACGCGGGCGGAGTGCACGTTCCGCCCCGCGATGGTGGCGTCCGGGCGGGCGATGTACACGTACTCGAAGAGGCAGCCCTTGGGCTCCGGCGCGGCGAACCGGCTGGACCGCAGCCCGTCCTCGTCGATGGCGATCAGCTCGCCCGGCTCCACCTCGCGCACCACGCTCGCGCCGACGATGTCCAGCGCCGCGGTCTCGCTCGCCACGACCCAGCCGCGCTCCAGCCGGCCGAGCACCAGCGGGCGGACCCCGTGCGGGTCACGGGCGGCGTAGAGGGTCGACTCGTCCATGAAGACGAAGCTGAACGCGCCGCGCAGCTGGGGCAGCACCTCCAGGGCCGCCGCCTCGACCGAGAGGTCGGGCCGACCGGCCAGCAGCATGGTGACCAGCGAGGTGTCGTTGGTCGAGCCGTCGGAGTCCAGGCCCCGCTCGGCCACCTCGCGCTGGAGCTCGGCGGTGTTGACCAGGTTGCCGTTGTGGGCCAGCGCGATCGTGGTGCCGGCGCTGGTGGCCCGGATGGTCGGCTGGGCGTTCTCCCAGGTCGACCCGCCGGTGGTCGAGTAGCGCGCGTGCCCGATCGCCACGTGGCCGCGCAGGCTCGCCAGGGTCGGCTCGTCGAAGACCTGGGCGACCAGGCCGAGGTCCTTGTAGACCACCACGCCCGATCCGTCGCTCACCGCGATGCCCGCGGCCTCCTGGCCGCGGTGCTGGAGGGCGTAGAGCCCGAAGTAGGTCAGGTTCGCGACCTCCTCCCCGGGCGCCCAGACACCGAAGACGCCGCACGCGTCCTGGGGGCCGGGTCGCTGGGGATCAAGGTCGTGGCTCAGCCGGCCATCGCCTCGGGGCACCTGCCGCTCCCTCTTGCTGGGGTCTGGACTGGCCTGGCGGAGGTCGGGGGGCAAGCTCCGCACAGTGGGCCGGGACCGTGGTCGCCTCACAGTGTACGCGAACAGCGGTCGATACCGACAGTCACGATCCGCCCGCTGTGCGTGATTGTGAGAAGTTGTGTCGCCGCTGCTAGAGCGGAAGATGCTCGGAGAGGTCCGCCCGGGTGCCGGACACGCGTACGCGACCCTCGGTGACGGCCTCCGCCCAGCCGAGGCGGCCGGTGGCCAGCGCCACCCAGGTGGCCGGGTCCATTTCCACCACGTTCGGTGGTGTTCCACGGGTGTGTCGCGGCCCCGCCACGCACTGCACCGCGCCGTAGGGTGGAACCCGCACCTCCACCGATCGGCCGGGGGCGCGCTCCGCGAGGGTGGCCAAGAGGGTACGGACCGCCTCCCGGTACACCGGTCGATCGGGCGTACGCCCCTCGTCCAGCGCCGTCAACGTTGCCGCAACCGCGGCGGAATAAGTGTGCGGAGAGGACACGACGGGACGATACGACCCGGCAGCATCCCGCTCGACGCTGGCCCTGGGTAGAGATAGCCCGCCCGGACAAGGCATAGTTGCCGACGGCGTATTCGTACCGTGAGTGATCACCCGGCCGGACCGGCCGGCGGGGAGATCAGACCCGGAAGGCGGTGGACGTGTCAACACACCGACGTGCCTGGAAGCAGCGGGCCGGTGTGGTCGTGGCGCTGGTCTTCGGCGCGCTGCTCACCGTCCCCGCCACACCCGCCCTGGCGGCCCCGAACATCGGCAACGTGTCCGCCTCGCCGAACTCGGTGGAGGCCGGCGGTTCCGTCAAGGTGACCTACAGCCTCAACTTCACCGACCCGCTGTCCAGCGCCGACATCTCGGTTACGTCCAGTAACCCGAAGCTCACCTGCGTCGACGGCTGCTCCCGGGGCCGCGTGAACCAGAACGGCACGTTCGACGCCACTTTGCGCGCTGCTGGCGACGCGCCGAACGGCTCCGCCACGATCACGATCAAGGCGGAGGACTCCAACGGGCCGAACAAGGAGCAGGAGACCGCCACCGTCACGGTGACCCTGGTCGCCAAGGCGCCACCTCCCGAGACCCAGACGGTGAAGTCGATCTCCGGCAAGGTGGTCGCCTCGGCCAACGGCGACCCGGTGACCGGCGCGGTGGTGATGCTCCGGGACAGCCGGGGCACGCAGCGCCAGACCAGCACGGACGGTAGCGGCAACTTCCGCTTCAGCGGCTCGGCCTCGGACCCGATCGCGCCCGGTCGGATCGACCTGGGCGCGAACAAGGACGGCAAGATCGGGACCAAGTCCTTCAACGCCGCCGCCGGCCAGTCGGTGACCGGGCAGCGGATCAGCGTGCCGGTCCAGGTCGAGGCCAGCCCGAGCCCCACCGCGTCGGCCAGTGAAGAGGCGCTGCCGAGCGAGGAGGCGACCGACGAGGCCACCGACGAGCCGGCCAGCGAGGCGCCCGCCGCCCAGCAGCCGGCCGCCAACGAGGACTCCGGCGGCTTCGGCTCCTGGCTGCTGATCCTGCTCGGCGGCCTCTTCGTCGCCGTGGGCGTCGGCACCATCGTGCTGCTCTACATGCGGCGTAAGAACGAGGACGGCGACGGTGACGGCCCGGACGGGCCGACCGGTCCCGGTGGCCCTGTGGGAGCGGCCGGCGCGGTGCCGGGCGCCCGGGGCGCCTACCGGGGCGCGGACGACCAGACCCGCGTGGTGAACGGCATGGGCGCCGGGGCGGCGCCGACCATGGTCGGCGGCAACTCGCTCAGCGACGCGCCGACCATGATGCACCGCCCGGTCGTGGACGACGTCCCGCCGGACCCGTACGGCGCGCCCCCCGGGCCCGCGTACGGCGCCGGGGCCGGCCCGGCCGGCTGGGCGGGCAACGGCTACGGCGACGGGGCCCCCGGCCAGGGCGGCTACGGCCCCGGCAACAACGGCTACGGCAACGCCCCCTCCTCGGGCGGCGGCTACGGTGGCCCGGACTACGGCGCCGGCGCCGCCGGCTACCCGCCCGCCCAGGCTGGCGGCTACGGCAACGAGCGCTACGACGAGCCCACCGGCCGCTACACCGGTGACGGCACCCAGTACGCCCCGCCGGCCGACCCCTACCCGACCAGTACCTACCAGCCGGACCAGGGCCGGGGCTACGACCAGCCCGGCCAGGCCCAGTACGGGCGCGGCCCGGAGCAGGGCGGCAACGGCTACGGCGCGGCTGGCGGTTACGGCGCCCCGGGCGGCGGCTACGACAACGGCTCCGCGGGCGGCTACGACAACGGCCCGGCCGGCGGCTACGACGGTCGAGGTGGCGGCTACGACGGCCCGAGCGGCGGCGGCTACGACAGCGGCCCGGCGGGCGGCCACGACAACCGCCAGGGCGGTTACGACGGCCGCCAGCAGGGCGGGTACGACGGCGGCCAGCAGGGCGGCTACGACGGTTACGACCAGCGCGGCGGCTACGGCGGCGGCGACGGTTACGGCCAGTCTCCGCAGCAGGGTGGCTACGGTCAGCCGGGCGGCTACGGCCAGGAGCAGCCGCCCCAGCAGCGCGGCGGCTACGACAACCAGGGCTACGACCAGGGCGGCTACTACGCCGACCCGGCCGAGGCCGGCCGGGGCCGGCCGGACGCCCCGCAGGACCGTGGCGGTCGCCGCCTGGACTGGCTGGACGACTGACGACCGGGGCACGAGTGCCCCACCGAGCACGACGAGAGTGGCCGCCCGGCTGAGCCGGGCGGCCACTTCGCGCAGGAGGACGCCGCGTCAGGCGGCGGCGAAGTAGCCCTGGCGCAGCACCGGCACCACGTCGGAGACGCCGAGTTCGACGGCGACGGCGACATCCTCGGCGAAGCCGCCCTCGGCGAGTTCCCGGCCGGAGACGCAGCCGCGCACCGCCGCCGCCACGTCGGGCGTGCTGGCCAGCGCGGCGAGGGCCATGGCCGCCTCCACGGAGAGCCCGCCGGGGACGCCGGAGAGGGCGTCCAGCACGCTGGCCGCGCCGAGCTGGTCCTCCACGCCGGGGCGCAGCGAGCCGTCCGGCCAGCGTTCACCGGCGGCCACGACACCCACCGGGGCGTCGGTCGAGCCGTACCCCTGGGCCCGGAGCCAGCGCCCGACGGCAGCCGCGTTACGCAGGCACGCCGCGACCACCGGCACGCCGGTGGCGCTCGCGGCGGCGCTGATGGCCGAGCCGTTCGGCGAGGGCAGCACCAGGTCGGCGACGACCGGCGCGGCCCGCAGCGCCGCCGGGGAGAGCGACCACGGGTGTTCCGGGGTCGTCCTGCGGCGGCCGACCGCCGCGACGGCCCCGACCCGGCGGGCGTAGTCGGCCGCCTGCTCACCCCACGGGAACGGGTGCACCCGCATGCCGCGGCTGACCGCCACCTCCACGGCGGTGGTGAACGAGAGCACGTCCACCACCACCAGGGCGGCGCAGACCCGGCCCAGTTCCGCGGCCCCGCTCAGCCCCCAGTCGAACCGGGCGCCGGAGCCGGGTTGGGCGAAGACGGCCAAGGCCTGGGCCTCAGCGCTGGTCCGTGGCGGGGCGCTGGTCCGGGTCGCCGGTGGCCGTCGCGGAGTCGTCCGGCTCGGCGGCCTCGGGAGCGTCAGCCTCGGTCGCGGCGTCGGCGTCCGCCGGAGCCTCGTCCACCAGTGCCTCGTCCGCCGAAGCCTCGTCCGCCGGGGCGTCGTCGGTCACCGGAGCGTCCGCGACGTCCGCGGACCCGGTCGCCTCGGCCCCGGTCGCCGCCGGAGCGGCGCCGGCCTGGGCGATCGGCTCGGATGCCACCTCGGCCGGGTCGACGTCGATCGGCTGCTCGGCGGTGGCCGGCAGGACGGTGGTGGTCCCGGTGCGGGTCGCCTCCACCTCCACCCGGGCCGCCTCCGCGCCGCCGAAGAGGCGCGGCAGGGTGCCGGTGTGCGCCTCGCGCAGCTCGTCGAGGCCGATCCGGAACTGGCCGTGCACCTCCAGGGCGCCGCCGGCCGGGTCGGTGACCCCGATGAACTCCCACGGCACCCCGCGCTCGGCGCAGAGGGCGGTGAACGCCTTCTCGTGCCCGCGCGGCACCGACACCAGCACGCGGCCGGCGGACTCGCTGAACAGGAAGACGAACGGCATCGACCCGCCGGCGAACTGCTCCGGCAGCACGACGCGGGCACCGACGCCGCGCCGCAGGCTGGACTCGACCAGGCTCTGCGCCAGACCACCGTCGGAGAGGTCGTGCGCGGAGCTGAGGTGCCCGACCCGGGCCGCCTCGGCGAGCAGCTCGGCGAGCTGGCGCTCGCGGGCCAGGTCGACCTGCGGCGGGATGCCGCCCAGGTGCTCGTGGGTCACCCAGGCCCACTCCGAGCCGGAGAGCTCGACGTGCGTCTCACCCAGGAGGAAGAGCTGGTCGTGGTCACCGGCCGGCCGCGGTACGAAGCCCATGGGCACCCGCTCGGCGACGTTGTCCAGCACGCCCAGCACGCCGACCACGGGGGTCGGGTGGATGGCCGCCGCGCCGGTCTGGTTGTAGAAGCTGACGTTGCCGCCGGTCACCGGGATGCCCAGCTCCAGGCAGCCGTCCGCCAGGCCGCGCACGGCCTCGGCGAACTGCCACATGACGGCCGGGTCCTCCGGCGAGCCGAAGTTGAGGCAGTTGGTCACGGCGATCGGCTTCGCACCGGTCACCGCCACGTTCCGGTACGCCTCGGCCAGCGCGAGCTTCGTCCCGTGGTACGGGTCGAGGCGCGCGTACCGGCCGTTGCCGTCGACGGAGAGGGCGACGCCCAGGCCGGTCCGCTCGTCGATCCGGATCACGCCGGAGTCCTCCGGCTGCGCGAGCACGGTGTTGCCCAGCACGTAGCGGTCGTACTGCTCGGTGACCCAGGTCTTGTCGGCCAGGTTCGGCGACGCGATCATGCGGAGCAGCGTCTCCCGCAGCGCCTCCGGGTCGCTCGGCCGGGGCAGCGTCTCGGCCCGGTCGGCCTGGAGCAGGATGAGGTCGGCCGGCTCGCGCATGGGGCGGGCGTAGACCGGCCCGTCGTCGACCAGCGAGCCCGGCGGCACGTCCACCACGAGCTGGTCGCGCCAGGTGATCACCAACCGGCCCGGCTGGCCGTCCGGCGACGGTGCGGTGACCTCGCCGATGGCGGTGGCCCAGACGCCCCACTTCTCGGCGGTCTTGAGCACCGCGTCCAGCTTGTCCGGGGAGACGACCAGCAGCATCCGCTCCTGGGACTCGCTGGCCAGGATCTCGTGCGGCTCCATCGAGGGCTCGCGCAGCGGCACCCGCTCCAGCCAGACCCGCATGCCGGTGCCGGCGGAGGCGGCGGTCTCGGTGAGCGCGCAGGTCAGGCCGGCGCCGCCGAGGTCCTGGATGCCGACGACCAGTTCGGCGTCGTAGAGCTCCAGGCACGCCTCGATGAGCAGCTTCTCCATGAACGGGTCGCCCACCTGCACGGACGGGCGGCGCTGCTCGCTGCCCTCGTCGAAGGTGGCGCTGGCCAGCACGGACACGCCGCCGATGCCGTCCCGGCCGGTCTTGGCGCCCATGAGCACCACGATGTTGCCGGGGCCGGTGGCGTCCTTCTTCTGGAGCCGGTCGACCGGCAGCACGCCGAGGCAGAGCGCGTTGACCAGCGGGTTGCCCTGGTAGCAGGGGTCGAAGACCACCTCGCCGCCGATGTTGGGCAGGCCGAGGCAGTTGCCGTAGCCGCCGACGCCGGCCACCACGCCGGGCAGCACCCGGGCGGTGTCCGGGTGGTCGGCCGCGCCGAAGCGCAGCGGGTCCATGACGGCGACCGGGCGGGCGCCCATGGCGAGGATGTCCCGGACGATGCCGCCGACGCCGGTCGCCGCGCCCTGGTACGGCTCGACGAAGCTCGGGTGGTTGTGCGACTCGACCTTGAAGGTCACGGCCAGCTCGTCGGAGACCTGGACCACGCCGGCGTTCTCGCCGATGCCGGCCAGCAGCCGGTCGCTCGGCGGCGCCTTCTCACCGAACTGGCGCAGGTGCACCTTGCTCGACTTGTAGGAGCAGTGCTCGCTCCACATGATCGAGTACATGGCCAGCTCGGACTGGGTGGGCCGGCGGCCGAGGATGTGCCGGATCCGGTCGTACTCGTCGTCGCGGAGGCCCAGCTCGGCGTACGGCTGGAGTTCCTCGGAGGTGCCGGCGGCACGGGGCACGGTGTCCACGCCGCTGGCCCAGTCGTCGGCCGGGCCGGCCTGCGGCACCACGCCCGGCGTCTCCCGCAGGGCCGGGTCCGGATGGGTGGTCATGACCTCTCCTCGCTGCGCTCGCCGCCGTGGCGGCGGGTGAGCCGACCAATGATCCCGTCGCGCACGGTCACGCCGGGGCTCCCACCAGGTGCTTCAGCACCGAGGTGAAGAAGCCGAGACCGTCCAGGGAGGGGCCGGTGAGCGCCTCCACCGCGTGCTCGGGATGCGGCATGATGCCGACCACGTTGCCGGCCTCGTTGGTGATCGCGGCGATGTCGCGCTGCGACCCGTTGGGGTTGCCGCCGACGTAGCGGGCGACCACGCGCCCCTCGGCCTCCAGCCGGTCGAGCGTCGCCGGGTCCGCCACGTAGCAGCCCTCGCCGTTCTTGACCGGGATGAGCACCTCCTGGCCGGGCTGGAACGCGTTGGTCCAGGCAGTGCCGACGGCCTCGATCCGCAGCACCTGGTCCCGGTTGCGGAAGTGCAGGTGCTGGTTGCGGGTGAGCGCGCCGGGCAGCAGGTGGGCCTCGCACAGGATCTGGAAGCCGTTGCAGATGCCGAGCACCGGCAGGCCGCCGCGGGCGGCGTCGACGATCGAGCCCATCACCGGGGCGAACCGGGCGATCGCGCCGCAGCGCAGGTAGTCACCGTAGGAGAAGCCGCCGGGCAGGACCACCGCGTCGACGCCGTGCAGGTCCGGGTCGCCGTGCCAGAGCCGGACCGGTTCGGCGCCGGCGATCCGGACGGCCCGGGCCGCGTCCCCGTCGTCGAGCGAGCCGGGGAACGTCACCACACCGACCCGCGCGGTCACGAGCGCGCGTCCGCGGTCTCGTCGGCCTCGGCCAGGCGGACCGTGAAGTCCTCGATGACCGGGTTCGCGAGCAGCTTGTCGGCGATCTCCCGGGCCCGGTCCAGGTCCGGTTCACCGGTGAACTCGATCTCGATCCGCCTGCCGATCCGGACCGAGGCGACGTCACTGACGCCGAGCCGGGGCAGCGCGTTTGCGACGGCCTGGCCCTGAGGATCGAGGATCTCGGGCTTGAGCATGACGTCGACGACGACGCGAGGCACGGGGCACTCCTGACTGTGTACGCAGTTGGGTGCCGGCCCACAACGGGCGAGCGCAGCCAGCCTACCTGGCAGATACCGCTCCACCCGCACCGGCCGGTGCCGGGCGGGGCAGTGATCGGCGTAACCGGCCGCCCGCATCGACGGCCGATACGCGTTCGTTGCGGCGTCGATACGAATTCGTTGCCCGGGACGGCCGGCAGGCTCCGACGGCAGGTCCCCCACCAGGCATTTTGCTGCACGGACCGCACGGCGGGACCGGTTTCCGACAGGTGGCCGCCCGGGCCGCCCCGACCGGCTGAATCGATCGGTGAATTTCGATTGACGTCTTGTGACGGACATCGACCGGCCCTTAGCATGCATCGTCAGATGTCGATGCTAAAGGAGTGCCCCGCATGCGTCTCCGTCCCCTGCTCGCCGTACTGACCACCACCCTCGCCGGCGTGCTCGCCACCGCCTCCGGCGCCACCGCCGCGCCCGCAGGCCCGCAGCCGATCATCGGCGGCAGCACCGTCTCGTCCGCACCCTGGGCCGCCGCCGTGTTCAGCAACGGGTCGTTCACCTGTTCCGGCAGCGTGATCGCGTCCCAGTGGGTGCTCACCGCCCGGCACTGCGTGAGCGGCTCGATGTCGGTCCGGGTCGGCAGCGTCTACTACGCCTCGGGCGGGGTCACCCGCACGGTGAGCGCCTCCTACACCCGCTACGACCTGGCCCTGCTGCGCCTCTCCAGCGCGGTCAGCACCTCGACCGTGACGTTGGCCAGCAGCAACCCGCCGGTCGGCTCCACCAACTCGATCTACGGCTGGGGCATGACCTGCTACAGCGGCTGCGGAGCGTCGCCCCAGCTCAAGACCGCCAGCGTGCAGGTGACCAGCACCAACGCCACCGACGCCTACGGCGGCCAGGCCATCCGCAGCACCCGGATCAACGGCAACGCCTGGCGGGGCGACTCGGGCGGCCCGCAGTTCTACAACGGCCGCCAGGTCGGCGTCGCCTCCACGGCCGACGGCTCCAGCATCCAGAATTACGGCAGTGTCGCGTACAACCGGTCCTGGATCACCTCGGTGGCCGGTGTCTGACGGTTAGCGCCGGCGCGGCGCGGATGGGTCGGTGGCACCCCGACCGTCCGCGCCGCGCCGTTTTGCAGCATCCGATCAGGTGAACACGGCTCACGAACCGGCCGCCCGGAGGCTGACAGCATCGGAACCGTGCTGGTCGTGACGACGGATCAACTGCCCGGCTACGAGATCCGCCAGATCCTCGGCGAAGTGGTCTCCTCGATGGCGCGGACCCGCAACCCCTACCGCGAGGGCGTCAAGAACCTGCGCGGCGGCGCCTACGACCCGATGGCGCCGGACAACCTCACCCGCTGGCGTACCGACTCGGTGGCCCGGCTCGGCGAGGAGGCCATGCGGCTCGGCGCGAACGCCGTGATCGGCATGCGCTTCGACAGCCGGGACTGCGGCGAGATGTGGATGGAGATCTGCGCGTACGGGACGGCGGTGATCGTCGTACCCAAGACGCCCGACATCATGCCGCCGGACCAGCCGATGATCGCGGCCGAGACCGCCCACGAGCCGGAGATCACCGCGGCGCCCGGCGGCATCGCCGAACCGGCCAGCGCCCCGAACCTCCAGTCCGCCGCCGAGACCCCCACCCCGGGCTCCTGAACCCGGGTCAGAGGATGGGCGGCGGAGAGTAGGCGGCGGCCTCGGGGTGGGCTTCGACGATCTTGGCGATGCGGGCGGTCACCCGGTCGACCTGCGCTCCGGCGGCGCCCACGAAGGCGTTGCGGTCGGCGACCAGGGCGTCGATCTCGGCCCGGGTCAGGCCGAGCCGGCCATCCGCGGCGAGACGGTCGAACAGGTCGTTCTCGGCGGCGCCCTTCTCCCGCATGGCCAGCGCCACGGCGACCGCGTGCTCCTTGATCACCTCGTGCGCGACCTCCCGGCCGACGCCCCGGCGCACCGCCGCGACCAGGATCTTCGTGGTGGCCAGGAAGGGCAGGAAACGCTCCAGCTCGCGGTTGATCACCGCCGGGTACGGCCCGAACTCGTCCAGCACGGTGAGGAACGTCTGGAACAGCCCGTCGGCGGCGAAGAAGGCGTCCGGCAGGGCCACCCGGCGGACCACCGAGCAGGAGACGTCCCCCTCGTTCCACTGGTCGCCGGCCAGCTCGCCGACCATCGACAGGTAGCCCCGGATGATCACCGCGAAGCCGTTCACCCGCTCGGACGAGCGGGTGTTCATCTTGTGCGGCATCGCGCTGGAGCCCACCTGGCCGGGCTTGAAGCCCTCGGTGACCAGCTCCTGGCCGACCATGAGCCGGATCGTGGTGGCCAGCGACGACGGCGCCGCCGCGACCTGGGCCAGCGCGGAGAGCACGTCGAAGTCCAGCGAACGCGGGTAGACCTGGCCGACGCTGTCCAGCACCCGGCGGAAGCCCAGGTGCTCGGCGACCCGGCGCTCCAGATCGGCCACCTTGCCGGCGTCGCCGTCGAAGAGGTCGAGCTGGTCGGCGGCGGTGCCCACCGGCCCTTTGATGCCGCGCAGCGGGTAGCGGTCGATCAGGTCGGTCAGCCGCTCGTACGCGATGAGCAGCTCCTCGGCGGCGGACGCGAAGCGCTTGCCCAGCGTGGTGGCCTGCGCGGCGACGTTGTGCGACCGGCCGGTCAGCACCAGACCGGAGTACTCGTGGGCGTGCCAGGCGAGCCGGACCAGGGTGGCGACCACCCGGTCCCGGACCAGCTCCAGCGAGGCCCGGACCTGGAGCTGCTCGACGTTCTCCGTGAGGTCCCGGGAGGTCATCCCCTTGTGCACGTGCTCGTGGCCGGCGAGGGCGCTGAACTCCTCGATCCGGGCCTTCACGTCGTGCCGCGTGACCCGCTCGCGCTCGGCGATCGAGGCCAGGTCCACGTCGTCGACCACCCGCTCGTACGCCTCGACCACCCCGTCCGGCACCGGCACGCCGAGGTCCCGCTGGGCCTTGAGCACGGCGAGCCAGAGCCGCCGCTCCATGCGTACCTTCTCCTCGGGCGACCACAGGGCCACCAGCTCGGGCGAGGCGTAGCGGTTGGCGAGCACGTTCGGGATCGTCACGGCCCCATTCTCCCGTACCTGCCGGCCGGCGCTCCGACCGGCCCGACGGGACCGGAGGAATGATGCCCGATTTGTTCCGCGGGGCACCGGCAGGCGGACAGGTGGCGGATCCTCTATCCATCTGACTTCGGGAACAGACCCGGATCCATCTTCCGCACCGCAGGACGACACATGCGCACAGCCTCCCTCGCCGGCCTCACCGCACTTGCGCTGGCCGGCGGCACTTCGCTGGCCACCGCCGCCCCCGCCCAGGCAGCCGACGGCACCCTCTACGTCCGGCAACTCTCCAGCGCCTGCTCCGACACCGGGCCGGGCACGCTGGCCCAGCCGTTCTGTTCCATCAGACCCGCCGCCGCCAAGGTCACCGCGGGGCAGACCGTCGACATCGGCGTCGGCACCTACCCCGAGCGGGTGACCATCGCCAGCTCCGGTACGCCGGACAGTCCGATCCACGTCCAGGGCTCCACCACCAACGGGACGGTCACGTTGTCCGGCGCGACCGCAGGCGTGGTGATCGACGGCCAGCACGACATCACGATCTCGAACCTGCGCGTCGAGGGGGCGTCCAGCGAGCCCGGCCTGGACCTCCGCGCTTCGTCGGCCATCACGACCAGCGGTGTCAACGTCCTCATGGCCACCGGCGCCTCCACGCCCGCCGTCCGACTGTCGGCGGTCACCGCCTCGTTCCTCAAGCAGTCCACGGTCGCCGCGCCGACGGCGGTCGCCGGCCTGACCATGGACGCCGCCACCCGGGGCGTCACCGTCGTCAACTCGATCGTGGCGAGCTCCTTGAAGTACGACTCCGTCGCGAACAGCCAGGGCATCCAGGTCCACGGATCGGCCAACACGATCATCAACAGCCAGGTCAGCGGCTTCACCGGTACGGCGATCGCGATCGAGCCGGGCGCGGCCGACAACGTGGTGGTCAACAACGTCATCAACAGCGGCGCCGGCCTCGGCATCCGCAACAGCGGCGCGACCGGCACCGCGATCACCAACAACACCGTGCAGAGCCGCTGCCTCGACGGCATCCGGGTCGACGGGAACTCCACCCGGGTCTCCGTGCAGAACAACGTGCTGCGGATGAACGGGTACTTCGGGCGGACGAACTGCGACCCGTCCGCCACCGGAGGACTGGAGCTCGGGGTCTACGGCGATGCCGTCAAGGACACCGTGGTCGACTACAACAACGCGTACCACGGCACCGACCCGGCGCCGGTGATGTACGCGTGGAACACCCCGTTGACCATGGACCAGTTCCGTACCGCCTCCGGCCAGGCGACGCACGACCTGAACACCGGTGCCGTGACGGACAACTACGACTCGGCGAACTCCGCCGCTCCGGGCTACCAGGCCACCGACCGGTTGGGCGCCGCGCGTGGTGACGACCCCACGGTGCCGAACACCGGCGCCGGTCCGGTCACGTACGCCGACCGGGGTTCGACCGAGTACATCCGCCCGCCCGGGGCCGCGTTCACCGTCGGCCTGGACCTCGGCACCAGCACGGTGAAGCTCGACGCCTCGGCGTCGAAGCCGGGCTTCGTGCCGATCAGTGAGTACCAGTTCGACTTCGGCGACGGCACGCTCGTCACCCAGGCCACCCCCGTCGCCTCGCACCGCTACACGTCCACGGGCACCTACACCGTGTCGGTGAAGGTGTCCGGCAGCGACGGCCGCTCGAGCACCGGCACCCAGAGCGTCACGGTGGCGCGGCGCACCGGGACGATCGCACTGCTCGCGATGTCCGGCCTGCGCTACGTGGGGGCGGCGACCGCCGACAGCAGGCTGATCGCCGACCAGGCCGCGCCGGGTGCGAGCACCCAGTTCGACCTGGCCGACATCGGCACGGGGCGGGTTGCCCTCTTCTCGCGGGCCACCGGCCGGTACGTGACCAGCAGCAGCTCGCTCATCCCCAACGGCACGTCGGTCGACACGACCGGCTGGTTCCGCCTGCTCGTGAACACGGACGGGACGATCAGCCTCCGCGCTCTCGGAGACACGTACCTGAGCGCACCGTCGACCACGGCCCCGTTGACCGCGACAGCCACCACGATCGGCGCGCGGGAGAAGTTCTACCGGGTGAACGTCGCCGATGCGAACCGCTCGGTCAAGGCCGGCGCCAACAGCCGGTACGTGACCGCCGAGAGCGGCGGCGCCAGGCCGCTGATCGCCAACCGGACCAGCGTCGGCGCCTGGGAACGGTTCGACCTGGTCGACCTCGGCAACGGCCGGATCGCCGTCTTCGCCCGCGCGAACAACCGCTTCGTCTGCGCGGACGGCACCGGCACCAAGCCGCTGATCGCCAACCGGCTCAGCGCCGGCGCCTGGGAGACGTTCACCCTCGTGCGCAACACCGACGGCACGGTCAGCCTCAAGGCGGCCGTCAACAACCGCTACGTCACCGCCGACAGCGCGGGCGCCAAACCGCTCATCGCCAACCGCACCGCGATCGGCCCCTGGGAGAAGTTCACCCTCGGCGGCTGAACGAAGAAGCAGGACGCCCGCCCGGATCCGATGATCCGGGCGGGCGTTGCCGTCAGGGCAGCAGGCCGAGCAGGTCGGGGTGCGTGGCCAGCGCGGCGAGCTGGTCCGGGCTCAACGGCGGAGCAGGCCCGTCCCCGGCGTTGCGGATCGCCCGCCAGGCATCGCCTTCTCCACCGGGCATCGGCGGGACGATCCACCCCATCCGGTTGGTGACCAGCGCCTCGACCAGCACGCCGTCCCGACGCTGGACGAACACGCTGTAGGTGATCCCACTGCCCGCCTCGTCCAGCAAGGTGATCAACCGGTTGCCGTCCGCCCCTACCGTCGCCGCGCACTGCCCGCTGTGCGCATGCCCGGAGTGCTGGTCGCGACTCAGGTCGGCGAGGTTGTCGCAGCTGAGCTCGAACGGCAACCGGTGAATCCGGATCTCACCCTCGCCCCGCAGGCCGCCCCGTTGCAATCCGAACCACATCCAGTGCCCCGCCGGTCCGGTGGGGGTCGCCCCCCGGACTCCCTGCAGAAAGGTGAGCCCGCCCGGCGACACGTCAGCGACCGCTTGGCCGAGCGCGATGGTCGGCACATCCTGCGAGACGATCTCGTAGTGCTCGTCGTTCTGGGGATGGATCAGGTTCACGTCGGGGTCCGCCCCGAGCGGGGGGAACACGAGGTCGGGGGCGAGAGCCAGCCGGACCAGGAGATCGGGTGTGGTCACGTCGCTGACGCCCTGCGTCCATATCGAGATCAGGGTGCCGTCCGGCCGTAACACCTCGACCTCCCGGCCGTCGAGGACCTTGGGCGCCAACCGGCCCGTGTCATCGAAGAACCTCATCAGCCGCCGGGAGCGGATCTTCGTCCCGTCCGGGCGCTCGGTCGAGGTGCACTCACGAGCGGCCAACCCTCGCGTGGGACACGGCGGTCGATTCGCCCAGACCTCCGCGCCGTTCCGGTTGAGCTGGACCGACAGCCGCCCGGCGCGCTGGCCGATCCGGAACCAGAGGCCGACCCGGCGGTACACGCCCGCCCCGCCGCGGGCGGTCTGATCGCTGATCACCGGCTTCGGACTGTCCTTTCCCGCGATCCCAGTGATCCAGGCCAGCTCGGGAAGCTCCCGACGCAGTCCGTCGGTCACCGCGTCCCGCACCCGCGCCAGGTCCTCGGCGCTGCCGGCCACGACGGTGTCCGTCGAGGTCGGGGAGCGGTCGGGGGCGGGCGAGCGGGTGGTGACCGGGGCGGGCGCGGCGTGCGGCGTACCGAAGAGGGAGCTGGCACCGACGACCACCGCGACCACCGCCGCCGCGACCGCGGTGGTCCCCGCGCCGATCCGCAGCCGGCGGGCCCGGCGCTGCCGGCCGATCACCCGCTCCACGTCCACGGTGGAGACCGGGGACTCGCCGATCAGGTCGTCGAACAGCTGCTGGTACGTCATGACAGCTCCCCCCGGGCCGACGAGGTGCCGGTCATCAGCAGGCGCAGCGCATCGAGTCCGCGGGCGGCCTGGCTCTTCACCGTCCCGGCGCTGATGCCCAGGATGTCGGCGGTCTCCTCCACGGACATGTCGCAGTAGAAGCGGAGCACGAGCACCGCCCGGCGCCGGGGCGGCAGTTGGCCCAACAGGTCCAGCAGCATCTCCCGGTCGGCCAGCGTCGGCTCCGGCAGGACCAGGTCGGCCTGCTCGGGCAGTTCGTCGGTGCTCCGTTCGCGCCGCCAGGGCCGCCGCCGCTCGTCCAGCCAGGCGTGGGTCAGGACGGCCCGGACGTACGCGTCGACGTTCTCCGCGGCGCGCACCCGCCGCCAGTGCCGGTAGAGCTTGCCGACCGTGATGGACACCAGGTCGTCGGCGGTGTGCCAGTCCCGGCAGAGCAGGTACGCCGTGCGGCGCAGCGGCTCCAGCCGCACGGCGACGAACTGCCGGTACTCGTCCTCGTCGGCCCGGTTCACGGTCCGGTGCCTCTCGCTCGCCTCATGCCCAGGTGACGGAGGAGGCCACGGCCGGGGTTGCCTCGGATCGTCGCCCGGGCGGGCGTCGGCGTCAGCGCTCCAGGATCGCGGTCACGCCCTGCCCACCGGCCGCGCAGATGGAGATGAGCCCGCGCCCGCTCCCCTTCTGGTCGAGCAGCTTGGCCAGGGTCGCCACGATCCGGCCGCCGGTGGCCGCGAACGGGTGCCCGGCGGCCAGCGAGGAGCCGTTGACGTTGAGCTTGTCCCGGTCGATCGACCCGAGCGGCGCGTCGAGGCCGAGGCGCTCCTTGCAGAACTCCGGCGACTCCCAGGCGGCCAGGGTGGCGAGCACCTGCGAGGCGAACGCCTCGTGGATCTCGTAGTAGTCGAAGTCCTGGAGGGTCAGCCCGGCCCGGGCCAGCATCCGGGGCACCGCGTAGGCGGGGGCCATGAGCAGGCCCTCGTCGCCGTGCACGAAGTCGACGGCCGCCGTCTCCGACCAGGAGAACCAGGCCAGCACCGGCAGGTGGTGCTCGCGCGCCCACTCCTCCGACGCGAGCAGCACCGTCGACGCGCCGTCGGTCAGGGGCGAGGAGTTGCCCGCCGTCATGGTGGCCCGCTCGGCGTCCGGCCCCTTGGTCCCGAAGACCGGCTTCAGCGAGCCGAGCTTCTCCAGGCTGGTGTCCGCGCGCAGGTTCTGGTCCCGGGTGAGCCCCAGGTAGGGGGTCATGAGGTCGTCGAAGAACCCCTTCTCGTACGCCGCGGCGAGCCGCTGGTGCGAGCGGAGTGCCAGCTCGTCCTGGGCCTGCCGGTCGACGTTCCAGCTGAGCGCGGTCTTCGCGGCGTGGTCGCCCATCGACAGCCCGGTGCGCGGCTCGGCGTTGCGCGGGATCTCCGGCTTGAACGGCTGGAGCGGGCGGAGCTTGGCGGCGAGCTTCAGCCGCTCGCCGAGGGTGCGGGCCGAGTTGAGCTGGATGAGGGTCCGGCGCAGGTCCTCGTTGACGGCCAGCGGCGCGTCGGAGGTGGTGTCGACGCCGCCGGCGATGCCGACGTCGATCTGCCCGAGGGCGATCTTGTTGGCGACCAGGATGGCGGCCTCCAGCCCGGTGCCGCAGGCCTGCTGGATGTCGTACGCCGGGGTGTGCGGGTCGAGCCGGGAACCGAGTACGACCTCGCGGGTGAGGTTGAAGTCCCGGGAGTGCTTGAGCACGGCGCCGGCCACCACCTCGCCGACCCGCTGCCCGGCCAGCCCGAACCGGGCGACCAGCCCGTCCAGCGCCGCACCGAGCATGTCCGCGTTGGACGCGTGGGCGTAGCGCGAGTTGGAACGGGCGAAGGGGATGCGGTTGCCGCCGATCACCGCGACCCGCCGGACACTCTGCACGATCGGCCTCCTCGAAACTGTTGCCCGAACCCTACTCGCCAGTAGGCTACGCCTATGACCGACAGGTACGCGAGCTTCGTCCAAACGGGGGCCGGCCGCACGCTGGTCAAGCGCCTCGGGCTGCCCGACCCGCCCCGCCTGCGCCGGCACACGCCGGGCGACCCGCTGGTTCCCGGGCCGGTCCTGCTCGGGTCGTCGTCCGGCGGCCGGCTCGCCGAGCCGGTCGGCAAGGTCCTGACCGCCGCCGGGGTCGAGCTGGTCGACCCGGCCGCCGCCACCGACGCCGCCGCCCGCTTCGCGGCCCTGGTGTACGACGCCAGCGGCATCAGCGACTCCACCGGCCTGCGCCAGCTCTACGACTTCTTCCACCCGCAGGCCCGGGCGCTGCTGCCCAGCGGCCGGGTGATCGTGCTGGGCACCCCGCCGGCCGAGTGCGGCTCGCCCCGGGAGGCGACCGCCCAGCGGGCGCTGGAGGGGCTGACCCGCAGCATCGGCAAGGAGTTCGGCCGGGGCGTGACCGCGCAGCTCGTGTACGTCACGAAGGACGCCGACGCGGGCACCCCGGTGAGCCTGGAGTCCACCCTGCGCTTCCTGCTCAGCGGCCGGTCCGCGTACGTCTCCGGGCAGGTGATCCGGGTCGGTGCCGGGACGGCCGCCGCGCCGGCCGACTGGGACCGGCCGCTGGACGGTCAGGTCGTCCTGGTCACCGGGGCGGCCCGCGGCATCGGCGCGGCGCTGGCCCGGGTGCTCGCGCGGGACGGCGCCACGGTCGTCGCGCTGGACATCCCGGCGGCCGGGGACGAGCTGGCCGCCGTCGCCAACGAGATCGGCGGCAGTGCGGTGCAGCTCGACCTGACCGCGCCGGACGCCCCGACCCGCCTGGCGCAGCATCTGGCGAGCCGGCACGGGCGGGTCGACGTGGTGGTGCACAATGCGGGCATCACCCGGGACAAGACGCTCGGCCGGATGGACGCCGACCGCTGGGACTCGGTGATCGACGTGAACCTCTCCAGCCAGGAGCGGATCAACGACGTGCTGCTGGAGCGGGACCTCATCCCGGCCGGTGGCCGGATCGTCTCGGTCTCCTCGATCGCCGGCATCGCCGGCAACCGGGGCCAGACCAACTACGCGACGAGCAAGGCCGGGGTGATCGGCCTGGTCGACTCCCTCGCCCCGGTGCTGCGCGAGCGGGGCATCAGCCTCAACGCGGTCGCACCCGGTTTCATCGAGACCCGGCTGACCGCCCGGATCCCGCTGATGATCCGCGAGGCGGGCCGGCGGATGAACAGCATGGCCCAGGGCGGCCTGCCGTTGGACGTGGCCGAGACGATCGGCTGGCTGTCCTGGCCGGCGAGCGGCGCGGTCAGCGGCAACGTGGTCCGGGTCTGCGGCCAGAGCCTGCTGGGGGCGTGATGGCGCGGCGGAAGCAGCGGCCGGAGGAGCCGGCCGAGGAGCTGTCGGTGCACGAGCTGATCGAGGGGCCGACGCAGGACCTCACCTCGGCCCGCGCGGCGCTCGCCGCCCGGGACGTCGCGCCGGTGGAGGCCACCCAGGACCTGTCCGCGCTGGCTGAGGACCACACCCAGGACCTGTCCGCGCTGGCCGACGACCGCACGCGGGACCTGTCCGCGCTGGCCGACGACCGCACGCGGGACCTGTCCGCCGCGGCCGCGGCGGTCACGTCGGGCGGCGCGGCCACCCTGACGGCCCCGGAGCGCACCGGGCCGGACGGCCGCCTGCGTCTCGACCTGCCGCGGCTGCCGGCGCCGGGGGCGCTCTACCGGCGGGCCCTGCTGGGGGCGCTGCCCGGCAGGGGCGGCCGGCGGCGGCCGGACGTGCCGGCGGTCGAGCTGGGCGTCGCCGGGGTGCCGGTCGACCCGGCCCACCTGGCCGACTACGACCGGGTGTGCGGGTTCCGGCTGGCCGACCGGCTGCCCGCGACGTACCTGCACGTGCTGGGCTTTCCGCTGTCGCTGCGGCTGATGACGGCGCCGGAGTTCCCCATCCCGTTGACCGGGGTGGTGCACGTGGCGAACCGGATCACCGTGCACCGGCCGGTCGAGGTCGGCGAGACGGTGGATTTCCGCACGTACGCCGAGAACCTTCGCCCGCACGAGCGGGGCCGGCAGCTCGACGTGGTGCTGGTGGGCTCGGTCGGCGGGGAGGAGGTCTGGCGGGGCGTCTCGACGTACCTCGGGAGGGAGCGCGCGGCCGGCGGTGGTCCGCGGCGCGACGCGGGTGACCGCCCGAGCGCGCCGGCCGCGTCGGCGCACTGGCGGGTGACTCCCCGGGTGGGCACCGACTACGCGCGGGTCTCCGGTGACCACAACCCGATCCACACCTCGCGGCTGGGCGCTCGGCTGTTCGGCTTTTCACGCCCGATCGCCCACGGCATGTGGAGCAAGGCGCGCTGCCTGGCCGCGCTGGAGAGCCGGCTGCCGGAGTCCTACACGGTCGAGGTGGCGTTCAAGCTGCCGGTGCCGCTGCCGTCCACGGTGGCCTTCAGCGCCACCGCCACGGGCGCGACCTGGGATTTCGCGCTGCACGACGCGCGGCAGGGGCGGCCGCACCTGGTGGGCACCGTCCGCTGAGGAAAGAGGGGGCTTGAAGCCCCCTCTTTCGTGCGCTAAGTTGTTCTCAGATTGAGTTGTTCTCAAGATGACAGAGACAGGACGCCGTGAACGAGCAGGACTTTCTCGCCGCCTACGACCCCCGGGACTATCCGGCGGTCGCCGTCACCGTCGACGTGGTGGCGCTGACCATCCGCGACGGCGCGCTGCACCTGCTGCTGATCCGCCGGGCCGCCCCGCCCTACGCGGGCCACTGGGCGCTGCCCGGCGGCTTCGTCCGCCCCGACGAGGACCTGGCCGCCGGCGCCCGGCGCGAGCTGGCCGAGGAGACCGGGCTCGGCGGCGAGCGGTTGCGTCGCGTCCACCTGGAACAGCTCGCCACCTACGGCGGGCCCGACCGGGACCCCCGCATGCGGGTGGTCTCGGTGGCCCACCTGGCCTTCGCCCCCGACCTGCCCGACCCGGTCGCCGACACCGACGCCGACGAGGCGATCTGGCTGCCGGTGACCGCGCTGACCAGCCGGCAGCTGGCCTTCGACCACGGCCGGATCATCGACGACGGCCTGGAGCGCGCCCGGTCCAAGCTGGAGTACACGCCGCTGGCCACCCGCTTCCTGGCGCCCGAGTTCACCATCACCGAGTTGCGCGCCGTCTACGAGACGGTCTGGGGGCACCCGCTGCACGCCGGCAACTTCCATCGCAAGGTGCTCTCCGTGCCGGGCTTCGTGGAGAGCACCGGCGCCAGCACCGAACGCGGCGGGTCGCGCGGCGGCCCCCGGGCGAAGCTCTACCGGGCCGGCGACGCCCGGCTCCTCCACCCGGCGCTGCTGCGCCCCGCCCGGGAGGAGACGGTGCGGTGAGGACCGAGGAGGCGATCCGGCTGGTCGCCGCCGCGCGGGGGGACGCCGACCTGTTCGGCACCGACGCGCCGGCCCGCCGCTACCGCGAGCTGGTCACGGCCCTGCACCCCGACCGGCTGGGCGCGGTCGACCCCGGGGTACGCGCCGCCGCCTCCGACGCGCTCCGGACGGTGACCGCCCGCTGGCGGGGCGGCCGGGGCACCCGCCTCGGCGACTACACCCTGCACCGCATCGCGTACGCCGGTGACCTGGCCGATCTCCACGACGTCGGGCGGGACCGGCTGCTCAAGCTGCCCCGCGATCCGGCCGACAACGACCTCATGGCCCGCGAGGCGCGCGCCCTGCGGCGGATCGCCGAGCGGGGCGACCCGCGCCACCTGCCGTACGTGCCCCGGCTCGTCGACCACCTGCCCGTCCGCGACCCGGCGACCGGGGCGGAACGGCTGGTCAACGTGGTGGCCGCGGCACCCGGGCTGCACAGCCTCGACGAGGTGCGCAGGGCGTACCCCGACGGGCTGGACCCGCGCGACGCGGCCTGGATGTGGCGGCGGCTGCTGGTCGCCCTCGGCCTGGCCCACCGCGCCGGGGTGGTGCACGGCGCGGTGCTCCCCCGGCACGTGCTCATCGAGCCGGACGCGCACGGCGTGGTCCTGGTCGACTGGTGCTTCTCGGCCGAGCCCGGCGCGACCGTCCCGGCGCTGGTTCCCGGCCACGAGGACTGGTACCCGGCCGAGGTGACCGCCCGGCGGCCCGCCGGCCCGGGCACCGACCTGGCCATGGCCGCCCACTGCATGACCTGGTTGATGGCCGACCGGGCCCCGCGCGAGCTGCGCGCCTTCGCGGCCGGCTGCCGCCGCCCGAAGCCGGCCGCGCGTCCCGACGACGCGTGGCGGCTGCTCGGCGAACTCGACGAGGTGCTGGACCGCCTCTTCGGCCCCCGCACCTTCCGCCCCTTCACCCTCAATCCCTAGGGAGGCTGCCATGGGCAGCGGAATCTGGTCCACCGACGTGTACGACGCCGCCGACCGCTACCGGCGGGCCACCGGCGCGAGCGCCTTCTCCTACAGCGACAGCGGGGCGCGGACCGTGCACCCCGCGCTCGACCCGCGCGACGCTCTCCGGGAGAGCCGCGACTCGGCCGAGCACCCGCAGTCGACGCCCATCGCGGTGCTCTTCGACGTGACCGGGTCGATGGGCCACGTGCCCCGGGTGCTCCAGAGCAAGCTGCCGCAGCTGCTCGGCCTGCTGCTCCGCCAGGGGTACGCCCGCGACCCGCAGATCCTGTTCGGCGCGATCGGCGACGCCACCTGCGACCGTGTGCCGTTGCAGGTCGGCCAGTTCGAGTCCGACAACCGGATGGACGACGACCTCGGCCGGATCGTGCTGGAGGGCGGTGGTGGCGGCCAGATGACCGAGTCGTACGAGCTGGCCCTCTACTTCATGGCCCGGCACACGGTCACCGACAGCTGGGCGAAGCGGGGGCGGCGCGGCTACCTGTTCCTCATCGGCGACGAGCTGGCGTACCCCCGGGTGGACCGGCGGCAGGTGGCCCGGCTGATCGGCGACGACCTGCGTGAGGACGTGCCGCTGCGGCAGATCGTCGACGAGGTGACCCGGCGCTGGGACACCTACTACCTGCTCCCGGCCGGCAGCGCGTACGCGGGCAGCCGCAAGGTGCTCGACTTCTGGCGCGACCTGCTCGGGCAGCACGCCGTCGAACTGGACGACCTCGACGCGGTCTGCGAGACCATCGCGCTCACCGTCGGCCTCGGCGAACAGGCCATCGACCTGGACGCCGGGCTGCGCGACCTGGACCGGGCCGGGTCGACGGCCGGCCGCACCGTCTCCCGGGCGCTCGCCCGGCTCGGGGGCGACCGGCGCGCGGTGGCCACGCTGCCGTTCACCCCGACCGACGGCGGCGGGGTCACCCGGCTGTGAGACACGTGATGGTGGTCGACCTCGGCTACGGCGACGCCGGCAAGGGCACCGTCGTCGACTGGCTCTGCGCGAGCCGGCCGGTGCACACGGTGGTCCGGTTCAACGGGGGCGCGCAGGCGGCGCACAACGTCGTGCTGCGCGACGGACGACATCACACGTTCGCGCAGTTCGGCGCCGGGACGTTCCGCCCCGGGGTCCGTACGCACCTGTCGCGGCACGTGGTGGTGGACCCGCTGGCGCTGGCCGCCGAGGCCGACCACCCTCGCGGCGGCCGGGGTGCCCGACGCGCTCGACCGGCTGACCGTGGACGGGGAGGCGCTGCTGGCCACCCCGTACCACCGGGCCGCCAACCGGGCGCGGGAGATCGCCCGGGGAGCCGACCGGCACGGCTCCTGCGGGCTGGGGGTGGGCGAGGCGGTCGCGTACGGCCTCGCCCACCCCGACGAGGCGCCCCGGGTGGCGGACTGCCACCGCCCGGGGGTGCTGCGCCGCCGGCTCAGCGCGCTGCGGGACCGGCTCACCGCCGAACTGGGCCCGCTGGACGCCCCGCCGGTGGAGGACTGCCTGCCCGCGTACGCCGCCTTCGCCGGCCGGGTGGCGATCGTCGACCGGGCGTGGCTGTCCGGCGCCCTGCGGGCGGGCACCTGCGTCTTCGAGGGCGCCCAGGGGGTGCTGCTGGACGAGTGGCACGGCTTCCACCCGTACACGACGTGGAGCACCACCACCTTCGCCAACGCCGAGGCGCTGCTCGCCGAGGCCGGGCTGGCGGGCACCGCGCAACGGCTCGGCGTACTGCGGGTGACCACCACCCGGCACGGCCCCGGGCCGCTGGTCACCGAGGACCCGGCGCTGCCGTTCGCCGACCCGCGCAACCCGGCCAATCCGTGGCAGGGCCGGTTCCGGTTCGGCCACTTCGACGCGGTGGCCCACCGCTACGCGCTGGAGGTGGCCGGCGGCGTGGACGGGCTCGCCCTCACCCACCTCGACCTGGCCGGTCCGGCCCTGCGGATCTGCCGCCGCTACGACACCGCCGACCGGCTCGTCCCCGGGCCGGCCGGCGACCTGGACCGCCAGGCCGCCCTGACCGCGCGGCTGCTCCGGGCCCGCCCGGTGCTCGACGAGGCGCCCACCGACTGGCCGGCCGCGGTGGCGGCCGAGCTGGACACGCAGGTGCTGCTCACCTCGTACGGGCCGACCGCCGAGGACAAGGTCCCGGCCCTCGCCGGAGCCGTTTCCGCACCCCGCTGACACCCCACCACCGAGCATGGGGACATGGGGGATGTGGTCGACCTGCTGCACCAGACGGTGACCTCACCGTGGGTGTACTTGGTGATCATCACGGTCACCGCGGTCGACGCGTTCTTCCCAGCCGTGCCGGGCGAGACCGTGGCGATCACCGCCGGGGTCTTCGCGGCCGGCGGGGAGCCGAACGTGGTCGGGGTGATCGTGGCCGCCGCGTTCGGCGCGTTCGCGGGCGACCACATCTCGTACGCCATCGGGCGCGGCGGCGGCGCCCACCGGCTGGCCCGGCTGCCCGTCGACAGCCGCCGCCGGGCCGGTTCGGAGTGGGCCCGGCGGGCGGTCGACCGGCGCGGCGGGATCATCCTGACGACCTCCCGGTACGTCCCGGGCGGCCGCACCGCCGTCACCCTGACCATGGGCGCGGTCCGCTACCCGTACCGCTCCTTCCTCATGTACGACGCGCTGGCCTGCGGCACCTGGGGCATCTACTGCGGCCTGCTCGGCTACTTCGGCGGGCTGGCCTTCGAGCACAACCCCGTCCAGGGCCTGCTCGCCGGCGTCGGTCTCTCGGTGGCGGTCACCGGCCTGTTCGAGGTCGTCCGCTGGGCCCGCCGCCGCGCCCGCGCCCGCGCCACCGCCGGCCGTTGACCGCGTCAGGAGGTGCGGGGATGCCAGGTGACGCCGCGCAGCAGCTGGTCAGCGCCCAGCCAGGCCACGTTCATCATCCGGGTCGCGGTCTTCTCCGGGTCCGCCTCCGGGTGGTCGGCCAGCCAGTCCGCCAGCGACTCGGTCGCGCCCACCAGGGCGTACGCGACGACCTCCAGGTCGGTGGCGCCGACCTCGCGGCCCTTGGCGCGCAGGGCGTGGTCGAGCATCCCGGCGACCACCTCGACGAGCCGGCCGCGCATGGTGGCCAGCTCGGCGGCGAACGGCTGCTCGCCACGGGCCTGTCGGTAGAGGACGGCCCAGCCGTCCCGGTGCGCGCCGACGAAGCCGAAGAACGCGCGCAGCCCGCGCCAGAGCCGCTCGTCGGCGGGCAGGTCGGGCGCGGCCGCCCCGGCGATGGCCTCCATCATCCGGGTGCCTTCGCGGTGCAGGCAGGCGACGAAGAGTTCCTCCTTGGTGCCCAGGTACGCGTAGACCATCGGCTTCGAGATGCCGGCGTCGTCGGCGATCTCGTCCATGCTGGCCGCGTGGAAGCCCCGGCGGGAGAACACCTTCACCGCCGCGTCGAGCATCTGCTGCTCGCGCACGGCGCGGGGTAGGCGCTTGAAGGTCGGTGTGCTGGACACCCTTGCGAGCATACCTACTCGTGCGTAGGGTTACGCCAGAGTAACCAAAGTCGGCTCGCCCGAGAGGTGCATCCCCCATGAGTGACTTCGACCCGGCCAACTTCGCGAACGTCGGCCCGAAGGAGTTCGCGCAGCTGGTCAAGTCCACCCCCGACGACAAGATCGCCGAGATCATGTCCGGCGACCTGCGCGGCAAGATCTTGAGCGAGGTCTTCAACCGGATGCCGTCGCTGTTCCGGGCCGACCGGGCCGGCTCGACCAACGCGGTCATCCACTGGAACATCACCGGCCGTCCCGACGGTGGCACCGACACCTACGAGATCGTCATCGAGAACGGCACCTGCACCGTCTCGGAGACCCCCACCCGGGACCCGAAGCTCAGCCTCACCATGGGCCCGGTCGAGTTCCTGAAGATCGTCTCGGGTGGCGGCAACCCGGTCATGATGTTCATGACCGGCAAGCTGAAGGCGAAGGGCGACCTGGGCCTCGCCGCCAACATCGCCAACCTGTTCGACATCCCCAAGGCCTGAGATGGCCGAGTTCTCGCTCGACCTGAACGAGGAACAGCGGGACCTTCGCGACTGGGTGCACGGCTTCGCGGCCGAGGTCGTGCGCCCGGCCGCGGCCGAGTGGGACGCCCGGGAGGAGACTCCCTGGCCGATCATCCAGGAGGCCGCGAAGGTCGGCCTGTACGGCTTCGAGTTCCTCGCCACCTGCTGGGCCGACCCCACCGGGCTCTCCCTGCCGATCGCCAGCGAGGAGCTGTTCTGGGGTGACGCCGGCATCGGCCTGAGCATCTTCGGCACCTCGCTGGCCGTGGCCGCCATCTACGGCGCCGGCACCCCCGACCAGCTCGTCGAGTGGGTGCCGCAGTGCTTCGGCGACGTCGACCAGCCGGCCGTCGCCGCGTTCTGCACCACCGAGCCGGAGGCCGGTTCCGACGTCGGGTCGATGCGGACCCGGGCGGTCTACGACGCGGCCACCGACGAGTGGGTGCTCAACGGGCAGAAGGCGTACGCCACCAACGGCGGCATCGCGGGCGTGCACGTGGTCACCGCCTCGGTCGAGCCCGACCTGGGCTCGCGCGGGCAGGCCGCGTTCGTCGTGCCGCCCGGCACGCCGGGGCTCACCGCCACCCGCAAGCTGCGCAAGCTCGGGCTGCGCGCCTCGCACACCGCCGACGTCTTCCTCGACGACGTACGGGTTCCGGGGCGCTGCCTGCTCGGCGGCAAGGAGGCGCTCGACGAGCGGCTGGCGCGGGCCCGCACGGGCCAGCGCGCCTCCGGCCAGGCGGCCATGCGCACCTTCGAACTGTCCCGCCCGACCGTCGGCGCGCAGGCGCTCGGCGTGGCCCGCGCCGCGTACGAGTACGCCCTCGACTACGCCAAGGAGCGGGTCCAGTTCGGCCGGCCGATCATCGAGAACCAGGCGGTCGCGTTCACGCTGGCCGACATGAAGATGGAGATCGACGCGGCCCGGCTGCTGGTCTGGCGGGCGTCCTGGATGGGCCGCAACAACCGGCCGTTCACCGCGGGCGAGGGCTCGATGTCCAAGCTCAAGGCCGGCGAGGTGGCCGTCTCCGTGACCGACCGTGCCGTCCAGCTCCTCGGCGGGGCCGGCTTCCTGCGCGACCACCCGGTCGAGCGGTGGTACCGGGACGCCAAGATCTACACCATCTTCGAGGGCACTTCCGAGATCCAGCGGCTGGTCATCTCCCGGGCCATCTCCGGCATGCAGATCCGCTGATCGCCGGCGGACCCCGACCCGACCCGCGACGGCACCGCCGTGCCGGGCGTACCGCCGTCGCGGGTCGGGCCGCCGGACCGCGCTTCGCATTCCGCAGGCTGGGCACGTGACCACGTGGGCTGGGCCCGGCGCCGCCCCGGGTGCATGATCGGGAGAACACGAACGCGAAGGAGGGTTGCGACTTGGACCTGCCGTTCATCGTCGCCACGCTGACCCGACGCGGACTGCTCAACCCGGGCCGCCCCATCCGGGTGGCCTCCCAGCTGAATGCCCTGCGCCGGTGGGGCTGGAGCCTGGCCGGAGAGCTGCGCCAGGCCGCCGCGCGCGACCCGGGGCGTACCGCCGTCGTCGACGAGCACGGCGCCTCGCTGACCTACCAGGAGCTGCTGGACCGGTCGGAGCGGCTGGCCCGGTCGCTGCGCGCCGGGCTCGGCGTGCAGGCCGGCGACCGGGTGGGCGTGCTCTGCCGCAACCACCACGGCCTCATCGAGGCCGTCGTGGCCGCCATGCTGCTCGGCGCGGACGCCGTGCTCGTCAACACCGGCCTCTCCGCCGCCCAGCTCGCCACCGTGGCCGAGGAGCAGGGCCTGCGCGTGCTCGTGCACGACGCCGAGTTCGCCGAGCGGATCCTCGGTCTCCCCGCCGACCTGCACCGGGTCGACGAGCGCCGCCAGGAGGAGCTGATCGCCGGCGCGCTGCCCGGTGACCAGCTCCAGCCGCCGGAGCGGGACGGCCGCACCATCGTGCTCACCTCCGGGACCACCGGCGCGCCCAAGGGCGCGCGCCGGCCCACGCCGCACGGCTTCGGCCCGCTGGTGTCCATCATCGACCGGATCCCGCTGCACGTGCACGACACCGTGCTGATCGCCGCGCCGATCTTCCACACCTGGGGGTACGCCGCCCTCCAGGTGTCGTTCGCGCTGCGCGCCACGATCGTGCTGCACCGCCGGTTCGACCCGGCCGCCACGCTGGCCGCCCTGGCGGGGCAGCCCTGTGACGCGCTCTTCGCCGTACCCGTCATGCTGCAACGGCTCATGGAGGTGCCAGCGCCCGAGCCCCGGCCGCCGCTCAAGGTGGTCGCGGTGAGCGGCTCCGCGCTGCCCGGCGGCCTGGCCACCGCGTTCATGGACCGCTTCGGCGACGTCCTGCACAACCTCTACGGCTCCACCGAGGTCTCCTGGGCCTCCATCGCCAGCCCGGCGGAACTGCGCGCGGCCCCCACCACGGCGGGCCGCCCGCCGCACGGCACCCGGCTGGAGATCGTGGACGACGCCGGCGAACCGGTCCGGGACGGCCGGGTGGGCCGTATCTTCGTGGGCAACGAGATGCTCTTCGAGGGATACACCACGGGCGCCGGCCGGGAGAGCCGCGACGGCCTGCTCGACACCGGCGACCTGGGCCGGATGAACGCCGACGGGCTGCTCTTCGTCGACGGGCGGGCCGACGACATGATCGTATCCGGTGGGGAGAACGTCTTCCCGTCCGAGGTGGAGGATCTCATCGCCCGGCTGCCGCAGGTCCGCGAGGTCGCCGTGATCGGCGTACCGGACCCGGAGTACGGCCAGCGGCTCGCCGCGTTCCTGGCCCTGCACCCCGGTGAGACGCTCGACCCGGAGGCGGTCCGCGAGTACGTGCGGCACTACCTGGCCCGGTTCTCCGTGCCCCGCGACGTGGTGTTCGTGAAGTACCTGCCCCGCAACGCCACCGGCAAGGTGCTCGGCCGCGAACTGCGCCGCTACTACGGCTGACCGGGTTCACGCCGGGGCGGGGGCGCGCACCCCGCCCCGGGTCTCACGGGTAGAGGGTCAGCCCCGGCGACCGGGCCAGCTCGTCGAGTTGATCCATGGTGAGCAGCGGCTCCGGCGCCGTGGTGGTGCTGCCCTCCGGGCCGCTCCGGAAGTTGTTCGTGATGCCGAGCACCGCGGTGCCGTCCGGCCGCAGCGCCAGCACGGTCAGCTGCCGCTCGCCGGGCTCCCCGGGTAGCGTGCTCCGGACCGTCGCCGTGCCGTCCGGATGGCGGACCACCGTGCAGTCCTGCGGGTTCACCGCGTGCTCGCAGCTCGGTGGCGTCTGATCCCGGGCGGTCGGCCGGATCTGAAGCAGGAGGAACCCGCTGTCCTCGCCCCGCCGCAACCGTCCACCCGCCTCGTACTCCCGGTAACTCGGGTGGAACTGGAACTGCGGCTCGGTGCAGCCCGGCTGCAACGACTCGATCCGCACACCGGCCGGCAGCCCGTCCCGCAGCGCCTCCCGCAGGGCACCGGTCAGCCGGGTCACCCCGTCCAGCGGCGTTTCGGTGGGCCGGACGCGAACCGTGCCGTACGACTGGAGCGGCGGCTGCGGGCCACTCGGCTTCGGACTGACGCCCGTGCAGAGGCTGACCTCGGGTGCGGGAAAGGCGCTCGGCAGGCCGGCCGGCGCCGGCCGGGAAGTGCCCCCGCCGACCACCAGGGCCGGCACCGCCAGCACGGCGGCCGCCGCGGCTGCCGCACCCGTACCGCTCCACACCCAGGTCCGCTGCCGGCGGCGGCGCCCCTCGGCGCGGATCAGCCCGTCGACGTCGATCCGGGTCGGTGGCGGGTCGGCCACCACCGCACGCAACTCGTTGCCGATCTCATCCATGCTCCTCCGCCTCCCGCGGCTTGGTCCGCGCGGTGACCAGGCGGCCCCGAAGCGCCTCGATGGCCCGTGCGGACTGACTCTTCACCGTCCCGACGCTGCACCCCAGCTCGTGCGCGGTCTCCTCGACGGACAGATCGCAGAAGTAGCGCAGCACGAGCACCGCCCGGCGGCGCGGGGGCAGATCGGCGAGGAGAGCGAGAATGGTGACCCGGTCGGCCGTCGCGTCGGTCGCCGCGCGCACCGCGCGGTCGGGCACCTCGGCCCAGGCGGCCTCCCGCCGCCACGGCCGCCGCCGTTCGTCCAGCCAGGTCCGCAGCAGGGTCCGCCGGACGTACGCGTCGGGGTTGTCCATCGCGGAGACCCGCCGCCAGTGCCGCAGCAGCTTCACCAGCGCCGTCGACACCAGGTCGTCGGCGGTGTGCCAGTCCTCGCACAACAGGTACGCCGTACGGCGCAGCGGATCCAGGCGTGCCGCGACGTACTCGCGATAACCCTCGATGTCGGCCGGCAATCCCGCCACCTCCTCACCTCACGACTCAAACGGCGGCGAGGAGGTGCGGGGTTGCCCGGTCAGCCGGGAATCGTGATCCGGCCCTCGATGGCCAGGCCGGCGATGTCCGAGCGGTGATGCGCCCCGGCCAGCTCGATGCCGCGTACCACCTGGTAGGCGGCGTCCCGTGCGGCGGCCAGGTCGGGGCCGGTGGCCGTACCGCAGAGGACCCGGCCCCCGGCGGAGCGCAGGGTGCCGTCGGCGTCGCGGCGGGTGCCGGCCTGGATGACCCCGGCGCGGTCCGCGCCGGTGATCACATCACCGGTACGCGGCGCCGCCGGGTAGCCCTCGGCCGCCACCACGACAGTGACCGCCGCGCCGTCACGCCAGCGGAGCGGCGGGTGCGCGGCCAGCGTGCCGGTGGCGGCGGCGTGCAGCAGCCCGCCCAGCGGCGTCTCCAGCAGGGCGAGCACCACCTGCGTCTCCGGATCGCCGAAGCGGGCGTTGAACTCGATCACGCGCGGGCCGGCGGCGGTGATCGCCAGGCCCACGTAGAGCAGGCCGACGAACGGGGCGCCCCGCCGGCGCAGCTCGGCCAGCGTCGGGTGCACCACGTCACGCATCACCTCGTCGACCAGGCCGGGCGGGGCCCAGGGCAGCGGCGCGTACGCACCCATGCCGCCCGTGTTCGGCCCGGTGTCGCCGTCGCCGACGCGCTTGAAGTCCTGGGCGGGCAGCAGCGGCAGGGCGGCCTCGCCGTCGGTGACCACGAAGAGGGAGACCTCGGGACCGGCCAGGTACTCCTCGATCACCACCCGGCCGCACTCCGCGGCGTGCCGCTCGGCGGTGGCGCGGTCGTCGGTCACCACGACGCCCTTGCCGGCGGCCAGCCCGTCGTTCTTCACCACGTACGGCGCGCCGAACTCGTCCAGCGCCCGCCCGACGCTCTCCGCGTCGGTGCAGGTGTACGCCCGGGCGGTCGGCACGCCGGCGGCGGTCATCACGTCCTTGGCGAACGTCTTCGAGCCCTCCAGCCGGGCCGCCTCGGCCGACGGGCCGAACGCCGGGATGCCCTTGGCCCGCACCGCGTCGGCAACCCCCGCGACCAGCGGGGCCTCCGGCCCGATCACGACCAGGTCCGCCGCGGTCTCGACGGCGAGCGCCGCGACCGCCGCCGGATCGGTGGCGTTCACCTCCCGCACCTCGGCGACCGCCGCGATCCCGGGATTCCCGGGAGCGGCAACAAGCACGTCGACGGAAGGATCGGCAGCCAGGCCGAGGGCGAGCGCATGCTCCCGCCCCCCACCACCCACAAGAAGAACCCGCACGACGGCATCCTACTGACCACCCCACCCCACCTTGTTGATCAAGAAGTTTGCGTCTCAGATCCGGGCTTCGGTGACGCAAACCTCTTGATCAACGGGGTCTTCGGAGGGCGCGGGCAACGGTGTGGGGGATGTAGTCGGGGCGGAGGGTGTCGGGCCAGGTGAAGCGGAGGATGGTCCAGCCTGCGTTGCTCAGGCGGTTCTGGCGGACGCGGTCCTCGTAGACGGCCTGGGGCGTCTGGTGTGGTGACTGACCGTCGGCCTCGGCGATGATGCGGGCGCCCCGCCAGGCCAGGTCGCCGATGCCGAGCAGGTAGCCGTCGTCGTCGCGGACCTCCAACTGCAACGTGTCAGGTGGCACGCCACCGTCCACGCACCGCAGTCGGACCCGGGTCTCCAGGGGTGACTGGGCCCGGCCGTCCGACTCGGCCAGGCAACGGCGGGCCGCCACGGCTCCCCGCCGCCGCGCGATGAGCCCCGCCACCAGGGACAGGTCCGACTCGTCGATCAGCTCCCGGTTGAGCGCCGAGTCGACGACGCACACCGCCGGGTAGCGATCGGCGCGGAGAATCACGTCGGCCACCGTACGGACCGGAGTCGTGACCGGGACGCCGGCGGCGGTGCCGACATCGGCCGGGCCGAGGGTGAGCTGGTGCACCACGAGATCGGGGTCGGCCGGTCGCTGCGGACGCGGACGGTCGGGAGGCACCGAGACGTGGACCGCTGACGTGGCACGCAGG
This sequence comes from Micromonospora terminaliae, assembly GCF_009671205.1. Taxonomy (NCBI): domain Bacteria; kingdom Bacillati; phylum Actinomycetota; class Actinomycetes; order Micromonosporales; family Micromonosporaceae; genus Micromonospora; species Micromonospora terminaliae. Next base: position 5,730,582 of record NZ_CP045309.1, on the reverse strand, counting down.
CCACCGATGCGATGCAGCTCGGCGGCGGTGTCCAGCACGGCGACGGCGCCGACACCGAGGCTCTCGACGGCCGCCCGGATCCGGGCCCGCCGGAGCGAGGCGACGGCCAGCTGCGGTGCCGGCACGAAACAGCCCCGCGCCACCCGGATCCACCGCCCGGACCGGACGAGATGACGAACCTGGTCCCGACTGAACCCCAGAGCAACGGCCTGGGCGGCCGTCACCACACCACCCTGCCGAGCAGCAACCCGACCCAACAAAACACGATCAGCCACGGCCCCAGGCTGCCGACAAGACCCACAGCCCCAAAACCCCTGTGGACCACCCTGTGGACAACCGACATCCCGCGTTGTTGATCAAGAAGTTTGCGTCAAAATCCGCGCCGGTCCAGACGCAAACTTCTTGATCAACTCGCCTACCGGGCGGGCGTGGGTGGGGGGTGGGGGTTACGGGAGGAGGGGGTGGCGGATTACGTTTTCTTCTCGGCCTGGGCCTACGCCCACGATGCTGACCTTCGTTCCGCAGAGTTCCTCGATGCGGGCGATGTAGCGGCGCGCGTTCTCCGGGAGCTCGTCCTCGGTCCTCGCCTTGGTGATGTCCTCCCACCAGCCGTCGAGCTCTTCGTAGATCGGGGTGGCGTGGTGGAAGTCGGTCTGCGTCATCGGCATGTCGTCGAACCGCTCGCCGTTGATCTCGTAGCCCACGCAGATCGGCACCTTGGGCATGCCGGTCAGCACGTCCAGCTTCGTGATGACCAGGTCGGTGACGCCGTTGAGGCGGCAGGCGTACCGGGCCACGACGGCGTCGAACCAGCCCGTGCGGCGCTCCCGGCCGGTGGTGGTGCCGTACTCGTGGCCGATCTTGCGCAGGTGCTGGCCGTTGTCGTCGAACAGCTCGGTCGGGAACGGGCCGGAACCCACCCGGGTCGTGTACGCCTTGCTCACCGCGATGACCTTGGTGATCGCGGTCGGCGGGATGCCCGCGCCCACGCACGCCCCGCCCGCCGTCGGGTTCGACGAGGTGACGAAGGGGTAGGTGCCGTGGTCCATGTCGAGCATGGTGGCCTGGGCGCCCTCCAGGAGGACGGTCTCGCCGCGGTCCAGGGCGTCCCAGAGCATGACGCGGGTCTCCGCGATATACGGCCGCAGCCGCTCGGCGTACCGCAGGTACTCCTCGACGGTCTCGTCGACGTCGATCGCCTTGCGGTTGTAGACCTTGAACAGCACCTGGTTCTTCTCGCGGAGCGCCAGCTCCAGCTTCTTGCGCAGGATGCCCGGGTCGAGCAGGTCCTGGAGCCGGATGCCCATCCGGGCGACCTTGTCGCCGTAGGCGGGGCCGATGCCCCGGCCCGTGGTGCCGATCCGCGAGCTGCCCAGGTAGCGCTCGACCACCCGGTCCAGCGCCCGGTGGTGCGGCATGATGAGGTGCGCGTCACCCGAGATCCGCAGCCGGGAGACGTCCACGCCCCGCTCGGCCAGACCGTCGATCTCCTCCAGCAGCACCTTCGGGTCGACCACCACGCCGTTGCCGATGACGATCATCGCGTTCGGCGACAGCGCGCCGGACGGCATGAGGTGCAGCGCGTACTTCTGGCCGTCCGGGGTGATCACCGTGTGGCCGGCGTTGTTGCCGCCCGAGTAGCGCACGACGTAGTCGACCCGCTCACCCAGCAGGTCGGTAACCTTGCCCTTGCCCTCGTCGCCCCACTGAGCGCCGATGAGCACGATCGCTGGCATCTTCTCCGCCTCCAGAAGGCTCGGGTGCCAGGTGGCGACCGGTCGGCGAGCCCGGGGTGTCAGGCTAACAAGTAGTGACGGCGGGACCGGCAGGGGTTCGTCGAGAAGCAGGAGGCTCCTTCGTGTACGACGTGGTGCTGCTCACCCTGGGCTCGGAGCGGGACGCTCCCGGCGGGGGCTGCGGCAGCGGTGGAGCCTGCTGCGGTGGCGCGTCGGAGGCGACCGGCGAGCACCCCGAGGAGCGTTGCGAGACGCCGCGCGTGCCGGTGCTGGCCTGCGCGGACGCGCTCACCGCCCGGGGCGCGCGGGTGGAGACGGTGACCGCCCGCTCGGACGCCGAGATCGACGAGGTGCTGGCCCGCCTCGACGGCCCGGCCCGGGCCGACGGCCTCACCTGGCCGGACCCCGACTCCAAGACCCGGCTGGTCGTCGCCACGGCCAGTGACGCACAGTTGCGCGCCGTGCTGCGCCGGCTGGTCCGACGGTACGCTCCGCCGCCCAGCCGCCGCCCCGCCGACCTGCCCGGGAACCGGACCGTGCCGGACCTGCCGCCGGTCGGCGTACTCCCGCTCGACCCGGCCCGCTCGGGCGCGGCCCGGGACCTTGCCGCGCAGCTCGGCCTGCCCCGCGACCCGGCGGAGGTGGCCGCCGCGGTGCTGGACGGCACGGCCCGCCGGCTCGATCTGCTGCGCAACGACGGCGGCTCGGTGACCCTGGACGGCGCGCTGCTCGGCGCGGCCGACGAGGCGGGCCGCCCGCTGCACTGGCGGGCCCGGGTCGAGGTCGACGGCACGGTGCTGAGCACCGGCGAAGAGCCGATCATGGCCTGCGCCATCGCCAACGCAGGCGGGTACGCGCGCCTGGACGACGTGGTGCTGCTGGCCGACCCGGACCCCACCGACGGCCGGGTCGAGGTCGCCGTCGCCGTGCCGGTGGTCACCCGGTCCGCGTTGGGCCGGAAGAAGGTACGGCTGGAGGTCCGCCGGGCCCGGGGCCGGGCGGCGGCGGTCGTGCCCCGCGACGAGAAGGTGCCCTTCCTCGACGACGGCGTCGAGGGCGAGCTGAGCCGCAAGCGGTCGTGGTGGACCGAGCCGGGCGCCTGGGCGGTCTGGAAGGCCTGACCTCCGTCGATCCCCCGCTCAGGCGACCGGACTGGCCGGACGGCCTATCCTCGGCGGGAGGAATGGGGAGGAACCGTGGTGCACGAGAACGCCGACCGGGCCCACGTGCCGGGTCAACCGCAGGTGCCGGAGCGGGACATCGAACCGCTCTGGCCGCCCGAGCAGACCGACGCGGCCGTCACCGCCCCGCCGTGGGCGGCCCCGGCCCAGCCCAACGTGGCAGCCTGGCCCGTCCCCGCCTGGCCCACGCCGGCGCCCGCCGATCCGTCGGAGCCGGCGGCCTCGACGGCGGAGCCGGCGGCCTCGATGGTGGGACCGGCGGCTGACGCGGCGACGGGCGACCCGGTGCCGCTCCGCCGGACGCCGGCCCCGGTCGACCTGGACCTCCCGTTCACCCTCGACCAGCCGACACCCGCCCCGGCGCCGACCAGGGCGGACGCCACCACTGCGCAACCGGCGACCACCGCCGACCCGGCCGACGCCGCCGACCCGAATGGCGCCGCCGGGCCGAATGGCCCCGCCAACCCGAATGGAGTCGCCGGCCCAATCGGTGCCGGCGGCTCGAACGACGCGATCCGCCCCGACGGGACGGCCGACGTCGGCAGCCCGGATGGTGCCGCCGACGCCGTGAACCCGCTCGCGGCGGCCGACGCGGACGGCGTCGCCGGCACGCCGCCGACGGCCGCTCCGGCGGAGGCGGCGAGCAGCGCGGACGGCATGTCCACGGCTGCGGTCACCCCCGTGGACGGCCCAGCCGGTACGCCGCCGAACGGCCGGCCGGAGTCGCCCTGGGCCCAGCCGCCGCAGCGCTCGACCGCTGACGCGCTGGCACCGCCAGCGCACCCCGGACCCGCGGTGCGGTCGACCGAGAATGGCGCGACGACCCCGGCCGACCCGCCACGGAGGGGTGCCACCACCCCGGCAGCCTCGGGCCACCCCGTCGAGAACAGCACCCCGGCGGCCTCGCCCCACCAGGCCGGCCCGCCGCAGCCGGCCGCCGGTGCGACCGACCCTGCCCCGGTGGCGTCCGCAGGGGTCCCGCACAGCGCTCCCGAGAGCCCGGCCGGGGGTTCGCCGGACGCCGCCCCGCCCCGGCTCGGCCCGTTCCCGCCCTCGCCGGGCGTGCCCCTCCAGCAGCCCTACGGCGACGGGACGGGGTACCCGCCGGGACCGGTCGGCTACGGGCAACCGGCGCCCCAGCCCGGCGCACCGGGCTGGTACCCCCCGCCCTGGCCGCAGCAGGCCGGCGGCCCACCCCAGCAGGCCGCCGCCCCACCGCAGTCGCCCCCACCGCCGCACCAGGCCGCGCCGCACCAGCCCAGCCCGCACCAGGCCGGCCCGCAGCAGACCGGGCCACACCAGACCGGGCCACACCAGACCGGGCCGCACCAGCTGGCGCCGCAGCAGAACGGGCCGCAGCAGCCGGGGCCGGCCGCGTACCCGAAGCCGGTCTGGACGCCGGCGAGCGGCGCCCCGCCGACGGCGGAGGACTTCGCGCGGCGGCGGCAGGCGCGGCCGGTCGACCCGGTGGCCACCATGGGCGTCCGGGCCGTGGTCAACAAGATCGGGCTGGTCCGGCTCGCGCCGGGGCGGCAGGAGCAGGAGATGCGGCGCGACATCGAGATGGTGCGCCGCAACTTCGGCGGGCTGCGCCAGGTGACCGTGGTCAACCCGAAGGGTGGCGCCGGCAAGACGGTCGCCATCCTGCTGCTCGCCATGACCTTCGGGCAGAAGCGCGGCGGGTACGTGCTGGCCTGGGACAACAACGAGACCCAGGGCACCCTCGGGATGCGGGCCCAGCAGGACTTCCACTCCCGCACGGTGCGGGACATGCTGCGCGACCTCGCGCAGTTCCAGGGGCCGCACGGCCGGGTCGGTGACCTGTCGCAGTACGTCCGCTCGCAGGGCGAGGGGATGTTCGACGTGCTCGCCTCGGACGAGTCGGCGACCGGGGGCGAGATGCTGACGGCCGCCGCGTTCGCCGAGATCCGCGAGGTCGTGAGCCGCTTCTACAAGCTGATCTTCGTGGACACCGGTAACAACGTCCGGGCGCAGAACTGGCAGGCCGCCATGGACGCCACCGACCAGCTCGTGGTGACCATGTCGGCGCGGAACGACTCGGCCGAGACGGCCGCCCGGATGCTCGACCACCTGGAGCAGAGCGGCCGGCAGCGGCTGGTCCGGCAGGCGGTGACGGTGGTGTCGATGCCGCCGTCCCGCAAGGAGATCGACCTGCCGGCCATCCAGGAGCACTTCGCGGCCCGGACCCGGGCGGTGCTGCTGGCGCCGTACGAGCGGCTCATCGACACCGGCGAGCCGATCCGGTACGGCCAGCTCTCCACGGCCACCCGCGAGGCCTGGCTGAAGATCGCCGCCTCGGTGGCGGAAGGGCTGTGAGCAGCGCGACGGCCGGCTCCCCACCCGGGGAACCGGCCGTCGCGGCGATCAGTGGCTGGCCAGGGCGTCCCCGGCGGCCGGGTCGCAGTCGCGGAGGAACTGGGCGCAGCGCGCCGCCTCGTCCGCCTCGCCGATCTCGCCGGCCGCGCGGGACAGCACGTAGAGGCAGCGGAGGAAGCCCCGGTTGGGCTTGTGCGACCAGGGCACCGGCCCGTGGCCCTTCCAGCCGCTGCGGCGGAGCTGGTCGAGACCGCGGTGGTAGCCGGTGCGGGCGTACGCGTACGCCGGGATGACCTGGCCCGCGGCGAGCGCCCGGCTGGCCAGCGCCGCCCAGCCCGCGCTGTAGGTGGGGAAGCGGGCGGCCACCTCGGCGTACGCCTCGTCGGTGTCCTGCTCGGCGGCGGCCGCCAGCGCGGCGTCGGCCTCCTCGTGGGCGGGGAGCAGGGTGGCCGGTGGCTCAGGCAACAGGTTCTGCATCGCCCCATTCAACCCGCTTCGCCCTGGGGTACGCGAGGGGGTCCGGCGAGCCGGTCGGCTGAACGGCTGAGGGTTTCGTCACGCCTGCGGTGTGCCACCCACGTACCCGCGGCCCATGCCACGGCGAGACTTTTCCACTACAACTACAGATCCGGAGCCTCCCCAGGACCGGGTAGTGCAGGAGCCCGGCGGCCTGGCCTCCGGGCTCCTGTCCGTGCCGCCCGAGTTTGCGGGCTTGCCGCCCGGGGGCAGGATGATCTGGTGCCGACCCCACCACCCGCGGACGTCATCGAGCCGCACGACACCAGCATCGACGAGATCGAGACCCGGACCGAGTTCGACCGGCGCCTGGCCGAGGGGAGCCTCGCCGGACTGACCGTGCAGGGTCTCCGCCTTGACCTGGACCCGGTGCCCGACCTGCGCGGCGTCGAGGTCGCCGGCGCGCTCTTCGTGGGCTGCCGGTTCGCCGACCGCGAGGTCGGTGCGGACCTGGTCCGGCGGGGCGCGAACGTCGTACCGCCCTTCTCCGGGCTGCCCTACCCGACGCAGCCGGCCCACCTCTACACCGCCGACGACCTGGCCGCCGGCTTCGCCGAGGGCGGCTTCGAGGGGATGTACGACACCCGCGTGTACGCGCACTTCCGGGCGCACGGCGGGGCGCTGCCCGACGTGCGGGAGGCGCTCGGCCAGCGGCTGCACGACCACGGGGTGGACAACGCCCTGGCCGACGCCACCCGGGCCTGGCTGGCCGTGCACGGGCCGCAGTCGGTCGTCGGTGTGATGGGTGGGCACGCCGTGCCGCGCGGCAGCGCCGCGTACCGGATGGCGGCGGTGCTGGGCTGGGAGCTGGCGCGGGCCGACCGGCTCGTGGTGACCGGCGGCGGGCCTGGCGTCATGGAGGCGGCCAACCTGGGCGCGTTCCTCGCGGCCTGGCCGGCGGAGGAGCTGACCGCGGCGATCGACCTGCTGGCCACCGCGCCGGACTTCACCGACCACGACCGCTACACCGACGCGGCGCTGCGGGTCCGGGCCCGGTACGCGGCCGGCCCGGCCCTGCCGACGCCCCGCCCGGCGGCCGCGGGCACCGAGTGGGCCCGCTCGGGCGGGCTGGCCATCCCCACCTGGCTGTACGGCCACGAGCCGGCGAACCTGTTCGCCGGGCGGATCGCCAAGTACTTCTCCAACGCCATCCGCGAGGACACCATCCTGCGGCTGGCCCGGGGCGGGATCGTCTTCGCGCCCGGCCGGGCCGGCACGGTGCAGGAGGTGTTCCAGGCGGCCACGAAGACCTACTACGGCACCGACGGGGCTAGCGGGGCGTACGTGTTCCTGGACCGGACCTACTGGACGACCGAGCTGCCGGTGGAGTCGCTGCTGCGGCCGCTCTTCGCGGCCTCACCGTTCGGCGACCTGTCGCGCACCGTGCACCTCACCGACGACGTCCGCGAGGCCGTCCGGGTGCTCACCGCATGAACGAAGGGGCCCCTCGAACGAGGGGCCCCTTTCTTCACGAGCTCACTTCATGGTGGTGCCGCTGGAGCGCAGGTGCTCGCAGGCCTCCACGACGCGGGCGGCCATGCCGGCCTCGGCGGCCTTGCCCCAGACGCGCGGGTCGTACATCTTCTTGTTGCCGACCTCGCCGTCGACCTTCAGCACGCCGTCGTAGTTGCGGAACATGTGGTCCGCGACGGGCCGGGTGAAGGTGTACTGGGTGTCGGTGTCGATGTTCATCTTCACGACGCCGTAGTCCAGCGCCTCGCGGATCTCGGACAGCAGCGAGCCGGAACCGCCGTGGAAGACGAGGCTGAGCGGCTTGTCCTTGCCGTACTTGGCGCCCACGGCCACCTGGATGTCGTGCAGCACGGCAGGGCGGAGCTTGACGTTGCCCGGCTTGTAGACGCCGTGCACGTTGCCGAAGGTCAGCGCGGCCATGTAGCGGCCCTTCTCGCCGAGGCCGAGCGCGTCGACCATGGCCAGACCGTCCTCGACGGTGGTGTAGAGCTTCTCGTTGATGGCGTTCTCGACGCCGTCCTCCTCGCCGCCCACGACGCCGACCTCGATCTCGAGGACGATCTTGCCCTTGGCGGCCTCGGTGAGCAGCTGCTCGGCGATCTCCAGGTTCTCCGCCACCGGTACGGCCGAACCGTCCCACATGTGCGACTGGAAGAGCGGCTCCTGGCCGTTCTTCACCCGCTCCTGCGAGATGGCCATGAGCGGCCGGACGAACTTGTCCAGCTTGTCCTTCGGGCAGTGGTCGGTGTGCAGCGCGATGTTCACCGGGTACTTCTTGGCCACCTCGTGCGCGTACGCCGCGAACGCCACCGCGCCGGTCACCATGTCCTTCACGGACGGGCCGGACAGGTACTCCGCGCCGCCGGTGGAGACCTGGATGATGCCGTCGCTCTCCGCGTCGGCGAAGCCCTTGAGCGCCGCGTTCAGCGTCTGCGACGAGGTCACGTTGATCGCGGGGTACGCGTACCGGCCGGCCTTGGCCCGGTCCAGCATCTCCGCGTAAGCCTCGGGGGAAGCGATGGGCATGTCGAACGCTCCTTACTTACCGCTCTCGGCCGTGCAGGCCGCTGTCTTCCATGAAGGCGACCGTTCCGGCCGCTGACGTCCATGGGTGCGCCGGACCGCGCTGTCCACCGCGGGAAGTATCCCGTAGGAGCGCGCGCCGGACACAACCGACCCGGGATCCGCTCACCGCTCGTCCAGGCTGTCCGGCAGCACGACGCTGATCAGCCAGGTCACCACTGCCATCACGATGGCGCCCCAGAAGGCGGCCCAGAAGCCGTTGACGTGGAACGACAGATCCAGCCCGCGGGCGATCAAGTCGGTGAGCAGGAACAGCAGGGCGTTGACCACGAGCGCGAACAGGCCGAGCGTGAGCAGGTAGAACACGCATCCGATCACCTTGATGACCGGCTTCAGCAGGGCGTTCACCGCGCCGAAGATGAGCGCCACCACGACCAGGGTGAACACCGTGTTGAAACCGTTGTGGCCAGTCACCTCCACGCCGGGCACGATCAGCGTGGTGATCCACAGCGCGACCGCGGTGATCGCCAGCCGGATGAGGAAGCCCACGTCACCATCCTGGCACCGGGTGATCCCCCCGGAGGGGACAATCGCCGACTCCACCGTTCCGCCCGCCGCCGAGCGCGGGCCCGGGTCAGCCCGTACGGTGTGGTGGTGACTGTCCGCACCGAGATCCAGGGAGGGACGATGGGTCAGCCCGACGAGGACTTCGCCCCGAGCGACCACCTCGCTCCGGAGGAGCGGGACCTGGAGGCGGAGCCGGCCGACGCGGTCGAGCAAACCGTGGCGGTCACCCCCGACGACGGCGACGGCGAGCCGCAGCGAGGGCTCGAGGTCGACGACTGGGACGCCATGGAGCAGGCCCGGGTGGTCACCGCCGACGAGGACGACTACCGCTGAGCCCGCGCGGGGCGGGGGCCGGTGCCCCCGCCCCGCCTCAGCGCAGGGTGGTCACCTGCTTCGGGTGCGCGGCGGTCCACTCACCCAGCCGGTCGGTGCGCAGCGCGTCGAGGAAACCCGGGGCCAGGGTGGGGTCGAGCCGGAACCCGTACGGCAGCTCCTTCGTGGTCCCGTGGCGGACCGGCAGGCCGACCGCGACCGGCTCGGCGTTCGCTGCCGCCCCGGCCGCCGAGACCAGGGCCGGCAGGGACGACTCCCCGGTGTCGGTCACCAGGTCCGGGCCGACCTTCGTGATCAACCGGCTGAGCAGCAGCGGGTTGGTCAGCACTTCCTGCTCCTGGACCCGCTGGAGCAGTCCGGCCGCGTACCGGGCGGCGTTGCGATCCCGGTCCACGGCGCCCTCGGGCATGTTGTACCGCTGGCGGAGCAGGTCCACGGCGGCCGCCCCATCGAGACGTTGGCAGCCGGCGGGGTAGGTCCGCCGCGTGTGGTAGGAGCGGATCGCGGTCGGCAGGCACACCGGCACGCCACCGACCGCGTCGGTGAGCTCGCGGGTCGCCCGGTAGGTGAGGACCGCGCCGGCGTCGATCCGTACGCCGGTGAGCTGGGCGACCACCTGCCGGGTCTCCTGGTAGCCCGCGGCCAGGTCCTTCCCGGCGGCGAGGGACAGGTTGAGCTTCGCGGTCCCCCGGCCCGGGGTCGGCACCACCAGGTCGCGCGGCAGGGAGACCAGGTAGAGCCGGCTGCGGTCCGCCGGAAGGTGCACCAGAAGGATCGAGTCGGCCCGGCGGCTCCCGTCGGGGCCGGCCGCGTCGGAGCCGAGCAGCAGCACGTTCAGCGCCCCGCTGGGTGGCGGCGTCGCCGGCGCGGCGATCAGGTCGGCGGTGTCCGGCTGGCGGGGCGCGACCGCGGTGAAGCCCGCGAGGGCGGCGGCCACCACGGCCAACGCCGTTCCGGCGAGCCGGAGCCGGAGCCGGCGGCGCCGGCGGCGGACCACGGCCCGGTCGATGGCGGCCCGGACCGGGCCGACCGCCGGGGTCAGCTCCTCACGCCGGGCGAAGGCGGCCCGCAGGTCGTCCTCGATCATCAGCAGACCTCCACGTACTCGGCTCGGAGGGTGGCCAGGGCGCGAGAGATGCAGGAGCGGACGGTGCCGACGGCGCAGCCGAGAATCTCGGCGATCTCCGCGTCGGGCAGGTCCTCGTAGTAGCGGAGCACCAGCGTGGCCCGCTGCCGCCGGGGCAGCCGGGACAGCCACGACCAGACCTGGTCGCGGTCCACCGCCGCCTGCGCGTGGTCGACCGGGGCGGGCACCCCTTCGTCCGGTTCGCCGCGCAGCAGCACCCGGCGCGCCCACGAGCCGCGCCGCCAGTCGATGAACTGGTTGGTGAGCATCCGGCGCACGTACCGCTCCGGCGCGTCGCTGCGGGCGACCCGGCGCCAGTTGAGCTGGACCCGGACCATGGTCTCCTGCACCAGGTCCTGAGCCTGATGCGGATCGCCGGTCAGCATGACCGCGTACCGCAGCAGGGCGCCCAGCCGCGCGTCGGCGAACTCCTCGTACGTCACTGCACCTCCCGGTGTCCCGCCCTGTTGACGGGCACAGGCCGCCCGAACATTGCACCAACGCCGATCAACCGTTCGGTCAATATCTGCAGGGCGGCGCCGCCTAGGGCTGCGCGCGGCTTAACGGTTCTTTAAGCTCCACGGGCTCCACCTGATCATTCACGGGAGGAACCCCCAACCATGCTCACGAACTCCACCCGGCGCTGGCTCGCCGGGTTGGGCGTCGCAGGCGCGTTCGTCGCCGCCTCCGCCACCCCCGCCTTCGCCGCGGACCCCACCATCGCCGACGCGGTCGGGGCCGAGGGCTTCTCGCTGTACGCGAACAACGTCATCGTCGCTCCGGACGGCCCGGAGAAGTGGATCTCGCTCTACTCGCTGGTGGACGAACCGTTCACCGATTACACGGTCAAGGTGGACCGCAGTGCGGTCGACGGCTTCGCTGACGTGCAGAAGCCGGAGGGCCCGGGCTCCTGCACCGAGACCGGGGCCGTCCTTACGTGCACCGTGAAGAACGACGCGGAGCCGGACCTGGACCTGCTCTCCCTCGCGGTGCTGCCGCGGGACGGGGCGAAGGCCGGGCAGGAGGGCCAGCTCCAGTTCACCGTCACCACCCCGAGCGCCGGCACCGCCACCTACCGCTCCACGGTGACGGTGGGCGAAGGCGTCGACCTGACGTCCGAGCCGTTCGTCAACCTGTCCGGCACCCCGGGCAGCACCGTCCCGGCGCCGTTGTCCGTGGGCAACCAGGGCAAGACCGACGCCGAGGGCGCCGTGCTGTTCTTCTTCGGCTCCTACGGTGTCGCTCCGGCCAAGCGGTACGAGAACTGCGAGTACTTCGAGGACAACTTCGACGAGTACGCGTACGCCTGCACGCTCGACGCCACGGTTGCGGCGGGCGGCAGCGCGAAGCTGGACGACTCCTTCGGCTTTGCCGTCCCGCGCGATGCCTGGGCGCCGAACACCGACTACGGCTTCGCGATCTGGATGACCCCCGCGGACTGGCAGGCGTTCCGGTCGGAGGTGCCGGACTTCGGCAAGAGCGAGAAGGGCGACGAGGGTGTCCTGAAGCTCAACCCGACTGCTCCGTCCCGGGCCCTGGCCCGCGCGATGCAGCAGACGGACGTCGACCCGACCAACAACGAGACCATGATCCAGCTGGCAATCAAGGGCAACCAGAAGGCCGATGTCGCGGCCAACGGCGCGACCGTGGACGCCGAGGTGGGTGCCACCGTCCCGGTCACGGTCGGCTTCACCAACAACGGCCCGGCGGCGATCAACGCCGGCGGTGAGGACGGCATCTACACGCTGGCGCTGGTCACCCTGCCCAAGGGCACCACGGCCGTGAAGGCGCCCGAGCAGTGCGCCGACGCCGAGGGCGAGTTCGGTCAGGACTCCGGCAAGGCCGGCGCGGCCGTCTACGCCTGCTTCGTGCCGGAGGTGGTGGGCAGCGGCAAGAAGGTGGAGTTCCCGTTCTCGCTCCGTGTCGACCAGCCCGGCACCCTCGCCGGCACGGTCGAGCTGTTCCACGGCGGGCCGGACGAGACCGGCCGCAAGGACCTGAACCCGGCCAACGACACCGCGAAGATCGTGGTGAAGGCCATCGGTCACGGCGGCCAGGGTGGCGGTGGCCAGGGTGGCGGTGACGGCGGCTCGCTGCCGATCACCGGCGCCAACACCGCTCTGATCGCCGGCGTCGGCGCCCTGCTGCTCGCCGCCGGCGCGGCCGGCTACGTGGTGACCCGCCGCCGCAAGACCCGCTTCATCGCCTGACAAAGCACCGAGAAGGTGCCCCGCCCCCACCCAGGAGGCGGGGCACCGTCATTCCCGGGTCACCCCCAAGGCCCGAAAAAGCAGCCGGCACGGACGGCGCCGGACGAGGTCAGGTTTCCGGGGAGCCCGACCCGCGCAGGGATCAAGCCTGACCGCCCGGAGCGGGTCGGGCTCCCCGGAAACCCACACCGCAACCGCGAAATAGCATCGACACCCCTGAGAGCATCAGAACCGTGCTGCTGACCCTCACCACGACTCACCGCCCCGCCACCGACCTCGGCCACCTCCTCGTCAAGCACCCGGACCGCGTGCAGAGTTTCGACCTGCCCGCCGGCACCGCGCACGTGCTCTACCCCGAGGCGGACGAGGCGCGGTGCACGGCGGCGCTGCTGGTCGAGGTCGACCCGCTGAAGCTGGGCAACGGTCGCCGCCGGCAGGCGGCCACGCAGGACAGCTTCACGCTCGGGCAGTACGTCAACGACCGCCCGTACGCGGCGTCCAGCCTGCTCTCGTCGGCGCTGGCCAAAGTGTTCCGCTCGGCCTTGCGCGGCGAGTCCCGGGACCGCCCGGAGCTGGCCGCCACCGCCATCCCGCTGGAGGTACGGGTGCCGGTGCTGCGCTGCCGGGGCGGCGCCGACCTGGCGATGCGGGTGTTCGGCCCGCTCGGCTGGGCCGTGGCGGCCACCCCGATCCCGCTCGATGAGGCGTACCCGGAGTGGGGCGACAGCCGTTACGTCGACCTGACGCTGACCGGCACGCTGCGGCTCGCCGACGCGCTGAACCACCTCTACGTGCTGCTGCCGGTGCTGGACGACGCCAAGCACTACTGGGTGGCGCCGGACGAGGTGGACAAACTGCTCCGGGCCGGCGCCGGCTGGCTGGCCGACCACCCCGAGCGGGGTCTGATCACCCGCCGTTACCTGGCGCACCGGCGCGCCCTGGCCGGCACCGCGCTGGCCCGCCTGGCCGAGCTGCGCCTCACCGACGAGCCGGCCGCCGACGACAGCGTCGAGGGCGGGCCGGCCACGGGTGACGGCGCCGGCAGCGAGGCACCCAGGGCCTCGCTGGCCGTACGCCGGCGCGAGGCGGTGCTGGCCGCGCTGCACGCCAGTGGGGCGTCGCGGGTGCTGGACCTGGGCTGCGGGGGCGGCGCACTGCTCGCCGCGCTGGTCGCCGACCGGCGCTTCACCGAGGTCGTCGGCACCGACGTGTCGAGCCAGGCGCTCACCCTGGCCGCCCGGCGGCTGCGGCTGGACCGGCTGCCGGAGCGGCAGCGGGACCGGATCCGGCTCTGGCAGTCGGCCCTGACCTACCGGGACGACCGGCTGCGCGGCTACGACGCGGCGGTGCTCATGGAGGTGGTCGAGCACCTCGACCCGCCGCGGCTGCCGGCGCTGGAGGACGCCGTGTTCGGTCACGCCCGGCCCGGCACGGTCGTCGTGACCACGCCGAACGTCGAGTACAACGTCCGGTACGAGGGGCTCGGGGCGGGCCGGTTCCGGCATGCCGACCACCGCTTCGAGTGGACCCGGGCCGAGTTCGCCGCCTGGGTCGACCGGGTGGCCACCACGCACGGCTACACGGCGACGATCAGCGGCATCGGCGACCACGACCCGGAGGTGGGCGCCCCGACCCAGCTCGCCGTCCTGACCAGCACGGAGACCAGCACCCGGACGGAGGAGACGACCCGATGACCGTCCTGGACATTCCCGAACTCGCCCTGGTGGCGCTGGTCGGCGTCTCCGGCTCCGGCAAGTCGACGTTCGCCCGCCGGCACTTCCGGCCCAGCCAGGTGCTGTCCTCCGACACGTTCCGGGGCATGGTGGCCGACGACGAGAACGACCAGTCGGCCTCCGGCGACGCGTTCGACGCGCTGCACCACGTGGCCGGGATCCGGCTGCGCCGCGGCCGGCTCACCGTGGTCGACGCGACCAACCTCCAGCCGCATGCCCGGGCCGGGCTGATCGCGGTGGCCCGTGAGCACGACGTGCTGCCGGTGGCCATCGTGCTGGACGTGCCGGAGGCGGTGGCCTGGGAGCGTACGCACTCCCGGGCCGACCGGACGCACGGCCGGCAGGTGCTCAGCCGGATGCAGCGCGACCTGCGGCAGTCGTACGGGCGGCTGGCCCGGGAGGGCTTCCGGAAGGTGCACGTGCTGCGCGGCGTCGAGGAGATCGAGGCCGCCGAGATCCGCTACGAGAAGCTGTTCAACGACCGTCGCGAGCTGACCGGGCCGTTCGACATCGTGGGCGACGTGCACGGCTGCCGCGAGGAGCTGGAGGCGCTGCTGCTCCGGCTGGGCTACGCGCTGCACCGCGACGGCGCGGGCCGCCCGGTGGACGCGGTGCACCCGGCGGGGCGTACCGCGGTCTTCGTGGGTGACCTCGTGGACCGCGGCCCGGACTCCCCCGGGGTGCTGCGCCTGGTCATGGGCATGGTGGCGGCCGGCCACGCGATCTGCGTGCCGGGCAACCACGAGCAGAAGCTGCTGCGCAAGCTGCGCGGCCGCGACGTGCGGCTCACCCACGGCCTGGCCGAGACGATGGCCCAGCTGGAGGCGGAGCCGGACAGCTTCGTGGCGGAGACCGCGGCGTTCATCGACGGCCTGGTCAGCCACTACGTGCTGGACGGCGGCCGGCTGGTGGTGGCGCACGCCGGCCTCAAGGAGGCCTACCACGGGCGGGCGTCCGGGCGGGTGCGGTCGTCCGCGCTCTACGGGGAGACCACCGGCGAGACCGACGAGTACGGCCTGCCGGTGCGCTACCCGTGGGCGCGCGACTACCGGGGCTCGGCCATGGTCGTCTACGGGCACACGCCGACCCCGGAGCCGGAGTGGGTGAACAACACCATCTGCCTGGACACCGGCTGCGTCTTCGGCGGGAAGCTCACCGCCCTGCGCTACCCGGAGAAGGAGCTGGTCGCCGTACCGGCGGTCAAGGAGTGGTACGCCCCGGCCCGCCCGCTGGTCGCGCCCGGGCCGGCCCGGCCGGACACCGTGCTCGACCTGGCCGACGTGACCGGCCGGCGGCACCTCACGCACGCGTACGGGACGCTGACCGTGCCGGCCGAGAACGCCGCCGCCGCGCTCGAGGTGATGAGCCGGTACGCGCTCGACCCGGACCGGCTCGTCTGGCTGCCGCCCACCATGGCGCCCTGCTCGACCTCCATGGTCGAGGGGTTCCTGGAGCACCCGGCGCAGGCGTTCGCCGACTACCGGTCGGCGGGCGTGGACCGGGTGGTCTGCGAGGAGAAGCACATGGGCTCGCGGGCCGTGGTGCTGGTCGAGCGGGAGCCGGGGCGGTTCTCCGGCGGCGCCGTGCACACCCGCACCGGGCGGCCGTTCTTCGGGCCGCCGCTGGACGGGGAACTGCTGGCCCGGGTCCGCGCGGCGGTCACCGCGGCCGGTCTCTGGGCCGAGCTGGGCACCGACTGGCTGCTCCTCGACTGCGAGCTGCTGCCCTGGTCGGCGAAGGCGGGCGGGCTGATCCGCGAGCAGTACGCCGGGGTCGGTGCGGCCGGCCGGGCGGCCCTGCCGGCGGTGCTGGCGACGCTCGACGCCGCCGGCGGACGCGGGCTGCCGGTGGGTGAGCTGCGCGGCCGGATGGCCGACCGGGCGGCCGAGGTCGAGGCGTACTCGGCGGCCTACCGGGCGTACGTGGGGCCGACGGACGGGCTGCGCGGGGTGACGCTGGCGCCGTTCGCGGTGCTGGCCGGGGCCGGGGCGAGCTACGCCGACCGGGACCACGGCTGGCACCTGGCCCTGGCCGACCGGCTCTGCGCGGCCGACCCGGAGTTCTTCACCCCCACCCGACGGCAGGTGGTGGACCTGGCCGACGAGGCGGCGGTGGCGGCGGCCACCGACTGGTGGCTGTCACTCACAGCGGCCGGCGGGGAGGGCATGGTGGTCAAGCCGTACGCGGGCCCGGCCGCCCGCTCGCCGAAGGGTTCGCTGCTCCAGCCGGGGATCAAGTGCCGGGGCCGGGAGTACCTGCGGATCATCTACGGTCCCGGGTACACCGGGCCGGGGCAGCTCGCCGGGCTGCGCAAGCGGTCGCTGGGCCGCAAGCGCGGCCTGGCCCTGCAGGAGCACGCGCTGGGGCTGGCCGCCCTGGACGCGCTGGCCGAGGACGCCCCGCTCTGGCGCCGCCACGAGCTGGTCGTCGCCATCCTCGCCTGCGAGTCCGAGCCGGTCGACCCGCGGCTGTGACCCGTACCCCGGTCCGGCGCATGGCCGGACCGGGCCCGGGTACCCTTTGTGGCCGTGGACACAGCAGAGAAGACCCGGGTGCTCTCCGAGAGCGTGGCCCTGAACCCGCTCGACCCGAAGGAGCTCATCCACACCTTCGGGATGATCGGCGTGTGGGCGATCCTCTTCGCCGAGACGGGCCTGCTGGTCGGCTTCTTCTTCCCGGGCGACTCGCTCCTCTTCCTGGCCGGGGTGGCCGCCTCGCCGGTGGCCGACGCGATCTTCGGATCCGGCACCCGGCTCTCGCTGGCCGGCCTGCTGATCGGCGGCCCGCTCTGCGCGATCGCCGGCGCCCAGCTCGGGCACTGGCTCGGCGCGCGCTACGGCAAGCGGATGTTCGACCGCCCCAACTCCCGGCTGTTCAAGCGGGAGTACGTGGAGAAGGCCGAGTACTACTTCCAGAAGTTCGGCCCGGCGAAGGCCGTGGTGCTGGCCCGGTTCATCCCGATCGTGCGCACCTTCCTCAACCCGGTGGCCGGTGTGCTCGGCATGCCCGCCCGCCAGTTCCTCCTGTGGAACGTGGTCGGCGCGATCCTGTGGGTGGACGGCATCCTGCTGATCGGCTACCTGCTGGCCCACCAGATCTACGACGCGATCGGCGACAAGATCGACCGGTACATCCTGCCGGTGGTCGCGCTGATCATCCTGATCTCGGTGCTGCCGATCGTCTTCGAGTTCCTCCGCGACCGGCGGGCGCGCAAGCGCGGCGAGGCGGTCGCGGTGGTCGCCGCCGCCAGCGCGGCGGGCGCGGTGGACGCGGTCCGGGACGCCATCGACGGCGACGACGACCAGCAGCACCGGCGCGGCGGCCAGCACCGCCGCTGACCTCGAACACACCGAAGGCCGGCCCCCTTACCGGGGGCCGGCCTTCGACTACGACCTGTCGACCTGCGGGTGGCACGGATGCCGGGCAGCCGTCACCCGTGGCTGTCCGGGCTCGGCGCGTGTGACGCCGCGCCACGACCCCGGACAGCCATCCGATGGGTGGCGCCACCCCTGGCACGCCACCCGTCGCCGCACTCGTGCGAGGCGGCCACCGACTCGGACACGTCCGGATTCAGCGGGCCTTCTTGGTGGCCCGCTTCCGCGGCGGGGTCAGCAGATCCGCGATCGTCGCGATCGCGGTCGGCACCAGCCGGTAGTACGCCCAGACACCACGCTTCTCCCGCTCCAGCAAGCCGGCCTCGGTGAGGATGCGCAGGTGGTGGCTGACCGTCGGCTGCGAGAGGCCGAGCGGCGCGGTGAGGTCACACACGCACGCCTCCCCCTCGGGAGCCGACTGGATCAGGCTGAGCAGCCGCAGCCGGGCGGGGTCCGCGAGGGCCTTGAGGACCCCCGCAAGCCGCTCGGCGTCGGCACGTTCGATCGGCTCGCCGGCAAGCGGCGAGATCTGAGGCATGGTCATTTCAGCCAACGCAGTTCCCACGTTTTCCATCCTTCCACCAGCAGCATCGATCCGCCTGCATATCAGCAGATCCGAATCGGCAAACTTTTACGCCACAAGGCCGAGGTCAGCCAACGTATAGGCCGCCCTATAAGGCAGTCCGGCGGCTCGCACCGCGTCGCCGGCGCCTCGATCAACAATAACCGCCACACCCACCACCTCGGCCCCGGCCTCGCGCAATGCCTCGACGGCGGTCAACACGCTGCCGCCCGTGGTCGAGGTGTCCTCGACCGCCAGGACCCGGCGCCCGGCGACGTCCGGCCCCTCGATCCGTCGCTGGAGGCCGTGCGCCTTGCCCGTCTTGCGGACCACGAAGGCGTCCAGCGGGCGATCGGTACCGGCCGACGCGTGCAGCATCGCGGTGGCCACCGGGTCGGCCCCGAGGGTCAGGCCGCCCACCGCGTCGTACGCCCAGTCGGCGGTGAGGTCGCACATCACCCGGCCGATCAAGGGCGCCGCCCGGTGATGGAGCGTGACGCGACGCAAGTCGACGTACCAGTCCGCCTCCCGACCCGACGAGAGCACCACCCGGCCGTGGACCACAGCCAGGTCAGTGATGAATTTACGCAGGTCGTCGTGGTCCCCCATGGCGATAGAGGGTACTTCGCAAGTCTGGGAGGCGGGCATGGGGTCCACCCCGGTCAACCCTGCGGGCGACCGGCGGGTGGCGACGGCCGACTACGCTGTGCGACCGTCCATGCCGGTCAGCGGGCGGGCATCCCGGCGACGGCACACCTGTCCACCGACCCGCGGTCAGCCGCCGGACCGGCCGACCCGGCCGCGGGTGTCCCGGGACGCCCCGCGCAGCAGCCGCCGCGGGGCGTGCCGCAGCCCCGCCACGGCCAGCTTGTACTTCCAGCTCGGCACGCTGACGGCTTTGCCTTTGCGCAGGTCACGCAGCCCTTCGTCGACCACATCCGCGGCCCGCAGCCACATCCACGCCGGGGTCCGCGACATGTCGATGCCGGCCCGCTCGTGGTAGCCGGTGCGGGTGTAACCGGGGCAGAGCGCCATCACGCGTACGCCGAGCGGGGCCACCGACTGGCCGATCGATTCACTGAAATTCGTCACCCAGGCCTTGCTGGCCGAGTACGTCGATCCCGGCATGGGGACACCGAAACCCGCGACGGAAGAGACATTTATCACTGCCCCGTGGCTGCGCTCGACCATCGGGCCCAGCGCCGCGTGGGTCAGCCGGAGCACGGCCAGCACGTTGAGCCGGACCAGGCGGGCCTCGTCCGCGACGGCCGACCGGACGAACGGGGTGTTGAGGCTGATCCCCGCGTTGTTCACGAGCAGCTCGACGGGCGGCTCGGCGGTCAGCCGGCCCTCCACCGCGGCGCAGCCGTCGTCGGTGGACAGATCCGCGGCGATGGTCTCGACCCGGTGGCCGTGCCGGCCGGTCAGCTCGGCCGCCAGGGCGTCGAGCCGGCCCGCGTCCCGGGCCACCAGGACGAGGTCCCAGCCGTCGGCGGCGAGCCGGCGGGCGAACGCCTCGCCGATGCCCAGGCTGGCGCCGGTGACGAGGGCCCGGCGCGAGGAGGGGGGTGGTGCGTCGGTCACGGGCGGTCCTCGGGGGGTCGGGTCGGCCCGGGCGGGGCCGACGGCGGCGGCGGGGCGGGGGGCGGCCCCCAGGGCGACGGGTGTCCGTAGGCGGGCGCGGCCGCCACCGGACCGGTCGGCGCGGGCGCCACCGGACCGGGCGGCGGGGTCGGACCGGCCGGCGGGCGCGGTGCGCGGCGGTGGAAGAAGGCGCCGGCCGACGGCAGCGTCAGCAGGGCGGCGACCACCAGGTAGCCGAGGATCTGCGCCACGGACAGCGCGGCGTTCACCGGGATCCACCAGTCCGGGTAGGCGTCGCCGACCCGGGCCAGCAGGTCGGCGGTGACCCGCTCGTCGGCGCCGAGCCGGAGCGGGGCGGCCCGCTGCCCGACCAGCACCGCAAGGGCGCAGCAGCCGCAGAACAGGCCCAGCCCGGCGACCACCCAGGTGGCCACCCGGGCGCCGGCGCGGCCGGACAGCAGGCCGAGGGCGAGCCCGAGGAGCAGGAGCGCGACCAGCACGCCGAGCACGGCGGAGAGGACTGTGGAGCCGCGCAGCAGCGACGCCACCCCGTCGATCTCGCCGCCGCTCGCGCCGGTCGCCCGTGCCGCCTCCCGGAAGCGGTCCACCGTGCCCGCCGTGACCAGCAGGCTGGCCACCGCGTACGCCACGGCGCCCACCGCCATCAGCAGCAGCAGCGCCGCCGCCGAGACCACCGCGCCCGGCCGGCGGGGCGGGACCTGATGGGGGTACGACACGACAGATCCCTCCGGTAGGCGTCGGCTTGCAACCTACTCGGAGGGATCGTCGGCGTCGCTCTTATCCGAACGTCAACTTGCCGATGGCGGCTCGCCGTCCCGGCGCTCCCCGGACTCCGGCGACGGACCGGCCGGACCCGGCTGCCCCGGAGCGGCCGCACCCGGCTGGCCCGGAGCGGGCTGGCCCGGGTAACCGGGCGTGGTCGGGTAACCCGGGGTCTGCGGGTAGCCGGGCTCGGCCGGGTAGGCGCCACCCGGGACCGGCGGCTCCCAGCCCTGCTTCGGCTTGCGGAAGAACTCGTTGGCCTTCGGCAGCGCCAGCAGGATCAGGGCGACCAGCAGCGAGAGCAGCCCCAGCACACCGAGCACCGTGTTCACCGGCGTGTACCAGGACGGCAGGGCGTCGTCGAGGCTGCGCCGCAGCTCCTCGGCGGAGGGCCCGTCGCCCCCGGTGTTGCCGCCTACGGCCCCGGTGGCGCCGCTGATCAGGCTGCCACCGAGGCAGCAGACGAGAATGCCGCCCAGCACCCAGGTGGTGATCCGGGTGCCGTTGCTGCCCCGGTTGTTGAACACGCCCAGGACGACCAGGACCAGCGAGAGGACGAGGAGCAGGGCGGCGGTCCCGATGGTGAACCCGACCACGAACGTACCGACGTCCTGGGCGCCCGTCGTCGTGCCCTCGAACGCCCGCTCGAAGCCCTCGCGCAGCTTGCTGGCGACGCTGACGGTCGCGATCAGACCGATCAACTGGGTGAGCGCGAAGAGCAGCAGCAGGTAGAAGGACGCCGCCACCACGCCCGGGCGCGCGCGGCCCGGCGCCGGGGAGGAATCGGTCATTGACTCTCTCCTTCTCTAGATCAGGCCCACACAGTAGCGGCCCGGACCCATCGATGCCGCGCACCGAAGATCAGCTCGTCGGCTCCTCCCCGGCCTCCCGCTGCAGCCGGCGGTACTCGGCCGTCACCACCGCGAGCAGGAAGAGGTCCACGCCGAGCGCGAAGACCGCGCCGAACTGGTTGACCGTGAAGCTGAAGATCTGCCCGAACAGCAGGTCCACGAGGAGCGCGAGCTTGAACAGCCGGAAGGCCCGCGTCTGGTCGCTGGGCAGCAGCAGGGCGCCGCGGATGCTCAGCACCGCGGTGATGAGCGCGGAGACCGAGACCCCGAGCAGCGCACCCCATTCGTCCTGGTCGGGCAGCTGGCCGGTGATCGCGTCGAGCAGCACCCGCAGCACCACGACGAACGGCTCGCCGATCACGTAGAGCACCACCAGGGACACCACCCACCGGTGCGTGGCCACATAGACCAGGCCGCGGCGGGCCAGGCGGAGCCAGCGGTGCCAGAACCGGAACGGGGGCGTCTCCCGCCGGGGCACCACGTCGAGCAGCCGGACGACCGCCTCCTCCACCTCCGGCCCGCAGCCCTGGACCAGCCGCAGCACGGCCGCCCGGCGCCGGGCCGTGAGGCCGGTGGTGAGACCGCCGACGATGGTGTACAGCGCGTTCGCCGTGCGCTCCGGCCCGGACAGCCGGGTCCGGCCGCGCAGCGCCTGGGTGAGCACGACCAGCAGGGCGAACGCCACGTAGATGATGCTGGCGGCCGGTGCGTAGAAGTAGTCCGTGCCCGCGGTGACGAACTTGCCGACCTCGTCGATGAACAGTCCGAAGCCCATCCCGCCCAGGATCGCCCCGAGGATGCGCGCCACGCTGCCGAGGAAGACCAGCCCCACCCCCAGGCCCGCGGTCATCAGCAGACCGCCCCAGAGCACGTGCGCGATGTGCAGCCCGCCGCCGCCGAGCTGCGGGAACCCGGTCGCCTGGAGGTACGCCCGGGTGACCAGCACGGTCACCACCCCGGACAGCACGAACGCCTGAAGGTACGACGGCGCCTCCAGTGCCCGGGGCGGTCGCGACCAGCGGGACGGACGGGCGGGCATGGTTCCGACGCTAGTAGCCGCGCCACTCCGCGCGGGCGTACTCCAGCACCCTGGGCTGCAGCAACGTGGAGGCGGGCACGTCGACGCGCGCCCGGTCGGCCGGGAAGGTGGCCGCCGCGGCGAGCACCGACGGGGTGAGGAAGCGCAGCGGCGGCGCGTCGGCGGGCAGCCCCAGCGCGGGCGGCGTCGCACCCGGGGCGGCGAGCACGAAACCCCAGTCACCGAAGCTCGGCACGTCCACGTGGTACGGCACGGTGGCGAAGCCCGCCTCCCGGATCGACCGCTCGATCGACCAGTACGACCGCGGCGCGAAGTACGGCGAGCCGGACTGCACCACGAGCCGCCCACCGGGGGCGAGCACCGGCCGGATCAGCGCGTAGAACTCGACCGTGTAGAGCTTGGCGGTGGCCGTCTCGTCCGGGTCGGGCAGGTCGGCGACGACCACGTCGAAACGTTCCGTGGCGGAGCGCAGCCAGCCGAACGCGTCGACGTTGAGCACCCGCACCCGGGGGTCGGCGAGCGAGTGGTGGTTGAGATCCCGCAGCTGCGGCTCGGAGCGGGCCAGCCGCACCACGGCCGGGTCGAGGTCGACCAGGGTCACCTGGCGCACGTCCGGGTACTTGAGGATCTCCCGCAGCGCCAGGCCGTCGCCGGCGCCGAGCACCAGCACGTTGCCGTGCGGCCCGCGCATGGCCGGGTGGACCAGCGACTCGTGGTAGCGGTACTCGTCGATCGAGCTGAACTGGAGGTCGCCGTTGAGGAACAGCCGCAGGTCGGTGTCGGTGTGCCCGACCTCCCGCACCGACCGGGTCAGCACGATCTCCTGGTAGCGGCTGCGCTCGGCGTGCACCACCGGGTCGCGGTAGAGCTGCTGCCGGGCGGTCACCTCGAAGTCGTGTGCGGTGACCCACGCGTACCCGAGGCACAGGGCGACCACGGCGGCGCCGGCGCCGAGCGCGACGCGGGCCCGGCGGCCGAGGTCGGCCCGGAAGACGGTGCAGACCAGCGCAAGACCGGCGACGGCGTTGACCGCGCCCACCACGAGGGCACCCTTGAGCTGGCCGAAGACCGGCATCAGCAGGAACGGGAAGGCCAGCCCGCCGAGCAGCGCGCCGACGTAGTCGGCGGCGAAGAGGTCGGCCACGGCGCTGCCGGCGGACTGCGCGCGGATGCGTTGCAGCAGCACCATGAGCAGCGGGATCTCAGCGCCGATGAGCAGGCCCAGTACGAAGGCGGTGCCGACCAGCGCCGGCCCGTAGAGGTCGAGCCAGGCGAACGCGGCGTAGAGGCCGAGCACGGAGAGCCCGCCGAGCAGGGCCAGGGTCAGCTCGATCGCGGCGAACGCGGCCGCCGCCCGGGACTGGAACGGCTTCGCGACCAGCGCGCCCACGCCCATGGCGAAGACCATCACGCCGAGCACGATCGACGCCTGGCCGACCGCGTCGCCGATCAGGTAGCTGCCGAGCGCGACGAGCGCCAGCTCGTACACCAGGCCGCAGGCCGCGCACACGAAGACCGCGAGCAGGACCGCCGCGCGGGCCGGGCGCCACCGCGGCCGTGCGGGCGCCTCGGCGGTCACGCCTTCTCCCGGGTACGCGACTGCGCGGTCGACGCCCCGGCACGCTGCGCGGGCACGGCCACCCGACGCTGCCTGCGGCGCTGCACCACGCCCACGGCCACCAGGAGCGCGGCGAGCAGGAAGAGCCCGACCGCGGCGAGCAGGCCGCCCCAGCGGTCCCGCCAGAAGTCGTTGCCCGCGGCGGGCAGCGGGCTGGGCGAACCGGCCGGCGCGGCGGTCGGGGTGGGGGCGGGCTCCACCAGCCCGGCCTCGGCGGCGAGCAGCGGAAGCGTGGTCGCCGCGCGGGTGACCGCCCAGCCCGGGTCGTCGATGAAGGCGTCCTCGTCGAGCCCGAACCGCGCGAGGCCGCTCGCCATCGCGGAGAGGTCGGCGTCGCCGAAGTCGGACGATCCCTCGACGTGGATCTCGGCCGAGTCCGACGCTTCGCTGCTCTCGGAGGTGTAGCGGATGTTGGCCACCACCTCGACGTAGCGCGGGCAGCGCGGGTCGGTGTTCACCGCCACCCCCTCGCCCAGGTTCGAGCCGGCGTCGGTCGGGTTGGTCCAGTCGAGGAGCTTCCACCCGTAGCAGATGCCCTGGCTGTCGGCCGCGCGCTGGAGGATCGAGACCGTGGCGGCCCGCTCGTCGGTCACGGGCGCGGGGACGTCGGTGCCGGAGTCGCTGGCGCCGAACACACCGGCGAGCGCGCACAGCCCGATCACCGCCACGACGCCCAGCCCGCCGAGGATCTGTTTGCCCGTGGCGCTCTTCCCGCTGCTGACCGGACTCTTCGCCCCGGTCAGGTCGGAACGCTGGGCCGCCATCAGCTGATCGCGGCTGCGATGATCGCGCCGGTGGCGACGTGCACGACGGCGGAGACCCACACGGCCGGGTGCGGCTCCGGGTCGACCAGCAGCTCACCGAGCTTGCCCGGGGTGGCCACGTCCAGCAGGACGAACGCCACCGCCATGATCACCAGGCCGAGGATCCCGTATGCTGCCGCGCCGACCAGGCCGAGCGCGAAGTCGTCCTCGCTCGCCACGATCGCGGCGACCACGATGATGCCGACGCCGACCAGGTTGGAGGCGAGCAGCACGGCGGCGTTCCGGTTGCGCTCGTGCCAGATCAGGTGGTTGAGCCGGCCCGGGGTGGCCAGGTCGACCAGCGCGTACCCGATGCCCATCAGGACGACGCCGACCACCCCGTACGCGAGGGTGACCAGCAGATCGGTGGCGAGGTGCTGCACAGGGGGCTCCAGGGTGAGGGGTCGGACGGGCTACTTGCCGGCGCCGGGGCCGCCGCCCCGGACGGTGGTGCCACGGCCCCAGCCCCAGCCACCGCCGACGACGTGGTGGTAGCGGGGGTAGGCGGTGGTCATCCGTTCGAGCAGGATCAGCGAACCGGCGGCGAGCGGCAGGATCACCACCGAGTCGTCGTCGTAGCGCAGGTAGACACCGCTGCCGTCGACGTACTGGTCGGCGGGCTGCCAGGCGTCGGTGACGTCCTTCGCCACCTGGCTCGGCGCCCGCGTCGAGGTGTACGCGAGCGCGTCGGAGCCGAGGTCCCGGCTGACCGCCCGGGTGTAGTGGTCCTGCACGTAGCCGCGGGGCGAGAAGTTGCCGTAGAAGATCGCGAAGGCGGCGACCAGGGCACCCACCACGGCCACCGCAATCCCGACCACGAACCACCGTCGGTACGTCACAGTGCCACCACCGTCTCCGTCAGGACCAGTTCGTTCGTCTGGGGATACGCGTGCCAGGTGCGCCAGGCCACCGAGCCGTCCGGCGGGTCCGGGCGGACGGCGAGCGCGGTGACCGCGTCCTCGTCGCCGGGAAAGACCCCGACCAGCGCGTACGGGTCGTCGGCCAGGTCGGCGCGGAGCGCGGCGACCCGGGTGCGCAGGCCGTCGCCCGCCGGCCGGAGCACCGTGGCGGTGAACCGGTAGCCGGCGGTCTCGTCGTGCAGGGCGTCCGGCAGGTGCGGAGGGCGGCCGGGCAGGCAGGCGACCGTCTCGGTGAGGTCGCCGCAGACCACCTGGTGCGAGGCGCCGAGCAGGCGCAGCCGCACCCGCAGCCCGCTCGGCAGCGTCAGCTCGCGCACGTGCAGGGCGGGGCGTTCGGGGCCACCGAGGGCCAGGCTCAGATCGGCGGCGCGGGTGTCGACGTACGGGGCCTCCAGGGCGACGAGCACGTTCTAGCCCACCTTCTCCGGCCCGCCCTGCGGGTAGATCATCACCTCGGCCCGGTGCAACTGCTCGCCGAGGTTCACCTCCCAGCCGGCCTCCCCGTACGCCTCGAACGAGAGCCGGGCGCCGCCGGGCGCCTGGTAGTCGTGGTAGCGCATGGTGCCGCGCGGGTCGAGGCCGGTGCCCTCGGTGGCGGTGAACTTGGCCTGGCCGGACTCGTCCCAGTTGTAGCGCCGCCCGGCGATCTCCAGGGTCGGCGCGCCCGGGGTGACGGTGGCCGACGGCTCGCTGGTCCAGAGCACCAGCTCCAGGTCCGGCTCCGACTCGACGGAGAGCCAGCGCTTCACGCCGCCGGCGTCGTCGAGCAGGTGCTCCGCCCAGCTCCAGCCGCCCTCGACCAGGTGCACCGAGCCGCGCACGGTGTAGGGGACCTGACGGATCTCCACGATGTCGCCCGGCTTGAGGGCGCGGGGGTCGCCGCGCAGCGCATCGGCGTCCCGGTCCCGGAAGGGGTCACCGGGTGCGGCCTTCGGGCGTGGCGCCGACCGGGCCTTGCGCAGGGCGACCACGGCGATCACGACGCCGGCCACCCCGACCAGGCAGCCCAACGTGGTCACCACGTACGCCAGCGAACCGTTCACGGCCGTCTCCCCCCAAGGTCCATCGGCGGAGACGGTAACAACCCGACGCACCCGCGCCGAAGTGTTGTTCGTTGAGTGACGGCTCAACTACCGTGCGGTGCCGGCGAGGCGTTCGGTGGCGTACTCGCGCAGGGTGGCGCGGTCCATGAGGCAGCCGCTGAACGTGGTGAACTCGCCGTCGTCGTCGCGGAGCCGCTCCCACGCGGCCCGGCCGGCCGCCGGGTCGACCGTGTCGAGCAGCGTGGCCGCGTACGCCTTTCCGGCCGGCGACCCGTGCTTCAGCAGCCGGTCGACCTTCTTGCGGGCCGCCTCGGGATGCTCCCGCAGGGCCCGCTCCACGTGCCGGTACGCCTCGGTCGCCGGCAGGATCTGCCCCGCGATACCCACCCCGCCGAAGGCGAGGGTGTCCGCCCGCCGAAGCTCCTCGACGGCCGCGTCCAACTCCCGGTCCTTCTCCCCGATCCCGAACATGCCCCCACTATTTCCCCGGCCGGCCCCCGCCGACCCTGTTGATCAAGAAGTTTGCGTCGGCCGATGTGCCGCAGCCGACGCAAACTCCTTGATCGCCGGGGTCCGGGGTCAGGCCGCCGTCACCGTGAGGCCGTCCTTGGTGTCGGACAGGTCGACCCGCACGGTGTCGCCGTCGCGGATCTGGCCGGCCAGGAGGGCCTTCGCGAGCTGGTCGCCGATCGCCGACTGCACCAGGCGGCGCAGCGGGCGGGCGCCGTAGATCGGGTCGTACCCGTGCTCGGCCAGCCACACCCGGGCGGCGTCGCTGATGTCCAGCGACAACCGGCGGTCGGCGAGCCGCTTCCGCATCCGGTCGAGCTGGATGTCCACGATGGCTCGCAGGTCCTCACCCTGGAGGGCGGCGAACACCACGATGTCGTCGAGGCGGTTGAGGAACTCCGGCTTGAAGTGCGACCGGACCACCGCGAGGACGCCCTCCCGGCGCTGCTCCTCGGCCAGCGTCAGGTCGCTGATGACCGACGACCCCAGGTTCGAGGTGAGGATCAGGATCGCGTTGCGGAAGTCGACGGTGCGACCCTGGCCGTCGGTGAGGCGGCCGTCGTCGAGCACCTGGAGCAGCACGTCGAAGACGTCCGGGTGCGCCTTCTCCACCTCGTCCAGCAGGATCACCGAGTACGGCCGGCGGCGCACCGCCTCGGTGAGCTGGCCGCCCTCCTCGTAGCCGACGTAACCGGGCGGGGCGCCGACCAGGCGGGCGACGGAGTGCTTCTCGCCGTACTCGCTCATGTCGATGCGAACCATGGCCCGCTCGTCGTCGAAGAGGAACTCGGCGAGCGCCTTGGCCAGCTCGGTCTTGCCGACACCGGTCGGGCCCAGGAAGAGGAAGCTGCCGGTCGGGCGGTCCGGGTCGGCGACGCCGGCCCGGGCACGGCGGACCGCGTCGGACACCGAGGTGACGGCCTCGGTCTGGCCGACGACGCGGGAGCCCAGCGTCTCCTCCATCCGGAGCAGCTTGGCGGTCTCACCCTCCAGCAGGCGGCCGGCCGGGATGCCGGTCCAGGAGGCGACGACGGCGGCGATGTCGTCCGCGCCGACCTCCTCCTTGAGCATCGCGCCGTCGGCCTGGAGCCGGGCCAGCTCCTCCTCGGCCCGCTTCAGCTCGGCCTGGAGGGCGGGGATCCGGCCGTAGCGCAGCTCGGCGGCGCGCTCCAGCTCGCCGTCACGCTCGGCCCGCTCGGCCTCGCCGCCGAGCCGCTCCAGCTCCTCCTTGGCGGTGGAGAGCTTGGTGATGTGGCTCTTCTCCAGCTGCCAGCGCTCGGAGAGCGCGGTGAGCTGCTCGCGCTTGTCGGCCAGCTCCTTGCGCAGCCGGGCCAGCCGCTCGGCGGAGGCGGCGTCCGGCTCCTTGGCCAGCGCCATCTCCTCGATCTCCAGCCGGCGTACCGCCCGCTCGATCTCGTCCACCTCGACCGGGCGGGAGTCGATCTCCATCCGGAGCCGCGAGGCGGACTCGTCGACCAGGTCGATGGCCTTGTCCGGCAGGAAGCGGTCGGTGATGTAGCGGTCGGAGAGCGCGGCGGCGGCCACCAGCGCGGCGTCGGTGATCCGGACGCCGTGGTGCACCTCGTAGCGCTCCTTCAGGCCGCGCAGGATGCCGATGGTGTCCTCGATGGTCGGCTCGCCCACCAGCACCGGCTGGAAGCGGCGCTCCAGCGCCGGGTCCTTCTCGATGTGCTCGCGGTACTCGTCCAGCGTGGTGGCGCCCACCATCCGCAGCTCGCCGCGGGCCAGCATCGGCTTGAGCATGTTGCCGGCGTCCATCGAGCCCTCGCCCTTGCCGGCGCCGACGACGGTGTGCAGCTCGTCGAGGAAGGTGATGACCTGGCCGTCGGAGTTCTTGATCTCCTCCAGCACCGACTTGAGCCGCTCCTCGAACTGGCCGCGGTACTGCGCTCCGGCCACCATGGCGCCGAGGTCGAGCGAGACGAGCTTCTTGTCCCGCAGCGACTCCGGCACGTCACCGGCGACGATCCGCTGGGCCAGGCCCTCGACGATGGCGGTCTTGCCGACGCCCGGCTCGCCGATCAGCACCGGGTTGTTCTTGGTACGCCGGGACAGCACCTGGATCACCCGGCGGATCTCCGAGTCGCGGCCGATGACCGGGTCGATCTTCCCCTCACGCGCGCTCGCGGTCAGGTCGACGCCGTACTTCGCGAGGGCCTGGTAGGTCTGCTCGGGGTCGGCCGTGGTGACCCGCCGGTCCCCGCCGCGCACGGTCGGGAAGGCGGCGACGAGGTTCTCCTCGGTGGCGCCGGAGTTCTTCAGCGCGACGGAGACCGCGCCGCCCACCCGGGCCAGCCCGGCCAGCAGGTGCTCGGTCGAGGTGTACTCGTCGCCCAGCGGCCGGGCGATCTGCTCGGCGGCGCCGATGGCGTTGACGAACTCCCGGGCCAGGGTGGGCTCGGCGATGCTGGAGCCGCGCGCCGCGGGCAGGGCGTCGACCGAGCGCTGGGCGACCCGGCGCAGCTCGGCGGGGTCCGCCCCGACGGCGCGCAGCAGGCCCGCGGCGGTCGAACCCTCGGTGTCCAGCAGCGCCAGCAGCAGGTGCCAGGGCTCCACGGTGGCGTGACCGCGCTGGTTCGCCAGCGCGACGGCACCGGTGATGGTCTCGCGGCTCTTGGTGGTGAGTCGTTCCGTGTTCATGGGCTCCCCCGGATCGGCGTGTCCACTGGGAAGGACACAACCAGAGTTGAGTCTATTCCGCTCAACTCCAGTGGTGTGACGCCCGTCACTACGGCTGTTTGTCGAGCACCACCCGGACCCAGCGCCGGTTTGCGGTCCAGCCCGTGCCGAGCACCAGGTCGTCCGGTCCGCTGGCGGCGATCGTGCCGTCACCCAGGACCCTGAGGTGGTGCTCCCCGGTGAGCGGCCAGTCGACCCGGTAGTAACGGCCGCCGGCCACCACGCCCACCCCGTCCGGGCTGGTCACCGCCACCAGCTCGGCCCCGAGCGGTGCCACCGAACGGGCCTGCGCCGGATGCCCGACGGCCCGGACCAGGGCCCACTCGAAGCCGGCCACCAGCCGCCACAGCGCCGGGAAACCCGTCCGGTCCGGGCGCTCCCCGACCAGCCACACGCCGCCGTCCGGGGCGATCGCCACGCGCAGCACCCCCACCTCGTCGCCCCGCCAGGACACCGGTGTCGACGCCCAGTGCCGGCCCCCGTCCCGGGACAGCGCGGCGTAGGGACGGCCGTCGCGCACGCCGGCCGCCACCACGAGGTCGCCGGAGTGGCCCACGGTGTTCAGCCCGGGTACGGACGGCTGGGCGGCCGTCGGCCGCAGGCTCGCGCCGTCCCACTCGGCCACGGCACCGCGCCCCTCGACCACCTGGAATCGGCCCCGCGCGGCCACCAGCGGCGCCGGCTCCGCCCCCGTGCTGTGGACGAAGGTCGCCCCGCCGTCGGTCGACGTGTACCAACCGTACGGCTCGGAGAGCAGCACGAGCGCCCCCGGCACGGCGTAGAGCTGCTGGCTCGCCGCCACCGGACGGGGGTGCCGCAGGGCGCGCCAGCTACGGCCACCGTCCACCGTCGCGAACAGCCGGGGGCCGGGGCAGCCGCCGCTGGGCGGCGGGTTGTCGCAGGCGGCGACGAAGAGGGCGTAGCCGTGGTCGGCGTCGGCGAACTCCACGAACGGGCGGTCGTACCGGCGGTCGACGTCGACCCGGACCTGGCGTACCTCGTCGAAACCGACGGGCCGCGACGGCGCCGGCGCGGTCGGCGCCGGCCGCGGGGGCGCGGACGACCGGTCCGGTGGGGCCCGGCGGACGTCACCGATCGAGCAGGCGGCGATGGCCGGCACCAGCAGCAGACCGAGACCCGGGAGCAATCGGCGCCCGATCATGGGGCCTCCTCCGCACGGTAGCCTTGCGCGGGTGCGAGTACGTGTCGAACAGACTGCCCTACCGGGGATCGGCGTCCGTCACGATTTGATGACGGAATCCGGGCGCCGCCTCGGCGTGGTCTCCCACCGCAATGGCCGCCGCGACCTGGTCCTGTACGACCCGGATGACCCCGACTCGTGTCAGCACGACATACCGCTGACCGACGACGAGGCGGAGGCGCTGGCCGACATCCTCGGCGCGTCGCTCATGCTCGGCCAGCTCGCGGGGCTGCGCGACCAGGCCGCCGGGCTGCTCACCGAGCAGATCGCCATCCCGGCCGGCTCCCGCTACGTCGGCCGGCCGCTCGGTGACACCAAGGCACGCACCCGCACCAGCGCCTCCATCGTGGCGGTGCTGCGTCAGGGCGAGGTGATCGTCTCGCCCGATCCCACCTTCCGGTTCCAGGCCGGTGACGTGGTGGTCGTGGTCGGCACCCGGCAAGGGCTCGACGGGGTGACCGCGATCCTCGCCGAAGCGGACCCGGACGGCTGAGGCGCGGATGCACGAAACCACCACGCTTCTCGTCGAGGTCGGCGCGCTGCTGCTCCTGCTCGGCCTGCTCGGCCGGCTCAGCCGCCGCTTCGGTGTCTCACCCATCCCCCTCTACCTGCTCGCCGGCCTCGCCTTCGGTCACGGCGGCCTGCTGCCGCTCAACGCCAGCGAGGAGTTCTTCGCCATCGGCGCGGAGATCGGCGTCATCCTGCTGCTCGTCATGCTCGGCCTGGAATACAGCGCCAACGAACTGGTGGGCAACCTCCGCTCGGCCGCACCTGCCGGCCTGATCGACGCGGTGCTCAACGCGCTGCCCGGCTTCGCGTTCGCCCTGCTCCTCGGCTGGGGCTGGGTGGCCGCCGTGGTGCTCGCCGGCGTCACCTGGGTCTCCTCGTCGGGCGTCATCGCGAAGGTGCTCGGCGACCTCGGCCGGGTCGGTAACCGGGAGACCCCGGTCATCCTCTCCGTCCTGGTGATCGAGGACCTGGCGATGGCCCTCTACCTGCCGCTGGTCACCGCGCTGCTCGCCGGGGTCGGCTTCGTGAAGGGCGGCATCGCGCTCGCCGTCGCGGTGCTCTCCGTGGTCGTCGTGCTGACCGTCGCGATCCGGTACGGCCACCTGATCTCCGCCGCGCTCTCGGCGAAGGACCCGGAGGCGCTCCTGCTCGGGGTGCTCGGCCTCACCCTGCTCGTCGCCGGGGTCGCGGCCAAGCTCCAGGTCTCCGCCGCGGTCGGCGCGTTCCTGGTCGGCATCGCCCTGTCCGGGCCGGTGGCGCACCACGCCACCGAGTTGCTCTCGCCGCTGCGGGACCTCTTCGCCGCGGTCTTCTTCGTCTTCTTCGGCCTGGTCACCGACCCGCTCGACATGCCGCCGGTGCTGCTGCCGGCGTTCCTGCTGGCCGTGGTCACCATGGGGACGAAGCTGGCCACCGGTTACCTGGCCGCCCGCCGGGCCGGGATCGCCGAGCCCGGTCGCTGGCGGGCCGGCTTCGCGCTCACCCCGCGCGGCGAGTTCTCCATCGTCATCGCCGGGCTGGCCGTCGCCGCCGCGTACCCGGTCGAGCCCCGGCTGGCCGCGCTCGCCACCGCGTACGTGCTGATCACCGTGGTGACCGGCCCGATGTTGGCCCGTCTGCCCGACCTGCCCTGGTTCAAGCGCTGGCTGCGCCGGCGCGCCGCCGCCCGCCGGCCGGTGCCGGTGGGAGTGGCCGACTGACCTCGGCCGGGCCGGGTCCGCCGTACGGTCGCCCCGGCCCGGCCAACGGTTGCCGAATTGATTCCGGGAAGGTCTACCGCCGCCCCGCGAAACCGCGTTAACGTTTCGGCCCAGCAGCCAGGGTCCGCGGGTGGCCGGTGCCCCCGCCAGCGGAAGCGGAAGGTCGGCCGGTGAGCGTGCAGGAAGAGACGTTCCACGGCTTCGCCAACCCCGTCGACCCGTCGCCCGCCGAGCTGCGGTCGTGGGCCTACCAGCCGGACTCCGTCCCGCTCACCTCGATGCCGCCCGACTGGGACCTGCTTGTCGCCGGGGACCACCTGGTGCAGACGCTCTTCGACCTGGCCATGGACCCGGCCTGCCCGGCCCGCCGGTTCGCCCTGCACTGCCTCTACATCTACGCGGCCGACGGCATCCGGACGAACTTCCGGGCCCACCCGAAGCGCCGCTTCCGCAAGCTCGTCGAACATGCCGAGCGAGCCGGCGACGAGCTGATGCGCAACTGGGCGCACAACAGCCGGGTGCTGCTGGCGCGGCCGGACCTTTTCGTGTACCGGGACTGGTGCGAGGGCGGCTTGGTGCGGGAGAACCGGCGGCTCTAGTTCCTCTGCTCTGTGGGTGGGGTGTGGCCCCGCCCTGAGACGGCGAACGGGCCGGGACCCCCCGTGGGTCCCGGCCCGCACGTCGCGGATCGGTCAGCCGGTCGATCCGCCCCGCTTCTTCCGCCGCTCGTCGTCCCTGGCGCGGTCGACGCCGTGGTCCAACTGGTCGGCGAAGCGCCCTTCCTTGATCTTGTCAGTGAAGCGACCTCCGGTGACCCGGTCGAATCGCTCCCGGACGTTCTCGGCCACCTGCTCCAGCCGTTCCTCCGCCCGTTCCGCCACCGTCTTCGCCGATTCCGCCATGGCTCCCCCTGCCAGTTCGGAGTCCGGATTGAGTTGGTTGGGCCTGGTTCAGACGGTAGCGGATCGCGCCCGCCCGGCACCCCGGTTTACTCGCCTTGCGGCAGCTCTATTCGCCGGTGAGGCGCCGTTCGTGCACGCGCAGGGCCACCGTCGTGGCGTCCAGCAGCGGGGTGGGTACGCCGAGCGTGCGGGCCCGCGCCGTGAGGTCGCCGAAGATCTGCTCCACCTCGGTCGGCTGCCCGGCCACCAGGTCCCGGTAGAGCGAGGCGGTGTCGGCCGAGCCGGGCCGGGTCACGAAGGCCTGGACGCCGTCGAGCGCCTGCTGCGGCAGCGGATAACCGGCCGCCGCGCTGACGGCCGCGGCCTCGGCGGCGATCTGCGGGCCGAGGCGGTCGCCACCCGGCGTCGCCGTCGCGTCGCCCACGGAACCGCGTACCAGGGTGTTGAGGGCGGCCAAAGTGCTGATGAAGACCCACTTGTGCCACATGGCCCGGCGGATGTCCGGCGAGACGGAGAAGTCGAAGCCCGCCCCGGACAGCACCTCGGCGATCTGTTCGACGCGTGGCGACGGGCCGCCCTGCTGTTCGCCGATGACGATCTCGGCGAGGGCGCCCAGCCGGACGATGTCCCCCTCGGCGTCGAGCGTGGTGAGGACGCGGACCACGCCGCCGAGCACGGCGTCCACGCCGAACCGCTCGGTGAGCGCGTCCATGTGCGCCATCCCGTTCAGGAACGGGATCACCGTGGTACCCGGACCGACCGCGGCGGCGACGTCCTCGATGGCCGCCGGCAACGCGGTGGCCTTCACCGAGACGAGCACGATGTCGTAGCGCCCGTCGATCTCGGCGGCGGTCAGCAGCCGTGGCGTGAGCACGGTAGCGGTCCCCAGGCCGGTGATCCGCAGCCCGCGCTCGCGGAGCACGTCGGCGCGCCGGGGCCGGACGAGGAAGGTGACGTCCCGGCCGGCCTGCTGGAGCTGGGCGCCGAAGTAGCCTCCGGTCGCGCCCGCCCCGACGACGAGAATTCTCATGCGCCGAGACGTTACTGATCGACTCCTGCACCCCGGACCGCGGCCGGTCGGGGGACCGGAACGCGGAAGGCCGGCGCGACCCGGGAGCGGGCACGCACCGGCCTGCGGCGTATCGCGGTCAGCGTTCGGAGGTGCGGCGGGGGCGCCAGACGACGAGCGCGGTGGAGGTGCGGTTCGTGGGGACGAGGTCCCCGCGGGAGAATCCGCCCAGCGACTCCAGCTCGGCGATCCGGCGGTACGCGGCGTCCAGCTCCGCCTCCAGCCGGGCCACCCGCTGCTGGGCCTCCTCCAGGAGCCGTTCCAGGTTGATGATCCGCTTGACCCCGGCCAGGTTGATCCCGTCGTCCTGGCTGAGCCGCTGCACCTCGCGGAGCAGCACCACGTCCCGGACGCTGTACCGGCGGCCACCCCCGGACGCCCGGCCGGCCTGCACCAGGCCCAGCCGGTCG
Organism: Micromonospora terminaliae; assembly: GCF_009671205.1. NCBI lineage: Bacteria > Bacillati > Actinomycetota > Actinomycetes > Micromonosporales > Micromonosporaceae > Micromonospora > Micromonospora terminaliae. Next base: position 5,695,269 of record NZ_CP045309.1, on the reverse strand, counting down.
TACTGGCGCAGGGTCTGCGGGTGCATGCCCGCCATGCGCGCGGCCACCGAGATCATCAGAACCTTGGCCTCGTAGGCAGGGTCACCCGAGCCGACGAACTCCTGCGACATCCCCGCTCACCTCCGCTGCCTCGTCACCCGGTCAACTGAATCGACGCACCCGCGCGTCGAGATGTTCCCGCGCGGCCGCCGGGGTCTGCTCCGCGAACGTCTCCAGTGCCGCCCGCGCCTCGTCCGACAGCTTCGCGGGCACCACCACGTCGAGGGTGACCAGGAGGTCACCGGCGCGGCCGTCCTTGCGTACGACGCCCTTGCCCCGGGCGCGCAGGACCCGGCCGCTCGGCGTGCCCGGCGGCACCCGCAGGGTCACCGTGCCGTCCAGGGTCGGCACCCGCAGGTCGATGCCGAGCACCGCCTCCGCGAACGTGATCGGCACGGTCAGGGTCAGGTCGTCACCGGTGCGCCCGAACAGCTCGTCCGGGCGGACCTTGACGTGCACGAACAGGTCGCCCGCCGGGCCGCCGCGCTCGCCGGGCTCACCCCGGCCGGCCAGCCGGATGCGCTGGCCGTCGGCCACACCGGCCGGGAAGCGCACGTTCAGCGTGCGGGTCTTGGTGACGCCGCCGGTGCCGTGGCACTCCGGGCACTTCTCCTCGACGATCGTGCCCACGCCCTGGCAGTTGCGGCACGGCTCGGAGAAGCTGAACGACCCCTGGTTCCGGGTGGTCACGCCGGCGCCGTGGCACACCGGGCAGGCCACCGGCTGGGTGCCGGGCTTCGCCCCGTTGCCGTGGCAGGTCTCGCAGACCCCGGGGGCCCGCAGCGTCAACGGGAGGGTGACGCCCCGGACCGCGTCGGGGAAGTCCAGTGCCACCTCGGTCTCGACGTCCCGGCCCCGGGCCGGGCCGCGGGCGCGGGCCGCACCGCCACCGCCGCCCGAGAAAATCGAGCTGAACAGATCGGTGAATCCGCCGCCACCGAACCGGGTGTCGGCGCCGCCGGCCGCCCCGCCGAACAGGTCGGAGACGTCGAACGGCATGCCGCCTGGCTGGCCCCCGCCGCGGGCGTTGCGCCGGAAGGCGCCGGAGCCGAAGAGCGACCGCATCTCGTCGTACTCGCGGCGCTTCTTCTCGTCGCCGAGCACGGCGTACGCCTCGGAGACGGCCTTGAACCGTTCCTCGGCCTTCGGGTCACCGGGGTTGTGGTCCGGGTGCGACTCCCGAGCCAGCTTCCGGTACGACTTCTTGATCTCGTCCGAGGAGGCGGACTTCTCCACGCCCAGCGCGGCGTAGTAGTCCTTCTCGATCCAGTCCTTGGAACTCACCGGTCCACCCCCTTCCACGGGACTCCCGGTCGTCCCGCCCGCCCGGTGTGGGCGGGCGGGACGTCACGGGTCGGCACTACTCGGGCTCGGCGACCGCGACCAGGGCGGGCCGCAGCAGCCGTTCGCCGAGCTGGTAACCCCGGCGCATGACCTGCACGCAGGTCGGCTCGGTCACGTCGGCGGAGGTCTGGTGCGCCACCGCCTCGTGCCGGGTCGGGTCGAACGGGTCACCCTGCTCGCCGAACGCGGTCAGGCCGAACTTCGTCAGCGCGGTGTTGAGCTGCTCGGCCACGCTGCCGAACGGGCCCACCAGGTCGCCGTGCTCGCGGGCCCGGTCCAGGTCGTCGAGGATCGGCAGCAGCGCGGTCAGCACCGTGCCGGTGGCCTGCTCCTGGACCAGGCTGCGGTCCCGGTCGACCCGCTTGCGGTAGTTGGCGTACTCCGCCGACACCCGCTGGACGTCGCGGGTCCGCTCGTCCAGCTCGGCCCGGAGCGACTCCAGCTCGGCGCCGAGCGGGGCGTTCGCCGGGGTGGCCTCCCCGCTCGGCTGGGCCGGGGCGTCGACCACCGGCGGGCCGGGAACCGAGGCCTCGGCCTCGCCCTCGATCTCGTCGACCACGACCTCGGCCTCTTCGACCAGCCCCTCGGCGGGGGCGTCGGCCGCGGCGTCGGCGGCCGACGTGTCGGTCACCGCCTGCTCGGTGGTCTTGCTGATCTTGCGCTTGTCACGGATGACGACCCGCGGCTCCTCGCCGGCGCCCTGCCCGGCGGTCGCGGAGCCACCCGGCGCCGACCCGGTGGAGCCCGGGTCGGCGGCTCGTGGCTTCTCCGTCATGCGGCTACCTCATCCCTCTGCGAGAAACGTGTCCGGGACCGAAGGTCACTTCTTGTCCTCGTCCACGATCTCCGCGTCGACCACGTCGTCGGGGCCGCCGGCCTGGGCGCCACCGGGCCCACCCGCACCCGCGCCCGGCCCGGCCTCGCCCGGGCCGGCCTGCTCGCCCTGCTGCTGCGAGTAGAGCAGCGAGCCGGCCTGCTGGGAGACCTGCGCCAGCTTCTCGTGCGCGGCCTTGATCTTGTCGATGTCCTGGCCGCCGAGGGCGCTGCGCAGCTCGCCGAGCGCCTCGTTGAGCTGGTCGCGGTTCTCCGCGGGCAGCTTGTCGCCGCTCTCGGCGAGGAACTTCTCGGTCTGCCACTGGAGCGCCTCGGCCACGTTGCGGGTCTCGGCCTCGTCGCGGCGCCGCTTGTCCTCGTCGGCGTGCTCCTCGGCGTCCCGGCGCATCCGCTCGATGTCGTCCTTCGGCAGCGACGAGCCGCCGGTGATCGTCATCTTCTGTTCCTTGCCGGTGCCCAGGTCCTTGGCGTGCACGTTGACGATGCCGTTGGCGTCGATGTCGAAGGTGACCTCGATCTGCGGGACGCCGCGCGGCGCCGGCGGGAGGCCGGTCAGCTCGAAGGTGCCGAGCTTCTTGTTGTAGGCCGCGATCTCCCGCTCGCCCTGGAACACCTGGATGAGCACCGACGGCTGGTTGTCGTCGGCCGTGGTGAACACCTCGGAGCGCTTGGTCGGGATGGTGGTGTTGCGCTCGATCAGCTTGGTGAAGATGCCGCCCTTGGTCTCGATGCCCAGGCTCAGCGGGGTCACGTCGAGCAGCAGGACGTCCTTGACCTCGCCCTTGAGCACACCGGCCTGCAGGGCGGCGCCGACGGCGACGACCTCGTCCGGGTTGACGCCCTTGTTCGGGTCGCGGCCGGTGAGCTGCTTGACCAGGTCGGTCACGGCCGGCATCCGGGTGGAGCCGCCGACCAGGATGACGTGGTCGACGTCGGAGATCTTGATCCCGGCGTCCTTGACGGCCTGCTCGAACGGGCCCTTGCAGCGGTCCAGCAGGTCCTGCGTCATCCGCTGGAACTCGGCGCGGCTCAGGGTCACGTCGAGGTGCAGCGGGCCGGCCGAACCGGCGGTGATGTACGGCAGGTTGATGTTGGTGGTGGTGGCGGCGGACAGCTCGATCTTGGCCTTCTCGGCCGCCTCCTTGAGCCGCTGCATGGCCATCTTGTCCTGGGACAGGTCGATGCCGTGCTCGCCGCGGAAGGTCTTCACCAGGTGGTCGATGATGCGCTGGTCCCAGTCGTCACCACCGAGGTGGTTGTCACCGCTGGTGGACTTGACCTCGATGACGCCCTCGGCCAGCTCCAGCAGCGAGACGTCGAAGGTGCCGCCGCCCAGGTCGAAGACCAGGACGGTCTGCTCCTTGGAGCCCTTGTCCAGCCCGTACGCCAGGGCGGCCGCGGTCGGCTCGTTCACGATCCGCAGCACGTTGAAGCCGGCGATCTCGCCGGCCTCCTTGGTGGCCTGCCGCTGGCCGTCGTTGAAGTAGGCCGGAACGGTGATCACCGCGTCGGTGATCTGCTCACCCAGGTACGCCTCGGCGTCCCGCTTGAGCTTCATCAGCGTGCGGGCCGAGATCTCCTGCGGGGTGTACTTCTTGCCGTCGATGTCGACGGTCCAGTTGGTGCCGATCTCCCGCTTGACCGAGCGGATGGTCCGGTCCGGGTTGGTCACCGCCTGGCGCTTGGCGACCTCACCGACGAGCACCTCGCCGTTGCGGGCGAACGCGACGATCGAGGGGGTCGTCCGCGAGCCCTCCGCGTTGGCGATGACGGTGGGCTCACCGCCCTCGAGAACGCTGACGCAGGAGTTCGTCGTGCCGAGGTCGATGCCGACCGCACGTGCCATGTTCGCTTCCTCGCTTCGTAACGGTGAGCAGGTCAACGGGCCTGCCCGGCGGGTCGCCCGCAGCGACCGCACCACAAGTTGAGTGAACTTGACTCAATAGTGCCACGCGCTACGGGATCCGCAAGTCGAGGTTGAGCCGACCCGACGCAACCTGACCGTTATTACCGTCCGGTTGTCTTACCTTGCGTCGGTCGGGCACGCTTTAGCGGTGACGACGCACGGCGATCCCGCCACCCATGCCGGCGCGCCCGCCGTCGCAGCCCGCAGCGGGCCCGACGACGCCGGTGGGGGCCTGCCGGCCGACGCCGCCGAAGGTCTGCCTGCCGCGCTCACCGGCCTGCGGGCCGCGATCGGGGCGGCCCGGTTCCCGCTCGCCCTGCCCTCGGCCGAGCCGGCCCGGCGCACCGCCACCGGCCTCACCGACCAGCTCGACGACTACCTGCTGCCCCGGCTGGCCCGCCTCGACGCCCCCCTGCTCGTGGTCGTCGGCGGCTCGACCGGCGCCGGCAAGTCGACGCTGGTCAACAGCCTGGTCCAGGCGCGGGTCAGCGCCGCCGGGGTGCTCCGCCCGACCACCCGTTCGCCGGTGCTGGTCTGCAACCCGGCCGACGCGGCCTGGTTCCGCCAGGGCGAGCTGCTGCCCGGCCTCACCCGCACCACCGAGCCGAGCGAGAACCCCGGCACCCTCCAGCTGGTCACCGCCCCGGCGCTCCCGGCCGGGCTGGCCTTCCTCGACGCGCCCGACATCGACTCGGTGGTCGACGCCAACCGGGCGCTCGCCGGGCAGCTGCTGGCCGCCGCCGACCTCTGGCTCTTCGTCACCACGGCCGCCCGCTACGCCGACGCCGTCCCATGGGAGCTGCTGCGCAGCGCCCGCGCCCGCGGCACGGCCGTGGCCATGGTCCTCGACCGCGTGCCCCCGGAAGCGGCCGACGAGATCGCCGCCCACCTGTCCGAGATGCTCGCGGCACAGGATCTGGGGGCCGCGCCGCTGTTCGTCCTTCCCGAGACCTGGGTCGACGGGCAGGGGCTGCTCCCCGACAAGGTGACCGCGCCGCTGGCCGCCTGGTTCGCCCGGCTCGCCGCCGACGCCGAGGCGCGTTCGGCGGTGGTCCGGCAGACCCTCGACGGCGCGCTGGCCGCCCTGCACCCCACCGTCGACGCGCTGGCCGACGCCGCCGACGAGCAGGTGGCCGCCGCCGACGCGCTGGACGAGCGGGTCCGGGCCGCGTACCGGGGGGCGGAGCGGACCGTCGACCAGGGGCTCAAGGACGGCCGGCTGCTGCGCGGCGAGGTGCTGGCCCGCTGGCAGGAGTTCGTCGGCACCGGTGAGTTCTTCCGCAGCCTGGAGGCCCGGATCGGCCGGCTGCGGGACCGCCTGGTGGCCGCGGTCACCGGCCGGCCGGCCCCGGCCGCCGAGCTGCGGAACGCCATCGAGTCCCAGCTGGTCACGCTGCTGCGCGGGGTGTCCGCCGAGGCGGCGGAAAACGCGTACACCGGGTGGAAGGCGCACCCGGCCGGTGCGGCGCTGCTCGAACCGGAGCTGGCGCACGCGTCGGCCGACCTGCCCGAGCGGGCCGAGCGGCTGGTCCGCGACTGGCAGCGCGGGGTCCTGGAGCTGGTCCGGGCCGAGGGCGGCGACCGGCGTTTCGTGGCGCGCACCGCGGCGTACGCGGTCAACGCCACCGGCCTGGCCGTCATGATCGCGGTCTTCGCGGCCACCGCCTTCATCCCGACCGGCCTGGAGGTCGCCACCGGCGCCGGCACCACGGTCGCCGCGCAGGCGGTGCTCCAGGCGATCTTCGGCGACCAGGCGGTCCGCAACCTGGCCAGCAAGGCGCGGGTGGACCTGCTGGACCGGATCGGCGCGCTGCTCGGCGAGGAGGCCGACCGGTTCCTCGCCCGCACCGCCGAGGCGCGCCCGGCCACCGAGACCGGTGCCGCGCTGCGCCGGGCGGCCGGCGAGGTGGAGAAGGCCCGGCACCGCGCCGGCCTCTCCGGCACGCCGGGTCCGGCGTTGCCCGCCGCCGACGAGGGCGGGCGCGCGTGAGCAACATCGTCGGCCGGATGCGGGAGGCGTTCCGGGGCGACCAGCGCGTCGACCCCGACGCCCTGATCGCGCGCCTCCAGGCGGTCCAGCGCTTCCTCGGCGCCGTCGACGGCCAGGTGCCCGACGCCGACCTGGTCGCCGCGCACACCGTGGTCGAGCGGGCCGGCACCCGGCTCGCCCTGTCCGGCCACCACACCGTGGTCGCGCTCGCCGGTGCGACCGGCAGCGGCAAGTCGAGCCTGTTCAACGCCCTGGCCCGGCTGGACCTCTCCCCGGTCGGCGTCCGCCGGCCGACCACCGGGGTGGCGCACGCCTGCGTGTGGGGGCAGCTCGACGGCGCGTCCCGGCTGCTCGACTGGATCGGGGTGCTGCCGCGGCACCGGTTCGTCCGGGAGAGCCCGCTGGACGGCGACGACGAGTCGGCCCTGCACGGCCTGGTCCTGCTGGACCTGCCCGACTTCGACTCGGTGCAGCGGAGCCACCGGCTGGAGGTCGACCGGCTGCTCGGCCTGGTCGACCTGGTGGTCTGGGTGGTCGACCCGCAGAAGTACGCGGACCGCGTGATCCACACCAGTTACCTGCGCGAGTTCCACCGGCACAGGGACGTGACCGTGGTGGTGCTCAACCAGGCCGACCGGCTGCCCCCGGCCGAGCTGCCCCGGGTCCTCGGCGACCTCCGCCGGCTGCTCGACGCCGACGGGCTGGAGGGGGTGCCGCTGCTGCCCACGGTGGCGGTGGACCCGGCGGGGCTGGACGGGCTCCGCGCCGAGCTGGAGCGCACGGTCGCCGAGCGGCAGGCCGCGCTGCGCCGGCTGGCCGGCGACGTGGACGCCGTGGTGGCCGGACTCGGCCCGCTGGTCGGGCCGGAGCCGCCGCGCACCGGGCCGGGTGACGCCTCGGCGCGGGAGCTCACCACGGCGCTGGCCGGAGCGGCCGGGGTGCCGACCGTGGCGGAGGCGGTCGAGGGGGCGTACCGGCACCGGGCCGTCGGCAGCACCGGCTGGCCGCTGGTCCGGGGCTGGCGGAAGCTGCGACCGGACCCGCTGCGCCGGCTGCACCTGCCCGGCGGGGGCGCCGACGCGCCGGCGGAGAGCCTCGTCGCGGCCACCTCCGTACCGGATCCGACCGCCGCGCAGCGCTCGGCGCTCAACCTGGCCATCCGCGCGGTGGCCGACCGCTCCGCCGCCGGCCTGCCGGCGCCCTGGCCGACCGCGGTGACCGCTGCGGCCCGGTCCCGGCTGGCCGACCTGCCGGACGCGCTGGACCATGCGGTGGCCGCCACGGACCTCGGCATGGACCGCCGGCCGGTCTGGTGGCGGGTGATCGGTGGGCTGCAGTGGCTGGTCACCCTCGCCGCGCTGGCCGGCCTGGCCTGGCTGGTGCTGGGCTACGCGCTGCGCATCCTCGGCCTGCCCGCCCTCGACTACCCGGAACTCCGCGAGGTGCCCTGGCCCACCGTGCTGCTGCTCGGCGGCCTGCTGGCCGGCCTGCTGGTCGCGGCGCTGACCCGTCCGGTGATCCGGTGGGCGGCGCGGCGTGCGCGCCACCGGGCCGAGGAGCGGCTGCTCACCTCGGTGGGCAGCGTCGGCGAGAAGTACGTGCTGAACCCGGTCTGGGCGGTGCTGGCCCGCTACGGACAGGCGCGCGAGGCGCTGCGGGAGGCGGCCCGCGGCTGAGTGCCGGCGCGGAAAGCCCGGCGTGCTGAGCGGTGTCCGCGCGGGCCGGGCGGCGTAGGGTCGGTGCATGGCCACGCCACAGACCCCCTACGAGGCGGTGCTGCACGCCGCTCGCGACGTGACGAGGCTCGACTCCGCCCTGGACGCGGAGATGCTCGGCGCCGCGCTGCTGGGCAGCGTCTACGCCGTTGCCGAGACCGACCGGGACACCGCCGTCCGCGAGTTCGTGGCCGGCTTCCTCACCGCCACCTCGCGCCGCCGCAGCGCCGCCGCGACGACCATCCGCGCCGTCTTCGCCGCCCTGGTCCCCGACGCCGAGGGGGCCGCCCGGGTCCGCCCGGGCGCGTACGCCCCGGCCTGGGCCGGCCAGCTCGGCCGGGTGCACCTCACGGGTGCCTGGTCGTACGGCGACGTGTACGGCGATCAGACCTCCTACCTGGCCACCTTCGCCTACGACGACGCCGAGGGCGGGCCGGAGCACGCCCTCGTGGCCCTCGTCGACCACAACATCGGGATCACCAAGGACGTGTTCGTGGGCGGTCCGGCCGCCCGGATCGTCGAGCAGGCCCGGGAGATCTGCACCCAGGACGAGTTCACCTGGTTCCGCAACGAGGACCCGGGCCGGATGCGCACCGAGGTGAGCCGGCATCTGGCGATCACCGACGACCTCGGCGAGCTGCCCGCACAGGGCTCGCTGGCCACCGACCGGGCGCTCGTGGGCGCGCGGCTGGCCGCGCTGCCCGCTCCGGGGCCCGGGGCGGCGGCCGTCGCCCCGCCGCTCACCGACGAGACACGGACCCGGCTGGTGCGCGCCTTCCTCGGCTCGCCGGAGGCGGTCCGGTTCGGCCTGGACCGGGTGGCCGACGGGGAGCTGGCCTCGCTGCACTTCTGCCTGGGGCTGCTGCTCGATCACGCGGCGAGCTTCCCGGACGCCGACCCGATGCGGTGGAGCCCGACGGTGGCCGAGCTGTTCCTGCTCGACTGGGTGCACCGGCGGGCCGTCCTCGACATGGACGACGCGGCCATGCTGCCGCGGGTGCTGCGTGGCTGGGCGGCGTACGCGGCCCGCCAGCGAGGGCTCGCGCCGGCGGCGGCCGCCCGCACCGACGAGGCGATCGAGGAGATGATCCCCGAGTTCGCCCGGCTCTACAGCACCGGCGAGCGGCGCAGCCCGGCCACGGCGGCGGTCGCGCAGCTCATGGCTGACGGCGTCGACCCGGACGACCCGGTGGCGCTGGACGCCTGGATCGAGGCGAACCGCCACCGCCTCACCGACGACCCGGCCTGACCCGCCGGCACCGGCTCACACCTCGGGTGTGGCCGACGCCGTGGCGCTCGGGTCCGGATCGTCGGCCGGGGTGCGGGTCGGCGTGGGCGACTCCTCCGGCGGGGTGCCGGTGGGCGACGGAGTGCCGTCCGGCGGGGCGGTCGTCGGATCGCCGGTCGGCGTCGGCTCGGAAGTCGGCGTCGGATCGGGCGTCGGCGTCGGATCGGGGGTCGGCTCGGTCTCGGTCGGTTCGGCGGTCGGGCTGGGGCTCGGCTCCGGCGTGACCGGGTCGGACGGCGACGGCGACGGCGAGGGCACCGGCGACGGGCGCGGCGGGACGGCCGGCCTGGTACGGGTCGGGCCGGGTGCCGGCGCGGGAGCGGGCGGCCGGGACCGGTGGCGCGCGGCGAGGTCGCTGTCGTCGGGCAGGGCTGGTGCGGCCGGCAGCACCGGTGCCGCGGGCGGCACGGTCGCGGCTCCGGCGACCGGCGTCGGGGACGGCAGCAGCGGGGACTGCGTCCCCTCGGGCAGCGGGATCACCACCGGGCCGACCGAGGGAGTCGGGATGAACGGGGTGCTGGTGTCCGGAAGAGCGCTGTTCCCCACGGTGGCCGACCCGGCGCTGATCGCGGCGAGGATCGGCATGGACGCGGTGCCGGCCAGCAGCGCCACGGTGAACAGGTAGCCCCGGCTCGGGCCGCCCAGGCCCTGCGCGCGGTGCGCGCCGACCACCCGCCGGTAGGTGGACCGCGACGCAGCCCGGTGCCGCCCGAGGAACGGTGAACCTTCTGGCGGCTCGGACACGGACACACTCCTCGTACGCGTCGACAGGGCAGGATCCCGGCGCAAGCCAAACGGACAAAAGCCACAAGGGAACCACCGTCAGCTTGAACCAGTGACGCTCAGTTCACCAGCCACCACAGCGTGTCGACACACAAATTGTCCGTCGCCCGAGAGTGACTCACCAGACAAATACGTCTATGCATCACGAACACGACGGAACGTCACCGCCCGAGGAGGCCGTACTGTGGGCCCGCTCACCTCCTCTGCAATCATTCAGGCACGACGGCAACGCAGCCGCCACCTCCGCGCACCCCGCGGCTGGTGCGGTACGGCGCCGGCGCTCCCGGGTCGGGCTCCTCACGGGACCCGGCTCACGCCGCGCGGCAACCCTCACCGGGGCTAGGCGCGGCCGCCAGGGACCGGTCCGGCACCATGCCGGATCGGGCGCACGATGTGCGCGGCACGGGTCACCCCCCGGCGCCGGCGCAGACCAGACAGGGAGAGACGGATGGCAAAGGGCGATCCCGGGGCCGCCACCCGCAGCAAGCGGGCCGCACCCCGTACGAAGCGCGCCGCCGCCACGGGCGAACCGGAGCTCGTGCAGCTGCTGACGCCAGAGGGCGAGCGGATCGAGAGCGCGCTCGGCCCGGACGGGACCGAGTACCGCGTCGACTTCACCGACGAGGAGTACCGCGGGCTCTACCGCGACCTCGTGCTGGTGCGGAAGCTCGACGCCGAGGCCACGGCGCTCCAGCGCCAGGGCGAGCTGGGCCTCTGGGCCAGCCTGCTGGGCCAGGAGGCGGCGCAGGTCGGCTCCGGCCGGGCGCTGCGTACGCAGGACATGGCCTTCCCGACCTACCGGGAGCACGGCGTCCTCTACTGCCGGGGCATCGACCCGATCATGCCGCTCGGCCTGTTCCGCGGCGTCGACCAGGGCGGCTGGGACCCGAACGAGTTCAAGTTCAACATGTACACGATCGTCATCGGGGCGCAGACCCTGCACGCGACCGGGTACGCCATGGGTGTCGCCATGGACGGCAAGACCGGCAGCGACGACGGCGAGGCGGTGATCGCCTACTTCGGCGACGGCGCCACCAGCCAGGGTGACGTCAACGAGTCGTTCGTCTGGGCCAGCGTCTTCAACGCCCCGCTGGTGTTCTTCTGCCAGAACAACCAGTACGCCATCTCCGAGCCGCTCGAGCGGCAGACCCGCGTCCCGCTCTACCAGCGGGCCGGCGGCTTCGGCTTCCCCGGCGTGCGGGTGGACGGAAACGACGTGCTCGCGTCGTACGCGGTGACCCGGCACGCGCTGGACAACGCGCGGCTCGGTCAGGGCCCGAGCCTCATCGAGGCGTACACCTACCGGATGGGCGCGCACACCACCTCCGACGACCCGACCCGCTACCGGATCGCCAGCGAGGTCGAGGCCTGGCAGGCCAAGGACCCGATCGCCCGGATGAAGGCGTTCCTCACCAAGCAGCAAATCGTCGACGAGTCGTTCTTCGCCGAGGTCGACGAGCAGGCCCGTGCCGAGTCGGTGCACCTGCGCGAGCGGGTGCTGAACATGCCGAACCCGGAGCCGGTGAGCATGTTCGACCACGTCTACCCCAACGGGTCCCCCGAGCTCGACGAGCAGCGGGCCCAGTTCGCCAAGTACATGGAGTCGTTCGAGGGGAGCGCCCACTGATGGCCACGGAGACGCTCACCCTCGGCAAGGCCCTCAACGCCGGCCTGCGCAAGGCCCTGGAGAACGACCCGAAGGTCGTCATCATGGGCGAGGACGTCGGTAAGCTCGGCGGCGTCTTCCGGATCACCGACGGCCTCCAGAAGGACTTCGGCGACCAGCGGGTGATCGACACCCCGCTCGCCGAGTCCGGCATCATCGGCACCGCGGTCGGCCTGGCCATCCGCGGCTTCCGGCCGGTCTGCGAGATCCAGTTCGACGGCTTCGTCTACCCGGCGTACGACCAGATCGTGTCGCAGGTGGCGAAGATGCACTACCGCTCGCAGGGCAAGGTACGGATCCCCATGGTCATCCGGATCCCCTACGGCGGCGGCATCGGCGCGGTCGAGCACCACTCGGAGTCGCCCGAGGCGTACTTCGCGCACACCGCCGGCCTGAAGGTCGTGACCTGCGCGAACCCGCAGGACGCGTACTCGATGATCCAGCAGGCGATCGCCTCCGACGACCCGATCGTCTTCTTGGAGCCGAAGCGGCGCTACTGGGAGAAGGGCCCCGTCGAGCTGGACGCCCCGCTCGGCGAGGCGTACCCGCTGCACGCCGCCCGGGTCGCGCGGCCGGGCACCGACGCCACCGTGCTGGCGTACGGCCCGATGGTGCGTACCGCCCTGGACGCGGCCACCGCCGCCGCCGAGGACGGCCGGAAGCTGGAGGTCGTCGACCTGCGCACGCTCTCGCCGCTGGACCTGACCGCCGCGTACGAGTCGGTGAAGCGCACCGGCCGCTGCGTGGTCGTCCACGAGGCCCCGGGCAACCTGGGCCTCGGGTCGGAGATCGCCGCCCGGATCACCGAGGAGTGCTTCTACTCCCTGGAGTCCCCGGTGCTGCGGGTCACCGGCTTCGACACCCCCTACCCGGCCGCCCGGGTGGAGGAGGAGTACCTGCCCGACCTCGACCGGGTGCTCGACGCCGTCGACCGCACCTTCGGCTGGTGAGCGGAATGTCACGGATCAAGACGTTCAACCTCCCCGACCTGGGCGAGGGCCTGACCGAGGGCGAGATCCTCGCCTGGCTGGTCAAGGTGGGCGACGACATCGAGCTGAACCAGCCGATCGTCGAGGTGGAGACCGCCAAGGCGGCGGTCGAGATCCCGGCGAAGTGGGCCGGCCGGGTGCAGGCGATCTTCCACCCGGAGGGTGCCACCGTCGAGGTGGGCAGCCCGATCATCGCGATCGACACCGACCCGAACGCCGGGCCGATCGAGGAGTCGACGACCGGTGCGCCGGCCGCCGACCTCCCCACCCCGTCGGCGGCCTCGCTGGCCGCCGTCGAGGTCGCGCCCGAGGAGGGCATGGTCGAGCCGGGCCTCATCGGAGGCGTCGCGCCGGGCGGGCGTACCGCCGTGCTGGTCGGCTACGGCCCGCGGAACGCGCCGGCCAAGCGGCGGCCGCGCAAGGGCGGCGTCCCGGCCCAGGCCGCGGCGGCCCCGGCCGCCCCGGTCCAGCCGACCCCGGCACCGGTGGTCCCGGCGCCGGTCGCCCCGGTGGCGAACGGCAGCGGCCGGGCGACCGGCGCGGTGCTGGCCAAGCCGCCGGTCCGCAAGCTCGCCAAGGACCTCGGCGTCGACCTCGCCACGCTGACCGGCTCGGGCCCGCTGGGCTCGATCACCCGGGAGGATGTCCAGCGGGCGGCCGCGGCGCCGGCGGCGGCCGAGCCGCTGACCGTCGCGGCGCCGGCCACGGCCGCCGCGAGCTTCGGCGCCGACCGCGAGCAGCGCATCCCGGTCAAGGGGGTACGCAAGCTCACGGCGGAGAACATGGCCCGCTCCGCGTTCACGGCGCCGCACGTCACGGAGTTCCTGACCGTCGACGTGACCCGGGCCATGAAGGCCCTGGAACGGCTCCGCGAGCGGCGCGAGTGGCGGGACGTCCGGGTCTCGCCGCTGCTGCTGGTCGCCAAGGCGGTGCTGCTCGCGGTCAAGCGCCACCCGATGGTCAACTCGACCTGGGCCGGCGAGGAGATCGTGGTCAAGGACTACGTGAACCTGGGCATCGCGGCGGCCACCGAGCGTGGCCTGATCGTGCCGAACATCAAGGACGCCGGCCGGCTCTCGCTGCGCGAGTTGGCGGACGCGATGACCGCCCTCGTCCAGACGGCCAAGGCGGGGAAGACCTCGCCGGCCGACATGTCCGGCGGCACGCTGACGATCACCAACGTCGGCGTGTTCGGCGTCGACACCGGCACTCCGATCCTGCCGCCGGGTGAGTCCGCGATCCTCGCCTTCGGCGCGGTCCGGGAACAGCCCTGGGTGCACAAGGGCAAGGTCAAGCCGCGCCTGGTCACCACCCTGGGCCTCTCCTTCGACCACCGGATCATCGACGGTGAGCTCGGCTCGAAGTTCCTCCGCGACATCGGGGACTTCCTGGCCGACCCGGAGGCGGCGCTGCTCGCCTGGACCTGACGGTCGCACAGCACCAGGTCACGGCCGGTGTGCCACGGGTTAACGCCCGGCACACCGGCCGTTGCCGTTGGGGGAAGAAACATCGGGGCACCGGGCTTCCTGACCTACGATCCTTAGGCACGTGGCTCAGCTCACCTAATAATCGATGGAATCTGGGGCCGTCATGCTGTTCAATAGAGACATCAAGGGGCTGACAACCGAATAGCCAGGAGGAGAGACCCAGATGAGCATGATCGAGCGAATCCGCAACCGCCGCGACGCCAACCGCCGCGCCCGTGCCATCGAGCACGCGCTGCGTTCCGCCAACTCGCCCGCGGTCCGCGAGGAGCTTCTCGCCATCGCCCAGCGTCACATGAGCTGACGCTCCACTACTTTCCTCACCTCCTCCAGTTCGAAGACCCGCCCGGGACCACCGGGCGGGTCTTCGGCGTTTCACGTCGATTGGCACCGGGATTCCACCCCGCCGCACCGCCCGGTACGGTGGGGCTCGGTCGCCAACCGCCCGCCCCCGGACCGATCACTTCGAGAGCAACCGATCGATATCGTCCGGTGACGTTCGGTGACGGCCCGTGCTCCCCCGGGCGCCTCCGGGCGGCCACCGGATACGGTGCGGGGAGCCCGCACGGCCGGTACCTGCCGGCGACGCCGGCAGCCATGCCGACGGTCCCGATCGGCAGTCGGCGGCCGACATGTGATGGAGGAGGCGCACCCATGACGTCCGAGGCCCCGCACCGCCCCGGCCAGGAGCCGGGCGAGGTGTCGCCGGGCGCCGGCGGACCGGTGCCGTACGGCGACCGCCCGGCGCAGCAGGACAACGGGTACGGCGCGCCCGACCTCGGCTGGGCTCCGCCCCCGCCGGCCGGTCGGCCCGCCCAGTCGGCCCCCGCGTGGGCCGCAGCCGACGACCAGCCCCCCGCCTGGACACCGCCGGGCGGGCAGCCCGCCGCCGGCCGGGCCGCCGCCCAGGTGCCGCCACCGGCCGAGCCGGGCGGCTGGGGTCCCCCGGCGCAGCCCGCCTGGGGCTCGCGCGAGCAGGCCGCCCCGGCCTGGGAGACGCCCGGCCAGGGAGCACCCGCCTGGGGCGCGCCCGAGCAGGCCGGTCCCCAGCGCGGCGCCGAGCCGGCGCCGCCCACCTGGGCCGCCGCCCCGCCGGGCAACCCCGCCGAACCGAACCAACCCGCCTGGGGTGCCGCTCCGGCCCCGTCGGGTGAGCAGCCCGACTGGGCGCAGGCCGGTGAGCCGGGTGGCCGGGGCGCCGCCCAGGTGCCCGCGCCCGCCACCGTGCCCAACGAGTCCTGGGCCACGCCGGCCGGGCAGGACGACCCGAACCGGCCCGGCGGGTGGACCCCGGCGACCGGGCAGCAGGACGACGACCCGGGCCGCTCCGGCGGCTGGCGCGCCGCGCAGGACGACAATTCCGGCGGCTGGGCCGTTGGGGCTGGCGCCCGGCAGCAGGACGACCAGCCCGCATGGGGGCAGCAGGGCGAGCAGGCTGCCCCCGGCTGGTCGCCGGCCGAGCCGACGGCCCGCGCCGCCGCCAAGGTCTCCGTCCCGGGTGCCGTCCGTCCCGAGAACGCCTGGCCCGCACCGGACGATCAGCGCCAAGCCGGTCGCTGGCAGAACGGCCCAGCCACGCACGGCGACGACCCGAACCAGTCCGGCGGCTGGCAGCACGGCTCGACGGCGCAGGACGACGACCAGGGACAGTCCGGCGGCTGGCAGCACGCCCCCGCCGCACACGGCGACGACCAGGGACAGTCCGGCGGCTGGCAGCACGGCTCGACGGCGCAGGACGACGATCCGGACCGCTCCGGCGGCTGGGCCGCGGGCCGGTCCGCCGGAGCGGCCGAGGCGCCGCAGCCGGGTGCCTGGGGCGCCGCCGAGGAGCAGCGTCCGGCGTGGGGCGCTGCCGCGGCGGTGCCGCAGCAGCGCGAGCCGGAGCGGTCCGCCGACGAGCCGGGGCAGCCGGGCTGGGGTTCCGCCGCCGCGCCCGCGGCTGCCGAGGTGCCGGCCCGGGCCAGCGCGTCCGTCCCGTCCCCCGACTCGCCGCCCGCCTGGGGCGGCAACCAGGACAACCCGGGGCAGTGGTCGCGCGAGCGCCCGGCCATCCCGGAGGCCGAGCCGTGGGAGCCCGGCGCGGCCTGGGGCCGGGCCGGCGAGGCCCAGCCCGAGCAGTCCTCGTCGCCGGGCTGGGAGCCGGCCCGCGCCGACGACGGGCCGATCTACCAGCCGGCCCCGGGCCCCGGGATCTCCCCGGCCAACGCGGTGCCGCTGCCGCCGCAGGAGCAGCGGGTGCCGGGCGCCGCCCTGGCCGCGGCGCCGCCCGCCGACTACGCGCCGTTCACCTCCGGCGGCGACCCGGGCGACCGCAACCCGCAGGCGTACGAGCCGGAGCCGGCTGCCGACGCCGGCCGGGGCACCGCCGGCCCGGCGCACGAGGAGCCGCACTCGCCGGCCGGGCCGATGGTGCCCGCGCCGCGTACCTCGCCGGAGGCCGGCGGGGGTGGTGCGGTCTCGGCCAGCGCCTCGGTGCCGATGACCAGCCGCGTCACGCCGCCTACCGACCAGCCGCTGCCGACGGCCGGTGTGCCGGGCCCCCGGGTCTACGGCCGGCCGGCCCGTCCGGAGCCGGAGGAGCCGCCCGGGCAGGACGGCCCGAACGGCTTCGCCGAGCCGGGCCCGCAGTCCCGCCCGGACGAGTCGGAGCGGCCGCACGGCTACGCCGAAGCCCCTCCGGTGCACTCGGCCCCGCCGTCGTCGCCCGCCGCTCCGCCGCCCTTCCCGCCCGGCGTGCCGTCCTTCGTGGACCCGCCCGCCAACGGCCGGCCGGTCAACGGGGTGCACCCGCACAACGGCGAGCGCCCGGGTGGGCCGCACGACCCGTTCGGTGGCCCCGGCGGGCCGCACGACCGGTTCGGCGCTCCCACCGGACACCAGGACCCGTTCAACGCGCCGAGCGGCCCTCACGACCCGTTCGGCGGTCCCGGAGCGGGCGACCCGTTCGGCGGGCCGGCCGGCGGCCGGGCCTCGGTGGGCGTACCGGGGCAGGGGCCGATGGGCGAGCCGGGCGGCTTCCCGCCCGCGTTCCCGCCGCCGCCACAGCAGGGGCCGCCGGCCTGGCCGCAGGCGGGTCCGGGCGGTGACCCGGACCAGGGCCGCTTCGACTCGTTCAAGCCGGAGTCGGAGCCGAAGACCGAGGTGCCCACACCGAAGGTGCGCAACGGCCGGGTGCTGGCCTTGGTGCTGATCGCCGCGGTGCTCATCCTCGCGGTGCCGCTCGGCCTGCTCACCCTGCTCGGCAAGATCGGTGGGGACGACAAGCCGGCGGGCTTCGACCCGGCGGTGGGCTCCTGCGTCAAGCAGTCCGGCACGACCGCGGTGAAGGCCGGCTGCGGCGAGCAGGGCGCGTTCACCGTGGTGTCGAAGGTCGACAGCAAGGACAAGTGCGCCGACCCGGCCCAGCCCCAGGTGGTCCTTCCCGGCGACGGGAGCAACCGGGTGCTCTGCCTCAAGCCGGCCGGCCAGTAGCAACGCACACGACGGCGGGGCCACGGTGATCCGTGGCCCCGCCGTCGTATCTCAGCGCTGCCAGTGGGGGTCGCGCCCGAGGTAGGCCAGCAGGACGGCGACCGGGTCGGCACCGGGCTGCGTGGGCAGCTCGGCCGCGTACGCGAATCCGCGCAGCGGCTCGGCGGTCGCCCGGGCCGCCGGCATGAGCTGTTCGGCCAGCTCGGCGGTGAGCGGCGCCGGCTGCCCCGTGGCGACCGCGACGTCCCACGCGTGGACCGCGGCGTCCAGTGCGCAGGCGGCGGCGGCGAGCTGCGGGTCCATGGTCGGTACGGGCGGCAGCGGCGTGCCCACCGGCCCGCCCGCCGGGTCGATCCGCTCCCACGTCGCGGTGGCCGCCTCGATCGCGACCCGCACGACACCCTGGACGCCCTCGTCGTGGCCGCGCGGCGGGTCGAACGGGTTGTACGCCGGCAACGCGCCGGCACCGACCTGCGCCGCCCAGGCGTGCTGGTCACCGGCGGCGTGCATGAGCACCTGCCCGACCGTCCATTGGTCGCACGGAGTCGGGTCGTCGAGCCGGTCGGCCGGAACCCCCTCGGCGGCGCGGCGCAGGAGGTCCAGGGCGGTGGTGAGTACGGGGAAGCTCACGTGGCCGGTCCTTTCGGGGAACGGAATGTTTCGTTCCACTTCAGCGTAGCAGAACGGAACGATCTGTTCCACTGCTATGGTCAGCCCATGTCCGCACCCGATCACGGCCCGCTCAGCGGCCGACGCGCCCAGGCGGCCCGCAACGACACCCGGATCCTCGACGCCGCCCGCGAGGTCTTCCTGGCCGACCCCGACGCGCCCGTCGCGGCGGTGGCCGCCCGCGCGGGCGTCGGCATGAGCGCCCTCTACCGGCGTTACCCCGGCAAGCAGGACCTGCTGCGTGCGCTGGCGGCCGACGGTCTGGCCCGCTACATCGCCGACCTGGAGGCCGCGCTCACCGCCGAGGCGCCACCGTGGGACGCCTACGTGGCCTGCCTGCACCGGGTCGTCGAGGGCGGCGGCCAGGCGCTCGCGCAACGGCTGGCCGGCACCTTCGACCCGACCCCGGAGCTGAGGCGGATGGCCGAGCAGGCGACCCGGCTGGCCGACACGCTTCTCGACCGGGTACGCGAGTCGGGCGACCTGCGCGAGGACGTCAGCGGCGCCGACATCGTGCTGCTGCTGGAGACGGTCATGCTGGTGGACCTTCCCGGTGCCGACCGGGGCGCCGCCCTGCGGCACCGCTACCTGGCCCTGCTGCTCCAGGCGTTGCACAACCCCGTCGAGGCCCCGCTCCCCGGCACCCCGGCGCGGCAGGAGGACCTGGTGGCCCGCTGGCGGGCCCGCTCCGCCCGGTGACCGTGTCGCTCTTCACCGCCCCATCGGGCCGGCCGCCACGGTCGGTGCGGCACGATGGGGGCATGAGCGCACGAGTACGGGCACCCGAGCTGCGCGGCCGGGGCTGGCTGAACACCGGCGGCAAGGACGTCACGCTGGCCGACCTGCGCGGCAAGATCGTCCTGCTGGACTTCTGGACCTTCTGCTGCATCAACTGCCTGCACGTGCTCGACGAGCTGCGCCCGCTCGAGGAGAAGTACGGCGACGTGCTGGTCGTGATCGGGGTGCACTCGCCGAAGTTCGAGCACGAGAAGGACGCCGCAGCCCTCGCGGCCGCCGTCGAGCGCTACGGCGTGCACCACCCGGTGCTCGACGACCCCGAGATGGACATGTGGCAGCAGTACGCCGCGAAGGCCTGGCCGACCCTGTCGGTGGTCGACCCCGAGGGCTACGTGGTCGCCACCATGGCCGGCGAGGGGCACGCCGAGGGGCTGGCCCGGCTCATCGACGACCTGATCGCCACCCACGAGGCGAAGGGCACCCTGCACCGGGGCGAGGGCCCGTACGTGCCGCCGGCCGAGCCCGAGACCCCGCTGCGCTTCCCCGGCAAGGCCGTGGTGCTCGACGGCGGCAACCTGCTGGTCTCCGACTCGGCCCGGCACTCCCTGGTCGAGCTGGCCCCGGACGGCGAGACCCTGGTCCGGCGGATCGGCACGGGTGACCGCGGCCACTCCGACGGTCCGGCGGAGGCGGCCACCTTCGCCGAGCCGCAGGGGCTCTGCCTGCTGCCCCCGCACGTGGCCGAGGTGGCCGGCTACGACGTGGTCGTGGCCGACACCGTCAACCACCTGCTGCGCGGCGTGAAGCTGGAGACCGGCGAGGTGGTCACGGTCGCCGGCACCGGGCGGCAGTGGCGCTCGACGGTCGACGACCACTCGCACGACGCCCGCTCGGTCGACCTCTCCTCCCCGTGGGACGTGGCCTGGTACGACGACCGAGTCGTCGTCGCCATGGCGGGCATCCACCAGCTCTGGTGGTTCGACCCGGCGAAGCGGACCGCCGGCATGTACGCCGGGACCACGGTGGAGGCGCTGCGCGACGGCCCGCTGCCGGACGTCTGGATGGCCCAGCCCTCCGGCCTCTCCGTCTCGGCCGACGGCGCCCGCCTCTGGGTCGCCGACAGCGAGACCAGCGCGATCCGCTACGTGGAGAACGGCGTGATGGGCACCGCCGTGGGGCAGGGCCTGTTCGACTTCGGCCACGTCGACGGCCCGGCCGACCGGGCGCTGCTCCAGCACCCGCTGGGCGTCTGCGCGCTGCCGGACGGCTCGGTGCTGATCGCGGACACCTACAACGGCGCGGTGCGCCGCTTCGACCCGGAGACGAACCAGGTCGCCACCGTGGCCGACGGGCTGGCCGAGCCGAGCGACCTGGTGCTCACCGCCGACGGCGAGGTGCTGGTGGTCGAGTCGGCCGCGCACCGGCTGACCCGGCTGGCACCGGGCGCGCTGACCGCGGCGGGCGCGAACACCGTGGACGGCCCGCGGCACAAGCTGGAGCGCAAGCCCACCGACGTGGCGGCCGGCGAGCTGACCCTCGACGTGGTCTTCACGCCCGCGCCCGGGCAGAAGCTGGACGAGACGTACGGGCCGTCGACGCGGGTGGTGGTCTCGGCGTCCCCGCCGGAGCTGCTGGTCGAGGGCGCCGGGACGAGCACCGACCTGTCCCGCCGGCTGGTGCTCAGCGGCGACGTGACCGAGGGCGTGCTCCAGGTGACCGCCCAGGCGGCCACCTGCGACGCCGACGTCGAGCACGCCGCCTGCCACCTCACCCGCCAGGACTGGGGCGTGCCGATCCGGGTGGTGGCCGGCGGGGCGACCCGCCTGCCGCTGGTGCTGCGCGGCCTCGACGAGGGCTGAAGCCGCCCTTCAGGCGAACGGGGTGGGAGTGACCCCGGCGTCGATGAGGGCGGCCCGGACCAGCTCGGCGCAGCGCACCGCGCCCGGTGTGTCGCCGTGCAGGCAGATCGACTCGACCGGGCAGGGCACCACGCTGCCGTCGACCGCCACCACGGTCCGCTCGGTGGCCATCCGGACCGCCCGGGTGGCCACCTCGTCCGGGTCGCTGACCAGCGCGTTCGCGGCACTCCGGGGCACCAGCTGCCCGTTGGGCAGGTAGTTCCGGTCGGCGAAGCCCTCGGCGACCGCCCGCAGGCCCGCGCCCACGGCGAGCTGGGCGAGCACCGAACCCGGCGGGCAGAGCACCGGCAGCTCCCGGTCGTAGCCGCTCACCGCGGCCACCAGCGCGGCGGCCTGGGCCTCGTCGCAGGCGGCCGCGTGGTAGAGCGCGCCGTGGGGCTTGAGGTAGCGCACCCGGGTGCCGGCCAGCCGGCAGAAGGCGTCCAGCGCCCCGAGCTGGTAGATCGTCTCGTCGCGCAGGGCGGCGAATTCGTACGCGATGTGCCGCCGTCCGAAGCCGGCGAGGTCCCGGTAGCCGACCTGGGCGCCGACGGTGACCCCGCGGCGGGCGGCGGCCGCGGTGACCCGGTGCATCGTGGACGCGTCCCCGCCGTGGAACCCGCAGGCGACGTTGGCGGAGGTGACCAGCCCCAGCAGTGCCTCGTCGTCGCCCAGCCGCCAGATGCCGAATCCCTCACCGAGGTCAGCGTTGAGGTCCATGGAACGTCACCGTAGTCCCTGGGCGGGCCTGCGCGAGCGGGGTCACGTCCTCCACCACCCCGATGACCGGGTACCCGCCGGTGGTGGGGTGGTCGGCCAGGAAGATCAGCGGTTGGCCGTCCGGCGGCACCTGGACCGCGCCGAGGACGAGGCCCTCGCTGGGCAGTTCGCCGGCGACCGCGCGGGGCAGGGTCGCGCCGGCCAGTCGCGCGCCGACCCGGTTGCTGGCGGGGCTGATCGCGTACGCGGTGGTCAGCAGCCGGTCGAGCGCCGCGGGGGTGAACCAGTCCTGCCGCGGGCCGGGGCGCAGGGCCAGCCGCAGCACGGCCGTCGGGGCGGGGGCGACGGTGAGGTCGACCGGTGCCGGCGGCCCGGTCGGGGTGCCCAGGGGGAGCCGGTCGCCGTCGCGCAGCGGTGGCGGGCCGAGGCCGGAGAGGGTGTCGGTGGCGCGACTGCCGAGCACCGGCTCGACGGCGATCCCGCCGGAGACGGCGAGCCAGGTGCGCACCCCCGCCCGCGCGGGACCGATCCGCAGGGTCGCCCCGGCGGGCAGGGACAGCGGCCGGCCCACGTCCCCGGGCCGACGTTCGACAGGCGGCGCTTCGGCGGGCCGAGGCCCGGCCGGCCGGCGCCCGCCGCGCGACGCGTCGAAGGGCCCGCGCTCGACCAGCACGTCCACCGGCGCGCCGGTGAGGGCCACGCCGACGGCCCGGCCGAACCGCAGCGTGCAGCCGGTCAGGGTGATCTCCAGTCCGGCGGCGTGCTCGGGGTTGCCGACGAGCCGGTTGGCCAGCCGCAGGGCGGCCGGGTCGAGCGCGCCGGAGCGGGGCACGCCGAGGTGGGCCCAGCCGGGGCGGCCCTGGTCCTGCACGGTGGTGAGGGCACCGGCCCGGAGCACCTCGATCACGGGTCGACCAGCCGGACGCGGGTACCCGGGGTGAGCCGGGCCGGCGGGTCGGCGTGCACGTCGAAGAGGACCAGGTCGGTCCGCCCGACGAGCAGCCAGCCGCCGGGCGAGGCGGTCGGGTAGATCCCGGCGTACGGGCCGGCGAGCGCCACCGAGCCGGCCGGCACCCGGGTACGCGGGGT
The DNA here is from genome assembly GCF_009671205.1 of Micromonospora terminaliae. Lineage (NCBI taxonomy): Bacteria > Bacillati > Actinomycetota > Actinomycetes > Micromonosporales > Micromonosporaceae > Micromonospora > Micromonospora terminaliae. The sequence continues at coordinate 5,672,646 of NZ_CP045309.1, read as the reverse complement.
GGCGAGCCGGGGCACGGCCAGCTCGGCGGGCAAGCCGGTGAGGTACGCGAACCCCGGCGCGAACCCGCAGAACGCCACCCGGAACTCCGTCCGCCGGAGCCGCTCGACCACGGCGGGCACGTCGACGCCCCAGTGCTCGGCCACGGCGGGCAGGTCCGCGCCGTCGTACACCGTGGGGACCCGGACCTCGGCGGTGCCGGTGGTGGCGCTGGCACCCTTCGGGGTCCACCGGGCGATCCGCGCGGCGGCCGGCACCGGGTCCGGCACGCCGTCGAGCAGGACGGTGGCCGCCGCCGGGACGATCTCGACGGCGCTCAGCTCCCCCGTTGTCCGGCGGCGCCACAGCTCAGCCCGCCAGGCCTCCACCTGCTCGGGGCCGTCGCAGTCGAGCAGCAGGGCGTGCGCGCCGACGGGCCGGATCCGCATCCCGTCATCCTCGCGTCGGCGACCGTGACGGTCCACACTACTTGCAAGTAACCTACGGTGTCGTAACCTGTTTGGCGTGACCACCTCCGCACCGCTCCGGCTCAAGCCGGTCGACATCGGGAAACCCCGCATGCGCGGCTGGCTGCACACCTACGCGTTCTTCGCCGCGCTGGTCTGCGGCATCGTGCTGTGCTCCATCGCCGCCGCCCGCCCCGGCTGGGCCCCGCTGGTGAGCTGCCTCATCTACAGCCTGACGGTGTGCGGTCTCTTCGGGACCAGCGCGCTCTACCACCGCCGGGTCTGGTCGGAGCGGGGCTACCAGGTCATGCGCCGGCTGGACCATTCGATGATCTTCGTGTTCATCGCCGGCACCTACACGCCGTTCTGCGCCCTGCTGCTCGACACCCGGCACGCCACGATCATGCTCAGCCTGGTGTGGGGCGGGGCCCTGGCCGGAGTGGCGCTCAAGCTGATCTGGCCGCACGCCCCGCGGTGGGTCTCCGCCCCGCTCTACCTGGCGCTCGGCTGGGTCGCGGTGGCGATGCTGCCGGAGATCCTGCACGCCGGTGGAGTCACCGCCCTGGTCCTGCTCAGCGTCGGCGGGGCGATCTACAGCGTGGGCGCGGTCTTCTACGCGCTGCGCCGGCCCAACCCGTGGCCGACCGTCTTCGGCCACCACGAGTTCTTCCACGCCTGCACGCTGGTCGCGGCCATCTGCCACCACGTGGCGATCTACTTCGCGCTGTTCGCCTGACGCCGGCCGGTCCGGAACGCACGCGAGGGCCCCGCGCCGTTGCGGGGCCCTCGACAGTTCGTGGTGCGGGTCAGGCCGGGTAGCCCGAGCCCGGGCGGCGCACCTCGCGGTACTCCTCGCGCACGACCCGGTCGTCCTGCACGGGCACGACCGGCTCGGCGACGACGCGCTCCCGCACCGGGGCGGCCACCACCCGGCGGCGGCTGTTCCAGAAGTAGAGCGTGGTGATCAGGCCCGCCACTCCGGCGAGCATGAGCACCCAGCCCACCACGTTCAGGTTCAGCCATCCCAGGTTGGCGTCGATGGCGAACGCGAAGATCGCGCCGAGCGCGATGAGGAAGATGCTGGCACCGATGCCCATGACGTCGCCTCCTTGGCGTCCTGCTGGCGTTTCTGCCCGCCGCGGCCATGGTTGAGGTAGCGGCGCACATCGACATACCCAGGCGCGGAGATCGCCAATCAGGCAAGCTGAGCGCATGACCGACGGCAGGAACCAGCAGCGGACGTTGGTGCTGCTGCGACACGCCAAGGCGGAGCAGTCCCAGGAGATGCCGGACGAGGAGCGGCCGCTGACCGCGCGGGGGCACGCCGACGCGGCCGCGGCCGGCGCCTGGCTGGCCCGGCACGCGCTCCTTCCCGACGTGGTGCTCTGCTCGACCGCCAAACGGACCCGGCAGACCTGGCACGGGGTCGCGCTGGGCGCGACGGGATCCCCGCCGGAAGGGGGTCCGGCGGGGTCGGCGCCCGCGGTGCGCTACGAGCCGGCCGCGTACGACGCGCACCCGGACGCGCTGCTGGAGGTGGTCCGGACGGTCGACCCCAAGGCCGCCTACGTGCTGCTGATCGCCCACAACCCGGGCATCTCGCTGCTCTCCGCGCTGCTGGACCCGGAGCGGGCGGATCCGGACGGGCTGCGCACCACGGACCTGGTCGTGCACCGGCCCACCACCCGGTGGGCCGAGCTGGGGCCGGGCGGGGCGCCCATCACCGGCCGGCACACCGCACGCGGCTGAGTCACCGGCCGGCACACCGCACGCGGCTGAGCCCGCCGTGCGGCGGGCTCAGCCGGTCAGGACGGTGGGGCGGTGGGCGGCGGCGGATCCGGCGGCGGGGGCATCATGGCGGTCGGGTGCGAGAGCCGGTTCTCCTCCACGATGAGCGTGCGTGCCCGCTTGCGGCGGTCCTGCCAGAACCAGAGCGTGGTGAGCAGCACGCCCAGCCCGGCCAGGATGAACACCCAGCCGACCGCGCGCAGGTCGATCCACCAGACGTTGGCCCGGATGGCGAAGGTCATGATCGCGCCGAGCGCGATGAGAAAGATGGCGCTGCCAATGCCCATGTGCGCTGCACTCCCCTGTGCGGTGGCCCTTGGGCGTGCTCCTGTCGTGGTCCACGGCGGTTACCCGCCAGGGGGCCGGGCTACCGGCCGCGGGGGGAAAACACGGCGGCGGCCGGCGAGCTGTGCGCTCGCCGGCCGCCGGTCGTCAGGGCCGAAAACCCCAGCGGGGATCAGAACGCCTCCTCCGGGAGGTCCATGATCTCCAGGTCGGCGCCCTCGATGATCCGCCGGTCGGCGCCGATGCGCGGGAGCACCTCGCGGGCGAAGAACCGGGCGGCGGCCACCTTGCCGGTGTAGAACGCCTTATCGGTGGCGGAGACCTCGCCGCCGAGCGCCTGCAACGCCACGTCCGCCTGCTTCTGCAGCAGCCAGCCGACCACCAGGTCGCCGATCGCCAGCAGGAACCGGCGGCTGCTCAGGCCGACCTTGTAGAGGGCCCGGGTGTCGCCGCCCTGTGCCTCGGCCAGCCAGCCCGTCATCACGCCGAGGATGTTCTGGATCTCGCCGAGCGCCTTGCCGAGCGCCTGCCGCTCCTCCTTGAGCTGGCCGTTGCCGGCCTCGGAGGCGATGAACTCCTGGATCTCGCCGGCGACCGCCATGAGGGCCTTGCCGTTGTCCCGGACGATCTTCCGGAAGATCAGGTCGAGGCTCTGGATCGCCGTGGTGCCCTCGTAGAGGGTGTCGATCTTGGCGTCCCGGACGTACTGCTCCAGCGGGTAGTCCTGGAGGAAGCCGGAGCCGCCGAAGGTCTGCAGCGACTCGTGGCCGAGCAGCTCGTACGCCCGCTCCGAGCCGACGCCCTTGACCAGCGGCAGGAGCAGGTCGTTGACCCGCTTGGCCAGCTTGGTGGCCTTCTCGTCACCGGCCGCCTCGGCGACCGCGACCTTGTCCTGCCAGGTGGCCGTGTAGCAGACCAGCGCGCGCAGGCCCTCGGCGTACGACTTCTGCATGAGCAGCGAGCGGCGCACGTCCGGGTGGTGGGTGATGGTCACCCGCGGGGCGGCCTTGTCGGCCTGCTGGACCAGGTCGGCGCCCTGCACCCGGTTCTTGGCGTACTCCAGGGCGTTCAGGTAGCCGGTGGAGAGGGTGGCGATCGCCTTGGTGCCGACCATCATCCGGGCGTACTCGATGATCATGAACATCTGCCGGATGCCGTCGTGCTTCTCGCCGAGCAGCCAACCCTTGGCCGGCACGCCGTGCTCGCCGAAGGTCACCTCGCAGGTGTTGGAGACCTTCAGGCCCATCTTGTGCTCGACGTTGGTGGCGAAGACGCCGTTGCGCTCGCCCAGCTCGCCGGTCTCCTCGTCGAAGTGGAACTTCGGCACGACGAAGAGGGACAGGCCCTTGGTGCCCGGGCCACCGACGCCCTCGACGCCGACCGGGCGGGCCAGGACGTAGTGGACGATGTTGTCGGTCAGGTCGTGCTCACCCGAGGTGATGAAGCGCTTGACGCCCTCGATGTGCCAGGAGCCGTCCGGCTGCGGGACGGCGCGGGTACGGCCGGCGCCGACGTCCGAGCCGGCGTCCGGCTCGGTCAGCACCATGGTCGAGCCCCACTGCTTCTCGATGAAGAGCCGGGCCCATTTCTTCTGCTGCTCGGTGCCCTCGACGTGCAGCACGTGCGCGAAGGACGGGCCGGAGGCGTACATCCAGATCGGGGCGTTGGCGCCGAGCACCAGCTCGGCGAGCGACCACCAGAGGGCGCGCGGGGCGTTGGTGCCACCGAGGACCTCCGGCAGGTCGAGCCGCCAGAACTCGGAGTCCATGAACGCCTGGTAGGACTTCTTGAACGACTCCGGCAGCGGCGCGGTGTGCGTCGCGGGGTCGAAGACCGGGGGGTTGCGATCGCTGTCCGAGTAGCTGGCGGCCAGGTCCTCGCGGGCCAGGCGGTCGACCTCGGAGAGGAAGCTACGGGCGGTGTCGACGTCCAGGTCCGTGTACGGCTCCTGGCCGAACGTCCGGTCCGCCCCGAAGACCTCGAACAGGTTGAACTCGAGGTCCCGAAGGTTGCTCTTGTAGTGGGTCATGCTCGCTGGCCCCGCTTCCGGACAGGTGTTACCGATCAGTAACTCCAGACTGTATTACTCGCGGGTAGCCAACGACAAGCCGATCTCCGAAGTGACAGCGATTACACACTTCCGGTTCACCCGATCGTGGCCCGGCCCGGCTCAGGTCTCGGCCGCGCCGACCTCCCAGCTCGGCACAGGCGTGGCCGCGGCGCTGCGCGGCCCGGTGTACTCCATCAGCACCAGCGCGATGTCGTCGTCCAGCCGGCCGTGCACCCACTCGACCAGGGCGGTCTCCAGGGAGGCCAGACCGTCGGCGACCGTCCCGTGGCCGAGCAGCCGCCAGGCCCGGTCGGCGGTCGGGAAGAACTCCCCGTCCCGGCGCGCCTCGCCGAGCCCGTCGGTGAAGAGCAGCAGCCGGTCGCCCGGCTCCAGCCGCTCGACCCGGGGCCGGACCACCGGCATGAAGCCGAGCGGCGGCGCGGGCGCCGGCGGTTCGAGCGGGATGACCGCCCCCCGGCGCAGCAGCAGCGGTGGCGGGTGGCCGCAGTTGACGATGGTGAGGGTGCCACCCCGTTCCTCGACCAGCGCGGCGGTGACGAAGTCCTCGTCGCCGACGTTGCGGGCCACGGCGCGGTCCAGGTCGGTCACCACGGCCCGCAGGTCCGCCCGCTCGTACGCCACGTGCCGGTAGGAGCCCAGCACGATGCTGGCCAGCCGGACCGCGTCCAGCCCCTTGCCGCGTACGTCGCCGATGATCATCCGGACGCCGTACGGGGTGTCCATGGCCTCGTACAGGTCACCGCCGATCTCGGCGGTCGCCGTCGAGGAGATGTAGCGGGCGGCCACGGCCAGAGTGCCGACCTGCGGGCCCAGCGAGCGCAGCACCGCCTGCTGGGCCACCGAGGCGAGCCGGGACAGCTCCGCGATCCGCTCGGACTGGCGCTGACGGACCGCCGCCACCGCGCCGGCGATGGCGGTGGCCAGCGCGATCCCGGCCACGTTGACCGCGGTGACCAGCGACATCGTCTGCTCCGCCAGGGCGAACGCGGCCCCGATCCCGGTGGCGAGCAGGCCCACCCCGAGCACCACTCGCCAGGACGCGAGCGCGGCGGCGAGGAACGGGGCGGCCACCATCAGCGCGACGTAGTGCGCCGGGCGCCCGTCGGCAAGCTCGACGGCCGAGACGATCGCGAGCAGCGCGAGGGCCGCGCCGAGGCCGGCGCGGGATCCGGGGCTCAGCGGGCCGTGGCCCGACTGGAAGGGTTGCGTGCGTACATCGGACAGCATGCCTGATGGACGTGAACGGGTGAATGAACCTGACCCGTCGTCCGAGGATGTTCTGGCCGGCCGGATCCCGTCACCGACCCGATCGCCGCCGGCCACCCGGTCAGCCGAGGACCTCGTACCTCACCGTCAGCTCGCCGAGGTCGGTCGAGGCGATCGCCGCGAAGGCGGCCCGGGACAGGTCGAGGCACCGGCCGTCGATGTACGGCCCACGGTCGTTGATCCGGACCACGACCGACTTGCCGTTGGCCGGGTTGGTGACCCGGACCTTCGTGTTGAACGGCAGGGTCTTGTGGGCGGCGGTCAGCGCGTCCGGGTTGAACGTCTCGCCGTTCGCGGTCATCTGCCCCTCGTCGTAGAAGGACGCGCCGCAGGAACCGCTGTCGATGACCTTCGCGGACGTGGTGGTCTTCTTCGCGGTCGGCTTCGGGCTGGCGGTCCGGGTCTTGCTCCGGGACGCCGCCTGCGTCCGGGTGGCCGTCGGGCTCGGGGTGGCCTTCGGCGAGGGGCTGAGGCTCGGCGACGCGCTCGGCGAGGCCGAGGGAGACGCCGACGTGGGGGCGAGGGTGCTGGGCAGGGCCTCGACGGCGGCCGGCTCGGCGGCGGGCTCGGCGGAGGTGAGCTGGACCGCGCCGACGGTGCCGCCGATGGCGAGCACCACGCCGACGGCCGCGGTGGCGGCGATGCCGGCCGGCGAGGAGAACTTGCGGGTACGAAGGTGCCTACCAGCCACCGCCCGGTCCTTTCGTCTGCGGAACAAACCGGCTCGGACCGTAACGAGAGAAGCACTTCGGAAGTCAACGTGATCATGGTGCTATGCCCGCATTTACCCTGGTACGTGTAGCCGTTCAGGCGAGTACCCCTCAGCCGAACGACGGAAGGAGCGCTGGCCGGGACCGGTGCGGCGATGCCTGGTGCCGGTGCACCAGGATGGACGGCGTGCTGAGCCGACGCCTGGTCGAGCTGTTCCGCTGGGTCGACCCCGGCCCCGCGAGCAGCCACCTGGTCAGCGACCTCTCCGGCTGGTGGCGGGATCCGCAGGTGCTGGCCGGGGTCGGGCCCGCGCTGGCCGGTCTCTTCCCGGCCGCCCGGCCGACCGTCGTGATCTCCCCCGAGGTGACCGGGCTGCTGCTCGGCCCGCTGGTCGCGGTGGCCGCCGGGGCCGGGTTCCTGCCGGCGTACAGGGACGGCGGGGAGCGGCGCCGGGTCGGGCCGATGCGCTGGGCCGAGACACCCCCCGACTACCGGGGCCGGCAGCTCCGGATCGGCGTGGACGCCCGCCGCCTCGGCCCCGGTGACCGGGTGCTGCTGGCCGACGACTGGGTGGCCACCGGGGCGCAGCTCGACGCGCTGCGCCGCCTGGTGGACGGCAGCGGGGCCGAGTTCCTGGGGACGGCCGCGCTCGTCGCCACCTGTCCGGCGCCGGTCGCCGCGCGGCTCGGGCTGCGCGCCCTGCTCACCGGGGAGCAACTGCCCTGAGGGTTGACCTCAAGGGAGCTTCAACTCCGAAGATCGACGCATGGACGACGGCATCCTCGACGAGGCGTACCAACGGCTGCACCGGACCGGCCCCGAGTTCGAAGGCTGGCTCTCCAACCACGGACCGATGGCGGTCGAGGCGCTGGTGCGCCACGGCCACGGCCCGCGGGTGCACCGCTGGCTGGACGACTACGTGCGCCGGCTGGACGAACTGCCGCGCGGGCTGCGGCCGATCGACGACTGGCGGGCCGCGCTCGGCGACCCGAAGCGGGCCGGCGACTGGCTCGCCCACTTCGACCGGGAACTGCACGAGCGCCCCTGGCGCCAGGTGCTCGGCGAGTGGTGGCCGCGGCTGCTGCCGGGCATCGCGGCCGGGGCGACCCACGGGGTGATCCGGGTCGGGCACGCGGTGCGGGTGCTGCGTACCGACGGGGAGAATCCGCAGCGGCTGGCCGAGCTGGGCCAGGCCCTCGGCTACTGGGCCGCGCGCTGGCAGCCCGTACCCGGCGCCGGCCCGCTCACCGGGCGGTCCGACGTGCCGGCCGCCCTCGCGGCGGTGCCCCGGATCCCGGTGCAGACCGGCGGGATCCGGGACCGGTTGGGCCGGCTGCCCGACCTGCCCGGCTGGTCCGGCGCGGCGACGGGACTACGCCCACCGGCCGACCCCGCCGATGCCGAGCGGACCCTCACCGAACTGGTGCACCGGGCCGGGCTGGACTACCTGCGGTTCGGGCACGGCAACCCGGTGATGCTGGTGCACGCGGTGACCGCGCCGACCGCGGTCCTGCGTACCCTGCCGGCCCTGGATCCGGCGCTCTGGGCGCCGAGCGTCGCCGCGGCCTGGTCGGCCACGGCCGCCGTGACCTCGGTGTACGCCCCACCCACGCCGGCCCCCGCACCGAAGGTCACGGACGGCGGTCCCGCGGAGGTGTTCGCCCGGGCGGCCCGGCACGGCGACGCACACGTGGTGAAGCTCGCCGACGCGGTGCTGGAGGCGCACGCGGCGACCGGCGACGCACGGGTGCTGGCCGCCGCCGGCTACGCCGGTCAGCTCATCTGACGAGATCCTCGACGGCGGTGCGGACCCGGCCCGGCACCTCGGCGGAACGGCCGGCGAAATCCCGCGACGGGCCGGCGGCCGGCCGTTAGCCTCGGCAGGATGTGGCCCCGCATCGGTGGACTCCGCACCCTCGCCCTCGGCACGCCCGGTGAGCTGCGCACCACCCTCAACACCCTCGTGCTCTCCGGCGTGAAGACCGCGACGGCCGGCCTGCTGACCGACGAGTACGCCGCCGAGAACGAGGAGCTGGAACAGGTCGGCGAGCGGCTCGTCCTGGTGGACGACGACGACAAGCTCATCGGCGTGGTCGAGGTCACCGGCGTCGAGGTGGTCCGCTTCGCCGACGTGTCCTGGGACTTCGCCCGCTCCGAAGGTGAGGGTGACCGGTCCATCGAGGAGTGGCGCGAGGGCCACCGCCGCTACTGGGCCCGGGTGGGCTTCCCGGTCGACGACGACACCAAGGTGGTCTGCATCCGGTTCCGGCTGGTCTCCGCCGGCGACGGCGGGATCAGCACCGGCGACCTGGGCACCTGACCGGTCAGGCCCGGCGCAGCTCCGGCAGCAGCTCCGCCGCCCGGACCAGCACCGCCTCGTCGCCCGCGTACCAGCTGCTGGCCCGGGGCCAGTGCGTCACCACGTCGGTGAAGCCCAGCCGGGCGGCCCGGGCGACCTGCTCGGCGAAGAAGTCGGCGCTGGTGAGTGAGAACGCGGGTGCCGAGTCCAGCGACAGGTAGCGGTCGAGGGTGACCGGGTCACGCCCGGCCTGCTCCAGCGTCGCGTCGAGCCGGGCGGACAGCTCCGCCACGCTCGACCACCAGCTCTCCAGGTCGTCGCCCCCGAGACCGGTGGTCACCCAGCCCTGCCCGAAGCGGGCGACCAGCCGCATCGAGCGGGGCCCGTTCGCGGCGACCACGAACGGCACCCGGGGCTGCTGGACGCAGCCGGGATTGTTCCGCGCGTCGACCGCGGCGAACCACTCGCCGCGCCAGGTCGTGCCGTCCTCGCGCAGGATCAGGTCGAGCAGCTCGGTGAACTCGGCGAACCGGTCTACCCGCTGCCGCGGCGGCAGGGTCTCGCCGCCGAGGACCGCCGAGTCGAAGCCGATGCCGCCGGCCCCGAGGCCGAGCAGCACCCGGCCCCCGGAGACGTCGTCCAGCGCGGTGACCTGCCGGGCGAACGCCGCCGGGTGCCGGAAGTTGGGCGAGGCGACCAGGGTGCCGAGGCGGATCCGGGAGGTCACCGTCGCGGCGGCGGTCAGCGTGGTCATCGAGTCGAACCAGGGGCCGTCGACCAGGTCGCGCCACCCCAGGTGGTCGTAGGTCCAGGCGTGGTCGAAGCCCCACTCGTCCGCCTGCTGCCAGCGCCGCCGGGAATCCGACCAGCGCTGGTCGGGGAGGATCACGATGCCAATCCGCATGATCGCCAGGGTACGACCCGGGCCGGACAGCCCGGCCCGGGTCGACCGACTACGCCTCCACCAGATCGGCGACCACGCAGGCGATGTTGTCGGGCGCACCGGCCTCGTACGCGAGGTCGACCAGGCGCCCGACGGCGGTCTCCGGGTCGTCGGCCCCGGCGAGCGCGGCGTGCAGCGCCTCGGGCTCGACCACTGCGGCGAGCCCGTCGGAGCAGAGCAGGTAGCGGTCCCCGGCCAGGGCCGTGCGCAGCGCCAGATCGGCCTCGACCTCGCCGGCACCGAGCGCCCGGGCCAGCAGGGCCCGCTGCGGGTGCGCCAGGGCCTCGGCCGGGGTGAGCCGGCCCTGGTCGACCAGTGACTGGACGTAGGTGTGGTCCTGGGTGAGCCGGGACAGCTCGCCGCCGCGCAACAGGTACGCCCGGGTGTCCCCGACGTGCACGAGGCCCAGCCGGGTGCCGCGCCGCAGGATGGCGGTGAGGGTGGTGACCGGCTGGTGGGCGTCGGTGGCGTGTGCGCGTACCGCCCGGTCGGCGGCGTCCACCGCGTCGGCCAGCGCGGCGAGCAGTTCGGTGGCCGGCTCGTCGGCCGGTTCCAGCGGCCGCAGGGCGTCCACGGCGGCGGTGCTGGCGGCGGCCCCGCCCAGGCCCCGCATGCCGTCCGCCACGGCGAGCAGGCTCCCGCTGGCGTACACGGTGTCCTCGTTGGAGTCCCGGACGGTGCCGGTCTCGCAGCGGGTGGCGTACCGGAAGGTGGTCTCGGACATGGTGGTGCCCCTCTCGGTGAGCTGTTCGACGAGGAGCGCGACGGCACGACCGCGGGCCGCCGTGTCGGCGCTGACCCGCCGCCACCAGGCGTCCACCGCCTCGGCGGCGGCGTCCGGCGGCAGGCCGCAGACGGCCTGGATCTCGGCCAGCGGCATCCCGGCCCGGCGCAGCGCGGCGATCAGCCGGGCCCGGTCGAGCTGGGCCGGCGCGTAGTACCGGTAGCCCGAGTGCGGGTCGACGGCGGCCGGTGGCAGCAGCCCCAGCTCGTCGTAGAGCCGCAGCGCCTTCGGCGTCAGGCGCGCCGCGCGGGCGAACGCCCCGATCGTCAGCAGCTCCACGGACCCATCCTCCTCGCGCCGGTCGCGTTCCTCGTGCCGGTCGCGGCGACCGGCACGGACCACGCTGGGCCTTGCCGCAGGGGCAGGGTCAAGGCGTTGACGATGTATCGATCACTTATATATGTTCCCGGTGTGACGCAGATGCGGGAGCCCACGTTCCTGATCCTCACGGCGCTCGCCGGCAGCCCCCGGCACGGCTACGGGATCATCCAGGAGGTCACCACGCTCTCCGCCGAGCGCGTCACCCTGCTGCCCGGCACCCTCTACACGGCGCTGGACCGGCTCACCGCGCAGGGCCTGGTCGAGCCCGACCACGAGGAGGTGGTCGACGGCCGGCTGCGCCGCTACTACCGGCTCACCTCGGTCGGCCTCGACGCCCTCCGGGCCGAGACCGCCCGGCTGCGTCAACTCACCACCGCCGCCGAGGCCCGGCTGCGCGCCCTGCGCCCCCGCACCGCCTGACCCGCGTCCCGCCCACGCCTTCCGACCGCACGCCTTCCGACCGCAGGGGAGACCATGTCGCTCGCCCGCCGCTACCGGCGCCTGCTGCTCGCCTACCCCCGCGCGTACCGGCGGGAGCGCGGTGAGGAGATCCTCGGCCTGCTGCTCGACGGTGCTCCCGCCGGGCGGACCCGCCCCACCCTGCGCGAGGCGGCCGACCTGGTCCGGGCCGGCCTGCGCTGCCGCCTCGGCCGGCCGGCCAGCAGCACGGTCGGCGTGTGGGCCGTCCTCACCGCGCTGATCTGCGGGCTGTTCACCGCCGCGCTGGCCAGCCGGGTCGCCTGGGAGACCTCCCGGCCGCAGCCGGACCGGGCCGAGTTCGTCGCGGTCTTCGCCGAGGCGTTCCCCGGGCACCGCCTTGGCGAGGACGTGTCGACCGCCCGCGCGCTGTTCGTCTTCTACGGCCAGCCGGTTTCCCGGGCGTCCCTGCGCGGCCTGCTGCTCGGCGACGGCGGCGAATACCAGGAGGGGTCGGCCGGCGGCTCGGCGACCGGCCCGATGCCGACGTCCGAGGCGGAGACGCTGGCGACCGCGCAGCAGCGTCTCCGGGCCGCCGGCTGGCAGGTGTACGAGCCGACCTCCGAGGTGCTCCAGACCTGCGCCGACCCGCGCTGCGACCCGGCGAGCCAGCCGGTCGAGACCGTCCTGGTGGCCCGCCGGGGCGACACCGTGCTGACGGCCACCTTCGACGATCCCCGGTCCTTCGGCTCGTACCTCGGGGTGGCGTTGCAGCGGGCCGCACCGCCGGCCGTGCTGCCCGCCGCCGTGCTGGCCGGGCTGCTCGGTGGCGCGCTGGCCTGGCTGGTCTTCGGCTGGGCGAGCCGACGCACCGAGGGCAGGCGGCGGGCGCCCCTGCTGCTGGGGGTCACCCTGTTCTTCTGGTGGGTGCCGGTGCTGCTCGCCACGTCGTCGCTGGCCCGGCACCACCTCGACGAGCCGCACCCGAGCTGGCACCCGCTCTGGGAGTGGCTGGGTCAGCCGACCCTCTCGCTGTTCTTCCTGATCGGCCTGGCCAGCGCGCTCGCCCTGCTGCTCACGGCACTCACGCCACGCCGGGACCCGCGCCCGCTGACCGCGCGCCTCGGCTGAGTTTCGCCAGCATCCTGCCGAGGTGCGGCTCGACGCTGCCCGGCGCGGCCTCGGCCACCTCGCGCGGCGTCCACCAGCGGACGGCCCGGAACTCGGCCGGGTCGGGGATCAGCTGCTGGTCGCGGCTGCCGGACAGCACGAACCAGAGGCTGACGTCGGTGTGCCGCTCCTCCGGCGGGCCGACCGTCCCGGTCACCGTGAGGAAGGCCGGGCGCTCGCCGAGGGCCGGCGCGAAGACGGCCGGCACGCCCAACTCCTCGACCATCTCCCGGCGTACGGTCTGCGCGGGGTGCTCGCCCGGCTCGACGTGACCGCCGCTGGGCAGCCACATCCCGGCCTTGCGGTGGTCGACCAGCAGCACGGCCCCGTCCGTCTCGTCGCGGAGCAGGAAATAGGCCACCAGGTGCGGCGAGGGCGTGCGCGGCTTCGCCCGGCGGAAGATGTCCTCGGTCGTGGCCAGCCAGGCCAGCGTCGTGGCGCGGTGCCGCGCCTCCAGCTCGTCGCCCGGCGTCAACGCCTCGACCAGCGCCCGGATCTCGTCCCGCACGCCGTCATGCTGCCAGCCGGGTCCGACAGCCTCAGTCCGCCGGGGCGGGGTTGGCGTCGACCGCGGCGCGGACGAACTCGCGTACCCGGGTGGTGGTGTTGCTGGCCAGCCACACCGGGCCGCGCCGGATCGGCGGCGCGTCGTGGATCGGCACGTACGCCAGGTCGGGGCGGGCGTGGTAGTGCCGGGTCTGCTCGCCCACCGGCAGCACCCCGCGTCCCATGGCGACCAGGGCCAGCATCTCGGAGAAGCTGCCGCCGACCGGGCCCCGCGGCACCGGCCGCCCCGCCGGGGTGCGGTCCGGGGTGCGGTCCCGCTTGAACGCGGCCGAGGTCACCGCCGGGTACTGCACCACGGGATGGTCGCCCAGCACCTCCAGCGACACCGACTCCGCGCCGGCCAGCGGATGGTTCGCGGCCACCGCGAGCACCCGGGCCTCGTGCAGCAGCGCCGGGCCGTTCGCCATGCCGTCGAAGGGGTACGAGGCGATCAGCACGTCGATCGAGCCGTCCCGCAGGCTCGACCGGGTGGTGGCGAGCGGGGCCTCGTGGACGTGCACCACGCAGTCCGGGTGGCGCTCGCCGAACAGGGTGACGGCCCGCAGCAGCACCGGTGCGGTCGACTCACCCACGTACGCCACCCGCAGCTCGCCGGCGAGCCCGCGCCCGGCGTCGACGGCGCGCTGGACGGCGTCCTCGATGCCGGCGACCAGGGGACGCAGGTCGTCGGCGAGGCGGGCGCCGATCGGGGTGAGGCGGACCACCCGGCTGGTCCGCTCGAAGAGCGGCGCACCGATCCGGCGTTCCAGCTTCCGCACCACGTGGCTGATCCGGCCGGTGGTCACCCGCAGCCGCTCGGCGGTCCGCCCGAAGTGGAGCTCCTCGGCGAGGGTCAGGAACGTCTCGACCTCGTACCGCTCCAGCACCACCGACCCCCCATCGTTGAATCCTGGTCAACGATCGTAGCCCGATCGCGTCTTGGTCCGGACGGCGCCGCGGACGAGTGTTGACGGTGTTCCCACCGCACTCAGGAGGACCACATGAATCCCGTCACCACCTATCTGACCGGCCTCGACGCTCCGCTGCGCGAGACCGCCGAGAAGCTGCGTTCCGTCATCGAGGCCGCACTGCCCGAGGCCACCGGCGCGATGTGGCACGGCCACCCGGTGTGGGGGCTGGGCGACCGGCCCGGACAGACCCCGGTCTGCCTGGTCAAGGCGTACCCGGCGTACGTCACCTTCGGCCTGTGGCGGGGGCAGGACGTTGCCGACGACTCCGGCCTGCTCGTCCCGGGCGCCCGTCGCATGGCCTCGGTGAAGCTGCGCGCCGTGGACGAGATCGACCCGGAACTGTTCACCGGCTGGCTGCGCGACGCGTACGCGCTGGAGACCCGGTGAGCGCCGTGCGGGTGACCGGCTTCGACCACCTGGTCCTCGCCGTCACCGACGTCGAACGGTCCCTGGCGTTCTACTGCGACACCCTCGGCCTGGCACCGGTACGCGTCGACCGCTGGCGCGCCGGCGAGGTGCCCTTCCCCTCGGTACGCGTCAGCGCCGACACCATCATCGACCTGGTCTGCGGCGAGCCGGAGGGGTCGAACGTGGACCACTTCTGCCTGGTGGTCGAGCCGCTCGACTGGGCTGCCGTGGTCGAATCCGGTGTGTTCACGGTGCTGACCGGGCCGGTGCCGCGCTTCGGGGCGCGCGGGACGGCCACGTCGATCTACGTCCGCGACCCGGACGGCAACACCGTCGAGCTGCGCTGGTACCCGGGGTCTTGACTTCCAGTCCGCTCGAAGCCGCAGAGTGGCAACCGGCGGATCCACGACGGGACGGGAGCGGATCATGAAGCGCACGTTGGGGCGGAGCGGCATCGAGGTCAGCGCGCTGGGCATGGGCTGCTGGGCGATCGGCGGCCCGTACGCCGGCGGCGAGAACCAGTACGGCTGGGGCCGGGTCGACGACGCCGAGTCGACCCGGGCCGTCCGCCGGGCCCTCGACCTCGGCGTCACCTTCTTCGACACGGCGAGCAGCTACGGCGCCGGGCACAGCGAGGTGGTGCTCGGCCGGGCGCTCGGCACCGACCGGGACCGGGTCGTGATCGCCACGAAGTGGGGGTTCACCTTCGACGAGCGCACCCGGGAGGCGCTCGGCACGGACAGCAGCGTCGCGTACCTGCGCGAATGCCTGGACGGCTCGCTGCGGCGGCTGGGCACCGACCACGTCGACCTCTACCAGCTCCACCTCGGCGACCTGCCGGTCGCGGAGGCCCTGGACCTCGTCGCCCCGCTGGAGGACCTGGTCACCGACGGCAAGATCCGGGCGTACGGCTGGAGCACCGACGACCCGGAACGCGCCGCCGCCTTCGCCGCCGCCGGCCCGCACTGCACGGCCGTCCAGCACGACATGTCGGTGCTGGCCGACCGGCCGGCGATGATCGAGCTGTGCGAGCGGGCCGGGCTGGCCAGCATCAACCGGGGGCCGCTCGCCATGGGACTGCTCAGCGGCAAGTACGCCGACGGCCGCACGGTCGCCCGGGACGACGTGCGGTCGCAGAGCTACGACTGGATGACGTATTTCCGCGACGGCGCCGGGGCGCCCGAGTGGCTGGCCCGGGTGGAGGCCCTGCGGGAGGTGTTCGCCACCGGCGGCCGTACGCCGACGCAGGGCGCGCTGGCCTGGCTCTGGGCACGCAGCGGGACCACCGTCCCGATCCCCGGCTTCCGCACGGTCGCCCAGGTCGAGCAGAACGCGGGTGCGCTCGCCCAGGGCCCGCTGCGGCCGGACGAGTTCGCCGCCGTGGAGGAACTGCTGGCCGACCTGCGGGTTGCTAGCGTCGCCTGATGCCCGAACTCGAACGGCTCGCCCTCCGGCACGCTCCGGCGCTGCTCCGCTTCGAGCAGGTGAACCGGGCGTACTTCGCCCGGTTCGTGCCGGACCGCGGCGACGACTACTTCCGCGAGTTCAGCGACCGGCTCCTCGGCCTGCTGGCGGAACAGGGCACCGGGCTGTGCCACTTCCACGTCCTGGTCGAGCCCGAGGACGGCGCCGTGCTGGGCCGGTTCAACCTGGTGGACGTCGCCGAGGGCAGCGCCGAGCTCGGCTACCGGGTGGCCGAGCGGGCCGCCGGGCGCGGCCTGGCCCGGGAGGGTGTGCGGCGCGTCGCCACGCTGGCCCGCGAGGAGTACGGGCTGCGGCAGTTGGTCGCCTCGGCGGCGCTGGCGAACCCGGCCTCGCTGGCGGTGCTCCGGCGGACGGGGTTCGTGCCGGTCGAGGAGGCGCTGCTCAACGGCCAACCCTCCCTCCGCCACGTCCTCGACCTGACGTGAGGCCGACGGTCAGGACGGGCGTACGGGCATGCCGTAGATGCCCTGGTCGCCGAACTGCGCGCTGTCGACCAGGAGCGGGTGGACGCTCCACCGGGCTGCCAGCTTGAGCACGTCCTGTTCGTTGGGCGCCGACTCGTACCAGGCGTCCCAGTCCTCCTCCTGCCAGTCCCGCCAGTTGTCCCCCCAGCCCCGGAGGCCCTTGCCGACCTCGCGCTCCTCGGGGGTGGGCTCACCGATGAACAGCGGGACGTCACCGTCGAAGGTGGCGAACGCCCGCACGACGACCCCGTCGACCGCGTGCGCCCATCCGTGGGAGAACCAGCCCCGCTCGTTGACGAAGAACTGGACCTCACCCAGGCGCGCGCTCAGGGCTGCGAACCACTCCGGAAACCGCGGGTCGGTGGCGCTGTAGTCGAACGTGGCGAGATCCCGCCGGCCGTGCGCCAGCGTCCACCCGTCCACGGGACCGGCGACGTAGACACCGGAGACGTAGGCACGGTCGGTGCCCTCGTCCCAGGAGAGCCGCTCGCGGGCGGCCAACCGCAGCGCGTCGGCGACCTCCTCCGGGCTCCGCTCCCGCACGGCGAGCCACGTGGTCTTGAAACCGAATCCCATGCGCTCATCATGGCGTCGACCGGTCACGGGCAGCACCCGGCCATCCGGTCAGCGTTCCTGACGGGGCGCGCCTCAGCGGCGGTTGCGGGACCGGCCTACGCCACGGCTGGGAGGATCGGATGCATGCCCTCCCTGCCTCGATCCAGCGCGGCAACCCCCCGAATCGTCGGAAAAGAGGATCTCGCCGACGTCACCACCGGCCAATTCCTGGACGTGCTGAAGATCCTCACCGTCATCCTGACGCTGCCGCAGTCGGCCGCCGACCGCGTCGACGCGCTCGTCGTGGCCACCGGTCAGGGCGAGGAATGGCGTCTCACCCATGCGATCCGTGCCTGGGAGGCGAACTCGTCGCTCCGCCATCTGCTGGTCGCGAACGGGAATCCCGCCGAAGAGACCTACATCGAGATCACCCTCGATCACCTACGGAGTCTCGGCCTTCGTCGCCTCGACGGGGTGTTCGCCTCCCGATCATCCCGCTGCCCGTGACGGTTGCCCCTGACACGCCGGTTCCGGAAACGGGAGCGGCGGCCTACGATCTCGTGCCCGGGGAGGTCAAGCGCATCCTCGCCTACCGGGACAGTGGCTGGACCGCCCCACCGGAGGAGGTGCAGCAGTACCTCCGGTGGCTGTGGAGCCAGCACGAAGACCTTCTCGTCCCCCGCCCGATCACACCGAACGGCCAGGTGGCAGGCCATGTCAGTGGTCGTGTCAGTGCCGTGTCAGGGGGGTGACAGGCCGGCTCCCGATAGTTGGCCGCATGACAGCAGCGATTGAGGTATCAGGGCTACGAAAGGCCTACAAGGACAAGGTCGTGCTCGATGGCATCGACCTCGACGTTCGCGCCGGCTCGATCTTCTCCCTGCTCGGCCCGAACGGGGCGGGCAAGACGACGACGGTGAACGTCCTGACCACGTTGATGAAGGCCGACGCCGGGACGGTACGGGTCGCCGGGC
Source organism: Micromonospora terminaliae (assembly GCF_009671205.1). Taxonomy (NCBI): domain Bacteria; kingdom Bacillati; phylum Actinomycetota; class Actinomycetes; order Micromonosporales; family Micromonosporaceae; genus Micromonospora; species Micromonospora terminaliae. The sequence goes on along the minus strand of NZ_CP045309.1, from coordinate 5,654,744 downwards.
ACGACGTCGCGACCGAGACCCGGGCGGTGCGGGCGGCCATCGGGGTCACCGGTCAGTTCGCGGCGGTGGACGAGCTGCTCACGGGGCAGGAGAACCTGCAGCTCATGGCGGACCTCAAGCGCGTCGGTTCCGGCGAGCGGGTCGTCGCGGAGTTGCTGGAGCGGTTCGACCTGGTGGAGTCGGCGCAGAAGCCGGCCTCGACCTACTCGGGCGGTATGCGCCGGAAGCTGGATCTGGCGATGACGCTGGTCGGCAAGCCGCGGATCATCTTCCTGGACGAGCCGACGACGGGGCTGGACCCGCGCAGCCGACGCACGATGTGGGAGATCATCCGCGAGTTGGTGGCCGATGGCGTCACCATCTTCCTCACCACCCAGTACCTCGAGGAAGCCGATCAGCTCGCCGACCGGGTCGCGGTGCTCGACCAGGGCCGCCTGGTCGCCCAGGGCACTCCCGACGACCTCAAGCGGCAGGTCCCCGGCAGTCACGTCCGGCTCCGGTTCGCCACCGCCGCCGAGCTCGACGCGGCCGCGCGGGTCCTCACCGACGCCAAGCGGGACGACGAGGCGCTGGCGCTGCGGGTCCCCGGCGACGGGGGGACGAAGTCGCTGCGGGCCCTGCTGGACCGCCTCGACGAGCACGCGATCAGCGCCGACGAATTCTCCGTCCACACCCCGGATCTCGATGACGTCTTCCTCGCCCTGACGGGCCACGGCACGGAGGTGACCGCCAAATGAGCGCCAAGTCCCACTCGATCATCATGTTGCGTCGCAACTTCAAGCACATCACCCGGAACCCGACCTCGGTGTTCAACGCCGTCCTGATGCCGCTCGTGATCATGTTGATGTTCGTCTACATGTTCGGAGACGCGTTCAACGTCGGTGTCGACTACATCGACTACGCGACGCCGGGGCTGATGCTGCTGGCCGTCTGCTACGGGCTCGGGGCCACCGCGACATCGGTGAACTCCGACATGACCAAGGGCATCATCAACCGGTTCAAAGCCATGGACGTCTCCCGGGGCGCGGTGCTGGCCGGTCACGTCGTCGCCAGCGTACTGACCAACCTGATCGCCATCGGGGCGCTCGTCGGGGTGGCCTTCCTGCTGGGATTCGACCCCTCGGCGAGTTCCCTCGACTGGCTCGGCGTGGTCGGCATCGTCCTGCTGCTCGGTGTCGCGGCCGGCTGGCTCACGGTCGCCCTGGGGCTGGCGGCGAAGTCGCCGGAGACGGCGGGCCTGGCCGCGGTGCCGCTGGTCATGCTGCCGTTCTTCAGCAGCGCGATCGTGCCGGCAGACAAGATGGGGCCGGGCCTGCGGCAGTTCGCCGAGTACCAGCCCTTCACGCCGATCATCGAGACCCTGCGCGGGCTGCTCAACGGCGCACCGGACACCGGCGACGCGATCACCGCCGTCGCCTGGTGCATCGGCATCGCCCTGGTCGGCTACCTCTGGGCGCGGTCGACCTTCAACAAGCGCGCCTGACCTCCGACGACCCGACGGCGCGCGTTCGCCCGCGGCGAGCGCGCGCCGTCACCGTCCGGGCCACCCGACGACAGATCACGCACCGACAAGAGGAGTAACAGCATGCCCACCTTCGCCACGCCCGGACCCGTAGCCGCCACCGTCGTCGTCGCCGGCGCTCATGTGCGGGTCACCGCGAGCGACCGCACCGACACCGTGGTGCTGGTCGAACCCGTCGACAAGGCCAGCCCGTCGGACGTCCGGGTGGCCGACAAGACCAGGGTCGACTTCGCCAACGGTCGCCTGTCGGTCAAGACGACCGCCTCCGGGGACCGGAACGGTTCGGTCGCCATCACGATCGACCTGCCCGCCGGCTCCAGCCTGGTGTCGTACCTGGCGCACTCGGACGTCCAGGCGGACGGCTCGTTCGGGGAGTGCGAGCTGCACATGGCGTCCGGCGGCGTGCGGCTCGACCGCATCCGGGCACTCCAGGCGAACATCGGGGGCGGCGAGGTCACCATCGGCCACATCGCCGAGCCCGCGACCATCGAGGGCGCGGCGTTCGCCCTGCGGATTGGCGAGGTCGCGGACACGGTTACGTTGTCGAGCTCCGGCGGGCGGGTCTGGATCGGCCACGCGTCGGCCGACCTCGACCTCAGCAGCGGCAGCGGCGGCTTCGACATCGACCGCGCCGACGGCAGCGTCACCGCCAAGACCGGCGACGGCGCCATCCGGATCGGCCGGTTGACGCGTGGCCGGGCGGAGCTGTGGAACCACGCCGGGAACATCGAGGTCGGCATCGGCGAGGGCACCGCCGCCCGGGTGGACGCCGACAGCAAGCGTGGATCGGTACGCAACTCCGTTCCGTCCCGGGACAACCCCGGCACGTCCGGCGACACGCTCACCGTGCACGCCCGCACACGGCACGGCGACATCACCGTGCACCGCGCCGCGAGCTGAGGGCGCTCGCCACGTTCAGGAGGCGAGGGTGACCGTGACCAGCTCGGACCAGTTGGTCTGCGCGCCCTCCCGAGCCGCCTCGGCGTACCGCGTGTCGCCGAGGCGGCTCCGCGCGGCCTGCTCGATCCGCGCCACGTCGGGGTGGGAACGATCCGGCAGGCCGCGTACCCCGGCGCTTGCCCCGAGCAGCCGCGCGGCCTGCTCGAAGTCCTCGCCGCGCAGTGCCAGGTCCGCCACCCCGACAAGCACCTGCGCGACCAGGGGCGCGTGTCCCGCCTCGGCGGCCGCCCGGCAGGCCGCCGCGTGGTGCGTACGGGCCTCCCCGAGAGCGCCGGCCAGGCAGCCCAGCTGGTGGTGCGTCGCCGCGCGGATGCTCGGCTGCTCCGCGTCGTCACCCAGCAGGGTCGTCCCGATGGCGAGCTGCTGGTACGCCTCCTCGACGTTGCCGCGCCAGCGGGCGAGTTCGGCCGTCGAGAGGGCCAGCTCGGCCAGCGCGTCCGGCCAGGTGACGCCTTCCGCGCACCGGCTCGCCTGAGCCAGCGCCGCAGCGCTGGACTCCTCATCGCCCAGCAACCAGTACAGCTGCGCCTGCCGCGCCCGCATCCGGATGACGTCCTCGAGAGCACCGACCTCGGTGACGGCCGCGATCGCCTGTTCGTAGAGCTCACCCGCGCGGGCGAACTCGCCGCGCACGGCGATGCGGTCCGCCAGCTCGCACAGGGCCATCGAGATTCCGTACCGCTCGCCGAGGGCCCGGAACTCGGCGAGCGCCCCTTCCAGGTACGCATCCGCGTCCCGACCGCCCTGGCCGAGCATGATCCGCATCTTGCCGAGGTGGAACCGGGCCAGTGCGCGTACCCAGGGGTCCCCGTCGTCGAGCAGTGGTTCCCACGCGGGCAGGAATTCGCCCGGCGCCGCCAACATGCGCTCCAGCGGCACGACCAACCCGAGCAGCGGGTTGCGGGACTGGCTGCTCCGGCTGAACCGGTACGCCTTGTGGATCCACTCCGCCGCGTCGTGCTCGTCGCCGCGCCCGGAGCCCTCGAACAGCACGACGAGCGCGTACACGATGGCCCTGATCTCGTCGGGCACGTCGCCGGGCGTCTCGGTGGCCGCGATGACCAGCTCGATGCCTTCGGCCTTGTGCCCGCTGAGCCACCAGTACCAGCCGGCGCCGGCCGCGAGCCGCATCGCCGCGTGGGCGTCGCCGGCCGCGAGCGCTCCCCGCATGGCGGAACTGATGTTGTCGTGCTCGGCACCGAGGGTGGCGAGCCAGTCCAGCTGCTCGGCGCGGCGGAGGTGCGGCTCCGCGGTCTCGGTGAGTTCGGTGAAGTAGGCGAGATGCGCCCGGCGAGCCAGGTCCGCCTCCCCCGCCTCCGCGAGCCGGTGCCCGGCGTACTCCTTGATCGTGCCGATCATCCGGTACCGCGGCGCGCCGTCGCCCGCGGCGACCAGCAGCGACTTCTCGGCCAGCGCGGTGAGCAGTTCGAGCACGTCCTCCGGCTCGACCGCATCGCCGGCGCAGACCCGCTCGGCCGCTTCCAGGCTGGCCTCGCCCGAGAACACCGCGAGCCGCCGCAACACCGTCCGTTCCGCGTCGCTGAGCAGCTCCCAGCTCCAGTCGACCATCGCGCGCAGCGTCCGGTGCCGCGGCAGGGCGGTACGGCTACCGCCGGTCAGCAGCCGGAACCGGTCGTCGAGGCGGTTGGCGAGCTGGTCGACGGACATGGTGCGCAACCGGGCCGCGGCCAGCTCGATCGCGAGCGGCATACCGTCCAGCGCCCGGCAGACCCGCACCATCGTCGCCAACGTGCGGGCGTCGGCGCCGAGATCCTTGCGCACCGCGCCCGCCCGGTCCCGCAGCAGCCGGACGGCGGGAGAGGACTCAATCTCGGCGGGTGCAGCGTCGCCCGCCGGCAGGGCCAGTGGCTCGACCAGCCACAGCGCCTCCCCGGTGATACCGAGCGGTTCCCGGCTCGTCGCGAGGATCCGCAGCCGTTGGCACTCCCCGAGCACCCGGTGGGCGAACGTCGCCGCCGACTCGATCACGTGCTCACAGTTGTCGAGGATGAGCAGGGCGTCCCGGTCGTGGATCGCCGCGATGAGCCGGTCCGTCACGTCCAGGTTCGGCGCCCCGCCCAGCAGGGCGTCGCGGAGGCCGAGCCCCGTGAGGGTCGCCTGCGCCACGTCGCCGTCCGCGCCGATGGCCGCGAGCTCCACCAGCCAGGCGCCGTCCGGCAGGTCGTCGAGCAGGGTACGCGCGGTCTCCGTGGCCAGCCTGGTCTTCCCCGAGCCGCCCGGGCCGATCAGGGTGGTGAGCCGATGCTCGGCGATGAGTTCGCGGACCGCGGCGACATCCGCGTCCTTGCCGACGAAGCTGGTCAGCTCGGCCCGCAGGTTGGTCTTCCGGTTCTCCTCCCGCCGCCGTCCCGACTCGCCCCGCAGCAGTGCGACGTGCAGGGCGGACAGCTCCGGCGACGGGTCGACACCCAGCGCGTCGGCCAGGGACTCCCGCGCGCGCTGGTAGACGAGCAGCGCCTCGGTGTCGCGACCGGCCGCGACGAGAGCACGCATCAGCGCGGCGACCAGCCGCTCCCGCACCGGGTGCGCGGCCACCAGGTCGGTCAGTTCGGTGACCAGCTCCGCGCCGTTGCCGAGGCTGATCTCCGCGTCGAACCGGTCCTCCAGGGCACCCAGGCGCAGTCCCTCCAGCCGGGTGACCGCGGCGTCGAACGCCGCGCTGTCGGTGAGACCGACATCCTGCATGGCGCCACCGCGCCACAGGGCGAGGGCCTCGCGCAACAGCCGTACCCGTCGGGGGTCCTCGTCGTTCCGGGCCTGGCTGACCAGGCGTTCGAACCGTACGGCGTCGACGGCCTCGGGTTCCACCGCCAACCGGTAGCCGTCCGTCAGCCCCTCGACCGACCCCTCCGGCAGCGCCTTCCGCAGCCGGGAGACCAGGCGTTGCAAGGCGTTCGCCGCCTCGGCGGGCGGGCGCTCACCCCAGATCCAGTCGACGAGCGTCGCCTTCGGCACCACGTGACCGGGTTCGAGCGCGAGCGCGATCAACAACGCGCGCAACCGGGCGCCCGGTACGTCGGCCAGGACGTGGCCGTCGATGCGCACCTCGAACGGTCCCAGCATCCCGATCTGCACCTAGCGGATCTTGCCACGGAGAGGTGGCCGGCCTCCAACCCCTGATCGGCTCGAGCTGACGGCCTGCGCCAGAGGCCCATCAGGCAGGACGTCTAACTCGTGGGCGAGGCACCGGGCGAAGTCGCCGGACAGGTGTCGAGGAGCGGCTGCCATGTGCCGTTCACATCCGCGGCGGTCAGTGCCCGCCCACCGGCCACCTCGTCGAGAACGTCGGCTGCCCGGTTCAATGCCGTCTTGAGCGTCGCGTCACTCGCCTGACGTGCGACTGGACGGAGATCACGAGCCCAGGCCTGGAAATAGGCAGCCTTCGCCGCGCTTGTCGCACCCGGCTTGCCGTTGCCTTTGTAGGCCGCCTCCGCCGCCTGCACGTAGGCGAGCCGCTCCGGCGCGTCGCCGTTCGAGTACCGCTCATAGATTGTGCGGAAGTCGCGACAGACCGGCACGGTGTTGTCAGCCGTGGCCGGGTCCACCGATGCTGTGCCGCAGCCGGCCGGAAACAGCCCGAGGAGCATCACAGCAGGCGTCACAAGCCAGCGGCGCATCCGATCCACCCTCTCCAAGATCGGACACAGGCTAGCCGACCTCGGAGTGATACTTGACGACCCGGACGTCTGCACGGGCCGATCGAGGAGACGGAGGTGAGCGACCGTGGACTCCTCGGAGCGGCTGGCCCGGGTCAAGCACCTGTTGGCCGGCTTGGCGGGGCCGTACGGCAACGAGCACCTGTGGACGTTTGTGGACGTGCTCGACGGCGTCGAGATGTTCGACAAGGTGTTCGCGTTCCTCGGGGAATGCGGAGTGGTCGATTCGGTGAGCAGGTTCGGTAGCCCGCCCCAGGCGCCACAGAATGCCGCGCAGCTGCACGGCCGGCTGTCGGAGCTGGACCAGGAGACCGCCTTGGCGGTGCTGGTAGGGATCTCATCCGTAACGCTCGCGTACCAGACGAAGGGGCGCTACTCCGAGGGCAGAGCGCGAGAGCTGTTCGGCCGGCTGGCAGATCTGCTGGGGCCTCAGACGCGCTGGTGGTCGAACACCGAGGACGTCACAAGCTGGGATCCGGTCACCCGGCACACGATGGATGCCCTGGTGATCGGCGCGGGTGGCGGTGTCCTCGTCGTGGTCCTGGCCGTCGACGAGGACTGAGCGAGGTCGGGAGAGCACATGGAAATCACGTCTGGTGGTACCCCCGGGCCCCGACTTGCCGACCGTCTGGCCGCTCTCGACAACAACCTCTATGGCCGCCTCCAGCAGGCCCCGAAGGCGAAGATCCTGGCTGAGATGTTCGTGCGTGCCGGGTGGCGTGCCCGTGCCAGCTCGTGGAACGAGTACGAGGTCGAGCACGATTGGGTGTGCATCGAACTGGTCGAGCCGTCACCGGATGAATGCCTCTTCAGCGGCGTCGTCGATCCCTCCCGCGTGGACGAGCTCGGTGCCATCCTCGCGGGTTTCGGCCTGCGCTACTCGATCGAGCTGTGGAGCGCGGACCGGACAAGCCTCCTGCGAGAACTCGCCGGGTGACCGGCGGCCGCCCACTGCGCCGGGCCGGCCTTGACCGATCGGTAAGGTCGTCCGCGTGGCTGATGCGGTCGTGATTCCCGGCGCCCGGTTCGGACCGGGCGCTCCCCTGCTGATGTATTCCGGCGATGTGGCTGAGCAGCGTGGCGCATCGGTACATCGGCACTCGTGGTCCCGGGAGCTTCCCGAACTCGATCAGCCGGAGATCGAGGGCTGGGTCGGCGGTGAGATCGATCCGCTGATCGACACCATCGGCGGCCGCCCACTGCTGATCGGCAAGTCGCTCGGCACGAATGCGGCAGCAATCGCCGCCGAGAGATCCCTGCCCGCCGTGTGGCTCACGCCACTGCTCACCCTGCCCTGGGTTGTTGCTGCCCTGAGCCGTGCGACCGCGCCGTTCCTGCTCGTGGGTGGCACCGCCGACAGGGTGTGGGACGGCGCGGTGGCCCGCCGGTTGACACCCCACGTGTTGGAGGTGGAGGGCGCGGATCACGGGTTGTACGTGCCCGGTCCACTAACCGATTCCGTCGCCGTTCTCGGTCGAGTCGTGGTCGCCGTGGAGGAGTTCCTCGACGCGATCGGCTGGCCGAGCTAGGCAGCGGGCCGCAGCAACGTCGAGGGCCCTGTTCAGGGAGCGGCTCGATTGAGGCTCGCCTACGCGCCACAGGTGGACCATGTCAGACCGCCGCACCGGTCACGGGCGGCAAGTCACGCCGCCGCTTCCCAGCCGTCGTAGTCGGCATGATGGCGCTCGGCCAGAGCCTCGAACAGGTCGACGCTCTCCCGGACGAACTGTGGCGTCAACACCACGTGCGTCTCGCACGCCACGGTCCAGCTGCCCGGGTACTCGGGGAGAGGCTGACGCACCTGAGCCTCGAACCCGTGGGTGCGGGCCTCGGCAGCGATGAGCCGCCCGATGTCGTCCGAAGGGGCGTAGAGGTAGAAGATGACATGCCGCGGCTGCGACAGATCCGCTGCCCGCTTCGCGATCTCGTTCATGAGCAGCAGGTCCCGATACTTGACGCCGAGTCTCGGTGAGCGGTCATCGAGATCGACAAGTTCGTCTTCGCGGCTGCGCTTGAACTTGCTGAAGAGACCCATCGGCTGCTCCACGTACTGGTTCTCCCTGCGGGCCGCATGACCGTACATGAACCCGGGTCACCCCTGAGCCGTCCAAGGCGTGAACCACCAGGGCTCCCCGGCGATGTCGGGCGCCCCCGCACCGGACACGATGAGCCCGGACCCATCCGCGAAGCGGATTTCCAGGTCGCCTGCCTCACTCACCCGAGCCCGCTCCACCGTCAGGCTGTTCAGGTCGAGCAGCCCGCATACGTCTGCCGAAGGCGGTAACGCTTCGCCCGACTCGGAAGGCGGCCGAACCTGCCACCGGCTGTCAAGGTAGAGCCGAGCCTCACGCGACGGGCCGCGGCCACCGTCGGCGAAGGTGATGAACGGCCAAGCCTGCCGCTCACCGACCTCCACGACCACGCAACCCGCAAGCTCATCCGGATGCACGTTCCTACCCACCCCAGAAGCCTCCCAGAGCAGGCCGGCGACGAGAACCAATCCTCGACGCCGTCGCTGAGGTCGAGGTCGTCACCGACGACGCCGACGTGCAGCGGGTGATCTCGTGGGACCTTGACGAGGTCCACCTCGATGCGCTGCCGGACCTTCTGCCCCCGCCAGAGCCACCGGCGCCTTACCCCGGCCAACTCGAAATCTTCCAGCCGCGCCGCTCACCACTCATCCCGAGACTCCCGTGAAACCACCTTGTGGCCCGGGTGGCCCGGCGGCCGAGGCGGCTGCTCAAGCCTTGTGAGGCGGTTCCGGCCACGCGCTGTCCCAGCTCGCCCAAACATCGACCTCGTCAGCCGAAGCCAGACCCATTGCCAGCAGCAGAGAGATGACAGCGACCAGTCGGGTGAAGACCACAACCGAGGAGCCGTACAAGCCCTCGCCTATGCCCGTGACGACCAGACCGCGAGCAAGGCCGCGGCCCGCAGCGCGGAGGGCCTCGGCGTACTCCGGCTCGGTTGACCCGAGCGTGACTTCATCACACGGAACAGAGAGCGCAACGGGCATCGGATGGAGATCGAGCTGGACTCCCGGAGAGTCGGTAGCACGCGCCATCAGCAAGCCATACGAAGACGGGTGCCCCAGACGGCCCCGGTACTCAACGCCGACGACGCCAACCTCGGCCGGCATCGGACCGTCGCTGCCGGTCCACGCGATCAGGCTGGAAAACTCCCGCCGCCGAAACTCCCTGAGCATGGGCCGCACCGTAGCGGAATGTTGTAAGCCTGGTGGCCCTGGATTAACAGAAGATCACGGACGGCTCGTCACGGTAGTCCGCCCCTGTTCAGGTCGTCCGCCGCTGTCTGGTCGCGTCGGGTTTGGCCGGCCGCCTTGGCTGTACGAATGGCTGTACGGCTTGCGGGATGGTTCCGTGCGCGGCGGGAGGAAGGGTGGCAATCAACAAGCGAGGCAGTAGGCCCATCGTTGTCGATGGCAAGGGCTATCGCTGGTTGATCCGTAGGAAGCCGACGTACAGCCAAGGCTTGACCTGGTCGCCGCTGAGCTTCGCCGTTGACCGAACGGACGCGCCTGGCTGCGCCACCCTCATCGTCCGGTCAGCGTCCCCTCGTCCAGACAACTGGATGAACGCCGCCGCATCTCCCGTGCTGCCTTCGGCCGTCGCCAGCGCCATACGCCAAGCGCTTGAGCGCGGATGGCAGCCGGGCCATCCCGGATCGCCGTTCGTGCTGACTCTCGGGTGAGATGGAACAATTCGGCAACCGACGCGGTGAGTACGCGAAGCGCCTTCGTCGGCCGGCTCCGGGGGCGGCACTCTTCTGGCCGCCCCCGTGCCTGGTCGAATCCTTGCCGATACCGCAGCAGCGGCGTCACCCCGGCGCCGGCCACGCCTCGGCTCAAGCCTCAGCCGACGAGCGAAAGTCTCATCCCTGCAAGACGCGCCGCGGCTTGAACCGGCGAACCTCCTGCGGCCAGCCGCATGCCTCCGCGATTTTGCCGGCCCATATCCGGGCGGTCGCCTCATCCGGCACGTCCACGATGGTCAGGCCACCCAGGAACTCCTTGCTCTCGACATAGGGTCCGTCGGTGAAGACCACCGCACCGCTTGTGGCGTCTGCGCTGAAGACCGGGCCGTCCTCTTCCTCCAGGCCCCCGGCGAAGACGAAAGCCCCGGCGGCCTTGATCTCATCAACAACCGCCCTGGCGAGTGGACCGCGCCCGCGGAACCACTCCTCGGTGTGGTCACCCACCCACTGCTGGTTGAAGTAGATGAGGTACTCAGGCATGTCCGCTCCCTCTGACCGTCCCCGGACCCGACGTCCGTCTCTGCAGACGCTACGAACGGCATCCGGCCGATCCGACACTCGCCAGCTTGATTTCTGTCAACCGGTCAACCGTCGCACTCACACCGGCAGGACAGAACGTTTCGTCGGCGGCTCCTGCCGGGCTTTTTGGCGTAACCGATCTTGGAAGGTCGAAGGCCCTGGCTCGGACTCGCGTCCTGGCCAGGGCCTTTCGCGTGGAGCGGGTGACGGGAATCGAACCCGCACTGTCAGCTGGGAATTGTCGATATCCGCCTGTCTACTGGGTCGGCGGCTTGGTCTCGGCGGACCCTCGCGGCATCAGCTGACCCCTGCTGTCCCGGCTCAATGGCACGCTAATGGCACGCGGCTGCGCTGCTCGGCAATGGCCGTCGGATCATGCTCGGCTACCGTGGGATCCGTGTTGGGCGATACGCAATCGACAGGCGGGGCTGGGAGACGGGGCGGCGATGAGCGCTGAACAACGAATCGAACACGCCCAGCTGCTCTACGAACGAGCCGTCTTCGGCGGCGACGCCGACGCGCTGGGGATCGCCGAGCGGGAACTGGACGGAGTCGAGGCAGATCTCGCCCTGGCCCGTGGCCGGATCCTTCATGCGCGGTTCCTTGAAGACGGTAACGAAGATCCACACGAGCTAGCGCTATTCGAGCGTGCGGCGCAGCTGTATCAACTGCTCGGGGACGTGCGCGGCGAGGCCGAGGCGCTGTTCTGGGTCGGCACCTTCCACCAAGTGGTCAGGCGTGACAATGACGGCGCCGTTCCGCCTCTTGCGCGGTCGTACGAGCTGGCGACGCAAGCCGGTGACAAGCTGACGCTGTCGTATGCGGTTCGGCACCTCGGCTTTGCGAACATGGCCGCCGGAGCCGGTAGTAGGGCGCGTGAGCAGTTGGAGGAATCTGTACGGCTTCGCCGGGAAATCGGGTTCTCAGCCGGCGTCGCCGCGGGCTTGCTTGCGCTGGCCTACCTGACCGCCGGAGAGGGGCAACGCGACGACGCGCTGGCGCTGGTCGAGGAGGCAAGCGCGATCGCGGAGGCCTGCGATGCACAGGGTGTTCTCCGGCGGCTGGAGGAGGCACGGACGCAGCTGTAGGCGTCCGCCGATCGTTTTGTGCCCCGGACAACGCGCTGCACGCGACGCTGCGGGCGGACCGGAAGAGGGCCAGGAAGTCGTCCGGCGGCGCGGCCAAGGGCAAGGACCAGGCGGGCAGCGGGAGGGGCAAGAAGCGGCCGGCGGCCGGGAATCACCAGGGCTAATGGCACGCTAATGGCACGTCGCGTGATTGCCGATCTTGGAACATCGAAGGCCCTGGCTGGGACTATCGTCCTGGCCAGGGCCTTTCGCGTGGAGCGGGTGACGGGAATCGAACCCGCACTGTCAGCTTGGGAAGCTGATGTTCTGCCATTGAACTACACCCGCAGGCGGCACCACTGTACCTGAGGTCACCACCCCCGTGCACCCAGGTACCCCGCGCGTCGACCACACGCCCGCCGGGGGCACAGCGCCGCGGCCAGCACGAAGAAGTTTCCCCACGGCAACATATGGCCGTTCTCAAATCTGTCGATCGGATGTAACGTCTCCTCCACGTTCTCCGACCGGGCGTGACATACCCCCTGTCATGCCCGCAGAAAGAGGTGGGCCCATGGGACTCCGTCCCAACCTGCTGACCCGGCGTACCGCCGGTGTCGCGTCGACGACGCTGGCGCTGCTGCTCAGCACCGCCGCCGTAGGCGTCGTCCCCGCAGCCTCGGCCTTCTCGGCCGCCCCGTCCGGTTCCTGCGTCGAGCCCGCCGACGTCCACTCGGACGCGCGGGTGAAGAAGGGCGGCCACGCCAAGCTGGACCCGAACGCGCTGACCGCCAAGCAGGTCCGCGAGCGCGAGGCGGACCTCACCGCCGCGCTGGGCGAGCGGGCCAGGTTCCGCGCCGGCGCCGGTGCCGCCGCCCCGCTCGCCACGGTCACCATCCCCGTCGTCGTCCACGTCATCCAGCGGGACAGCACCCGGGCCGGCGGCAACATCCCGGACTCGATGGTGACCCAGCAGATCGCCGTGCTGAACACCGCGTACGCCGGTGGCACCGGTGGCGCCCCGACCGCCTTCAGCTTCCAGCTCACCAAGGTGCACCACGTCACCAACGCCGCCTGGTACCCGATCGTGCAGGGTTCCTCGGCCGAGCGCTCGATGAAGACCTCGCTGCGCGAGGGCGGAAAGAACACGCTCAACCTCTACCTGGGCGAGCTGAGCGACGACCTGCTCGGCTGGGCGACCTTCCCGCAGCGCAAGCTGAGCAGCATGGACGGCGTGGTCGCGCTGAGCGAGTCGCTGCCGGGCGGCACGGCGACCAACTACAACCAGGGCGACACCGGCACCCACGAGGTCGGCCACTGGCTGAACCTCTACCACACCTTCCAGGGTGGCTGCTCGGGCTCGGGCGACAGCGTCTCCGACACCCCGGCCGAGGCCTCGCCGGCCTTCGAGTGCCCGACCGGCCGCGACACCTGCACCACCGCCGGCCTGGACCCGATCACCAACTTCATGGACTACACCTACGACTCGTGCATGTACCAGTTCACCCCTGGTCAGGCGAGCCGCATGCTGACCGCGTGGAACGCCTACCGCGCGGCCTGACCGTCCCGCACCACACGCCGGTGCCGGTCCCGTCCTCGGACAGGGCCGGCACCGGCGTTTTCCGCGGGGTTCAGGCCGCCGGGCGGCGGGTGTCGAAGCCGTGCCGGCCGCGGCGGCCCTCCGGGGCGAGCGGGTCACGGCGGGCGGGTGCGGTCGCCCGCGGGTCGAGCCAGACGCGCACCTCCGGCCGGCCGGCACCGGGGCGGGCCGCCTGGTCGCGGCGGGTCAGCATCGCCACGTCGACGGTGAACTCGAACAACCGCCAGTCGCCCTGCGGCGCGGCCCGGCCGATGCGGGCCAGCCGGGCGACGGTCGCCGGATCGGTCACCGGGCGCGCCCGACCGGCCACGTAGGCCTCGTCGTCGCTCTCCTCCGGTGGGAAGGAGTGCAGGGCGTAGCGGCCGTCGCGTTCGAGGTCGCGGCGCTTGGGTGAGTCGATGACGAAGCACCAGAGGCCGTCGTCGGTGAGGACCGGGGAGACCGGGTGCACGCGCGGGCCGCCGTCGGCGCGGACCGTGGCGAGGTAGCCGAAACCCGGCCCGTACTGCTGCAACAGGAGGCGGATCTCGTCGGCGAGTCGGGGCTCGTCGGCGGCGAATTCGGACCAGGAAGCCATGCGGACATTCTATCGAACAGGTGTACGAAGATGTAGTCCGACACGCAGGTCACCCGTACCGGTCGCTATGGTGTTCCGATGCTGCTCTCCGACCGCGACCTGGTCTCCGAGATCAAGGCGGGCACGCTCGCGCTGGAGCCCTTCGAGCCCACGCTGGTGCAGCCGTCCAGCATCGACGTCCGTCTGGACCGCCTGTTCCGCGTCTTCAACAACCATCTCTACACACACATCGACCCGTCCGTGCAGCAGGACGACCTCACCTCGATGGTGGAGGTGGCCGAGGGCCAGCCGTTCGTGCTGCACCCGGGCGAGTTCGTGCTCGCCTCCACGCTGGAGGTGATCTCGCTGGGCGACCAGCTCGCCGGGCGCCTGGAGGGCAAGTCCAGCCTGGGCCGGCTCGGCCTGCTCACCCACTCCACCGCCGGCTTCATCGACCCCGGCTTCTCCGGTCACGTCACGCTGGAACTGTCCAACGTGGCGAACCTGCCGATCACGCTCTGGCCGGGCATGAAGATCGGCCAGCTCTGCATCTTCCGGCTCTCGTCGCCGGCCGAGCACCCGTACGGCTCGGCCGTCTACGGTTCGCGCTACCAGGGGCAGCGCGGCCCCACCCCGAGCCGGTCCTGGCAGAACTGGCGGACCTGGCCGACCCGCTGACCGACCGGCACGCCGGAACGGCGCAGGGACCCCCGCGGCACGGGAGCCCCTGCGGACCGGTCAGCCCGGGCGGCCGTAGCTGTTGATCTGGCCGTCGTCGACGCGCTTCATGGTGATCGGCTTGCCGGACTGGGAGGCGTGCACCACCCAGCCGTCACCGACGTACATACCGACGTGGTGCAGGTCGCTGTAGTAGAAGACGAGATCACCGGCGCGCAGCTCGCTCCGGCTCACCCGCCTGGTCACGTCGTGCTGCTGCCGTGCGTTGTGCGGCAGCGAGACGCCGGCCTTGGCCCAGGCCGCCATGGTGAGGCCGGAGCAGTCGTAGTGGTCCGGCCCGGCGGCGCCCCAGACGTAGATCTTGCCGATCTGGGCGCAGGCGAACTTGACCGCGACGCCGGCCGGGCCACCGGGGTAGCCGGCGGGGCACGGCGCCGGTCGCAGCGGGCCGCCGCCACCGTTGCCGTAGACCTTGAGGCGCAGCTTCTGCAGCTTGGCGATCTCGGCGTCGATCTGCTTCTTCTTGGCCGCGAGCTGGGCCTCGGTGCGCGCCAGCCCGGCGATCATCTCGTCGAGCGGCCGCTTCTTGGCCGCGAGGTCGTCGCGCAGCTCGGCGACGGCGCGTACCTGCTGCTGCTGGCGGTTCGCGAAGCGGTCGAGCAGGGCGAGGCCGTCGACCAGGTCGCTCGGCGACCGGCTGCCCAGCAGGGCGTTGACGGTGGAGAGGTTGTTGTCGCCCTTGTAGGCGTCGGCGGCGAGCCCGCCCACCTGACCGAGGGCGGCGTCCACCCGGGCCTGGAGCGGGGCGATCTGCTTGGCCAGCGCGTCGGCCTGCTTCCGCTTGGCGGCGAGCTGCTCGCGGGTGGCGTTGACCTGTTCGATGATCGGTTCGAGCTTGTTCCAGTCCTCGTCGATCTGGCGCTCGATCTCGGCGACCGACGGGTCGGCGTGTGCCGCCGTGGCGCCGCCGGTCAGGACGACGGCGGTGCCCACCAGAGCGGCGAGGGCGGTGGTGAAGCGGGACCAGCGGGAACGCGGCGCAGCCGTCGAGCGGTCGACCGACCGGCCCGACGGTGGCCGCGGGGCATGGTGTGCCACCGGGCTTCCGTACTCCTTCTTCCTGGCCGCCTACCGGGTTAGCTGACGGGTTCGGGCGGGAAGGGAGCCGCCCTACCGCAGTGGCTGCGGATTCACCCCAGGTACCTGGGTCCCCGGTTCGCCCGCGGGCGACTCGGCGGTGTCGGACCGTCACCACCCGGGATGGACGGTGAAACCGCCGGTCGACGATTGACCAGAGTAGAGAGCGTCGTTATCGTTCCGCAACCCAAAGCGCCGTGACACACCGTACGTGAAGGTTTTCTTCACGAGAGATTACTTGCTGGAAAGGTATTGACCCGGAGGGTGCGCGGGGTGAGGGTGGGGACGCAGTGACCCCCATCCCTGTCTGGAGGTTCGATGCACCTCACACCCCCGCCGTCGGGCAGACGGATGCTGCTGGCAGCCGCTGTCGCGGCTGCCACCGCACTCGTGGCGACCGGATCGGTCGCCGCCGAACCGCTCACCACCCAACCCGCCACCGACCGCCAGGACCAGTACGCCGCCGCCGCGGCGGAGTACGGCGTGCCGCAGAGCGTCCTGCTCGGCGTCTCGTACCTGGAGTCCCGCTGGGACACCCACCCGGGCCAGCCGAGCACCAGCGGCGGCTACGGCCCGATGCACCTCACCGACGCCGAACACGTCCTCGCGACCCCGGCCAGCGGCCACGTCGACGAGGACGAGGACCCGCGGGGCGACGACTCGCGTCCGCTCACCCTCGACCCGGCCGTCGCGGCCGCGCCGACGGAGGACGTGCTGCCGCAGGCCTCCCTGCAGACGCTCGACGCCGCCGCGGCGCTCACCGGCCTCGCCGAGGAGACGCTGCGCACGGACGCCTCCGCGAACATCCGGGGCGGGGCGGCGCTGCTCGCCTCGTACCAGAAGCAGTTGGATGCTCCGGTCGGCGCCGCCACCGACCCGGCGGCCTGGTACGGCGCGGTGGCCCGCTACTCCGGCGCGGACACCGAGGACGCGGCGGCGGCCTTCGCGGACGAGGTCTACGACCAGCTCGGCCTGGGCGCGAGCCGGACCACCGACGACGGCCAGCGGGTGACCCTGGCCGCCACCACGGTGACGCCGGACCAGTCCGGGCTGCACAAGCTGGGCCTGCGCCGCGCCGAGCGGCCGGACGGCCTGGAGTGCCCGGTCCGGCTCGCCTGCGAGTGGATCCCGGCCCCCTACAAGCAGCTCAGCGCGGACCCGGGGGACTACGGCAACCACGACCTCGGGAACCGGCCGGCCCAGCAGAAGATCGAGTACATCGTCATCCACGACACCGAGGGCTACTTCGGCCCGAGCGTGAACCTGGTGAAGGACCCGACCTACCTGGGCTGGCACTACACGCTGCGTTCGGTGGACGGCTACGTCGCCCAGCACATCAAGGCCAAGGACGTCGGCTGGCACGCCGGCAACTGGTACGTCAACGCCAAGTCCATCGGGCTGGAGCACGAGGGCTTCGCCGGGCACGGCACCTGGTACACCGAGGCGATGTACCGGGCCTCGGCCAAGCTGGTCCGGCACCTGGCGCTGAAGTTCCAGATCCCGCTGGACCGGCAGCACATCATCGGCCACGACAACGTGCCCGGCACCACCGCCGGCACCGTGGCCGGCATGCACTGGGACCCGGGCCCGTACTGGGACTGGTCGCACTACTTCGACCTCATGAAGGCGCCGTTCCACTCCACCGGCACGCCGCACACCGGCCTGGTCACCATCGACCCGGACTTCGCCACCAACCAGCCCGCCTTCACCGGTTGCAACCAGCAGCCGCCGGGCGTGCCGAAGCCCACGCCGCCGGCCGCGCCGTGCCCGCTGCGCGGCTCGTCGGCGGTCATCCTGCGGACGGCGCCGAGCGCGACCGCCCCGCTGGTCAACGACCTCGGTCTGCGACCGAACGGCACGCCGGACACCATGTACATCTCCGACCACGGCGCCCGCGCCTCGGCCGGCCAGACGTACGCCCTCGCGGACATCCAGGGTGACTGGACCGCCATCTGGTACCTCAACCAGAAGGCCTGGTTCTACAACCCGGCCTCCGCGCCGACGGCCAAGTGGGCGAACGGCTTCGTGGTGACCCCCAAGGCCGGGAAGACCACCATCCCGGTGTACGGGCGCGCCTACCCCGAGCGGGCGGCCTACCCGGCCGGGGTGCCGTACCAGACCATCTCCCCGTTGCAGTACTCCCTCTCCGCGGGCCAGCGGTACGCGGTCGGCGGGGTCCTGCCGGGCGAGTACTACCGGGCCGTCACCTTCGACGGCTCGGCGCCGGGTGACTGGACGGTCATCCGCGGCGAGAACCGGTACGTGCAGATCCAGTTCGGGCACCGCGTGATGTTCGTGAACCTCGACGACGTCCAGATCCAGCCCGCCTCCGTCGGCGGACCCGCCTGACCGACCTGACGACGAAGGCCCCCGGTCCGCGTGGACCGGGGGCCTTCGTTCTGCTCGGGGTGGATCAGTACGGCCTGCGGTAGCCGGCGACCGGCATGTAGCCCACCTTGGAGACCTGGACCGGTTTCCCGGTTCGGGGCGCGTGCACCATCAGCCCGTTGCCGAGGTAGAGCCCGACATGGTGCAGGTCGCTGTAGAAGAAGACCAGGTCACCCGGTCGGGCGTCGCTGGACGCGATCTTCCTGCCCTCGTTCCACTGCGCGCCGGTGAAGTGGGTCAGCGAGATGCCCGCCGCCTTGTAGGCGTACTGGGTGAGGCCGGAGCAGTCGAACGAGTTCGGACCGGTGGCGCCCCACACGTACGGGTCACCGACCTGCGCGCAGGCCGTCTTGATCGCGGTGCGTGCGGCGCTGCTCACCACACCGTCGATGGCCGGGCAGCCGTCCGGGCGGATCGAGGTCACCGGCAGCATCGCGGTCAGCCGCTTGATCTCGGAGTCGATCTGCTTCTTCTTCGCCGCCAGCTCGTTGCTCTGCTTCTGCTCGGTGGCGATCAGCGCGTCCAGCTTCTGCTTCTGCCGGTTGTACTTGTCGCGCACCGCGAGCACCCCGGCGATCTGCTTGCGCTGGTCGTCGGCGAGGCGGTCGAGGATGACCAGCTGCTCGGCGAGCGTGCCGGGCTTGGTGTTCACCAGCAGGGCGCCGAGGTCCTGGGACGGGCCCTGGATGTAGTACCGGGCGGCGATGTCGCCGACCTTGTTCATGGCGAGCGCCGACTCCAGCTCCAGCGGCGCCATCTTCTTCTCGAGGTCGGCCGACTTCTTCTTGTTGACCTTGAGCTGGGCGCGCACCTTGTTGTACTGCTCGATCGTGGGCTCGAGCTGCTCCCACTGCTTGTCGATCTGCGCGTCGATCTCGTCCACCGACGGCGCCGCGTGCGCCGGGGCCGTCAGCATCCCGGCGCCGACCGCGACGGCTGCGACCAGGGTGAGGAGACGGCGTACCACCCGGCGCATCCCGGCCGGTCGGACGGGCGGCTGGCTCGGGGCGTGACGATCAGGGGGCATGGTTGCCACCGGCACGGACTCCTTTGCAACCGACCGCCGGGCGCCTCGCGAGAGGGAAGGTCGAGGCAGACGACCCACAGCGGTCGGTGCCCCACATTAGGGAAGGCACCGGGGTGGAATCAAGGCGACCTTTGGTTCAATCACGTCTGCGCAACCGCTTGCGTACCAAGGGTATTCATTCACTTGCCAACGATTGCCGTCAATACGTCGTCGAGCGTCACCACGCCCAGGGGTCGACGGCCGTCGCTCACCAGCACCATGTGCCGCCGCTCGCGGCGCATCGAGAGCAACAGGTCGGCCAGCGTACGGTCGGGCGGGACCACGGCCAGCGGCCGGTAGATGCCGGCCGGCACCGGTGCCCGGCGGCTGGCGCCCGCGTAGCCCAGCACGTCCTTCACGTGGACGAAACCGAGCACCCGCCGGGTGGACCGCTGCACCACCGGGAAACGGGACCGGCCGGTGCGGGTGGCCAGCACCTCCAGCGACGCCGGTGAGACGTCCTCGGCCACCGTGGTCACCGTCGACCACGGTTGCAGGGCGTCGGCGGCCGTCCGGCTGTGCAGGGCCAGCGCGCCGGTGATCCGGGCGTGCTCCTCGGCGTCCAGCAACCCCTCGGTACGCGCCTGCGAGACCAGGCCGGCCAGTTCCTCCGCCGTGAACACGGTCTTCACGGCGTCGGTCGCCTCGACCCGCCACAGCCACAGCACCTGCCGGGCCGACCACTTCATGGCCAGCAGCAGCGGCTTGGTGCCCAGGCAGAACGCGAGCATGGCCGGGCCGAGCCAGAGCGCGGACGGTTCCGGACCGGCCAGGGTGATGTTCTTCGGCACCATCTCGCCGACGACGGTGTGCAGGAAGACCACCACACCGAGGGCGATCACGAAGGCCACCGGGTGCACCGCCGAGGCGGGCAGGCCGAGCGCCTCGAACGGGGTCTCCAGCAGGTGGGCCAGCGCCGGCTCGGCGATCGCGCCGAGCCCCAGCGAGCAGACCGTGATGCCGAGCTGCGCCCCGGCGATCATCAGCGGGATCTGGTTCATCGCCGACAGTGCCCAGCGGGCCCGCTTCGAGGTGGCCGCCAGCGGTTCGAGCACCGTGCGGCGGGAGGCGATCAGGGCGAACTCGCTGCCCACGAAGAAGGCGTTGCCGAGCAGCAGCACGAGGGCGATCAGCAGCTCACTCACCGTCGTCGGGCTCCTCCGGGCGGACCACCCGGACCTGCTCGATCCGGTGCCGGTCGACCTCGACCACGGTGAACTCGTACCCGGCCTCCTCGACCGTCTCGCCCGGCACCGGGATGTGCCCCAGCCGGGCCATCAGGAAGCCGGCCAGGGTCTCGTACGGCCCCTCGGGCAGCCGGAAACCGGTCTGCTCGACCAGTTCGTCCTCGCGGAGCACGCCGTCGACCAGCACGGTGCGCTCGCCGCCCGGCACGGTCAGCTCGACCGGCCCGGCATCGTCGACCGCGGCCGGGTCGAACTCGTCGGCGATCTCACCGACCAGCTCCTCGACCAGGTCCTCCACGGTCACCACGCCGTCGGTGCCGCCGTACTCGTCGACCACGATGGCGAGGTCGGCGCCGGCATCCTTCAACGCGGCCAGCACGCCGTCGAGGTCGAGGCTCTCCGGGACGTACACCGGCTCGCGGGCCACCGCGGCGACCGTCGTGGCGGCCCGGCGGGCCAGCGGCACGCCGAGCGCGTCGGGCACCCCGGCCACGCCGGTGACCAGGTCCAGCGTCTCCTCGTAGACCGGGAACCGGGTGCGGCCGGTCTGCCGGGACAGGTCCAGCAGCTCGGCGACCGTGGCGGTGGCCCGCAGCGCGATCACGTCGACCCGCGGCGTCATGGCCTCGGCGGCCCGCTTGTCGCCGAACCGGATGGTGCGCCGCAGCAGCATCGCGGTGTCCGGTGGCAGCGCCCCGGCCCGGGCCGAGATGGCGGCGAGCAGGCCCAGCTCCTCCGGTGACCGGGCGCTGGCCAACTCCTCCTGCGGCTCCACGCCGAGGCGCCGGACCAGCCGGTTGGCCGAGTCGTTGAGCAGCCGGATCAGCCAGCCGAAGGTGCGGGAGAAGGTGCGCATCGGCCCGGCGGTGCCGAGCGCGGTAGGCATCGGCCGGGCCAGCGCGAGGTTCTTCGGCACCAGCTCGCCGAAGAGCATCGAGATGAGGGTGGCCAGCGCCAGGGCGAGCAGGCCGGAGAACCGTTCGGCCCCGCCGACCGGGCGCAGCAGCGGGGCGAAGAGCCGGGCCAGCGCCGGCTCGGCCAGGTAGCCGGTGAGCAGCGCGGTGATCGTGATGCCGAGCTGGGCGCCGGAGAGCTGGAAGGACAGCTCGCGCAGCGCCCGGCGTACCGTGGCGGCCCGACCGTCGCCCTCGCCGGCCCGCCGGTCGATCTCCGCCCGGTCGACGGTGACCAGGGCGAACTCGGCCGCGACGAAGAACGCGTTGCCGGCGGTCAGCAGCACGAAGCCGACCAGGGGCAACAGCGTGGTAACCAGCAGGCCGTCGATGAGCGCGATTGTTCCACGGGCCGGCAGCCGGCACGAACCCGCGACCGACGACGGCGGCGGCACCCGCCTCGGGTGCCGCCGCCGTCGTGGTTCAGCTGTGCCGGGGTACGCCTCAGCCGGCGACCGTCTCGGTCTCCTTCTCGCCCGCCGGGGCGTCCGGCTTGACCGAGCGGAGCAGCACGCTCGCCACGTCGACCACCTCGACCTGCTCGCCGGCGCCCTTCCCGTTGACCCCGTCGTTGAGCATCGTCGAGCAGAACGGGCAGCCGACCGCGATGGTCTTCGCGCCGGTGGACATGGCCTCCTCGACCCGGTCCACGTTGATCCGCTTGCCGATCTTCTCCTCCATCCACATCCGGGCGCCGCCGGCACCGCAGCAGAAGGAGCGCTCGCTGTTGCGCGGCATCTCGGTCAGCCCGCCCTGGATGGCGTCGCCGAGCACCTCGCGGGGCGCGGCGAAGACCCGGTTGTGCCGGCCCAGGTAGCAGGGGTCGTGGTAGGTCACGCCGCCGTCGACCGGCTGCACCGGGGTGAGCTTGCCGGCGGCCACCAGGTGGGCCAGCAGCTGGGTGTGGTGCACGACCTCGAACTCGCCACCGAGCTGGCCGTACTCGTTGCCCAGGGTGTTGAAGCAGTGCGGGCAGGTGGCGACGATCTTGCGCTTGCTCTTCTCCCGGCCCTCGAACGCCTCGTTCAGCGTCTCGACGTTCTGCTGGGCGAGCATCTGGAAGACGAACTCGTTGCCGATCCGGCGGGCCGGGTCACCCGAGCAGGTCTCGCCCTCGCCGAGGATGGCGAAGGAGACGCCGGCCTCGTTGAGCAGCGTGGCGACCGCGCGGGTGGTCTTCTTGGCCCGGTCCTCGAACGCGCCGGCGCAGCCGACCCAGAACAGGTACTCGAAGTCGTCGACCTCGCCGACCCGCGGCACCTCGAAGCCGAGGCCCTTGGTCCAGTCCTCGCGGGTGTTCTGCGGGGCGCCCCACGGGTTGCCCTTGTTCTCCAGGTTGCGGAGCATCACGCCGGCCTCGGACGGGAAGCTCGACTCGATCAGCACCTGGTAGCGACGCATGTCGACGATGTGGTCGACGTGCTCGATGTCCACCGGGCACTGCTCGACGCAGGCGCCGCAGGTGGTGCAGGACCAGAGCACGTCCGGGTCGATGACACCGCCCTCCTCGGCGGTGCCGATCAGCGGCCGGTCGGCCTCGGCCATGGCCAGCACGTCGACGCCCGCCAGCTGCTCCTGGGTGGCCTTCTCCTCGCCGGTCAGGTCCTTGCCCCCACCGGCCAGCAGATACGGCGCCTTGGCGTACGCGTGGTCGCGCAGGCTCAGCACGAGCAGCTTCGGCGACAGGGGCTTGCCGGTGTTCCAGGCCGGGCACTGCGACTGGCAGCGGCCGCACTCGGTGCAGGTGCTGAAGTCCAGCAGGCCCTTCCAGGTGAACTGCTCGACCTGGGCGACGCCGAACTGGTCCTTCTCGGGGTCGGCCTCCTCGAAGTCGAGCGGCTTGCCCTCGCTCGTCATGGGGCGCAGCGGGCCGAGACCGGAGCCGGCCGGCTTCTCCGGGTCGCGCTTGAAGAAGATGTTCGGGAACGCCAGGAAGCGGTGCCAGGCCACACCCATGGTGACGTTCAGCGAGATCACGATGAGCCAGGTCATCGAGATGGCGATCTTGATGAGGGCGGCGACGCTGACGCCGGCCGTCCAGGCCGGGAGCGCGGCGCCGACCGCGTGGCTCAGCGGGGTGGCCCAGACCGGGTACTCGAAGTGATCGGTGGCGACCTTGAAGCCGCGGATCACGAAGCCGAAGATCAGGACCAGCAGCACGACCCACTCGACGAAGTAGCCCTGCCACATGGTCGAGCCGGTGAACCGGGAGCGCCCGCCCGGCCGGGTGGGCCGGTTGCGCAGCCGGATCCCCATCAGCACCAGGATGCCGGCCAGACCCAGGATCCCGATCCACTCGGTGGCCAGACCGAAGATCGTCCAGTGCCCGATGATCGGCAGCCCGCCACCGGGCGTGACCACCTCGAAGTACGCCTCGAGCACCAGCAGCGACAGCACGATGAAGCCGACCATCACGAACCAGTGCGCCGCGCCCACCACGCTCCACTTGAGCATGCGGGTGTGGCCGGCGGTCTCCACCAGCATCTTCGTGGTGCGGGCGCCCTTATCGGCGAACCGCTCCGGCGCGGGCTGGCCGAGCCGGATGACGGCCGTCATCTTCATGACCGCGCGCACCGCAAGCCACACCGCCACGGCGGTGACGGCGGCTGCGAGGATCGTGGTGACGATCTGGACGCTGCCCATCGAGTTGGCCTCCCGGTCTGCTGCTTGTCAGTGCAGCCTACGCGCAAGGTTACCCAGCAGTAACGTGAGTCATCTCGCACCGGCCACGCCGCCCTGCCGACACCTTAGGGGCAGCGGGCGCCGGGCGCCGGTCAGGGGCGTCCCGGCGTGACCTACGCCGTGGGCGCAGGGCGGCGGAGCCGGTCGGGATCAGCGCCAGCGAGAGAGCAGGATCAGCGAGGAGACCATCGCGCCGAAGCCCACCGCGAGGTTCCAGTAGCCCCACGTCGCGACCGGGTAGGCCTGCTCGGAGAGGTAGTAGACGACCAGCCAGCCGATGCCGACCACGATCAACGCGACCGCGGTGATCGGCAGCCAGACCGGGCTAGGCTTGCGCGTCGCCGCCGTCGCCGTCGGACGCACGTCCGTCGGCGGGGTGTACACCTTCTTCTTGCGGACCTGAGACTTGGGCACGACGCTCTCCAGAGGGGGGTACGACCTCGTCCGGCCTGACAACCGGGCGCGGGGGCGACGGTCCATGGCCAATAATGTTCGACAGCTAGCGTAGTCCGGACGGACGGTCCAGGCCACGAATGGGGTCAGGCCGGTGCACGCAGTGACCGAAAAGGGTGGGACTTTTCGGGTCGAGCACACCGGTCCGCGCCGTTGCGGGCCGGAACGAGACGACGGGGAAGGGAACGCCCGGTGGAGTACACGTCCGGCGCCGCCTCCTGGCAGAAGGTCCTCCGGCGCGCGGTGGTCGGCCTGTTGCCGCGCCGGCCGCGGCAGCGCCGCCCGGGCTGGTCGATCGGCGTACCCCTGATCGCCGCCGCGGCCGGGCTCCTGTTCACCACGACCGCGACCACCGCCGGTGGCACCCCGCTGCGGGAGGACCGGCGTCCCCAGCTCACCCAGTTGATCGAGGACCGGCGCGAGGAGGTCGCGGCCAGCGAGGCGAAGGCCGCCCGGCTGCGCGCCGAGGTCGAGGAGCAGACCGGGGCCCTCGCGGGCGCCGACGGCCCGATCAAGGCGCAACGGGACCGGGCCGCGGCCAGCCGGCAGGCCGCCGGCTTCACGGCGCTCACCGGCAACGGCATCACCATCGAACTGAACGACGCGCCCCGGCGTGCCGACCAGCCCCTGCCCAAGGGCGCGAGCAACGACGACCTGGTGGTCCACCAGGGCGACGTCCAGGCCGTCGTGAACGCGCTCTGGGCGGGCGGCGCGGAGGCCATGTCAATCATGAATGTCCGCGTGCTCAGCACCAGCGCGGTACGCTGCGTCGGTAACACTCTGCTGCTGCACGGCCGGGTGTACTCCCCTCCTTTCAAGATCGTGGCAATCGGCGATCCCGCCGCCTTCCAGCGGGAACTCGCCGCGTCCAAGGGAGTCCGGTTGTTCAGGGAAGCCGTCGACCACTACCAGCTCGGCTACTCCGAGACCATCTCCACGGTCACGGTGCCGGCATTCGAGGACTCGACCGCGCTGCAGTCGGCGAAGGTCCTTAGGTGACACCGGACGACCACCGGGAGCGGGACGGGCGCCATCGCGACCAGAACGACGACCCGACCGCCTTCCTCCCGAAGCTCGACCGGCCGGCGCCCCCGCCGCCCGCGCCGCCGCCCTCCCCGCCGCTCGACCTGCCCTGGCCGGACCGGGCCGCGCCCCCCTCGGCGACCGACCAGCAGCCGGCCCGCCCGCGCCCGCACGCGGCCCCGCCACCGGCCTGGCCTGGCGACCGCAGTCGCCCCCCGGCCCCCGCCAGCCGACCGGTGTCACCGCCGCCCGCCGCGCCGCAGGGCCCAGTCGGGCCGCAGGGCAGAGTCGGGCCGCACAGCCCGGCCGCGCCACACAGCCCCACAGCGCCGCACAGCCCCGCAGCGCCGCATGCCCCCGCCGCGCCGCACGGCCCAGTCGGGCCGCGTGGTCCTGCCGCGCCGCACGGTCCTGCCGCGCCGCACGGCCCAGTCGGGCCGCACGGTCCTGTCGCGCCGCACGGCCCTGCCGCGGTGCGGCCGTCCAGTCCCGGTGATGCGCCGACCGCGTTCATCCCGCCGCTCGGCGATCGGCGCGAGCGCCCCGCGGCCGGGAACCCGGCCGAGCGGCCCGGCTGCGAGGCGGCCCGTCCGGCCGCGACCGGCCCGGCGGACCCGGGAGCGACCGCCGTGATCCCGGCCGTCAGCCGCCCGGCGGCCCGCTCGGCCGCGCTGGACTCCACCGCCCTGATGGGTGCCGTCCCCCCGGCCCCGGACACCGGGGACGGCGACCCGACCGACCCACCGGCCGAGCCGCCGCGGCCCCGCCGCGGCGAGCGGGTGGTGCAGCTCCGGCCGGAGCAGATCGGCGAGGGGTACAGGAGCGTCTACTCCGAGCTGACTCGGCCCACCGTCGGATCCCGGCTGCGGACGATCGTGCGGGGCACCGGCGAGGTGCTGATCACCTTCGGCCTGGTGGTGCTGCTCTTCGCCGGCTACGAGATCTGGGGCAAGTCGGTCATCGTCGACGCCCACCAGAACGACCTGAACAGCCAGCTCGCCCAGGAGTGGGGAGCGGACCCGACGGTCGGGCCGACCCCGTCCGCCGGCCCGAGCGTCAAACCGAAGCCGCCCGCCGAGGGCAAGCCGGTGGCCGGCCTCTACATCCCGAAGCTCGACAAGCACTGGGTGGTGGTCGAAGGCGTCACCCCCGACGACATCCGGTACGCGCCCGGCCACTACCCGAAGAGCGCGATGCCGGGCGAGGTGGGCAACTTCTCCGTCGCCGGCCACCGCATCCGGTCCACCTTCTGGCGGCTCGACGAGTTGAAGTCGGGCGACGCCATCGTGGTCGAGACCAAGACCGACTGGCTCGTCTACCGCGTCTACCAGCAGCAGATCGTGAAGCCGTACCAGGTCGAGGTCGTGGCGCCGGTGCCGGGCAAACCGAACGAGCCGCCCACCGAGAAGCTGCTGACGCTGACCACCTGCAACCCGAAGTTCGACAACTACCAGCGGCTGATCGTCCACGCGCGGCTCGACCACGTGCAGGCCAAGGTGGCGGGTCGCCCGGCGGAGCTGGAGGGCTGAGGCGTGTACGGCTGGATCTGGCGCAAGCTCCCCCTCGGGCTGCCCGGAAAGCTGATCGGCTCGGTGCTGCTGGCCGCCGCGACGGTGGCCCTGCTCTGGTTCGTGGTCTTCCCGTGGGCCGAGCCACTTCTGCCCTTCGACGACGTGCAGGTCACCCAGGACTCCGGCGTGCCGGGGGACGGCGGGCTCACCGAGCCGACCGAGCGGCCGTCCGAGGAGGAGATCCCGTACAGCACCGAGTCGAACAACGCCCCGCCCTCCACCCCGAGCAGGTGACCCGATGCGCGTCCTCGTAATCGACAACTACGACTCGTTCGTCTTCAACCTGGTGCAGTACCTCGGCCAGCTCGGCGTGGACTGCGAGGTGCGGCGCAACGACGAGATCGACGTGGCCGAGGTGGGCCGGGTGGGCGCCGCCGGGGTGCTGCTCTCGCCAGGACCGGGCAGCCCCGACCGGGCCGGCATCTGCCTGGACGTCGTCAAGGAGTACGCCGGCAAGCTCCCCCTGTTCGGGGTCTGCCTCGGTCACCAGGCCATCGGCGAGGCGTTCGGCGCGACCGTGACCCGGGCGCCGGAGCTGCTGCACGGCAAGACCTCCGAGGTACGCCACCAAGGCGTCGGAGTGCTCGCCGGCCTGCCCGACCCGTTCACGGCCACCCGCTACCACTCGCTCGCCGTGCTGCCCGAGACGCTGCCCGACGAGCTGGAGGTCACCGGCCGGACCGGCTCCGGCGTGGTCATGGCCATGCGGCACCGCACCCTGCCGATCGAGGGAGTCCAGTTCCACCCGGAGTCGGTGCTGACCGAGGGCGGGCACCTCATGCTGGCCAACTGGCTGGCCGTCTGCGGCTTCCCGGAGGCGCTGGAGCGGGCCCCGGAGCTGGCCGCCGAGGTCGACGCCCGGCGCCGGGCCGCGTTCGCCGCCGCCTGAGGCTCGTCCTACGCCAGATAGGCGAGGTGGCGGTGTCCGGTCGACCGGACACCGCCACCTCGCCTGTCTGGAGCCGTCGGGTCAGGGCTGGCTGAACCTCGTCGGCGGCGTGCTGTTCGGGAACGGGAATCCACCGCCGCCGCCGGTGCCAGGGGTGGTGGGCGTCGTGCCCGGCGACGGGGTGCCCGGGCTGGGGCTCTCGGTTTCCTCGGGGGCCGGGATGTCAACCTCGATGGTCACCGTCTCGCCCTTTGCCAGCTTGGTGCCGGCGCGCGGGTTCTGAGCGCTGACCTTGCCCGCCTGATCCGGGGGCACCTCGTTGCCCTCCCGGACGCGGACGCCGTAGCCGGCTTCCTTCAGCCGCTGCTCCGCCAGGTCCCGGGTGTAACCCTTGACGTTCGGCACCTCGTTCACGTTGCCCTTCGAAACCTCCAGGGTCACCGTGCTCCGCTCGGCCACCGAGCTGCCCTCGTCCGGGTCCAGGGCGACGACCTGGCCCTCCGGTGCGCCGCTGTTGACCTCCTTGCGGTTCACGACGAGGTTCAGGTCTTCGAGGCGGGCCTTGGCGCTGGTGTAGGTGCTGCCCTTGATGCCGGAGGGGATCGTCACCACCGGCTTCCCGCCGCAGATCTGGATCGTCACCGGGCTGTTCTTCGCCACCGACGCGCCGGACTGCGGGTTCTGGGCGGCCACCGTGTTCTTCGTGCAGTCGCTGTTGAGGATCGGATCCCCGATTGAGACGCGCAGCCCCGCCCGCTGGAGATCGGCGGTCGCCACCGCCTGGCTCTTGCCCTCCAGCGGCGGTACGGAGACCTTCTCGGCGCCGGTCTGGTTGAGCCAGAGCGCCGTGGCCAGGGCGATCACCGCCAGCACGCCGAGCGCCGCGAAGGTGGCGATCACCCAGGCCGAGCTCTTGCGCTTGCGGGCGTCGCCGACCCGGGCCGGGGGCTGCTCGCGGGTCTGCGGGCCCATCACCTGGGTCTGCTGGTAGCCGCCGGCGGCCCCAGCCGGCGCCATCGGCATGGTCTCCTCGGCCGGCATGACCGGGGTGGCCAGCACCGGCCGGCCGGCGGCGGCGCGGAGCAGGTCCGCCCGCATCTCGCCGGCGCTCTGGTAGCGGTTGAGCGGGTTCTTGGAGAGCGCCTTGAGGACGATGGCGTCCACGGCCGGGTTGACGTCCGGGTTGATGGTGCTCGGCGTGGGCGGCTGCTCCCGTACGTGCTGGTAGGCGACGCTGACCGGGCTGTCCCCGACGAACGGCGGGTGCCCGCAGAGCAGCTCGAACAGCACGCAGCCGGCCGCGTAGACGTCCGAGCGGGCGTCGACCGCCTCGCCGCGCGCCTGCTCCGGGGAGAGGTACTGCGCCGTGCCGATGACCGCGCTGGTCTGCGTCATGGTGGTGGCGCCGCTGGCCAGGGCCCGGGCGATGCCGAAGTCCATCACCTTGACCTGGCCGGTCTGGGTGAGCATCACGTTGCCGGGCTTGATGTCCCGGTGGATGATCCCGTGCCGGTGGCTGAACTCCAGCGCCGCGCACATGTCGGCACAGATCTCCAGCGCCCGGCGGGGCTGGAGCCGGCCCTCGGCGCCCAGCACCTCCTTGAGGGTCCGCCCGTTGACGAACTCCATGACGATGAAGGGCAGCGTCTCGCCGGTCGGGGCGGTCTCCTCGCCGGTGTCGTACACGGCGACGATGGCCGGGTGGTTCAGCGAGGCGGCGTTCTGCGCCTCCCGGCGGAACCGCATCTGGAAGGTCGCGTCCCGGGCAAGGTCGGCGCGGAGCATCTTGATCGCGACATCCCGACCGAGCCGGAGGTCACGACCGCGGTGCACCTCCGCCATGCCGCCGTAGCCGAGCAGCTCGCCGACCTGGTACCTGCCACCGAGCAGGCGGGCCTGCGCTGTCATCGCGTCTCTCGTCCTTCGCTCGTCGTCGTCTCGCCGGCAGCCGGCTGGAGCCGTACCCCACGACGGTACGACGTGGGAACCGCATAGTCGCCCCCGTGGGCCCGCACCGCGCCGGAGGTCACGCCCACCGGAGCAGGCAGACCGGGATCACCGGCCGCCGCGTCGTTCCGGATCCGGTAGGAAATCACGCCGGAGCAGACAAGGATCAGTACGGCCACCACGATGGCCAGCAGCCACCGCCCGGCGTGGGACCGGCGCGGCCTGGGCGCGACGGGCGGCGGGGCGTACCCGAGCGGGTTGTGCTGGCGGGGCGGTGGAACGGCCGCCGCGCCGCGCGGCGCCACCGGCGGGCGCGGCGGCGGGGCGGGCTGCGCCACGGCGGCCGGACGGGCCGCCGCCGGCGGGTGCGCGGCCACCGCGGGCGGGCGGGGCTGCGGCCGCGTGGCCGTGGGGACCTGCGCGCGAGCGGCCGGCGCGGCCGGGGAGGCGGGTACGCCGGAGATGGGGCGGCCGCCCCGCGCCTGCTGCGACAGGGCGAGCTTGGCCTGCCGGGCGACGCTCGCCAGGGCGGCGGCGCTGGGCCAGCGGGCCGCCGGGTCCTTCGCGAGGGCCCGCTCGACGATGGCCCGCACCTGGGGCGGGATGTCGGCGGGGAGCGGCCGGGGCGTCTCGCGCACGTGCTTCATGGCGATCTCGAGCGGGTTGTCCCCCTCGAAGGGCCGCCGGCCGGCCAGGCACTGGTACGCGACCACGCCGAGCGCGTAGACGTCGGAGGCGGGGGTGGCGACGGCGCCGGTGGCCTGCTCGGGCGAGATGTAGGAGGCGGTGCCCAGCACCGAGCCGGCGGCGGTGAGCTGGCCGACCAGGTCGGAGCGGGCGATGCCGAAGTCGGTGAGCACCAGCGTGCCGTTCGGCCGGACCAGGAGGTTGCCGGGCTTCACGTCGCGGTGCACGATGCCCTTCTCGTGCGCGGCGTGCAGGGCGTCGGCAGCCTGGGCCAGCAGGGCCATCGTGCGGGCCGGGGTGAGCCGGCCGACCCGGCTGAGCGTCGAGGAGAGCGCGTCGCCCTCCACGTACTCCATGACCAGGAAGGCGATCTGCTGGTCGCTGCCGAAGTCGTAGACGTCGACCACGCCGGGGTGGTTGATGGTGGCCATGGTGCGCGCCTCGCCGCGGAACCGCTCGGCGAAGCCCGGCTCGTCGAGCAGGGCGGGGAGCAGGCTCTTGACGGCGACGGTACGGCCCAGCACCTGGTCGGTGCCGCGCCAGACGTCGCCCATGCCACCGCTGGCGATCCGCTCGTCGAGGCGGTAGCGGTTGCCGAGCTGCACACCCGGGCTGAGCATGTCAGCGGCCTTCCATGATGGCCGCCGCCATGATCCGGCCGCCGATCCGGGCCGCCTCGGCGCTGCCGCCGCTGCCGGCCTGCTCCAGCTCCACGCACACCGCCGAGACCGGGGTGCCGTTCTTGTCCAGCGCGAAGCCGATGAACCAGCCGTGGTCCGGGGTGTTCGGGCCGGACTGGGCGGTGCCGGTCTTGCCGCCGACCGTGTAGCCCTCGATGGCGGCCTTCCGGCCGGTGCCCTCCTTCACCACGTTGACCATCATGTCCCGCAGGTCGGCCGCGACCGGACCGCTGACCGGCTGGCGCAGCTCACGCGGCTTGGCGGCGTCGTAGACCGTGGTGCGGTCCGGCCCGAGCAGCTGCTTGACCAGGTAGGGCCGCATCTGGCTGCCGCCGTTGGCGACCGTGGCGGCGATCAACGCACCCTGCAGCGGGGTCATCCGCACGTCGCGCTGGCCGATGGAGGACTGGGCCAGCGCGGCCGGGTCGGTGCCGCCGCCGGGCGCGGCCATCTCACCAGTGCGGCTGGCCGCCACCGGCAGGCCGCCGTCCTCGCCCGTCTCGCCGACGGTGAGGTCGTCCTGCTCGAAGCCGAACGCGCGGGCCTTCTCCTTGATCTTGTCCGCACCGAGCCGCAAGCCGAGCTGGGCGAAGCCGGTGTTGCACGACTCGGTCACCGCTTCGCGGAGAGTGACCTGGGGCTCCGGACAGATCGACGGGGCGGCGTTGCGGATCGGCGTGCCCGAGGTCGGCGGCGTGAAGCTGGGCCCGGCCGGGATCTCGGTCTGCTGGGTGACGCCGTTCTCCAGCGCCGCGGCGGCCACCACGATCTTGAAGGTGGAGCCGGGCGGCAGGGTCTCGGCGAGCGCCCGGTTCGCCAGCGGGCGGTCCTTGTCCTGCTCGAGCGCGTTGTGTGCCTTGGAGGCGGCGCCCGTGTCGTGGCTGGCCAGCGGATTCGGGTCGAAGCTCGGCATGGACACCAGGGCCTGCAGGGCCCCGGTCCGCGGATCGATGGCGATGGCCGCGCCCCGCTTGGCGCCGACCTGGTTGTCGTTGAGCTGCTTGTACGCCGTCTCCTGGGCCCGCTTCGACAGCGTCAGCAGCACGTTGCCGCCACCGGTCTGGTCACCGGTGAACATGTCCTTGATCCGGTTGGCGATGAGCTGGTCGCTGGTGCCGGCGAGGAAGTCGTTCTCCAGCCGCTCGATGCCCGTGTCGGCCAGGTTGACCGGCTTGTAGCCGAGCACGTGCGCGTACATGGCCCCACCGGGGTAGCTGCGCTGGAACTTCAGCTTCCCGCTGGTCTCCTTGCTGAGTGCGACCGCGGTGCCGCCGACCTCGATGTTGCCGCGCTTGCGCTCGTACTCGGCGACCTGGACCCGGCCGTTGTAGTCGCTGTTGCGGTATTCGTCGGCCTTGTAGGCCTGAATCCAGTTCAGGTTGGCGAAGAGCAGCCCGAACAGGATCATGACGACCACGCCGACGCGGCGCAGGGGGGCGTTCACGGCCGGATCACCTCCGTGGGGGCACCGTGCAGCTGCTCCGGCGGGCCACCCGACGGCCGGGCCGCCGGGCCGCCGCCCCCGGTCACCGGCCGGCGCGCGCCGTCGGAGACCCGGAGCAGCACCGCGATCAGCAGCCAGTTCGCCATCAGCGAGGAGCCACCGGCGGAGAGGAACGGCGTGGTCTGGCCGGTCA
Organism: Micromonospora terminaliae; assembly: GCF_009671205.1. Taxonomy (NCBI): domain Bacteria; kingdom Bacillati; phylum Actinomycetota; class Actinomycetes; order Micromonosporales; family Micromonosporaceae; genus Micromonospora; species Micromonospora terminaliae. The sequence goes on along the minus strand of NZ_CP045309.1, from coordinate 5,622,094 downwards.
GCGGGATGAGCTTGCTGATCCCGCCGACGATGACGAAGACCTGGAGACCCAGGGTGAAGGCCAGGCCACCGGCGAGCAGCTTGCCGAACGAGTCCCGGACCGCCAGCGCGGCACGCAGCCCCCGCTCGACGATCAGCAGGTAGACCACCAGCAGCGCGGAGAGGCCGAACAGGCCGATCTCCTCACCGATGCCGGCGAAGATGAAGTCGGTCTGCACCTCGGGCAGCAGGGTCGGCTGACCGCCGCCCGGGCCGGCCCCGAACAGGCCGCCGGTGCCGAGCGTGAGCAGGCCCTGGACGAGCTGGTAGCCCCGGTCGTACGGCTCGGCGAAGGGGTCCAGCCAGATCTGCGCCCGATCGTAGAAGTTGGCGAACGGGCCACCCACCGTGCTGCCCAGCACGTACGCCAGGTAGGCGCCGCCGAAGAACAGGATGAGACCGATGAGCAGCCAGCTCACCCGTTCGGTGGCGATGTAGAGGGTCACCACGAACATGCCGAAGTAGAGCAGCGACGTGCCCAGGTCCTTCTCGAACACCAGGACCAGGATGCTGATCAGCCAGACCACGAGGACCGGGCCGAGGTCGCGGCCCCGCGGGAAGTCGATGCCGAGCACCCGCCGGCTGGCCAGCGAGAGCACCTCCCGCTTACGGACCAGGTAGTACGCGAAGAAGGTGAGCAGGGCCAGCTTGGCGAACTCACCGGGCTGGATCTGGAAGCCGCCGAGGCGGATCCAGAGCTTCGCCCCGTTGACCTCGGAGAACCGGCCCGGCAGCACCGCCGGGATCATCACCAGCACGATGCCGGCAAGCCCCAGGGTATACGCGTAGCGCGACAGCGAGCGGTGGTCCCGCATGATCGCCAGCAGGGCGGCGGCGAGGATCACCGCCCCCAGCGTCCAGGCGAGCTGGCGCCCGCCGGTGCCGGCGAAGATGGCCAGGCTCTCCCGCTGCTCGGGAGCGGCGTTGGCCAGGTCGTAGCGTCGCAGGAACCCCACGCCGATGCCGTTGAGCAGGGCCACGGCCGGCAGCAGCGCGGGGTCGGCGAACGGCGCCAGCCACCGGATCACCAGGTGCAGGCCCAGGAAGACCAGCCCCAGCGCGGCGGCCGGGATCCAGAAGTCCGGGGTGACGGTGTCCAGCACGTTGGCCTCGACCGTCGCCGCGTACGCCGCCACCAGGACCATGGCGAGCAGGAGCAGGGACAGCTCGGCGTTGCGCCGGGACCGGGCCAGGCGCACGCCGGGCTGCTCGCCCGTCGAGGCGGGCGAGGCGGCCGGTGCGGCGGCTGCGGTCACGGATGTGTCCTCGGGATCGAGCCGGTGCTCACTCGGGCGACCGGCAGCCGGTCGGGTCGACCGGCGAGACCGTGTCGGAGGGGACGGCGTCGGGCGTGGTGGTCGGCGTCGCTGTGGGCGTCGTGCCCGGGGTGGCCGTGGCCGAGGCCGGCGGGACGGCGCTGCCGCTGACCGCCGGGGCCAGCGAGCCGCCGGCCGCGGACGGGCTCGGGGTCGGCGAGACCGCACCTGGGGTCGGGCTGGGCGGGCACAGGGGCTTCAGGTTCGGGTTGGCCGGGTCGTCGCTGGTCAGCTCGGCCAGCCGGCGCTCGGCGTCCGGCTCGCTCCGCGCCTGGATGCCCTGCTTGACCTGCTCCTGGGCGGCCTGGGTGAGGTCGTCGAGCCGGGCGTCGCTGGTGGCGTGCACGTTGGACAGGTCGAGCCCGGCGACCTGGCCCGGGACCCCCCGGAACACGGCGAGCTGCCCGTCGTCGGTGGCGCCGACGTAGTACTGGCGCTGCGTGTAGTTCCATCCGCCGAACAGGCCGCCGCCGACGATGACCAGCAGCGCCAGCAGCATGGCCGCGGTGCGCAGCGGGTGCCGGCGGCGCCGCTCGGGCTCGTCGTCGCGGTTGTCCGTGGGTTCCTCCGGCGCGGGCGCGCGCGGAGCCGACAGCGCGGAGGCGCGGGCCGCCGGGGTGGAGACGTCGGCCGAGGTGGCCATCCCGCGGTCCCGGGCGGCGGCGCCGCCGACGATCGGGGACGCCTCGACGATGTCCTGGTCGGTGGCGTCGGCGATGATCACGGTGATGTTGTCCGGACCGCCACCGCGCAGGGCGAGCTGCACGAGGCGCTCGACGCACTGCTGCGGGTCGGTGTACTCCCGCATGGTGTCGGCGATGGTGTCCGCGCTGACCACGCCGGAGAGGCCGTCCGAGCAGATCAGGTAGCGGTCACCCGGGAGCACCTGCCGGACGCTGTATTCCGGGTCGATGTCCCGGCCGTCCAGGGCGCGGGTGAGCAGCGAGCGCTGAGGGTGGCTGCTCGCCTCCTCCGCGCTGATCCGGCCCTCGTCGACGAGCATCTGGACGTACGTGTCGTCCTTGGTGATCTGGGCGAACTCACCGTTGCGCAGGAGATAGGCCCGCGAGTCACCGATGTGGACCATGCCGAGCTTGCTGCCCGAGAAGAGGGTCGCGGTGAGCGTGGTGCCCATCCCCTCCAGCTGCGGGTTGGCGTCCACGGTGTCGCGGAGCTGTTGGTTGGCGGTGCCGACGGCGGAACGCAGCGCGTCGACGAGGGCGTCCCCAGGGACGTCCTCGTCCAGGGGCGCCATGGCACCGATGACGATGTTGCTGGCGACGTCACCGGCGGCCATGCCGCCCATGCCGTCGGCAACGGCAAGGAGCCGCGGTCCGGCGTAGACGGAATCCTGGTTCCCGTCTCGGATCAGACCGCGGTCACTGTGGGCCGCGTAGCGCAGGGTCAGAGTCATGGCCGTAATTCGAGGGAAGTGCGGCCGATCCGGATCGGCACGCCGAGGGGGACGGGGGTTGGTCCGGTGACCTTAGCGCGATCCAGGTAGGTGCCGTTAGTCGATCCGAGGTCCTCGACGAACCACTGCCCCTCGCGCGGCACGAGCCGGGCGTGCCGCGCCGAGGCGTAGTCGTCGGTGATCACCAGCGTGGAGTCCTCGGCCCGGCCGATGGTGATCTGAGCCTCGCCGAGGGTGATCCGGGTGCCGGCCAGCTGGCCGGCGGTGACCACCAGCTGGTGCGCCGCCCTGCCCCGCTTCACCTTCGCCGGCTTCGCCGGCTGCCCGGTCGAGGCCCCGACCGCGCGCGGCGCGGCCACCAGGCGGCCCGACCGGGCCCCCGCGAAGAGGTCCCGCCGGATCACGCCGACCACCGTGAACACGAAGATCCACAGCAGGATGAGGAACCCGAACCGGGCGACGGTGATGACGAGTTCCGGCAACGCGGGTCAGCCGTCCACGCGGAAGGTCAGGGTGGTCGTGCCGAGCTGGATCATGTCGCCCGGGTTGAGGGCGACCGCGGAGACGCGCTGGCCGTTGACCATCGTGCCGTTGGTGGAGCCGAGGTCGGTCAGCACGACCTGGCCGCCGTCGAAGTCCAGCCGGGCGTGGCGGCGGGAGATGCCGACGTCGGGCAGGCGCAGGTTGGCCTGGTCGCCGCGGCCGATCACCGTCGAGCCCATCTGGAGGGGGTAGGTGCGGCCGTCGCCGGAGACCAGGCGGACGTTGCGGCCGCCGCCGTGCCCCGGAGGCGGGCCGTAGCCGCCGCCCTGGTCGTAGGCCGGCGGGTAGGCCGGGCCGGCGTCGTAGCCGCCGGGCGCGGAGACCGGGGCGACGTCGCCGCCGGTGTAGACCTCCGCGGTGACCCGGAACATGCCGGTGTCCAGCCCCTCACCACGCTCGACCTCGACGATCACGTCGCCGTAGACCGTCCACGCCTGCTCGCCGATGAACTCCGCCTGCGACTGGGCCAGTTCCTGGGCCAGCGCGGCGGCGTACGGCGCCAGCCGACTGTGGTCGTACGGCGAGAGATCGATCACGTAGCGGTTGGGCACCAACGTGCGCCCACCGGCCAGGATCGCCTTGTGCGCCTCGGCCTCCCGCTGCATGGCGTTGAGGATCTCCACGGGGTGGACCACCCCTTTGAAGACCTTGGCAAAGGCCCCCTCGACCAGGCCTTCCAGACGCTTCTCGAAGCGTTGCAGCACGCTCACCGGCTCCTCCTCGGGTCCCGAGGCAATGATGGTATCCGGACACCGCCTCCGCAGCTCACACGCCGCTCGGCCGGCTGCCGGCGGCCCGTTCGTGACCAGCCCCGCGGACGTGCTAAAGTTTCGTCCGCCACGAACGGTGATCGCTCGTGGCGATGACCGGGAACAGCGTAATATGTCCGGGCACCCGCCGCAGACGGCGGGAGCGGGATGAGCTACGGTGTTGCAGGTCAGGCCACGGGGAAGTGGCGGAATGGCAGACGCGCACGGTTCAGGTCCGTGTGCCCGAAAGGGCGTGGGGGTTCAACTCCCCCCTTCCCCACCATCACGAGGGCTCCGCAATCAGCGGGGCCCTCGCGCCATATCGGGGCGTGCCGGACATCACGCTATGCTCCGGTGGTTTCCCTGCCCCCAATGGACCAGGAGTGGCGTGTGAGTGTCGCGTTGGTGACCGGTTCGGGCGGTCTGATCGGCTCCGAGGCGGCCCGGCACTTCGCCGGCCTCGGTCTCGACGTGGTCGGCATCGACAACGACATGCGCCGGTACTTCTTCGGCGAGGACGGTTCGACCGCCTGGAGCCTCGACCGCCTCGCCGGCGAGCTGGGCCGCTCCTACACCCACCACGCCGTGGACATCCGCGACCGGGACGCCCTGGAGCAGGTCTTCAAGAAGTACGGCTCGGACATCGCCGTGGTGATCCACAGCGCCGCCCAGCCGAGCCACGACTGGGCCGCCAAGGAGCCGTACACCGACTTCGACGTCAACGCCGGCGGCACCCTCAACGTGCTGGAGAACACCCGGCGGCACGCCATCGACGCGCCGTTCATCCACTGTTCGACCAACAAGGTCTACGGCGACCGCCCGAACACCCTGCCGCTGATCGAGCTGGAGACGCGCTACGAGCTGCCGGAGGACCACCCCTGGTACGACGGCATCACCGAGGACATGTCGATCGACGAGTCGCTGCACTCGATCTTCGGCGCCTCCAAGGTCGCCTCGGACGTGATGGTCCAGGAGTACGGCCGGTACTTCGACATGAAGACGGCCTGCTTCCGGGGCGGCACGCTGACCGGTCCGGCGCACTCCGCCGCCGAGCTGCACGGATTCCTGGCGTACCTGATGCGCTGCGTGATGGAGGGCCGGACGTACAACCTCTTCGGCTACAAGGGGAAGATGGTCCGGGACGCGATCCACTCGCGGGACGTGCTCACCGCGTTCGAGGCGTTCTTCCGCGAGCCGCGCTCGGCGCAGGTCTACAACCTCGGCGGGGGCCGGCACTCGAACACCTCGCACATCGAGGCGTTCCGGATCGCCGAGGAGATCACCGGCCGGGTGGCGAAGATCAACTACGTCGAGCAGGCCCGCACCGGCGACCACCAGTGGTACGTGAGCAGCATGGCCCGGTTCGAGGAGCACTACCCGAACTGGAAGATCACCTACGACGTGCCGATGATCCTCCGCGAGATCTACGAGGCGAACGTCGACAAGTGGGTGCCGAAGGCATGACCACCGGCACCAAGCGGAACGTGCTCGGCGTACTCGTCGACGCCACCGACTACGCCCGGGCGACCGAGGCCGTGGTGGCGGCTGCGCACGAGCGCCGTCCGCTGGCCCTCACCGCGCTGGCGGTGCACGGGGTGATGACCGGGGTGCTCGACCGGGCGCACAACGCCCGGCTCAACTCCTTCGACGTCGTCACGCCCGACGGGCAGCCGGTGCGCTGGGCGCTCAACCTGCTCCACGGCGCCGGCCTCACCGACCGGGTCTACGGGCCGGAGCTCACCCTCCGGGTGCTGGCCCGCTTCGCCGACGAGGGGCTGCCGGTCTACCTCTACGGCTCCACCGAGGCGACCCTGTCCCGCCTGGTCCCGGCCCTGGAGCGCAGGTTCCCGGCGCTGAAGATCGCCGGTGTCGAGCCGTCCAAGTTCCGGTCGCTCCAGCCGGGTGAGGACACCGAGATCGCCGACCGGATCAAGGCCAGCGGGGCCCGCCTCGTCCTGGTCGGGCTGGGCTGCCCCCGGCAGGAGATCTTCACGTACGCCATGCGGCCGCTGCTCGACATGCCGCTGATGGCCGTCGGCGCGGCGTTCGACTACCACGCCGGGCTGCTGCGCAACCCGCCGCCGTGGATGCAGCGCGCCGGCCTGGAGTGGTTCTGGCGGCTCGGCCTGGAGCCGAAGCGGCTCTGGCGCCGCTACGTCATCCTCAACCCGGCCTACCTGGCCCGGCTGGCCGCGCAGAAGACCGGCGTGTGGAAGGCCACCCCGCCGCCCCCGGCCACGGAACGCCTCACCACCTTCGACGTCTGAGCCCGCGACGACGTCCGGCGGCCACCCCGAGGGGGACCGCCGGACGCCGGTGGGAGAGGTTGGCTCAGGAGACGTTCACCCCCGTGTCGTCGATGACGAATGAGGTCTGCAGCGAGGAGTCCTCGGTGCCGGTGAACTTCAGGGTGACGGTCTGGCCGGCGTACGCGGCCAGGGAGAAGGACTTCTGGCTGTAGCCGCTGGCCTTGTTCAGGTTCGACCAGGTCCCGAGGGTGGCCAGCACGCTGCCGGAGGAGTTGAGCACCTGCACGGTCAGCTTGTCGTACTGGACGCTGCTGGTGGTCTCGGCCGAGTCGATGTGCAGCCAGAACGTGAAGGTGTAGGAGGTGCAGCCGGCCGGCAGGCTCACCGACTGCGACAGCGTGTCGGTGTGGGTGCTGCCGTAGCCGTCCAGCCACGCGTTCCACGTGCCGGTACGCGGCGGCTGCCCGGAGGAGCCGTACTGGCCGATCACACCCGAACTCGACGACCACACCGTGTTGCCCGACTCGAAGCCCGGGTTACCGAGCTTCTGACCCGCGCCCGTGCAGCCGCCGGCACCGGTGACGGTCAGTGAGTACGTCGCCGTCTTCGTGCCCGACGCCGCGGTGCCACTGATCGTCACCGGGTAGGTGCCGGCCGGGGTGCTCGCCGACGTGGTGATGGTGAGCGTGGACGAGCCGCCCGAGGTCACCGTCGGCGGGTTGAACGAGGCGGTGGCGCCGCCCGGCAGGCCGCTCGCGGAGAGGCTGACGGACTGGGCCGAGCCGTTGGTGGTGGCGGTGGCAACCGTGGCGGTCACCGAGCCGCCCGGCGCGGTCGAGCCGGAGGTGGGCGAGACCGAGACGGAGAAGTCGTTGGTGGGCGGCGGGGTCGTGCCGTTCGCCACGTAGAGCAGCCGGTTCGGCGTACCGGTGCCCACGTTGGTCACCACGTTCGGGGTGGCGTCGTTGACGAGGCTGTCCCGCACCTGCTGCGGGGTCCACGACGGGTTCGCCGAGAGCACGAGCGCCGCGGCGCCGGCCACGTGCGGCGACGCCATCGAGGTGCCGCTGATCGTGTTGGTGGCGGACGTGCCGGTGTACCAGGCCGAGGTGATGTTGACACCCGGCGCCAGGATGTCGACGCAGGTGCCGTAGTTGGAGAAGCTCGCGGCGGCGTCGTTGTTCTGCGTCGCCCCGACGGTGATCGCCGACGCGACCCGGGCCGGGGAGTAGTTGCAGGCGTTCTGCCGGTTGCCCAGGATGTCGCCGTTCCCGGCCGCCACGGCGTACGTGATGCCGGAGTTGATGGAGTTGGTGACCGCGGTGTCGATGGAGCTGTTGGCGGAGCCGCCGAGGCTCATGTTGGCCACGGCCGGCTTCACCGCGTTCGCCGTGACCCAGTCGATGCCCGACACGACCTGGGCGTTGGTGCCGCTGCCCTGGCAGTTGAGCACCCGGACGCCGACGATCTGGACGCCCTTCGCCACCCCGTACGACGAGCCGCCCACCGTGCCCGCGACGTGCGTGCCGTGGCCGTTGCAGTCGTCGGCGGAGCCGCCGTCCACCGCGTCGAAGCCGGAGACGGCCCGGCCGCCGAAGTCGTTGTGCCCGAAGAGCACGCCGGTGTCGATGATGTAGGCGCGCACGTTGCCGGCGGTGTTCGGGTAGGTGTAGGAGCTGTTCAGGGGCAGGTTCCGCTGGTCGATCCGGTCCAGGCCCCAGGAGGGCGGGTTCGTCTGGGTGCCGGCGATGGTGACCGTGTGGTTCTGTTCGACGTACGCCACGGCGGGGTCGGCCGCGATCCGCGCGGCGGCCGTCGCGCCGACGTTGACTTCGAAGCCGCGCAGCGCGGCGCGCCAGGTGCGGGCGACGGTGCCGCCGTGCCGGGCGGTGAGCCGGTGGGCGGTCTCGGCGACCCGGCTCGGGGCGACGGCGCTGTCCTTCAGGACGACGAGGTAGCTGTCGGCCACCGCGGTGGGACCACCGGCGGCGCGGATGGTGCCGGTGGGTTCGGCGGCCGAGGCGGGTGACGCGGCCGCGAGCATGGTCAGGGCGGCCATTCCGACGAGTACGGACCTGTCTGGGAGACCCATCTCCCTACCTCCCTCCGACCGGCACAGGACCGTCCGCCCGGTGAGGCGCAGGCGAATCGACGCTGACCGATCGTTAAGAGGCTAGGTCAGCAGTGGGAACACTGTGAAGATTCCGGATCGGCCATAACGCCGGCAGGATGACCCCTACGGGAGGGCGTACGGGAGGAACCGGGGTGCCGCCCCGGATTCGGTACCCGTCGATCCGGACCAGGCTGGCACCATGGACGAGCCTCTCACCGTGCTGATCCCCGTCGCCGCCGTCTGGGTGGCCGCCAGTGTGGTGGCGGACGGGCTGCCCCGGCTGGACCGCGCCCGCGCGCTGCGACGGCGTACCGGCTGGTTGTCCGCCCTGGTCCTCGCCGGCCTGGCGCTGACCGCGGCCGTCCTCGCGGTGGGCCTGCAGAGCGCCGGCGCCACGGCGCTCGACCGGGCCGCCGCCGGGCTCACCCTCGCGGCGGCTCCGGCGCTGGCCGTCGCGGTCTGCACGGTACGGCGGGTCCGCTGGCTGCGGGCCGGCGCGGGCGCGTTCGCCGCCGCGCCGGACACCCCGGCCCCGCACGGGCTGCGGGCCGCCGCGGCGCACCCGCTGATCGTGCTGCCGCTCCAGGTGACCGCCCTGGCGGCGGTCGGCGCGGTGCTACCGGCCACGGGCGTCGACCTGTTCGCGACGCCGGCTGTCGCCGGACCCGCGATCACCGTCGCGGTGCTCGGTGTGATCGCGATCGGGGTACGCCATGCCCTGCGGCACAACCGCCTCGCCGAGCGGGCACTGCCGCCGGCCGCCACGGTGTCAGCGCGGGCGGGCCGTCCCCTGCACGTATAGCAGTTCCAGGATCGCCCGGGTCGCCTCGAACCAGCGGTCGAGCCAGCCGGGCGGAGGGACACTGCCCTTCGGCGGCAACTCCATGAGCAGCCCGCGCAGCAGCGGATGGTCCACGAGGGACTCCGGCTGCTCCATGGGCCAGCCGGTCGGCGGGAAGGACGGCTCGGTCAGCGGGTTCGGGTCGAGCGACGGCAGGGAGAGCGGCGGCCCGGCCTGGTCCGGTGCGGCCGTGTCGCGGCCGCCGATCTCGGTGTCGCCCGAGCCCACCTCGGTGAGGACGCTGTCGCGGCGTGCCCCGCGGTACTTGCCACCGAACCGCTCGGGCTTGCCCGGGCCGTTGGTCAGATTCTCCGAACCGATCGTCGTCATCCGTCTCGCCTGCCTCGCTCGGTTGCCGATCTGTGCGGTTCAACGAGGCGGAGCGGAACTGGCGACGGGGTGCCCGCACCCGGCCGGGCGCGAACGAAATGGTCCCGCCCGGCGACGTTGCCGGGCGGGACCACGTTCGGAAAGGGCGCGGCGCCGGATCATTTCCCGGCGAACGCACCGCCCCGTGCGCCGGCGACGAAGGCGTGCCAGTCACCGGGGGCGAAGACCAGGGCCGGGCCCGTCCTGTCCTTCGAGTCCCGGACGCCGACCGCCCCGGTCACGTACGCGACCTCCACGCAGTTGTCACAGTTCGGCCCGCTCTTCGAGCTCTTAACCCACGTCGCCTGCGTCAGGTCCACGGGGAACTCCTTGGTCGCCATTTCCACAACGGCTCCTCTGCAAGTTTTGCGATGTGTGCGATGGATTCCTCCGGGCGAATGGCCGCCGCGCGAATGTGATCGAAGATGAAGCTGTACTTCTGTAGTTCGTCGCTCTTCTCGAGGAAGAGCCCACCCGTGGCGTTCTCCGCGTACACGACATCGGGATCACTCGGTTCGGGGAAGCTGAGGATCGTGAAGGTGCCGTCCATGCCGGCGTGCGCGCCCACCTCGAAGGGCAGGACCTGCAACGTCACGTTCGGCAGTTCGGCAATCTCCACCAACCGTTTGAGCTGGCCACGCATCACCGCGTCGCCGCCAACCGGCCGGCTCAGCACCGCCTCATCGAGCACCACCCACAGATCGACCGGATCGTCCTGGGTCAACAACGACTGACGGCCCAGTCGGACACGCACCCGCTGATCGACCTGTTCGGCGGTGAAGTCCGGCCGAGCGGCCCGGATCATCGCCCCCGCGTACTCCTCGGTCTCCAGCAGGCCCGGCACGACCTGCTGTTCATAGGCCCGGATCGAGCTGGCCGCCGCCTCCAGTCCCACGTACGCCCCGACCAGCACCGTGCTGTACGGATGCCACCAGCCCTTCTGCCGGGCCTCGCGGGCGATCTGCACCAGCTCGTCGCTCTCGGCGCCGACCACCCCGTAGATGCGGAGCATGTCCCGGACGTCCCGCGGGGTCGCCGTGGTGTGGCCGGTCTCGATACGGGAGATCTTGGAGGCCGAGCACTCCAACTGCTCGGCGACCGTCTCGATGGTGATGCCGGCGGCTTCACGCTGGCGGCGGAGTTCCGCCCCCAGGCGCCGACGCCGGATGGTCGGGCTGCGCCGCTCGCTCACGGCGACACCCCACGGGTCGATGGACGGGGATTCCCACTCCTCGCGCGCACCCGGCTACCTCCGGTCGGTCGCGCCCGGTTGGACGCCCGCCGGGGCGCGACCGGCGTACGGCGGGCGAGCGTTCGCGGCAGGGGGTGGTGCCGGTCATCGACCGGCCGCGACGGGCGAAACCGGCGTCCAGTGTGCCGCCCCGGGACCTGAGGCTTCAAGCGTCCCGTTCACGTGTCGTGCTCGCGTATCGGCAAAAGTCGACGTGCAACTTGCATGAAGCACGTCGCTGATGCACTCTGTCGGTATGGCACGGGTTACTCACCGTCTTCGCATGATCTCCGGGCGTGGTCGCACCACGGGCCGCGGGACGGCGGGAGGGGAGCCGTCCCGCGCCCTGCGACCTGCCCCGGGATGAAGACCCCGCCGCTGCACGTCAGCTTGGCTGTGGCGGCGGGAGCGGTAACCGGGAGCAGCCGGGTGATGGTCGGGTGGCGGTCCGCCACCGCGGGTACGGCCCGACCAGCACCGACCCACTGATCCGCCGGTCCACGAGGTAGATCCCCCGTCACCGGACCGACCCGTCCCCCCGATCAGACTCGCCGGCCCGCCCGCCGGCCGATCCTTCCCAGGAGCCCATGTGCTTCCCCGCTCCGGTGACGTACTGCACGTGACTCGCGCCGCGAGTGTCCAGTTCCTCCGACCGATCATGTTCCGGGTGATCCGGGTGCTCGACGTGCCGACCTACGACGGTTGGCTCTGGCTCGACGGCTACGAGTTGAACGCGGCGGGGGACGCGGTCAACCGGCGGTCGATCTTCGTACAGCAGGAGGGGTTGCGGCACTTCCAGGCCGCGCCGGCCCCGCGTCCGCACACCGTCCGGACGGCCCGTCGTCCGGTGTCCCGGACCCCGGTCCGGGTCGGCTGACCTCACGTTTCCCAATCGGGGGGCGTGCCGCCGCCATAGAATCGGTACGCCCACCCCGGCAACGCTCCACCCCGCGCGCTCCGGACCCTGAACCTGGGATGGTCATGGTCAATCTGCCCGCCGCGCGGCGGCACCACCGGTCCCGTATCAGCTACGCCCTCGGACTCCTCGTGTTCCTCGGCGCCGCGACCGCACTCGCGCTCGTGGTCCGCCACCCCGCCTTCTCCGCGACCCAGGAGTTGACGGAGCCGGTCCCGGCTCCGGAGATCACCGTGGCCGGGGAGGGCAACCGGCCGGCAACCGACCCGGACGACGAGCCCGACTGGGTCGACCCACCGGTGGCCGGTGCGCGGGGCGGCGCCGACGCGTCGTCCATTCCCGACCAGGCCGCGGGCGGCGCCGGGGCCGGCGAGGCCGCGCTCGCCGAGCGCCCGTCGGCCGCCACCGACCTCAGCCGGTCGCTGTTCTACTCCGGCCTGCTCGGCCTCGCCATCTCACTGGCCGGGCTGGGCCTGGTCGGCACCAGACGTCGCCAGTGGTGAAGGCTCAGGGCGTGGCGGTGGCCGTCGGCGGGGCCGCCGAGGTGGGGGCGGCGGTCGTCGGATCCGCGGCCCGGGCCACCACGATGCTCACCCGGTCCCCCTCGGCGACCGGCTCGCCGGCCTCGGGGTCGGTGTCGATCACCGTCCCGGCCGGCTGGTCCGACGTTCGGTACCGCACCCGGTAGTCCACGCCCAGCCGGTCGAGTGCCGCGCGGGCGGCGGACTCCGGCAGCCCCACGAGCGGGGGCATCGGCACCTCGGCGGCCGCCGTCGTGGTCGGCGGGCTGCTCGGCGGCGAACTGCTGGGCGCGGCCGTGGTCGGCGTGGCGCTGGTCTGCGGGGCGGTGCTCGGCACGGCCGAGGGCGACCGGCCCGGCTCGGCGTCGCGGTCCGCCGCCCGGAGGGCGAGCCAGACACCCAGGGCGATCAACGCGATGAGCAGCAACGCGAGGACGCCCAGCAGGATCGGCATCCACCACCGACGACCCGCCTGCTCCTCGGTGTACCACTCGCCGCCAGGCTCCGGATAGCCGGCCGGCCGCGGTGGCGGCACCCCGGCGCGCCCGGACCAGGCGGGGCTGACCGGCTGCTGGGGGCTCGTGGCGTCGACCGGTCGGCCCGCTGCGGCACCGCCCTCCCCGCGGGGCAGCGGCCGGGTCGCGTCACCGGCCGGCTCCCGCGGCATCGCGCGGGTGGCGTCGGCATCCTCGGGCACGGCGGGGCGCTCGGGCGGCAGTGCGCGGGTGGCGTCCGGGTCGGCGCCACTCCGGTCGGGGGGCAGCGCCCTGGTCGCGTCCGGGTCCTCGGCGGGTGGCTCCTGGCGGTCGTCGCTCATCGCACGTCCTTTCCCCACCGGGGCAGGGCGGCCTGGCCCTCGATCGTCCACGGTAGCGGTCCGCCACACCACCGGCGGGCATCAGCGCGCCGGGCCGCCCGTCACGGCGCGGGCAGCAGGCTGGCGGTCGGCGTGGTGGCGGGCTCGTCGCCGCAGGCGAGGGTGACCGGGTCGTTCCACCGGGCCGTGCTGCCGGGGACCGGGTCCTGCGCGGTGACCGGACCCTCGCGTCCGGTGCGGTAGCGCGGGTAAAGGCCGGCGGCCACCAGGTCGTCCGCCGCATCGGCACAGCCCTGGGCGAGCAGGTCGGGCACGGCGACGGCGGGCGCCGGGCCGGCGACCCACAGGGTGACCGTGACGCCACGCTTCACCGGCGTGCCGGGAGTGGGCGAGGTGCGCTCGACGGTACGGCCGGAGCCGCCGCCGAACACCAACCGCCAGCCGAGCCGGCGGTCCCGCAGCTCCTGCCGGGCCTGCTCGAAGTCGGTGCCCACGAGTTGCGGCACGGTCAGGCCGGCGGGGGTGGTGGTGCGCGTACCGGTCGGCCGGTCGGCGGCGGTGCTCGCCGGAGCGGCGGTCGGCGTGGTGGCGTCGACGGCAGGTGTGGTGGGGCCGGCGACGGGCGGTGGGGTGGGCCGGTCCGGCTCCCCGGCCAGGACCCAGCCGCCGCTCGCCCCGATCACCGCGAGCAGGACCGCCGCCAGGCCGCCGCCGAGGAGCAGCCGGGTCCGGTCAGGCCCCGGTTCCTCGCGTCCCGCGGGCTGCCGGTCCGGGTAACCCTCGTGCGTCATCCTGTCCCCCGCCTCAGTCACCGGCGACCGTATCGGGCGCCGCCAAGCCGCTCGCGGGCGATCCGGCCTCCGCCAGCACTCGCCGCGTCGACCTTGGGACGCTACGCTCCCCGGCATGGCCAGACGGGGCTGGGGAGGATCGACCGCCGCCGCACTCGGCGTCGCCGCCGGTGCGGGTGCCGCGCAGCTCGGCTTCGGCTACGGGCTGGGCATCATCAACTGGGCGCCGGCCGGCGCCGCCCGGATCGACGCGACCTGGGTGGCCAGTCTCGCCTGGGCAACCTGGATCTCCGCGACCTCGGTGATCGCGGGCGCGGTCTGCGCGCAGCGGCTGCGCGGTGCGGACGACGACGGGCCGGCCGGCAGCCTGCCGCGGCTCGGGCTGGCGCTGGCCGCCGGGGCGGGCGCGTTGATCACCGTACTGCTGGTGGCCGTGCCGGCCCGGGCCGCCCGGGTGCCGGACACGTCCTCCCCGCAGGCCGTGGCCGCCGGATACGCGGCCGCCGGGCTGGTGCTCGGGGTGCTCCTCGCGACGTGGGCGCTGCACACCCGGGCCGCCGCCACGAACCTCATCGCCACCACCGGCTGGCTCTGGCTGCTCGCCGTGGTGTCGGTGGTCGACGGGGTGCTCTCCGGCCGCGGCCTCAGCACCGCGCAGCTCGGCATCTGGCAGATCAGCGCCGACAGTGGCCGGTTCTGGATCCGGGACTACTTCTACTGGCCGGGTGCGCTGCTCTCGCTCGGTTCGGCCCTGGTGATCGGGCTGCTGGCCGCCCGGCGGGCGGTCCGCGCCCCCGAGCGACGGGTCGGGGCGGCGGCCTCCGGAGCGGCCGGCCCGCTGCTGGTCGCACTGGCCTACCTGCTCGCCGTGCCGAGGCTCGCCGGTATCGCGGCCGAGCAGGTGTCGGCCCACCTGATCGCCCCGTACGCGGTGATCGCCGGGATCGGTGGCTCGGTCCTGGTGGCCGCGCTCGCCCAGCGGGCCGACCGCCGCGCCGCCGAGCGGACCGAGGCCGCCGACGAGCGGCCCGATGCCGCCGACGTCCGCCTGCCCCGTCAGCGCACCGGGGAGGCGGACCGACTCCACAGTGACGGGTACGACCCGCTCACCGCCCCGCCCCGGGAACCGGCAACCGGTCCGGCGGACGCCGCCGGCGCGGCGCCCGCCCCGGAACGGCCGGCCCGCCGGTTCTTCGGCCGGCGCGCGTCCGGACCGGCCGTGCCGAGCGCCGGGCCCGGCGAGGCCGGACCGGCCGGGGCCACGTCGGACGACCCGCTCGGCGAGCAGGCCACCGCCCCGGGGCGCCGGCCGACGCCGACGGATCCGTTGCCCGGTGGGGCGGCGGCCGGTGGCACGAGCGTCGTGGCGGATCCGGGCACGGCACCGGAGCGCGGTGCCGGCCGGCGTGGCCGGGCCGTACCGCCCCAGCGGAGGCCGGAGTCCAGCTCGCCGGTCAGCACCGACCCGGTACCGCCGGACTCGACCCGCGACGAGCCCCAGCCGGCAGGACCTGCGACGGCGGAGCGGGCTCCGGGGAGCGGGCCGACCGCGCCCACCACCGGACCGAAGGCGCGCCGCGGCCGCTGAGCGTGACGCCATCTCGCCGATCTGGCGGTGTGGACGGGTGCCCTCGGCGACCTGGGGGTCGGTGGGCGGGTCAGTCGACCGGCCAGGTGTGCACGGGTTCGTTGGCCCGTTGCAGTTCGGCGTAGCGCTGGACCATGTGGTGCAGCGCGGCTTCCCGGTCCATGCCGCGGTGCCGCTCGGCCGCCCACACCGTCTCGGTCTGCCAGACCGCGCCGTTGCGGCCCGTGCGGCAGCGCTCCTCGATCACCCCGAGGAGGCGGTCCCGCTCGGCCGGGGCGACGCCGAACCGGTCCAGTCCCTGCGCCGCGGTGGGCAGCAGCGTGTCGAGGACGAGCGTGGTGACCGGCACGTCGCCGAGCCGGGGCCAGTGCAGCACGGCGTTGATGCCGCGCCGGGCGGCGGCGTGGAAGTTCTCCTCGGCCGAACTGAAGGTGAGCTGGCTCCAGATCGGCCGGTCCGCCTCGGCGAGACCGCGGGCCAGGCCGAAGTAGAAGGCCGCGTTGGCCAGCATGTCGACCACGGTCGGCCCCGCCGGCAGCACGCGGTTCTCCACGCGCAGGTGCGGGCGGCCGTCCATGATGTCGTAGACCGGCCGATTCCACCGGTAGACGGTGCCGTTGTGCAGCCGCAGCTCGCCGAGCTGGGGCACCCCGCCGGCGTGCAGTACCTCGACCGGGTCCTCGTCCTCGCAGATGGGCAGCAGGGGCGGGAAGTAGCGGACGTTCTCCTCGAACAGGTCGAAGATCGAGGTGATCCAGCGCTCGCCGAACCAGACCCGGGGGCGTACGCCCTGGGCCTTCAGCTCGTCCGGGCGGGTGTCGGTGGCCTGCTCGAACAGCGCGATCCGGGTCTCCGCCCAGAGCTGCCGGCCGTAGAGGAACGGCGAGTTGGCGCCGATCGCCACCTGCACGCCGGCGATGGCCTGCGAGGCGTTCCAGTAGTCGGCGAAGCTGTCCGGCGCGACCTGGAGGTGGAACTGCAGGCTGGTGCAGGCGGCCTCGGGCGCGATCGAGTCGGTGTGCGTACGCAGCCGCTCGACGCCGCGGATGTCCAGCTCGATGTCCTCGCCCCGGGCCCCGACGATCTGGTCGTTGAGCACCCGGTAGCGCTCGTTGGTGGAGAGGTTGTCGGCGACCAGGTGCCGCTCGGTGAGGGTGGGCAGGATGCCGACCATCACGATCTTGGCGTCGGACTTGGCGGCGCGCTCGTCGGCGCGGGTCAGGCTGCTGCGCAGGTCCTTCGCGTAGTCGGCGAAGCCGGTCCCCTCGATGAGCCGGGGCGAGGCGTTCAGCTCCAGGTTGAACTGCCCCAGCTCGGTCTGGAAGAGCGGGTCGGCGATGTCGGCCAGGATCTGGTCGTTGCGCATGGCCGGCTCGGCGGCCGCGTCGACCAGGTTGAGTTCGATCTCCAGCCCGGTCATCGGCCGGTCGGCGTCGAAGCCGAAGTCGTCCAGCATCAACGCGAAGACGTCCAGGCATCGCCGGACCTTCTGCCGGTAGCGGACCCGATCCTCCCGGGAGAAGGCGCCCTGCTCGACGTCTCTGCCCATCTGTCCTCCCGGCGCCGGGGCCACGGAACCGTACGGTTCCGCAACGCATTGTGAACCATTCACGTTGAGTGCGTAAGAGCGCCCGGGCCGCCGGACCGGAGGCCGGGCGCAGGTCTGCACTCCTACCCACCCGGCCGCCACCGCACCGCCGTCGACCTGCGAACAACACGTGACAATTCGCACCCGGCCCGGCGTACGACGAACGGGCCCGCGCCGTCGGGTGACGGCGCGGGCCCGTGGGGTCGTACGCGGGGATCAGGCCTGGCGGACGGCCTCGCCCTCGATCTCGATCTTGATCTTCTTGCCGACCAGGACGCCACCGGTCTCCAGGGCGACGTTCCAGGTCAGGCCGAACTCCTCGCGGTCGATCTCGGTTGACGCGGAGAAGCCGAAGATGTCCTGGCCGAAGGGGCTGCGGCCGACGCCCTCGAACTCGACGTCCAGGTCGACCGGACGGGTCACACCCTTGATGGTGAGCTCACCGGTGAGGACGAACTCGTTGCCGTCGCGGGACTTCACGCCGGTGCTGCGGAACTCCAGGGTCGGGAACTGCTCGGCGTCGAGGAACTCCGGGCTGCGCAGGTGCGCGTCACGGTCGGCCTGGGCGGTGTTGATGCTGGCCGCCTGGATGGTGGCGGTCACCGACGACTGCATGGGGTCCTCGGCCACGGTGATGGTGGCGGTAGCCTCGGCGAACTCACCGCGTACCTTGCTGACCATCATGTGCCGGGCCACGAACCCGACGCGCTTGTGAGCCGCGTCCAGCAGGTAGGTGCCGGCGGTCGGGATGGTGAGACCCTCCCAGTCGCGGGTAACGGCTTCGATGCTGCTGGTCATGCTGGTGTCCTCCAGTGGAGATTGTTTAGTAGCCCAACGACTGACTGAGCAACTATAGGCACAGCAATATTCCCTGTGTCAAGGACTGCTAGGATGGCTGCGTGGACAAGAACGTGTTCGACGATCCCCGGATCACCGCCATCGGCCTCCTCTTCGAGGTCAGCGCCGGGCTGTCGGCCCGGTTCGCCGCCCAGTTCGAGGAGCACGGCCTCTCCCCGGTCGAGTTCGAGGTGCTGATGCGGCTCACCCGGTCGCCGGGGCACCAGCTGCGGATGACCGACCTCGCGGCGCAGACCTCCCTGTCCACCAGCGGGGTCACCCGCGTGGTCGACCGGATGGAGCGCGACGGCCTGCTCCGCCGCCGGGCGTGCCCGTCCGACCGGCGCAGCTCGTACGCGGTGGTCACCGCCGCCGGCCTCAGCCGGCTGGACGAGACCCTGCCCGGGCACCTGCGGATCATCGAGGAGTGGTTCACCGGCCAGCTCGTTCCGGCCCAGCTGGAGGCGGTCCTCGACGGTCTGCGCCGGGTCCGTGACGCGGTACACCCGGGTGCGACGGCCGGCAGCACCGAACCCGTGCCCGCCGGACGGCCCGCCGACTGCTGAGCTCCGGCGGCTCGGGTCTACCTGCGGGTCACCGGCAGAAAGACCGGCAGAACCGCCCGAGCACGACTACATAACGTCTCATACACCCTCGAAACGCCCACGTCGGCTGGATAGTCTTCCGGCAGCGGGGGGCACCGGGGGGTGCCGGCGCGAGCGTTGAGCGAGGGGCAGCACCAGGGGGCTTCTTCGCTCGCGCCACCCCCGCGCCTTCGTCTCCTGCCCCGGTCAGTTGCCTCGGACGGCGCGTTCCCGGCGGGCCACCAGTGCGTAGAGCAGGGCCTCCTCCCGGGGCAGCAGCCGGATCCCCGTGGCCCGGCAGGCCCGGTCCAGCCGGTCCAGCACCGCCACCTCACCCGTGCTGGCCGCCAGCCCCACCAGTGCCTCGACCACGTCGCGCCGCTCCCCGCCGCCGCCCGCGGACTCCGCCGCCGCCGTGAACCACTCGGCGGCCAGCTCCCGATCACCCCGGTGCAGCGCGAGGTGACCCTCGATCAGCGCGCAGACCACCTCCTCCGGGGAGACGTCCCGGCGTTCCCCGGCCGGGTCCTCCACGCCCGGCGGCCGGCGCTGCGCCGGGACCGGGTGCGCCGGCCGCAGCTCGGCCACGACCTCCAGCGCCTCGGCCACCCTCCCCTCGAGGGCGAGCGCCAGCCCGACCGTCCCGACCACCCGTCGCCACCGCCCCGGGTCGCCCAGCTCGACGAGCGCGTCCGCCGCCCGCCGTCCCAGCTCCACGGCGTCGACGTACCGGCCCTCCAGCCGGGTCACCTCGGCCAGGTCGGCACGGGCCAGCAGGCGGAGACGCTGCTCCCCGCTCTGGGTGGCCAGCCGGTCGACCGTGGCCAGCCGGCGCCGCGCACCGGTTAGGTCCGCCACGCGTACGTCGTGCCAGGTGAGGTGCTGGTGCGCCACGGCCATCTCGCGTACCCGGCCGTGCCGGGTGGCCACCTCCAGCGCCGCCTCGGCCTGCTCCCGGGCCTCCCGGTGAGCGCCGGCGGAACTGAGCAGCGCGCAGAGCACCGAGCGGGCCGACAGCTCGCCGGTCACCTCCCCGGCCGCCCGGAAGATCTCCAGCGCGTCCCGGACCGCCGGCAGCTCCCCGCCACCCGCGCCGTGCTCGGCGGCGAGGCGGGCCGACCCGAGCAGCGCCCAGGCCCGCAGCACGGGCGGGGCGCCGGCGGTACGCGGGTCGGCCAGCAGCCGGCGCAGCCAGCGGCGACCGGAGACGTCCCGCCCGCGCAGGCGCCACCAGCGGGGCAGTGCCGCCGCCAGGAGCAGCGCGGTCGCCGGATCGTCCTCGGCGGCATGGGCCAGGGCGGCCGTGATGTCGCTGGTCGCCTCGTCGAGCAGGTGCACGGCGGTGGGCACGTCCGCGCCGACCAGACCCGGAGCGGTACGCCGTACGAGCCCGGCCACGACCAGGGCGTGCCGCCGCCGGATGGCGGTCAGCTCCCCCTCGACGGCGGCCTGTTCGGTGGCGAAGTCGCGGACCGCGTCCAGCAGGCGGAACCGGAACGGGCCGGTGCCGCGGACGCTGAGCAGACCGAGCTCCCGCAGCCGGTCCAGCAGGGGCACGGCGTCCCGCCGCTCCCCGCCGTCGGCCAGCAGGTCCTCGGCCAGCTCGACCGACCAGCGGTTACGGAAGGCGGACAGCCGGCGCAGCGCCGCGCGTTCGGCGGGCGCGAGCAGGTGGTAGCTGGTCGCCACGGCCTCGCGCAGGGTCACCGTGCCGGCGGCCGGGTCGGCGGGCTCCCAGCCGGGGCGTACGCCGGCCAGGTCGAGGACCCGGTCGCCGTAGCGGTCGAGCAGTTCGGTGACGTCGAGGATCCGGCCGCGCGCGGCCATCAGCTCGATGGCCAGCGGCAGCCCACCGAGGCGGCGCACCAGCGCGGCGAGCGCCGGCAGTTCGGCCGGGGTGGGCGGCTCGCGGCGTGCCCGGGCCAGGCGGGCGAGGAACAGGGTCGCCGCGGGCCAGCGGGCCAGCTCGGCGGGATCCGCCGGCTCCAGGCCGGCCGGCGGCACGTCGAGCGGCGCGACCGGCCGGACCAGCTCGCCGGGAACTCCCGCGGGACGCCGGCCGGTGACCAGCACCCGCAGCGTCGGCGCCGCCGCGACCAGGGTGCGCAGCGCCTCGGCGACCGGGCCGGGCGCCCGCTCCACCGCGTCCACCAGCAGCAGCGCGGGCTGGCCACCGAGCCGGCAGGAGAGGTCGGCCAGCCGGTTCACGCCGAGCACCGCGACCGAGGCGGCGAGCACGTCGGCAGCATCCGAGCCCTCGCCGACCAGCACCCCGGTCACGCCGGCCGGATGGTCGGTGGCCGCCGCGTAGGCGACGGTGAGGGCGAGTGCGGTCTTGCCGACGCCGGCCAGCCCGACCAGGCTCACCACCGGATGCTCGGCGAGCAGGGCGGTCACCTCGGCGACGTCCCGGTCCCGGCCGAGCAACGGGACCGGCTGGGGCAGCGCGATGGGCGTACCCGAATCGGTGCCCGCCGAGCCGGTGACCGCGAGGTGCCGCGCGGGCGGGCGCGGCGCGTCGGCCGCGTCGGGACCACCGACCGGCGGCTGAGGTGCGTCGGCGGGCGGGGCGGCCTGGGCCGGCCGGGCGGCGGCCAGGAACGCCTGCCGGGCCGGACCGGTCAGGCCGAGGGCGTCGGCGAGCAGGTCGACGGTGGTGCGCTGGGGCCGGGTCGCCCGGCCCCGCTCCAGATCGCGGACGGTCCGCACGCCGACTCCGGCCCGGGTGGCCAGTTCGGCCTGGGTGAGGCCGGCGGCGAGCCGGTGCCCGCGCAACAGGTCGGGCAGCGGGGTACGACCGCCCGGGCTCCGCGAACGATCATGATCGGGAGTCATGGGCACGAAGAGTACGGATCGGGTCGGACGCTCCACAGCCCATCGTCGGGCAGCCGACCGTCCGGTGCCGATATCCGACAGACGGTGAACCCGCCCGGGCCCGACCGGCCCGGGCGGGGCACCACTCACATGCCGAGGTCGCGGGCGATGACCATGCGCTGCACCTCGCTGGTGCCCTCGCCGATCTCCAGGATCTTGGAGTCGCGCCAGAAGCGGGCCACCGGGTACTCGTTCATGAAGCCGTAGCCGCCGTGGATCTGGGTCGCCTCGCGGGCGTTGTCCACCGCGACGGTGCTGGCGTGCAGCTTGGCGATGGCGGCCTGCCGCTTGAACGGCTCGCCGGCCAGCATCCGGGCGGCCGCGTCGTAGTAGGCGAGCCGCGCGGTGTGCGCCTTCAGCTCCATGTCGGCGATCTTGAACTGGATCGCCTGGTACGCGCCGATCGGCCGGCCGAACGCCTGGCGCTCCTTCGCGTACTTGATCGACTCGTCGACGCAGCCCTGGGCGAGGCCGACGGCCAGGGCCGCGATGGCGATCCGGCCCTCGTCGAGGATGCGCAGGAACTGGGCGAAGCCCCGGCCGCGCTCGCCGAGGAGGTTCGCCGCCGGCACCCGGCAGTCGTCGAAGGTCAGCTCGTGGGTGTCGGAGGCGGTCCAGCCGACCTTCGAGTAGCCCGGCGCGACGGTGAAGCCCGGCGTACCGGACGGGACGATGATGGTGGACAGCTCCTTCGAGCCGTCCGGCCTCGTGCCGGTGACCGCCGTGACCGTGACCAGCGAGGTGATGTCGGTGCCGGAGTTCGTGATGAACGCCTTCGAGCCGTTGATCACCCACTCGTCGCCGTCCAGGACGGCCCGCGTCTGCGTGCCGCCCGCGTCCGAGCCGGTGCCCGGCTCGGTGAGCCCGAAGCCCGCGAGGGCCTCGCCGCTCAGCAGCTTCGGCAGCCACCGGGCCTTCTGCTCGTCGGTGCCGAACCGGTAGATGGGCATCGCGCCGAGCGAGACCGCCGCCTCCAGGGTGATGGCCACGCTGGAGTCGACCCGGGCCAGCTCCTCCAGGGCCAGGCAGAGCGCGAAGTAGTCGCCGCCCATGCCGCCGTGCTCCTCCGCGAAGGGAAGGCCGAACAGGCCCATCTTGCCCATCTGGCGGACGATCTCGTACGGGAAGGTGTGCTGCTCGTAGTGCTCGGCGACGGCGGGCGCGACCACCTCGCGGGCGAAGTCCCGCACGCTCTCCCGCAGCGCCTCTTGTTCCTCGCTGAGCCGGAAGTCCATCTGATCCTCCTGTGGGATGCCCCTGTGGACGGGCCGCCCGGGCGCTCGTGACGCCGGGGTCGGTGGTGCGGATCGGGTGGGTCAGACCGGGGTGACGCCGTGCCGGCGCTTCGCGAAGTGCCGCTCCTTGCCGCGCGCGGCGGCGAACCGGCGGACCAGTTCGGCGCGCAGCTCGTGCGGCTCGACGATGGCGTCCACCACCAGCTCGCTGGCGAGCCGGACGATGTCGATGTCGCGCTCGTACTCCTCGCGCTTCGCGGCGACGAAAGCGGCCCGCTCGGCCTCGTCCTCGATCGCGGCGATCTTGTTGGCGTAGACGGCGTTGACCGCGGCCTCCGCCCCCATCACCGCGATCTTCGCGGTGGGCAGCGCGATCGTCGCGTCCGGCTCGAAGCCGGGGCCGGCCATCGCGTAGAGGCCGGCGCCGTAGGCCTTGCGGACCACCACGCAGATCTTGGGTACGGTCGCCTCGGAGATCGCCGTGATCATCTTGGCGCCGTGCCGGATGATGCCCTGCTTCTCCACGGCACTGCCGACCATGAACCCGGGCACGTCGGACAGGAACAGCAGCGGCACGTTGAACGCGTCGCAGAGCTGCACGAACCGGGTCGCCTTGTCGGCCGAGTCGACGAAGAGCACGCCGCCCTTGAACATGGAGTTGTTGCCGACCACGCCGACGACCTCGCCGTTCAGCCGGCCGAAGCCGATGGTCAGCTCCTTGGCCCAGAGCGCCTGGATCTCGAAGAAGCTGCCCTCGTCGAGCAGGCCCTTGACGTACCGGCGCATGTCGAACGCCTGCCGCTCGCTGGCCGGGACCAGCGCGGCCAGGTCGGCCTTCTCCGGCGCGTCCACGGCCTCGGCGGCCGGCGGCTCCTGCTGCCAGTTCGACGGCAGGTAGGACAGGTACGTCCGGACCACGTCGAGCGCGTCGTTCTCGGTCTTGCAGAGGAAGTGACCGACGCCGGACTCGGCGCAGTGCACCTTGGCCCCGCCCATCGCCTCCAGCGTGGTCTTCTCGCCGGTGACCATCTCGACCATCCGGTCCGAGCCGAGGTACATGCTGGCGTTGCCCTCGACCATGGCGACCACGTCGCAGAACGCCGGGATGTACGCGCCGCCCGCCGCGCTCGGCCCGAACAGGGCGCAGACCTGCGGGATCGAACCAGAGGCGCGGACCTGGTTCCAGAAGATCTTGCCGGCGCCGCGGCGGCCGGGGAAGAGGTCGACCTGGTCGGTGATCCGGGCGCCGGCCGAGTCGACCAGGTAGACCATGGGCACGCTGGTCGAGTAGGCCCGCTCGATGATCCGGATGATCTTCTCGACCGTCCGGGCGCCCCAGCTGCCGGCCTTCACCGTGGAGTCGTTCGCCATGAGGCAGACCGGCCGGCCGTCGATGGTGGCCGTACCGGTGACCACGCCGTCGGCGGGCAGCCCCTCGGCCATCGCGTTGGCGTAGAGCCCGTCCTCGACGAAGGAGCCCTCGTCGACCAGGTACGCGACCCGCTCGCGGGCGAAGAGCTTGCCCTTGGCGGCGTTCGCCGCGTGGTACTTGTCCGCACCGCCGGCCTTGGCGCGCTTGCGCAGCTGCTCCAGGGCCTCACCGTCGAGCGTCACGCCGACTCCCCTTGCCACCGGCCGCCTCGTGAGCGCGCCGACCGACCTGAACGATCGTTAGGCTAGCGCATTCCCGCCCGGTCCGGCGACCTGCCTGCCCGCGCGCCGACCCGCCGCCTACCCGCCGCCCGTCCGCTGCCGTTGTTGATCAAGAAGTTTGCGTCAGGACGGGGCCGGAATCTGACGCAAACTTATTGATCAACTTCGCGGGGTGAGCGGGCTTCGCGGGGCGAGCGGGGTGAGCGGGCGCGGGGCGGGAGTGAGGGCTGGCGTCAGGAGGGGATCGGGGTCAGGCGGGTGCGCGGGCCGGCGCGGAGGACGCCCGACGGGAGCTTCTTGCCGACCAGGTGCTCGGCCAGCTCGGCGGCCTCGACGAGGGCGTCCAGGTCGATCCCGGTGTCGATGCCCATGTCGTGCAGCATGTGCACGGCCTCCTCGGTGGCCAGGTTGCCGCTGGCCCCCGGGGCGTACGGGCAGCCGCCGAGGCCGCCGACGCTGGCGTCGAACTCGGTGATGCCGAGTTCCATGGCGGTGAGCATGTTGGCCAGCGCGGTACCCCGGGTGTTGTGGAAGTGCAGCAGCACCGGCACGTGGGCGTTGCGGTCCCGGACCGCCGTGACGAGCTCGCGGACCCGCCGGGGCGTACCCATGCCCGTGGTGTCGCCGAAGGCCACCCGGTCGGCGCCGTCCCGGACGACCCGGTCGACGATGCCGGCCACCCGCTTCGGGTCGACGTCCCCCTCGTACGGGCAGCCGAAGCTGGTCGCCACGATCACCTCGGCGGCCGCGCCCGCGCCGTGCAGCAGGTCGATCAGCTCGGCGATGTCGTCGAGCGACTCCTCGGTGGACCGGTTGACGTTGCGCCGGTTGTGCGTGTCGCTGGCCGAGACCACCACCTCGATCTCGGTGAAGCCGGCGGCGAGGGCGCGCTGCGCGCCGCGGGTGTTCGGCACGAGCGCGGAGTAGCGCACCCCGTCGGCCTTCGCGGCCCGCTGCCACACCTCGTCGGCGTCGGCCATCTGCGGGATCGCCTTCGGATGCACGAACGAGACGGCCTCGATCCGTCGCACGCCGGTGCCGGAGAGCGCGTCGAGCAGCCGCACCTTGGCGTCGGTGGGGATCGGCTCCTCGTTCTGGAGCCCGTCCCGCGGCCCGACCTCCCGGATGGAGACGAAGTCCGGCAGTTCCGCCATAAGGGGTCACCTCACTGTGACGGTGTTACGTGATGGGTAATTCCAGCATCCCACCCGGGCGTCAGCGCATGCGTCGGACGATGCCGGTGTCGTAGTCGCCGGAGAGGAACTCCGGGTTCTCCAGCAGCTCGGCGAAGAACGGGAGGTTGTTCTTCGGGCCGGCGATCTCGAACTGGGCCACCGCCGCCTTCGCCCGCTGCACCGCCTCGTCCCGCGTGGCGCCGCTGACGATCAGCTTGGCCATGAGGCTGTCGTAGAACGGGGTGACCGTGTTGCCGGCGACGTAGCCGGAGTCGACCCGTACGCCCTCGCCGGCCGGTTCGTTCCAGGTGCTGATCGCGCCCGGACCGGGCAGGAAGCGCTTCGGGTCCTCGGCGTTGATGCGCAGCTCGATGGCGTGCCCGCGCGGCGCGAGCGCGTCCGGGTCGAAGGTCGGGGCCAGGCCGGCCGCCACCCGCAACTGCTCCTCGACCAGGTCGACGCCGTAGACGTACTCAGTCACCGGGTGCTCGACCTGGAGCCGCGTGTTCATCTCCAGGAAGAAGAACTCACCGGTGGCGGGATCGAGGAGGCACTCCACGGTGCCGGCGTTGCGGTAGCCGACCGCCTCGCCCGCTCGCACGGCCGCCGCCAGGAACCGCGCCCGCAGCTCGGGCGAGACCGCCGGGGACGGGGACTCCTCGACGAGCTTCTGGTTGCGCCGCTGCACCGAGCACTCGCGCTCGCCGAGCGCCACCACCCGCCCGTCGGCCAGGCCGAGAATCTGCACCTCGACGTGGCGTACCCGGGGGAAGTACCGCTCGATCAGCACCGAGCCGTCGCCGAACATCCGCTCGGCGAACGAGCGGACCTTGTCGTACTCCGTGCGCAGCGCGGCCTCGTCGGTCGCCACGCCCATGCCCATGCCGCCGCCACCGGCCGCGGCCTTGACCATCACCGGGTAGCCGATCTCCGCGGCGGCGGTGACCGCCGCGTCCAGGTCGGCCGCCGGGTCGGTGGTGCCGGGGGCGACCGGCACCCCGGCCGCCGCCATGATGTTCCGGGCATTGATCTTGTCGCCCATCGCGGCGATCGCGTCCGCGCCGGGTCCGACCCAGATCAGGCCGCCGGCCTCGACGGTACGGGCGAAGTCCGCGTTCTCCGACAGGAAGCCGTAGCCGGGGTGGATGGCCTGGGCGCCGGTGTCCCGCGCGGCGGCGAGGATCGCCTCGACGTTGCGGTAGCTGAGCGCGGGATTGGCGGGGCCGACGCAGACGGCCTCGTCGGCCTCGGTGACGAAGGGCAGCCCGGCGTCGGCCTCCGAGTGCACCGCGATCGCGCGGATCCCGAGCCTCTTCGCGGTGCGGATGATCCGGCGCGCGATCTCGCCACGGTTGGCCACCAACAGCGATTCGAACAAGGAAGGGTCCCTTCTTGACGCCTCTTGCATAGCAGGGGCCCCTTCATAACACGCGGAGGGCGCGCGTGCTTAACGCACGTTAAGGAGCGCCGGTCGTCAGGCCGGGTCCGTGGGGGCGAGGAGCGCGGCCAGCGTCGCGCCCCGCAGCAGCTCGGCACGGCGGCGGCGGTCCACCTCGCCACCGAGGAACGGGGTGGAGTTCATGAGGCCGAAGGCGGCGTGCGCGAGCACCCGCGCCTCGCCGTCCGGCAGCCCGGGGTGCAGCGCGGTCAGCACGGTCACCCACTCCTCGACGTACATCCGCTGGAGCCGGCGGATCCGGCGGCGCGGCTCGTCGGGGAGGCGGTCCAGCTCGTGCAGGTGCAGGGCGATGACGGCCGGGTTGGCCAGCGCGAAGTCGACGTGGAAGTCGATCAGCGACTCCAGCGTGCCGCGCGGGTCGTCGGGGTGGCCGGCGGCCCGTTCCCGGCCGCCGGCGAGCAGCCCCTCGCTGACCGGGATCAGCGCGGCGACCAGCATGGCCTCCTTGCCGGCGAAGTGGTGGTAGAGGGCCGGGCCGGTGACACCGGCGGCGGCGCCGATGTCGTCCATCGACACCCCGTGGTAGCCGCGCGCCGCGAAGAGCCCGACCGCGATCTCCAGGATCTCGTCACGCCGGGACCGGCGCCGGCCCGCACCCGCGCCGTTCGCCGCGCCCCGCGCCTGCTGTTCCACCGCCACCGGGCCAGCCTAGTCCGCGTGCCCGCGCCGGTGGAGCCTCGGTTACCCGTCGGTCGCCTCACATCCCGGGCCGCTTGACCCTCGACCGGGTTCAGGCCGCAGGGTCCGTCGGCATGACCGCTACGGCTACCGCACTCGGCCGGGACTACCGGTTGCTCTGGTCCGCCGCCGTCTCGTCCCGCTTCGGCGACGCGCTGCGCACGCCGGCCCTCGCCCTGCTGGCCGCCGCGCTGACCCGCGACCCCCGGGCGATCGCCGCGGTGACCGTGGCCGGGCAGCTCCCGCCGCTGCTGTTCGGGCTGCTCGGCGGCGCGTACGCCGACCGGTGGGACCGGCGCCGGACCATGGCGGCGGTGGACGGGGCCCGGGCCGTGGTGGTGGCGGCGCTGGCCGTGCTGGTCGCCACCGGCCGGGCCGGGGTCGCCGCGCTGGCCGTCGCCGCGTTCCTGCTCGCCACCCTGGGCACGCTCTTCGACGCGTCCGCCTTCGCCCTGCTGCCGTCGCTGGTGTCGCCGGCCGCCCTGGCCACCGCCAACGGCCGGCTCCAGGCCGGTACGTCCGTGGCCGGTGGCCTGCTCGGCACCCCGCTGGCCGGGCTCCTCTTCGCCCTGGCCGCGGCGCTCCCGTTCGCCGTGGACGCGCTGACCTTCGCCCTGGCGGCCGCCCTCGTCCTCGCTCTCCGCCCGTTGCCGGCGGCGCCGCCCCGGCCGGCCGGGCCGGGGGTGTGGCGGGAGGCGTGGGCCGGGGTGCGGTGGGTGCGCCGGGACCGGGTGCTGTGGGGGATCGCGCTCGCCTCGGCGGGGTCGAACCTGGCGATCAGCGGGCTGATGGCGGTCCTGGTGCTCTACGCCCTCGGGGCGCTGCGGGTGCCGCCCCAGGGCTACGGGCTGTTCGCGGCGGGAGTGGTGGTCGGCGGGCTGCTCGGGGCACTGGTGGCCGGGCGGGTGGCGACCCGGTTCGGCACGCTGCCCGCGCTGCGCGCGGTGCTGCTCGGGCAGACCGTGGCGCTGGCCGGGTTCGCCCTGGCCCGCGGCCCGCTGACCGGGGGCGTGGCGCTGGCCGTGTTCGCGTCGGGGACCACGATCTGGAACAGCCTCTGGTCGGCGTACGGGCAGCGGAACGTCCCGGCGGACCTGCTCGGGCGGGTCGGCGCGGCGCAACGCGTGGTCGGCCTGGCCGCCGCTCCGCTCGGGGCGGCGCTGGCCGGGTTCGCCGGCGAGGCGTACGGGGTGGGCTGGGTCGTCGCGGCGGCGGCCGGGGTGTTCGCCCTGGTCACGGCCGGCGCGTGGGGAACGCTGCGCCGCGCGGGCCGACCGTCGGCGGCCGGCCAGCCGTTGCCGGGCGCGTAGGGACCACCGCGCGGCGCGGGATCACGGTCAACCGGCGGCCGGTTCGAAGCCGGCCAACCGCACGGCCAGCCGCTGCCGGATCGGGGGCAGCGCGGAGGCGGCCCGGAGCACCAGGTCGCGCAGCGGCCGGCCGGCCGGTGGGACGGCGGTGAGCCGGGTCAGCCCGGCGGCGAAGCCGAGCACCTCCTCGGCGAGCGGGCGGCGGGCGGCCGCGTACCCGTCGAGGAGCGTGTCGGGACCCCCGGCGAGCACCGCGGCGAGGGTGTCGCCGAGGACGACCCCGTCGCGCAGGCCGAGGTTCATCCCCTGCCCGCCCGCCGGGCTGTGCACGTGTGCCGCATCCCCGGCGAGCAGCACCGGGCCGGACCGGTAGGTGCTCGCGATCCGGTGGTGGATCCGGAACCGGGAACTCCAGCACACGTCGGTGACCCGGTCCGGCCGCCGGGCCGGCCCCCGCTCGTCGAGCAGGGCCTGGAAGTGCGGCGCCCCGGGCTCCCGTGGCGCGTCGGCCACCGCGGCGACCAGCCGGACCAGGCCGCCGGGCAGCGGCGCCCAGACCAGGGGACCCTGCCGGGCCAGGAACAGGTTGACCTGGTCGCGGGGCAGCGTGCTGTCCACCCGGACGTCCGCGAGCAGGAACGACTCACCGGGGTCGGCCGGTCCGCCGAACCCGATGCCGGCCAGCTCGCGAACCGGGCTGCGCATGCCGTCGGCGCCGACCACCCAGCGGGCCCGGACCGTCCCGCCGCCCGCGAACGTCGCGGTGGCGCCGGCGCCGTCGAGGTCGAGGCCGGTCAGCTCGTACGGCCGGAGCACCCGCCCGCCGAGCGCGGCGATCCGGTCGGCCAGCACCGCCTCGGTCTCGGCCTGGGAGACGAGCAGCGCGTACGGGTAGCGGGACGGCAACCGGTCGAAGGGGACGGTGAGCAGCACCCGGTCGCGGTCGCGGACGGTGAACCGGGTCGACGGCAGCCCGTGGGCGGCCAGCGGGGCGGCGGCGCCGATCCGGTCCAGCACCTCCAGGGTGCCGGCGTGCACCACGGCGGCCCGCGAGGTGACCGGCGGGCTGGCGAGCCGGTCCACCACGGTCGCGGTCACCCCGTGCCCGGCCAGGGTCGCGGCGACGGCCAGACCGGTCGGCCCGGCCCCCACCACGAGGACGTCGGTGCGCTCGGGAAGCATGCCCCACCTCCAGGTAGCCAACAACTGTTTGCCAACAGGTGTTGACAACGGTAGGCGCGGCGCCGTTTCCATGTCAACGCTTGTTGGCCTACAGTTGTGGGCATGACTGAGACGGCACCCCGGGCCCGCCGCTCGGACGCCACGCGGGCGGCGATCCTGCGCGCCGCCCGGGAGCGCTTCGCCGCCGACGGCTACGAGCGGGCCACCATCCGGGCCATCGCCGCCGACGCGCACATCGACCCGTCCATGGTGATGCGCTACTACGGCAGCAAGGAGGGGCTGTTCGCCGCGGCGGCCGAGTTCGACCTGCGCCTGCCCGACCTGGCCGCCGTGCCGCCGGACCGGCTCGGCGAGACGCTGGTGCGCCACTTCCTCGCCCGGTGGGAGGGGGACGAGACCCTCGCGGCGCTGCTCCGGGCGGCCAGCACCAACCCGGGAGCGGCCGAGCGGATGCGCCTGCTCTTCGCCGATCAGCTCGCCGCGGCCGTGGCCGGTTTCGGCACCGACCCGGCGACCACCGCCCGCCGGGCCGGCCTGGTGGCCAGTCAGACCCTCGGCCTGGCCTTCACCCGCTACATCGTCCGGCTGCCGCCGGTGGTGGAGATGGCGCCGGAGGATCTGGTCGAGTGGATCGCCCCGACCCTCCAGCGCTATCTGACCGGCCGGCCCTAACCGGTGAAGCTGCCCGGCTCCTCGCCCTGCACCACGGGAGCGCGGACCAGGTTGCCCCACTCGGTCCACGAGCCGTCGTAGTTGCGGACGTGCGGGAACCCGAGGAGGTGGTGCAGCACGAACCAGGTGTGGCTGGACCGCTCGCCGATCCGGCAGTAGGCCACCACGTCGTCGGACGGGCTCAGCCCGAGCTGGTCGACGTAGATCGCCCGCAGCTCGTCCACCGACTTGAAGGTGCCGTCGTCGTTGGCGGCGGCCTTCCACGGCTTGCTCACCGCGCCCGGGATGTGGCCGCCGCGCAGCGCGCCCTCCTGCGGGTAGGCCGCCATGTGCAGCATCTCGCCGGTGTACTCACCCGGCGACCGCACGTCGACCAGCGGCCGGCCGGCGGTCACGTGCGCCATCACCTCGTCGCGGAACGCCCGGATCGGCTTGTCGTTCCGCTCCGGCACCGGGTAGTCGGCGCGCGGCCGGTTCACCGTGTCCTTGGACATCTCGCGGCCCTCGGCGACCCATTTCATCCGGCCGCCGTCGAGCAGGCGGACGTCGGCGTGGCCGAAGAGCGCGAACACCCAGAGGGCGTACGCCGCCCACCAGTTGAAGTTGTCGCCGTAGAAGACCACCGTGTCGCCGCGGCCGATGCCCTTGGCGGCGCACAGCTCGGCGAAGCTCTTCGCGTCGAGGTAGTCCCGGGTCACCTGGTCGTTCAGCTCGGTGTGCCAGTCGACCTTCACGGCGCCGGGGATGTGGCCGGTGTCGTAGAGGAGGACGTCCTCGTCGGACTCGACGACCACGAGGCCCTCGTCGCCCAGGTGCTCGGCCAGCCACTCCGTGGTGACCAGACGCTGGGGGTCGGCGTAGGACTGGAGGTGGGAATTCGGATCGCTCGGCACAGGCATGAGCCCCAAAGTACGCCGGATCACGGCACCGCGACCGGCCATCCCGTGTGGTGGGGCGAACACCGGTCAGGCGCGGCGGTGCACCAGCCGCCCGGCGACCACGGTCGCGAGGCAGGAACCGTCGGCGGCGAACACCGCCAGGTCGGCCCGGCCACCGACCACCAGCGCCGGCGGCCGGTCGGCGGCGAGCACCGCCACCTCGTTGCGCACGGTGGCGGCCCGCAGCGCCGGGTCGGTGACGTGGTCGGCGAGCACCGCGGCGGCCCCGAGCCGGAACAGGGCGTGCACCCGTTCGCGCGGGGTCGGCGCGGGCGGCAGCGGCCCGTCGTGCACCAGCGCCGGCCCGAGGGTGCCGTTCCACCGCCGCACCCGCACCTCCGGGTACGCCCCGGTCAGCTCGTCGACCGGCGCCACGGCCTCGACCCGGTCGCCGGTCACCAGCACGGCGTGACCCGGCCGGGGCTCGTCGTCGAGGTGGAACCGCAGCAGGGGCGCGACGTGCAGGGTGCGCACGGTCAGTCGAGGGTGATCGGCCCGAGCACCGGCCGCTTGGCGGTGATCAGGTCGCCGGACGAGCGGCCGGTCAGCCGGCGCTTGATCCAGGGGGCCAGGTGGTGGCCGGCCCAGCGCAGGTCGGCGGCCCGGGCGGCCAGCCACGGGGTGGGGGCCGGATGCGGCGGCACCAGGAGCCAGTCCTCGTCACAGGCCACGCCCAGCGCGGCGAGCACCTGCCCGGCCACCCGGCGGTGCCCGGCCGCCGACAGGTGCAGCCGGTCGGTGCTCCAGAGCAGCGGGTTGAGGTAGGTGTCGTCGGCGTACAGGTCGACCAGGATGGCGCCGTGCCGCTCGGCGACCTCGCCGACCACCCGGTTGAGCAGGTTCACCCGGGGGGCCACCAGCCGCTGACCGGGCAGCCGGGCCATCACGTCGGCGAACCGGAACAGCACCACGTCGGCGCCGCCGGCACGCAGCTCCGCGATCACCGCGTCGAAGCGCGGCACGAAGGCGTCCGGATCGAAGGTACGGCGCAGCACGTCGTTGCCGCCGGCCGCGAAGCTGATGAGGTCGGGCTTCATGGCCAGCGCGGCCGGCACCTGCTCGGCCACGATGTTCGGGAACAGGCGGCCGCGGATGGCCAGGTTGGCGTAACCGAAGTCGGGGCCGGCCTCGGCCGCGAGCCGGGTGGCGACCAGGTCGGCCCAGCCCCGGTAGGTGCCGTCCGGATACGCGTCGTCCATGCCCTCGGTGAAGCTGTCGCCCACCGCCACGAAGCTGCGCCAGCGCACTGCGCCTCCCTCTGACTGACCCGGCAGAGCTGCGTCGGCCAGTCTCGCACCGACCGGGCTCCCGCCGCCCGACCCCCGCGCCGGACGTGGCGGAGGTCATCGGGACAAATGTCCCGCTTGGTGGATCCGGGGCAGAATCCGTCCGGCCGACCGGGGATGATGTTGCCCGTCATCCGGTCGGGGGGTGGGCGGCGCCCGCCGCTGCGGCTGGGCAGCGACGGCGCGAACGAGGACCGCATGACCCAGGGACACCCGGCCGCCTTCCCGGCCGACGGTCACCCGCACCCGCCGGGCCCGGCGTACCCGGCCGCAGCACCGGGTCTCCCCGCCCCGCCCGGCTACGGGCCGCCGGGGGCGTACCCGAACGGGCCGGGACAGCCGGGCGCGTACCCGGGTGGGCCGGGGCAGCCGGGCTTCGGGGCGTACCCGCCGGTTCCGCCGCCGCGGCCGAAGTCCCGGCGCGGGCTCTGGATCGGGCTCGGCGCCGGGGCGCTGGTGCTGACCCTCTGCGCCGGCACGGCGATCGGCGTGGGCGTCGGGCTGAGCGAGCGCGGCGAGGACGCCCCGAAGGCCGCCGCCGCGGCGAACGGGGTGACCGTCACCCAGCAGGACCTGGACGACCTGCTGGCCCGGCACAGCAAGGCGCTCGCCGACAAGGACCTGAAGGCCTACCTGGCGCCCTTCGACCCGGCCCGCAAGGACCTGGTCGCCGCCCAGAGCCGCCTCTTCGCCAACCTGGGCAAGCTGCCGCTGGCCGTCGGTCAGTACCGGACCGTCGCCCAGCAGGGGCGGACCACCGACAGCTTCGGCCGTGGGGTCAGCTTCCAGCTCGACGTCTCCTTCGTGCACCAGTTCGAGGGGTACGACCTCACCCCGGTCGCCGAGTGGTACCGCTGGACCGTCGTCCGCGAGAGCCAGGGCGCGCCGCTGAAGGTCACCGCCGTCAGTGGGGCGCCCGCCGCGATGGGCAACTCGAAGACCGTCTACTACCCCGCCCCCTGGGACAAGTGGCGCGAGATCCACGTCGAGCGCACCCCGCACACCCTCGTCATCACCGACGCCACGCTGGCCGGCGAGGCGAAGCGCTACGCCCCGGTCGCCGAGGCGGCGGTCGCCGACGACTTCGCCGCCTGGAAGGCCGGCGGGGTCACCGCGGACATCCCGAAGGGCTTCGTCATCAGCCTGGTCAAGGGGAAACAGGACCTGGGCTCGCTCTACCGGATCAACAAGGAGGAGACCACCGAGGCCGGCGTCTCGATCGGCATGGTCTCCGCCGACCGGAAGCAGGATGTCGACATCGGCGGCACCCGGATCGTGATCGACGTGGCCGACCGGTCGTTCTTCACCGCCGGCGACAGCCGCGGGCCACGGGAGATCTTCCGGCACGAGGTGGGCCACTCGCTGGTCGCCAGCCTGGAGGACGCCGACAAGCAGGACTTCTTCGACGGCATCGAGAACTGGGTCGTGGAGGGCTTCGCCGAGTACCTGGCCCACCGGGGCGAGCCCCTGCGGTCCAGCGGGCGGACGGCACAGGCCCGGTCGCTGGTCCGCGCCGGCGACTGGGACGGCACCCTGCCGGGCAACGGCGACTGGGACTCCCCGGGGCGGGTCAGCTTCCACTACTGGCTCGGGCACGCGGCGATGACCCACCTGGCGGAGAAGTACGGCGAGCAGAAGCTGTTCCAGTTCGTGACCGCCCGCTACCAGGGCGCGACCGCCGACCAGGCCAGCCGGCAGGTGCTCGGCGTCCCGCTCGCCGAGTTCCAGACCGGCTGGGCGGCGTACGTGCGGGCGCAGGCGCGCTGAGCGGGAACGGAGCGAACGAGATGACGAACCCAGAGTTCCCCGTGAACCAGCCCGGGGCACCGACCGGCTGGCCCGCCGCGCCACAGCAGCCGTGGCCGCAGCAGCCGGCCGCGGCGCCGCAGGTGCCATATCCCGGAGCGCCGCAGCCGCCGCACTCGGTGACCGGCCAGCCGCCGTATCCGGTGACCGGCCAGCCGCCGTATCCGGTGACCGGCCAGCCGCCCTACCCGGTCGCCGGGCAGCCGCCCTACCCCCCGGCCGGGCAGCCGGCGTACCCGATGGCAGGGCAGCCCGCGTACCCGCCGAGCGGCTGGGCCGGGCCGGGAGGTAACCCCCCGGCGGCGCCCAAGCGGCGCGGGCGGGTGGCCCTGCTGGTCGCCGGCGGGCTGGTGGCCGTGCTGGCCGTGGGCGCCGGCACCGCCTGGGGAGTCTCCCGGCTCGTCGGCGGCGGCTCCGCTGCGGACGGTGAGCTGAAGACCGCCTGGGTGCTGGACTTCCCCGAACGGCAGGACACCGGCCTCACCACCTACGACCAGCAGGACATGTTCGGCGCCTGGCTGGCCAGTGACAACGTGGTCCGGGCACAGGGTGACGGGCTGCTCGCCTACCGGCTCTCCGACGGCGGGCAGGCGTGGGGTGCGCCCGCGCCGGAGGGCACCTCGCTCTGCGTCGCCGCGCAGGCGGTGACCGAGGGCCGGGGCGCGGTGGCGGTCGGCTCCGAGCAGTCCTGCAACACCGTCGCCGGCTTCGACCTGACCAGCGGCAAGGTGACCTGGCAGGCGAAGTTCCCGGCACCGGCCCGGGAGGGCCGGGACGCGCTCGCCGCACCGGACCTCGCCGTCGCCGGCCAGCAGGTGATCGTCCGCTCCGGCGACACCATGATCGGGTTCTCGCTCGCCGACGGGAAGCAGCTGTGGCGCACCACCGGCGAGAAACTGCTGCCCGGCCGGGACTGCGGGTTCAAGGACATGCGGGCCGCCGACGACCTGGTGGTGGTCACCTACGGCTGCTCCATCGGTGGTGAGGTCGACGGCGTGGACCCGGCCACCGGCAAGGTGCGCTGGCGGCAGCGGCTGCCGGAGTCGAAGGTCACCGACGGCGTGCTGAGTGTGCGGCCGCTGATCAGCCTGCCCGGGCTGGGGCACGACAGCTACACGGTGCGGGACCCGAGGACCGGCCGGGAGACCGGGTCGTTCACCGACCCCATCGAGGGCACCGAACTCTGGGACGTGCCACCCAACCGGTCCAACGCGATCGACGGCCCGGCCGTCTACCAGTTCCTCGCCGACGACGACACGCTCTACTACCCGACGTTCCCGAAGAACGTCCCCAACTCGGGCCGGGCGGCCAACCAGATCATCGCCATCGACCTGGCCACCGGGAAGCGGCGCTGGATCTCGTCCGGGCACAACGCCAGCAAGGTCGAGCTCATCCGCCGCGACGACCAGGGGTTGCTGGCCTGGGAGACCGGTGACCGGCGGAAGCTGGCGCCACGGCTGGTCCGCATCGACCCCGCCACCGGCGCGGTCAGCGCGGTGGCCGAGGGGCCGCTGTCGGCCGGCTTCGAGGGCGAGGAGGCCAAGGTCATGGAACGGGACGGGGTCGTGGTGATCGTGCCCTGGAAGCACGTCGTGGCGGACCGGGCGATCACCGTGCTCCGCTGATCGGGAGCGGGGACGAAGCAGCCCTGGGTGGCTCGGCGTGGTTCAGAGGTAGAGGCAGAACGGGTGGCCGGCCGGGTCGAGGTGCACGCGCACGTCGTCCTGCGGCTGGAAGTCCGCCACCGTGGCGCCCACCGACACCGCGTACGCCGACGCCGCGTCGAGGTCGTCGACCTTGATGTCGAGGTGCGCCAGCATCTGCGGCTCGCCCGGGCCGGCGGGCCAGACCGGCCGCTCGTACGCGGGCTCGGTCTGGAACGAGAGCCCCGCCCCGCCGTCCGGCGGGACGAGGACGACCCAGTCCGACTCGTCGTCCCGCCGCGACCATCCGAGCAGGCGTTCGTAGAACGTGGCCAGCTCCCGCGCGTCCGGCGAATCCAGCACAGTGGACGTCAGCGTCATCCGTGGCCTCTCATCCATGACCCTCTCCCTACCCACCCGGCGCACCTGATCCACTCCAGCTCGGCGAGGTGGGGGCATCGGACGGGCCCGGATGCCGCCACCTCGCCGATGTGCAGCCAATTGGATCGCCCGGCCGGCTCGGCGCCCCGTACGCTGCGGCAATGCTGCTGCGCATGTCGACCCTGCTGCTCCGGACCCTGCGCGAGGACCCGGCGGACGCGGAGGTGCCGAGCCACCGGCTCCTGCTCCGCGCCGGCTACATCCGCCGCGCCGCACCGGGCGGCTACACCTGGCTGCCGCTGGGCAAGCTCGTGCTGGACCGGGTCACCGAGATCGTCCGCGCCGAGATGGCGGCGATCGGCGACCAGGAGGTGCACTTCCCGGCGCTCCTCCCGGCCGAGCCCTACCGGACCAGCGGGCGGTGGACGGAGTACGGCGACGACATCTTCACCCTCGAAGACCGGAAGGGCGCCGAGCACCTGCTCGCCCCGACCCACGAGGAGATGGCCGCGCTGCTGGTGAAGGACCTGTTCAACTCGTACCGGGACTTCCCGGTGACGCTGTTCCAGATCCAGACCAAGTTCCGGGACGAGGCCCGGCCGCGGGCCGGTGTGCTGCGCGGGCGCGAGTTCCTCATGAAGGACGCCTACTCGTTCGACCTCGACGAGGCGGGGCTCCAGGCCGCCTACGACCGGCACCGCGAGGCGTACCAGCGGATCTTCACCCGGCTCGGGCTGGACTTCACCGTGGTGCACGCGATGTCCGGTGCGATGGGCGGCTCGGCGTCGGAGGAGTTCCTGGCCGCCACGCCGGTCGGCGAGGACACCTACGTCGGCTGCACCGCCTGCGACTACGCGGCCAACACCGAGGCCGTGGTGACCCGCGCGCCGGCGGCCGGCGACCCGCACGCGCACCCGGCCACCGAGGTGCACGACACCCCGGAGACGCCGACCATCGCGTCCCTGGTCGACCTGGCCAACGGCCGCGCGCTGGCCGGCCGGACCGACTGGACCGCCGCCGACACGTTGAAGAACGTGGTGCTGGCCGTGCGCCGGCCGGGTGCCGAACGGGCGGAGCTGCTGGTGATCGGCCTGCCCGGGGACCGGGAGGTGGACCTGAAGCGGGTCGAGGCGGCCCTCGCCCCGGCCACCGTGGCGGTCTTCGACGACTGGGCGGCGCACCCGGAGCTGGTCCGGGGCTACCTCGGGCCGCAGATCCTGGCCAAGCACGGCGTCCGCTACCTGGTCGACCCCCGGGTGGTCACCGGCACCACCTGGCTGACCGGCGCGAACGAGCCGGGCCGGCACGCCACCGACGTGGTGTGCGGGCGGGACTTCGTGCCAGACGGCACGATCGAGGCGGCCGAGGTGCGCCCGGGCGATCCCTGCCCGGCCTGCGGCGACGGCGAGCTGACCATGCGCCGGGGCATCGAGGTGGGGCACATCTTCCAGCTCGGCCGCCGGTACACCGACGCCTTCGCGGTCGACGTGCTCGGCCGGGAGGGCAAGCCGGTCCGGCCCACCATGGGCTGCTACGGCATCGGCGTCTCGCGGGCCGTCGCGTCGGTCGCCGAGCAGCACCACGACGACCGGGGGCTGGTCTGGCCCGCCGAGGTCGCGCCCTGCGACGTACACCTCGTGGCGGCCGGCAAGGGGCCGCAGCTCGACGCGGCGCTGGAGCTCGGCGGGCGCCTCTCCGCCGCCAGCCTGCGGGTGCTGGTCGACGACCGCGCCCACGTCTCGGCGGGGGTGAAGTTCACCGATGCCGAGCTGATCGGCATCCCGCGCGCCGTCGTGGTCGGCCGCCGCCTGGCCGAGGGGTACGTCGAACTGCGCGACCGGGCCTCCGGCGAGCGGATCGAGTTGCCGGTGGACGGCCTGGTCGAGCGCCTGCTCGACGAGGCGGGTGGCACGCGCCGCGACCGGGTGTAGCGGACGCGCCACGGGGTACCGCACACGGATCGACCGAGGTGTTTCGGAGGCTCTCATGTACCGGGTCAGTGACGTGATGACCAAGCAGGTGGTCTACCTGCCCGCGGAGACTCCCCTGGACGAGGCGGCCAGGGTGATGAAGGAGTCGGACATCGGCGACGTGGTGGTCACCGACGGCGCCACGTTGGCCGGCATGCTGACCGACCGGGACATCGTGGTGCGTGCCGTGGCCGAGCGGGCCGACCCCTCGACCACCACGATCGGTGCGATCGTCACCCGCGAGGTCGTGATGATCGAGCAGCACTGCACCGCGAACGAGGCGGCCGCCCTGATGCGGGAGCGCAACATCCGGCGGGTGCTGGTCTGCGACAACGACCGCAAGCTGGTCGGCATCGTCTCCCTCGGCGACCTGGCCATGCAGCTCGACCCGAACTCCGCGCTGAGCGACATCAGCGAGGCCGCCCCGAACGTGTGATCCGCCCGACCCGGTGCCCTCCCGGCCGACCCCGGAGGGCACCGGGTCACCGGCGGTAGCCTGGCGGTCATGTCCGAGATGCCGAGCAAGCTGGCCGAGATCGTCGACGAGTTCGCCGCCGCCCCGCGCGACGTGGTGCTGGAGATGCTGCTGGAGTTCTCCGACGTGATCCCACCGCTGCCCGAAGGCGTGGACCGGGAGGACCTGGAGCAGGTCCCGGAGTGCCAGACCGCGTTCTTCCTGCGCGCCGAGGTCAACCCGGACAAGACGGTGAGCACCATCTTCGACTGCCCGCCGGAAGCGCCGACCACCCGGGCGTTCGCCGGCATCCTCGCCGAGGGGCTGGCCGGGGCGAGCGCCGAGGACGTGCTGGCCGTGCCGGACGACCTCTACCAGCGGATGGGTCTGGCCCAGGCGATCAGCCCGCTGCGGATCCGCGGCGGCACCGCCATCCTGGCCCGGCTGAAGCGCCAGGTCCGGGAACAGATCTCCTGATCGACGGGTTGTCGCTGGTCATGGAGATCGAGATCTACGCCGACGTCGTCTGCCCCTGGTGCTGGATCGGCAAGCGCCGCCTGGAGCAGGCCCTGGAGCGGTACGACGGCGAGGTGACCGTCCGGTACCGGCCGTTCCAGCTCGACCCGACGCCGGTGACCGAGCCGAAGCCGCTCATCGAGGCGCTGGGCGCGAAGTTCGGCGGCCGGGACCAGGCCGAGGGCATGGCCGCCCATGTCACCAAGGTCGCCCGGGGCGCCGGGATCGACATGAACTTCGACCGCGCGGTGGCCGCGAACACCTTCGAGGCGCACCGGCTGGTGCGGTTCGCCACCGAGCGGGGCCGGGCCGCCGAACTGGTCGAGCGGCTCTACCGGGCGCACTTCCAGGACGGGATCGACGTCGGGTCGACCGACGCGCTGGTCAAGCTGGCCGCCGAGGTCGGCCTGGACGAGACCGAGGCCCGCGACTACCTGGAGTCGAACCTCGGCCGCCGGGAGGTGGCCGCCGACCTGAGTGCCGCCCACCAGCTCGGGGTCTCCAGCGTGCCGACCTTCGTGCTCGCCGGGAAGTACGCCGTCACCGGCGCCCAGGAGCCGGAGACCATGCTGGCCGCCCTCCACGAGGTGGCGCAGCGCGAAGCCTCCGCGTGATGTTTCACGTGGAACAAGATCGATGCGGGTGACGGCCTAGGCCGGTCGGGCCAGGTCCTCCACCACGGTTGCCCCGGGCAGCGCACCGAGCGCCGGCCCGGGCAACGCGATCTTGCTGTGCCGGACACCCGAACCGATGATCACGTGCGGCGTGGCGATCACCCGCGAGTCGACGAAGATCGGCCAGCCCTCGGGGAGGCCGATCGGGGTGATCCCGCCGTACTCCATGCCGGTCAGCTCGACGGCGTCGTCCATGGGCGCGAAGCTCGCCTTGCGCGCGTCGAGCAGCCGGCGGACCACGCCGTTCACGTCGGCCCGGGTGGTGGCGAGCACCATGCAGGCCGCGTACCGGGTCTCGCCGCCCCGCTTGCCGGCGACCACCACGCAGTTGGCCGACTCCTCCAGCCCCACCTCGTACGCCGCGCAGAACGCGGCCGTGTCGGCCAGCTCGGCGTCGATCGCGGCGACCAGCACCTCGTCCACGTCCACCGGAGCCTCGTCCGGCCACCGCTCGATCGCGGCGGCCACCGGCGGCGCCAGCAGGTCCAGTCGGGTGCGGGCGGGCTCGGTCTTCAGCGTCCCCATCACGGATGCGATCCTCGCACCCGGCCAGCGGCTCCGCTGACCGACGTGCCGACCGGCCCGGATGCTGGACGACGGCCGCGGCGGGCGGCGGGCGGCGCCCCGGACACGACCCGCCGGGCGGCGCGCCGGCCACGAGCCGGCGGTCAGCTGCCGGTGAGGAAGGCGTTCTCGCGGGCGAACGTGCGGTCCTGGTGGGCCGCCAGCTCCTCGGCCCGCAGGGCCTGGGCGCGGTGGGTCTCCACGTCCTCGATGCCGTGCCGGACTCCGAGCCGGATCACGCCGTAGAGGAAGACGAAGCCGAAGACGTACAGGATCACGGTGGTGACGAAGACCAGCATGCGGCCACGGTAGGGCGGCCCGGAACCGCAAGAGGTTTCATCTCCGGCCGGTTCCCCCGTACGTGTCGGCGAGGTGGTCGGCCCAGGTGCGGGTGCCGTGCGGCAGTTCACCCCCGGCGGGTCGACTCCACCAGGTCGAGCACGGTCACCAGCGCGAAGAACGCGATCACCACCTCGCTGACCACCCAGCCGTGCCGGTCCGTCCAGGCCCGGAGGCGGGGCAGCGCCGTGGCGGCCCGCCCGCGGGCCAGCAGCAGGATGAGCAGCGGCACGGCGAGCAGCCCGACCGTCAGCAGGACGAACGGCAGCAGGTGCCACCACGCCAGGTCGTGCCGGGCGACGCTGGCGCCGACGGCCGCCATGGTGAGGTCGTCGGTAGGCGCGCTGGCGATGAGCACCGCACCGAGCCGCAGGGCGTATCCCGGCTCGGCCCGGCGGAGCCGGTCCATCCAGCGGGGCAGGCCGGTCCGGTGCCGGCGGAGGTAGACGATCACCGCGAGGACGACCAGCAGCGCCAGCACCACCCAGTCGATCCGGCTCGCGGTCCGTTCGAGCTGTACGACGTCGGTCTCCGCTCTCGCCTCCGGGCCGCGGAGCACTCTGGTGAGCAGCCAGCTCAGCGTCACCCCGGTGACGACCACGGCTCCCGCCCCGGTCAGGTAGCCGAGCGAGGCGGCGCGGGGCCGCTCGGCGGAGGCGAGGAGCACCGCCGCGACCACCTGCGTCCCGGCCACCATCACCACGGCCAGCGGCAGGATGGTCAGGAAGTTCATGGCCCGCCCATCCTCCCGGCCGGTCAGCCGACCCCGGGCCGCTTTGCCCCGATCACCGGTCGGCGAGGACCACCCGTCCGGCGAGCACCACGCCGAGCAGCCCGCAGCCGGCCGCCACGGCGAGCGTGGTCGCGTAGCTCGCGGGGCCCGGCGCCGAGCCGGCGGCCAGCACGGCCCCGGTCAGCGCCAGCACCGTGGCGGCGGAGAGCGAGTCGCCCAGTTGCAGCGCCGAGCTGTTCCGGCCCTGCTCGGCCGGGGCCGAGAGGGCCAGGGTGAGCACCGACAGGGACGGGTAGAGCAGCCCCATGCCGAGGCCGGCGACCGCCCAGGCCAGCACGGCGAGCGCCACCGGAACGGCCGGCAGGAGGGCCAGGGCGACGCCGGCCGTGCCGACGGCGATGCAGGCCAGCCCGACCCGGGGCAGGGTGGC
The DNA here is from genome assembly GCF_009671205.1 of Micromonospora terminaliae. Taxonomy (NCBI): domain Bacteria; kingdom Bacillati; phylum Actinomycetota; class Actinomycetes; order Micromonosporales; family Micromonosporaceae; genus Micromonospora; species Micromonospora terminaliae. Next base: position 5,579,617 of record NZ_CP045309.1, on the reverse strand, counting down.
GGCCGACCGTGGCGCGGCGATCCGGCCCTGGATCCCGGAACCCACCGACCAGGAGAGCGCGCCGACGGTCAGCACCAGCCCGGCCGCGGTCGGCGAGAAGCCCCGCTCCCGGGACAGCATCAGCGGGATCACCACCTCGGCCCCGGCGAATGCCGCGGAGGCCAGGCCGCGCAGGCCGATGACGGTCGGCAGCCCTCGCGCGGCCCGCAGGAACCCGGCCGGCAGCAACCGGGGTACGCAGGCCAGCAGCCCGGCCAGCGCCACGCCGATCAGCCCGGCGGCGAACGCGCCGCGCTGCTGCCCCCCGTAGTGCAGCAGTGCGGCGCTCGCCCCCGCCCCACAGGCCCAGCCGATCCGGGCCAGCGCACCGGCCGGCGGCCGGACCGGCACGGCCGCACCCAGCGCCCGCAGCCCCGGCTGCACCAGCAGCACGGCCGGCAGCGCCACCGCCGGCACCGCGAGGAACACCCAGCGCCAGCCCAGGTGCTCGACGATCAGCCCGGCCACCGCCGGACCGACCAGCGACGGGACGACCCAGGCCGCGGCGAACGCGGCGAAGATGCGCCGCCGCAGCTCCTCCGGGTACGCCTGGCCGACGATCACGTAGAGCGCCACGGACAGCAGGCCCGAGCCGAAGCCTTGGACGACCCGCCCGACGACCAGTACCTCCATGGTGGGCGCGGCGCCCGCCACCACCAGGCCCGCCACGAACCAGGCCACGCCGTGCCACATGGCCGGGCGCGGGCCCCGGGCGTCGCACCAGATGCCGGAGGCGACCATGGCCACCACGCCCGAGGCGAACGGGCCGCCGAAGGCGAGCGCGTAGAGGCCGAGCCCGTCCAGGGTGCGGGCCACCGTGGGCATGGCGGTGCCCACGGCGAGCGCCTCGAAGGCGAGCAGCGACACCAGGGCGACGCTGCCCACGGTCATGGCCCGCAGCCGCGGCGACCAGAGGTGTGCGGGCGGGGCCGCCGGCGCGGCGGTGACGGTCGACATGGGCTCAAGCTTCGTTCCTCAACCGGGATTGAGGTCAACCGTGAGCCCCGTCTCGTTACGCCGACTCCAGCGCCTCACCGATGCCCTTGACCAGTCCCGAGTAGTGCTGGTCGGCCAGGAGGTGCCCGGCGGTGATGACGAGGGCCAGCGGCCACTCGATGACCTGGAGCGCGGCGAGCACGCCGAGCCCCGCGTAGTAGGTCAGCTTGTCGGGCGGCGGCACCGCCACCTCGCCCAGGATCGGGATCTCTACCCGGCGGCAGTACGTTTTGATCATCTCTCGCGACCCGCTGAGGTTTCGTGTCAGCGTGCTCATCCGCGCCTCCCCGGTTCCGATGACGACACCGATCTCCGGTCGGCATTCCACCGGCCTCCCCGTCCATGCCCCGGGCAGTGCGGAAACTTGCCCCGCCGGAGGGGCATAACGGACGCCACCCCGGGAAGTCGGGCCGCCGGGACCAGGCATGGGAGGCGAGATGGCGTACGGCTACGAACGCGGGAGCACCGGGGAGCGGGGCCGACAGCCCGGCCGTACGCCTCGATGACCTCGCTGGGCCGCGTCGCCGGCCTCCTGCTGTCGCCGGCCACCGTGCCCGACGTGGTGGCCCGGGTGGCACGTACCGTCGCCACCGCCGTGCCGGACACCGCCCGTACCGTCGGGTCCGCCCTGCCGGAGACGGCCCGGAACGCCGTGCCGGACAGCGTCGCCGACGCGGCGGGAAGCGTGAGCGGGGCCGCGGTCCGGCTGGCCCGCTTCGCGGGGCTGACCCGGCGCCGGGTGTGGTCGCGGGACGGCCGGCACCACATCGAGGTGCACGGCGTCTGCCAGGACGGCGGGGACCGGCTGGCCCGGCAGGTCGAGGCGGCCCTGGAGGCGCTGCCCGGGGTGGCGTGGGCCCGGGTCAACGCGCCGTCGGGCCGGGTGGTCGTGGCGGTCGAGGAGCCGAAGCCGAAGCTGCGCGACCTGATCGCCACCGTGGCGCGGACCGAGCGGGTGTGCCCGCACGAGCCGGACCCGGAGATCCCGCCGCCGCATCCGCCCGAGGAGGGGCCGCGCACGCCGCGCACCATGGGCGCGCTGGTCTCGGACGCGCTCGGCCTGACCATCTCGGCGGCCACCCGGATCCTGCCGTTCGCCCCGGTCCCCGGTGAGGTGGCCGGCTTCCTCAGCGCGGTCGACCTGCACCCGAAGCTGCACGCGTTCGCCGGCCGTGGCCTGCGCGCCGACCCCCGCGCCGACCTGCTCTTCCCGCTCGCCGAGGCGGTGGTCCAGGGGCTCACCGGCGGCTGGGCCGGCATCGTGCTCGACGGCGCGCAGCGGGTCGTGCAGTGGGGCGAGGCGCGAGCCCAGCTCGCCGCGTGGGCGAAGGCCGAGCCGAGGCTGACCGGCGAGGCGGACCGCGCGGTCGCCCGGGTGCCGGACGGCGAGCGGCCCTGCCCGGTCCCGGACGGCCCGGCCGAGCGCTACGTGAGCCGGTCGCTCGCGGCGGGAGCGGCGGCCGGGGCGGCGGCGCTGCCGGTGGCCGGCGGAAAGCGGGCGGCCGCGCTGGCCCTGTCGTCACTGCCGAAGGCGCCCGGCAGCGGCCGGGAGGGGTACGCGGCGCAGCTCGGCCGGATGCTCGCCCGGCGCGGCGTGATCGCCATGGACCGCAGCGTGCTGCGCGAGCTGGACCGGATCGACACGGTGCTGCTGGACGCCGCGGTGCTCGGCTCCGACCGGGGTGTGCTCGCCGACCTGGCGCCGCTGCCCGGCGCGGACACCGGTCAGGTGGCCGCACGGGCGTTCGCCCTGTTCGACCCGGCCGCCCCGCAGGCCGTGCGGAACGCCGGCGGCTGGCGGCTCGGCCCGCTGGACCGGCTGGACGCCGAGGACCCCGGCGACACCCCGGACAGCGCCCGGCTGCGCGCGGACGGCGGCCCGCTGCTGGGGCTGGCCGAGGACGGGCGGCTCGCCGCCGTGCTGCGGGTCGAGCCGGAGCCCGTGCCGGGGGTGGACGCCCTGGCGACCGCCGCGCGGCACGCCGGGCTGCGGCTCGTGGTCGCCGGGGACGAGGACGGCCGGTACGACTTCGCCGACGCCCTCGTGCCCGGCGGCGACCAGCTCGCCGAGTCGGTCCGCGACCTGCAGCGCGACGGCGCCGTGGTGATGGTGGTCTCCGGCGACCGGGCCGCGCTGGGCGCCGCCGACTGCGGGCTGGGCGTCGCCGCCCCGGAGGACCTGCCGCCCTGGGGCGCGCACCTGCTGGTCGGCGACGACCTGCGGATCCCCGCCCTGCTCATCGACGCGACCGGGGTGGCCCGGCGGATGACCGGGCAGAACATCCGGATCGCGATGGCCGGCACCGGCCTGGGCGCGCTGGGCGCGTTCACCGCCGAGCGCGAGCGGCTGCCCGGCCGGACCCTCGCCGCGGTGAACGGCGCCGCCGCCCTCGCCTTCGCCCACGGCGTCTGGCGGGCCCAGCGGCTGCCCGACCGCACCCGTACGCCGGTGCCCGCGCTCATCGCCTGGCACCTCATGCCGGTGGAGACGGTCCTCGACCAGCTCGGCACCCACGCCGAGGGGTTGACCGGCGCGGAGGCGGCCCGCCGCCGGCGGGCGGCGACCGGGGACGGGCACGGGCCGGCCGGGCTGCTCCGCGCCTTCGTGGACGAGCTGTCGAACCCGCTCACCCCGGTTCTCGCCGCTGGGGCGGTGCTCTCCGCCACGTTCGGTTCGCTGGTCGACGCGGCCCTGGTCGGCGGCGTGGTGGGCGGCTCGGCACTGATCGGCGCGGTGCACCAGCGCAACACCGAGCGTTCGCTGGCCGAGCTGCTGTCCCGCTCGGCGGTGACGGCCCGGGTGCTGCGCGACGGCGCCGAGCAGGTGGTGGCCGCCGAGGAACTGGTCGCCGGGGACGTGGTCGTCGTGGAGTCCGGCGACGCCATCCCGGCCGACTGCCGGGTGCTGACCAGCGACGGGCTGGAGACCGACGAGTCGTCCCTGACCGGCGAGTCACTGCCGGTGGGCAAGAGCGCCGAGCCGGTGGTGGCCGCCGCGGTCGCCGAGCGCCACTCGATGGTCTACGAGGGCACCACGGTCGCGGCGGGCCACGGCACCGCCGTGGTGGTGGCCACCGGCGAGGAGACGGAGGCCGGACGGAGCCTCGCCCTGGCCCGGCAGGCGCCTCCGGCCAGCGGCGTGGAGAGCCGGCTCGGGAAGCTGACGAGTGCCGCCGTGCCGCTGGCCGCCGGCTCGGCCGTCGCGGTGGCCGGGGCGGGGCTGCTCCGGGGCGTACCCCTGGTGGAGACGGCGGCGACCGCCGCGAACCTGGCCGTGGCCTCGGTGCCCGAGGGGCTGCCGTTCCTGGTCAGCGCCGCGCAGCTGGCGGCGGCGCGGCGGCTGGCCGAGCACGGCGCGCTGGTGCGCAACCCGCGGACCATCGAGGCGCTGGGCCGGGTCGACGTGCTCTGCTTCGACAAGACCGGCACCCTCACCGAGGGCAAGCTGCTGCTGGCCGGGGTGGGTGGCGGGGACGACCGGTACGCCCCGCCGGACCGCCTGGACGCGCCGCTCCGGATGACCCTGGCCGCGGCGCTGCGGGCCACCCCCGCGGCGGCCGACCCGGACGAGCTGCCCCAGCAGACCGACCGCGCGGTACGCCGCGGCGCCGGCACGGCCGGCGTGGTGGAGCGGACCGGCGCGCCGGACTGGACCGCGGTGGGCGGGCTGCCGTTCGAGCCGTCGCGCGGCTACCACGCCACCGTCGGCCGCACCGCCGACGGGCTGCTGCTCAGCGTGAAGGGCGCGCCCGAGTCGGTGCTGCCCCGGTGCGCCGCCCGGCGGACCGCCGGTGGCGACACCCCGCTGGACCCGGGCGGCCGAAACGCGCTGCACGCGATGCTCGCCGAGCGGGCCGGTGCCGGGCACCGCATCCTGGCCGTCGCCGAGTGCGCCGTGGGGGCCGAGACGGTGACCGACGAGCAGGTCAACGGGCTGGTCTTCGTCGGCTTCCTGGCCCTCGCCGACGGGGTGCGGGAGAGCGCCGCGCCCGCCGTGCAGCGGATCCGGCAGGCCGGGGTGCACACCGTCATGATCACCGGCGACCACCCGGCCACCGCCGAGGCGATCGCCGCCACCATCAGCCCCGACCACGGGGAGCAGCGGGTGGTCACCGCCACCGAGCTGGACCGGCTCGACGACGAGGCCCTCGCGGAGCGGCTCATGACCACCGACGTGGTGGCCCGCTGCACCCCCGCGCACAAGGTGCGGATCATCCAGGCGTTGCAGCACCGGGGCCGGACGGTGGCCATGACCGGTGACGGCGCCAACGACGCCCCGGCGATCCGCCTCGCCGACGTGGGCATCGCGCTCGGCCAGCGCGGCACCCCGGCGGCCCGCGCCGCCGCCGACCTGGTGGTCACCGACGACCGGCTGGAGACGATCATCGCCACCCTCGTGGAGGGACGGGCCATGTGGTCGTCGGTCCGCCACGCACTGAGCATCCTGGTCGGCGGCAACCTCGGCGAGATCGCGTTCAGCGTGCTGACCGCCGCGGGCACCGGCCGGTCGGCGCTCACCGGCCGGCAACTGCTCCTCGTCAACCTGCTCACCGACCTCGTGCCGGCGCTGGCCATCGCGGTCCGGCCGCCCGCCGCCGACGGTGCCGACCACCTGCTGCGGGAGGGACCGGACACCTCGCTCGGCGAGACGCTGACCCGCGAGATCGCGCTCCGGGCCGCGGCCACCACGCTGGGCGCGACCGCCGGCTGGACGCTCGCCCGCTGGACCGGCCGGGAACGCCGGGCCGCCACGGTCGCGCTCGCCTCGCTGGTCGGCACCCAGCTCGGCCAGACCGTGCTGGCCGGCGGCACCAGCCCCGCCGTGCTGGCCTCCACCGTCGCCTCGGTCGGCGTCCTGATCGGCGTCGTGCAGACGCCCGGGGTCAGCCAGTTCTTCGGCTGCACCCCGCTCGGCCCGGTGGGCTGGAGCATCGCCGCCGGCTCCGCGCTCGGCGCGACCTTCGCCAACGGCGCGCTGACCCGGCTGGTCGACCGCCTGCCCCAACCCGGCACCCATCCGCATGGCGAGGCCGATCAGGGGTACGGCGAGGAGCATGAGTCCTGAGGTGACCTTCGTCGGTACGGCGACGACCCTGTTGCGGATCGGCGGATTCACCCTGCTCACCGATCCGAACTTCCTGCACCGCGGGCAGCGGGCCTACCTGGGCAAGGGGCTGTGGTCGAAGCGGAGCACGGACCCGGCGCTGACCATTCCCGAGCTGCCCGCGCTGGACGCCGTGGTCCTGTCCCACCTGCATGGCGACCACTTCGACCGGGTGGCCCGGCGCGGGCTGGACCGCGGCCTGCCGATCGTCACCACACCGCAGGCGCAACGGAAGCTGCGCCGCTGGGGATTCCGGGCGGCGGAGGGGCTGCCCACCTGGCGCTCGTACGAGCTGCACCGCGGTGCCGAGACGCTGCGGCTGACCGCGCTGCCCGGCCAGCACGGGCCCGGCGCGCTGGACCGGCTGCTGCCCGACGTGATGGGCACCCTGGTCGACCTGGAGAGCGCCGGCGAGCGCCGGTTCCGGCTCTACGTCACCGGGGACACCCTGCGCCGCCCCCAGCTCGCGCAGATCCCCGAACGGTTCCCGGACATCGACGCCATGCTGATCCACCTCGGTGGCACCCGGGTCGCCGGCATCCTGCTCACCATGGACGCGCGCCAGGGCGCCGATGTGGTGGAGCTGATCCGGCCCCGGCTCACCGTGCCGGTCCACTACGACGACTACCCGGTGTTCCGCTCGCCGCTGCGGCACTTCGTCGAGGAGGCCCGGCGGCGGGGATTCGTCCGGCAGGTCCGCACCATCGGCCGGGGCGAGACCGTGCCGCTGACCCCCTGACACGGCTCGCCGCCCGCTCCGGTGACCCGGAGGGGCGGCGTGTCGGTCGTGCGTCAGGCGCGCTCGGAGATCGCCTCGATGAGGTCGCCCACCGGGCGTTCCGGCAACGAGCGGGCCACGTCGGCGACGGCCACGATGCCGACGAGCTTCTGCCCGTCGATCACCGGCAGCCGGCGTACCTTGTGCTCGCCCATGGTCCGCAGGATCTCGGCCGCGTCGTCGTCCGCGCCGATGGTCACGGCCTCGCCCTGGGCCAGCTCGCCGGCGGTCACGTCGGCCGGGTCCTTCCCCGTGGCCAGCACCTTCACCACGATGTCGCGGTCGGTCACCATGCCCTTGAGGCGGTCGTCGTCGCCGCAGATCGGCAACGAGCCCACTCCGAGCTCGGCCATCCGTCGGGCAGCGGTCCGGAGGTCGTCCTGCTCCCGGACACAGCTCACGTCGCTGGTCATGATCTCGCGTGCGGTCGGCATTGGCATGACACCTCACTTTCGGGGGGTTGTTACCCGAACCTCCTACCCCCGGCGGCCGCAGGCATGCGGACGACATGGACGGCGGACCGGTGGGAACACCGCCCGTGGAGGTGATGGAGATGCCCTTCGTGCAGGTCGTCGAGTACGAGACCGACCGCCCGGACGAGGTACGCCGACTGAGCGAGGAGTGGACGCGCGAGCACCCGTCTCCCGGCCCCGCCCGGGTGACCCTCGCCGAGGACCGGGACCGGCCGGGCCATTTCGTCATGGTCGCCGAGTTCGACAGCTACGAGCAGGCCATGGCGCACAGCGGCCGCCCGGAGACCGGCGCCTACGCCGAGCGCGTGCGCCGGCTGGCCAGCGGCGAACCCCGCTACCTCAACCTGGATGTGGCTCAACAGATGGCGTAAAGCAGTCGAGCGGGGACCGGCGCGGCGGCTAGGGTGCCGTCGTGCCGTCACCCCGCCTGGAGCAGATCACCCCGGACAACGTCCTGGCCGCCTGCGCGATCGCCGTCCGTCCCGACCAGGAGGGGTTGGTCGCCCCCGTGGCCCGGTCGCTCGCCGAGGCGTACGCCCAGCCGGCGGTCGCCTGGCCCCGGCTCATCGTCGACGACGACCGGCCGGTGGGGTTCCTCATGGGCTTCCTCGACATTCCGTGGCGCCCGGACGACGACCCGGCCGACGTCCGCTCCGGCCTGTGGCGGCTCAACATCGCCGCCGACCAGCAGAGCCGGGGCTACGGGCGGTTCGCCGTGACGACGCTGGCCGACGAGCTGCGCAGCCGGGGCACCGACCGGATGTTCGTCACCTGGGCCCCCGGCCCGCACGGCCCGGAACGCTTCTACCACCGCCTCGGCTTCCGGCTCACCGGCGAGACCAGCGGCGACCAGGTCGTCGGCGTGCTGGCCCTCTGACGGCTCAGCGCCAGGAGGCGGCGGCCCGCCGCAGCCGGTCGTTGATGGCCCGGCCCACACCGACCTCGGGGACCGGCTCGGCCACGATCTCGGTGACCCCGGTCGCGTCGAGCCGGTGCAGGGCGTCGAACAGCCGCGCGGCCGCCGAGGTCAGGTCACCCTCGGGCGACAGCACCTCCACGGCCGCCCAGTCACCCCGCGCCGGCGGCTCCCGGAAGGCCAGGAATCCGCGTCGGCCGCCGTCCCCCTCGGCCGCCGTGCCCAACCGCAACGGGGTACGCGGGGCGTAGTGCGCGGCCAGCGTCCCGGGCGCCACCGGCTGACCCGAGCTGCCCAGGCGTACCTCCACCGGGCCGACCGCCTCGACCAGCGCCTCCACCGGCAGCGCGCCCAGCCGGAGCACCACCGGCCGCTCGCCCCGGGCGTCCACGATGGTCGACTCGATGCCACAGCGGGTCGGCCCGCCGTCGAGCACCACGTCCACGGCGGCGCCCAGCCCGGCCACCACATGCTCGGCGCGGGTGGGACTGAGCTGCCCGAACCGGTTGGCGCTGGGCGCGGCCACCGGCACCCCGGCGGCGGCGATCAACGCCCGCGCCGACGGCTCGTCGGGCACCCGCACGGCCATGGTGTCCAGGCCCGACGTGACGATCGGCGGGATCGCCGCCGGCCGGTCCACGATGAGGGTCAGCGGGCCCGGCCAGAAGCGCTCCACCAGCGCGGCCACCGCGGGCGGCACGGCGCCGACCAGGCCGGGCAGGTCGGCGGCGTCGGCCAGGTGGCTGATGAGCGGGTCGAAGCCGGGGCGGGCCTTCGCCTCGAAGATCCGGGCGGCCGCCCGGGCGTCCAGCGCGTTCGCGCCCAACCCGTAGACCGTCTCGGTGGGGAAGGCGACCAGCCCGCCGGCCCGCAGGACGGCGGCGGCCTCGGCGATGCCGCTCTCGGCCGGCAGGACGCGCGGGGATCCGGTGCTCACGCACCGACGCTAGCCTGCCGCGACGGCCGGTCCGGCACTACCCTGCCCCCATGGGCAGGCGGGTGGCGCTCGCGGTGGCCGGCGTCCTCGTGCTGGTCGGCTGCCTCGGCCTGCTGACCGCCGTGCCAGCCGTCCAGCGGGCCGTCTCACCGGCCGCCGAGCCCACGCCCCTGCCGATCCGGGTCGCCGGCCAGCGTTACGACGATCTCACCGTCGACCTCCGCCCCGGCCGGTACGCCGTCTGGGCCACCCGGCCGGCCAGCGCCCCGGACGCGGACCGGTGCCGGGTGACCGGCCCCGACGGGCGGCCGGTTCCGGCCACCGACCCCGATCACGTGGTCGAGTGGACCGAGGTGGCCACCGACGACACGGTCTGGACCTGGACGTCCACCTTCACCGCCCCGGCCGCGGGCGGCTACCGCCTCGCCTGCCGGCTCGACCCCGACGCCACCGGCCAGCAGTACGCGGTCACCCGCGAACCGGACCGCCGGCTCACCCTCCGCCTGCGGCTCGCGCTCTGGCGCGGACTGCTGGTGGCGGCACTGCCGGCCGGCCTCGTGATCCTCGGCATGACGCTGACCTGGCGCCGCCGCGCGGACTGAACTCGTTTGCGGCCCTCGCCGGGGCCGATCCAGGATGGTCGCCGTGACCCGGATGAAGATGCACGCCGACGAGGTCCTGACCGACGTCGACCTGGCCCGACGGCTGCTGGCCGGGCAGTTCCCGCAGTGGGCCGACCGGCCGCTGCGCCTCGTGCCCTCGCACGGGACGGACCACGACGTCTACCGGCTCGGCGACGACCTGGCGGTGCGACTGCCCCGGATCGGGTGGGCCACCGAACAGGCGGCCCGCGAGGCCGAGTGGCTGCCCCGGCTCGCCCCGCACCTGCCGCTCGCCCTGCCCGTGCCGGTGGCCATGGGCCGCCCCGCCGAGGGCTACCCGTTCGACTGGTCGGTCTACGAGTGGCTGCCGGGCGAGAGCGCCGCCACCGCCCGGTACGACCGGGACGCGGCGGCCGTCGACCTGGCCGCCTTCGTCGCCGCGATGCGGCGGATCGACACCGCCGGCGCGTACCCCCGGCCACCCCGGGCCCGGGGCGCGGACCTCGCGGAACTGGACGACGGGGTCCGCGACGCGGTGCGCCGGCTCGGCGACCGGGTCGACGGCGCCGCCGTGCTGCGCGCCTGGCAGGAGTCGCTGGACGCGCCGGCCTGGGACGGGCCGGGCCGCTGGCTGCACGGCGACCTGCTGCCCGGCAACCTGCTGGTGGTCGACGGGCGGCTCACCGCCGTCATCGACTTCGGCGGGCTCAACGTCGGCGATCCGGCCTGCGACCTGCAGCCCGCGTGGAACATCTTCTCGGGCACGAGCCGCGCCCGGTTCCGCGCCGAGCTGGCGGTCGACGACGCATCCTGGCTGCGCGGCCGGGGCTGGGCGCTGCTCCAGGCGGTGCTCGCCCTGCCGTACTACTGGGACACCAATCCGGGGATCGTCCGGCAGACCTCCCACGCGCTGCGCGAGGTGCTCGCCGACGCCGGCTCCAGAGGGAGGGACCGATGACCGACGACGACCGCCCGCGCAAGCGCGTCGAGAGCGCCGACGACCTGGTCACGTGGCTGCAGTGGCTCGCCGACGACGTGGCCGCCGCCCCGGACGCCGTGGTGAACCTGGAACTCGACCAGTTCCTGGCGGCCTGCGCCACCCAGCTCCGCGACCGGGTACGCCTCCAGCGCCGAGCCGGACGAGCCGGACCGGCCCAACCGTCCTGGCAGCTCGTCGCCGACGTGCTCCACGACGCGGCCCACGGCTACTGACCGTCGGGCTGGCCGGCCGGTTCCGGCTCGGTGTCGGGCAGGGTGGGCGCGTCGGTGGGGTACAGGCCGGCGGCGAAGCCGTACACCTGGTCGCCGGAGCGGGGAATCTGGGCGAAGCGGCGGGCGAGCGCCTGGACCTCCGCCCAGAACGTCCGCACCTCCTCGATCGGGATGCGCGCGTGGAGCAGCGTGCACCGCAGTTCGTCGGCGGCGTGGGCCGCGGCGGCCTCGGCGGCCGCCTCGGCGAGGCCGTTGATGCGCGCCACGACCTGCTTGTCCTCGGGCCGGTTGAGCACGCCCACGTAGAAGGTACGGGCGACCCGGCCGTAGAACCGCTCCTCGATGGCCCGGACCCGTCGCGTCCGCACCACCCGGAGCAGGCCGGCGTCGACCAGCAGGTTCACGTGGTAGGCCACGCTGCTCTTCGGGCGGTCGACCGCCCGGGCCAGCTCGTTGACCGTGGCGGCCCGCTCCAGGAGCAGCTCCAGCAGGGTGCTGCGCAGCGGGTCGGCCAGGGCGCGCAGCTGCTCGGGCGCGGTGACCACGAGCATCTCGTCGAGGTCGTAATCCGGGATCTGCTGATTGACCGACATTTCTCGACCGTTCTAGAATTCTGGATCATTCGATCACTCTGGTTCGATGACAGGAGTCTAAAGATGGCCGAGATCGTTCTCTTCCACCACATCCAGGGGCTCACCGACGGCGTCCGCGCCTTCGCGGACGGCCTCCGCGCCGGTGGCCACACCGTGCACACCCCCGATCTGTTCGACGGCGAGCGGCCGGCGACCATCGAGGAGGGCGCCGCCCTGACGAAGCGCATCGGTGGCGCGGTTCTCGACGAGCGAGCCGACCGCGTCGTGGCCGCCCTGCCGAAGGACCTCGTCTACGCCGGCATCTCATTCGGGGCCGCCACCGCGCAGCGGCTCGCCCAGACCCGGCCCGGCGCCCGCGGCGCCCTGCTCTACGAGTCCTGCCTGCCGGTCACCGGCGAGTGGGCCGTGGGCCCGTGGCCGGACGGCGTCCCCGTGCAGATCCACGGCATGGACAAGGACCCGTTCTTCGCGCTGGAGGGCGACATCGACGCCGCCCGCGAGCTGGTCGGGATCGTCGGGCCCGAGCTCGGCGAACTGTTCGTCTACCCGGGTGAGGCGCACCTGTTCACGGACAGCTCGCTGCCGTCCTACGACGCCGACGCCACGGCCCTGGCGGTGCGGCGCTCGCGGGAGTTCCTCGACCGGCTGGGCTGACCGGTCAATGGCACAACACCACCACGTTGACGAAGAGGCCGCACGAGGCGACCGTCGCCACCGTGATCGCGCCGGCCGCCCGGAGCGCGACGTCCACGCCGCCGCGTCCGCGCCGGGTGACCGACAGCGTCTGTTCCAGGACGACCAGGAACACCCAGCCGAACAGCAGCAGCGTCAGATAGAAGTCCCAGGCGGGGTTCGCGAACGCGCTCGCGTTGCCGTTCCCGCCGTAGTTCGGGCAGTCCTCGAAGCGGGTGATCGGCTGGAGGACCGCCAGCAGCGCCAGGAAGAAGGCGCCGCCGATGAGGCAGACCCGGAATCCGCTGAGCCGGGACGGCCGCTTCCCGTCTTCGATCACCGGCTCAGCCTGTCCGCGGGCCGGCTCAGGCCACGTAGGCCGGGTGGGCGACGGTCTCGGCGATGCGGGTGAGCCAGTGGAGGTCGTTGGCGCGAGATTCCGGACTGGCGCCGGAGTCGAGGATGCTGCTGAGAAACACGGCGGCGTCGTCGAGATGGCGCTCGCTGCGGTAGTAGCTCAGCAGGGTCGGGTCCGGTTCCACCGGCCCGTAGCCCCGGCGGAAGAGTTCGGCCCGGCGCGCGTCCATCGGGTGGTCGCCGAAGTCCCGACTGTGGACGAACATCAGGTCCCGCTCACGCGGCGCGAGGATCGGCCCGTCCCAGTCCACGACGTGCAGGGGACCGTCGCCGTCGGCGATCAGGTTGCCGGGGTGGATGTCGGCGTGGCAGATGACGTGTCGACCGCGCGGCACGCGGGAGGCGAGATCTTCGACCACGTCCGACAACCGGTGCAGCGCCGCGCCGTAGCGCTCCCAGAAGCCGCCGAGCGTTTCGCTCGCCGCGGCCTGCGCGCCGAGCATCCGCAGCCGCTCACCCGCGTCCGACCGGTAGGTCTCGACCGGCAGGACCGCGGCGATGTCGGTGGTCGGCGCGACGGCGTGCAGCCGGCCCAGGAACTCGCCGTACTCGATCCACTGGCGGTCGGTGAGGCCGCGACCCCACAGGCTGCCGCCGTCGTGGAACGGGTAGAGCAGCAGCCGGTAGTCCCCGAATCCGTGGCCGGCTCCGCCGGTCGGCCGGTGGATCGGCGCAACGACCTGCCGGACGCCCTGTGCCCGGAGGAAGCCGGGTAGCACGACGGCCGCCGGGGCGAACTCGCCGCGGCGCAGCTTCAGGAAGTAGCGCCGGCCGTCGGACGTGTCCACCCGGTACGCCCAAGCGTGCCCGTCGAGACCGAGCGGCAGGAACACGAGATCGGTGACGTCCACGGCCCAGGCGGCGGCCACCTCGGCCGCCAGCAGCCGCTCGTCGACGCCCGGCTTGTCGATCACGCTCGGAGCGTCGCAGCCGGCCGTCCGCCCGGCAAGGCAATTCCGACCGGCGCCCTCCTGACCCTGGCGATGGCGGGTTCTGCCAGGATCGGCGGATGGTGGTGCGGGAACGGCCGGTGGTCGTCGCGGTGTGCGGGTACCCGGGAGCCGGCAAGACCACGGTCGCCGCTGCGACGGCCGGCCATCTCGGCATTCCGTTCCTCACCCGCGACGAGATCAAGACGGGTCTCGGGCTGTCCACCGCCTCCGTCGCCGAGGACGGGCAGGTCCGGTTCGACCGGGACTACCACGTCGCCGGTGGTCCCGTGAGCCTCCGGGCCGAGGCCGTGATGGTGGACGCCGTCCGGCTGTTCGCGGCCTCCGGCGTGAGCTTCGTCGTGGAGTCCTCGGTGCTGTCCCACGAGACGCTCGGCGTACTGCTGGCGTGCGGCGCCCGGGTTGTGGCTGTCCACGTCGTCGCCGAGGAGGAGGCCATCGGCCGGCGACTCGGTGCCCGGGCGGCCGCGGGCAGAGCTGTGGATCAACAGCTCCTGGCGCAGTTCCGGCGGGGTGCGATGAAGCGGTCGGTCTTCGCACCGCCGGAGGGCGTCGATGCCGTCGTCGAGCTCGACACCTCGGCTGGTGGAGCTCCGGCCGTCGAGTCGATCGCAGCGGCAGTCGCCACCCTGCTCGGGCGGGAGCAGCCGGGCCGGCACCCGCGAGCGCCGGAACCCGAGCGACAGTCCGCGTAGGCGGGAATCGACGTCGGCGCCTGCGCCGCCAGCAGCCCAAGACAATGGCCCCGACGGAGGAGACGTTGACCGTGCAGGCGCTCGAGGTGCTGACGGAGTTCGGCTCGACCGGTCGCGTCGGTCTTCTCCATCGCGGCGCCCCGCTGCGGGAGCTGGTCGCCGTCCACGGGGTGCCGTGGGCCATCGGGCGGGTGGACAGGAGCCGACGGTGGCCGCACCTGTACGCCTACGGCGACGTCGAAATCGTCGTGTGCCGCTGTCGCCTCATCGCCTCGATCTCCGTGCAAACCTGGCGTCGGACCCTGGAGCTGCCGGATCCGCTTCGGCCCGGCCAGGTCGTCACGCTGCCTGCGCGGGTGACCCACCGACAGCTGCTCGACGCCCTGGCCGCCGCCCATTGCCAGTGGGAGCCGCTACAACCGATCGAGGGTCAGTGCGGCATACGGACCCTTCCGCAGCGCGTCGAGTTCACGTTCGTCACTGACCTCGGTCCTGAGCCCCTGCTCGACGGTGCGGGCAGCTGGTGGCACGCCCACGACTGCATCTCCCCGTCCGCTGCTGCCGCGGCCTTCCCGGACGACTTCCCGCCCGAACAGGAAGACGCCTGACACGCGACCGACGGCTGGTGTCGTCGTCCGGGGCTCTGCTGTCCCACCCCGCTCGCCTCGCCCGATACGATCGCGATCTTGTTCGCACTGCCGGGAGCCCGTGAGATCCTCGTGCGGCCGCCCGGCAGTTCCCACGGTGAGAGTAGGTTTCGTCAATGGCATGCCGTATCAGTGAGCTCGTGCTCAAGTGCCACGACCCCGAGGTGCTGGCGCGGTTCTGGTGCGAGGTCCTGGACTTCATCGAGCTCGACCGCGAAGAGGGGGTCTACATCGAGATAGGCCCGCGCGAAGGGTTCGGCGGCCCGCAGCCGACGATCTTCCTCATCCGCAACGACGAGCCGAAGAACGGGCCTGCCCGGCTGCACATCGACGTCAACGCCACCGACCGCGATCAGGACGCCGAGCTCGAGCGTCTCCTGGCCGCCGGGGCCAGACTTGTCGACATCGGTCAGCCCGCGGATGCGTCCTGGCACGTCCTCGCCGATCCCGAAGGCAACGAGTTCTGCCTGCTCAGGCGCCGCCTCGACCCACTCTGACGGCCCTCGCCCAAACGGTCGACGCAGCCGCCAACCCGCGGCCGCCGACGAGATCCGGTGACCCCCATCAACAGCTGGAGGGCTGGGTGGGGTGGTGAGCGGAGTTCCCGCCCGGGCCGTAGCAGTCGGCCGCGAGCCTGGCCAGATGATGTGGTGGAGCCCAGGGGACTCGAACCCCTAACCCCTGCCTTGCAAAGGCAGTGCTCTGCCAGTTGAGCTAGGGCCCCGAGGCGCGGTCAGCGCAGGTCGGGTGCGGTGGTCGCCTCGTGCCAGAGAGCGCGCTCGTCGTTCGAGGCCTTGATCTTCTTGGCCACGACGGCGGCCACACCGACGACGCCGGCCAGGATCAGGAGCTTCTTGAACATGGGCTTGACCCCTCGCGCTCGACTACCGTCGGACGATGTGCGGTGGGGCTAGCTGGAATCGAACCAGCGACCTCAGAGTTATCAGCTCTGCGCTCTAACCGACTGAGCTATAGCCCCGCGTAGCGACGAGCAAGGTTAACCCATCGCCGCCGTGGCTCCCAAATCGGGGGGCCGTGGCGGCGCGCTTCACCCGCGCCACCAAACTACCCGGACACGCGACGCCGGGGCGACCGCTTTACGCGGTGCCCCGGCGTCGGTCGGGTCAGTCCCGCTCGGCGAGCGTCAGCTCGATCCCGCCGACCAGGTCGGCGCAGACGTTGTAGACGAACGCGCCCAGCGTGGCCAGCGCGGTGAAGAGCACGACGTTGACGAGGCCGATCAGCGCGGAGCTGAGGATCACGCCCTTGGCCGTGATCCGGAAGCCGCCGCCATTCTGGCCGCCGCCGGCGTTCACCAGGTCGGTCAGGCTGTCGTTGACGCTCTTGAACACGCCCATGGCGTCCAGGGCCAGGTAGAGCACCGAGGTGGCGACGACCACCACGATGAAGAGCACCACGGACACCGCGAACGCGAACTTCATCACGGACCAGGGATCGATCCGCTTGAGGTTCAGCCGGGCCCGGCGCGGTCCGCGGGACGCGGCCGAGCTGACCGAGGTACGCGCGGCGCGTACCGCCTCACCCACGCGCGCGGCCCCGACGGCGGCCGCACCGCTGATGCCCGGCGGCAGGCCGCCCCCGTTCGCGGGGCGGCCTGTGGCGGCGGGACGGGCGCCGTCCGGCGAGGGCTTGGGCGCGGTGCCCAGTCCGCCGCCGACGCGCGGCTGGGTGCCGGTGGTGCCGGTGGACGGCCGGGCGGCCGCCGCCGGCGTGGCCGGCTGCGGACTCGGCTGGGGTGTCGTGGCAGGCTTCGCCGCTGCCGGTGCGGCCAGGCCGTCGGCCGACGTGGGCGCCTCGACCTTGGTCTCGGCCTGGTCGGAGGACCGCGAGTCCTCGCCGGGCTTCTCCGGCGGCGGGGCCATGCCGGGGGCCCGGGTGAACTTCGGGGCAGGCGCGTCGGCGGGGACGGTGGCCCGGCCCACGGCCGCGCGGCCGGTCGCTGGTGTACCGCCCTGTGCGGCCTCCTCGTCGACCGGGTTGGCCGAGGTCCCCTTGTTCCCCGACTTCGCCTGTGTCTCCGTCATCAACTAGTCCTGTTCGTCAGGCTCGTCGGCATTGCGAGCAATCGCCACGATAGTCACGCCGTCCGGGAGGTCCATCAGCTTGACCCCCATTGTGTTCCGGTCACGCGTACGGCGTACAGGCTTCACCGGAGTCCGGATGACGCCACCGTTGCTGGTGATGGCGAACAGTTCGTCGTCCGGGCTGATCACCACCGCACCGACCAGACCACCGCGTCGCTCGGTGATCTTCGCAGTCAGCACGCCCTTACCTCCCCGGCCCTGGACCGGGTATTCCTCGATCGGGGTACGTTTCGCGTATCCCCCGTTCGTCGCGACCAGCACGTCCATTTCCATGCCCTCGCGGACGACCTCCATGGCCAGCAGGACATCCTCCTCGCTGAACCGCATGCCGATCACGCCGGAGGTGGCCCGGCCCATCGGCCGCAGCGCCTCGTCGCTGGCATTGAAGCGGATGGCCTGCGCGTTCTTGGAGACCAGCAGCAGGTCGTCGGTCGGGGCAACGAGGGCAGCACCGACCAGCTCGTCCTCATCGCGCAGGTTGATCGCGATGACTCCGCCGGAACGGTTGGAGTCGAACTCCTCGAGCCGCGTCTTCTTCACCAGGCCGTTCTTCGTGGCCAGTACCAGGTAGGGCGCCACCTGGTAGTTCGGGATTTCGATGATCTGCGCGATCTGCTCGTCCGCTTGGAAGGCGAGCAGATTGGCCACGTGCTGGCCCTTGGCCACCCTACTGGCTTCGGGTAGCTCGTAGGCCTTGGCCCGGTAGACCCGGCCCTTGTTCGTGAAGAACAGGATCCAGTCGTGGGTGGAGCATACGAAGAAGTGGCTGACAATGTCGTCCTGCCGCAGCGTCGCCCCGCTGACGCCCTTGCCGCCGCGCCGCTGCGAGCGGTAGAGGTCGACCTTGGTGCGCTTGGCGTACCCGGTGCGGGTGATGGTGACGACCACGTCCTCGCGGGCGATGAGGTCCTCCATCGAGACCTCGCCGTCGAACGGCACGATCTTGGTGCGCCGGTCGTCGCCCCACTTGGCCACGATCTCGCCCAGCTCCTCGGAGACGATCCGCCGCTGCCGCTCGGGCTTGGCCAGGATGTCCTTGAGGTCGGCGATCTCCAGCTCGAGCTTGGCCAGGTCGTCCAGGATCCGCTGCCGCTCCAGGGCGGCCAGCCGGCGCAGCTGCATGTCCAGGATGGCGGTCGCCTGGACCTCGTCGATCTCGAGCAGCTGGATGAGGCCCTGGCGGGCGTCCTCCACGGTGGGCGAGCGCCGGATCAGGGCGATCACCTCGTCGAGGGCGTCCAGCGCCTTCGACAGACCGCGCAGGATGTGCGCCCGCTCCTCGGCCTTGCGCAGCCGGAACGCGGTCCGCCGGCGGATGACCTCGATCTGGTGCTCGACGTAGTAGCGGATGAACTGGGCCAGGTTGAGCGTGCGCGGCACGCCGTCGACCAGCGCCAGCATGTTGGCGCCGAAGGTCTCCTGGAGCTGGGTGTGCTTGTAGAGGTTGTTCAGCACGACCTTGGCGACCGCGTCGCGCTTGAGCACGAGCACGATCCGCATGCCGGTACGTCCGGAGGACTCGTCGCGGATGTCGGCGATGCCGCCGAGCTTGCCCTCCTTGATCAGCTCGGCGATGCGCTCGGCCAGGTTGTCCGGGTTGACCTGGTAGGGCAGCTCGCTGACCACCAGCGCCGGCCGGCCCCGCTTGTCCTCCTCGACCTCAACCACGGCACGCATCCGGATCGAGCCGCGCCCGGTCCGGTACGCGTCCTGGATGCCGGCCTGGCCGACGATCAGGCCGTGGGTCGGGAAGTCCGGGCCCTTGACGATCTCCAGCAGCGCCTCGAGGGTGGTGGCCTCGTCGGCCTCCGGGTTCTCCAGGCACCACTGCACGGCCGCGCCGATCTCGCGCAGGTTGTGCGGCGGGATCTTGGTGGCCATGCCGACCGCGATGCCCTCGGAGCCGTTGATCAGCAGGTTGGGGATGCGGGACGGCAGGATCGTGGGCTCCTTGGCCCGGCCGTCGTAGTTGTCCTGGAGGTCGACGGTGTCCTCGTCGATGTCCCGGAGCATCTCCATGGCCAGCGGGTCGAGCTTGCACTCGGTGTACCGCATGGCCGCGGCCGGGTCGTTGCCCGGCGAGCCGAAGTTGCCGTTGCCGTCGACCAGCGGGTAGCGCAGCGACCAGGGCTGCGCCATCCGGACCAGCGCGTCGTAGATGGCGGAGTCGCCGTGCGGGTGGAACTGGCCCATCACGTCACCGACGACGCGGGAGCACTTCACGTAGCCGCGGTCCGGCCGGTAGCCGGAGTCGAACATGGCGTAGAGGATCTTGCGGTGGACCGGCTTGAGCCCGTCCCGGACATCCGGCAGGGCCCGCCCGACGATCACGCTCATCGCGTAGTCGAGGTACGAGCGCTGCATCTCGACCTCGAGCCCGACCGGCTCGATCCGGTCGTGCGCGACGACCGCGGCCAGTGTCTCCGGGGTCTCCGGCTCGTTCGGCGTGGACTCGGGAGTATCGGTCACTGTTAACCCTTATCAGACTCAGAGTCGTTTTCGTGCTGTGGATAACGGCTGTGGATACCGGCCAGACTGTGGATAACTCTGTGGACCGCCGGGCCGACCGGTGGATCTCCGGCCGGCCCGGCGCGGTCCGTCAGATGTCCAGGAACCGCACGTCCTTGGCGTTGCGCTGGATGAAGGACCGGCGCGCCTCGACGTCCTCGCCCATCAACACGCTGAACAGCTCGTCGGCGGTTGCGGCGTCGTCGAGGGTCACCTGGCGCAGGGTGCGGGTGGCCGGGTTCATCGTGGTCTCCCACAGCTCGGGATAGTTCATCTCGCCGAGACCCTTGAACCGCTGGATGTCGTCCGGCCGGGCGTTGGGCTTCTTCTGCTGGCGCAGCGCGATGAGCCCGTCCCGCTCCCGGTCCGAGTACGCGTACTGCGCGTCGTCGCCCTTCTTGTTCCACTTGATCTTGTAGAGCGGCGGGGCGGCCAGGTAGACGTGCCCCAGCTCGACCAGCGGCCGCATGAAGCGGAAGAGCAGCGTGAGCAGCAGCGTCTGGATGTGCTGGCCGTCGACGTCGGCGTCGGCCATCAGCACGATCTTGTGGTAGCGCAGCTTCTCGATGTCGAAGTCGTCGTGGATGCCGGTGCCCAGCGCGGTGATGAGCGCCTGGACCTCGTTGTTCTTCAGCACCCGGTCGATCCGGGCCTTCTCCACGTTGAGGATCTTGCCGCGGATCGGCAGGATCGCCTGGGTACGCGGGTCGCGCCCCTGCTTGGCCGAGCCGCCCGCCGAGTCGCCCTCGACGATGAACACCTCGGACTCGCGCGGGTCGGTGGACTGGCAGTCGGCCAGCTTGCCCGGCATCGAGCCGGACTCCAGCAGCGACTTGCGCCGGGCCAGCTTGCGCGCCTGCTGGGCGGCGATCCGGGCCCGGGCCGCCTGCGACGCCTTCTGGATGATGGTCTTCGCCTCGGCCGGGTTCCGGTCGAACCAGTCGACCAGCCGGTCGTTGCAGACCCGCTGCACGAAGCTCTTCACCGGGGTGTTGCCCAGCTTGGTCTTCGTCTGGCCCTCGAACTGCGGGTTGGTCAGCTTGACCGAGATGATCGCGGCCAGGCCCTCGCGGATGTCCTCACCGGAGAGCTTCTCGTCGCCCTTGAGCAGCTTCTTCTCCGCGCCGTAGCGGTTGACCACGCTGGTCAGCGCGGCCCGGAAGCCTTCCTCGTGGGTGCCACCCTCGTGGGTGTTGATGTTGTTGGCGAAGGTGTAGACCGACTCGCCGTACGACTCGTTCCACTGCATGGCGATCTCGACCGACATGCCCTCCTCCTCGGCGCCGAACTCGACCACCGTCTTGTGGATCGGGTTCTTGGAGGCGTTGAGGTGGCGGACGAAGTCGGCGATGCCGCCCTCGTAGTGGAAGGTCACCTCGCGCGGCTTGCCCTCCTCGGTCTCGGCGACCCGCTCGTCGAGCAGGTGGATGGTGAGGCCACGGGTGAGGAAGGCCATCTCCTGGAGGCGCCGGTAGATGGTCTGGAAGTCGAAGTCGACGGTCTCGAAGACGTCGGCGTCGGGCCAGAAGGAGACCGCCGAGCCGGTGCGGTCGGTCGGCTCGCCCTTCTCCAGCGGGGTCGGCTTGGAGTGGTGGTACTCCTGCCGCCAGACGAAGCCGTCCTTGTGGATCTCCACGGCCATCTTGGTGGAGAGCGCGTTCACCACCGACACGCCGACGCCGTGCAGGCCGCCGGAGACGGCGTACGCCTTGCCGTCGAACTTGCCGCCCGCGTGCAGCACGGTCAGCGCGACCTCGACACCCGGCTTCTTCAGCTTGGGGTGGAGGTCGACCGGGAAGCCGCGGCCGTTGTCGGTGACCTGGACGCCACCGTCGGCCAGCAGCACCACGTCGATGGTGTCGCAGAAGCCGGCCAGCGCCTCGTCCACCGCGTTGTCGACGACCTCCCACACGAGGTGGTGCAGGCCGCGTTCACCGGTGGACCCGATGTACATACCGGGCCGCTTCCGGACCGCCTCCAGGCCCTCGAGAACGGTGATCGACTCGGCGCCGTACTTCTTGTTGTCCTCCGCTGCCACCCTCGGCCACTTTCTCGCACCCGCCGCGACAGGGCGCGGGGGGCGCGGGTTCGGCGGACAGGACGCGACGTCGGCGCGCACGGACCGGTCCCCGGATCTCCAGGTCACGGATCGCGTACGCCGGTCGCCGCGGTTGCCCGCGGATCGCGATCGGCTCGACCCGATGCGGGACAATGATCAAGGGCCCTGGGGCCCTTGTCCGCCGCTCCGTGTCGGGTCTTTCGTCTCTCCGTCAATCTTACTCTGCGCAGCCGACCAAACCGCCACTCGGCACCCCCTGCGGGGCGGCTGAGATTGCCGTAGGAGGCCGAACCCCGCTGTCCGCGACTCCCCCTACACGCGAGGCCCTGATCGAGGGCGCGACCGCCACCGGATCGGTACCGGCGGGTGACCGACCGGGGGTCGCGGTGAGACCTACCGTGCCGTACCTTTTGCGGCGCCGCCACCTGCGGTCTTGATCTTTCGCGGCCGGAACCGGGACGATCGACCCGATCGGTCGGACAACGTGCTTGCTGAGAGGTGACGCCAGATGGGGCTGGACAACGTCGCGGTGCACTGGCCGCGGACCGGCCGCTTCTACGATCCGGTCGCGCCGGCCGAGTTCGTCGACTTCGGCGAGATCGTGGACATGCCACGCATCTCGGCACCCACCGCCGCCCTCGCCGAACTGATCGCGAAGACGGGCACGGTGCGCGCCACCGCGTACACGGAGCTGGTCGACCTCATCCTCGGGCTGGAGAATGTGCTCTACGCCACGGAGAACTCGGCCGAGGACGAGGACCCGGTGATCGACCCGGACGGCTGCTCCTGGATCGCCGAGGGCGTGGAGAAGTTCGTGGCCCGCCACCGCCCGTTCGGCGAGGCGGTCACCTTCGAGTCGGTCAGCGAGGTGCTGCGCTCGTTGCTCGGCGACGGGCGCCTGGCCGAGCAGCAGCTCCGCTGGCTGGACAGCCGGCTGGACAAGCTGCGCGACGAGAGCGGCGAGCCGCCGCAGTGGAACTTCACCTGTGCCGAGCTGAGCGTGCTCGCCGCGTTCTACCGGCGCTGCGCCGAGCGCGGCTTCGCGGTCTACGCCGACGCCTGACCCGCCTGACCCGCGTCGCCGGGCCCGGCCGCGGCGGCCCGGTTGGCCGCCGCGATCACCTCGGTGAGCACGGTGTGCAGGTGCCGCAGGTCCGCCAGCGGCAGGCCGAGCCGCTGCACGATGGCCGGCGGGATCCGCTCCGCCTGCTCCCGGAGGGCCTGGCCGCTGGCCGTGAGCGAGACGGCCAGGCTGCGCTCGTCGGCCGCGTCCCGCTCGCGCCGCACGTAGCCGGCGGCTTCGAGCCGCTTGAGCAGCGGTGACAGGGTGCCGGGATCGAGTTGGAGCAGCCGGCTCAGCTCGCGGACCGACAGCGGCGCGTGCTGCCAGAGCGCCAGCATGACCAGGTATTGCGGGTGGGTGAGGCCCATGGGCTCCAGCAGCGGGCGGTAGACCGCGACGACGCCGCGCGCGGCCACGGAGAGCGCGAAGCACACCTGCTGCTCCAGCGCCAGGGGATCGCCCTCGAGCTGGTCGGTCACCCTCGGTCCTCCTCGTCGTCGGTTGCGATCGTACCAATGGTTGGTGTACCAATTGTTTGCACACCAATGATACGCGGCCGGAGAGGGCGGGCGGATGAGCGACGACGAGCAGGTGGGCGACGCCTCCGGCAAGGGCGGCCGCCTCCTGGGCTGGGTGTTCCGCAACCTGGCCGGCCCCTCCCAGGTGCAGGGCGCGGTGCAGGGCGGCTCCCGGCTCGCCCGCGAGGCCTGGAAGCAGGACCTGGAGCGCCGCAAGCAGTGGAGCCGCGAGCAGCGGGAGCTCAAGCGCGCCCGGCGCGAGGCACGCCGCGCCGACGGTCAGCCGTAGGTGTCGCGGGGGCCGCGCCCCCGCACCCGACGCGGGCCGCGCGACCACGAGGGCGCGGCCGGGCCGTGGATGTGCAGCTTGCGCACGACGTTGTGGCCCACCTCGCTGGCGATCTGCTTGAGCAGCGAGCCGGCGAGCAGCCGCAGCTGCGTGGCCCAGGCCGTCGAACGGGCCTCCACGGTCAGCTCGCCGTTCTCCAGCTTCACCGGGCGGCTGTGCTGCGCCACTTCCGGCCCGACCACCCGCTCCCAGGCGCCGAAGACCGTCGCCTCGGCCGCCGGCTGCTGCCAGCCGCGCGCCTTCACCAGCTTGTCCAGCACCGCGCCGAGCGGCTGCGGGTCGCGCGGGTCCGGCCCGGGGCCGGAGTAGCCGCGCAACCGCTTCTCACCGTCGCCACGGACCGCGCCGCGCCGCCGGGTGCCGCCCGCCGCCTGCCGGCGGGCCTTCGCCGCGTCCAGCACCGCCCGGGCCAGCTCCGGCCCGGACGCACCCTCCGGCAGGTCCGCGCCGGCCGCACCGCCCGGCTTCGCTTCCGGCCCCTCGGGGGTACGCCCACCGCGTCCCGGCCCCAGCCGTGCGGGCGGGAGCTGCACCTCATCCGACACGGCGTACCGTCCCCTCGCCCACCGCGTACCGGGTGCCCCGCAGGGTCGCCGGCACGTCGTCGTCCACCGCGCAGGTCACCAGGAGCTGGCTCGCGCCGCCCACCAGCTCGGCCAGCCGCTCCCGCCGCCCGGCGTCCAGCTCGGCGAAGACGTCGTCCAGCACCAGCACCGGCTCGATCCCGTCGGCGCGCAGCAGGTCGTACCCGGCCAGCCGCAGCGCCAGCGCGTACGACCAGGACTCGCCGTGGCTCGCGTACCCCTTGGCGGGCAGCGGGCCGAGGGTCAGCGCCAGATCGTCCCGGTGCGGACCGACCAGGGTGGTGCCCCGCTCGACCTCCGCCGACCGGTTCGCGGTCAGCGCGGCCGCGAGCGCCTCGACCAGCGCAGCCCGGTCGGTGGTCGACTCGGGCAGCTCCACCGACGGCCGGTACGCGATCCCCGCCGCCCCCCGGCCCGCCGCCACCGCGTCGTACGCCTTGGCCACGTGCGGGGTCAGGGCGGCCACCAGTTCCAGCCGGCCGGCGAGCAGCTCCGCCCCGTGGTGTGCCAGGTGGGTGTCCCAGACGGCGAGCGTCGACAGGTCCCCGCCCCGCGAGCCGCCCGTCTTCCGGGCCAGGTACGCCGTCCGCAGCAGCGCGTTGCGCTGCTTGACCACCCGCTCGTAGTCGGCGCGCACCCCGGCGTACCGGGGCTGGCGCGTGACCAGCAGGTCGTCCAGGTAGCGGCGGCGCTCGGCCGGATCCCCGCGGACCAGTTCCAGATCCTCCGGAGCGAACAGCACCAACCGCAGCGCGCCGAGCACGTCCCGGGCGCGGCGGGCCGGGGAACGGCCCAGCCGGGCCCGGTTGGCCTTGCCCGGGACGATCTCCAGCTCGATCAGGAGTTCCCGGCCCTCGTGCACCACCGCGCAGCGGATCACCGCCGAGGCGGCGCCCATCCGGACCAGCGGGGCGTCCGTGGCGACCCGGTGCGAGTCCAGGGTCGCCACGTAGCCCAACGCCTCGACCAGGTTGGTCTTGCCGACGCCGTTGGCGCCGACCAGCACGTTCGGGCCCGGCTCCAGGTCGAGGCCGACCCGCTCGTACGAGCGGAAGTCGACCAGTTCGAGCCGGCGGACGTACACAGGCTGTGGACGCCGGTCAGCGCTTGTGGACGGCGTGGCCGCCGAACTGCTGGCGCAGCGCGGCGACGGCCTTCATGGCGGGCGAGTCGTCCTGCCGCGAGGCGAACCGGGCGAACAGCGAGGCGGTGATGACGTTCAGCGGCACGGCGAGCCGGACCGCCTCGTCGACCGTCCAGCGGCCCTCGCCGGTGTCCTCGGTGTAGCCGCTCAGCTCGGCCAGCTCCGGGTCCTCGTCGAGCGCCCGGTCGAGCAGGTCGAGCAGCCAGGACCGGACCACGGTGCCCTCGCGCCAGGACTTGAAGACGCCCGGCACGTTGGTCACCAGCTCGGAGGCGGCCAGCAGCTCGTAGCCCTCGGCGTAGGCGTGCATGAGGCCGTACTCGATGCCGTTGTGCACCATCTTCGCGTAGTGGCCGGCGCCGACCGGGCCGGCGTGCACGAAGCCGAACTCGCCCTCGGGCTTGAGCGCCTCGAAGATCGGCATGAGCCGCCCGACGTGCTCCTGGGCGCCGCCGACCATCAGGGCGTACCCGTTCTGCTTGCCCCAGACGCCGCCGGAGACGCCGACGTCGATGTAGCCGATGCCCTGCTCGTTGAGGCGCTCGGCGCGCGGGGCGTCGTCGCTGAACCGCGAGTTGCCGCCGTCGATGATGATGTCGCCCTCGCCGAGCACTCCGGCCAGCTCGTCGATGGTGGCGTCGGTGACGCCGGCCGGGACCATCACCCAGACCGCGCGAGGCGACTCCAGCTTGTCGGCCAGCTCCGCGAGGCTCGCGACGTCGCTCAGCTCCGCGTTGCGGTCGTAGCCGACCACCTCGTGACCGGCGGCGCGCAACCGCTCGCGCATGTTGCCGCCCATCCGGCCGAGTCCTACCAGGCCGAGCTGCATCTGCTCCTACCTCCGTGTCTGGGTGGTGCTGCCGTCGATCAGCGGGACACGCGGATCGGCATGATGAGGTACCGGTACCCCGGGATGACCTCGCCATCCTCGCCGGCGGGGGAAATCACCGCGGGCTTGAAGGCGTCGACGAAGGCCAGCTGAGCGTACTGGGCGCCCAGGTTGGTCAGGCCGTCGATGAGGTACTGCGGGTTGAAGCCGATGGTCAGCGGGTCGCCCGTGAAGGTGGCCTCCATGGCCTCGCTGGCCCGGGCCTCCTCGGTGCCGCCGGCCTCGACCACGAGGCCGTCGGAGCTGAAGCTGAGCAGCACCGGGGTGGTCCGCTCGGCGACCAGCGCCACGCGCTTGACCACCTCGATGAGCGTGGCGACCGGGACCCGGGCCTCGGCGTTGTGGTTGGCCGGGAAGAGCGAGCGCACCGGCGGGTAGTTCGCCCCGTCGAGCAGCCGGCTGGTGGTCCGGCGGGTGCCGCCGGAGAAGCCGATCATGCCCTCGCCGGCGCCGCCCTGGGAGAGCGCCATGGTCACGTGGCCGCCGAGCGGGCCGAGGGCCTTGGCGGTGTCGTGCAGCGTGCGGGCCGGCACCAGCGCGTTGAGGCTGATCTCCGGGTCGTCCGGGTTCCACTCCATCTCGCGCAGGGCGAGGCGGTAGCGGTCGGTCGCGAGCATCGCCAGCGTGCTGCCGGAGAGCTCGATCCGGACGCCGGTCATCATCGGCAGCGTCTCGTCCCGGCCGGCGGCCACGGCCACCTGGGCCACCGCGGCGGCGAAGGCGGCCGCGTCGACCGTACCGGCGCTCTCCGGCATCTCCGGCAGGGTCGGATAGTCCTCGACCGGCATGGTCGGCAGGGTGAACCGCGCACTGCCGCACACCAGTTCCAGGTGCGCGCCGACGGCGGCGATGTCCACCGGCTTGGCCGGGAGCGCCTTGGTGATCTCGGCGAGCAGCCGGCCGGAGACCAGGGCGGCGCCGTCGGCGTCACCCTGCACCTCGACGGTGACCTGGCTGGAGACCTCGTAGTCGAAGCCCGAGACCTGGAGGTTGCCGTCGGTGACGCGGAGCATCACCCCGGCCAGCACCGGCACGGAAGGTCGGTTGGGCAGGCTCTTGGCGGTCCACGCGACCGCCTCGGCGAGCGCGTCGCGCTCCACTCGGAACTTCATCAATGCCTCCGCGTCGACGTCAGCGACAACTCTCTCATGCCGACCGCTGCCACCCGTCCCGCCCGACCGTGCGGGTACCCATCGCACCTTAGGGCGCGTGGGCATCGGCTGTGCGCCCGACCCCGTGGATCCAGGTGCCCGGGCGACTGCCGGCGGCAGTGCTCCGGCCCGATCCACAGGAAGTCCAACGGTGATGATTGGTTTTTGTTGTTTAGAAGAGATAACTCATCGTCTTCATCGCACCTGTGCAAACTGTGGAGAACCGCCGTCCGCGCAGGTCAGACAGGTTATCCACCGGTGGTTTCGCTGTGGAGAACCAGGGGTACAACCCGTGTCCGGATCCACAGCCCTCGCGAGCCGCCGGGTTTTCCACGGCTGTCCACCGGTTGTCCACCGCTAATCCACCGGGTTTCTCCCCAGTGTTGTGGACAGCGCCGACGGCGTCGACCGTCGTCATCCCCAGAACCTTCAACAGGCCGCCCACAGGCCGACCGTCGTCGGTGGACAACGAGACCGTCGTCCCCAGGCGTCCACAGCGTCGTCCCCAGGGGTTGTCCACAGTCTGTGGGTAACCGGACAGAGACCGAGCGTGGTTTTCCACCGTCTGTGGAACAGGGGATGTGGACAACCGGGCCGAGGTGTGGATGAACACGACTCCGATCCTGGGCCCTGCACCGGGTCGAGGGTCAAGCGACGGGCGTACACCGGCACGAAAAAGCCCGGCCGGGGAAGCCGGCCGGGCGTCGTGGTCCGCGCGTACGGATCAGGTGGTCTGCTTGATCCGGTTGGTCAACTCGGCGATCTGGTTGTAGAGCGAGCGCCGCTCCGCCATCTGCTGGCGGATCTTCCGGTCGGCGTGCATGACGGTGGTGTGGTCCCGGCCGCCGAACGCCTGCCCGATCCGGGGCAGCGACAGGTCGGTCAGCTCCCGGCACAGGTACATGGCGACCTGACGGGCGTTGACGAGCACCCGGGACCGCGAGTGGCCGCGCAGGTCCTCCAGGCTCACCCCGAAGTAGTCCGCGGTGGAGACCATGATCTGGTCGGCGGTGATCTCCGGGCCGGCGCCGTCCGGGATGAAGTCCCGCAGCACCTCTTCGGCCAGCGACAGCTCCACCGACGAGCGGGTGAGGCTGGCGAAGGCGGTGACCCGGATCAGCGCGCCCTCGAGTTCCCGGATCGAGTTCGACACCCGGGAGGCGATGAACTCCAGCACGTCCGGCGGTGCGAACAGCCGCTCCTGCGCCGCCTTCTTCTGCAGGATCGCGATCCGCGTCTCCAGGTCCGGCGGCTGGATGTCGGCGAGCAGCCCCCACTCGAACCGCGTCCGCAGCCGGTCCTCCAGCGTCGCCAGCTGCTTCGGCGAGCGGTCGGACGTGATCACGATCTGCTTGTTGGCGTTGTGGAGCGTGTTGAAGGTGTGGAAGAACTCCTCCTGCGTCCGCTCGCGGTTCTCCAGGAACTGGATGTCGTCGATCAGGAGGATGTCGACGTCGCGGTAGCGGCGCTGGAACGCGCTGGTCTTGTCGTCGCGCAGCGAGTTGATGAAGTCGTTCGTGAACTCCTCGGTCGAGACGTACCGGACCGAGCGGGCGTTGCCCAACGTCGTGGCGTAGTGCCCGATGGCGTGCAGCAGGTGGGTCTTGCCCAGCCCGGAGCTGCCGTAGATGAAGAGCGGGTTGTACGCCTTCGCGGGCGACTCGGCCACCGCGACGCTCGCCGCGTGGGCGAAGCGGTTGGACGAGCCGATGACGAACGTCTCGAACATGTACTTCGGGTTGAGCCGGTTGCCGCCGCTGTCCGCGCCGCTGGGCATCCGCCGGTCGGGCTGGCCACCCGGGCGGTGATCCGGGCCGCCGCGGCCGGGCCCGCTGTCGGTGGCGCCGTCCCGGGGCAGGCCCCGCAGCGGCGCGGCGTCGGCCCGCCCGGGCGCCTCCCGGTAGCGGGGCTCGTACCCGCGGGCGTCGGGGGCGGACGGTTCGACCAGGGGCGGCTCGTCGAACGCCCGGCGCTCGGGGGCGGCGCGCAGCGGCTCGGCGAAGGCGGCGCTGAACAGCGTGTCCTGCCCGTCCCGGCTGGCCGGGATGAGCTGCGGCCGGCTGCCGTCGGCGGTGCGCTGCCGGGGGGCCGGCTCCTCGACGGGCGGCTCGGGACGCGGATCCGCGTACGCGGGGACCTCCGGCCGGGCCGGGGGGAAGCCCAGCCCCGGGAAGCCGGGGGCGGCGTCGGCCGGGCCGGACTGGTCGAAACCGGCCAGCAGATCCGCCGGGCCGTCGGGCTCGGCGACGGGCTCCGGGGCGGCGCGGTAGACGGTGCCGGCCGGGCGGCCGCCCGGGTCCTCGGCGACGCGCACCGTGACGGCGACCTGGATGGGCCGGCCGAGCCGGCGGCTCAACGCCTCGGTGATGGCCGGGCGGAGGCGGGACTCGATCACGTCCCGGGTGAAGGCGTCCGGCACCGAGAGCAGTGCGGTGTCCTCGACGATCGCCCGGAGCCGGGTCAGCCGGAGGTATGCCCGCTGCTGCGCGGAGATGATCTCGTCGGCGAGCTCGTCGGTCGTCGCCGTCCACACCGCGGCAAGGTCGGTCGCTCCGGTCACCGTCGTGCCACCCCCCTCGCCTCTCCTCACGCCCGCCCGGACGGCTGACCGGTCATCCACAAGTTATCCACAGCCTGTGTACCGACCGATTGTGGCCGCCCACCGGACGCGGGTCGGACCTGCCCCCTGGTTCCCGGAGGCGCTGAAGCGGGTTCACCGTGCCGAACGATTCACTACCTTGTCCGGTCTTGCCGGTCGGCGACAACCGACACTCCAGCTCGGCGCGTCTGACGCCGCGCCGCGACCTGGAGCGTCGTCCCAGACCCCCGACGCCGACCGCAATCGGGCACGCTAACAGCGCGGACCCCGCGTCATCAACCGTCGACACCGGGGCAGCCTTGTCAACATCAGTGAAAACCGCCCCTTCGGTCGTGCTTCCGGCGCTGCTCACGGACGCGGTGTGAGGTTTGACGGTCATTGCCCCCCTGCGTAGGCTGGAGCGGCTGCTCTGTCGCCCTCTGCTAGGGTGATGGGTGCTTGCTGTCCGCGGTCACCTCCCCGCACCGCCGGGCAGCACCGATCGGAGGCCACCGTCGAGGTGGCCTGGACCACCACACGACCCCGGGCGATCCCCCGCGCGGGGCGTACGACAACGGAGATCCTGACGTGAGCAAGCGCACCTACCAGCCGAACAACCGCCGGCGCGCGAAGACCCACGGCTTCCGGCTGCGCATGCGCACCCGTGCCGGCCGCGCCATCCTCTCGACCCGTCGCGCCAAGGGCCGCGCCCGCCTGTCGGCCTGAGGCCGACCGGTCCGGTCCAGGGGACGTGGGCAGTCGTGCTGGCCGCCGCCGAGCGACTGCGGCGCAGTAGCGACTTCGCCGCAGCGGTCCGGGGTGGCCGACGCGTCGGCCGTGGCGCCGTCGTGGTGCACCTGACCCTCCCCCAGCAGACCGGACCCACCGCGACAACCTCGCCGGAGCCGGCGCGGAGCAGCGGTGCGGAGACCTCCCCACCCCGCCGCGCCGGCTTCGTCGTGTCCAAGGCCGTCGGCAACGCCGTGGTCCGGAACACCGTCCGCCGCCGGCTCCGCCACCTGGTCCGCGAGCGGCTGGCCGACCTGCCCGCCGGCAGCACCCTGGTGGTACGCGCGCTGCCGCCGGCCGCCCAGGCGTCGTACGCCCGGCTCGGGGCCGACCTGGACGCGGCCCTCGCCGCCGCGCGGTCCCCCCGGGGTCGGCGGTCCCGGTGACCGAACACACTGCCGCGCCGCGGCCCACCACCGGTGCCCGCATGCTGCTGGCGCCCATCATCGCGTACCGTCGGTGGATAAGTCCGGCACTGCCGGCCCGCTGCCGGTTCTACCCGTCGTGCAGTGCCTACGCCGTCGAGGCGGTGTCCCGGCACGGTGCGCTGCGGGGAGCCTGGCTGACGGTCCGGCGGCTGTCGCGCTGCCATCCCTTCCACCCAGGTGGACACGACCCGGTGCCGGAGCCGGGCGACCGCCGCCGTTCCGACGTGACTGGAGCCTGAGTGTTTAGTCTCGACTGGATCTACTACGCGATCTCGTGGATCCTGCTGACCTGGCACTCGGCCTGGGACGCCATCGGGGTCTCGGTCGACGCCGTGATCGGCACGAACTGGGCCTGGATCCTCTCCATCATCTTCCTGGTGGTGACGGTCCGGGTGATCCTGTTCCCGGTCTTCGTCAAGCAGATCAAGTCGCAGCGGGCCATGCAGGCGCTCCAGCCCAAGGTCAAGGAGCTGCAGGAGAAGCACAAGGGTGACCGGGAGACGCTCCAGAAGGAGATGATGGAGCTCTACCGGAAGGAAAAGGCCAACCCGCTCATGGGCTGCCTTCCGATGTTCCTCCAGATCCCGGTCTTCCTCGGCCTGTTCCACACGCTCAAGCGGCTCAACCCCGACAACCAGGGCAAGACCCTGTACGGCTGGACCGTCGAGCAGTTCAACAGCGCCTCGAACGCGAAGCTCTTCTCCGCCCCGATCTCCGGAAAGTTCGGCTCCACGGCCGCCGAGATGGCGGCCCTCGGCGCGAACCTCACCACCGTGAAGATCGTCGCCGGCGTGCTGGTCTGCATCATGATCGCCACCACCTACCTGACCAGCCGGCAGATGATCCTCAAGACCGGTTGGGCGGAGGACCCGCAGCAGCGCATGGTGCAGCGGCTGATGCTCTACGGCATCCCGTTCTCGCTGCTCATCTCGGGCGCCATCTTCCCGATCGGTGTGATCATCTACTGGGTCACGAACAACCTCTTCACCCTCGGCCAGCAGCAGTGGGTGCTGCGGAAGTTCCCCCCGCTGGTGCCGCCGAAGAAGACCAGCACCGCCGGCAAGACCACCGCCCAGCCGGTCAAGACGGGCGGCCTGCTCGGCCGCAAGACCGTCCAGCCGGCCGCCAAGGCCCCGGCCGCCGCCCCCAAGGTGGCCGGCCCGAAGCCCGGCGCCAAGCCGGTCAACCCGAAGAAGAGCGGCGGCCGGCCCGCCAAGCGACAGGGTTGAGCCCCGCCGGGCCGCCGCCGGACACCGGTGGCGGCCCTCCCGGCCCCCGAGCTGCCACCGAGGAGTCGGCGCCGGGCCGGAACCGCCGCGCGGAGCGCGGTCACGGGCGAAACTGGCCCGTACAGACGTGCCCGAGGGCACCGGCGAACCTCCCGCCGGCCCCCGGGGAACCAGCGGACCCGACGGTCCGGCCGAGCGAGTACGGAGATGAGACCGTGACCGACACCAGCATCCCCAGCGCCGACCAGTCCCTGGACGAGGACACCGCGCCGGCTGCCACCGCGGAGGAGGCCGAGGAGACCCAGGGCGAGACCCGGGAGAAGAAGGCCCCCGCCGACAGCGACCTGTTCCGGCAGAGCGAGATCGCCGCCGACTACGTCGAGGGCCTGCTCGACATCCTCGACTACGACGGCGACATCGACGAGCTGGTCTCCGGCGGCCGCCCGGTCGTCGAGGTGGTCGGCGCCCGCCTGCAGAACCTGGTCGGCCAGCGCGGCGCCACCCTGGAGGCGCTCCAGGAGCTGGCCCGGCTGGCGGTGTTCCGGCAGACCGGTTCGCCGAGCCGTCTCCTGCTCGATGTCGGCGGCTACCGCGCCGCCCGCCGCAAGGAGCTGGCCGCCGTCGCCAAGAACGCGGTGGAGAAGGTCAAGGAGCACGGCGAGCCGGTCCGCCTGGAGCCGATGTCCGCGTTCGAGCGCAAGTGCGTGCACGACGTGGTCAACGCGATGAGCGGCGTGGAGAGCGAGTCCGAGGGCGTCGAACCGAACCGCCGTATCGTCGTCCGGCCGGTGACGGACTGACGGAGGTGCCCTCCGACGAGACGACGGCGGGTGCCGTTGCCGGCCCGGGCGGTACGCCGCCCGGGCCGTCGCCTGTCCACGCCGATCCAGCGGTCGACCCGGTCTTCTCCGAGGGCGACGCCCCGGCCGACCCCGCCTTCGCCGCGGAGGCTCCCTTGTCCGGTGCGCCGGCGTTCTCCGGCGAGGCGGTGGCCACCGGTGAGCCGGCTCCCGGGTCGGGCGAGCAGGCCGTCGCGGCCCATCCGGCTGCCGAGGTGACGCCGGCGTTCTCCGGTGAATCGGAGCGGCGGCCGGAGCCGTCGGGGCCGGAGGAGTCCCCGGCCCCGGTGGGCGCGGTCGACCCGGTGTTCGCTGAACCCGCCCCCTCCGTCGACGAGCCGTCCTCCGCGGGCCGCGAGCCGTCTTCCGCGGGCGAGTCATCTTCCGCGGGCCATGAGTCGTCCTCCGCGGGCCATGAGTCGTCCTCCGCGGGCCATGAGCCATCTTCCGCGGGCCGCGAGTCGTTTTCGACGGGGCGTGCGCCGTCTTCCGAGGACCGCGAGCCGTCCTCCGCGGGCCACCAGGTGGACGACCTGCGGTCCGTCGGCCGGAGCGACGCCGGCCCGAGCCGCTCCCGTCCGTCTCATGTGGATGGTGCCGCCGGACCCTCCGGTGACCACCCCTCCCCGGCGGACGCAACGCTGCCGCCCGACCTCGCGGACGCCGCTCGTGCCCTGTTCGGCGACCGGCTGGACCTGGCCGCCGCGTACGCCGAACTGCTGGCCACGGACGGCGTGGTGCGCGGCCTGATCGGCCCCCGCGAGACACCCCGGCTCTGGGACCGGCACCTTCTCAACTGCGCGGCGATGGCCGAGCGGATCCCGGAGGGCGCGAGCCTCATCGACGTCGGCTCCGGGGCCGGCCTGCCCGGCCTGGTACTGGCGATCGCGCGGCCCGACCTCACGGTGACCCTGGTCGAGCCGCTCGCCCGGCGCACCACGTTCCTCATCGAGGCGGTGGAACGGCTCGGCCTGACCAGGTCGGTCCGGGTGTTCCGCGGGCGAGCCGAGGAGGCCGCCGCCGGCTCCCGGGACCGGGAGCCGCTGACCGCCGACATCGTCACGGCGCGCGCGGTGGCACCGCTGGACCGGCTCGCCGCCTGGTGCCTGCCGCTCGCGGTGGCCGGTGGCCGGTTGGTGGCGCTGAAGGGTGCCTCGGCCGCCGAGGAGATCGCCGAACACGCCGCGGCCGTGGCCCGGCTGGGCGGCGGCGAGCCGGAGCTGCACCGGTGCGGGGTCGACGTGATCGACCCGCCCGCCACGGTGATCGAGGTGGTCCGCGAGCGGGTGATCGGCCCGGCCAGGAAGAAGGGGCCGAAGCGCTCGCGGGGCGGCCGGCGCCGGGGTACGCAGGGCCGGGATCGCTGACGCGCTAAGGCTTTCCGGACGCGCACCCGGTCGTTGGACCGGATGGGCGTGAGCTGATCGATCAGAACCCGACGTGGACCCGCTGCGCCCGTCGGCCGTAGGCTGGCCGCGCGTCGATAGTGTGGAGCGGCGGTGCCGGGCGGCACCCGAACCCGACCGTTCCCACCGGGCCGGTGACGCCGTGCGGCGAGCACGGGGGCCTGAATGACGGGTGCGGACCGACCATCCGGAGCGGGCAGGGATGACAGGTGCATGACGACGGCAGGTACGACGATCCACGGGTGACCGGGCCAGGCGAGGGAACCTCCGCCGCCGGCCCCGTTTCACGTGAAACCAACTTCGAGGGCTGGCCGGCGAGCGGTGAGCCCCACGACCCGTCCACGCGTCCCCCGGACTGCGATCCGGTGGTGCGCCGGGATGCACCCCAGGCCGGCGCCGTCCGGCCCACCTCGTCCGTCCCGGCGAACGTTCCGCCGGCCCGGGATCCGCACGACCCGAACGGCGGCCCGGCCAACGCGCCCGCCAGTCGTCCGGCCCCGGTACGCGGGAACGCCGCGGTCCCCGCGCGCTACGAGCCGCAGCCGCCGGTGGTGGCCGTGCCGCAGCAGCCGACCCCGGAGTCCGCACCGGACGGGGCGGCCGGCACCGTGGCTCCGCCGTCCGACACGCCACCGGCTGCCGGCTACGGTGCCGAAGCTCCGGCGAGCACGTACGTTTCACGTGAAACCCCGACGCGCGAAGAGGATGACCCACCGTTGGCTATGGAGGCTATGCGCGCCGTGCAGATCCTGAACCCCAGTGGTGAGGTCACCATGCCCCGCCCTGAACGGACCCGGGTGATGTGCGTCGCCAACCAGAAGGGTGGCGTCGGCAAGACGACGACCACCGTGAACCTGGCGGTGGCGCTCGCCCTGCACGGCAACCGGGTGCTCGTGGTCGACCTCGACCCGCAGGGGAACGCCTCCACGGGGCTCAACGTGCCGCACCACACCGGGGTGCCGGACGTCTACGACTGCCTCATCGACAGTGTGCCGCTGGAGGAGGTGGCCCAGGCCGTCGAAGGCATCCCGAACCTGTGGTGTGTGCCGGCCACCATCGACCTGGCGGGTGCCGAGATCGAGTTGGTCTCGGTGGTCGCGCGGGAGTCCCGGCTGGCCCGGGCCATCGCCGCGTACCCGGGGCACTTCGACTACGTCTTCATCGACTGCCCGCCCTCGCTCGGCCTGCTCACCGTCAACGCGCTGGTGGCCGCGCAGGAGGTGCTGATCCCCATTCAGTGCGAGTACTACGCGCTGGAGGGCCTCAACCAGCTGATCCAGAACATCAATCTGGTCCGGCAGCACCTCAACCCGAAGCTCGAGGTCTCCACGATCCTGCTCACCATGTACGACCGCCGTACCCGGCTGGCCGACGCGGTCGAGCAGGACGTCCGGAACCACTTCGGCGACAAGGTCCTCGAGGCCGTGATCCCCCGGAACGTCCGGGTCTCCGAGGCGCCCAGCTACGGGCAGTCCGTGATGACCTACGATCCCGGTTCGCGGGGGGCCACGAGTTACTTCGAGGCCGCTCAGGAAATTGCCGAGCGAGGGGTCAAGGAGCCGGTGAGCCGGAATGCGTAGTGCGGAGAAGTCGCTGGGAGGCGTCGCATGAAGAACCGTCCTCGCGGCGGTCTGGGCCGGGGGCTCGGCGCCCTCATCCCCACCGGGCCCGTGCCGGGCAGCGCCCCGGCGGCCGCCGAACCCGAGAACGGTACGGGGGCAGCCGTTCCGGCCGCCCCCGTCGGTGGTGCGGCGGCGGCAGTGACCGGGGCCGTGGGTGCCGGCGATCTGCCCGCAGCGGCCACCGCCGCCACCGAGCCGGAGCCGCAACTGAGCCCGGTCCCGGGAGCCCGGTTCGCCGAGATCCCGGTCGACAGCATCGTGCCGAACCCCAAGCAGCCTCGCCACGTCTTCGACGAGGAGGCGCTGGAGGAGTTGAAGACCTCGATCCAGGAGGTGGGCTTCCTCCAGCCGATCGTCGTTCGGCAGCTCGACAGCGAGAAGTACGAACTCGTCATGGGCGAGCGGCGCTGGCGGGCGGCCCAGGCGGTCGGCCGGGAGAGCATCCCTGCCATCGTCCGGGACACCAAGGACGACGCGATGCTCCGGGACGCGCTGCTCGAGAACATCCACCGGGCCAACCTCAACCCGCTCGAAGAGGCGGCCGCGTACCAGCAACTGCTGGAGGAGTTCGGCGCGACCCACGAGGAACTGGCCCGCCGGATCGGCCGCAGCCGGCCGCAGATCTCCAACACCATCCGGCTCATGAACCTGCCGGCCCAGGTGCAGCGCCGGGTCGCCGCCGGGGTGCTCTCCGCCGGTCACGCCCGCGCCCTGCTCAGCCTCGACGACGCCGAGGCGCAGGAGCAACTCGCCAAGCGCATCGTCGCCGAGGGCATCTCCGTACGCGCCACCGAGGAACTCGTGGCGCTGGCGCTCGCCGACGGCCCGGCGAAGGCCCCGGCTGCCAAGCGCCGGCCGAAGCCGCACGCACCCGCGCTGACAGACCTCGCCGACCGGCTGTCGGACCGCTTCGACACCCGGGTCAAGGTCGACATCGGCCGCAGCAAGGGCAAGATCACGATCGAGTTCGCGACGGTCGACGACCTGGAGCGGATCGTCGGAATCATCGGCGTGGGGCAGGAAGAGCAGTCCGGGGAGTAGCCGTCCCTGTCGGTCCCGGCCGCGTGGTCCCTGCGGGGGGCCACGCGGCCGAGTCGTTTCCGGGCCGGCTGGCCATGGTCTCCGGGTCCGGCCGGTTCTGGCCGGTGGCGAGGCAGGCGTCGGCAAGGCGTCCGGCCAGCTTCGGCGCCCGGCGCATGAGAGTTCGTGCTGCCAATTCGAGAACGCTGCTATCCCTGGCGTCCGTGGCCCAGTCGGCCTGCCCGGCTACGACGTCCGCGTCTCCTAACTCGTCGACCGGCATCGTCGTCGGGGACGGGTGCCACACCCCGGCAGGGCGAGGTTGCTCCCCGCCTCGGACGGCGAAACCCCGCCGGCCGGCGGTTGTAGAGAAGGCGTGCGGGAGCGGGATGTCGACGCGGGCAGCTCATCGAGACGGTTGTGCCTTTCGCTAGCGGTCTCCTGGTCGTCGCGGACCGCGCTCACCGGATGGGGGCGGCATACTGGTCGGCCATGGACCTGGACGCGTATCAGCGCTCTGCTCTCCGTACCGCCGCTCCGCGTGAGAAGAAGAACGAACTGCTCCATCTGGTGCTCGGACTGGTTGGCGAGTCGGGTGAGATCGCCGAGAAGTTCAAGAAGTGGGTTCGGGACCTCGACAGCGACGAGTCGCGGATCGACCGGGCCGACATCGCCAAGGAACTAGGTGACGTGCTCTGGTACGTGGCGGTGCTCGCCGACTACCTCGATCTGTCGCTGGACGACATCGCGGCGGGCAACCTCGCCAAGCTGGCCAGCCGTCAGACCCGCGGCCTGCTGGGCGGAAGCGGCGACAACCGCTGAGCCGGGAGACTCCTCTGTCGGGTTGTCGAGGTGCCTTCGACGCGGAAGCCAGTTCAGTCCTTGCCACGGGTTGTGGACTGGTCCCGACGCCCAACGACCACCGCCCGGCGGGGGGTGCTGTCGTCCGCCGGACCGCCGCGGTGCTTGGGCGGTAGTAGACCCAGGGGACCCGGGGACCCAGGGGCGGTTGCCGGGCTGTCGTCGTCACGCCGGTCCATGCCGTCTTCGTTTCACGTGAAACAAAGACGGGGAGAGGGCGATGGGGCCGGGCAGGGTCGGGGTGTGGGTGCCGCTTGGACTGCCAAGGATCGGAGCCGCCCCGGCGGGATGTCGATAAGCGAACTGCTCGCTCGGGCACGCATGTGGGCCAATCTCGGCCACTGAGCATGCCGATCACTCGCCGTGCCGCACTCGCCGTGCCGCACTCGCCGTGCCGCACTCGCCGTTCGGCTCACTCGGCGTGCTGCTCGCTCGGCGTGCTGCTCACTCGGCGTGCTGCTCGCTCGGCGGTGCCGATTACTCGGCGCGCGTCATCTGCCTTCGTCTCGTCCGGCTGCGGCTGGTGCAGCCGCCATCCCGTCACGCCTCGTTGTGGAGGTTCCTGGTTCCGGCTGTATCGGGCTCGCTGCGACATCTCTCGAACGCGGGCTTCGTCGCAGAAGCGGTTTGCGCGAGGCGCT
This sequence comes from Micromonospora terminaliae, assembly GCF_009671205.1. Classification (NCBI taxonomy): domain Bacteria; kingdom Bacillati; phylum Actinomycetota; class Actinomycetes; order Micromonosporales; family Micromonosporaceae; genus Micromonospora; species Micromonospora terminaliae. Next base: position 5,540,803 of record NZ_CP045309.1, on the reverse strand, counting down.
GTGAGCGTCCTGGAGCCACCTTCCGCCCGTGATCCCTCCGGGGGGTGGGTGAGCGGCTATTCGGCGGCTCAGCGGCGCTGAGCGGGACTACCCGGCCGCGTCCCACCGCGCGACCCTCAGGCGATCCGCGGTCGGAGTGGTCGGCGAGACGAGCCGGCGTTCCGAACTCGGCCAGTCGACGGCCTATCCGAGCCAGCGGGTGCGGAACCCTGCCGAGCTGCTGAGCGTCGAGCCGCCAAGCCGGCCGAGCCGCCAAGCCGGCCGAGCCGCCAAGCCGGCCGAGCCGTCGAGCCGTCGAGCCGCTGAGTACGCGGCCCGCCGACACCTGGGTGTTCCCGACGGCTGGGGACTCTGCGGAGCGGCGGCCCAGCGGGGCCCGGCATCCGGCCACTCGGCCTTTGGGGGCCGAGCATCCCCGGGACCGGGTAGGGGGCCGGGCACTCCCGGGGGATTTCCCAGCGCCTCGGGCTCGGTGTCTGCGAGGGCCTGGCGTCTCGGGAGCTGACGTCCAAAGGGCTGCGTCCCGTTGCGCCGGGCCCGACGTCGCGGGGCGCCGATGAAGCGCTCGCCGGCCAGTTCCCAGAGCGACCAGATGCCGGCGAAGGCCGGCACCGGTCACCCGGAGGCCGGCGCGGCCTCGGGCTCCGGTTCCTGGGCCGCGTCGCTCCGACTCCGGGCCCCGTAGTCACGCCGGCCCAAGTCGGCGTCGCACCCGGACCGCTTGCCCAATCCCCTGCCGAGTGCGCACTACCGTCGCCCACCATCCCTCGTTTCACGTGAAACCCCTCGACCTCCTCGCCCAAGCCGAGGTATGCGATTACGGCTGCTGAACCAGTCGGCCAAAGGTCGCCGGCGGATCTACAACGCCCTGGCCGCGCATGACCGAGCTGCCGCAAGCACCGGCACGTAGTTCGGTTTCACGTGAAACACAGCCGGCACCGATCCGTCAGCGCCACCCCGCGGCCCGCGGTCTGCGAGACCGACGAAACCGACCCAGTGCCGATCGTCGCCTCGCTCGTTGTGAAGGAAGGACCCAGCCGTCCAGGCAACCCGGACCGAGCCGTCGGTTATCCACAGTCGTTTTCCACAGGCACCGCTCGTTTCACGTGAAACACCGCGCGGAAACCCTTGCTGAGCTGTGGATGACGCGCTGTGGTGACAAGTTCGGCGGCCTGTGGACAACGCGGTGGACAACCTGTTGCGGATCGACGAGGAACGCTCACCGGCCCGGCGTTCAGGTAGGGACAGGCGTCGCCAACTCGGTTAGGGTCAGCGTCGTGCAGGACACCCCTCCCTCAGTCCCGGACTTCACCCAGTGGCCCTCCTTTCCCTTCGAGGGCGATCTCCACGTCAAGCAACTCGATGAGCCGGTGCCGGTCGAGCCTCCCCGCCGCGGCGAGGGGAATCGGGAGTGCACCGCGTGCAAGGCGCCGGACGAGGCGTACATCTGGGTGGGTGAGCGATGGCGGGTCCGTGCCATGGACCGGCCCACCGGCCTGCCGATGGTGCTGATCCTGGAGTCCCGGTCGCACCTCGATCTCGGCGACCTGCCAAATCTGCTCGCCGCCGAGCTGGGCGTCATGACCGTACGCCTGGAGCGGGCGATCCGGTCGCTGGACGGCGTGGCGCGCGTGCACGTGAACCGCTGGGGTGACGGCTCCGCCCATCTTCACCTGTGGTTCCTGGCGCGGCCTTACGGGCAGCTGCAACTGCGGGGCACGTTCCTGTCCCTGTGGGATTCGATCCTGCCGCCGATCTCCGAGGCGCAGTGGCGGGAGAACCTGGCGCTCGTCGCGGCCTGGCTCGCCGAGTTCGGCGGCCGTCCGCTGGCCGAGCCGCCCCGCATCCAGTGGCAGGCGCCGTCGAGTCTCAGCGCCTCGCCGACCACCGCGGTGGCCGACGAGCCCGAGGAGGACACCGCCTCGGTGATCGAGGCCGCGGATGAGATCCCGGAGGCCGAGACGGCGGAGGCGCCGACCGAGGAGCAGCCCGGCACGCCGGACCAGAACGGCACGCCTATCCAGAACGGCACGCCGGACCAGGCCGGCACGCTCCAAGCCGCCGCAGGGGAGCACGCCGAGACGCCGGCACAGCCGGAGGTGCCGAAGCAGGCCGACGCGGCGCAGCGCACCGGCACGTCGGAACGTGGCGAGACGCCACAGCGGGCGGAGACGCCGAAGCAGGCGGCCGGGTCAGCCTGACGTCAAGGCCGGCGCGTGGCGGCGCGGCTCACCAGAGTGCCGAGCACCCGCCCGAAGTCCAGCCCGGCCGCTTGGACCGCCAGCGGCAGCAGCGAGGTCTCGGTCATCCCCGGGGAGACGTTGACCTCCAGCACGTGCGGTTGCCCCTCCGCGTCGACGATCAGGTCGACGCGGGAGAGGTCACGGAGGCCGAGGGCGGTGTGCGCGGCGAGCGCCACCTCGGCCACCCGCTCGGCCGCCTCCGGGTCGAGCCGGGCCGGCGCGTGCCAGGTGGTGCGGCCGGCGGTGTAGCGGGCCGCGTAGTCGTAGACGCCGTTGCGCGGCACGATCTCGACCGGGGGCAGGGCCTGCGGGCCCTCGCCCAGGTCCAGGACGGAGACCGCCACGTCCATCCCGGGCACGTAGCGCTCGACCAGCGCCGTCTGGTCGTACGCGAAACAGCCGACCATGGCGGCCGGCAGCGACCCGGCGTCGCGGACCACGGCGGCGCCCAGTCCGGAGCCGCCCTGCGCGGGCTTGACCATGAGCGGCAGGCCGAGCCGGTCGGCGATCCGGTCCAGGACGGCGACCGCGCCCAGCTCGGAGAAGCGGTCGTGCGGTAGCGCCACCCAGTCGGGGGTGGGGATGCCCGCCTCGCGCAGCACCGCCTTGGCGGAGGGCTTGTCCCAGGCGAGGCGGGACGCGCGGGCGTCGCAGCCGACGTAGGGGACGTCGCAGAGGTCGAGCACCCCGCGCAGCGAGCCGTCCTCGCCGGTGGCCCCGTGCAGGGCGATCACCACGGCGTCCGGCGGGTCGGCGGCGAGGGCGGGCAGCAGCGCCACGTCGGCGTCGCGCAGCTCGGCCTCCACGCCGACCGCGCGCAGCGCGTCGAGCACCCGCCGGCCGGACCGGAGCGAGACGTCCCGCTCGTAGGAGAGCCCGCCGGCGAGCACCAGCACGTGCAGTTCGTCGGTGGCGGCGGGTCCGGTCACGGAAGTGTGTGCGGCAGGGCTGACGGACATGCGGGAATCATGCCAAGTCGGGACCGGGGGCGTCCGAGCCGCCCTGCCGGCGCCGGGGACCCGCCCCGCCGACCGCGCCGAAGACCTTGCGCATGGCGATCTCCTGCTCCATCACACCGGCCAGCCGGCGGACGCCCTCCCGGATCCGCTCCGGCGGCGGGAAGGAGAAGTTGAGCCGCATGTTGCCGGCGCCGGTCCCGTCGGCGTAGAAGCCGGTGCCCGGCACGTAGGCGACCCGAGCGGCGACGGCCCGCGGCATCATGGCCTTGGAGTCGAGGCCGTCCGGCAGGGTCGCCCAGACGAAGAGGCCACCGGCCGGGGTGGTCCAGGTGGTGCCCTCCGGCATCAGGTCCGCGAGCGCGTCGAGCAGGGCGTCCCGGCGCTCGCGGTAGACCTCCCGGTAGACCTTGAGCTGCTGCCGCCAGGGCATGGTGCCCAGGTAGGTCGAGACGGCGGCCTGCGCGTAACCGCTGGGGCAGAGGATCTGCGCCTCGCTGGCGATGACGAGCTTGTCGCGGACGGCGTGCGGGGCGAGGATCCAGCCCACCCGCAGGCCGGGCGCGAACGTCTTGGAGAACGTGCTCAGATAGAACACCCCGTCGCGCCGTCGGGCCCGCAGCGGCGCGGGTGCCTCGCCCTCGAAACCGAGCTGACCGTACGGGTCGTCCTCCACCACCAGCAGCCCGGCGCGCTCGCAGATGTCGAGCACCCGCTCACGCCGCTCCTCGCTCAGCGTCACGCCGGTCGGGTTCTGGTAGGTGGGGATGGTGTAGAGGAACTTCACCCGCCGGCCGGCCCGGGCGAGGTCGGCGATGGCCGCCTCCAGCGCCTCCGGGATCAGCCCTTCGTTGTCCATCGGCACGTGCGCCACCTGGGCCTGGGCGGCCTGGAACACCCCGAGTGCGCCGACGTACGTCGGGCCCTCGGCGAGCACCACGTCTCCCGGGTCCAGGAAGAGCCGGGCCACCAGGTCGAGCGCCTGCTGCCCGCCGACGGTGACCACCACGTCCTCGGGCGAGGCGCCGCACGACGCGTCGATCCCGGACAGCGCCATCACCTCGCAGATCCGCTCGCGCAGCTCCGGGGTGCCCTGGCCGATGCCGTACTGGAGGGTGGTGGCGCCGTGTTCGGCGCCGAGCCGGCCGAGCATCTCGCCGACCGCGTCGAGCGGCAGGGCCGCGATGTAGGGCGCCCCACCGGCGAGCGAGACCACCTCCGGCCGGCTGGCGACCGCGAAGAGTGCCCGGATCTCGGAGGCCGTCATCCCCCGGACCCGCCGGGCGTACCGGTCGGTGTAGTCGTCGAGTGTCGTGCCGGTCATGACATCACCTCGATCGGGTGTCGGCGGGGCTGCCGCCCGGTGTGGTACCCGCGATGCCGGCAACCATGGCGGCGCGCGGGGGCCGGTTGGTCGATCGTAGTCGCCGCCGTCCAGCATCGGGCCCGCCATGTGGGTACGTCCACATCCCGGACCGGCCCGCTCCCCGGCTCGGGTGGGCGTTCGCGCGTCCTCTCCCGTAGCGTCGGGCGGGAGCGTACGATCGCTCGTCGGGGGCAGGAAGGCGGCGGGAGACCGCGGTGGTCTCCGCTCCGGGCCTATGGGTGGGGTGCTCATGTCGCGACGTCTGGTCAGTCTGACCCTGGACACGCTGGAGGACCTGCCCCGCTCCTGCCGGCAGTGCGTCTACTGGGAGCTGGACCCGGTCTCCGCCGAGCGTGCGTGCGCCGCCGGCGACCCGGGGCTGGAGAAGGAGGCCTGGGTCTCCCAGACGCTCCTGGAGTGGGGGTCCTGCGGCAAGCTGGCGTACGTCGACGGCATGCCCGCCGGTTTCGTCATGTACGCCCCGCCGGCGTACGTTCCGCGCTCGATGGCCTTTCCGACCTCCCCGGTCTCCGCGGACGCGGCGCTGCTGATGACCGCGCACGTGGTGCCGGCCTTCGCAGGCGGCGGCCTGGGCCGGATGCTGGTCCAGGGGGTGGCCCGGGATCTCACCAAGCGCGGCATCAAGGCGATCGAGGCGTTCGGCGACGCGAAGTTCGGCGACGACGGCGACGACCCGAGGCGGGCCTGCCTCGCGCCGGCCGACTTCTTCCTCTCGGTGGGCTTCAAGACGGTACGCCCGCACCCGCGTTACCCCCGGCTGCGGCTGGAACTGCGCACGGCGCTGAGCTGGAAGTCCGACGTCGAGTACGCGCTGGAGAAGCTGCTCGGCTCGATGAGCCCGGAGACGCTGCTGCGCCCGGTCCGCCCGGCCCCCGCCACCCGCTCGATGAGCTGAGGACGCTCGGTGAGCTTGAGGCGCCCGGCCTGCTCAGTCGACCACCGTGCCGGCGGCTACCACCGCCCGCAGCTCGCTCACGTCGATCGAGCCGGTGGGCACGTCCCGCTCGATCGGGTAGTACATCCGCTGAACGGCGGCCACGATCGCCTCTACCAGCCGGTCCCGGAACCGGGGGTCCACCAGCCGGCCGCGGTCGGCCGGCGAGGTCAGGTAGCCCACCTCGACCCGTACCGCCGGCATCCGGGTCAGCCGCAGCAGGTCCCAGGCCTTGGCGTGGGTGCGGCAGTCCCGCAGCCCGGTGCGGGCCACGATCTCCCGCTGCACCAGCCCGGCCAGCCGCTCCCCGGTCGCCGAGGTGACGCCGTTGTCGGTGCCGTAGTGGTAGGTGGCCACCCCGTCGGCAGCCGGGTTGGCGTGTCCGTCGGTGTGCAGCGAGATGAAGACGTCCGCACCGAGGGAGTTGGCCAGCTGGGCGCGGTCCGCGTCCGGCAGGCAGGTCCGCGGGGACGGGCCCCGGGTGAGCTGCACGCGTACGCCGGCTGCGGCGAGCCGCCCCTCCAGCCGGCTGGCCAGGTCGTGCACGAGATCCGCCTCGGTCCAGCGCAGCGGGCCGTCGGGCACCACCACGCCCGGGTCGGTGCCGCCGTGCCCCGGGTCGATCACCACGGTCCGCCCGACCAGGGTCGGGCCGGCCTGCCGGATGGCATCTGCCTCACGGAGCCACTGCGGCCGCCCGCCGACCACCTTGCGGCCGAGGCGGCGCAGCGCGTTGACGGTGTGCGGGCCGCACGTCCCGTCCGGTTTCAACCCCATCTCCCGCTGGAACTGGGCCACCGCGCGGGAGGTGCGGATGCCGTAGATGGCGTCGGCGCGGCCGACGTCGTACCCCATCTCCAGGAGCCGTTCCTGGAGTGACCGGACGTCCTCGCCGATCAGCGGCTCGGGGACCGCGTGGTAGAGACTGCGCGCACCGAACCGCCAGCGGGCCGCGTCCAGCGCCCGCCAGGTCTCCGCGCCCACCCGCCCGTCGACGCTGAGGCCGCGGGACTGCTGGAACGCCCGGACCGCGCGTTCGGTCTCGGCGTCGAACTCCTCGCCGCCGCGGCCGGTCGGTAGCAGTTCCAGGCCGGTGAGCACGGTGCGGATCTCGGCCACCGCGGGTCCCCGGTCACCGGGTCGGATGGGACGCACGACGACCCCCTCTGCACGGACGCTGGCTGGCCGGAGACTCCGACGGAGGTGCTTCCCCGCTGGGGACGCCTTACGGAGCGTACCGTGGCCGGTCACCGACGATCACCGATTCGCCGCAGGTCGGAAACGCGGAACCCCCGTCACCCGGGATCGGGCGGACGGGGGTTCCGGCGGTGTCGGGCGTCGGCTCAGAGCGCCGACTCGATGAGCTTGACCAGCTCACCCTTCGGCTTGGCGCCGGCGATGGACTGCACCGGCTCGCCGTTCTTGAAGATGGTCAGGGTCGGCACGGACATCACCCGGTAGGTGCGCGCCGTCTCGGGGTTCTCGTCGATGTTGAGCTTGACGATGGTGACCTGGTCAGCCATCTCGCCCGCGATCTCCTCCAGCAGCGGCGAGACCTTGCGGCACGGACCGCACCACTCCGCCCAGAAGTCGACCAGAACCGGCTTGTCGGACTTCAGCACGTCGCTCGCGAAGCTCGCGTCCGTGACCGCCTTGGTTGCTCCCACTATGAACCCCTCCTCCGGGACCTGTTCGTGAAAATCTTTCAGCCTTGCAGGGTGGCGATGAAGCGCTCGGCGTCCAGGGCGGCCGCACAGCCCGTGCCGGCCGCCGTGATGGCCTGCCGGTAGGTGTGGTCGACCACGTCACCGGCGGCGAAGACGCCCGGAATGCTGGTGCGCGTGCTCGGCGCCTGGACCTTCACGTACCCCTCGTCGTCGAGCTCCACCTGGTCGCGGAACAGCTCGCTGCGGGGGTCGTGGCCGATCGCCACGAAGACGCCGGTGACGTCGAGCACCTTCGTCTCACCGGTGTGCACGTTGCGCAGCCGTACGCCGCTGACCTTGCCGTCCTCGCCGAGGATCTCCTCGATGACGCTGTTCCACTCGACCTTGATCTTCTCGTTGCCGAGGGCACGGGCGGCCATGATCTTGCTGGCGCGGAACGAGTCGCGGCGGTGGATGATCGTCACGGAGTCGGCGAACCGCGTGAGGAAGCTGGCCTCCTCCATCGCCGAGTCGCCGCCGCCGACCACCACGATGTGCTGGTTGCGGAAGAAGAAGCCGTCACAGGTGGCACAGGACGACACGCCGTGGCCCAGGTACTCCTGCTCGCCCGGCACGCCCAGCGGGCGCCAGGCCGAGCCGGTCGAGAGGATGACCGCCTTCGCCCGGTAGGCCGTCTCGCCCACCCAGACGGTGCTCACCGTGTTGGAGCCCACCTCGCCGGTGTCCTTCAGCTCGACGCGGGTCACGTCGTCGGTGAGGAACTCGGCGCCGAACCGCTCGGCCTGCTTGCGCATGTTGTCCATCAGCTCGGGGCCGAGGATGCCGTCCGCGAAACCGGGGAAGTTCTCCACCTCGGTGGTGGTCATCAGCGCACCGCCGGACTGCACGCCCTCGATGACCAGCGGCTTGAGGTTGGCGCGCGCGGCGTAGACCGCCGCCGTGTAACCGGCCGGCCCGGAGCCGATGATGATCAGGTTGCGGACCTCGTCCACTGCCGTCTCCCGATGTGTGTGTTCGTCACCGGCGCGCGCACCGATGTCGATCCCGAGTGCCGACAGCTCAGCGACAGCGGCACCTGACTTGCAGAACGTCATCGTACGAAGCGGGGATTCCCGAGCCGGTCATCCGGTGGGTCACGTCACGTGGCAGGACACTGCCGGGTGACCGCGACCTCACCCTACCCGCGTGGTGAAGCGGGTGTCGGCGCCGGACCCGGGGACCCCGCACTCGGGTCCGCTCACCCAGGCCCACCGGGTGCCGCCCGCGTCGGTGAAGGTGACCACCAGCGCTGGGCTGCCCTGGAACCGGGCGTAGTCGACCAGGTCGACGGCGAGCGGGCCGGAGTGGTGTTCCGCGCCGATCTCGGACAGGCAGGCGGCCAGCGCCTCGGGGCGGGCGAGCCGATCCAGCCCGAAGGCCTCCGAGAGGCGCCGCCCGTCCCCCTCCGCCGAGCTCGCCTTGCCGCTCTCCAGCGTCGAAGGGCCGGCGACCCCCACGCGGGAGAGCGAGTCCGGGGTGTAGTCGATGCCGCTCTGCCGGGCCGGCCCCGTGGTCTGGAACGGCGCGGCGGCCATCGGGGCCGCCCCGCCGTCGGCCCGGCTGCCCGCGTTGTCGGTCGCCGCGGTCATCCGGCCGGCACCCGTGCCGACCAGGTGGCTGACCCCGAACCCCACCGCGGTCACCGAGGCGGCGGCCAGCGCCACGGGACCGGCGAGCCGGGCCCAGCGCCGCGCCCGGCGTCCCGGCCCGGTGTTCCGGTCCTTCCGGCCCGCCGCGCTCGCCGGGTGGGTGCCCCGGTGGGGCTGTGCCGGCACGGCGGCGGGGGTCGAGCCCGGCTCGGCCGGATCGGACGCCAGCTCGCCGGTCGGGGCGGGGCCCGCGCCCGCGAGCGCCGCCGTGATCCGGTCCGCCACCGCGGGCGGCAGCTCCGGCGTGGGCGCCGCGGCCCACCCGGCCAGGTCGGCGTCGACCAGTTCGAGCGCCCGGGCCAGGGCGCTGTGCGCCTCGCCCCAGGCCGGGTCGTGCTCGACCAGGCGGGCGACGGTGGCCTGCTCCGGGGTGCCGTCCAGCGCCCCGCCGAGGTAGTCGGCGAGCAGGTCGTGGTCGACCTCGCTGAACTCCCGGGAAGTCACGTCTCCTCCTGGCTGGCGTCCCGCCGGGACGATCCCGACGTGGATCCGACGCCCTCGGGCGGCCGCGGGTTCCCGCCGGTGACCCGGGGCACGTCCGCGACCTCGTCGGAGCCGGTCCGCAGGTGGCCGAGGAGCACGGCCAGCCGGGCCCGGCCCCGGGCGCACCGGCTCTTCACCGTCCCCTCGGCGACCCCGAGGATCCGGGCCACCTCGGCCACCGGGTAGCCCTGCACGTCCACCAGCACCAGCGCGGCCCGCTGCTCGGCCGGGAGCGCGGCGAGGGCCTGCCGGACCACCAGGGCGGTGTCGTGGTCCCGGGCCGGCGCCGCCGGTTCCACCCCGCCGGTGTGCCGGCCGGGCTCCCCGTCGGTGTGTACCCCGTCCGGCAGCGGGACGGTCGCGTGCGCCTGGCGCCGCCGGATCCGGTCTAGGCAGGCGTTGACCACGATCCGATGCAGCCAGGTGGTGACCGCCGAGTCGCCCCGGAACCGGGCCGCGGCGCGGTGCGCCGACAGCAGCGCGTCCTGGAGGGCGTCGGCGGCCTCCTCGCGGTCGCCGAGCGTCCGCAGGGCCACCGCCCAGAGCCGGTCGCGGTGCCGGTGGAACAGCTCGGTGAAGGCGTCCCGGTCGCCGGCGACGTGCGCCCGCAGCAGGTCGAGGTCGGACCGGCCGGTTGCCGGGCCGTCCCCGGTCGCCGGTTCGGGCGTACGCCCACCGCGACCCGCCATCACCACGTCCGGCGGAGGCGGTGCACCGGGTGCGGCGAACGGCTCACGAGCCCTCGACCGTCAGTTCCTGGACGCCGAGCTTCCAGCCGCCGCCGCCGTCCTTCTCCGGCAGCTCGGTGATCCAGAAGAGGAGGTACTGGTACTTCGCCTCCGGGTTGAACCCGTCGAAGACCATCGTGGTGCCGTCGTGGTCCTCGAACGGCTGCCCGATCCGCTCGGTGTAGGCCGCCACGAGAGCCTTGTCGCCGGAGGAGCTGGACGGGTACTCGCCCTTGCCGGCGCGCAGCTCGGCCGAGGCGCCGGTGGAGGACAGGGTGGCCTTGATCGACTTGACCGTGTGCGGGGCGCCGAGGTCGATCCAGATCCCCATGCCCTTCTTCAGACCGCCGAACTTCCCGTTGTTCCGGTAGCTGGCGGTCTCCCAGCCCTCGTTCGGGTCGCCGTCGATCACCTTCTCGGCGTTCCGCACCTCGGCGCGGTCCCGGCTCTCCGGGTCGATGATCCGGACGTCCTGGATGTTGAGCTTCCGGACCGGCGCGGCCGGCGCGGTGGTGCCGCCGGCGGGCGCGCTGCTCGTCGGCTGCGCCACCGGCTCCTTGCCCGGGTCCTTGTCGTCGCCGAGGGCGCTGATCCCGATGAGCAGCCCGACCAGGGCCACGGCGAGCAGCCCGGCGATGCCCAGGGCGACCTTGCGACCGCCGGCCGCGGCCAGCGGCGAGGGCTCCTCCCCCGGGTCGGCGGTGAAGCGCAGCGGGCCGGCCTGCTCCAGGAAGTGCTCGTCGGCGGGGACGTCGAGCCGGTTCAGCTCGGCCGACAGCACGTCCGACGAGGGCGGGGCCATCTCCGGGTCGAGCAGGTCCATGGTGAGGTCGTCGAGGTACGCCGGCACCCCGGCGCGCACCTGCCGGGGGGCGGCGATGGCGCCGCCGGCGTCCCGGACCGCGTCGGGGAGGGCGGCGCGACCGTGGCCGGCGGTGGCGCCGTGCAGTGGCGCCTCGCCGTGCGGCCAGTGCCCGGTCAGGGCGAAGTAGAGCACCCCGCCGACCGCCCGCAGGTCGTTCTCCTGGCTGTCCGCCCCGTCGGTACGCGCGTCGGCCAGCACCACGCGGCCGTCGTCGCTGATCATCACGGTGCCGGGGTGGACGTTGCCGTGCACCATCCCGGTGGCGTGCACGGCGGCGAGGGCGCTCGCGACCGCGCTGCCGATGGCCGTGGCGTGGGCCGGGTCCAGCGGACCGTCGGCGGTGACCAGCTCGCGCAGCGACTGGCCGTCCACCCACTCGCGGACCACGTACGCCCGGTCGGCCTCGTCGATCGCGTCGTAGACGCCGACCAGGTTGGGGTGGATCACCCGGCTCGCCGCGACGGCCGCCTGGAGCATCTCGGTGGCGGAGTCGCCACCGGGGTAGCGGAGGACCACCGCGACGGGGCGGCGCAGCACGACGTCGACACCGCGCCAGACCAGCCGGCCCGCGCTGTCGTTGTTGATGTGCTCGACCAGCTCGTACCGCTCGGCAAGGACTTCACCGACCGCGGGAGCACCGAAGGTCACGACCGGAGGAGAGCTCTCCTCCGCCTCCTGACCCTCGCCGACCTGGGTCACCCGTCCTCCCTCGGTGATCGTGTCGATCGATGGATCCGTGCTGCTGGGCATGTGGCTTCCCGCTCTGCCTTGGCTGGACCCGGCAGACCGGTGTCGACGCCCACGTCGGCACCTGCCGTACCCGTCGAGAGCGACCTTACCCGGGATGCCCGGTTCTCCGACATGTCATCTTCCCGCCGGAGCCGGTGGGACGCCAGTGACCATGGTGATCGGCCGGGTGAACGGTCCGGTTCGGCCACGTCGCTGGGACACGCACGCCCAATCTAGATGTTGACGGCAAGTAGTCGGCGCAGGGGCGCACCGGTGTGGCGGCCCTTGCGACCCGGATGAGTTTCCCCTGCTCCGGCCCGTCACCCTCAGCCGTACGGTTGGTTGTCCACAGGCCGAGAGGCCCATTGGGCGGGGGAACTCCGAGTTATCCACAGCCGTATCCCCAGGCTGGTGATCCTCGTTCACCGTCCGTCATAGGCGCTGGTCGAGGTCACCGGCCGAGCCGGCGCCGGACCATCCCGACCACCTCGGTGATCTCGCCGATCCGCAGCACCATGGCCAGCCCGAGGTACGTCACGCCGATCACCGCGCCGCCGATCACCAGCTGGACGGCCGCGGCCAGCCAGCTCAGGTGCGCCGGGTCGCCGGGGAGCACCTTCACCACGAGCAGGCCGACCAGCGCGGCGCCCAACGCGGCGACCACCACCCGGCCCATGGTCCGCATGATCCCGCCCAGCCCGATCCGGCCGACCCGGGGGCGGAGCAGCAGCGCCGAGACGACCGCCGCCGCCACGTACGAGATCGCGTTGCCGAGCATCATGCCGGCGGCCGCGAAGGTGGCCGAGAAGGCCAGGTAGAGGCCCACCTGGAGGAGCACCCGCAGGACCACCACCGGGATGTTGACCAGCGCCGGGGTGCGGGTGTCCGGCAGCGCGTAGAAGGCGAAGGTGAAGAGCTGGCTGATCGCGAAGGGGACCAGGCCGACCGCCGCCACCAGCAGCACGGTCGAGGTGGCCACGGCGTTGTCGCCGGTGAAGGCGCCGTACCGGAAGACCACCACCGAGATCGGGCCGGCCAGCACGGCGTAGCAGACCGCGACCGGGGCGAGCACCGCGGTGACCATCCGGGTGCCCCGGGACAGGTCGGCGGTGACGTCGCGGAACCGGCCGTCGGCGGCGGCCGCGCTCATCCGGGGCATCAGCGCCGTGATGATCGAGACGGCGATGATGCCGTGCGCCATCATGAGCAGCAGGAAGACGTTGTTGTAGATCAGCAGGCCGGCGTTCTTGCGGTCGCCGCCGGAGGCCCGGGTGAGCAGGTTGACCACCACGAAGAGACCGAGCTGGTTGACCGCGACGTAGCAGAACATCCAGGCGCCGAGCCGGGCCAGCTCACGCAGGCCCAGCTCGCGGAAGTCGAAGCGCAGCTTCCAGCGGAAGCCGACCTTCCGCAGCGCCGGCAGCAGGCCGACCGCCTGCACCGCCACGCCGAGCAGCGTGCCGCCGCCGACCAGCAGGATCCGGTCCCAGCCCACCTCGCCGGGCCGCAGCGCGGTCGCGCCGTACACGACGATGTACAGGCCGAAGGTGCCGATGGAGACGATGTTGTTGAGGATCGGCGCCCACATCGGGGCGGCGAAGTGCCCCCGGGTGTTCAGCACCGCGGCGATCAGCGCACTGATGCCCGTGAAGAACAGCATCGGCAGCATCAGGTAGGACAGCCGGGTGACCAGCTGGGTGTACTGCGGGTCCTTCCCGCCGGCGGCGTAGAGCGCGGTCAGCACCGGCGCCAGCAGCACGGCGATCAGCGCGGTGGCGGCGAGCGCCAGCACCGCCAGGGTCAGCAGCCGCTGCGCGTACGCCTCGCCACGGTCCGCGTCGGCCTTGCGACGGCGGACCAGCACCGGCACGAGCACGCTGGTCAGCACGCCGCCGAGCAGGAACTCGTACACCTGGTTCGGCAGGAACTGGGCGGTGGTGAACGCGTCGCCGACCATGGTGCCGAGCGCGGCGCCGATCATGAGGTTGCGGACGAAGCCGGTGCCCCGGCTGACCAGGCTGCCGATGGCCATCACCGCGCTGTTCGCCGCGGCGCTGGTCTCGGCGACGACCTCCTGGGGCGGCGCGGTGGCCTCGACCCCCGGCTGGTTCAGCGGCTCCGCCGAGATGAAGGTGGCGCCGTCGTCCGGCGGCAGGCCGCCGCCGTGCGCGTTCGCGCTGCGGTAGAGCCCGCCGCTCATCTCCCAGCCTCCAAGGGGTACGCGAGAGCCGGGCCTCCCCGGCCCGACCCAACCGAAACCTTAGTCAACCTCGGCCGGTTACCCGCGCCCGGCGCAGGAGCCACGGCCCCGGCCCGATAGGCTGGCGATCCCATGTCCGAAGCCTCCGCCTCCCACGCCGCCGACCGCCGCGACCTGACCGCTGCGCAGCGCAACGCCGTCGCCGAGCTGCTCCGCGTCTCCCCGGTCGCCGACGAGCTGGGCCGGCGTTTCGCCCAGGCCGGTCACGAACTGCACCTGGTGGGCGGCTCGGTCCGGGATGCCCTGCTCGGCCGCCTCGGTGACGATCTGGACTTCTGCACCGACGCCCACCCGGACCAGACGATCCGGATCATCCGCGGCTGGGCCGAGTCGATCTGGGAGACCGGGCGGGAGTTCGGCACCATCGGCTGCCAGCGCGACGGTCTCCGGTTGGAGATCACCACCTTCCGCGCGGAGGCGTACGACCAGGTCAGCCGGAACCCGGTCGTCGAGTACGGGACCAACCTGGTCGACGACCTCAAGCGCCGGGACTTCACCGTCAACGCGATGGCGGTCAGCGTCCCCGACCACCGGTTCACCGACCCGTACGGCGGCCTGGCCGACCTGGCCGCGAAGATCATCCGTACCCCGGGCACGCCGCAGGAGTCGTTCCGGGACGACCCGTTGCGCATGCTGCGCGCGGCCCGGTTCGCGGCCCAGCTGCGCTTCACGGTCCACCCGGACGTCCGCGCGGCGATGACCCGGATGGCGGCCGACCTCGACCGGATCACCGCCGAGCGGATCCGGGACGAGTTCACCAAGCTGCTCTGCGGCGCCGACCCGATCACGGGACTGCGGCTGCTGGTCGACACCGGCCTGGCCGAGCGCTTCCTCCCCGAGCTGACCGGGCTCAAGCTGGAGATCGACGAGCACGCCCAGCACAAGGACGTCTACGAGCACACCCTGACCGTGGTCGACAACGCCATGTCGATGGAGGAGGACGGCTGCGACTTCGTGCTGCGGATGGCCGCGCTCATGCACGACGTCGGCAAGCCGGCCACCAAGTCGGTCGGCCCGGACGGCCGGGTCAGCTTCCATCACCACGAGGTGGTCGGCGCCCGGCTGACCAAGGCCCGGATGAAGGCCCTGCGCTACCCCAAGGACGTGACGTCCCAGGTGGTCAAGCTGGTCGGCCTGCACCTGCGCTTCTACGGGTACGGCCGGGGCGAGTGGACCGACTCGGCGGTCCGCCGGTACGTCACGGACGCCGGTGACCTGCTGACCCGCCTGCACAAGCTGACCCGCTCCGACTGCACCACCCGCAACCGGCGCAAGGCGGCCCAGCTCGCCGCCGACTACGACGCGCTGGAGGAGCGGATCGCCCGGATCGCGGCCGACGAGGACCTGGCCCGGGTCCGCCCCGACCTCGACGGCAACGCGATCATGGAACTGCTCGGCGTACCGCCGGGGCCGGTCGTCGGGCGGGCCTGGCAGCACCTCAAGGAGCTGCGGCTGGAACGCGGCCCGCTGGACCGCGACGAGGCGGAGGCCGAGCTGCTCCGCTGGGCCCGGGAGCAGGACGTTCTCGGCTGAGGCCGGCGACCCCGCACGACGATACGCCGGCGTGTCGACCGAACGGTTGACGCGCAACGGTCGATGTCTCCCGCATGATGTTGGTCAGCACCGGCCTCCCCGGTATCGAGGGTGAGGCGGTTCCGATCGAATCCGCCCGTCCGATCCGGACGGTCGCTGGACACGGGGAGACAATCTCAGTGAGACGCTCCGGCGCGTTGCGCCGTTCTGCGCTGGTGGGGCTCGCCCTCACCTCGGCAACCTCCGTCATCTGCGCCACCACCGGCGGCCCCGCCCTGGCCGACCCGAGCAACACCCCGCGGGCCGCGGTCCGGGGCGCCGACACCGCCGGTGCGGTGCCGGACCGCTACATCGTCGTCCTCGCGGACGGCAAGGCCACCCCCGCCGAGGTGCGGGCGGACGCGTCGGCGCTGGCCGACAAGCACGGCGGGTCGGTCCGCCGGGTGTTCAGCAAGGCGCTGCGCGGCTACTCCGCCACCATGAACCGCCGGCAGGCGGAGATGCTCGCCGCCGACCCCGACGTCGCCTACGTCCAGCAGGTGCAGCGCTGGTCGGCCACCGGCAGCCAGAGCGGCACCCCGTCGTGGGGCCTGGACCGGATCGACCAGACCAGCGCGAAGGCCAACGGCGTCTACACCTACCCGGCGACCGGGGCCGGGGTGACCGCGTACGTCATCGACACCGGCATCGACATCGCCCACCAGGACTTCGGCGGGCGGGCCAGCAACGGCTACGACGCCGTCGACCAGGACAACGTGGCGCAGGACTGCGACGGCCACGGCACGCACGTGGCGGGCACCATCGGCGGCACGAAGTACGGTGTGGCCAAGCAGGTCGACCTCGTCGCCGTACGGGTGCTGGACTGCGAGGGCAGCGGCACCAGCGAGCAGGTGCTCGCCGGCATCGACTGGGTCACCGCCAACGCCGTCAAGCCGGCCGTCGCCAACATGAGCCTCGGCTTCGGCGCCACCGACCAGGCGGTCAACGACGCGGTCACCCGCTCCATCGCCTCCGGTGTCACGTACGCCGTCGCGGCCGGCAACAGCATGCAGGACGCCTGCGGCGTCTCCCCGGCGAACGTGCCGGCGGCCATCACGGTGGGCGCGACCGACCAGGTGGACCTCCGGGCCTGGTTCTCCAACTACGGCCGCTGCCTGGACACCTTCGCACCGGGCACCGGCATCGTCTCCGCCAAGATGGGCACCACCGACGGCTCGGTGGCGATGAACGGCACCTCGATGGCCTCCCCGCACGTGGCGGGCGCCGCCGCTCTCCTGCTGGAGGCGCACCCGACCTGGAGCCCGCAGCAGGTGCGCGACTCCATCGTCACCACCGGCGTCGGCGGCGCGGTGCACGACACCATGGGCTCGATCGACCGGCTCCTGCACGTCGGCGCGGTCCCGACGGCCCGCACCTCGTACGCCCTGAAGGCCCGGGTCAACGGCCGTTACGTGACCGCCGAGAGTGGCGGCAACCGGCCGCTGATCGCCCGGGGAACCGCCATCGGGGCCTGGGAGAAGTACGACGTGGTCGACGCCGGCAGCGGCCTGGTCGGTCTGCGCGCCCGGACGAACAACAAGTTCGTGACCGCGGAGAGCGGCGGCAACCGGCCGCTGATCGCCCGCTCCGCCGTGATCGGCGCCTGGGAGAAGTTCCAGATCATCGACAACACGGACGGCACCATCAGCCTGAAGGCGACCGTCAACGGCCGGTACGTCACCGCGCCGAGCACCACCTCTCCGCTGATCGCCACCAAGACCGCGATCGGCACCGCCGAGAAGTTCGACTGGGACGCGTCGGCCCCGGTCGTCGGCCTCAAGTCGCTCGCGAACAACAAGTTCGTCATGGCGGAGAACGGCGGGAGCCTGCCGCTGGTCGCCAAGGCGGCGGCCGTCGGATCCTGGGAGCAGTTCGAGATCGTCAGCGTCGGTGACGGATTCTTCGGCCTCAAGGCGCTGATCAACGGCAAGTTCGTGACCGCGGAGAGCGCCGGCACGAAGCCGCTGATCGCCCGGGCCACCGCGATCGGCCCGTGGGAGACGTTCGACTTCCTCGACTACAACCCGGACGGTTCGATCTACCTGCGGGCGTACGTCGACGGGCAGGCCGTCACCGCCGGCAGCACCGGAACCAGCCAGCTCATCTCCAGCCGCACCGTCGACTGGAACAGCGAGACCCTGGGCCTCGGCATCGGCGAGAAGTTCGTCGTCGCGGTCAGCTGACCGTCCACATAACGGCGCCCGCCGGAATCCCCCGCAGGGGAACCGGCGGGCGCCGTCGTGTCAGGTCAGGGGTTGACGGCGCTGCCGTCCACGGTGTTCCTGCCGTTGGCGTGCGCGCTGCCCAGCTTGGCGAGCAGCCCGGCCAGGTCGATGCCGGTGAGGTCGCTGCCGAGCTGGAGGCCCTGCGCCACGTTGCCGGCGACCGACTTCGTCAGCGACGAGGCGCCGTCGGTCGAGATGACCGTCATCTTGTCGATCGCGCCGATCGGGGCGCTGGCCGCCTCGACCACCTGCGGCAGCACCTTGACCAGCAGGTCCAGCACCGCCGCCTCGCCGTACGCGGCGAACGCCTCGGCCTTGCGGGCCATCGCGTCGGCCTCCGCCTGCCCACGGGCCAGGATGGCCGCGGCCTCGGCCTGGCCCTCGCGCTCGACGGCCTCGGCGATCGCGGAACGCCGGCGCTGCTCGGCCTCACCCTCCTTGGCACCCTCGATCGCGTTGGCCTCGGCCAGCGCGGCCCGGCGGGCCCGTTCGCCCTCACCGGTGAGCCGGGCCTGCTCGGCGGCGGCCTGCGCGGCGGCGATGGTGGCCTGCCGCTGCGCGTCCGCGGTGAGCACCGCCGCGTTGCGGGCCGCCTCGGCCTCCTGCTCGACCTTGTAGCGCGCCGCGTCGGCCGGCTTGCGCACCTCGGTGTCGAGCTGGCGCTGCTTCAGCTCGGCGTTGCGCTCGGCCACCTTCTGCTGCTCGGTGAGGATCGCCTGGTCCCGCTCGGCCTGGGCGAGCGGGCCGGCCGCCGCCGACTTCGCCTTGGCCGCGTCGATCTCGGCCTGGATGGCGGCCTGCTTGAGCGACAGGTTCCGGTTCGCCTCGGCGATCGCCTCCTCGGCGAGCAGCCGCTCCTGCTCGGCCTGCTGCCGGGCCCGCGCCTCGGCGATGGCCGCGTCCTTGAGCACCCGGGCCGCCTCGGGGCGGCCGAGGTCGGACAGGTAGGACCCCTCGGCCAGGATGTCCTGGAGCTGAAAGGTGTCCAGCACGAGGCCCTGGTTGGTCATCGAGTGCTCGGCCTCCTCGGCCACCGCGCTGGCGAACGCCGCCCGGTCCCGGATGACCTCCTCGACGGTGAGCCGGCCGACGATCGAGCGCAGCGCGCCGGCGAGCACCTCCCGGGTGAAGTCCTCGATCTCGTCCTGCTGGTGCAGGAAGCGCTGGGCGGCCGCGCGGATGGCGTCCTCGGTGCCGCCGACCTTGACGATCGCGACGCCGTGCAGGTCGGTGCGGATGCCCTGCTTGCTCACGGCGCCCTTGATGCCGACGTCGATCCGTCGGCTGGACAGGTCGAGGGACTGGAGCTTCTGCACGACGGGCAGCACGAAGACCGACGCGCCGAGCACGACCTTCTGCCCGGACATGTCGGTGGAGCGTCCGCCGTCGGCGGTCTGGGTGGTCCGGCCCTTGCGGCCGGTGACGATGAACGCCTCGTTCGGCCCGGCCACCTTGATCCGGGAGAGCACGAAGAGGACGAGGACGACGGCGAGGAGGACCGCGCCGCCGATGGCGACGAGCAGGGGCATGGGAGTTCCCGTCTGTGCTGGGGGAATCAGTAGGTCTCGACGTGCACGCTGGTCTCGCTGAGTGCTTCGACCACGAAGATCCGGGCACCGACCGGGATCGGACGGTCGGCGCGGGCGTTGAGTTTGACGGGCTGGCCGGCGAGGCGTACCCGGACCTCGCCGTAGCCGTCGGCGGGGACCGGGGTCACCACCAGGCCGATGGCGCCGACCAGGTGGTCACGGGTCGGCGTGGCGTCCGTGCGCATGTTCCGGGCCGCGCGGCTGAGCCGGGCCGCGAGCCAGCCGGTGGGCACGGCGGCGAGCGCGCCGCCGGCCACCGCCGCCGCGATCATCCCGGGGGTACGCCCACCGAGCAGCTCGTTGACGATCGCGGCGCCGAACCCGAACGCGCCGGTGAACCCGGCGACCGCCTCCAGCGACACCGGCCCGTCGACGTCCGGATGGCCGAGGTGCAGCACGCCCGACCCGAGCAGGGCGAGCGTCAGCACCGCGACCCCCGCCCCACCGATGATCAGGAAGATGAGCGTCCCCGTGGCCACGACCTGCACGGTATCGATCCCGCGCAACATCAACGACCGACCGAACGGTCAGCCTGGAGCGACGCTCAACTCAAGGCCGACCAGCTGCTTCGGCAGCGGCTGGCGGACCAGTTCCCGCCCGGACGGGTCGGCGAGCACGAAGTCGCGCGACCCGTTCGGCCGGCGGTAGAGCAGCCGGTCGTCGGTGACCCAGACGACGTCGGCGGTGGGCAGCGGGTTCACCACCCGGCCGGTGGCCGTTTCCACCAGCAGCGGCTCCTGCTGCCCCTGCACGACCACGTACCTCCCGTCCGGCGACCAGGCGTCCGGGCCGACCGGCCCGCCCGGCATGGTCACCAGACGCGTGGGCCGGCCGTCCTCCGCCGAGAGGAGTTGCACGCCCTTGGCGAGATCCCGGGGCCAGCTCTCCGAACGACGCTTGCTCAGCGTCAGCGCCACCTCCCGGCCGTCCCGCGTCCACGTGAATTCGCAGGAGTCCGCGCAGGGCCAGCCGAGGAGGCCCACGGGGTGGACCTGTCTGGTGCCGTCCGGGTGCAGCACGATGAAGCCGAAATGGTCCACCTGGTGGCTGGTGAACAGCAGCCGCCGTCCGTCCGGCGACCAGCGCGGTGTGGAGAGCGCCCGGCCGACCTCGTACCAGCGGGTCTTTCCGCTGGCGAGATCGAACAGGCCGATCTCCCGGGGACGGTCGTCGTCCCGGACCGCGACGAGGGAGCCGGTGGGCGCCGGGAAGATGCCGTCGTAGCGGTCGGTGCTGAAGTAGCGACCTCGTTTCCGGTCCAGCAGGACTCCGCCGCCGGAACCGCCGGCGGCCTGCGCCCGGGTCACCACCCAGTCTCCGGGCAGCACCAGTGGTTTCCCGGCCCAGTCCGCGCCCGGGGTGGGCCGCATCGAGGGCGACGGGGTGGCGGTCGTGGGTGGCGTCGTGGGGGGTGGGGCCGGGCGGGGCCGGAGCAGCACGAACGGGAGCGTCACGGCGGCCACCGCGACCAGGGCTGCCGCGGCCGCGGTCACCCGCCGCCGGCGGCGCAGCCGCCGGCCCCGGCCGAGCGCCCGGGCGGCCAGGTCCGGGGCGGGGCCGGCGCCGTCCGCGAGGTCGCGTACGGCCGCCCGGAGGGTCTCGTCCAGCGACGTGGTCATCGGGTCACCTCCGCTCGGCTGGTCCGCTCGTCCAGGCCCGGCACCAGTTGCCGGAGCTTGGCCAGGGCCTTGGCGCTCTGGCTGGCCACCGTGCCGGTGCGGCAGCCGAGCAGCTCCGCGGTCTGTTCGACGCTCAGGTCCTCCAGGTAGCGCAGGGTCAGCACGGCCCGCTGCCGGGGCGGCAGCTCCCGGAGCGCGTCCCGCAGCAGCAGCCGCAGGTCGCTGTCCTCGCCGTGCGCCGCCCGCTCCGGCACGTCCGCGACCGGCACCTCCGGGCGCCGTGCCCGGCGCCGCCAACCGGAGACCTGGTCGTGGTAGAGGATCCGTTTCACATACGGCTCCGCGTCGCCGCGGATCCGGGGCCAGCGGGCGTACGCCTTGGCCAGCGCGTTCTGGAGCAGGTCCTCCGCCGCATGCTGGTTCCCGGCCAGCGCGTACGCCACGCGCAGCAGGGCCCCTCCCCGCTCGTTGACGAACGCGGTGAACTCCCCGTCGACCTCTGCCACCGCCCACCTCCGTAGCTCAGACGCCCGGGGCGGGAGGAACTTTGCCTCATGGCGCGGAACAATGGGTGACATGCGTTGGACCGTGCTCGACTCACCGATCGGGGAGTTCTCCGTCGGCACCGACACCGACGCCGTCCGCGCGGCGCACTTCGGCCGCGTGGCGTCGGCGACCGACGAGCCCGGCGACGAGGTCGCGCGGCTGGCGGTGGCCGAGCTGCGGGCCTACTTCGCCGGCGAACTCACCGGGTTCACCGTGCCGGTGGTGGCGCCGCGTGGCTCGGAGTTCGAGCGCGCGGTCTGGCGCGAGATGACCCGGATCCCCTACGGGGAGACGAAGACCTACGGCGAGGTGGCGAAGGCGGTCGGCGATCCGGGAGGGGCCCGGGCGGTCGGGGTGGCCTGCAACCGCAACCCGATCCCGGTGCTCGTGCCCTGCCACCGGATCGTCGGGGCGGGCGGCAAGCTGGTGGGCTTCGGCGGCGGGCTCCCGCGCAAGGTCACCCTGCTCGAACTCGAAGCGGCCGTGGCGCTGCGCCGCGCCTGGTCCTGACGTACCCGAAGAAGAAGGCCGGGTCCGTGCGGACCCGGCCTTCCTCTCAGTGCTCAGCGATTCAGCGCTCGACCTCGCCGGCGATGAACGCCTCGACGGCGGCGTGCGCGTCGTGGTCGGCGTACTGCTTCGGCGGGGACTTCATGAAGTACGAGGACGCGGAGAGGATCGGGCCACCGATCTTCCGGTCCAGCGCGATCTTCGCGGCCCGGACGGCGTCGATGATGACACCGGCCGAGTTCGGCGAGTCCCACACCTCGAGCTTCAGCTCGGCGTTCAGCGGGGTGTCACCGAAGGAGCGGCCCTCCAGGCGGATGTACGCCCACTTGCGGTCGTCCAGCCACGGCACGTGGTCGGACGGGCCGATGTGCACGTCGCTCTTCTGCATTTCGTGCGGGATCTGGGAGGTCACCGACTGGGTCTTCGAGATCTTCTTCGAGACCAGGCGGTTGCGCTCCAGCATGTTCATGAAGTCCATGTTGCCGCCGAAGTTGAGCTGGTACGTGCGCAGCAGCTCGACCCCGCGGTCCTCGAAGAGCTTCGCCAGGGCGCGGTGCACGATGGTGGCGCCGACCTGGCTCTTGATGTCGTCACCGACGATCGGCAGGCCCGCGTCCTCGAACTTCTTCGCCCACTCCGGGTCGGAGGCGATGAAGACCGGCAGGGCGTTCACGAACGCGCAGCCGGCGTCGATCGCGGCCTGGGCGTAGAACTTGTCGGCCTGCTCGGAGCCCACCGGCAGGTAGGAGACGACCACGTCGACCTGCGCGTCGCGCAGCGCCTGCGCCACGTCGACCGGCTCGACGTCCGACTCCTCGATGATCTCGCGGTAGTACTGGCCGAGACCGTCGAAGGTCGGGCCGCGCTGCACGGTGACGCCGGTCGGCGGCACGTCGCACAGCTTGATGGTGTTGTTTTCGCTGGCCACGATGGCCTCGGCGAGGTCCATGCCCACCTTCTTGGCGTCCACGTCGAACGCCGCGACGAACTTCACGTCAGAGACGTGGTAGTCGCCGAAGGTGACGTGCATGAGACCCGGGACGCGGTCGTTCGGGTCGGCGTTCCGGTAGTACTCCACGCCCTGCACGAGGGACGAGGCGCAGTTACCCACACCGACGATGGCGACGCGGACGGAGCCCATAACGTCTGCCTCCTTCTTCTTTCATCACGGCCGCTCTTTCCTGGACTCTCCAGGCGGGGGCGGGCTGTCGTTTTCTCTGCGGCCGCCGGCCGTCCCGGGTTGGGGGACCGTCGGGGCCCGGCCGGAGCGCTCGTTGGCGATGAGCTCCTCCAGCCAGCGGACCTCGCGCTCACAGGCGTCGAGCCCGTGGCGTTGCAGTTCCAGGGTGTACGCGTCGAGCCGCTCGGCCGCCCGGCCGAGCACGTCACGAAGGCCCTCGCGACGCTCCTCGATCTTCCGGCGACGACCTTCCAGGATCCGGAGCCGGGTGGCCTGGTCGGTCCGGGCGAAGAACGCGAAGTGCACGCCGAAGCCCGTGTCGTCGTACGTCTCGGGTCCAGCCTGCGCTATGAGCTGGGCGAAGCGTTCCTTGCCCTCGGCGGTAATGGTGTAGACCACCCGACCGCGTCGGCTGGTCAGCGCGGGAACCTCCTCGGCGGTCGCGGGTGTCTCGGCGGCTTCGGTGATCCAGCCCGCCGCCTGCAGCCGTCGCAGGGTCGGGTAGAGCGAGCCGTAGCTGATCGCCGCCCGGATGGCGCCGAGCTTGGCGGTCAGCTCCTTGCGCAGCTCGTAGCCGTGCATCGGAGCCTCCTGCAGGAGACCCAGGATGGCGAACTCGAGCACGGGCCATCCCTTCTTACCCCCGGCGCGGAGCGGTAACCGCCGCGATGTATCGGTCCGATACATCGCACGTTAGCGGAGACGCATGATCAGGGCAAACCCCCGATTCCGCGGTTCTGTCGTCACGGATCGTGACGGTGGTCGCCTCGCCCCGCCGGACCGCGTACCCTTTCCCGCATGCGTACGCAGCGCCAGGTCGTCGACTACTCGCTCCAGAAGCGAGCGGTGCTGCGCGAACTCCTCACCGGGCGGATCGGCACCTACGACGTCTGCGACGCCTCGCCGTACCTGAAGAACGCCGCTCGCTTCCATGGCGAGCCCACCGACGAGCGCTGCCCGATCTGCCGCAGTGAGAACCTCATCCACGTCCACTACATTTACGGCGACGAACTCAAGCAGTCGGCGGGCCAGGCGCGCACCCGGGCGGAGTTGCCGGTCCTGGCCATGACGCTGCGTGAGTTCCAGGTGTTCGTGGTGGAGGTGTGCCCCGGCTGCGACTGGAACCATCTCGTCGAGCAGTTCCTGCTCGGCCGGGACGGGCTGGCCGGCGGCACGGAGGACGCGGCGGAGCAGGAGACCGCGACCGGCTCCACCCCTCGGCGAAGGCGAGAGGCGCAACGGTGAACCTGGCTGTCCCGATCGATCCCGGCCCGACCTCAGGGCGGGGCGACCGACAGCCACTAGGTCTGATTGATCCGAATAGGTCGGATTTGACGCCTGCGCCCCGGCCCCTCCGGGGTGTAGCGTCTCGTGTTCCATCTCACGGCAACCCGGTGGCGGCGCGCCCGCGCCCCACCGCGACCGGCAGGGTGTGAGGAATGAACTACGGCGATCCCAGTTCTTCGCGTGGGCGGGCCCAGATCCCGGGCCCGAACGGCGAGCCCGGTTCTCCCGGGAACGGCTGGTCCTCCGGGTCGGAGGGCGCGGCCTCGGCCCGGGCCTCCGTGACGCCGCGCGGCTCCGCGTCCGGCGGCCGGGCCTCGGTCGGTGGCGCCGCGGCACCCCGGGGTGCCGCGGGCTCGGCCTCCGTGGGCCGGTCCGGTCCGGGGCGCGCCTCGGTGCCCGTCTCGCCGGCACCCGGCGGCCGGGCTTCCGTGCCGGTGTCCCCGGGAGCACCGGCTGGGCGTGCGTCCGTCGGCGCGGCGAGCGTCGGTACTGCCGGGCGGGCGAGCGTCGGGTCGGCGGCCGTGGGCGGCCGGGCCACGGTGGCCCGGGCCGGCGTGCCCGGCATGGCCGGTGGCGGCCCCGGTGGGCCCGGCGGCCCGACCGGCCCCGGCCGGGGTGGTCGCGGCGGGCGCGGGGACGACCCGGCGTCGCGGGCCCGGGCGAAGAAGCGCCGGCGCATCAACATCATGATCGCCGGGTTCGCCGTCTTCATCATGCTCGCCGGCATGGGCGTGGTCGGCTTCACCTGGTATTCGCAGAAGGTGCCGCTCCCCGAGGACACCATCCCGCCGCTGTCGACCACCATCTACGACAAGACCGGCAAGACGGCCATCGCCAAGATCGGCGACCAGAACCGGCAGCTGGTCACCATCAACCAGATCCCGGAGCACGTCCAGCACGCCGTCGCCGCGGCCGAGGACCGGAACTTCTACCGGCACTCCGGCGTGGACTACAAGGGCATCGCCCGGGCCGCCTGGAACAACATCAGCGGCGGCGACAAGCAGGGCGCCTCGACGATCACCCAGCAGTACGCCCGCAACGCCTTCGACAACCTGAACCAGGACACGTACGGCCGCAAGGTGAAGGAGGCGATCCTCGCCTCCAAGCTGAACGACAAGTACGACAAGCGCGAGATCATGCAGCACTACCTGAACGTGATCTACTTCGGCCGCGGCGCGTACGGCATCCAGGCGGCGGCGCAGACGTACTTCAAGAAGGACGTCTCGAAGCTGACCGTGGCCGAGGCGGCCGTGCTCGCGGCGCTCATCAAGCAGCCCGAGCCCAGCGCCACGCACCGGGGCTACGACCCGGCGATCAACAAGGAAGCCGCGCTGGACCGGTGGAACTACGTCATCAACGGCATGATCACCGAGAAGTGGCTCGACGCGCCCAACATGCCGCAGCACCCCACCGAGTACCCGCTCAAGTCGCTACAGCCGCCCTCGAAGAACAACGGCGGCGGCTTCGGCATCGACACCCCGTACGGCAACGTCGTCAACTACGTCTCGCAGGAACTGCGCGAGATGAAGCTCTGCACCGACAACGAGGCCGAGGTGACCGAGACCAAGCCGCTCTGCGCGAAGGCGCTGAGCCGGGGCGGTTACAAGATCACCACCACCATCGACAGTAAGATGCAGGAGGCGGCTCTCGAGGCCGCCCAGCGAGCCAAGAAGGGCTCGGAGCTCTACAAGCAGCCGGCGAACCTGATGGCTGCCGTGGTGGCGATCGACCCGAAGACCGGTGCGGTCCGCGCCTACTACGGTGGTGACAACGGCACCGGCACCGACTACGCCGGCAAGAACATCGACAACGGGGTGATCTCCGGAGGACACTCGCCGGGTTCGAGCTTCAAGATCTACACCTTGGCGGCGGCCCTCAAGGAGGGCATCTCGATCAAGTCGCGGTGGAAGGGCTCGGCGTTCACCCCGAAGGACACGAAGTTCAAGGTCAGCAACGCCGGTGCCGACCGGGTCTCCTGTGGGGATTCCTGCACCCTCGAACTCTCGACCCTCAAGTCGCTGAACGTGCCGTTCTACTACATCACCGAGAAGATCGGCCCGGACAAGGTGCTCGACATGGCCAAGCAGGCCGGCGTCACCACGATGTGGCAGACCGACACCAACCCGGCCAAGGCCCACGATCTGACCCGGGCGGACCCGAAGGACCTGGCCCCGTCGCCGTTCTTCCACGTGATCGGCTACGGCCAGTACCCGATCACGGTGCTCGACCACGCCAACGGCGTGGCCACCTTCGCCAACCAGGGCGTCTACAACAAGGCGCACTTCGTGAAGCTGGTGCAGAAGCAGAACCCGGTCACCGGCAAGTGGGACACGGTCGGCGGGGAGAAGCTCAAGCCGCAGCAACGAATCGACAAGGACATCGTCGCCGACGTCACCTCGGTGCTCGAGCAGTACCCGGGCCAGGTGAACCGCCGGCTCGACGACGGTCGCAAGGCCGCCGAGAAGACCGGCACCTGGGAACTCGGCGACCCGAAGCAGCCCAAAGCCAACGGCGACGCCTGGATGATCGGCTACACGCCGCAACTCGCCACCGCCGTCTGGGTGGGCAACCTCAAGAACCGCAAGGCAATCAAGGACAAGAACGGCAACGACATCAGCGGTGCCAAAATGCCCGGCGCCATCTTCCAGCGCTTCATGAACGACGCGCTCAAGGACAAGGACAAGGAAGACTTCCCGCCGGCCGCGCACGTCGGCAAGGACGACACCGGCAACGGCGAGCAGCCGCCGCCGGAGGTGCCGCTGCCGGGCCAACCGGGCCAGCCGGGCTGCGACCCGCTGGGCCTGTTCTGCCCGGGCGGCAACAACGGTGGTGGCGGCAACAACGGTGGTGGCGGCAACAACGGGCCGGGCCTCCCACCGGGACCGGGCGACACCGGTGGTCGCGGTGGTGGCCTGCTACCGGGCACAGCACCGACCCGCCAGACGTACTGACGCTCGCGCACGCCACGACGGCGGCCGGACCACCCTGGTCCGGCCGCCGTCGGCGTTTCGCGGAGCGGAATTGTGGGCGCGAGGCGGGACGGCGGGGCCCGGTGTACGGCAGGATGCCTCTTCATGAGCACCCAGTCGACGGCAGGCATCGACGACAACGGGTCCGACCGGCACCCCCAACCCGGCGCCTCCGCGCCACGACCTGGAGCCGTCGTGGACCACCCGTCCCGCTCGGACGGCTTCGTGCGCGGCGCCAGCGGGCTGATCGGTGGCCCACTCGGTGACCACGCCGTCGCCCTCGACCGGCCCGCCGGCCGGGAGGGCCGGTTCTGGACCGCGGCGCGGATCGTGCTGGCCCTGGTCTGCCTGACACTGGCCCTGCACTGGGTGCAGAAGTCCCCCTGCCAGGACGGCGCCTGGCAGAACAACGTCCAGTACACCCGGATGTGCTACACCGACGTGCTCGCCCTCTACTACGCGGAGGGGCTCAACGAGGGCAAGGTCCCCTACGCCGACCACCCGGTGGAGTATCCGGTGCTGACCGGCTACTTCATGGGCGCGCTCGGCCTGCCGGTGCACGCCCTCGGCGTCGACAACCCCGGCATCAACCAGGGGCAGTGGTTCTACAACCTCAACGCGCTGGTGCTGAGCGCACTCGCCGTCGCCACCGTCGCCGTCATCCTCAGCCTGCGCCGGCGACGACCGTGGGACGCGGCCCTCTTCGCACTCTCACCGGCCCTGGTACTCACCGCCACCGTCAACTGGGATCTGCTCGCCGTCGGCCTGGCTGCGTTCGGACTGCTGGCCTGGGCACGTCGCCACCCGGCAACCGCCGGGGTGCTGCTCGGCCTGGCCGGGGCGGCGAAGATGTGGCCACTGTTCATCCTGGGGCCGATCCTCGTGCTCGCGTTGCGCGCGGGACGGCTCCGGGCCGCACTCACCGCCGCGGCCACCGCCGCGGTGGCCCTGATCGCGGTCAACCTGCCCGTCGCGATCCCCTACCGGGAGAGCTGGGAACGCTTCTTCGACTTGAACACCACCCGGCCGATCGACTGGGGCACGCTCTGGTACATCGGCCGCTACCTGGACGGCAGGATCAGCCCCTCCGCGCCCGGTGACCTCGGGCCCTTCGAGTGGCTGAACGCCCACATCTCCACGCTCAACTGGCTGTCGTACCTGCTCTTCGGCCTGGCCTGCCTCGGCGTGGCCGCGTTGGCGCTGCTCGCGCCGCGCCGCCCCCGCCTCGCCCAGCTGGCCTTCCTGGTGGTCGCCGCCTTCCTGATCTTCAGCAAGGTCTGGTCCCAGCAGTTCGTGCTCTGGCTGCTGCCGCTCGCGGTGCTCGCCCGGCCGCGCTGGGGCGCCTTCCTGGCCTGGCAGTTCGCCGAGGTCTGCTACTTCGCCGCCTTCTACGGCGAACTGCTGGGCGCGGCCACCACCCGGCCGGTCTTCCCCGAGGGTGTCTTCGTGCTCGCCGCCAGCCTCCGCCTCATCACCGTCGCGGTGCTCTGTGGCTTCGTGATCCGGGACATCCTGCGCCCCGAGCGGGACGCCGTCCGGGACACCTACGCGGACGACCCGGACGGCGGGGTGCTCGACGGCGCGCCGGACGCGCCCTGGTACCAGCGCTGGCGGCACCCGGCCACCGTGGTCCACCCCGCCGAAACGGTCGCCGCCTGACCCTCGGAGATCGGGTCAGAGGCGGTAGACCACCGCGTCGCCGACCTCTTCCCGGGTCACGCCCAGCCCGTCGACCGGCCGGTCGAGCATCCCCTCCCACGGGGTGCCGCCGAGCCGGTCGCGGAGCACCACCACGTTCTTGACACCCAGTTTCCGTAGGTAGTCGACGCTGCCGAAGTCGGGGAAGCTGACCGTCGCCTCGCGTACCTGGGCCTGCGCGTTCGGGGTGAAGCCGCTGCCGCCGTTGACCATCGGCTGGAACCGGTCGGTCGACCAGAGCATCACCGGCTGGTCCAGGTTCTGGCTGCTCGGCAGCACCAGCATGGGACCGTCGACCGTCCGCAGCACCGCCGGCTGCCGCGGCACGACCGGGTGCGGGGTGACGTTCGACCCCTCCACGACGACCAGCAGCAGCGGCACCAGGGTGGCCAGTCGCAGCCACGGGCCCGGCCACGCCGGGACCCGCTCGGCGGCGAGTTCGCGTACCCGGGCGCAGAACGCGGTGACCGCACCGGCCGCGAGCAGGCCGAGAAGGAGGGTCGTCCAGAGCATCATCCGGCCCGGCGTCCGCAGCCCGTTCCAGCCCGGCAGGTGCTCGAAGAGCGGCACGTAGGTGAAGCGGCCGCCGAAGAACCGGGTGCCCATGGCCAGCGCCATCGTCACCAGCACCCCGGCCAGCAGGAAGAGCCGGTGGCGCACCCGCCAGACCGAGAAGAACAGCCCGCCGGCGGCCAGCGCGTAGAGCACGAAGCCGGGCAGCAACGTCATCTCCGGATGCCAGGGCAGCACGGCCCGGGCGCCCTCGTGCAGCTCACCCCAGATCCGCGACTCGGCCGGCGCGGTGAAGAACCCGCTGGCCGGTGGCGAGTACAGCTGGATCTCGCCGAGCGTCCGCGCGGCGTTCGGGTGCAGCTCCGCGACCTTGAAGTACGGCACGGCCAGCAGCGCCCCCACGGCGGCGAACACCAGCCCGCCGAGCAGGTCGGCGAGGAACAGGCGCCGGCCGAACGGGCGCTTCACCCGGCGCCGCCGCATGAACCAGAGGATCGCCGAGACCAGCACGACACCGGCCAGCAGGTACGCGAACGGCAGCCCGATGCCGAAGCCGAGACTGAGCTGCCAGGCGGCCACCAGCCAGCCCGCGAACGCCCAGCCGGCGTGCCGGCGCCGGGGGCGGTAGCCGTGGCGCAGCGACCAGCCGTGACCGCGGGCCAGCATGGCCAGCGCCAGCGGGATGCCGCCGTTGGAGATGATGTGCAGGTGCCCGGCCTGGGCCAGCAGCCATGGGGCGTAGGCGTAGCCGGCACCGGCCACCGCGCCGCCGATGCGGCCCGCGCCGAGCTGCCGCGCCAGCGCGTACGCCCCGAACGTGGCGAGGGCGTGTGCCAGCACGAACATGATGTTGTAGCGCAGCAGGGCGTCCCCGGGACCAGCCCCGATCATGCCCGCCGGGGCGTAGCCGAGCAGCGTGTCGGAGAAGGCGAAGCTCCACGGCTCGGGGAAGAACGTGTTCGAGGTCCACAGCTGCGCCGGGTCGGTCAGCAGGATGTGGCCGGACCAGGCCATCTGCCAGGCCTGGAGGCTCGGGTCCCAGTAGTCCTGCGGCAGGGTGTAGCGCGGGTAGCGGAGCGTGGGCCAGGTCATCAGCACGGCCAGGACCAGCGAGGCGACGGCGGCCAGGGTCCACTCGTGCACCAGGAACCGGCCCACCGCGCGGACCGCCCGGCGGGGCCGGGTGAGCACCGGATCGGGAGCGGGACCGAACGCCGTCCAGGGGTCGGCGGGCTTCTCCCCGTCCGTGCCGTCGTCCCCGGTCCTGCCCGCCCCGGCCTGGCTTTCGGTCGCGCTCTTGTCGGTCGCGCTCTTGTCGGTCGCGACCTGGCCGTCGATCGCGGCCGCGTCAGCCGTCCCGGCGGCGTCGGCATCGGTCCTGGCGGCCATGCCGCTGCTGCCTGCCGCCGCGGTGGCAGTGGTCCCGGCTGCCGCACCGCTCTCGGCGCGGTCACCGTTCCCGCCGGCTCCGGCAGTCGACGGCGGCTCGTCCCCGGTGGCCGGTGGCCGCTCCGTCGGGCCGGTTTCGCCCGACGTCGCTCCACCCGCCGTGGCGCCCTTCTTCGGAGCCTTTCGACGCCTGGTCGCCTTGGGCTTCGCGTCGGGCGCGCCGTCGCCGGAGGCCGCCTGCGGGCCGCTGTCGGCCCGGCCGCCGGTCGCGTCGGACTGCTCGGTGGTCATGCCGTCGGGCCCAGCTGCCCGCGCAGGAACGCGATGTCGGCCGCCTGGCCCTCGGTGCCGCCGGGAGTCTCCACGATCACCGGCGCGCCCGCCGCCCGGATCACCGCGACCACGAGCTCCGGGTCGATGGTGCCGCCCGTGAGGTTGTCGTGGCGGTCCTGGCCGGAGTTGAACGCGCCCTTGGAGTTGTTCGCGTGGATCAGGTCGATCCGGCCGGTGATCGCCTTCACCCGGTCGACGAGGCCCAGCAGCTCCTCGCCCCCGGCGTGCGCGTGACAGGTGTCGAGGCAGAAGCCCACCTCGTAGTCGCCGAGCGCGTCCCAGAGCCGGGCCAGCGCGTCCAGGTGCCGGGCGCAGGCGTTGTCACCGCCGGCGGTGTTCTCGATCAGGATGGGGAGCGGGAAGCCACCGGAGTCCGCCGCGTACGCGAAGGTCTTCCGCCAGTTGTCGAAGCCGACGGTGAGGTCGTCACCGGCGTTGACGTGGCCGCCGTGCACGATCAGCCCGCGGGCGCCGACCGCCGCCGCGGCGGCGGCGTGGCCGAGCAGCAGCTTGCGGCTGGGGATGCGGATCCGGTTGTTCAGCGTGGCCACGTTGATGACGTACGGCGCGTGCACGTAGAGGTCGATGTCGGCGGCCCGGAGGCGCTCGGCGTCCTCCCGCGGCTTCGGGGCCTTCCAGCCCTGCGGGTCGGCGAGGAAGAACTGCACCGCCTCGGCGTCCCGGGCGGCCGCCTCGGCCAGCGGGTCGGTCGGATCGACGTGGGCTCCGATTCGCATGCAGGGCAGCCTACGTCGCGCCCCCGACGCCCGGGGTTACCGCGCGCGGTACGGATCGCGTCACCAGCGGGCCCGGCGGTCGTTGTCCGAGGTGGGATCGATGGTCGACGCTCCGGCCGGACGCGGGTCCACAGCGCGTGCGGGTGAGGCCGAGACCCCCGGCAACGGGACGCCCCGCCGTGCGGCCCGGCACGACGGGGCGGGATCCGCTCGTCACACCTGAAGGCCGCCGCAGAACCAGTCCGGCGAATTCCTCCATTTCCCCCAAGAGGTGACGAGAGCCGTTGTATGGTCAGACCAGGTAACAACACGATAAAGCTCCGCGGGGCGTCCTCGATCCAACCTCATCGGTGTGGTCGTTCCTCCCCAGGTCCCACCCAAGGAATGCGGACGGGACGCCCCGCGGCCCCGTGGACAGGGGTCCACCTTCCGGTATGCGACGCCGGAGGTGGGCCCCTGTCGCCGCGCCTTGACGCCGTGGGCGACCGGGCCCGGCATGATCGTCCGGACCGGGTATCCTGGTCCGGTTGTCCGCGTCCGGCCGGGTTCCCCCGGGCTCCGGTCGCGGGTGACGACGCACGACCTCCTGCCACGGAAGGACCGTGGCCGCTTAGCCCACAGGAGGTGAGCACGTCTTGCGTCATTACGAAGTCATGGTGATCCTCGACCCCAGCCTCGAGGAGCGCACCGTCGCCCCGTCGCTCGACACGTACCTGAACGTGATCCGGACCGCGGGTGGCTCGGTGGAGAAGACCGACGTGTGGGGCCGCCGGCGCCTCGCGTACGAGATCAACAAGAAGGCCGAGGGCATCTACGCCGTCATCGACCTCCAGGCGTCGCCGGAGGCCGTGGCTGAGCTGGACCGTCAGCTCCGACTCAACGAGTCGGTGCTGCGCACCAAGGTCATCCGCCCGGAGATGCGCTGAGCATCTAGACCCGGCACGTCCGGATCAAGCCTCATCGACGCTGTCGGAGGGCTCTGAGAGCCTGTAGGGCACAGAGATGAGTGCGCGAGGAGATGGTCATGGCAGGAGACACCACCATCACGGTCATCGGCAACCTGACCGATGACCCCGAGTTGCGGTTCACCCCCTCCGGGGCGGCGGTCGCCAAGTTCCGCGTCGCCTCGACGCCCCGCTTCATGGACAAGGCGTCCGGCGAGTGGAAGGACGGCGAGCCGCTGTTCCTCTCGTGCACGGTCTGGCGGCAGGCCGCCGAGAACGTCGCCGAGTCGCTGCAGCGCGGCGCCCGGGTGATCGTGTCCGGCCGGCTGCGTCAGCGGTCGTACGAGACGCGCGAGGGTGAGAAGCGCACCGTCATCGAGCTGGAGGTCGACGAGATCGGCCCGTCGCTGCGCTACGCCACGGCGAAGGTGCAGAAGATGTCCCGCTCGGGTGGCGGAGGCGGCGGCTTCGGTGGTGGTGGTGGCCAGGGTGGCGGCGGAGGCAACTTCGACGACCCCTGGGCCTCGGCTGCCCCGGCTCCCTCGCGCGGTGGTTCGGGCGGCGGAAACTTCGACGAGGAGCCCCCGTTCTAATGGCGCCGAGCGCCCGCGATCGCAAACCAGGAGCAAGAGCAATGGCCAAGGCTGCGGCACTTCGCAAGCCGAAGAAGAAGGTGAACCCGCTCGACAAGGACGGGATTACCTACATCGACTACAAGGACACCGCGCTGCTGCGCAAGTTCATCTCCGACCGCGGCAAGATCCGCGCTCGGCGGGTGACCGGCGTGACCTCGCAGCAGCAGCGGCAGATCGCCCGTGCGGTCAAGAACGCCCGCGAGATGGCGCTCCTGCCGTACACGGCCACGACCCGCTGAGAGGAGGCACCGATATGAAGATCATCCTGACTCAGGAGGTGTCCGGCCTCGGTGCCCCGGGCGACATCGTCGAGGTCAAGGACGGCTACGGCCGTAACTACCTGCTGCCGCAGGGCTTCGCGATCGCCTGGACCAAGGGCGCGGAGAAGCAGGTCACGGTCATCCAGCGGGCCCGCGCGGCCCGCGAGATCCGCGACCTCGACCACGCCAACGAGGTCAAGGCCCAGGTCGAGGGTCTGAAGGTCAACCTGAAGGCCCGCGCCGGCGACGGCGGTCGGCTGTTCGGCTCGGTCACCCCGGCCGAGATCGTCGACGCCGTCAAGGCGGCCGGCGGCCCGACCCTGGACCGCCGCCGGCTGGTGCTGCCCAGCCACATCAAGTCGCTCGGCGCCTACCCGGTCAGCATCCGGCTGCACCCCGAGGTGACCGCCAAGTTCGACCTGAACGTGGTCAAGGGCTGACACCCCACCGCACGACGGAAGGGCCCGCACCGACACCCGGTGCGGGCCCTTCCGCATGTCCGGCCGGGAACTCCCGGCCGTGGCCTCACCCGATCGGCTGGCCCGTCACCGCGCTGATCACCACGGTGGAGAGACCACCGCCCACCACGGCCGCCGCCAACGCCACCGTCGCCGACCGCCAGGTCGTGCCGACCCGGCGCAGCACCACCGCCACCACGAGACTGCTCAGCAGCGCCAACCCGAACCGCGGCGCCCCCGCGACCAACGAGGCGACGGCGTGCGCACGCGGCGAGTCACAACCACCCCCGGTGATGTCGGTGACGCACCCCGCCGGCGGCTGCCCGTCGAGGAACACCAGCCCGACGACGAGCAGCAACGCCGGCACCAGATAGCACGCGGCCGTGTAGGCCAGCGGCCGCAGCGGACCACCGGGATCCGGGTCGAGCAGGTCGTCCTCGAGCCGGCGGCCCCACGACCCGCCGCCGACCGTCTCCACCCGCCGCCGCAGCGTCGACGCGCCGGCCCCGCCCGCCGCCACCGGCGCGACCGGCCGGCGGCGAGGCGCCGGGCGTGGCGCGGGGGAGGCGACCATCGGCGACCGCGGGGCCGACGGCGGCGTCTCCGTCCAGCGCGGATCGTCGCCGGCCAGCCGCGTGCCGGACCAGAACGCCTCGGCCCGTTCCGGCGACGCCCAACCCTCCCGGGCCGGTACCGGCGGCGCCGTCCGGTCCCACGGGTCGACCTCCGCGCTCCGGTCCCAGGCACCCGTCTCCCGCGCCCGGTCCCACTGGGCGGTGTCGCCGGACCGGTCCCACGGGCCGGTGCCCGCGCGCCGGTCCCACGCGCCCGTCCCGGCGCGCCGGTCCCATGCGCCGGCCTCCGGGAAGCGGTCCCACTGGCCGGTGTGCTCCGTCCGGTCCCAGCGGTCCTCCGCCTGGTCCCACCGGGCCGAGCCGGTGGAACGAGCCCACGCGTGCACGCCCGACGCGTCCCACGGGTCGACCGCCGGCTGCTCCGCCGGATCGGGCTCGGCCGCCCGGCCCCGCTCCCACGGGTCCACCGCCGGCCGCGACCACGAATCGGCCGTCACGCGCCGGCTGCGCCGGGTCGGCCGCTCCGTCTCCCACCGGTCACCGTCCTCGCCGGACGTGGGCGACTCCTCCAGCCCCGACCAGGTCACCTGCGGCCGCCGGGTCGCCGCGCGACGCGGCCGGCTCCGCGGGGCCACGCCGGACACCGGCTCACCCTCGACCCCGTCGGCCCGCCGGCTTCCCACGTACCCCTGATCCTGCGGGGTGTCCATGGTCCACTCGGCGGTGTGGTCCGACGCCGGGCCGGCGCCGATGGCGCGCAGGTCGCGGCGGTCGTCGTCGCGGCGCCAGGAAGGCTCCGCCCGCCAGCCCCCACCCGAGTACGGCGGGTCGGCGTCCTCGTCGTCGCGCGCGGCGTGCCGGCCGCCGCCGTCGGCCCGCCGGATGCCCGACTCGAGCGCCCACCGCGGAAGGTAGGTGTCGACCGGCTCGTCCTGGCCACGCTCGACGGCGCGCCGGCGACTCGGCGTGCGGTAGCTCTCCGGGGCGGAGGATTCGATCGGGAGCGGGCCGGCGGGAGCGGCCCAGGAGGGCCTCGGGCGGCGCTCGCGCGGGCTGCCCTCCCCGCTTCCCCAGTCCCGGTTTCTCACGGCCGGAGCGTGACCCTTCTCAACCCATAGCGCAATCCGCTGTCCAGGTGTAGCCGTTCGCAGAGATAGTACGGGACGAACGGCGCCCAAGCTCGACCCGAAATCTTCCGTCCACAGGGTGGGGATTGAATAACCGCAGGTCAGCGCCGAGCCAGCCGAAATTCCCCATCACTTATCCACACCCTGTGCACACCCTGCGCACATGTCGGTCCACCGGCGTCCACAGGTTGTCCCGAGGCTCGTCCACCGGTGCTGTTGAGCGGCTGAGCTCGGGTTCCGTATCGTGGTCCCCCGACCGCCCGGGCGATGACCCCCGATCGACCAGGAGGTCGTCGGAAGTTGTCACACCCGGCGGCGAAGCTGGATCCGATCCGACGCAGCAAGGGGGGACCCGTGTCGGTCACCGACGAGACGCGCTCGGAGCGGGCCGGGGGGCAGCCGCCCGCGCCCGCGCAGCGGGACGGCCAGTTCGAGAAGACCCCGCCTCAGGACGTGGCCGCCGAGCAGTGCGTCCTCGGCGGCATGCTGCTCTCCAAGGACGCCATCGCGGACGTCGTCGAGATCCTCAAGTCGAACGACTTCTACCGCCCGGTGCACGCCACCATCTTCGACGCGATCCTCGACATCTACGGCCGCGGTGAGCCGGCCGACCCGATCACCGTGGCCGCCGCGCTCGCCGACTCCGGCGACCTGGCGCGGATCGGCGGCGCACCCTACCTGCACACCCTGATCGCCAGCGTCCCCACCGCGGCCAACGCGGCCTACTACGCCCGCATCGTCGGCGAGCGGGCCGTGCTCCGCCGGCTCGTCGAGGCCGGCACCCGGATCGTCCAGCTCGGCTACGGCACCGGCCAGGGCGGCAGCCGGGACGTCGACGACGTCGTCGACCTCGCCCAGCAGGCGGTCTACGAGGTGACCGAGAAGCGGGTCAGCGAGGACTTCGCCGTCCTGGCCGACATGCTGCAGCCGACGCTCGACGAGATCGAGGCGGTGGGTGCCCAGGGCGGGGTGATGACCGGTGTGCCGACCGGATTCAGCGACCTCGACCGCCTGCTCAACGGCCTGCACCCGGGGCAGCTCATCATCGTGGCCGGCCGGCCGGGCTTGGGTAAAAGTACCGCATCTATGGACTTTGCCCGGAACGCCGCCATTCGGGCCAACCAGGCGTCGGCGATCTTCTCGCTGGAAATGAGCAAGGTCGAGATCGTCATGCGACTCCTCTCGGCCGAGGCGCGCGTCCCGCTGCACGTGCTGCGCAGCGGCCAACTCTCCGACGACGACTGGACCAAGCTGGCCCGGTGCATGGGTGAGATCAGCGAGGCGCCGCTCTTCGTCGACGACACGCCGAGCATGAACCTCATGGAGATCCGGGCCAAGGCGCGGCGGCTCAAGCAGAAGCACGACCTCAAGCTGATCGTGGTCGACTACCTCCAGCTGATGACCTCGCCGAAGCGCACCGAGAGCCGGCAGCAGGAGGTCGCGGACCTGTCCCGTGGCCTGAAGCTGCTGGCCAAGGAGGTCGAGTGCCCGGTGATCGCGGTGAGCCAGCTGAACCGTGGCCCGGAGCAGCGCACCGACAAGCGCCCGCAGCTGTCTGACCTACGTGAATCGGGCTCGATCGAGCAGGACGCCGACGTCGTCATCCTGTTGCACCGCGACGACTACTACGACAAGGAGTCGCCGCGGGCCGGGGAGGCGGACCTGATCGTCGCCAAGCATCGAAATGGCCCGACGGACACGATCACGGTTGCCGCCCAGTTGCACCTGTCCCGATTCGTCGACATGGCCATCGTCTGAGCCGGAGCGGCGCAGCCGTCACCCGAGCAGGGGGAACCAGCCGGCGGCCTCGCCCAGCTCCAGCCGGTCGCGGTCGGTCAGCGGCACCCGGCCGGTGGCCTTGAGCAGGTAGTCCCGGTCGTCCCAGCCGGTCGGCCGGACCGCGTCATCGGGGAGCAGCCCGTCCACCGTGGCCACCGCCACCCGGGTGGGGGCCTCCGTGGGGAGCGGTGCGCCGGGCAGGTCCAGCACCAGGTCGAGGTGGTGGATGACCGCCTCGGTGGTCAGGGTGGCGAGGAAATCGGGTACGCGCAGCACGTGCCCCTGCGTGGTCACGTGCCCGTCGGGGTCCGCGGCCGCGGCCGCGCGCGCGGCGGCGGGCGCCGTGTCGGACCAGATGCGTACCACGCCGCTGGGCCGGTCGAAGGCGGCGGCGGAGCGGCGGGCCCACCAGGCGTGCTTCACGCTCGCCTCGTCGTCGCCGCCCGGGGTGAACGCGCGCCAGTAGCTGACGTCGTCGACGTCGGCCGGGCCGGGTGCCGGGCTGGCGAGGGTGACGAGCGCCCGTTGCGCGTCGCAGAGCACGTGGAAGAGCAGGTCGGCGACGAGCCAGCCGCGGCAGCGGGTGGGTCGTTGCAGGTCGGCGTCGTCGAGTGGGGTGACGACGGCCGTGATGCCGTCGTACGCCTGCGCCAGCGCCTCGTGCTGCCGGATCGCGGTCATGCCGTGCAGCCTGCCACGACGTGGCGGACTCGGCACGGCGGTGACGCCGGGCCGGTGGGTCGCCGGCCCGGCGTGGCGACGGTCAGTCGAACAGTTCGCCGAGGAAGCCGTGGTGCTTCTTCTTGCGGCGGTAGTGGCCGTGGTAGCCGTAGTGCTGGCCGTACGCGGGCTGCGCGTAGCCGTGGCCGGGCGGCGGCGGGGGCGGCGGTGGGACGGCGCCGTAGCCGGGCTGGTGGGGAGCGGCGGCGGGCGGCGGGGGCGGGGGCGGGGTGTAGCCGCCTCCGGCCGGCGCGGCCTGCCGCGCGCCGTGCTGCTGGTTCCAGTTCGCCTCAGCCTCGAACAGCTTCTCGAGTTCGCCGCGGTCGAGGAAGATGCCGCGGCATTCGCCGCACTGGTCGATGATCACTCCGCTGCGCTCGTACTGGCGCATCTCTCCATGGCATTTGGGGCAGGTGAGCTGCATGACACCGAAGGTACCCGGTGGAATCACGCGGTGGCGCTGAGCGCCTGCGTCACCTCGTCGTCGGAGACCTCGTGGAAGTCGTCGTAGTAGGCCCCGACGGCGGCGAAATCGGGTGGGATCTGGTCGCAGATCACCTGGTCGGCCTCGGCGGCGAGCATCTCGTACGCCTGGTCGGAGCCGACCGGGACGGCCACCACCACGCGGGCGGCGCCCAGGTGCCGGGCCACCTGCACGGCGGCGCGGGCGGTGGCGCCGGTGGCCAGCCCGTCGTCGACGATGACGGCGGTGCGCCCGGCCAGGTCGAGCTGGGGGCGGCCGCCCCGGTAGAGCTGCTCGCGGCGGTCCAGTTCGGTCTGCTCGCGCCGGCGTACGTCGGCGCGCTCGTCCGGGTCGATGCGGTCGGCGATCATGTCGTTGAGCACCTGCACGCCGCCGGGGCCGAGTGCGCCGTAGGCGACCTCGGGGGCCCAGGGCATGCCGAGCTTCCGGATCACCAGCACGTCCAGCGGCGCGCCGAGCCGGTCGGCGATCACCTGGGCGACGGGTACGCCGCCGCGGACCAGCCCGAGGACGATGACGCCGGGTCGACCGGCGAGGTCGCCGAGCCGGCCGGCGAGGATGCGTCCGGCCTCGGCGCGGTCGCGGTAGGTGGTCATGCCTCAGGTCTACGCCCTCCGGCCGGGCCGCGCCGGCCAGTTGCCGGGAAAGGCGGTCCGGGAGCGACGTCGGGGCGGTGCCCGGCGAGCGCGAGGGCGGGGGCGAGGACCAGCAGGGCGATCGGGTAGAGCAGGTAGCCGAAGCGGGTCGAGGGCATCAGCAGGATCGCGGCGAGCAGCCCGTACCCGCAGATCAGGGCGGTGGCGGCGGCGGTGCGCGGCGGGCGGCGCAGCAGCCGGACGGCGATCGCCACCGCGACGGCCGCCAGCAGCGCGGCGGCGACCAGCCGGCCGCCGGGCAGCGCGCTCGCGATCAGGTGGCCGGGGAACGGGGACTGCGCGGGGCTGGTCACCAGCCCGTGCCCGAGCGGGAAGCGCAGCACGTTCTCCACCAGGGCGTCGCGGTCGACCAGCAGCACCGGGAGCAGCGCGAGGACCGGCAGGCCGAGGGCGCCCAGGGCGGTGCGCGTGCCGGCCCGGCGGGTGGCGGCCCAGCAGACCAGCACGACCGCGACCGGCCACGCGAAGAGCTTCAGCGCGCCGGCCGCGCCGACCGCGAGGCCCGCGCGGCCGGGCCGGCCGGCGGCGGCCAGGGCCAGGGCGAGGACGCAGAGCGCGAGTACGGGCAGGTCGTCGCCGCCGGTGGCGAGGGTGAGCGCGCAGATGGGCAGGACGGTGGCGGCCTGGGCCGCGCGCAGCACGGCGGCGTCCCGAGGCGGTGCCGTGGAGCCGGCGGTGGTCCGGAGGGTGTGCACGGCGGCGGCCAACACCAGCGCGGTGACCAGGGCGAACCAGACCCGCGCGTCGGTCCACCAGGTGTCGGCGGCGGCGCGGGGCAGCCCGAACAGCGCCATGCCCGGCTGGTAGGGGGTGTAGCCGAGCAGTTGCTCGCCGGGCGGCAGGGCGGCGATCGCGTCGTGCCCGAGGTAGGGGGTGCCGTGCTCGGCGAGCCGCGCCCCGGCGTGCTCCACCACCACCACCTCCTCCTGCGCCCGGTCGGTCCGGCCGCCGGCGCGCTGCATGCTCTGGGCGACCACCGGCAGCAGTGCGGTGGTGGCCCAGACGAAGCCGGTGACCGCCCAGCGGGCGGGCAGGGCGGCGAGGGCGGTGCCGGGACGCCGGTGCCGGGCCAGGAGCTGGGCGGTCGCGGCGAGTGCCGCCAGGGCGTAGCCGATGG
Organism: Micromonospora terminaliae; assembly: GCF_009671205.1. Lineage (NCBI taxonomy): Bacteria > Bacillati > Actinomycetota > Actinomycetes > Micromonosporales > Micromonosporaceae > Micromonospora > Micromonospora terminaliae. The sequence goes on along the minus strand of NZ_CP045309.1, from coordinate 5,499,941 downwards.
TGGCGAGGGTGCCCCAGGCGCGGTGCGGCAGCAGCGTGGAGGTGGCGGCGGTGACCGCGGCGAAGACCGCCGACAGGGCGTAGAGGCCCACGTCGAGGGCGAGGCCGCCGGCGGCCGTGTCGATCGCCTGCCAGCGGCGGAGGGCGGGGGCGGTCCGGGTGGCGTCGGCGGTCACGCGGGCCAGTCTGGCAGACGGGTACGGCGCCCCCGGCCGCCGATCATGGCGGGCGGCGGTGGTCAGGGGGTGGCGGTGCGGTTGCGGCCGGCGCCGGTGCGGCGGCCGGGCAGGCGGATCACCGCGCCGGCGTCGTGCAGTGGCGGTGCGAGGGCGCCCGGTCGGCCGCCGGCTCCCCGGTGGAGAGCGGCGAGCAGCGTGCCGGACGGCAGCGGCCGGGCGAACAGGTGGCCCTGCCCGGCGGCGCAGCCCAGCTCCCAGAGCGCCCGCCGCTGGGGTTCGCTCTCCACGCCCTCGGCCACCACGGTTAGGTCGAGGCTGCGGCCCAGGTCCAGGGTGGAGCGGATCACGGCGGCGGCCTCGGCGGCGCTCTCCATCGCCGTGACGAAGCTCCGGTCGATCTTCAGCTCGTGCACGGGGATCCGGGAGAGCAGCGAGAGCGAGGAGTAGCCGGTGCCGAAGTCGTCCAGGGCCAGCCGTACGCCGGAGTCGCGCAGCCGGCTGAGCACGCGGTCGACAACGTCGAGCTGGCTGAGCGTCAGGGTCTCGGTCAGCTCCAGCACGAGCCGGTCCGGCGGCAGGTCGTGGGCCCGCAGCCGGGCCAGCACCGCACCGGGGAAGCGGGCGTCGAGGAGGCTGCGTGGCGACACGTTGACCGAGACCGGCAGGTCGAAGCCGGCGTCCCGCCACGACCCGGCGGCGATGAGCGCCTGGTCGAGGATCGCCTCGGCGAAGGCGGGCAGCAGCCCGGAGCGCTCGACCGCCTCGATGAAGCGCAGCGGGTCGATCATGCCGTGCGTCGGGTGGTGCCAGCGGGCCAGCGCCTCGGCGCCGATCACCTCGCCGCTGCCCAGGTCGACGATCGGCTGGAAGTTGACGGTGAACTCGTGGTCGGCGACCGCGCGGGGCAGCTCGCCGCCGAGGGTGAGCCGGCTCAGGTCGGCGGTGTCGCGGGTCGGGGCGTAGGTGGCGATGCGCTGGCCGGCCCGCTTGGCCTGGTACATCGCGACGTCGGCGCGGCGCAGCAGCTCGGCCATGCCGCCGCTGGCCGGGGCGACCGCGATGCCGCCGCTGGCCTCTACGCTGATCCGCATGCCGTCCAGGTCGAGCGGCTCGTGCAGCGCGGCGAGCAGCGCCTCGGCCCGGTGCGCCGCGATCGCCGGGGCGGGCAGGCCGCGCAGCAGGACGGCGAACTCGTCGCCGCCGAGGCGGGCCACCAGGTCGTCGGGGCGGGCCGCGTCGCGCAGCCGGTCGGCGACCTGCGTCAGCACCCGGTCGCCGGCGCCGTGCCCGAGGGTGTCGTTGACCTCCTTGAAGTGGTTGAGGTCGATCAGCACCAGGGCGGTGACGCCCTCGGCGTGCCGGCTGGTGAGCTGCTCGGTGCCCTCGTCGAGCAGGTGCCGGCGGTTGGACAGCCCGGTGAGCGCGTCGTGGGTGGCGGCGTACGCGTGCTCGTCGGCGATGCGGGCCAGCTCGGCGTACGCCTGGGCGTTGCGGACGGCGGTGCAGAGCGCCGAGGCGAAGGTGCGCAGGGTGTACTGCTCCCGCTCGGACAGCTCGATCGGCCCGGCGAACCGCAGTCGCAGGACGCCCAGGTCCACCGCCCGGTCGTGCCCCTCCAGCGCGACCGGCAGGACCCTGCCGTTCACCGCGCTCGGCTCGGGCGTCGCCCCGTCGTACGTGATGCCGCCGGCGTTGCCGCGGACCGTGCGCCCCCGGTCGCGCAGCTCGATCTCGACCTCGTCGGCGGAGAAGAGCTCGGCGGCCTCGGTGACGGCGGTGGTCAGCACCTGGCCGAGGTCGACGACGTTGAGCGCGTCGGTGGCCCGGGCGAGCCTCTGCCAGGCCTGCTGCTCGGTGCGCGTGCGGACGCGCGTCGAGTAGGCGAGGTGCAGGCTGAGCACCAGCGGCGGCACGGCGAGCAGCAGCCGGGGGTCGGCCCGGAGGATGAGCACGGTGCAGGCGGCCACCACGAAGCGGACGGCGAAGCCGGCGAGCCGCAGGTCCAGGTCGTCGCGGAACTGCCGGAGGATGCGGGTGCCGGAGGCGAGTGCGATGACCGGCATCGCCAGCAGGTCGTCGAGGAGCGCCGCGACCAGGTAGACGATGCTCAGGGTGCCGATGAGGTCACCGACGGGCGGGGCTGCGCCGGGCCAGTGGAGAAACCCGGCGACGGCCACGGTTCCCCCGGCGATCAGCACGTTCTTGCCGATGCCGAAGGCCGCCTTGATGGCCGGCAGGCGCAGCACGGCGGAGGCGCCGGCGACACCCAGAACGGTGGCCACGACGACCCAGGAGGCCGGGCTGATCGCGACGCCGATCACGATGGCCGTCTCGACCCACGCGATGGAATGGGTGGTCGACCGGATCCGGACCGACGTTTTGACGACCCCGCCGACCGCGATCATGAAGGTCAGCGTGGCGAACGTGGCCACGTCCCGGACGGAGCTGGGTGGGGTTCGTGCCAGGAAGACCATGGCGGTGACCGTCACCGCTGTGGCGAGGACGACGATGAGACCGACGAGCGTCAGCAGGTGCCGATCGGTCTCAACATCGCGTCGTCCGTCGGTATGGCTCACCCGGCTCCAGTAGCTGAACGGCTGAAGCCTGGACCGGCATCAACCAGCAGGTTCGATGCCAGGAGCCTACCGCGAGGGATTCCCGGGGTGAAGCCCCGCAGTTTCAGTGCCACTCGCTGCCGCGCATCGCCCGACTCCTTCCGGCTCTTTCCGAAGCGTTAGAAGGTTCCGTAAAACCTCGAATGCAGCTTAGGAGCCAGAGGTGTCCAGTCAGAAGAGATAAATGTCGGTATGCGCAATATTAGCCAACACTGTGGCGGTATATGACGGTCTGTCCATGGCGGTTATGCGGAGCGGAGTGAGCCCTATCCCGCACGTGCCCGGCCGGTAGCCGAGCGCGACCGCACTGCTGTGAGACTTGCACCTTGCTTGTCAGCCTGGACAGTTGCCGCTCTATTTTCAACCTCACTTTGGTTGACGGTCCGAACCGGAATGGGCGACGCACGTGCGTAAATACCCCGTAGCGGGCCGGTGGCTCCCCGCGACCGTCGGTAGAATTCCGACGCGATCGATTGACGTGTGCTAAATCCGGAGTCGGCCGACGTGGATATTCGAGTCCTGGGTGGTCTCGCGGTACGGACCGAGGACGGGAATGTGCACCTCGGCACACCGAAACAGCAGCTCGTGTTCGCCATGCTCGCGGTGCAGGTCGGCCGGCTGGTCACCGTGGACGGGCTGGTGGACGAGCTGTGGCCGGAGGACCCACCGCGCTCGGCGGTTCCCAACGTGCGCACCTACGCCGCCAATCTTCGCCGGAGCGTCGAAGCGGCGACCGCCGGGCGTGTCTCGGTGGTCCGGGAACAGGGCGGCTATCGCCTCGGGGTGGAACCGAGCCGGGTCGACCTGGTCCGAGTCGGCACCGGGTGGCGCCGGGCGCGGGAGTTGGCGGAGGCGGGTGAGCCGGTCGACGCCGCAGCGCTGCTCGCGGAGACGATCGAAGCCTGGCCCGAGCCGCTACTGGCCGGGCTGCCGCTGGGTCCCACCCTGACGGCGCGACGTGCGGAGGTGGACCGCGAGCGCCAGGCCGCCGTCGAGTTGCTGGGCGAGTTACGACTGCGGACCGATCGCCCCGACCTGGCCCTGCCGCTCCTGCGTGCCCACGCGTCGCGGTATCCGCTGCGCGAACCCGCCCAGGCCCTGCTCATGCGCGCGCTCATCCGCACCGACGACCTCGCCGGAGCGGTCGCCGTCTACGAGGCCGCGCACGACGCGCTCGCCGAGCAGCTCGGTGTGCCACCCGGGCCCGAGCTGGAACGGGTCCACCGTGCCGCGCTCGGTGCCCGGAGGGCGCGGCGGAGGTTCGCGGGCGGCCCGGTGGCAGCCGCGGCGAGCGGTGGGAACGAGGACGCCGGCCGGGGCCCGAACTGGCTGCCCCGTGTGGTGCCGGACTTCGTCGGACGGCGGGACGTCATCGAGCGGATGCTCGGCGACATCACCGCCGATGAGACCGGCCCGGTGGTGCGGGTGATCGACGGCATGGCGGGCTGCGGCAAGACGACACTCGCGGTCCACCTCGCCCACCGGCTCGCGGACCGGCTTCCGGGCGGGCAACTGTTCGTCGACCTGGGTGGCCACGCGGAGGGTGCGCCGGTCCCACCCGCGTCCGCCCTGGTCACCCTGCTCCGTCAGCTCGGTCTGCCGGCCGGTCGGATCCCCGGGGACCTGCCCGACCGGATCGAGATGTGGCGGCGGGAACTCACCCTCCGCAGGGCCGTGGTGGTGCTCGACAACGCCGTGGACAGCGCGCAGGTCGAGCCCCTGCTGCCCGTCACCGGTCGTGCCGTGGTCCTGGTGACCAGCCGGCGCCGGCTTCTGGCGCTCACCGAGCGGCCTCCGGTGTCGCTTCCCGTGCTGCCCGAGCCCGAAGCGCTGGCCCTGCTCACGTCCCTCGTCGGCGAGGAGCGGGTCGCGGCCGATCCCGACGGGGCGGCGGAGATGGTGCGCATGTGCGGCGGGCTGCCGCTCGCCATCCGCCTGGCCGGCACCCGGCTGGCCCATCGCCCGGCGTGGACCATGTCCGACATGGTCCGCCGGCTGGCGGGGAAGCCGGCGTTCCTTCCGCGGTTGAAGGCGGAGGCGCGAACCGTGGTCGAGGCGTTCGCCGAGTCGTACGAGCCGCTGGACGGCGCGGCCAGGGGTCTCTTCCGATCCCTGGGACTGGTCGCCGCGGGTCACTTCGACACCGCCATGGTGGCCGCGCTCACCGACCTGCCACTGGACGAGGCCGCCGACCTGATCGACGAACTGGTCGACCGGCACCTGGTGGAGGAGATCGCCGAGGGGCGTTACCGCCTGCACGACCTGATGCGACAGTACGCCTACGAACTGTCGCTGCAGACGGACCCGGAACCGGTCCGGAAGGCGGCGGTGGCGGGACTCCTCGATCACCTCCTGCATTCGGTCGTGGTGGTCTCCGCGCCGATCGAGGAGAAGCGCCTGGTCGACCGGAATCTGCGCCTGACGGCGCCCCGGCGTCCCGATCTGCTCTCGGCGCGGCTCCCCGGTGACCTGGAGTGGCTGGAGGAGCAGCGCCTCAATCTGAACTCCCTCGTCCGGCAGGCCGCCCGCGAGGGTCACGAGGCGATGGCGTGGCGGCTGGCCCGGGCGGCCTGGCGCTTCTTCTACATGCGCAGCTACTTCGACGACATCTCCGCCACGCATGGCGAAGGGCTGGTCGCGGCGCGGCGGACGGGCGACCGGCACGCCGTCGCCCTCATGCACAACTACCTCGCCTCGGCCTGCGTGCGTACCGGCGCCTATCAGGAGGCGTCGGCCCACCTGCACGAGGTGGTGTCGATCCGGGCGGAACTCGGCGACGTCGAGGGCACGGATCGCGCGCGGGTGAACCTGGGCGTCGTGTACTGGCTGACCGGCCGCATCCAGGAGTCGCTCGACGTCAACGAGGCCGCCGTGCGGGCCGGCGCCCTGGACACCCTGCCCGTGCTGCCCAACCTGGGTCTCACCCTGCGGTTCCTGGGCCGGCACGACGAGTCCATGGCGGTCCATCGGCTGCACCTCTTCGTCGCCCGGGTCAGAGGGGACCTGTTCCACCTGTCCAACGCGCTCGGTCACCTCGGGGGCGTCCGCTACCGCATCGGCCAGAACGCACAGGCGGAACGCCTGCTCCGGGCGTCCCTGGCGCTGCGGGACCGCACCGGCAACGGGTACGCCCGGGCCGAGACCCTCAGCGACCTGGCCGGTACCTACCGGCAGCTCGGCCGGCTCGACGAGGCGCTGCGGCACCACCACGCCGCGATCGAGGCGGCGGCCAACGCCGGGGAACGCCACGTCCAGGCCGAGGCCCGCAACGAACTGGCCATGACACTGCGGGTCGCCGGACGACCGGAGGAGTCGGTGGCCATGTTCCATGAGGCGCTCGACATCGCCACCCGCATCGCGCATCCCTACGAGCAGGGCCGGGCGCTGAGCGGCCTCGCCGAACACCTGGCGGACACCGATCCCGAGGAGGCACGCCGGTACCGGCGCAGGGCCCTGGCGATCTTCGAGCGGACGGGGGTGCCTGAGCAGCACGAGATCCGCCGGCTGCTGGCGGAGGTCCGGCCGGACCGGGTCTGAACCGGTTTATCGATTCCTTATCGCCTGGCTCGTTAGCGTCGCGGCATGTCGGCCAACGGGGGCGGTCCGCTGCACGGGGGACCCGGTCGACGAGGCCCCCGCCGTCAGTTTCCCCCCAGCGAATCGACGGCGGGCAGGTGTGGGAGGGGTGCCGTGCGGTGCCCCTCCCCGCCGCCGGCCCCGACGCGCGCGCCCGGGCGTACCGGGCGGATAGGCTCGCGGCCGTGACCGATCCCGCGCAGCTCACCCACGTCGACCCGGCCGGCGCGGCCCGGATGGTCGACGTCTCCGCCAAGCCGGTCTCCGGCCGGCTCGCGGTCGCCGCCGGCCGCCTCCGCACCACCGCCGAGGTGGTGGAGCTGCTGCGCCGCGACGGCCTGCCCAAGGGGGACGCCCTGGCCGTCGGCCGGCTCGCCGGGATCATGGGGGCCAAGCGCACCCCCGACCTGATCCCGCTCTGCCACCCGATCGCCCTGCACGGCGTCACCGTCGACCTGCGGCTCACCGACGACACGGTCGAGATCACCGCCACGGCGAAGACCGCCGACCGGACGGGGGTCGAGATGGAGGCGCTCACCGCGGTGGCCGTCGCCGGGCTCGCCCTGGTCGACATGGTCAAGGCGGTCGACCCGGCGGCCTCGGTGGACGCGGTCCGGGTGCTGCGCAAGGAGGGCGGCAAGACCGGCGAGTGGGTCCGGCCGGAGGACCGGCCGTGATCCGGGCCCGGGTGATCGTCGCCTCGAACCGGGCGGCCGCCGGGGTGTACGCGGACACCAGCGGCCCGCTCCTCGTCGCCGGCCTGCGGGAGCTGGGCTGCGAGGTCGACGAGCCGGTGGTGGTGCCCGACGGCGAGCCGGTCGGCGTGGCGCTGCGGGCGGCCCGCGACGAGGGCGTCGACGTGGTGCTGACCAGCGGCGGCACGGGGGTCACCCCGACCGACCGCACTCCCGACGTGACCCGCCCCCTGCTCGACTACGAGATCCCCGGCATCGCCGAGGCGATCCGGGCACACAGCCGCGAGGCCGTGCCGACGGCCGCGCTGTCGCGCGGGCTGGCCGGGGTGGCCGGCCGGATGCTGGTGGTCAACCTGCCCGGGTCGCGCGGCGGGGCGAAGGACGGCCTGGTGGTGCTCGGCCCGATCCTGCGGCACACCGTCGACCAGCTCCGCGGCGGCGACCACTGACCGCACACCCCCGCCGCACCGGGGATAGGCTCGGCCGATGAGCACGGAAACCGCAGCCGCCGCGGCCGAGGTCGCCGCGCCGCCGCCGGCCGGGTGGGAGGAGGCCCGCTCCCGGGTGTACGCGGTGGGTCTCGCCGCCGCGCTCCCCACGATCGGCCGGTCGCTCGCCGAGGCCGACGGGCACACCCTGGCCGAGCCGCTGGCGACGCGTACCGACCTGCCGGCGTTCCCGACCTCCAGCGTGGACGGCTGGGCGGTGCGTGGGGACGGCCCGTGGCGGGTGGTCGGCCGGGTGCTCGCCGGGCAGACCCCGCCCCCGCTGGCGGCGGACGGCAGCACGGTGGAGATCGCCACGGGTGCGATGGTCCCCGAGGGCACGACGGCGATCCTGCGGATCGAGGAGTCGGCCCGCACCGCGGACGGCCGGGTGACCGGCACGCCCCGGCCCGTGCCGGAGTGGCGGGAGCCGGGTGAGGAGGCGTACGCCGGGGAGGAACTGCTGCCCGCCGGCACGCCTGTCGACCCGGCGGTGATCGGCCTGGCCGCCTCCTGCGGGTACGACACCCTGCGGGTCCGCCGCCGGCCCCGCGCCGCGCTGCTGGTCTTCGGCGACGAACTGCTGACCGAGGGTCCGCCCGGGGCCGGCCGGGTCCGGGACGCGCTCGGCCCGGCGGTGCCCGCCTGGCTGCGCCGCTACGGCTGCCAGGTGCGCCCCGCCGACGTGGTCGGCCCGGTGGCCGACACGCTCCCCGCCCACGTGGCCGCGGTGCGCGCCGCGCTCGCCGACGCCGACCTGGTCTGCACCACCGGCGGCACCATGCACGGCCCGGTCGACCACCTGCACCCGACGCTGGAGACGCTCGGCGCCGACTACGTGGTGAACACCGTGGCGGTCCGGCCCGGCTTCCCGATGCTGCTGGCCCGGCTGGTCGGCGACGACGGCCGCGTCCGTTTCGTGGCCGGCCTGCCGGGCAACCCGCAGTCCGCCGTCGTGGCGCTGGTCTCGCTGGTCGCGCCGCTGCTCGCCGGCCTGCAGGGCCGGCCGATGCCGGTGCTGCCGCAGGTCACCCTGGCAGAGGCGGTCCCCGGGCGCGGCGACCACACCCACCTGGCCCTGGTGCGCTGGGACCGGGCGGCCGGCACGGCACACCCGGTCCGCCACGTCGGTTCGGCGATGCTGCGGGGTCTGGCCGGCGCCGACGGCTTCGCGGTGATCCGCCCGGGCACGAGCGGCGCGGCGGGCGACCGGGTGCCACTCGTACCGTTGCCGTTGACCACTGGAGAGCGGGCATGGTGAGCGCGAGGAGTGAGCCGGGGTTGCGAGCCCCGCAGTCGCAAACCGGGGAGGCTCAGTGAGTACGGCCGTCGGTGTGGTCCTCGGCGCGGTGACCGACCGGCCGCTGGACCTGGCCGCGCACGAGGCGGCGGTCGCCGACCGCCGCGCCGGCGCGGTGGTCTCGTTCCAGGGCGTGGTCCGCGACCACGACCACGGCCGCACGGTCACCCTGCTGGAGTACGAGGGCCACCCGACCGCCGAGGCCGTGCTGCGCGAGGTGGCGGCCGAGATCGCCGCCGACCCCGAGGTGTACGCCGTGGCGGTGTCCCACCGGATCGGCCCGCTGGAGATCGGCGACGTGGCCCTGGTCGCGGCGGTCAGCACCGCGCACCGGGCGGCGGCGTTCGCGGCCTGCGCGCGGCTGGTCGACGAGGTGAAGGCGCGGCTGCCGATCTGGAAGCGGCAGGTGTTCGCCGACGGCACGGAGGAGTGGGTGAACTGCCCCTGACTCCTCAGCGCCGGGCGGCGGGCTGAGCCACCCGGGCGAGCCGGTCGTGGTAGAAGGCCGGTTCCGCGCCGGGGCGCCAGGGCAGCGCCGCGACCAGCACGATCAGGGCGACGGCCAGGGAGTTCTCCATCAGCGCGCCGAACAGGCCGTCCTGGTAGTGGGACACCTCGGGGAGCTGGTGCTCGTACGGCCAGATCGGCGAGACGAGGAAGAGCAGGTAGAGCCCGAGCGCGCCGGCCCCGTGCCGGAGCCCGGTGAGGGCCGGGTACCAGATCGGCGGCCGGAGCGCCGGAACCCCGGTGGCCGGTGGCGTGGCGGTGGCCCGGGGCACCAGGCCGCGGCTCGCCTCGCGGCGGCGTACGGCGGCGTCGGCCAGCACGATGATCGCCGGGATGACCCACACCAGGTGGTGCGACCAGGAGATCGGGCTGATCACGTTGGCGGTGAGCCCGACCAGGGTGAACGCGGTCAGCTCGTCGCCGTCGGCGCGGGCGCTGGTCGCCCGGGACAGCCCGAGCGCCAGCATCAGCACCGCGAAGGCCAGCCAGAGCAGGCCGGGCGTCTCGATGGAGTCGTAGAGCCGGGCCAGCAGGCCGGCGAGCGACTGGTTGGCGGTCATGTCCGCCGCGCCGACCCGTTCGGTCTGCCAGAGCACGCTGGTGAAGTACGTCCGCGACTCCTCGCCGACCAGCGCGAACGACGCGATGGTCACGCCGATGGTGGTGCCGACGGCGGTCAGCGCGGCCCGCCACTGCCGGGTGATCATCAGGTACGCCACGAACAGCGCCGGGGTGAGCTTGACCGCGGTGGCCAGCCCGATGCCCACCCCGGCCCAGGTGCCGCTGTAGACGAACCGGGCCAGCGCCGAGTCGGCGGTCTCGTGGTGGGTGCCGCGCCGGGCCCGCCAGCGCAAACCGACCAGGTCCGCCATGATCAGCGCGAAGAGCAGGAGGTTGACCTGGCCGTAGCCGAGGGTCTCCCGGGACGGCTCGATGGCCACGGCCAGCGGGGTGGCGATGCCGACGGTGAACCAGAGCGACCAGCCCAGCCGGTCGATGATCGGGCGCAGCAGCGCGGCCAGCACGACGGCGAGGGCGGCGATGCTGGCCAGGGCGTTGAGCCAGCCGGCGGCGTCGACCGGCAGCCAGGACATCGGCAGCATGGCCAGGCCCGCGAACGGCGGGTAGGTGAAGCCCAGGGTGGTGGACGGGGCGATGAAGTCGTACAGCTCGTTGCCGTTCGCCCACCACACGACGGCACCGTGGTAGATCTTCATGTCGAAGAAGTTGTAGGGCCGGCCGAAGGCGCCGATGGCGAGCCACGCGCTGTAGGCGACGGCGGCCACGACCCCGGCCCGTACGACGATCCGGCGGTCGACCCCCCGCGTCACGCGCTGGAGGGGAGTGAGGCGGTCCATCCGTCTACCGACTGTCGTCGGCATGGCGTGGCCACCCCCGTACCAATATCGTCCTGCCCCTCCAGGTCCAGCACGGAGCCTAGAACGGCGCCTCACGTCACTGCCTCCCGCGTTATGCGACCGTGTCCGATCCCACACGTGTTTTTGACATTTCCACCGCGTTAACGGGTGTCGGACGGTTCAGGTGATTGGTGGCCTTGCGGGGGGTGGTGGCCGTATTGATGCAGGTCAGCCGGGGATCCGGCGGGCGGTGGCCGCCGAGCGTACGGCGATCTTCGCCTCCCGGCGGGCGGTCCGGACCGCGCGCTGCACCGAGCGGCGCGAGTGGTTGATCCGGTGGCCGGTGCGCCAGCGGAGCCCCGGCTTGCCCTCGGTGTCGGCGGCGGCGAGCAGGAGGCCGCCGAAGAGCCCGAGGTTCTTCAGGAAGTGGATCTGGTTGTTGTTCCGTGCCGCCGGGTCGTCGTTGTTCCAGAAGGGATGGCCGGCGGCGGTGGTCGGCACCAGGGTGGCGGCGAGGACGAGCGCGGCCGGCCGGGTGAACCTGCCGGTCGCCAGCATCAGGCCGCCGATCAACTGGGTGGCCGAGTTGGCCCGCACCAGCGTCGCGGTGTCGGTGGGGATGCGGGGGTGGACGTTCTGGAGCAGCGGCGTCACCTTGTCGGTGATCGGCTGCGCGGCCGGGACCAGCCGTCCCGGGTTCCGCAGGTTGCGGGCGCCGCTGACCACGAAGATGCCGCTCAACATGACGCGGGCGAGGGAGCGCACGGGCTTCATGGCTCAGTCATACCCCGTCGCGGCCCTCGCCACCCCCGCAACACCCGAAAGGGATCGGCCGACGTGGACGTCCAGTGGGTACCGATTTCAGCGACCGTCGCGGATGGACGGGCTCCGGGCGGTAAGGTCGCGCGGGTGACGACGCTGCGACTCCGACCCGAGGACCCGGCGGACGAGGAGCCGGTCGCCCGGGTGCTGGCCGGCGCGTTCGCCCGCCCCGACGTGGCCACCCCGCCCGAGGTGGGGCTGGTCGAGGACCTGCGGCGCAGCGACGCCTGGATCCCGGAACTGGCCATGGTCGCCGAGTACGGCGGCGAGGTGGTGGGCTACGCGCTGCTCACCCGGGTGCAGGTGCGTACCGACGGCGGCGCCTGGCCGGCGCTGGCCCTCGGCCCGGTGGCGGTCGCCCCGCACCGGCAGCGGGTCGGGCACGGCGTGGCGGTGGTGCAGGCCGCCCTCGACGCGGCCACCGAACTGGGCGAGCGGCTGGTGGTGGTGCTGGGCGACCCGGCGTACTACCGCCGGTTCGGGTTCGGGCGGGCGGACCGGCTGGGGTTGACCAGCCCGTGGTCGGGGCTGGGCGAGCCGTGGCAGGCGCTGGTGCTGCCGCCGTCCACGAGCAACGAGCCACCGCCCCCGGCCGGGGAGGTGGTCTTCCCGCCACCCTGGTCGAAGGTCTGACCGCTCAGGCCGGCTGGGTGCGCAGGTAGCGGCCGAAGTGCGGGACGGTGAAGGCGACCGTGCCCCGCTCGCCCGAGTAGATCAGGCCCTTCTTGATCAGCGCGTCCCGGGCGGGCGAGAGGCTGGCCGGCTTCCGGCCCAGCGCCCGGGCGATCTCCGCGGTGGGCACCGCCGCGTCCATGTCGTCGCGGCCGCTCTCCTCCCCGTCCACCAGGGCGAGCGTCGCCATGGCGCGCATGTACTCGCGCTCGGCCGGGGTGGCCCGCTCGAACCGGGAGCCGAAGAAGCCCACCGCCAGCTCCGCCTCCGCCTCGGGCGCGGCGACCCGGACGTCCGCCGCGGTGATCGGCGACCGGGGCGCGTGGTCCCAGGTGGCCTTCCCGTACGCCTGGACGAAGTACGGGTAGCCGCCGGACTTCTCGTAGAGCAGGTCGAGGGCCTTCTGCTCGTACTCGACCTCCTCCCGCTCGGCCGGGGCGCAGAGCGCCTGGTCGGCGGCGATCCGGTCGAGTCGGTCGATCCGCTGGTAGCGGAAGAGCCGCTCCGAGTACGACTTCGCGGCGCTGAGCACGGCCGGCAGGTGCGGCAGCCCGGCGCCCACCACGATCAGCGGCGCGCCGAGCTGGGACAGCTCGTGGCAGGCGGCGCAGAGCGCGGAGACGTCCTCCGCACCGAGGTCCTGCATCTCGTCGATGAAGATCGCGACGCCGGTGCCCACGTCGGTGGCCACCGCGGCGGCGTCGGTGAGCAGCTCGACCAGGTCGATCTCGATGTCGCCGGAGTCGGCCCGGCCGCTGCTGGCCGGCACGTCGATGCCCGGCTGCCAGCGGTCGCGCAGCTTCGGGGCGGCTCCGCCCCGTCCGGCCGGGGCGGCGCGCTGGGCGAACGCCTTGAGGACCCCGAGGAAGGCGTCGATCCGGTCGGGGGCGCGGTGCCGGGGGGCCAGCTCGCGGACCGCCATGTGCAGCGCGGCGGCGACCGGCCGGCGCAGCGACTGGTCCGGCCGGGCCTCGATCTTGCCGGTGCCCCAGAGGTGGTTGATGGCCTGCGAGCGCAGCGTGTTGAGCAGGACGGTCTTGCCGACGCCGCGCAGCCCGGTGAGCATGAGGCTGCGTTCCGGCCGGCCGCGGGCGATCCGCTCCAGCACCACGTCGAAGACATCCAGCTCCCGCCCCCGCCCGGCGAGTTCGGGCGGGCGCTGACCGGCGCCCGGGGCGTACGGGTTGCGGACCGGATCCACGAATCGCACAGTATCGGGCCGTCTAGCGGCGGGGCTAGACATGTGTAGATGCGGCTACCGCGTGTCGGACCGTCGAGACGAAACTAGGGCTGTCTAGCAATAACGCTAGACAGCCCTAGTTTTGGCTACGGTGCCCTACCGCCGCTTGAGGCAGAGCACGAAGTCGAGGTCGTTGAGCTGGCTGTCGAAGAAGTACCAGTCGGTGTAGCCCGCCACCTTCGCGCACTTCGCCTCGGCGTCCTTCTTGCCGCTGGTCGACCCGTCGATGCGGCGCAGCACCTGGTAGGTCTTCGCGCCGCACTCGGTGATCACCAGCTTCGGCTCGGCGGCGGCGCCCTCGTTGGCGACGCACTGGCCCGCCTTCACGAACCGCGGGTCCGTCGAGGAGGCCGGGGCCGGCGGGGTCGTGGGCACATCGGCCGGCGCGCCCGAGGCTCCGGTCGGACCGGCGGCCGGCGCGGAGGCCGACGCCGTCCCGCTCGGGGTGGCGTCGTCCCGCCCGAGCATCCAGTAGGCCCCCGCGCCGCCGAGCAGCAGCACCGCCAGCACGACCAGGACCACGAGCAGCGGCCCCTTGCCGCGCTTCGGCGGCGTCGGCTCGGCGTACGGCTGCTGGCCGCCGTAGCCGGGGTCGGCCGGGTAGCCCTGGTAGGGCGGGGCGGCCGGCGGTGGGCCGGCGTTCCAGGCGGGACCCGGCTCGTAGCGCTGGGTCGACTGGTCGTAGCGCTGGGCGGGCGGCTCGTAGTGGGGGGCCGCCGGGTCGTAGTGCCGGGTCGGCGCCTCGCCCCAGCCGCCCTGCTGCCCGCCGTACCCCGGGTCGTAGCGGGGATCGGCCGGCGGAGGGTAGCCGTCGTCGGGGCGCCGCCCACCCCACGGCTCGGGGGAGCCGCCGCCCGGTGGTCCGAAGTTCGACATGAACGTCCTCCTGCGTACGCCAGTGCTGAGAGGCCGGCCACCAACAGGGGACGCCGACGCCGTGGTCACCGTAGCGTGGTCCACCGATGAGCTCACGCCCCACGAGTGCGACGCCCGCCGTCGACCACGCCACCGCACCGGCCCGTCCCGCCCTGATCTGGACCGCGCTGGTCCTGGTCTACGTGCTCTGGGGCTCGACCTACCTGGGCATCCGGGTCGCGGTCGAGTCCCTGCCGCCGCTCACCTCCGCCGCGCTGCGGTTCGCCGCCGCCGCCGTGGTGCTCGGTCTCGTGCTGCGGCTGCGCCGCGGCCCGGGTGCGCTCCGCGTCGACTGGCGGCAGCTCGGCTCGGCCGCGCTGGTCGGGGTGCTGCTGCTGGCCGGCGGCAACGGTCTCGTCGTGCTCGCCGAGTCCGGCCCCGAGGGGACCGCGCTGCCCTCCGGCATCGCCGCGCTGCTGGTGGCCACGGTCCCGCTGCTGGTCGTGCTGCTGCGCACGGTCGGCGGCGACCGGCCCCGCCCGTGGACCTTCGCCGGGGTGGCCGTCGGCTTCGTCGGTCTCGTGCTGCTCGTGCTGCCGGGCGGCGGCTCGGGGAGCGTGCCGCTGGTCGGCGCGCTGACCGTCGTGGCGGGTGCCGTCAGCTGGTCGGTCGGCTCGTACCTCTCGGGCCGGATCCGGATGCCGGCCGACCCGTTCGTGGCCACCGTCTACGAGATGCTCGCCGGCGCCGCGGCACTCGCCGTGGTCGCGGCCGTCCGGGGCGAGCTGGACGGCTTCTCCCCCGCCGAGGTGACCGGCCGTTCCTGGGCCGCGCTGGTCTACCTCATGGTGGCCGGTTCGCTGGTCGCCTTCACGGCGTACGTCTGGCTGCTGGCCCACGCGCCGATCTCGCTGGTCTCCACCTACGCGTACGTGAACCCGGCGGTCGCCGTGGCGCTCGGCGCGCTGCTCGTCGCCGAGCCGGTGACCCCGCAGGTGCTGCTCGGCGGCGCGGTGATCGTGGCCGGCGTCGCCGTGGTGGTGAGCACCGAGCGCCCGCACCGGTCCGCGGCACGACCCGTCAAAGGGGCGGCCCCGGAGCCGGCCCGCCGGTAACGTCCCGGCCCGTGTCGGCGGGGCTGGTGACGGGTGTCGCGCTCCTCGGCGCGCTGGCCGGCCGCGCCGCCGTTCCGCTCGCCCGGCACTCCGCACACCCTCGGCCTCCGGCCGCCCGGTCCACCGGGCCGACACTAGCCGGGGCGACCGTGTTCGGCGGCCTCGCTGCCACGCGCGGCGGCGATCCGGCGTTGCCGGCGTTCCTGGCGATGGCGGCTATCGGGCTGGCGCTCGCCCTCGTGGATCTCGACTGCCTGCGACTCCCCGACCGGCTGGTTGCCGCCGCGGCGGGCGCGGGCGGGGCCGGCCTGGTCGGGGCGGCACTCGTCGCCGGCACGCCGGGCGGGCTGCTGGCCGCCCTGACCGGCGCGGCGGTCTCCTTCGCCGGGTACGTGCTGCTCGCCCTGCTCCCCCGCTCACGGCTCGGCTTCGGCGACGTCAAGCTCGCCGCCGCGCTCGGCCTGCCGCTCGGCTGGCTGGGCTGGCCGGCCCTGGGTCTCGGCCTGCTCCTCCCGCACGTGCTGCACGGGGTGGTCGTCCTCGGCCTGCTCGCCGCCCGCCGGGTCGCCCGCGACACGCCGCTCCCGTTCGGTCCGGCGCTCCTCACCGGCGCCTGGCTCGCGGTCCTGCTCGCCTGACCCGGTGGAGCGCGCGCCGCTCGGCTGCGCCGGCTCGGCGAGGTGGCGGTGTCCCGTCATCGCGGCGGGCGCCACCTCGCCGAGCTGCGGCGAAGGCTCAGATCAGGCGGAGCTGGCGATCCTTCGGGCGGCGGGGTTCCGTGTCACCGAAGCGCTCGAACAGGCCCGGGTCGATCACGTCCAGGAATGGAGAAGGGCGGCACTCGCGCTCCGACCCGTGCCGGGTACGCCGGGCCGCGTGGCTCACGTACAGCCGGTCCTGGGCCCGGGTCAGCCCGACGAAGAAGAGCCGCCGCTCCTCGGCCACCGCGTCGTCCGGCTCCTGCCCGGGCCAGCGCAGCGGCAGCAGCCCGTCCTCGGCGCCGACCAGGAAGACCACGGGGAACTCCAGCCCCTTCGCGGCGTGCAGGGTGAGGAGGGTGACCGCCTCGGCGCGCGGGTCGAGGGCGTCCACCTCCGCCCCGGTCGCGAGCTGGGCGAGGAACAGTCCGAGGTCGTCGCCGCAGCGCCGGGCCAGCGGGGTGAGCAGGTCGACGGCGGTGCGGACGTCCTCGGGGCGTACCGCGCCGGAACCGTCGAGGGTGGGCACCGCGAAGCGCTCCGCCAGGATCTGGCCGGCCAGCCGTACCCGGGCGGTCAGCGAGCCGTCGAGCCCGGCGTGCCGCAGCTCGCGGGCGATGGCCGTCACGCCCGGCCGGTCGCGCAGCCGGTCGTGCGACCGCTTCTGCACCGGGATGTTCGCCCGGGCCAGCGCGTCCACGAGGGGCGCGGCCTGCGAGTCGGTGCGGTAGAGCACCGCGATGTCGGAGAACGACAGCGAGGTGGCCCGGCCGTCGATCCGGCCCGAGTCGAGGGAGCGGTGGGAGAGGCCGCCGACCAGGTCGTCGATGGTGCGTACCAGGAAATCGGCCTCGTCCGCGACGGAGGTCGCGGCGTAGCGACCGACCAGCGGGGCCTCCGGGTCGAGCCGGGCCGGGTCGAGCCGGCGGCCGCGGACCAGCGACGACGGCGCGATGGCCTGCACGGCGGCGGCCAGGATCGGCGCCGACGAGCGGTAGTTGCGGTTCAGCCGGACCAGCCGGGCGTCCGTGAAGTCCTGGGAGAAGCGCAGGAAGTAACCGACGTCCGCGCCCCGGAACGAGTAGATCGCCTGGTCGGGGTCGCCGATGGCGCAGAGGTTGCCGTCGGGCGGGCTGAGCAGCCGCAGCAGCTCGTACTGGACGGCGTCGACGTCCTGGTACTCGTCGACGAAGATCCACTTCCAGCATTCGCGGTACTCCCGGACCAGCTTCCGGTCACCCTTCAGCAGCGCCACCGGCAGGGTGAGCAGCTCGTCCAGGTCGACCAGGTCCCGCTTGCGCAGCAGCGTCGCGTACCGGTCGTCGTCCTCGCCGGCCTCCGCGCGCGCGGCGGCCCGGTCGGCGTCGTCGGCGATCCGGAAGTCCGCCGGCAGGCCCGCGGCCGGCGCGTTCTCCCGCAGGATGGTCAGGCCCAGCGAGTGGAACGTGCCGACCGTGACGTCCTCGGCCACCGGGCCGAGCAGCCCGTCCAGCCGGTGCCGCAGCTCCTCCGCCGCCCGCCGGGTGAAGGTGATCGCCAGGCACTGCTCCGGGAAGACGTTCAGCTCCGCACACAGGTACGCGATCCGGTGCGTCAGCGTCCGGGTCTTGCCGGTGCCCGGGCCGGCCACGATGAGCAGCGGGCCGCCCGGCGCCGAGGCCGCCACCCGCTGCATCGCGTCGAGCCGGTCCAGCAGCCCGGTGCCGACCTCCTCCATCCCGGCGAGCATCGGCTCGAACGGCTCGTGCGGGGAGGGTGGGGGCGCGATCGGTGGCGGTGGCGGGGGAGCCGGCTTGCGCTTCGGCTCCGCCTTGGCCGCCGCCGGGCGCTTGGCCTTCGGCTTCGGCGCCGGCTCCGCGGGCCTCCGCTGCGCGGGCACGGGTACGTCGAAGAGTGCGTCCTGGCCGGTGCCCCCGCCCGGCGACCCCAGCTCGGCCGGGTCGAAGAGGGTGATCACGCCGTACTCGCCGTCGTAGCCGGGGACCCGCCGCACCTCGCCACGGCGCAGCCGGCCGATGCCCTCCGCGAGCAACTCACCACCGACGCGGCCGATCTCGTCCAGCGGGGTACGGAGGAGGATGTCCAGCTCCGGCCCGAGCGCGGCGATCAGCTCGTGGAGCTTGCCCTCGACCTTCTTCGAGCGGGCGCCCACCCGGTTCAGCTCACCCAGGATCTCGGCCAGCGGCACCAGGTGGGTCACCTCCCGGGCGTGCGCCGGGCGGTGCCCCTCGGGCCGGTCGGCCAGCTCCTCGACCCGGCTCAGTACGCCCACCGTCAGCGGCTTCCCGCACTCCGGGCAGCGTCCGCCGGCCTCCCGCGTGCGCTCCGGGGACCAGTTCACCCCGCAGAGCCGGTGCCCGTCGGCGTGGTACTTGCCCTCCTCCGGGAAGAACTCGATGGTCCCGGCCAGCCCGTCGCCGGTGCGCAGCGCCTCGCGGATCGCGAAGTAGTCGCGGGCCGAGTCGAGGACGGTCGCCTCCCGGGCCAGGGCCGGCGGCGAGTGCGCGTCCGAGTTCGACACCAGCTGGTAGCGGTCCAGGCTGCCGACCCGCCAGTTCATCTCCGGATCGGAGGAGAGGCCGGTCTCCACGGCGAAGATGTGCTCGGCCAGGTCGGCGTAGCAGTCGGCGATGGCGTCGAAGCCGGACTTCGAGCCGAGCGCCGAGAACCAGGGCGTCCAGATGTGCGCCGGCACCAGGTAGCCGTCCGGGCTGGCCTCCAGGGTGATCTCCAGCAGGTCGCGGGAGTCCAGCCCGAGGATCGGCCGGCCGTCCGAGCCCAGGTTGCCGATCCGCCCCAGCGCGGTGTTGAACCGGGCCACCGCGTCCAGGTCCGGCAGGTAGATGAGGTGGTGCACCTTCCGGGTCCGGTCGTCGCGCTTGTAGATCGTGGAGATCTCCACGCTGAGCAGGAACCGGACCGGGTCCGCCTCCGCCTCGCTCGCCAGCCGGGGCGGCAGCCGCCGGGCGATGTCCCGCTCCGCCTCGCGGCTCAGCCGGTAGAGGCCGGGCTCGGCGGGGTGCAGGGTTTCCCGCAGGTGGTCGTACCAGGCGGGGTGGGTGAAGTCGCCGGTGCCGAGCACACCGATGCCCTTGCGTCGGGCCCACCAGCCGAGGTTCGGCAGGGTCAGGTCACGGCTGCACGCGCGCGAGTACTTCGAGTGGATGTGCAGATCCGCGACGAACGGCGGGAGGCCACCGGGGGGTGCGGCGCTGAACGGAGGCACGCCGCATCCTGTCACGCCCGGTCCCCCGGCCGCCCGCCGCCACGCGTACGCGTGACCTGAGCAATGCGGTGCTGGACCGGGCGGCCGGAACGCGCTATGGGGCGCGCAGCTCGACCAGGGTCACCTGCGGCGGCGCGCCCACCCGGACCGGCGGACCCCAGAAGCCGGCCCCGTTGGTCACGTAGACCTTCGTGCCGTCCACCTCGCCCAGACCGGAGACCACCGGCTGCTGGAGCTTCACCAGCAGGTTGAACGGCACCATCTGGCCACCGTGGGTGTGCCCGGAGAGCTGGAGGTCCACGCCGAACTTCGCCGCCTCGTGCGCGGCCACCGGCTGGTGGGCCAGCAGTACCACGGGACGGGCCGGGTCGCGGTCGCCCAGGGCGGCGGCGTAGTCGGCGGGCGCCGCCAGCCCGGTGCCCGCGGCCGTCACGTCGTTGACCCCGGCCAGGTCGAGCACGCCGCGGCGGGCCCGGATCTCCTGGCGCTCGTTCTGGAGCACCCGCAGGCCGAGCCGATCCACCTCGCGCACCCACTCCTCCACCCCGGAGTAGTACTCGTGGTTGCCGGTGACGAAGAAGCTGCCGTACCGGGAGCGCAGGTCGCGTAGCGGCTCCGCGGCCGGCCCCAGCTCGGCCACCGACCCGTCGACCAGATCACCGACCACCGCCACGAGGTCGGCGTCGAGCCGGTTGATCATCGCGACGATCCGCTCGGTGTGCGACCGGCCGCGCAGCGGCCCGAGGTGGATGTCCGAGACGGTGGCGATGCGCAGCCCGTCCATGGCGCGGGGCAGCTTGGCCAGCGGGATCCGCACCCGGTCCAGCCGCGGCGGACCCATTGCGGTGCGTACGCCGTACCCCGTGACGCCCGCGGCCGTGAGCCCGGCGAAGATGGCGGCCCCCCGGGTGAGCAGCAACCGGCGGGACGGGTCGTGGTCCGGCCGGTCGCCAGCCGGCCCGCCGTTCGGCGGAGCGTCGGCCGCCGCGGCGGGTGGCTCCGCGAGCGCGATGGGCGACGTGGCGGCGGCGCCGCTGCCGCCCGCCGGCACCGTCGACGGCTCGGCGGCCGCACCGGTCGCGGCGCGCTCGCGGCGGCGCAGCACCAGCTTCGCCACGGCCATGGGCACTTCCAGCACCAGCAGCAGCACGAGCAGGTAGAACATCAGGGCCAGCCACAGGTAGCCCGGCCAGGCCAGCCAGTACGAGCCGTTGCGGGTGCCCACCATGGTCGCCGGCACCAGCAGCGCGAGCAGCAGCGCGGCCACCCCGCCGGCCTTCCGCCAGCGGCCCGGGCGGGTGGTGTCGCGGACCAGCCGCTTCCACAGGTAGAGGTGGATCAGGGCGGTGACGAGCACAGCGAAGCCCACGAAAGTCGCCATCGCCAGCACGGGAGCCTCCTCAGCCGCCCGCGAAGGGGGGCAGCACGTCGACCGTCGCCCCGGCCGGCAGCGGTGCCTGACGATCATGGCAGGCCACTCCGTCGACCAGGAAGCTCGCCGCCTTCAGCACCACGGCCAGCCGCTCGCCGTGCCGCCCGGTCAGCTCGTCGAGGAGTTCGTCGAGCGACCCACCGGCGGGCGCGGTCTCCTCGGTACGGCCGGCCGCGGCCCGCGCGCCGGCGAAATAGCGGACGGTGAGCTGCACCGGTCAGCCTCCGATCGCCGACATGGGCCGGCTGGGTTGCAGGAAGGCCGGGTCGTCGATGCCGTGCCCGGCCCGCTTGCCCCACATCGCGGCGCGCCAGCGCCGGGCCAGCTCCTCGTCGTCGGCCCCGGCGCGCAACGCGGCGCGCAGGTCGGACTCCTCGGTGGCGAAGAGGCAGTTGCGGACCTGGCCGTCGGCGGTGAGCCGGGTGCGGTCGCAGTCGCCGCAGAACGGGCGGGTCACGCTGGCGATCACGCCGACGCGGGCCGGACCGCCGTCGACCAGCCAGGTCTCGGCCGGCGCCGCGCCCCGCTCACCCGGGTCGGCGGTCAACGTGAACTCGGCGCGCAGGGCGGCGAGGATCTCGTCGGCGACGACCATGGTCGACCGGTCCCAGCCGTGCTGCGCGTCCAGCGGCATCTGCTCGATGAACCGCAGCTCGTAGCCGTGGGCCAGGGCGAACCGGAGCAGCGCGGGCGCCTCGTCGTCGTTGACCCCGCGCATCAGCACGGCGTTGAGCTTCACCGGGGTCAGCCCGGCGGCCGCGGCGCCGGCCAGCCCGGCCAGCACGTCGGCGTGCCGGTCCCGCCGGGTCAGCGCGGCGAACCGGGCCGGATCGAGGGTGTCCAGCGAGACGTTCACCCGGTCGAGGCCCGCGGCGCGCAGGGTGGGCGCGAGGCGGTCGAGGCCGATGCCGTTGGTGGTCAGCGAGATGCGCGGGCGGGGCTCCAGCGTCGCCACCGCCGTCACGATGCGCGCCAGGCCGGGCCGGATCAGCGGCTCGCCGCCGGTGAAGCGCACCTCGGTGACGCCGAGCCGGTGCACCGCCACCCGGATCAGCCGGACGATCTCGTCGTCGTCGAGCAGCTGCGGCCCGGCCAGCCAGGGCAGCCCCTCGGCCGGCATGCAGTAGGTGCAGCGCAGGTTGCACTTGTCGGTCAGCGAGACCCGGAGGTCCCGGGCGACGCGGCCGTACCGGTCGACGAGGACCCCGTCGGTCGTCGTCGGGGCGGCGGTCACCCGTCGACCGTAGCGCGTTCGGTGCCGCTCAGCGCGGCGCGGGCGACGGAGTCCACCGCCGCCCGGTACGCGGCCCCGAACAGCGCGGTGTGCACCAGCAGCAGGTGGAGCTGGTGCAACGGCACCCGCTCCCGCCAGCCGTCGGCCAGCGGCCACGCCTCCCGGTAGGCGGCCGTGATCCGGTCGAGGTGCGGCGGGCCGCCGAAGAGGGCGAGCTGGGCCAGGTCGGTTTCGCGGTGGCCGCCGTGCGCGGCCGGGTCCACGAGCCAGACCCGGTCGTCGAGGCCCCAGAGCAGGTTGCCGGGCCAGAGGTCGCCGTGGACCCGGGCCGGCGGCTCGTCGCCGCCGAACTCGGCGATCCGGTCGATCAGCTCCTCGACCGGGCCGGCCTCCGCGCCGGTGAGCGCGCCGTTGTCGACCGACATCCGCAGGTAGGGCAGCAGCCGCCGCTCCGCGAACCACGCCGGCCACGGGCCCGGGTCGGGCGTGTTGTCCTGCGGCAGCGCGCCGATGAAGCCGGGCCACTCGGCGCCGAAGGCGGGGGCGCCGGCCCGGTGCAGCCCGGCCAGCTCGCGCCCGAACAGCTCGGCCGCCTCCGGCGTCGGCTCGCCGGGCTCGATCCAGTCGAGCGCCAGCAGCTCCGGCAGCGCCACCACCACCTCCGGTACGGCGACCGTGCCGGCCGCGCGCAGCCAGCGCAGCCCGGCCGCCTCGGCGGCGAAGAAGCCTTCGGGCGCCGCGCGTTCCGCATGCTCCGGCCAGGTCTTGGCGAAGACCGAGTGCCCGTCGTCCAGGGTGAGCCGGGACGCGGTGCAGATGTCGCCGCCGGAGACCGGCGTCTCCCGGATCCGCTGGTGGGTCAGGAAGGTCGGCAGGTGCTCCGGGTGTGCCCGCAGGTACGCCAGGTCCATGAGCGCAACGTAGCCGGTCCGCGGGGCCGGCGCGGGCCGTGACCGGCTCTGCGGTGTGCCGCTCCTCGCCGACCTGGCTCGATACTCTCCGTAGCTGTGGACAACCCGCGTGTCGTCCACAGGGCCTGTCGCGCCGGCACCGGTTCGCCGCACGCTCCCGGCATGAACTCCATCGAGCGCCCCCGCCTCGCCGTCCGCTCGCCCGCCGACCTCGTCGCCGCCGTGCCGTACCTGCTCGGCTTCCACCCCGCCGACAGCGTCGTGGTGGTGGCGATGCGGGGCCGGCGGGTCGTCTTCGCGGCCCGGGGTGACCTGCCCGAGCCGGGCAGCGATCCGGGCCCGGCCGCCCGGCACCTGGCCGACGTGGTCGCCCGGCAGCGCACCGACGCCGCCACCGTGCTCGGCTACGGCCCGGCCGCCCGCGTCACCGGCACGGTCGAGGCGGTCGGCGAGGCACTGGACCGGGCCGGGCTGCTCGTCCTCGACGCGCTCCGGGTGACCGACGGGCGCTGGTGGTCCTACCTCTGCGCCGAGCCGGCCTGCTGCCCGCCCGAGGGCACCCGCTACGACCCGGCGGCCAGCCAGGTCAGCGCGGCGGCCGTGTTCGCCGGTCAGGTCGCCCTGCCCGACCGGGCCGCGCTGGCCGCGCAGGTGGCCCCGATCGGCGGGCCGGTCCGGCTGGCCATGCACCGGGCGACCACACGGGCCCGCCACCGCCTGAACGCACTCGCCGGTGCGACGGCCGGGCCTGCCGAGGAAGCGGACGGGCGGGCCGGAGACGCCGTCGGGGCCGGGCCGGTGGATGCCCGCGCGGTCCGGTCGGCGGGGGTGGCGGCGGTGCGGACGGCGTTCCGGCGGCACCGGCGCGGTGAGCGGCTCGGCGACGACGAGGTGGCCTGGCTGACCGTGCTCCTCACCCACCTCCCGGTCCGCGACCACGCCTGGTCCCGCACCGACGGCCGGGACGCCGACATCAGCCTCTGGACCGACGTGCTGCGCCGGGCCGAGCCGGAGCTGATCGCCGCCCCGGGCAGCCTGCTGGCCTTCGCCGCCTGGCGAGCCGGACACGGCGCGCTGGCGGCCGTCGCCCTGGAACGCGTGCTCGCTGCCCATCCGGGCTACTCGCTCGCCCTGCTCCTCGACGACGCGCTCCGCCGCGGGCTCGCGCCGTCCGAGCTGGACGGCTGGCCCGTGACCGCGGGCCGGGCGGTGCTCCGCCCCCGCCGGCGCCGACCTCGCCGGTGACCGGGTCTGTCGGCGCGTGCGGAGCGGGCCGGCGGCCGGGTCACTCGGGAACGCGCTGCGCCCCGGCGGCGACCGCCTCGGACGGCACCCGGTGCGCCCCGGTGTAGACGTTCATGGTGCCGCCGCGCAGGAAGCCGACCAAGGTCATGCCCGCCTCCTCGGCCAGGTCGGCGGCGAGCGTGCTGGGCGCCGAGACCGCGGCGAGCAGTGGCACCCCGGCCATCCACGCCTTCTGGGTCAGCTCGAAGCTGGCCCGCCCGGAGACCAGCAGCACGTGCCCGGCCAGCGGTAGCCGCCGCTCCCGGACGGCCCAGCCGACCACCTTGTCCACCGCGTTGTGCCGGCCGACGTCCTCGCGCAGCACCACGAGCTCGCCGTCGGCGGTGAAGAGCCCGGCCGCGTGCAGGCCCCCGGTGCGGTCGAAGGCGCGCTGGGCCGCGCGCAGCCGGTCGGGCAGCCCGGCGAGCAGTTCGGCGGTCACCGCCAGCGGGTCCTCGCGCACGACGAACTGCGAGCGGGTCCGGACGGAGTCGATGCTCGCCTTGCCGCAGACCCCGCACGAGCTCGTGGTGTAGAAGTTCCGCGCCGGGTCGGTGACGGGCTCCGGCACGCCGGGGGCCAGGACCACGTCGACCACGTTGTAGGTGTTGGGGGTCTCCGCCCCGGCGCAGAGTTGCGCCGTGCGCACGTCGTCGGTCGACCGGATCAGCCCCTCCGTGAGCAGGAAGCCGATCGCCAGGTCCAGGTCGTCGCCCGGGGTGCGCATGGTCACGGCGAGCGGCCTACGGCGCCCGGGTCCCGCCGGGCCGACCCGGATCTCCAGCGGCTCCTCCACCGCCAGGGTGTCCTGTCGGCGGATCCGCTCCCGCCCGTCGGCCGCCGCGTCGAGGTCGATCCGGAGCACGCCACGCCGGTCAGTCGCCCGTCCCATGCCGCCATCCTGCCCCGCGCCCCGGCACATCCGCACGGCGACGCCGCCGCAGAGCCACGGGACAGCCACACGGCCACGCCGCACCGCGCCCTGGCACATCCGCACGGCGACGCCCCCCTGCCCGCGCCCGGCACACCGGCACCGCGACGCCGCCGCGGTTACCGTGGCCCGGTGACGGCGTACGCGGCGGTGGTGCTCTCGGGCGGCGCGGCCCGGCGGATGGGCGGGGTCGACAAGCCGGCCCGGCCGGTCGGCGGCCGGCCGATGCTGCACCGGGTGCTGGCCGCGGTGGCCGACGCGAGCGAGCGGGTCGTGGTCGGCCCGGCGGGCCCGGTGCCCGAGGGAGTGCGGGTGACCCGCGAGGAGCCGCCCGGCGGTGGCCCGGTGGCCGGGGCGGCGGCGGGCCTGGACCTGCTCGACCCCGGGACCACGACCGTCGCCCTGCTCGCGGCCGACCTGCCGCTGCTCACCCCGGCGGCGGTCGCCGAGCTGCGGGGCGCCCTCGACGGCTCGACGGCCGGGGTGGCCTGCTACGTCGACGGCGAGGGCCGCCGGCAGCAGCTCTGCGCGGTCTGGCGGGCGAGTGCGCTCCGGGCCGCCCTCGACCGGCTCGCCGCCGAGCGCGGCGGCACGGTCGACGGGGCGCCGGTGCGCGGGCTGCTGGCCGGCACGACCGTCCGGGAGGTCTCCTGGTCGGGGTCCGGGCCGCCGCCCTGGTTCGACTGCGACACTGACGAGGACGTACGCCGGGCCGAGGAGTGGACGCGATGACGGTGATGGACGACTGGGTCACGGCGGCGTGTGCCGAGCTGGGACTGGACCCGGCCGAGGTGCCCGTGCC
Source organism: Micromonospora terminaliae (assembly GCF_009671205.1). Classification (NCBI taxonomy): domain Bacteria; kingdom Bacillati; phylum Actinomycetota; class Actinomycetes; order Micromonosporales; family Micromonosporaceae; genus Micromonospora; species Micromonospora terminaliae. Next base: position 5,474,005 of record NZ_CP045309.1, on the reverse strand, counting down.
GACCGTGCTCGACCTGGCGAAGGACGTGGCGCACCAGGTGCTGCGGCCGGGGGCGCCGGTGACCGCGTACCTGCTGGGGCTGGCCGTGGGGCGCGGCGCGGAGCCGGCCGCGGCGGCCGGCCGGCTCGCCACGCTGGCGGGCACGTGGCCGGTGGAGCTGGACGGGACCGCCCCGACCGAGTAGCCCCTCCGGCCTGGTGTCCGAAGCCGGTCGGGGGTGATTGGACCCCCGTCGTCCGTGGGTAGGGTGGCGAGGACGGACGGAGGCGATCATGACGGCAGACCACCCCTCGGCGCCGGTTGGTGAGCCCGCCGGCGCGACGCCGGAGCAGCACGAGTCGATCCTGCTGGACGAGCCGACCACGGCCGACCTGCGGGCCAAGGTCACCGAGGCCTGGCGGGAGTTCGCCCGCGCGCTGGCCGACCGGCTGCGCGGGCTGCCCGCCGGCGCGCACCTGGAGGTCACCCTCGACCCGACCGCGTCCGGCACCGGGGACGCCGTCTACTCGGTGAGCGTGGACGCCGGCGAGGAGGGCCACCTCTCGGCGCGGGCGGTGGGCAACGCGACGCTGCCGCAGGGCTACCGGCTGGACCGGGCCGCGGTCGCCGACATGATCGCGCTCGGCTGGTCGCCGCCCGGCGTGGTGCCCGGCTCCGGTGAGCAGTTCGGCCTGGACTGCCTGGCCGACGAGGCCACGCGGTTGGCGGCCGTGCTGTCCCGGACCCTGCGCGACGTCTACGGCGCCCCGCACCCCGCCTTCCTGGTCTACCTGGTGCACGACGCCGAGGGGGAACCGCTGCCGGAGGAGCCGCTCGGCACGGCGCGCAGCGAGTTCGGCCCGGACCGCGACGTGGAGGCCGACCTCGACGAGGCCCTGGCGGCCGCCGCGACCGCCCAGAACACCGAGAACGACGTGCTGGCCCTGGAGGAGCGGGTGCGCACGGTCGTCTCCACGATGCTGAAGTCCAAGGCCGACCAGGTGCAGGTCGACTCGGACGGCGACATCAACATCCGCGCCGGGTCGGCCATGGTCTTCGTCCGGGTCCGCGACAACCCGCCGCTGGTCGACGTCTTCTCGCCGGTGCTCACCGAGGTCGAGCCGACCGAGCGTCTCTACGTGAAGCTGTCCGAGCTGACCAACCGGATGCCGATCGGCCGGCTCTACTGCGCCGACGACACGGTGTGGGCCTCGATCCCCGTGTTCGGCCGCAACTTCCAGGCCACCCACCTGATGCTCGCCGTGCAGGTGATGACCGGGCTGGCCGACGAGCTGGACGACCGGCTGCACGGGGAGTTCGGCGGCAAGCGCTTCTTCGGTGAGGGGGACAAGCCGGCGCGGTCGCAGGAGCACCGCACCGGCATGTACCTCTGACGCCGGCGGCGGAGAAACGCCGAGGAGGCCGGGCCGGGGCCCGGCCCGGCGGCCTCAGCGAACGTCGAGGAGGGTCTTGCCGATCGTGGCCCGGGCCTCGATGACGGCGTGGGCGTCGGCCGCCCGGTCCAGCGGGAAACGCTGCCCGATGAACGGCCGGAGCCGGCCGGCCGCACCCTCGGCGAGGGCCTGTTCGGTGAGGGCACGCAGCTCGTCGGGCGTCCCGCCGGGGCGGATCAGGGTCACCCCCCGGGCGGCGGCCTCCGCTTCGGGCAGGTCCGCCCAGGCGCCGCCGGCCAGCCCGAAGCTGACCATCCGCCCGCCCCGGTCGAGCAGGTCGAAGGCCGCCCGGGCCACGGCGCCCCCCACCCCGTCGAACACCACGTCCACCCCGTCGACGGCCGCCCGGACCCGGTCGGTCCAGTCCGGCTCCCGGTAGTCGACCACCGCGTCGAGCCCGCGCTCGCGGAGCAGGGCGACCTTGCGGGGTCCGCCGGCCGCCGCGACCACCCGGGCTCCGGCCGCCGTGGCGAGCTGGGTGAGCAGGCCGCCCACCCCGCCGGCCGCCGCCTCGACCAGCACCCGCTGTCCGGGCCGCAGCCCGGCCGCGCGGGCCAGCATCAGTGCGGTCCGTCCGTCGGCCAGGAGCGCCACGGCCGCGTCCAGCGCCAACCCGTCCGGTACGGGGAGCGGCGCGCTCTGGTCCACCGCCACGCGCTCGGCGTACCCGCCGGTGCCGCCCGTGGTGCTGACCACCCGCCGGCCGATCAGCGCCGGGTCGACGTCGGGGCCCACCTCGGTGATCGTCCCGCCGACGCCGTTCCCCGGGATCACCGGCAGTGTCGCGGCGAACGGGCCGAACCCGGTCGCCCGGAACATCGTCTCGACGAAGGTGATGTTCGCGTGCGCCACCTCGACGAGCACCTGTCCCGGACCGGGCACGGGATCCGGCGCCGGCCCGGGGACCAGCACCTCCGGCCCGCCGAACTCCCGTAGCCACACTGCCCGCACGTCGCCTCCCCGTTGTCGTCACCGCACCGTCCGGTCCAGTTGACGACCTGAAGTGCGGTTCAGGTCAAGCCGAGGAGGGCCCGACGCCGGGGGACTCGACCAGCCGGGAGAGGACGATGGTGCTGCGGGACGAGGTGACGAAGGACTCGGCCCGCAGCCGTTCCAGCGCCTCCTCCAGGTGCGCGATGTCGGCCGCCCGCAGGTGCACCAGCGCGTCGGCCTCGCCCGAGACCGTGTACGCGCCGACCACCTCGGGATGCCGCCGGGCGGCGGCGCCGATCTGCGCGGGCGTGGTCCGGCCGGCACAGAACAGCTCGACGAACGCCTCCGTGGTCCACCCGACGGCGGCCGGGTCGACGACCGCGGTGAAGCCCCGGATGACCCCGGCCGAGCGGAGCCGGTCGACCCGGCGCTTGACCGCGGGGGCGGAGAGTGACACCCGCGTGCCGATGTCCGCGTACGAGGCGCGGGCATCCGCCACGAGTAACGCAATGATTCGCTGGTCAACTGCGTCTATCTGCAACGTTCCGCCTCTGGGAAGCAATGGTTGTGGCTGTTACCAAAGTTGTACCGTACCTACTCTTGGTGACCGTGAACCAGCAGCGAGTCCCGCGAAAGCGGACATATCTCATGTGCTCGCCCGAGCACTTCGCGGTCGAGTACGCCATCAACCCGTGGATGGACGTGACCGCCCCGGTCGACGCCGAGCTGGCGGTCAAGCAGTGGGACCGCCTGCGCGAGACCCTGGTCGGTCTCGGCCATGAGGTGCACCTGCTCACCCCCGAGCGCGGGCTGCCGGACATGGTCTTCGCCGCGAACGGCGCGTTCGTGGTGGACGGCACGGTCTACGGCGCCCAGTTCAAGCACGAGCAGCGGCACGCCGAGGCCGCCGCGCACCGGGCGTTCTACGAGGCGAACGGCTGGCGGTTCATCGCGCCGAGCGAGACCAACGAGGGCGAGGGCGACTTCGCCTACCTGCCGGAGGCGCACGGCGGGCTGATCCTCGCCGGCCACGGCTTCCGCACCGAGACGGCCGCGCACGCCGAGGCGCAGGAGGCGCTCGGCCGGCCGGTGGTCTCGCTGCGCCTGGTCGACCCGCGCTTCTACCACCTGGACGTGGCGCTGGCCTCGATCGACGACGAGAACGTCGTCTACTACCCGGGCGCCTTCTCGGCGGCCAGCCAGCGGGTGCTCACCCAGCTCTTCCCGGACGCGGTGATCGCGGACGACGAGGACGCCCTGGCCTTCGGCCTCAACCTGGTCAGCGACGGGCTCAACGTCGTGCTGAACAGCGAGGCGACCCGGCTGGCCGGCAAGCTCAAGGCGGTCGGCTACCACCCGGTCCCGGTCGAGCTGGCCGAGCTGAAGAAGGGCGGTGGCAGCGTGAAGTGCTGCATCGCCGAGCTGCGCCACTGACGCAACGAGAACGGGCGGTCTCCCCTGGGGGAGGCCGCCCGTCTCGCGTGCCGGAGGCGGGTCAGCCGAGCGTGGCCAGCTCGTTGATCACGACGTTGGCGAGCATGCGGCCGTCGAGCTGGACCTTGCGCAGGTACCACTTCTGCTGCGGGGTGCGCGACTGGTTGAACTGCCAGGCGCCGCGCGGGCTGTCGACCTGCCCGATCTTGCCGAGCGCCAGGTTGACCTGCTGCGGGGTCGGGTTCCCCCCGACCAGCCGGATCGCCTTGTCGAGCACCTGCGCGGCGTCGTAGGAGGCCATCGCGAAGGTGGTGGGGGAGACGTTGTACGTCTTGCGGTACGCGGAGGCGAACACCCGGTTGGCGGTGTTGTTCAGGTCGGCCGAGTAGTTCAGCGCGGTACGGATGGGGTTGTTCTGGATGAGCGCCCGCTCCTCACCCTTCTCGCCGTCGTCGAGCTGGCTGAGCACGGTGCCCTCGGTGAGGAAGCCCGGCGCGTAGACCGGGCCCCGGTAACCCGCGGCGTAGAGCTGCTTGATGAACTGCACGGCCTGCGCGCCGGTGTAGTGGCAGAAGACCGCGTCGGGCCCGGGCCGCCGATCCAGGGCCTTGCGGATCGAGCCCGTGTAGACCCCCTTGCCGGGGTTGGCGAAGTCCTCCGTGAAGATCGGGTCCTCGGTCAGCCGGCGGCCGCCCTGTTCGTAGCCGCGCCGGAGGCCGTCGATGACGTCCTGGCTGCTCTGGCCCTTGGTACCGAAGATCGCGATCCGGCTGGACTCGTCCAGCGTCTGCCGCAGGTACTCCCCGAGCGCCTCGCCCGGCTCGTTCAGCACGTACGAGGTGCGCCAGATGTAGACCACGCTCTGCAGGCTGATGGGGGAGGCGTTGGAGCCGATCAGCGGGATCCGTGCCTGCTCGACGGCGTCCCGGATGCCCAGCATCACGGTGGAGCTGACCACACCCGTGAGCGCCAGCACGCCCTCATTGATGAGCCGGTCCACGGCGGCCTGGCCGGTCTTGGCGGTGTCGCCCTCCTCGGCCGGCACCACCGTCACCGGGTGGCCGCCGAGCTGGCCCTCGTTGAGGGTGAGGAAGGTCTGGAACCCGTTGGTGATCTCGTCCCCGATGACCTTGTTCGGGCCGCTGCCCGGGACGATCAGCCCGATCTTGATCGGGCTGCCGGGCTCGGCCTCGTCCGCGGTGTCGGTCCCGGAGCCACAGGCTGCCGCCAGTCCGGTGGTACCCAGTGCGGCCAGCAGTTGTAGTGCCCGCCTGCGGTTCATCTGTGACACCGAATTCCTTCCCGATGGAGCGGCCAGGGTGCAACGCCCCCTCGGCGTTCTACCTGCTTGGCGACGCTGCGTCAATGCCCGGAAGATCATCGTGCAGCGACCGCAACGCGGCCACCACCTGCGGCCAGGCGGCCGAGTCCGGCGCGATGAGCCCGAAATGCTCACATTCGGGCAGCTCAATCAGCGTGGTGGGACTGCCGGCGGCACGGGCCGCCGCCACCCATGACCGGCTGAGGGTGATCGGCACCTGCCGGTCGAGAACTCCGTGCATGACTACCGTGCGTGGTCGGATCGGCACCAATGCCGATGGATCCGTGGCCGCGTACCGGTCCGGGACGTCGGCCGGGCCGCCGCCGAGCAGCGCCGCCACCGCGCCGCCGTCCAGGTCCAGCCGGTACGCCTCGGCGAGGTCCGCGACCGGCGCCAGCGCCAGCACGCCGCCGACCGTGACCGGGGCGTGCGCGGCGACGTACAGCGCCAGGTGCCCACCCGCCGAGTGACCCACCACGATCGGTGGGGCGGGCGCCACCAGTCCGGGCAGCGCGGCCGCGGCCAGCCCGGGCAGCGCCGCCACCCCGGTCAGCACGTCGGTGAGGGTGTGCGGCCAGCCCCCGCCCGGCTGGCCGGTGCGCCGGTACTCGACCTGGGCGACCGGGTAGCCGAGCGCGGCCAGCGCGGCGGCCATCGGACCGGTGTGGGTGCGGTCGTACTCGGCCCGCCAGAAACCGCCGTGCACCACGACCACCAGCCGCCGGGGCGGCCCGTCGCCGGCCGGCCGGCGCAGGTCGGCACACTGGTCCGGGTGGTCGCCGTAGGCGACGGTGGCGTCCGGCGGTGGGGCCGGCCGGGTCAGCACGGCGCGCGGGTCTGCGGGCATGACGGCGACGGTAGCGCGCCCCGCCCGGGTGGTACGCGGCCCGGCAGCGGGTCCGGGCGCGTGCGGGCGGTGGGGGTGGGTAAAGATGGGTCCCATGACCGAAGCGCGCTTCGCCGGACAGGACGACGAACAGGGCAACGATGGCATCCCCGGCACCGTGGTGGTGGTCGGGCCGGACGGCCGGCCGGTCGGCACGGTGCAGACCGACGAGGGCCAGGGTGAGGATCCGACCCGCCTGGTCGAGCAGCCCGCCAAGGTGATGCGGATCGGCAGCATGATCAAGCAGCTGCTGGAGGAGGTCAAGGCGGCGCCCCTGGACGACGCCAGCCGGCACCGGATGCGCGAGATCCACGAGCGCTCGATCGTCGAGCTGAAGGAGGGCCTCGCCCCCGAGCTGCGCGAGGAGCTGGAGCGGATCTCGCTGCCCTTCACCGAGGACCAGGCGCCCAGCGAGGGTGAGCTGCGGATCGCCCACGCCCAGCTGGTCGGCTGGCTGGAGGGGCTGTTCCACGGCATCCAGGCCGCGCTGGTGGCCCAGCAGATGGCCGCCCGCGTCCAGCTGGAGCAGATGCGCTCCGGGCGGCAGGCGCTGCCCAGCGGCCCGGGCGGGATGGTGCCCGGTATGCCCGGCATGCCGCAGGGCAACGAGGGCCACGCGCCCGGCCAGTACCTCTGACCGGCCGGGGCGCGAGGGCGCCCCGGCCGCTCAGGCCACCCCGAAGACCTGCTCCAGATACGCGGCCACCCCGTCCTCGGTGTTCGCCCCGGTCACCTCGTCGGCGATCGCCAGGACGGCCGGGTGTGCGTTGGCGACGGCCACCGCCCGGCCGGCCCAGGTCAGCATCGGCACGTCGTTCGGCATGTCGCCGAAGGCCAGCACGTCCCGCTCGTCGATGCCGAGTCGCGTCGCGTACCAGGCCAGGCCGGCCGCCTTGGTCACACCGGCGGCGGAGATCTCCACCAGGCCGCTGTAGGACGAGTGGGTCGCCTCGGCCAGCCCCTGGAGGGCACCGGCCACCACCCGGACGAACACGTCCGGATCCTGCTCCCCGGCCCGGGCCAGCAGCTTCACCGCCGGGACGGCGAGCAGCTCCTCCGGCGACTCGATGGCCCGGATCGCGTCGGCGTCGGCGTCCCAGCGCAGCGGGTAGTGCGCCTCGTGCCGCATCTGCCGGCTGTCCACGATCTCCACGGCGAAGCTCACCCCGGGCACCTCCGCCCGGAGCCGGCGGGCCACCTCGGCCAGCAGTTCGGGGGCGAGCGGGTCGGCGCGGAGCACCTCGTCGGTGACCGGGTCGTACACCACCGCGCCGTTCGCGCAGATGGCCGGCAGCGGCTCGGCGAGCTGGTCGTACACGAGCTGGAGCCAGCGGATGGGACGGCCGGTGACCAGCACGACCGGCGTGCCCGCCGCGGAGATCCGGGCCAGCACCGCGGCGGTGCGCGGGCTGAGCGTCCGGTCGTCCCGGAGCAGCGTGCCGTCGATGTCGGTCGCGACGAGCCGAGGTGCCTCTCCCATCACCGGGAGAGTAGTCGGTCCAGGTAGACCGCGACGCCGTCGTCGTCGTTGCGCAGCGTGATCTCGTCCGCGGCGGCCCGCACCTCCGGGTGCGCGTTGGCCACCGCCACGCGACCCCAGCCGGCCCACTCGAACATCGGCAGGTCGTTCGGCTGGTCGCCGAAGACCAGCACCTCGGCGGGGTCGACGCCGAGCCGCTCGGCGACCACGCTGAGCCCGGTCGACTTGTCCACCCCGGCCGGGCAGATCTCGACGAAGCCGAGGCCGGCCTGGGTGAGCGTGGCCAGCCCGGCCGGGACGATCCGGCGGGCCACCGACAACAGTTCGTCCACGTGGTGGTCGGCGGTCCGCGCGAACGCCTTGAGCACGTCGCCGGACAGGCACTCCGCGCGGCTGCGCGCCTCGAACCGGTCCGGATAGGGCCAGCTCGGGTGGTAGTCGCCCCAGAGCGGCGCGTCCGGCTCGTCGGACGCCTCCACCATCACGGTGAGCGGGCCGACGGCCGACTCCAGATCGGCCAGGATCCGGGCCAGCACGGTGCCGGACAGGCGCTCGTCGCGCAGCACCAGAGGCCCCGCCGGGTCGCTCTGGTCGACCACCCGGCCCCCGCCGGCCATCACGAGGAAGTCGGCGGCGCGGATGTCGTTGCGGGTCAGCTCGGTGAGGCGGGGCCCGCGGCCGGTCGCGCCGACCACCGGGATCCCCGCGGCCCGCACCCGGTCGAGCACCTCGTGGGTGTAGGCGGAGACGGTCTCGTCGCTGCGGACGAGCGTGCCGTCGAGGTCGGTGGCGATCAGCTTGGGCAGTCCCGGGCGGATCATGGTTCCTCCTTCGCCCGCCGCCGTCGCGTCGGCCGTCCAGGTCCTCGGTGCCGCGGCCACCGGACGGCGGGCAGCAACCGTATCTCGCGGAACGGGTCGCAACCATGGCTTTTCGGCGAATCGGACACCAACCCGCGGCGGCCGTCCGGTGTCCCCTCGCGGCCGGCCGTGCAGGGCGGCGGACGGTCGGTCCGGGGCGGACGAACGGGAGGTCAGCGGGGCGGTTCGGGCCGGGCGAAGGGTGTGGTGGGCTGCACACTCAGGTCGGCGGGGGCCGGCGGCAGCTCGTCCTCGGCCGCCCGGCGCCGGCCCCGGCCGGACCAGCCGTCGGAGGCACCGGCCTCCGGCTCCGCCGCGGGCTCGTCCGCCCGGCCGGCGGGCTCGGCGCCGGCCCGGCCGGACAGGTGCAGCGCGGCCGCCAGCAGCACGACGGCGAGGAACGCGGTGACCAGGCCGCGGCCGTGCTCCACCTGGAACCGCTGCTCGGTCGGGAGGAAGAAGGCACGCCGGCCCAGCTCGTCCAGCGAGTAGGCGGCCGCGGCCAGCAGGGCGAGCAGGGCCGCCGCGAGGCCGAGACCGGCGAGGCGCGCGTGCTGCCGGACCGGTGGCGCACCGCGCAGCGCGAGCGCCACGGCGACCGCCAGGCCGAGCAGTCCCACGAGGTACGCCACACCGAAGCCGCCGACCTCCGCCACCCCGCTCGGCAGCCGGACGGAGGTGTTCCCGTCCGGGCCGTCGTTCGGCACGGTCATCACCAGCCACTCCCCGATGAGCGAGGCGACCGCGGCCACCGCGCCCAGGCCGGCGAGCACCGGTGGGAGCCGACGGTCCCGGCCCAGGCCGGCGAGCGAGCGTCCGACCCGGCCGGACGAAGCCGGTTCGGCCTCGCCCCACTCCACCACGGTCGTGCCGTCGGACCGGTTGTCCTGTCTGGGGATGGGGAGATCCTGGGACATCGGTCACCTTCCCGTACGCGGGCCTGCGTCGAATCATGGCACAGCCGGCACCCCGGGACAGGGGTCGCAAGCGCGCAGGCCGGTGCGCGCGCCGCCGCTTTCGGTTAGCGTCGGTGCCATGCCTATCCGTACCGCTTCCGCTCGTTGGCAGGGCAACCTCACCGAGGGGTCCGGCACCGTCCGCACCGGCAAGGGCGGCCTCACCGGCAACTACTCCTTCAAGTCCCGCTTCGAGGAGGGCGAGGGCACCAACCCCGAGGAGCTGATCGGCGCCGCGCACTCGGCCTGCTTCTCGATGGCCCTCTCCAAGCAGCTCGCCGACGCGGGTGCCACCGACAGCTCGGTGGAGACCACCGCCAAGGTGCACTTCGACAAGACCGACGCGGGCATGACCGTGACCCGGATCGACCTGGAGACCGTCGGCCAGGTCCCGGGCCTGGACGAGGCCGAGTTCACCAAGCTGGCCGAGGCGGCCAAGGAGAACTGCCCCATCTCGCGGCTGCTCTCCCCCGGCGCGCAGATCACGCTCAACGCCCGCCTGGCCTGACCACGTCCGACACGGCAAGGGTGCCCCCACCGGGCGCCCTTGCCGTGCCGCGTGCCGATCGTGAAGGGGTGACCCGGCGGCGTGGCTGTGCAGATGAGCCGGGAGCGGTTCGAGGAGCTCGTCGGCGAGGCGCTCGACGAGGTGCCCGAGGAGCTGCTCGGGCTGATGAGCAACGTGGTCATCCTGGTCGAGGACGACCCGCCGCCGGGCGAGGACCTGCTCGGCCTCTACGAGGGGCACGCGCTCACCGAGCGGGGCTGGGACTACGCCGGCGTGCTGCCGGACCGCATCCTCATCTACCGCAACCCCATCCTGGGCATCTGTGACACCGAGGACGACGTCGTGGACGAGGTGGCGGTGACGGTGGTGCACGAGATCGCCCACCACTTCGGCATCGACGACGAGCGCCTGCACGCCCTCGGCTGGGGCTGACCGGGTCCACGGCGCGCCCCGCTCGGCTGATCCGCGCTGTTGCGCCGGTCCCCTAACCTCCGGTGCAGGCACATCCCGATGCAGGAGGAAACCCATGCGCAGCGCGCTGTTCTCCGCGGAGAACCTTGAGAAGGAGTCCCAGCAGCCGGGCATGCGGCTGCAGAACTCCAAGATGCTGAAGATCGAGCTGAACGGCGAGGCGATGGCCCGGGTGGGGTCCATGGTCGCCTACCAGGGGCAGGTGCAGTTTCAGGCCCTCGGCTCCGGCGGCATCGGCAAGTTCATCAAGCAGCGGCTCACCGGTGAGGGCGTGCCGCTGATGAAGCTCACCGGGCGCGGCGACGTGTTCCTCGCCGAGCTGGCCAAGGACGTGCACATCATCGACCTGGAGCCCGGCGACGCCCTGTCGATCAACGGCTCCAGCGTGCTGGCCTTCGACTCCACGCTCCAGTACGACATCAAGATGGTCGGCGGCGCCGGCATGGCATCCTCGTCCGGCCTGTTCAACTGCGTCTTCACCGGCCACGGCCGGATCGCCATCACCACCAAGGGCACCCCGGTCGTGCTCAACGTCGACCAGCCCACCTACGTCGACCCGCAGGCCGCGGTCTGCTGGTCGGCCAACCTCCAGACCGGCTACCACCGGGCCGAGCAGCTCGGGCTGGGCACGCTGCTCGGCCGCAGCACCGGCGAGGCGTTCACCATGAGCTTCGCGGGCCAGGGCTTCGTCGTGGTGCAGCCCTCGGAGGAGCCTCCGGTGCAGGGCAGCGGTGCCCAGCAGCAGCAGGGTGGCCTGCTCGGCGGCCTGCTCCAGTGACCGGCCGGTGCGCGGGGCGCCCGGTCCGGGCGCCCCGCCGCCGTCAGTTCAGCTCGCCGGCCCGCAGCCGGGCCAGCCAGGCCGCCGCGTCCGCGTAGTCGGCGTCGGACAGGCCGGCCGGAGCGGGAACCGGCCGGTCGCCCGCCGCCGGGCTCCACCGGTGCCGGGGGTACGACCCGAGGAAGCGCACGTCCGCGCACACCCGGCGCAGCCCCTGCAACGCCTCGCCGAGGCGTACGTCGGCGACGTGCCCCGTGCAGTCCAGGAAGAAGACGTACCGGCCCAGCGCCTCGCCGGTGGGGCGGGACTCGATCCGGGTAAGGTTCACCCCGCGGGTGGCCAGCTCCGTGAGCACCGACAGCAGCGCGCCGACCCGGTCGTGTGCGATGTAGACGGCCAGCGAGGTCACGTCGTCGCCGGTCGGTGGCGGGGGCGGGCCGGGGCGGGAGACCAGCGCGAACCGGGTCACCGCGTCCGGGTGATCGGCGATCTTGTCGGCGAGCACGGGCAGCCGGTGCCGGGTGGCGCCGATCGGGGCGCAGATGGCGGCGTCGTACTCGCCGCTCGCCGCGCCCGCCGCGGCGGCGCCGTTGGAGAGCACGTCCACCACCGTGGCGTCGGGCAGGTGGTCGCGGAGCCAGCCCCGACACTGGGTGGAGGCCTGCGGGTGTGCCGCCACGCTGTGCACGTCGGCCAGCGCCACCCCGGACCGGGCGGCGAGCACGAACTCGACGGGCAGGATCACCTCGCGGGTGATCACCAGGGGTTCGCCCTCGGCCAGCTCGTCCAGGGTCACCCCCACCGCGCCGCCGATCGAGTTCTCCAGCGGCACCAGCGCCGCGTCCGCCTCGCCCGCCCGTACGGCGTCCAGCGCCTCGCCCACGCTGCGGGCCGGCGTCCGGTCACCCCGCTCGGCCGCGGGGACGGTGCGCAGCGCCTGCTCGGCGAAGGTGCCCTCGGGACCGAGGTAGACGAAGCGGGTCGGCGGTGTTCCCGGCATGTCGACCAGACTACGCACCCGGGGTGCCGTCGCAGGCCAGGGTCCGGATGCCGGACGGGCCGGCGGCGCGTACCTCCACGCCGCAGACGTCGGTGCCGGCGGTGACGAGTTCCAGCGCGGTGGGCCGGCCCCGGGTGACCACCTGGAGCTCCTCGTGGCCGCTCACGGCCAGCACCGTGTACTGCCAGCCCTCGGCGCAGAGCGGCCCGGTCCGCACGGTGACCCGGACGTCGCGGGGCAGCACCCCGGCCCGGCCGCGCAGGAGGGCCACCACCCGGTCGCCGGACGGGCCGGACCGGCAGGGGGTGGCGGTCGGGTCCGGCGTCGGCGCGGTGCGGGCCGGAGCGGTCGGGGTGACCGGTGCGGCGGGCGTCGCGCTGGGGGTGGGTGTGGCGGAGGCGGTCGGGGCGGTGGTGACCGACGCGGTCGGGGCGTTCAGTTCGGGCGGAGCGCCGCAGCCGGCGAGGGCGAGCAGGGCGGCCAGCGCCACGGGGAGGTGCCGGCGGGCCGGGCGGGGCGGGGTGCAGGGCACGATGCGATCCTCGGCATCGATGGGCGTCGTCATGGCCGGTGGGCCGAGCCCATCGTAGGAGGATCGCCCGAGCGAGTGAAGGTCACGTGTGGACGCGGTGCCCCGCCCGCTCCAGCGCGCCCGTCGCCTCGGCCAGCCGCACGGCGGGCACCAGCAGGTGGTCGGTGTCGTACGTGGAGAAGGCCACGACGTTGACCCGGGCCCGGGCGAGCGGGTCGACGAGGGCGGCCAGGGTGCCGGTGACCGCCGCGTCCAGCGGGCCGACCAGCCGGAGGCAGCGCCACTCGGTCTCCACGTCCGCCCCGTCGGGCGCCCGGTCGGCGGGGCAGATCACCGAGACGCCGTCGGCCGTCCAGCTCACCGTCACCACGTCGCGGCCGCCCAGCGCGCCCCAGACGTCCGGCGGCAGCACGGCGCCGGCGGGCAGGCGGCACACCGCGTACGCGCCCGGCAACAGAGCGACATCGAGCATGAGGGCACCCTACGGCTCCGTGCGGCTGTGCCCCAGCACCGCCCGGTGCGGCGATCGCCACACGTCGCCGCAGGTCAGACCGCCGAGAAGAAGGTGAGCGAGCCGGCCACCTCGCCGTCGGTGAGCACCGGTGTGGAAATGGCGTCGACCGTCGTGCCGGCGTCGGAGCCGGGCCCCTGGACCCGGAGCAGCCCTCGGGCCAGCCGGCCGGAGTGCAGGGCGAGCAGCGGTGGGATCTTGTCGGTCTCCTGCTCGGTCAGCTCGCTGGGGCTGGCGGTGAAGTCGACCAGGCGCAGGCCGCCCTCCAGCAGCGGGCGGCCGATCACGTCCTCCGGGGCGCCCAGGCAGAGCAGGTCGCAGCCGGACGAGGAGATCGCCACCACGGTGGTGTCGGCGTCGATCAGCAGGCACGGCTCCGCGGCCCGGGAGACCATGCCGGACCACTGCCCGACGTTGTCGGACTCCTGCTCGGTCGGTGTCGCCGCGTCGGGCACGAACACTTCCGAGAGCGAGAGTTCGACGTGGGCCACCGCGCCTCCTATGTACACCGACGGTCTGTCCACGCTAGCCGGTCGTCGCGACGACCGCCCGACCGCGCTGCCTCTCCGGTGGCCGGCCGTTCGCGGATCCGGGCTCGGCGGGAACCAGGGGCCAGGTGTCGGTGCGACGGGTGCCCGGTGCCGGGCGGCCGGCGACGGCGCGGGCCGACGGAACCACCGGGGGCGGATCCGCGGACCGCGTGGCGTCGTCGCAGACGTTACCGGCGGGCGGGCCGCTTGTCAGCGGCCGTTCGGCCCTCGTCGTACCACCGGTAGTCGGCCGTTGGACGGTACGTGCCGTTGAGCCACGTCGACGGGGCCTGGGCGACCCGGGACAGCTTCTCGGCGGTGGCCGGACTGATCCGGTTGCCACCGGCCACGAGCAGGCGATCCAGCTCCCGGTGGGTGGCCATGAGGCAGTCCTTGGGAAGGCCGTAGACGCTGATGACCCCGGAGCCGACGAAGGTCAGCACCGGGGTCACCGGGATCGGCAGGCCGACGGCATCGGAGAGGGCCTTGCCGGCCCGCTTGGCGTCGCGGCGCGCCTCGGCCACGTAGGGCGGACGCTTGCCGTTGATTTGCACGACGTCACCCGCGACGAGCACCCGGGCCCGGCCGTGGTCGGCAACGGTGACCGCGAAGAGCCCGCTCGGCCCGATGGCGAGGAACCCGGCCCGCTCGTCCTGGGTGCGGTCGAGCAGGAAGTCCGCCGCGTCGGTGCGGGGCCACTCGATGACGTGCCAGGCGGGGCCGAGGTGGTCGAGCTGACCGAGGGCCCGTGCCCCGGCCGCCTCCAACCGGCGGGCCCCCCGCTCGGCCCGCCGGCGGCGGGCCCACTCCAGCGGAGTCGGTCGGGCCGGCTCGAGCACCGAGGTGGACTCGACCCGGGGGTGCGGCACCGAGACGGGCGGCAGTGCCCGGCTCGGTACGGCTCGGCGAGCGGGAAAGACAGTCATCGCGACCTCCGGCAAAAGGTCTCTCGAAGTTATGTCTCCACTACCCTACGTTGCGCACCCCGGTGCTCGGCAAGTTGGAGCGCCGGAATGAGTGCGGATGAATGCCATATTCATTCACACTTCTTTTCCCGGATGGTGCGGAGGCCTGCCCTAGGCTGCGTAGGTGACCCACTATGTGGACAGCGAGGTCGGTCGGCTCGGCACGGTGCTGCTGCACCGCCCGGGGCCGGAACTCGCCCGCCTCACCCCACGCAACAACGACTCCCTGCTGTTCGACGCTATCCCATGGGTGGGCCGTGCGCAGGAGGAGCATGACGCCTTCGCGAGCGCCCTGCGGTCCCGCGGCGTCGAGGTGCTCTACCTGGCCACCCTGCTGGCCGAGACCCTCGCCGTGCCGGACGCGCGGGCCGAGCTGACCGACCTCGTGCTCCGCTCGCCCCGGCTCGGCGACACCCTGCGCCGCCGGGTCGCCGACCACCTGACGTACCTCGACCCGGCCGCGCTGGCCGACGTGTTCGTCGCCGGGCTGGCCCACGAGGAGCTGCGAGTCGGGCCGGACCGCCCCGGCGGTCTGGTCTGGACGCTGATGGACCGGCACGACTTCGTCATCGACCCGCTGCCCAACCTGCTCTTCACCCGCGACTCGTCGCTGTGGATCGGGGACCGGGTCGGCGTGACCAGCCTGGCCATGCCGGCCCGCCGGCGCGAGACCACGCTGACCGACGCGATCTACCGCTACCACCCGCGCTTCGTCGGCACCGAGTTCGTCTACCACCCCGAGCTGGAGCACCTGGAGGGCGGCGACGTGCTGCTGCTCGCGCCGGGGGTGCTCGCCGTGGGCGTGGGCGAGCGCACCACGCCGGCCGGTGCCGAACGGCTGTCCCGGCAGGTCTTCGCCGCCGGTCTGGCGCACACGATCCTGGTGGTGCCGATCGCCCAGGAGCGGGCCACCATGCACCTCGACACCGTCTGCACGATGGTCGACGCCGACGCCGTGCTCATGTATCCGAACATCGCCAGCGAACTCTCCGCGTACACGGTCATCGCCGGCGCGGACGGCGAGGATCCGCGGGTCGACGGGCCGGCGCCGTTCCTGCGGGCCGCCGCCGACGCCATGGACCTCGACCAGCTCCGAGTGATCGACACCGGCCTGGATCCGGTCACCGCCGAACGCGAGCAGTGGGACGACGGCAACAACACGCTCGCGCTCGCCCCCCGGCTCTGTGTGGGCTACGAGCGGAACGTCGAGACCAACGCGCAGCTCGAGCGGGCCGGCATCGAGGTGATCGCCATCGCCGGGTCCGAGCTGGGCTCCGGCCGGGGCGGGCCGCGCTGCATGTCCTGCCCGCTGGTCCGCGAGCCGCTGAGCCTCAGCGCAGGGTGAGCTGGCGCCCGAGCAGGCCCTGACGGGCCCGGCGCCCGGCGGCGTCCAGCGGGCCTTCCTCCTCCAGCGCCTCGGCGTACCGCTTGGCGAACTCGGTCACCGGCTCCTCCCAGTCGGCGGACGGGACGTCCTCCGGCAGGTCCCAGACCGGCACGAGGCGGCCGTGCGCCCGGAACATGCCGGCGAACCGGGTGTCGTCGCCCAGGGTCAGCGTGCCGGCCGCGCCCAGCCGGGACAGCGCGTCCAGCGCCACGTCCTCGTCCTCCGGCAGCACCCAGCGCACGTGCGCCTTCTCCGGCACCTGGCACCAGTACGCGGCCCGCGCCGCGGCCAGCTTGACGGTCGGGTAGATCGCCGCGTTGGCCCGCTCCAGCGACGCCTGCACGCCCGGGTCGTCGGCGGCGCCCGGGTCGAGCCAGAACTCGAAGCCGTCGTGCATGGTGATCTCCAGCGGGCCGTCCACCAGGATGTCCTGGAGGCGGGGGCCCGGCCCGGGCAGCGGCGGCACGCTCACCTGCCCGCCCGGCTCGGTGCGCAGCGCGCAGAGCAGCGCGTCGGCGAGATCCCGCGAGACGTCGCCGGACTGCTGGTGCCGCTGGAGGCCGATGAACACCCGCCCGTCCGGCTTGGTCATCGCCGGGGCGGCCATGGGCAGCACGGTGGCCAGGGTGACCGGGCGGTCGCCGTGCTCCTCGGCCAGTTCGGGGGTCAGCCGCAGCGGCGCGGACGCGGCCGGGACCAGCTCGCGCAGGGCGATCCACTCCGGTTCGTCGGCCAGGCCCTCGAACGGTCGGGGCACGAAGATGTCGCGCACCTTCTCCCGCTTCGGGGTGGCTTCGGCGGCCCGCTGGCTCTTTCGACGCTTGCTCACGGCGAGACAGCCTAGATGCCGGACGGGGTGGCCGTGGGCCGGACCCGGCTCAACCGGCCACCACCAGGTCCGGCCGGGTCGACCCGGCCGGATCGAACTCGGCCCAGACGCTCTGGCCGAGGCCGTCCCGCTCGACCCCCCAGCGGCTGGCCAGCCCGGAGACGATGTGCAGGCCGCGCCCGTCGACGGCGTCCGGGGTGGCGACCCGCATCAGCGGGCCGGAGGCGGAACCGCCGTCGGTCACCCGGAGCTGGACGGTCTGCCCGCCGGCCGCCGCCCGCAGCCGCCAGGCCACCCGGACGACGCCCCCGGGCAGCGGGTCGGCGTGCCGCACGGCGTTGCCGACCAGCTCGGCGAGGACCGCCACTAGGTCGGCCAGCAGGGTCGGGGGCACGAGGCCGGCCAGCTCGTCGGCGAGCCGGTGCCGGGCCAGGCGCGCGCCGGTGGCGTGGTGGGGCACCACCACGCACCACGATCGTTCGGCCGAACCCGTCCCCACCGCCGTTCCTTCCACCCCGTGCGGGCCGGGTTCACCCCCGTGGCAGCCGCACCTCAGCGACGGTACCCCCACCGGCTCTCGGCCGGAGGGATACCCAGCCATTCTGCTGTTCAACGATCTGCCGGACGAGATAGAGCCCCAACCCGGCCCCCGGGTAGCGGCGGCGGTCGCCGGACTCCCCCTGCCAGAACCGGTCGAACGCCCGCTCCACGTGCTCGGGCCGGATGCCGATGCCCCGGTCGGCGACCCGGAAGGAGACCGTGCGCTCGTTCGCCTCGGCGCGAACCTCGATGGGGGTGTCCGGCAGCGAGTACTTGCCGGCGTTGGTGCTCAGCTCGGTGAGCACGGTGGCCAGGCTGTGCCGGTCGCCGAGCGCCTTGGGGAGGTCGGGCGGCAGGTCGAGGACCACCCGGTGCCGGACGTCCGCCGGCAGGTCGGGCACCGCCGCCCGGAGCGCGTCGGCCAGGTCGAACGGTGCGGCCGGTTCGCCGCCGGGACGGTTCTCGGTGGCGGCCGTGAGGAGCCGGTCGACCAGCCGGGCCAGCTCGTTCGCGCGCTGCCCGATGATCCGGGCGGCCTGCCGCCGGTCGTCGTCGCTGAGCGACTCCCAGTGGTCGGTGAGGGTGTCCGCGTACCCCTTGATCACCGTGACCGGCGTGCGCAGCTCGTGGCTGGTCACCGCGACGAAGAGGTCCCGGTCGTTGTCGCGCCGCTGCTGGTCGGTGATGTCGCGGAAGGTGACCACCCGCAGGGTGCCCGGCCCGGGCAGCTCGCCCGAGGTGATCCGCAGCCAGCGGCCGTCCGCCAGCCGGTGGTCGAGGACCTGCCCGGACGGTGGGAGCGGGAACGGCAGCGGCCGGTTCAGCGCCTCGCCGACCGGTCGCCCGGTCACCTGCGCGGCCGCCGGGTTCCAGAGCCGCACGTGGTGCTCGCGGTCCACCACGGCCAGGCCGTCGGCGAGCGCCGCCACCACGGGGCCGTCGCCGTGCACCGGCAGGCCGGTCTGGTCGCCGTACATGTGGGCGATGCAGGCCGCCACGTAACCGACCACGGCGCGCTGGGAGGCGTCCAGCGGCTCGGCCTCCGGGTAGAAGGCGTGCAGGCTGCCCACGGTCAGGCCGCCGATCTCGGCGCGGGCCAGGATCATCCAGCGCAGCCCGCGCGCGGTCAGCTCGTCGGCCGCCGTGCCGGGGATCGAGTCGACGGGGACCTCGTTCATCGGCGGGCCGGAGAGCAGGCAGACGGTGGCCGGGTCGGTGGCCGGCAGCGGGTGACCGGTGGCGAACTCGGCGCTGCCGGTCGCCGCGATCACCCGGCCGCCCGTGGGGGCGAACTCCACGAACGCCAGGCCGGCCGCGCCGATGGCGGGCCCCACCTCGCTGAGCAGCCGGGTGAGCACGGCCAGGCCGGACTCACCCGAGTTGATCATCTTGATCACGCTGGTGTGGCCGGCGATGAGGGCGGGGAAGTCGGTTCGCTCCGGCATGTCCCGAGTGTGCCCCGCCGCCCGGTGCGGGGACACCCCCGGCCGGGCGACCGCACACCGGTCGGACC
Source organism: Micromonospora terminaliae (assembly GCF_009671205.1). NCBI lineage: Bacteria > Bacillati > Actinomycetota > Actinomycetes > Micromonosporales > Micromonosporaceae > Micromonospora > Micromonospora terminaliae. The sequence continues at coordinate 5,455,138 of NZ_CP045309.1, read as the reverse complement.
GGCCGCCCTCACCGGCCCAACCGGGCCAACGTCCGGGCCGGGCGGTCGGTGATCACCCCGTCGATGCCGGCGGCCAGCACCAGCTCCAGGTCCGCCGGCTCGTTCACCGTCCAGACGTAGACCTGGTTGCCGGCGGCCCGCAGCGCGGGGACGAGCTGCGGGCGGGCCCGGACCAGGCCGATCCCCGGCCCGGCGATCCGGGTGCCGAACGGCAGCCGGCCCAGCCGCAGCCAGCGCGGGAGCACCTCCAGCAGCAGCACCGTGGGCAGCGCCGGCGCGAGGTCCCGGATCCGGCGTACGGCCAGCGGGGAGAACGACATCACGGTGACCCGCACCGGGTCGTCCGGCCCGGGCTCGGCCAGGCCGTACCGGCGCAGCATGGTGACCAGCCGGCGCTCGACGTCCCGGCCGTAGCGGGACGGGTGCTTGGTCTCGATGAGCAGCCGGACCGGCCGGCCGGCGGCCAGCACCGCGTCGAGCAGCCGCTCGAGCGTGAGCAGCCGGGTGTGCGACTCGTCGAGCGGTTCGTCCCCCGCGACTCCGCCGGGGTGCCACGAGCCGAAGTCGAGCGCCTCCAGCTCGGCGAGGGTACGCGCGCTGACCAGCCCGTGACCGTTGCTGGTCCGGTCCAGGCGGCGGTCGTGCACGCAGACCAGGTGCCCGTCCCGGGTGAGCCGGACGTCGCACTCCAGCCCGTCCGCACCCTCGTCGAGGGCGCGCAGGTAGGCGGCGAGCGTGTGCTCCGGCAGGTCGTACGACGCGCCGCGGTGCGCGAAGACCAGGGGGATGGTCATGGCCGCGCCGCGCCTCAGGCGACCCGGCCCGGCTGCCCGTCGTCGGTGACCACCGGGCGGCCGGCGGCGGCCCACTCGCCCATCCCGCCCTCGACGTTGCGCACCTGGTCCCAGCCGTTGCGCATGAGGTAGGCGACCACCTGCGCGGACCGCCCGCCCGAGCGGCAGATCACGGCCACCTCGCGGTCGTCCGGCACGTCGGCGATCCGGGCGGGCAGCTCGGTCATCGGCAGGTGGTGGGCGGCCGGCGCGTGGCCGGCGGCCCACTCGTCGTCCTCCCGGACGTCGAGCAGGTAGACGTCGTCGGGCACGGCCGACGCGGGCACGCTGGGAACCTGGGGTCCGAACACGGCTACCAAGCCTAGACGGCCGCTGCCGGTCAGAGGCGGTTGACCCAGCGGGGATGGGCCGCGGCCCACTCCGGCATGCGGGTGCCCCGCAGCGCGTCGAAGAGCCCGCCGCCGCCGTTGTCCAGCACCACGTAGGAGACCTGGTCGATGGTCTGCGGGGCGGAGGGCACCTGGACCCCGTGCAGGGCGTCCGCGGGCAGCCCGCGGAGCGCGAAGAGCAGGTCCTCCAGGGGTACGCCGTTGCTGTCCAGGGTCAGCGCCCCACCGACGGCCCGGAGCACCCGGTCCAGCTGCACCGGGTCGCTGCGCAGGTGGTTCTGGCCGGCCTTGTCGAGCACCGCCCGCAGCATCTGCTGCTGGTGCCGCTGCCGGTCGTAGTCGCCGCCGGGCAGGTCGTAGCGCTGCCGCACGTAGTCCAGCGTCCGGGCGCCGTCCATCTGCTGGCAGCCGGGGTCGAACTGGGTCTTCGTGTGGATCGACCGGACCGGGGTGTCCACGCACATCCGGATGCCGCCGAGCAGGTCGATGACCTGCTTGAGACCGGAGAAGTCGATCAGCGCGGCGCCGTCGAAGCGCACCCCGGTGAGCCGGGTCAGGGTGGCGCTGAGCAGCCGGGCCCCGGCAGCGCCACCGCCGCCGTGCTCGTACGCCGCGTTGACCTTGTCCTGGCCGCCGCCGAAGCCGGGCGCCGCCGGGATGGCGACCAGCAGGTCCCTCGGCACGGAGATCAGGTACGCCTCCCGCAGCCCGGCCGGCACGTGCACGATGAGGATGCTGTCCGAGCGCTGGTCCTCGGGGTTCGCCCCGGGGCGGTGGTCGGAGCCGATCAGCAGGTAGTTCAGCGGCCCGGAGAGGTCGGTGCGCTTCTGCCGGGCCGACGCGTCGAGCAGTTGCTCCTTGGTGACCGTGCGGTCGTACCGGTTGGTGAGCCAGTGCATCCCGGCCATGCCGAGGGCGGCGAGCAGGAGCAGGGCGAGACCGGCGCCGAGCAGGAATCGGGACCAGCGGGCGGGTCGCCCCCGCCCGCCTGCGTTCCGTGCTGGCCTGGACGTGACATTCCCCCCGTAGCCGCGACATGAGACCCGCTCACGTCAGGCTACGGGGGGAACCTCCGGGCGGTGCCGCTTTCGCGGCGGCTACCGGCCGGTCACCAGGTCATTTGCGGGTCGACAGGACGGTCGGGTTCGAGACCACGAAGTCCGCGAGCTTGTCGTTCTTGACCGCCTGGAACATCTGCATGGTCGTGTCGTTGAACTTCTCCCGGCCGTTGCCGGCGGTGCTGTAGGTGCCGCCGTTGGTCCGGAGGGTGACCAGGTCGTTCCCGCTGACGCCCTTGAGCGTGAAGATGAAGTTCGCGATCGGCACGCCGCCGGTGTCCAGGATGAAGGCCTTGCCGGCCGCCTTGATCAGCGCGTTCAGCTTGATCGGATTGGTCAGCATGCCCTTGTCGGTGGCCTTCTTGGCCATCGCCTTGATCAGCTGCTGCTGGTTCTGCTGGCGGTCGTAGTCGCTGTTCGGCAGGCCGTAGCGCTGGCGGGCGAAGTCGAGGGCCTCCCAGCCCTCCATCTCCTTGCAGCCCTTCTTGTGCACCACGGGGGTCATCGGCTTGCCGGTCTTCTTGGCGTCGGCGTTCCACATGGGCTTGCCGTCGACCATCATCATGTGGTGCGACTTGACCTCGTGGCTCACGCAGATCCGCACCGTGCCGAGGGCGTCGATCACGTTCTTGAAGCCGCCGAAGTTGATGATCGCGGCGCCGTCGAAGCTGATCCCGGTCATCGACTTGATGGTCTTGGCCATCAGCTGGGCGCCGCCCTCCCAGCCGCCACCGTTCTGCGCGCCGTGGAAGAACGCGGCGTTGATCTTGTCGGTGCCGCCCCGGTAGCCGCTCTTCTCGAAGGACGGGATCTGCGCCTCGGTGTCCCGGGGAATGGAGATCAGGTAGGCCTGGTCGTGGGTGGCCGGGATGTGCAGGATGATGATCGTGTCCGACCGGACGTCGTCGGCGGCCCAGCGCGCCCGGGCGTCCACACCGAGCAGCAGCATGTCGATCGGGCCTTCGAGGCTGTTGCCGCCCTCGGCGTCGGTCTTGCCCGCTTCACCGAGCAGGTTGCCCTGGTCGATGCTGCTGGTCGCCTGGCCGATCACCGCCTTGCTGCCGACGATCGCGATGCCGCTGGTCATCATGAGCACGGCACCGAAGATCACCGTGAGCTTGGCCCAGAGCGGGTCCTTGCGCTTGGTGCGCTTCTTGCCGCCGCCGGGTCCGCGGCCGCCGTGGCCGGGTTGCGTCGGGACGATCGGGGGAACCCGCCCGGGTGATCCGGGCTCCAGTGACTGAGGGCGACGGCTGGTCTGGACCGGCATGCGTGCTCCAGCTCGGTGATCGGGGGCGGGACCACTGTACGTATCTGTTCCCGTTCTCGCGACCTCGTGCGAGGGCTATTCCCGTCAATCTCGGCCAATGGCTCAGGGTTGTGTCCGAACGGATAATTGAAAAGATCCGGTCGGCGGTTGGCCTGCTGTGGGACGAGTCTTGACTCGTCGACCGGACGTGTTGCGGCGCGGGGCCGGCCTCAGCCGCCGCTCCCGTCGCTGTCGGTCTGCTGGTTGGCCTTCACCCAGTCGGCCATCGTGTCCGCCGCGATGGCCTTGTACATGGCGAGCGCCTTCTCCCGGTCGGAGACCACCACCGACTGGCCGTCGATGGTCTGGCCGCCGAGGTTCGGGCTGGTGACGAAGGTCAGGTTCTCCCCACGCAGGCTCCGGAACTGCAGTGCCATGTCGGTCAACGAGAATCCCTGGTCGACCGTGACGGCGGCGGTGACCGCCTTGAGGAAGTCGTTGAGCTTCCTGGGGTTGGTCAGGGTGCCCGTGCTGGCCGCCTTGTCCATCAGCGCCTTGAGGAACTCCTGCTGGTGACGCATCCGGGCGAAGTCGCCGTCGGGGAACTGCTTGCGCTGCCGCACCCAGTCCAGGGCCTCGGCGCCGTTCATGTGGTTCACACCCTTGGTGAACGTCCGGTACGGCTTGTGGATCGAGGTGATCGTCCGCTCCACCTTGAGGTCCACCCCGCCGAGGGCGTCGGTGACCTCCTTGAAGCCGGCGAAGTCGATGGCCATGACGTGGTCGATCCGGACGTCGCTGAAGCACTCCACCGTCTTCACGGCGAGCGGCAGGCCGCCGAACGCGAACGCCGCATTGATCTTGTTACGGGAGCCCGAGTCGCAGGACGCGCCCGCGTTCTCCGGAATCGGCACGTAGAGGTCGCGCGGGATGGAGACCAGGTAGGCCTGCTTGTGGTCGGCCGGGATGTGCATGACGATCAGCGTGTCCGCCCGCCACTTGCCCGCGGCGTCGACCTCGGCGTCCGGGTCCCGCGAGTCGCTGCCGACCAGCAGGATGTTCAACGCGCCGTCGACCTGCTTGGCCGGCCGGCCCCCGGTGATCTGGGAGAAGGGGTCGGTCCGGGCCAGGTCCCCGTTGAGGTTGCGGGCGTAGAGCCACGCGCCCGCGCCGCCGAGCAGCGCCAGCACCAGTACCGCGATGCCGGCCACCAGGCCGATGCGCCCCCAGCGCGGTCGCGGGCCGCGCCGGCCCGAGCCCCCGGAGCCGCCGCCCGGCCCGTCCGGCCCGTCCGGTCCGGTCGGTCCGCCCGGACCACCGGGACCGCCCGGGCGCGGCTCGTCGTCGGGCGACGGGTACCAGCGCGCGTCGGTCGCGCGGGCACGCCCGGTGGTGCCCCGGCCGGAGCCGGGCACCTGGGCGCGGCCCGCGCTCCGGCTCAGGGGAGCGGGAAACGGGACGCCGGCAGACGAGGTCGCTGACATGTAACCGAGGGTAGGTCGGGCGGGCCACCGTCGCCCTGAGGCGCAGCCGGGTGTCAGCCTCCTCCCAGGGGGAGTCAGTACCCTAGCCGGCCGCGGAAGTACTCGATCGTGCGTCGGAGGCCGTCTTCGGGCGTCACGGTGGGTTCGTATCCCAGCAGCTCACGGGCGAGGGTGAGATCGGGCCGCCGCATCTCCGGATCGTCGGCCGCGCGGGTGATGTAGCTCACCTCGGAGCTGCTTCCGGTGAGTGACACGATCGTCTCGGCCAGTTGCCGCATCGACATCTCGTGCTCGGTGCCGCAGTTGATCGGGCCGGTCTCGGTCGAGTCGAGCAGCAGCAGGATGCCGCGCACCAGGTCGTCCACGTAGCAGATCGACCGGGTCTGGTTGCCGGTGCCGTGCACCGTGATCGGCTCGCCGCGCAGCGCCTGCGAGATGAAGGTCGGGATGGCCCGGCCGTCGTCCGGCCGCATCCGCGGGCCGTACGTGTTGAAGATCCGGACGATCGCGGTGTCGGTGCCCCGGCTGCGGTGGTATCCCATGGTGGCCGCCTCCGAGAAGCGCTTCGCCTCGTCGTAGACGCTCCGGATGCCGATGGGGTTGACGTTGCCCCAGTACGTCTCGCGCTGCGGGTGCTCCTTCGGGTCCCCGTACGCCTCGGAGGTGGAGGCCATCAGGAACCGGGCGCCGTCGGCGGTGGCCCGCTCGAGCAGGTGCAGGGTCGCCACCGACCCGACGCGCAGGATCTCCACCGGCAGCTTCTCGAAGTCGGTGGGGCTGGCCGGGGAGGCCATGTGCAGGATCGCGTCGAAGCGCTCGGCCATCGCCGGGTGGTGCGTGGGCAGCCCCTCGGAGATGTCCGCCTCGATCAGCGTGAAGGTCGGCCGGTCGAGGAGGTGCGCGATGTTGTCCTTGGAGCCGGTGACGAAGTTGTCCAGCACCACGACCGTGCAGCCGCGCTCGATGAGGCGGTCGACCAGGTGGGACGGGACGAACCCGGCGCCGCCGGTGACGAGGATGCGATGTCCGGAGCCGAAGCGGGGAGCGACCTTCATGCGGGCCAGCCTACTCAAGCCGGTGGGCCGGAGCCGCCATCGGCTCCGGCCCACACGGGTAGGGGGTGTGTCAGTGCGCGCCCGCGCCGGTGAGCGAACGCACCTCCAGCTCGGCGTACTTGTCCTCGTCGTGCTCCTTCGACACCAGGGTGCCGATCCAGCCGCAGAGGAAGCCGAACGGGATCGAGATGATGCCCGGGTTCGACAGCGGGAACCAGTGCCAGTCGTGCTTCGGGAACATGGCCGTCGGCGCCCCGGAGACGACCGGGGAGAAGAAGACCAGCACCACGGCGGCGAGCAGGCCGCCGTAGATGGCCCAGACCGCGCCCGAGGTGTTGAACCGCCTCCAGAACAGGCTGTAGAGGATCGCCGGCAGGTTGCCCGAGGCGGCGACCGCGAAGGCCAGCGCCACCAGGAACGCCACGTTCAGGCTCTGCGCGAAGATCGACAGCACGATGGAGATCGCGCCGATCACCAGGGCGGAGATCCGGGCGACGTTCACCTCCTGCCGCTCGGACGCCTGGCCGTTCTTCACGACGTTGGCGTAGAAGTCGTGCGCCAGGCTCGACGACGAGGCCAGGGTGAGGCCGGCGACCACCGCCAGGATCGTGGCGAAGGCGACCGCCGCGATGATCGCCAGCAGCGTCGCCCCGCCCAGGTCCCCGCCGAGGAAGTCCAGGCCCAGCTTCTCCGCGAGTTGCGGGGCGGCCGTGTTGCCGGCCTTGTCCTGCGCCGTGATCGCCTTGCCGCCGACCAGCGCCGCCGCGCCGAAGCCGAGGGCGAGGGTGAGCAGGTAGAAGGTGCCGATGATGCCGATCGCCCAGAGCACGCTCTTGCGGGCCGCCTTCGCGGTCGGCACGGTGTAGAAGCGGATCAGGATGTGCGGGAGGCCGGCCGTGCCGAGCACCAGCGCGATACCCAGCGAGAGCAGGTCCATCTTGCTGTAGAAGGTCTTCAGCGCGTCGCCGGGTGTCTCCACGCCGTAGCGCAACCCGGGTTCGAGGAAGGCCGCACCCTTGCCCGACTGCTTGGCGGCATCACCGAGCAGCGAGGACAGGTTGAACTTGTAGTGCGCCAGCACCAGCAGGGTCATGACGATCGCGCCGGTCATCAGCAGGAACGCCTTGACGATCTGGACGTACGTCGTGCCCTTCATCCCGCCGACCGTGACGTAGATGATCATCAGGGCGCCGACCAGGATGATCGTGGCCACCTTGGCGGTGTCCGCGTCCATGCCGAGGAAGGTCGTGCCCGGCTTGATGCCGAGCAGCAGGGCGACCAGCGCGCCCGCGCCGACCATCTGGGCCAGCAGGTAGAAGATCGACACCGTGATGGTGGAGACCGCGGCCGCGGTCCGGACCGGGCGCTGGCGCATCCGGAACGCCAGCACGTCGGCCATCGTGTACCGGCCGGAGTTGCGCAGCAGTTCGGCGACCAGCAGCAGCGCCACCAGCCAGGCGACCAGGAAGCCGATCGAGTAGAGGAAGCCGTCGTAGCCGTACAGGGCGATGAGGCCGGCGATGCCCAGGAAGGACGCCGCCGACATGTAGTCGCCGCCGATGGCCATGCCGTTCTGGAAGCCGGAGAAGGATCGGCCGCCGGCGTAGAAGTCGGTGGCGGTCTTGGTCTGCCGGCTGGCCCAGACCGTGATGGCCAGCGTGATCGCCACGAAGACCAGGAAGAGCGTGATGGTGAGGTTCCGGGCGGTGGTGTCGCCCGCCTCAGCCGCGAGGACCGTGCTCATGGGTCACCTCCCCCATCTCGGCGCGGATCCGGTCGGCGACCGGGTCGATCTTCCGGTCGGCGAACCGCGAGTAGAGCCAGGCGATGACGAACGTGGAGACGAACTGGAGCAGGCCGAAGACCAGGGCGACGTTGATGTTGCCGACCAGCTTCGTCCCCATGAATCCCCGCGCGTACGCGGAGAGGATGACGTAGAGCGCGTACCACAGGAAGAACGCGACGGTCATCGGGAAGACGAAGCCGCGCAGTGCGCGCCGCAACCCGGCGAACTCGTCCGACCGCTGGACGGCGAGGTACCGTTCCGCCGCCGACTCGGCGGGTGCGGACGCGGGTGTGTCCGTGGACATCTGTGGATCACCACCTTCGCAGGCGTGGGGGAGTTTTCGCGCACGGTAGAGAGCGCGCTCCCCGCCGGGGAAGGCTCGGATCGGCCATGGTCGACGGTTGCGCCGAACGGCACCCCGGCTGCGCCGAGTGACCCACGTCACTCCGCTCAGCGGTCGGTGGTCAGTCGGTCAGCCCCCGGTAACGGCCGCGGTAGTGCAGCAGCGGCGTGGTCTCCTCGGCCAGGTCGACCGTCTCGATGGTGGCCTCGACCAGGAGGCCCCAGCCGTACTCCCGGGCGGTGTCGAGCCGGCAGCCGGCCCACCCGCCGGCGTCGGCGGGTACCGGCCCGTAGGGGGTCTCGGTCCACGAGTCGAGGGCGAAGAGGCCGCCCGGGGACGGGAAGAGGCCGGCGAACCGGTCGGCGAGCTGGCGGTGCTGCGGGCCGAGCGGCACGACCGCGAACCGGCCCGCCTCCTCGACCGCCGCCCACAGGTCCGACTCCGGGTCGACGAGCCCGAGCAGCCGGTCCGGCTCCCCCTCGGCCACCAGGGTGGACGAGACGGTCAGCCCGGCCGGACCGGGCGCGGTCCAGAGCGTCACCGGAGCGGCCAGCCGGCCCCGCAGCCGGCGGACCGGGGAGCGCTGCCCGCTCGGTACGGCGAACGGGTCGGTGTGGTGGATCTCGGCGCCCGGCTCATGATTCACGTGAAACATTGTGCCGCCCCGCCCCCGCGCCCAGCCGAGGAAGCGCCGGTGCAGGTCCCGCGCTTGTGGAAGCTGCTCGGCGGCCTCCGCCATGAGCCGCCCCAGGTGGAGCAGCAGCGCGACCCGATCGTGCCCGTACTCCGCCAGCAGTGCGAGCCGCGCCGGCTGGCACGGCCAGGGCGCCCCGCACGCCCGACACCGCCACGCGGGCCGCATGGCGACGTGTGCCCTGACCGGGCTCGGCCTCCTCCAGATCTTGGCCGAATTCGGCCCCTCGGAGGGCCGTTTCCCTCCAAGATCTCGGCGGTCGTCTCCCATCAGCGCCTCCCCGGATGAGGGTCGCCCCGGCCGGGGGATGGCCGGGGCGACCGGGCGCAGGACCGGCCGCCGGGTCGTCGCCTCCACCGGCCGGGCCGCGTGTCTCCACCCTGGACTCGGCGGCGCGGGCAGGGGAGGATGCCAGGGCTTACTACGCGGCGCAGTCACGTACTTACCGGGGACGTAAGGATGGACATCGAGGTGTGGATCCGGGCGTTCAAGGCCGCTCGGTCGGGTGCGGACGTCTCCCAGGAAGGGTTGGCCGCGCTCATCAAGTGGAGCCCGTCGACGGTGGCCGCCATCGAGACCGGGCGCCGACGGCCGACCATGGAGTTCGCCGTGGCCGCCGACCAGGCCCTCGGCACCGGCGGCCTCCTCGCCCAACTGCTGAAGGCCGCCGACCAGGAGCGCGGTCCGTCATGGTTCGTGCCCTGGCGCGGCTACGAACAGCAGTCGGTCAGGCTCCGCGCCTTCGAGGCGTGCCTGGTCCCGGGCCTGTTGCAGACCGAGGACTATGCCCGCGCGGTGATCTCGACCGGCGGCCTGCACCCGCCCGGCACCGTTGACGAGTTAGTGGCCCTCCGGCTGGAGCGGCAGCAACTGCTGCACCGTGACCAGCCGCCACACTGCGTTTTCCTGCTGGACGAGACCGCCGTTCGTCGGCCGGTCGGTGGGCCGGCGGTACTCGATGCGCAGCTCGCGCGCCTGCTGGAGGTGGCCGAGCTGCCAGCTGTGCGGCTCCATGTCGTCCCGCTGGCCGTCGGCGAGCATGCCGGTCTCGGCGGCGGCTTCGTGCTGGCCGAGTTGCCGGACTCCGAACGGGTGCTCTACCTCGAGAATGCCGCGCGCGGACACGTGATCGACGACCCGGAGACCATCGGCTTGATCGAGCGGAAGTGGGATAGCCTCCTCGGCGAAGCGCTGTCCACGGGAGCCTCACTGGATTTGATCCGGAAGTTGAAGGTGACGCCATGACCACCGCCGAGCCCGCCTGGCGCACGTCGTCGCGATCGACCGACTCCGGTGGCAACTGCGTCGAGGTGGCGGGCAATCTGCCCGGGGTGGTGCTGGTGCGGGACAGCAAGGACCGGTCCGGCCCGACTCTCACGTTCACCTCCGACGCCTGGCGCGCCTTCGTGAGCGCGGGCACCCCGATCTCGGAGACTTTCCGTTCGAGGTGAACGGCAGGTCGTCGAGGATCTACCGCTGGCGCTCCGGAGGCAGGGAGCGGCGGGCGGCGGCCAGCACCTCCGGGTCGGCGCAGCCCGCCGCGTACCCGGCGATCCGGCGCCGGATGTCGCGGCGCAGCAGCCAGACGCCGATGCGGTCGGCCACCGGACGCAGGAACGCCGGCCGGCACCGGAAGTTGTACCGCCAGGTGGCCACGGTGGTGCCCGGCTCGGTGCCGGGCGCGAACCGCCAGCCGCCGCCGAACCGCTCGAAGAACCAGGGGCCGCGGACCATCTTCATGCCCACGTTCGTGGGCGGCGCCCAGGAGACGTACTCGCTGACCATGGCCAGGCCGTGCCGGGACCGGGTGAAGGTGCGCACACCCCGGCCTGGCCGGGTCGCCCCGTCGACGAAGTGCTGCTCCCGGACGAACGGGTCCCACCGGTAGCGGACCGGCGCGACGGTCTGCGACACCGCGAAGGCCAGCTCCGGCGGGACCGGGACGGTGGTCACCGCCTCCACGACGGGCATCAGCGCCTCGGGGTGACGACGGCCAGCAGCTCCGGCTGGCGACGGTCCAGCGCGTCTCCGGCCAGGTACGCGCCGAGCAGTGCGGCACCCAGGCCGTACGCCAGGCCGACCGGCAGGGCCAGCCACAGCCAGACGTCGCCGAGGAGCGCGGCGGCCACCACGAGCGGCACCGCGGCAGCCGCCGAGACCACCATGGACACCAGGGCGTACAGGCCCCTCGCCATCCCGGCGCCGGTGTTCATGGCGAACGGGTTGCTGGTCTCCGGCAGCGAGTAGCCGCCGAGCACCGAGACGGCGGCGTTGATGGCCAGCCCGCACCCGTACGCGGCGAACAGCCCACCGGCCATCACGCCCAGCCAGCCGGGCCGCCCGAGCACGACGGCCAGCACCAACGCGACCGCGCCGAGGATCGGCACCACGTAGAGCGAGAACGCGACCATCCGCGCCCGCAGCTCCACCCGCCCCGGTACACCGGCCACCACGTTGGCCGCGTACGCGCTGCCGTCGAAGCCGAACTGGTTGGCCAGCGTCACCGAGGCGAGCACCCCGACGAACAGCATCGAGAGGCTGACCAGCACCGGGGACGCGTTGGCGGTGGCCTCGCCGAACGCGGCCCCGCCCTCGGTGGCCATCCGGGAGCCGCCCAGGTTGACCATCAGCGGCACGAAGATGCCGACCACCGCCACGGTGATCAGGTTGGCGCGCCGCCGGGCGTCCCGCCACCAGTAGCGGCACTCCCGCGCCACCAGCGCGCCGAACCGGTCCCGCCGGGCCCAGCCGACGGCCCGGGGGAAGAGCTGCCCGACCGCCGCGCCGGCCACCGCGCCGCGCCGGTCCCGGGACGGCCCGGCGCTCGCCGCGCCCACCATCGCCGACTCCAGCGACCGCGACCACCACAGCAGGAGTACGCCGATCGCCGCCACGGTGATCAGCAACTTGAGCCCGGCCGCGGCGGCGTGCCCCTCGGCCACCTCGACGCCGGCGGTCCAGGGCGCTCCGAACGGCGTCCAGCCGACCACCCGGGCCACCCCGGTCAGCCGGTCCCAGTCGGCCTGCTGGACGGCGCCGAGCACCAGCAGCTGCAGCGGGCCGAGCAGGGCGGCGACCACCGCGAGCAGCACGGCGGCCAGGTCGCGTACCCGGCGGGAGCGGAGCATGGTGGCGAAGGCGCTGGTCACCGCGCGGGCGGCGGCGACGCAGAGCAGCACGCCGAGGAGCACCCCGAGCAGCCCGACCAGCGCGGCGAACCAGCCGCCCAGCGCGCCGGCGGTGACCACCAGCCCGGCGACCGCGAGCAGGGTCGACAGCGCCGGGACGCTGACCAGGGCGGCCGCGAACAGCCCGGTGACCAGGGTCCGGCGGGACAGCGGGAGCAGCGCGAAGCGCGCCGGGTCCAGCGTCTCGTCCACGCCGAAGAAGACCAGCGGCAGCAGCATCCAGCCGAACGTCAGCAGGCCGCCGCCGAAGGCCGCGGTCATCAGGGCGTAGCGGGACTCACCGGCCAGGCCGGGGGCGGCGAGTCCGAAGAAGCCGCTGACGGCGAACCAGAGCCCGACCAGCACGCCGCCCACGAACAGCGCGATCCGCCACCCCTGCCCGCGGAAGTTGTTGCCCAGCACCCGCAGCTTGAGCCGGACGAAGTGCCGGGGCGAGACGGCCCGGGCCGGCCGCTCGGCGGCGGTCACCGTCACCGGGACAGCCACGACAGCTCCTCGCCGGTCGCGGTCCGCCCGCCGACCACCTGGACGAAGACCTCCTCCAGCGACCGCTCGCCGCGGACCTCGGCGAGCGTGCCCACCCGCTTGATCCGGCCGTCGGCCAGGATCGCCACGTGCGAGCAGAGCCGCTCGACGACCTCCATGACGTGGCTGGAGAAGATCACCGTGCCGCCGCCCACGACGTAGCGGTGCAGGATGTCCCGGATCAGGGCCGCGGAGACCGGGTCGACCGCCTCGAACGGCTCGTCCAGCACCAGCAGCCGGGGGCCGTGCAGCAGCGCGCAGGCCAGGCCGATCTTCTTCTTCATGCCGGCCGAGTAGTCGACCACCAGGGTCCGGCCGGCGTCGGAGAGCGCCAGCACGTCGAGCAGCTCGGCCGCGCGCTGGTCGACCACCGCCGGGTCCATGCCGCGCAGCAGCCCGTGGTAGGCCAGCAGTTCGGCCCCGCTGAGCCGGTCGAAGAGGCGTACCCCGTCGGGCATCACGCCGAGCAGCGCCTTGGCGCGTACCGGATCGGCCCAGACGTCGTGCCCGAGCACCCGGGCCTGGCCGGCGTCGGGCCGCAGCAGGCCGACGGCCATGGAGAGGGTCGTGGTCTTGCCGGCCCCGTTCGGGCCGAGCAGCCCGTAGAACGAGCCGGTCGGCACGTCGAGGTCGACGCCGGCGACCGCGACCTTGGTGTCGAACCGCTTGGCCAGGCCACGGAGGGACAGCGCCGGGTGCTGATCGGTCATGCCCCCGACCGTAGCCCGCCGTGACCAACGGTCACTCCCGCCGGAGGATGATCTCTGGTCCTACCTGAGCGGTACGGTTCGGTACCGGCCGGCCCGTTGCCGTACCCGTCGAACCGCCCCGAGGAGGAGGCCACCGATGGTCGCACCGCCCCGCTCCCGTGCTCAGCGCTGGAAAGACACCCTGGACCGCCTGGACCGGGACGTGGACGTCTGGGTGGCAACGGCGGATCCGGCCGACTGCACTCCCTACCTGGTGCCGCTCAGTTTCCTCTGGGACGGGAAGACGCTGCTGCTCTCCACCGCCGTGGCGAGCCCGACGGGCCGCAACCTGCTGGCCACCGGCCGGGTCCGCCTCGGTGTCGGCGAGACGCGGGACGTGGTCCTGGTGGAGGGCACCGTGGAGACGCTGCGTGCCGAGGAGCTGCCCGACGGGGTCGGTGACGCCTTCGCGGCGAAGACGGGCTTCGATCCGCGGCGGCTCGGGGACCGGTACCGGTACTTCCGGGTGCGACCGCGCCTGGTGCAGGCGTGGCGGGAGGAGAACGAACTCGCCGGCCGGGACCTCATGCGGGACGGTGACCGGATCACCGAGTGAAGGCCGGCCCCGCCACGATGACGGAGGCTCCTACAGGCGCAGGGTCTCCGGGGTGTGCAGGCGGAGCATGGTGACGCCGACGTCCCGGGGCAGCCGCCGTCGGGTGGCCATCGACACCGCCACCATCACGGTGAACGCCAGCGGCACCGTCCACGCGGCCGGCTGGGTGGTGAGCGTGGCCGGCCAGCCGGACAGCGGCGGGCCGAGCACGGTGAGCAGCACCGCGCCGATCGCGGCGCCGCCACCGACCAGCACCCCGGCGGCGGCGCCCAGGTCGGTGAGGCCGCGCCACCAGATGCCGAGCACCAGCAGCGGGCAGAAGCTCGAGGCGGCCACGGCGAAGGCCAGCCCGACCACCTGGGACACGTCCAGCCCGGAGACGTTCAACGCGAGCACCGCCGGCACCCCACCGGCGATCACCGTGGCCAGCCGGAAGCCGCGCACCGAGCCGCGGCCGAGGACGTCGGTGGAGATCACCCCGGCCACGCTGGTCAGCAGGCCGGAGGACGTGGAGAGGAAGGCCGCGAACGCCCCCGCGGCGACCAGCGCGGCGAGCAGCCTCCCGGTGGTGCCGTCGCCCAGCGCCGCACCCGGCAGGAGCACCACCACGGCGTCGGTCTGCCCGGTGACCAGCAACTGCGGCGTGTAGACCCGGCCCAGCACGCCGTAGATCGTGGGCAGCAGGTAGAAGACGCCGACCAGGGCCAGCACGACCAGGGTGGTACGCCGAGCGGCCGCACCGTCGGGGTTGGTGTAGAAGCGCACGAGCACGTGCGGCAACCCCATGGTGCCCAGGAAGGTGGCCAGGATCAGCGAGTACGTGCCGAACAGCCCCCGGTCGTCGTCGCCGGCCGTGTCGGGCAGCAGCCAGTCGGTGGCGGCGGTGGCCGCGCCCGAGACCTCGGGCACCGGGTCGCCGGCCGCGAAGTCGAGACGGTCGCCGGGGCGTACCTCCCGGGTCTCGCCGTCGGGCAGCGTGAGCGTCGCGCGGTGCTCGACCACGACGGTGGTGGCGGTCCGGAACGCCGGCCCGTCGGGCGGGGTCACCGCCGGGCGGGCGTCGGCCTGCCACTGCAGCGCCAGGAAGATCGCGGGTACGGCGAGCGCGGTGAGCTTCAGCCAGTATTGAAAGGCCTGGACGAAGGTGATGGCGCGCATCCCGCCCAGCGCCACGTTCGCGGTCACCACCACGGCCACCAGCAGCGCGCCCACCGGATAGGGCGAGCCGGCCACCGTGGCCAGGGTCAGCCCGGCCCCCTGGAGCTGCGGCACCAGGTAGAGCCAGCCGATGAAGATCACGAAGACGGTGGCCAGCTTCCGCAGGCGCCGCGAGCCGAGCCGCACCTCGCAGAAGTCGGGCAGGGTGAACGCACCGGAGCGGCGCAGCGGGGCGGCCACGAACAGCAGCAGCGCCAGGTAGCCGGCCGCGAAGCCGACCGGGTACCAGAGCACGTCGACGCCGTACTTGAGGATCAGCCCGGCCACGCCCAGGAAGCTGGCGGCCGACAGGTACTCCCCGCCGATCGCGGCGGCGTTCCAGGTGGGGCTGACCGCGCGGGAGGCGACCAGGAAGTCGGAGGTGGTCCGGGCCAGCCGCAGCCCGTAGAAGCCGATCCCGACGGTGACGAGGGTGACCGCCACGATCGCGGGGACCACGTAGCCGTTGCCCATCAGCGCTCCGGCCGCTGGACCAGGTCGGTGAAGTCCTGCTCGTTGCGCTCGGCCAGCCGCACGTACGCCCAGCCGACCCCGATGAGGAACGGGAAGGCGGCCACCCCGAGCAGCAGCCAGGGCAGGTTGACGCCGAGCACGGTGACCCGGCCGACCGAGGGCGCGATGGCGAAGAGCCAGGGCAGGCCGCCCAGCCCGATCAGCACCAGCACGCTGAGCCGAAGAGCCAGCGAGAGCTGGGCCCGCATGAGGCCCTGCACCAGCGTCTCGCCGACCCGGGTCTGCTGGGTCAGCTCGGAGCGGGTGCGCTCGGCGCGGCTGCGCGGCCGGGCGACCTCGGCCAGGACGACCCGGGTCCGCCGGGGCGGCTGCGGGGCGCGCGGAGCGGGGACCGGAGCGGCCTGGTCGGGCCGCCCCGGGACGTCCTGCTCCTCCGGTCCGGTCATCCCCGGCAGTCTCGCCTGATCAGCGGGAATGTCAAGGGTGCCCGGGAGAGGCCTGTGCACAAGTTGTGGATAACGCCTCACTCCTGTGGACAACCCGGTGGATGACGGCCGCCTCGTTGTGGACGACGCCGGTCGGCGACATCTTCTGAGCTTTTCCCGGAACCTTCCGCCCGCCCGGTGAGTGGAACAGGTGGAGAGGGGAGGTGACGGTGTCCGACGGCGAGCTGATCTCCGAGCTGTACGCCGGCTGTTTCCGACGGCTGGTCGTCCAGCTCTACGCGGTGACCGGTGACCTGAGCGAGGCGCAGGAGGCGGTCCAGGAGGCGTTCACCCGCGCCCTGGCCACACCCCGGCGAATCGCCGGCCTGGAGAACCCGGAGGCGTGGCTGCGCCGGGTGGCGGTGAACGTGGCCCGCAGCCGGCATCGGCGACGCCGGCTGTTCGACACGCTGCTGCGGCGCATCGGCCCGCCACCCGCGGTGGCCGACCGCTCGCCCGAGCACCTCGCCCTGCTCGCCGCGCTGCGCGGGCTGCCCGAGGGCCAGCGACAGGCCCTGGCGTTGCACTACCTGGTCGACCTGCCGGTGGACGAGGTGGCGGTGACTCTCGGCGTGTCGCCCGGCACGGTGAAGTCCCGCCTCTCCCGCGGCCGGCAGGCCTTGGCCGCCCTGCTCACCGATTCCGACACCACCGAGCCGAGCATCGGGAGGATCGATGTCCGATCGTGAGTTCTCCGGCTTCGACGTCGACACCGTGGCCGAGGCCGTGCGCCAGCCGCCGCTGGCCGACCTGCGGACGGCGGCGCGGTCCCGCCGCCGGCAGCGGACCACCAGGCTCGCGGTCGCCGTCTTGGTCATGGCTGGTCTGGTGGTGACGCCGCTGCTCCGCGGCTCGAACAGGTCCGGCTGGGCTGGCCCGGACCAACCGCCTGCCCGCCCGGCGCGGGCCGGCGAGGTCGTGCTCACCAGCCGAGACTCCGGCGTGGCGGTCATCCGGATGGAGTGCGCCCTGCTCTTCTCGCACAGCGCGGACGAGGGGCGGAGCTGGTCGGACTGGGACGCGGCCCGTTACGAGGCCGAGAGCTGCCCCACGAACAGCGCGGGCAACCGGAACGCCGACCTGGAGTACGCA
The DNA here is from genome assembly GCF_009671205.1 of Micromonospora terminaliae. Classification (NCBI taxonomy): domain Bacteria; kingdom Bacillati; phylum Actinomycetota; class Actinomycetes; order Micromonosporales; family Micromonosporaceae; genus Micromonospora; species Micromonospora terminaliae. The sequence continues at coordinate 5,438,020 of NZ_CP045309.1, read as the reverse complement.
GTGCTCAGCAACAGCAGCTACCTGGTGCGTGACGGCGAACGCGACCTGCTCAGCACCGACCAGGGTCGCACCTGGCAGGACGCGGCAGAGGCCACCGTGCCGGTGGCCAGGTTTCCGACCCGGGCGAGACCGGTCTTCTGTCAACAGGGCTGCGGCGCGGTCCGGGAGCCACTGGCCGTGGACGACACCACCGCGACGGTCTACCGGCTGACCGGGAAGCCGCCGTCGCCGTACCCGCCGTTCAGCATCTACCCCGCGGTCGACGGCTCGATCTGGGTGACGTACTGGCCGGGCGAGGCTGCCCAGCCGATCGTCGCCCGCAGCGCCGACCGCGGTGCGAGCTGGGTAAGTTGGCGCCCGCAAGCCGGCACCGTCGTCGTGGCGGTGGTGGGGGTGGATGCCCGGGAGGGCTATCTGTTGATCCAGCCGCCGCCACCGGCCGGCTCGACCGTACCGGCTGGCCCGGCCCGACTACTGCGAACCACCGACGGGGCGCGGACCTGGGTGGACACCGGCACCGACCTCCCGGCGACCCAGCAGATGCCGTTCCTCACAAGCGGTGCCGACGGTGCCTTGCTGGTTCCGCTCGGGTTCGCCGACACGCCGGAGCTTTCGGCGAAGCTCCTGGTGAGCCGCGACGACGGTCGCCACTTCACCGTGTCCCGCGACTATCGGACGCAGGAGGGCACGGGCGGTGCCGGTCCGGGTCTGGCCTGGCTGTACGGCCGCGACGACCTCTCCGACGCCGGGCCGGATCACGTGATCGTCACCACCGACGGCACGACCTGGAAGCGTTTCGCGCTGCCGCACTGAACAGGCGTCGGCGCGGCACCCGCCGAGGGGCCGCGCCGACGCATTTCTCACTCCAGTCCGACTCGCACCGGGTCGGCGGTGGCCGAGCCGAGCCAGGTGTGCGGGTTGCCGAACCAGCACCAGCCCAGCTTCGGCGCGCCCTGGCTGATCCACAGCGCCGGCACCCGCTTGTCCCCGCAGCGGGAGCCGACCAGCGAGAAGCACCGGTTGCTGGCCAGCGCCGGCGGGTGCAGCGTGACGAAGGCGAGGCCCTCGTCGATCGTGATCGGCAGGCGGCCCCGCTCGGTCATCTGCGCCAGCGCGGTCGACGGCGGCAGGTTGCGGTACTCCTCCCCCCGGTCCACGTCGAAGAGCAGGTACGCCGGCCCGGCCGGCACCTCCAGCTCCTTGATCGGATCGAAGGCCGGCAGGTCGCCGGCCGGGAAGTTCCGGTCGAGGATGCCGGGCTTCCGCTTGCCGGCGAGCGTGGTCAGCGCGATCCGCTCCTGGACCGGCACCAGCTCGCGGGTGGTCACCAGCAGGAAGGGCACCCGCCCGTCGGTGGGCGCGGCGAGGTCGGCCGCCCGGGCGACGGCCGCCGGGCGCAGCGGGGTGAGCAGGTCACGGAAGGCGTCCTCGGTCAGCCCGGCCATTGCCGGGTAGCCGAGCTGGACGAGGCGGTCGAGTTGCCGGTCGAATTCGGTCGCGGCGTCGTAGCGGCTGTCGGACATGCGGCCTCCATCTGTCGTACGGCGTCCCGTACAGCGTACGACAAGGGGCGGGTATTCCCCGCCGGCGGAGGATGTCAGCGGTTCCAGTCCTGCTTGGCCGCGCGGACCAGCTTGTCCTTCAGTTCGCGGGTGTGCCGGCGGCTCACCGGCAGCTCGGCCCCGTCGATCACCACGACGTAGCCGGAGTTGACCAGCCGCAGCTCGGCGATCAGCTTGAGCTGCACCAGGTAGGACCGGTGGACCCGGACGAACCCCGCGTCGGCCCAGCGCTCGGCGAGGGTGGCCAGCGAGACCCGGACCAGGTGCGAGCCGTCCGCCGTGTGCAGGCGGGCGTAGTCGCCCTGCGCCTCCACCCAGCGCACCGCCGACCGGGGCAGCATCCGGGTGGTCCCGGCCAGCTCGATCGGGATGGTCGGGTCCTCCTCGGCCCGGGCCAGCGCCGCCGGGTGCGAGGGGACCACCCGCGAGCCGATCACCCGGCGCAGGGACTCGGCCAGCCGCTCGGCCCGGACCGGCTTGCGCACGTAGTCGGTCGCGCCCAGGTCGAAGGCGTCCACCGCGCCGTCGTCGTAGGCGGTGACGAACACGATGGCCGGTGGCCGGGCGAACCGGCGCAGCACCCGGGCCAGCTCCATGCCGTCCAGCCCGGGCATCCGGATGTCCAGGAAGACCACGTCCACGTCGCCGTCGCGGAGCACCCGCAGCGCCTCGGTCGCGTCGCCGGCGGTGTGCAGCCGGGCCACCCGGGGGTCGGCCCGCAGGTGGTACGCCAGCTCGTCCAGGGCCGGCGGCTCGTCGTCGACCGCCAGCACGCGGAGAAACCCGGTCGCCGCGTTCATGACGTCGCCCGTACCCGGGGGTGGAACTTCGGCACCCGCATGCTGACCTTCGTACCCGAGCCCAGGCCCGTCTCGACGACCAGGCCGAACCGGTCCCCGAAGGCCGACCGGAGCCGCTCGTCGACGTTCGAGAGGCCGACGTGCTGGCCCGGGTCGTCGGCCGGGTCGCTGCCGGCGCCGGCCAGCTCGGCGATGCCGGCGGTCAGCGTCGTCGGATCCATCCCCACCCCGTCGTCCTCCACCGTGATGTGGCACTCGGCGCCCGCGTCCCGGGCCTCGATGCTCACCATGCCGGTGCCCGGCTTGCGGGACAACCCGTGCCGGACCGCGTTCTCCACCAACGGCTGGAGGCAGAGGAACGGCAGGGTCACCGGCAGCACCTCCGGCGCGATCTGGAGGCGTACCTGGAGCCGCTCGCCGAAGCGGGCCCGCTCGATGGTCAGGTAGCGGTCGATCGAGCGCAGCTCCTCGGCGAGCGTGGTGAACTCCCCGTGCGCCCGGAACGAGTAGCGCGTGAACTCGGCGAACTCCAGGATCAGCTCGCGGGCCCGCTCCGGATCGGTCCGGACGAACGAGCCGATCGCGGTCAGCGCGTTGTAGATGAAGTGCGGGCTGATCTGGGCGCGCAGCGCGCGTACCTCGGCCCGGGCCAGGCGCTCCCGGGAGGAGTCGAGCTCCGCCAGGGCCAGCTGGTCGCCGGCCCAGTGCGCGGTCTCCAGGGTCGCCTGCACCAGTCCCGGTGCCGGCCGCTCGCCGGCCACCGCCACCAGCGCACCGACCACCCGGCCGTCGGCGCTCAGCGGGGCCACCACCGCGCCCCGGACCGGGCAGTCCACCAGGTCGCAGTGCAGCTCCGACTCCCGCAGCACCGTCGAGCGCCCGGTGCCGACCGCCCGCCGGGCCGCCGCGAGCAACTGGTCGCCGTGGTGCGCGCCGTGCCCGTCGAGGGCGAGCAGCGCCTCCCGGTCCGTCAGGGCCAGCCCGGCCGCGCCCACGAGGGCCCGCAGATGGCGTACGGCCTTCGCCGCGCCCGCCGCGCTCAGGCCGCCCCGCAGCGGCTCGGCGGCGAGGCCGGCGGTGTGCAGCACCTCGTAGGTGGCCCGCTGGGTGGCCGTGGCGATGCCCCGGCGGGCGCGCAGCCGCAGCACCGCCCACAGCGCCGCGGCCAGCGCGGTGACCAGCGAGACGACGCCGAACGCGGCCGAGAGATTGCCACCCACGCCCGCGATCCTGACGGGTGGCGGGCCGGAACGCTAGTACGCGCCCTTGCGGGCGAGCACCACGCCGACGGTCCGCCAGAGGATGCTCAGGTCGTAGGCCAGCGACCAGTTGTCGACGTAGTAGAGGTCGAGCCGGACCGCCTCGTCCCAGGAGAGGTCGGAGCGGCCGGAGACCTGCCAGAGCCCGGTCATGCCCGGGCGGACCAGCAGCCGCCGCCGGACGTCGCCCAGGAAGTCACCGTCGTCGGCGGGGAGCGGGCGCGGGCCGACCAGCGACATCTCGCCCCACAGCACGTTGATCAGCTGGGGCAGCTCGTCCAGCGAGGAGGCGCGCAGGAAGCGGCCCACCGGGAAGACCCGGGGGTCCTGCTTCATCTTGAACAGCATGCCGTCGGTCTCGTTCTGGTCGACCAGGCCGGCCAGCCGCTCCTCGGCGTCGACGTACATGGTCCGGAACTTCCAGACCCGGAAGGTGCGCCCCTCGTGCCCGACCCGGGGCTGCCGGAAGAAGACCGGCCCGGGGTCGGAGATCCGGATGGCGATCGCGATGGCCGCGAAGAGCGGGGTCAGCAGCAGCAGGCCCAGCCCGGCGGCGACCCGGTCCATGAGGTTCTTGGCGAGCAGCGCCGGCCCGGACAGGGTCGGCTCCTCGACGTGCAGCAGCGGCAGGCCCTCGATGGGGCGGATGTGCACCCGCGGGCCGGCGATGTCGGTGAGCTGCGGCGCGACCACCAGGTCGACGCCGGAGCCCTCCAGCTGCCAGGCCATCCGGCGCAGCTCGCCCGGCTCGGCGCTGGCCGAGCCGCAGACCGCGATGGTGTCCCCGCCGACCTCGCGCACCAGGGCGAGCACGTCCCGGCCGGCGTAGACCGGCACCGGGGTCTCGATGCCGCGGGCGGCGGCGTACCCGTCGGTGAGGTGGATGGCCACCGGCACGAGGCCGGCCCCCGGGTTGCGGGTGACCGCCGTGTAGACCTCCAGGCACTCCGGCAGGGTGCCGACCAGCACCATCCGGTGCCCGGCCTGGCCGACCCGGCGGCGGACGGCGTGCAGCGCCACCCGGGCCACCATGCGCCCCAGCAGGATCAGCAGCAGGGCACCGAGCAGGGCGAAGCCCACGGTCCACCGGGACAGCATGGTCTTCGTGGCGAAGGCCAGGAACGAGACCGTCGCGGCCACCGCCACGCCGGCCCGGATCACCCGCTTGAACTCGTCGGGGCCGAGGCCCAGGTAGCGCCGGTCGTAGGCCCGGTTGCCCCAGAGGATGAGCAGCCAGCCCAGCGGCAGCAGGCCGAAGGCGACGGTGTGGAACCAGGCCGGGTTCTCCTCGGCGCCGTAGAAACCGGCGGACGCCTGCTCGAAGACGTTGATCGCGATGAGGCTGGCCAGGGCGGCGGCCCCGAAGTCGAGCAGCAGCAGCATCGCGATGTAGGGACGGTGCCAGCGGGACACCCGACGCCGGGCACGGGCCCATGCCGACCGGGGTACGCCGTTGTGCGACGGCGGAGTCGGCGGCTGGATCTCGAAGCTGTCGACGTGCCGCACGCTCTCGCTCCGGCCTGTGTTGGTTACCGGGCGCTGGAGGCTTGTCGTCACCTCAACCAGTGTCCTCCCGCATGACACGTGCCCTCACTCGCCGTGAGGGCCCGGGTCGCCCACCGTCCCAGTCTCCCACGCGGGCACGGCCCGGACGGACCCCGGAGGGAGAAGCCGTCTGATGGTGCTCGCGGGGATCTGGCCGGCTTCGAGTCGGTTGTGAAGCCGGGGACCGAGCCACTATACCGATGGATCGGGCCCCCGGTAGAGGTGCGGAGTGGGACCTTCGGTGATCCGGGGACGATTCCTCTCCGTAACCGCGAGGTGTGGTTACTCACCGTACGAGGCGGGACAACCGTCGGTCAGCCAGCGGCTTGCCGCCGGTCTGACAGGTGGGACAGTACTGAAGGCTGGAATCAGCGAACGAGACCTCCCGCACGAGGTCGCCGCAGACCGGGCAGGGCAGGCCCTTCCGGGCGTGCACCTTGAGCCCGGAGCGCTTCTCGCCCTTCAGCTCCGCGGCCCGCTGCCCCATCGAGCGCCGCACCGCGTCGCCGAGCACGGCACGGGTCGCCGCGTGCAGCGTGGCGAGCTGGTCGTCGGTCAGCCGGTCGGTGATCGCGAACGGGGACAGCTTCGCCGCGTGCAGGATCTCGTCGGAGTACGCGTTGCCGATGCCGGCCAGCACCGACTGGTCGGTCAGCACCCCCTTGACCTGCCCACGGCGGCTGCGCAGCTGGGAGCCGAAGGTGGCCAGGTCGGCCTCCAGGGCGTCCGGGCCCAGTTTGCCCACCCCCGGCACCAGCGCCGGGTCGGTCACCAGGTAGGCGGCCAGCTTCTTCTGCGTGCCCGCCTCGGTGAGGTCGAAGCCGGAGCCGTCGTCGAGGCGTACCCGCACGGCGATCGGGCCCTTGCCGGGGCGCAGCGGCGCGGCCGACGGGAACGCCTCCCGGTAGTGCAGCCAGCCAGCCCGGGCCAGGTGGATCACCAGGTGCAGGCCCTCGTCGAACCGGACGTCGAGGAACTTCCCGTGCCGGCCCGCGCCGGTCACCGCCCGGCCCGCGACCGCACTGGGCGGCGGGTCGTACGTCTTCAGCGCGCTGATCGCGGCGACCTCGAACCGCTCGACCCGCCGGCCGACCGCCCGCTCGCGCAGGTACCCGGCGAGCGCTTCCACCTCCGGTAGTTCAGGCACCGTACAAAGGTAGCCTTCTTTCCCGTGAGAATCGTGGTGGCGCACAACCGGTACCGGGAAGCCCAGCCCTCCGGCGAGAACACCATCGTCGACGCGGAGATCGCCCAGTTGACCGCGGCCGGGGTGGAGGTGCTGCCGTTCCTGCGCAGCTCCGACGAGATCCCCGCGATGTCGAAGCCGGCCAAGGCGCTGCTGCCGATCTCGCCGATCTGGGCCCCGAAGGCCCAGCACGACCTGGACCGCCTGCTCGCCGAGCACCGCCCGGACGTGCTGCACCTGCACAACCCGTACCCGTTGCTCTCGCCCTGGGTGGTGCGGACCGCGCACCGGCGTGGCGTGCCGGTGGTGCAGACGGTGCACAACTACCGCCAGGTCTGCTCGTCCGGGCTCTACTTCCGCGACGGCGTGATCTGCCAGGACTGCCGGGGCCGGGCGCTGGGCGTGCCGGCCATCGTGCACCGCTGCTACCGGGGCTCCCGGGCGCAGAGCGCCCTGATGGCCACCACGCTCGCCGTGCACCGGCCGACCTGGAAGTCGGTGGACCGGTACATCGCGCTCACCACCGCGGTCGCCGACCACCTGCGTGACTACGGCATCCCGGACGACCGGATCGTGGTCAAGCCGAACGCGGTGCCCGACCCGGGGACCCCGGCGCCGCCCGGGGACGGGTTCCTGTTCATGGGCCGGCTCAGCCCGGAGAAGGGGCTCGACCTGCTGCTGACGGCGTGGCGGCGGCACCCCGTGGGGTCGCTGGGCCCGCTGCGGATCGCCGGCGACGGCGAGCTGCGCGCGCTGGCCGAGGCGGCCGCCGCCGAGCGGCCCGACGTGGTCTACCTGGGCCAGCTCGACCGGGCCGGGGTGCGCGCCGTGCTGGCCGACAGCGCCGTGGTGCTGGCCACCTCCACCTGGCACGACGTGCTGCCCACCGTGATCATCGAGGCGCTGGCCAGCGGCCGGCCGGTCCTCGGCACGGCGCTGGGCGGCATCCCGTACCTCGTCGGCGCGGACGATCCCCGGGAGCCGGCCGGCACCGGACCGGCCGAGGTGGCCACCGCGGCGCCCGGCGACGGGCACGTCTCCCTGCCGAGGGGGGTGCAACGGGGCGAGGCCGGCTGGGTGGTGGCGCCCGACCCGGAGGCGCTGGCCGCCGCCCTCCCGGTGGCCCGGGCCGGCGCGGCGGCTCTCGCCCCGGCCGCCCGCGCCCGCTACGAGCGCACCTTCCACCCCGACGTGGTGACGAAGCGCCTGATCGACATCTACACCGGCGTCGCGAGCACCGCCCGCCGCTGACCGGCCGCCGCCACCGCCCCCGACGCGTCGATCATGAACTTGGGGTTCCTGACTTGCCCGTCTTCATGCCTTTCGTCCACCGCCCCAACTCCATGATCGACGCGGAAACGAGGGCGGGGAGGGCGGGGAGCGCCGTCAGCGGAGGGAGGCGCGGGCGGAGAAGGCGATGCTCGCCAGCAGGAAGCCGCCGTTGACGACCGTGAAGGCGACGATCACCCACACGGTCAGGGCGGGCGCCACGGCCAGCACCAGGCCGGCCAGGAAGATCACGGCGCCGTAGTCGCGGACCAGCTTCGCCAGGCGGACCGGGAGCGAGGTCGAGGTGACCATGCTGGCAGCGTTCGGGCCGGCCTGCATCACCGAGGTCACCAGGTTGACCATCCAGGTGCCGGCGAAGACCGCGATCAGCCAGACGGGCGTCGCGGGCCGCTGCGCCACGGCGGTCGCCCCGAGCGCGGTGACCAGCGCGATCTGGGCCGCCACGTCGCAGAGCACGTCGACCCGGGCGCCGGCCGCGCTGCCCTGCCCGGTGACCCGGGCGAGCTGCCCGTCGGCGCAGTCCAGCGCGTACGCGATCTGCCAGCCGACGAGGGCGACCAGCCCCACGGCCCAGGCGGGGACCGACCCCGCCGCGACATCGTCGGCGAGCGCCACCACGGTGACCGAGGCGGCCAGGCCGAGCACCAGGTTCGTGATGGTCAGCGCGGTCGGGCGCAGCCCCAGGCGCTGGGCGACCAGCGCGAAGACCGCGCCGATCCACTGGCTGATCGACTCGCTGAACAGGCCGCCGCCCCGGTTGACCCGGTGGAAGTCGGCGACGGAGGGGCGGGACGGCTCAGCCAAGGTCGCGGAGTGCACCGGCGTAGTCTGCCAGCCGCTCCCGGGTCTCGGTAGGCGACATCGCCAGGTGTTCGAGGATGGTGTAGCGGTCCGGTCGGGTGGCCGGGGCGAACTGCACGGCTTCCACGAACTGCTCGTCGGTCAGGCCCACGTCGGCGGGCAGCCGGGGCAGGCCGTGCCGGGCCAGGCAGGCCGACATCTCGGTGAGCCGGCGCTCGTCCCCCCGGAGGAAGGTGCAGAACAACGCGCCCAGGCCGGCCAGCTCGCCGTGCGACGCCGTGCCCGGGTAGAGCGAGTCGATCGCGTGCATGATCTCGTGGCAGCCGCCGCTGGCCGGTCGGCTGGTGCCGCAGACCGCCATGGCCAGCCCGGTGGAGATCAGCGCCTCGGCCAGCACCGTGACGAAGCCGTCGTCGCTCATGTCGCCCCGGTGGGCGAGCACCGCCTCGGCTCCCATCCGGGCCAGCGAGGCGGCCAGCCCGTCGACCGGCTCCCCGCGGACCTGCCGGGCCAGCTCCCAGTCGGCCAGGGCGCTGATGTTGCTCACCACGTCGCCGATGCCGGCCCGGTTGTGCCGCTCCGGCCCCGCCTCGACGAAGTCCAGGTCCACGATCACGGCGATCGGGATGTGCACCCCGTAGGAACCCTTGATGCCCTCGGTGACCAGGCTGGCCACCGGCGAGGCGATGCCGTCGTTGGCCAGGGCCGTCGCCACGGTGACCATGGGCAGGCCGCGCCGGGTCGCCGCGTACTTCGCCACGTCGATGGTCTTGCCGCCGCCGATGCCCACCACCGCGTCGTACGACCGGTTGCGTAGCTTCGCGCCCAGGTCGTCGGCGGCGTCCAGGGAGCCGCCGGCCACCGTGAACAGGTCCGCCGACCGCAGCGAGGGGCGCAGCAGCTCGGCGATCTGCTCGCCCTGCCCGGGGCCGACCACCACCGCCACGTCGCCGCCGGCGGAGATCCGCCCGTCGGCCAGGATCGCGGCGAGGTCGGCCACCGCACCGCGCCGCACGTCGATGTGCAGCGGGGTGAGGATCGTCCGGGCTAGTAGCGGCACGCGATCTCCCGCGCCCGGGCCAGGTCGGCGTGGTTGTCGACCTCGACCCAGGAGACGTCGCCGATCGGCGCGGCCCGCACCTCGCCGCCCCGGTCGGCGAACTCCTGGTAGCCGTCCTCGTAGTAGAGGTTCGGGTCGCGCCGCCAGGTCGCCTCCAGGGCGTCGGCCAGCGCCTCGGCCACCTGCGGCTCGATCAGCGTCGCGCCGATGTACTCCCCGTACGCCTCGCCCGGGTCCATGAGCTTGGTGATCCGGGTGAGCTGGCCGGCCGCGTCGAAGGTGGTCTTCATCTCCTCCTCGGCCAGCGCCTTGATGTTGTCGATGGCCAGCAGGATGCCCGGGCCACGCTCGGCCAGCAGGGTCTTCTCGACGCTCACCGGGTGCACGGTGTCGCCGTTGACCAGCAGCACGCCGCGGGAGAAGTGCTCCCGGGCCAGCCAGAGCGAGTACGCGTTGTTCCACTCCTCGGCCTTGTCGTTGTGGACGAGGGTGATCGTGACGCCGTACTTCTCCTCCAGCGCGGCCTGCCGCTGCCGGACGGCGTCCGCGGCGTACCCCACCACGATCACGACCTCGGTCAGCCCGACCTCGGCGAGGTTGCGCAGCGCGATGTCGAGGATGGTGGTCTCCCCGTCGACCGGCACCAGGGCCTTGGGCAGGGTGTCGGTGTACGGGCGCAGCCGGCGCCCCGCACCGGCGGCGAGCACCATCCCGATCATGCCGGCACCATCCTCTTCTCGACTCCGCTCCACCGGGGGAGGATATCGTCGCGCCGCCGCCGGCCGTGGTTCAGCCCGGCAGGGCGGCCAGGTCGGCGAGCAGTTCCAGCCGTTCCTCCGCGGCGAGCACCGCCCACGGCCCGGCCGCACGGCGGTCCGTCTCCTGCTCGATGGCGAGCCGCTCCGGCCCGGCGGGCAGCTCGACGACGCTGGCGGCCGTGTGCCCGGCAGCGGTCCACGCGGCCGCGTGCGCGTCGGCACGGTGGTAGCGCAGGGTGCCCAGCCGGTTGAGCAGCAGCACCCCGGGCGGGGTGCCGTCCGGCTCGTGCGGCGGGGCCATGGTCGCGAAGGCGCCGGGCTCCGCCGCCGCGAATGCGCACGCCAGCACCCGGCCCAGCGCCGGGACCAGCCGCGCCACCCGGTCGTCGTGCCCCGCCCAGAGCTCCTCGGTCACCTCGCCGTGCACGCCGAACAGCTCGGCCAGGAAGGCGAGCCCGCGCTCGGTGGCGCAGAAGCCGCCGTCCGGGAAGCGCTGGATCATCCCGTACGCGACCTGCTTGTCCAGCGCCCGCTGGCAGGCGGCCGGGTCCCGGTAGCGGGTCACCGCCGCAAAGCCCTCGGCGTCCACCGTGCCGCCCGGTACGGCCAGCCGGGTGCGGAACTCCACGAGGAAGCCGGTGGCGGCCGGTCCCCCGTACCGGGAACTCAGCTCCGCGCCGCCGCCGTCACGGCCGGCGAGCATGCCGGCGACGAAGGCCCGGTCGACGGCCGGGGCGACCAGCCCCGCGAACCGGTGCGGCGGCAGCTCGACGGCGTCGCCCGCTTCGACCCGGTGCGTCGGAGACCGCGGCGCGCCGCGACCGGGAATCGTCGCGCTCACAGACCGATCGAACGCAGGGCGGCGAAGCCGTTCTCGGCGATCCGCCGGATCAGCCCGTCGTTGACGTCGCGGTGCTCGTCGAGCAACGCGACGTCCTGCTCCGCCAGCCACCGGTACTCGGTGTGCTTGCCCGCCTCCAGCCGGGGCCGGCTCAGGTCGCCGTCCACCCGGACCAGGAAGTCGGTCTCCACGCGGGTCAGCCCGTCGTCGCCGGTGTACCGGTATTCGCCGACCTGGCCGAGCACGTGGGAGACGGTCCACCCGGTCTCCTCGGCGACCTCCCGGCGCAGCGCGTCCTGCACCTCCTCGCCGGGCTCGAGGTGGCCGCCGACGATGTCCCAGCAGTTGGGGAAGAGGCGCCGCTCGGGGGACCGGCGCTGGATGAAGATGCGGCCGTCGTCGTCGACGATCAGCGCGCCGGCGCAGCGGAGGGGCTCGGTGGGCACCTCACGACAGTAGCGATCCCGCGCCGTTCGTGGCGATGCCCGGTCTTGTCCCGTTCCGCATCGATGGCCCACCATGTCCGTACCGAGGCCGCCGTCCCACAGGGGTGATGCGTGATGCAGGTACGCGAAGCGATGTCCAACGAGGTGCTCGTGGTCGGCCCGGAGCACACGCTCCGCCAGGCGGCCCAGATGATGTCGGCCCGCCGGGTCGGGTCGGCGGTCGTGATCGACCCGGATTCCGAGGGGATCGGGATCATGACCGAACGCGACGTGCTCAACGCGATCGGGGCCGGGCTCGACCCGGATGTCGAACGCACCGGAGCGCACCTGACCTGGGACGTGGTCTACGCGGGCCCGGACTGGACGGTGGAGGAGGCGGCCGCCGCCATGGCCCGGGGCGGATTCCGGCACCTGGTGGTGCTCGACGGCCGGGAGGTGGCCGGGGTGATCTCGGTGCGCGACCTGATGCGGGTCTGGGCGCGGGAGCACAGCGCCCCCCGCGTCTGACACCGACCGCGGAAAGGGCGATGGCCCGGCCGATACCGGCCGGGCCATCGTCGTTCGACGCGTCAGTTCACGGGCCGACGAAGACGGCGGTGGCCCGCCAGTCCACCTTGTCCACGGTCGGACCGCTGACCAGCGTGGCGCTGTTGGCCGGTGCGCCCGCGGACCAGTCCCGGACGTACAGGTTGCCGTTGTTCCGGCTCACCGTGTAGAGCTTGCCGTCGCTGAGGAACATGCCACCCACGCCGCCGTAGCCGTTGGTGTCGGCGATGGTGGTCCGCTCGGCCCCGACGGTGCCGGTGTCGGGCGCGAACCCGCGCCAGAACAGGGCGCTCTGGTTGGCCAGCGTGTAGTAGATGCGGCCGCTGCTGTAGAACATGCCGGTCACGTTCGGCAGCTCGGCGGCGAAGTTGACCGTCCGGCCCGCGTAGGTCTGGCCCTCCGGCGCGGAGCCGGTGAGGACCAGGTCCCACTTGGCGTCGTGGTACGGGTCGAGCTTCTTCGGGGTGCCGAAGGCCGTGCCGTCGAACGAGCGCTTGTAGAGGTCGCCGTTGACGCCGTAGAACAGGTCACCGCCGACCCAGAAGGCGCCCTTCACCGTGGACCACGCGGTGTTGTCCGGGTTGGCGACCGTGGTCGCGTCGCCCACCGCGGTGGCGCCGTCGTACGTCCGCGTGGTGATGCTGTCCACCGTGGTGGCCGGCGGCACCGGCGGGAGCTTGACGATCTCGATGCCCTGGACCAGCGGGTTCTCCAGCACGCGACCGAAGTCGATGTCGACGTTGCCGTCGCTGGTGAGCGCGAAGGCCCGCATGGTGCCCTTGTTGGTGGCACCGATCGAGGCGATCGGGTCGAAGTCGTTCAGCTTGAGCACGCCGTCGATGCTGACGTCGAACTTGCGCTTGCCGGCCGTGGCGGTGCCCGCGTACCGGTTGGCCAGGTAGAGCCGCACCTGGATCGGGGTGCCCGCCGGGACGGGGAAGTCCCACTGCATGTCCGGCGTGGTCGACTCGTCCCAGCGCTCGCTGTTGAACAGCGCGACCGGGGTGCCGGCCGGAACGGTGGCGTCGAGCGCCGCGTTCGTGGTGTAGGTCGAGACGGTGTTGCCGGTGTTGTGGTAGGTGCTCGGCGCCGCCAGGCTGTCGGTGGCCCAGGCCGGGCCGCTCGGCGCGGCCAGCTGGTCGCCACCCGCGTTGACCCGGTAGAGCACGTCAGCGGCGTCCGGCGTGGGCGCGGTCTTGACGACCTCGATGCCCTGGACGAGCGGGTTCTCCAGTACGCGACCGAAGTCGACGTCGATCACGCCGTCGCTGACCACCGAGAAGGACCGCATGGTGCCGCGGTCCGTGCCGCCGGCGCCCGCCACCGGGTCGAAGTCGTTCAGCTTGAGCACGCCGTCGATGCTGACGTCGAACTTGCGCTTACCCACCGTGCCGGTCGTGGCGTACCGGTTGGCCAGGTAGAGGCGCACGTCGACCCGGGTGCCGGCCGCGATCGGGATGTCCCACTGCATGTCCGGCGCGGTCGCCTGGTCCCAGCGCTCGGTGTTGAACAGCGTGGCGGGCGTGCTCGCCGGCACCGTGGCGTCGAACGTCGCGTTGGTGGTGTAGGCCGAGACGCTGCTGCCGCTGTTGTGGTACGGGCTGGGCGCGGCGGCGCTGTCGGCGGACCAGTCCGGACCGCCGTCGGTCGCCGGGATCGCCGGACCACCGGCGTTGACCCGGTAGAGCACCTCGCTCTGCGCGGCACGGCCGGCCTGGTAGACGTTGCCGGGCAGGCCCTTCGTGCTGGTGGAGTGCGGCGCGTTGCCGCCGTCCAGCGGGAAGAACGCGATCTTCTTGCGCAGGAACTCGCGGTCGCCGATGTAGTCCTGGTCGCTGCCGATCCAGAGGCCCTCCTGGGTGACCAGCATCTCGGTCACGCCGTAGCCGCGCGGGTTGCGGCCCGGGTTCCAGGCCAGCGGCAGGCCGCTGGCCGGGTCGAGGGCCGCGATGCTGGGCCGCGGCACCGCGCCGGGGCCGGCCTGGTCGCGAGCGAGCGGGTTGTTCGCCCAGCGGAAGTGGCCGCCGACGTAGACCGCCTCCTCGCTGATGCCGGTGGAGAGGAAGGTGTCGCCGCCGCTGAAGTTGGTCCAGGTGGGCTTCTGCCCGTCACCGGTGGCGGCGGTCTCCCACCGGGCCGCGGAATCGCAGAGCGTGCCCGGGTAGGACGCGCCGGTGGTCACCACGACGAAGTACTTGCCGCTGGGGGCGAACTGCACGTCGCGTACCCACGAGTCGAACGCGCTGTACTTGCAGGCGCCCGAGTAGCTGTCGGTGTTCCAGTCCGCGATGGTGGCCGTGCTGTCGCCCAGGTTGATCCGGACGATCTGGTCGTGGACGACGCCGTTGGCCTTCTTGAAGTTGCCGATGACGACCAGCTGCTTCTCGTCCGGCGACACGGCGAGCTTCTCGGCTCCCACACCGGCCTTGGCGACACCGGTGCTGCCCGGGGTCCAGTTGTGGTTCTCGGTCAGGGCGACGGTGAGGTAGTCGTCCAGCGCGCCGGTGTTGGCGTTGATCGACGCCACCCCGTTGCGGACGACGTCGGTGCCGATCTTGCTGAAGATGCCGCCCACCAGCAGCCGGTCGCCGACCTTGGCGATGTCGTTGACCAGGCCGTTGAAGGCCGGCCCCTTGAAGGTGGTGACCAGCGAGCCGTCGGCGACGTTGAGCAGCGCCAGCTTCCGGCGGTTGACCCCGTTGACGGTGTTGAAGTCGCCGGCGATGTAGACCGTCCCGGCGGTGGGGCCCGCGATGATCGCCAGCACGTCGCCGTCGAGCACGGGCGCGAACGCCTCGTCGACAGTGCCCGTGGCCTTGTCGAAGGCCAGCAGTTTGTTGCGGTCGATGTCAGCCGACTTGTTCCGGTTGCGCACCTGGGTGAAGGACCCACCCGCGATCACCTTGCTGCCGGCGTCGTGGATGGCGAAGACCGTGCCGTCCATGATGTTCGGCGTGTTGCTGGAAGTTTCGCTGCTGACCACGGTCTCGTGGCCCGGTGCGGCGAGCGCGGGGCTGGCCGACAGCACGCCACCGACGCCGAGGAAGGTGGCGGTGACCAGCGCGAACGATCGGCGCGTGATCGCTGGAAGAGTTAGCACGGGCAGCTCCGAGGGAGTGACGGAGAATGAGGTGGCCGGCCCGGCCGATCGGACAGAGGTTGCTGGGGCTGCCGATCGGGGGCGCACGGCCGGTTGACGCGTGATGGGCACACACTTCCGTATTTCAGCTATGGCGTCCACCCCGGATGACCTTTATACCCGTCCACACGACATGGCGGATACCGGGAGAGGTGGCCCGGCCACACGAACGGTGGAGGTCAGCTCACCGGGCCCCCCGGCGTGGCAGTCGGCACGGGTGCCGAGAAGTACGGGTCCGCGGCCAGCTCGCGGTACGCGGCCAGGCCCTCCGGGTCGTCGTCGAAGGTGCTGTCGTACGCGGTTCCCTTGGTCTGCTTGGCCGCGAAGTACACCACCGCCTTGATCTGGGGGTGCCGCTTCACGTAGGTGTGCGCCTCGCGCAGCCACGCGGCCCGCTGGCCCGGCCCGCCGTCATGGGTGACGCCGAACTCGCCGATCAGCACCGGCCGCGGCCGCTCCCGGGCGAAGGCCATGAAGCTGTCCATCTGCTCGGCGAAGCCGGCGTAGTCCTTACCCGGGTAGACGTCCGTGCACAGCCAGTCGACCTGGTCGTCGCCGGGGTAGTAGGCGGCGGCGTTCCGGTCGGACTCGACGAAGCCGAGCACGTGCGGGCACCAGACCCAGGCGGCGTTCGTCGCCCCCACCTCGGTGAAGATGGCCCGGATGTGCTTCCACGCGGCCACGTAGTCCTCGGGCGAGCGGACGCTCTGGCGCAGGTTGGGCCGATCCATCTCCCACCGCCAGCGCAGCAGCAGCGGGACCCCGAAGTCCTTGATCTCCTTGGCGCGCTGCCGGATCAGCTGGTCGTACACGCCGTCCGTGATCGACCGGGTGTCGGCACCGGACCACGAGATCATCTGCAGCATTCCGGCCGCCTGGATCGCGTGTTCGGTCGGGCCGGGGAACTCGTCCTCCCACTCGTGGAACATGTGGGCCAGGGCCACCTTGCCGCCGGTCTGCTCGCCGAACGAGGTCAGGGCGTTGACCCGCCCGTCGGGCGTCTGCCAGTCCGGCTTCACCCAGGCGCCGAGCCAGGCGCCTCGCGCCGGCATCTCCGGGCCCCGTCCGGTGGTCTCCAGGCCGTTGGCGGGCCGGGGCTGGACCGGTGCGGTCGCGCTGCCGGCCGGGGCCGGTGTGAGGGGTGCGGGCGCCTCCCCCTGACAGGCCGTCAGGGCGAGTACCGATCCCATCAGGAGTGCCGCCGAGCTATGGACCCACTTCATCGTTTCCGTGCCTCCCCGTGCTCATGCCACCGGCCGTGCCGGTGACTCGACGTCGTGTCGGGCCGTCGGTCATCGCCTCCGGCTGCGTCGCAGCGTCCGCAGGGTGTCGAGCTGGAGCACCCCACGAAGTCGCCAGGCCGCCGCGGCGTAGCCGCCGGCACCCAGCACGGCGACCACCAGCAGGGCCAGCACCCCCGGGTCGGTGAACGCGTGCAGCAGCAGCGACGGCACCCCGAAGAAGGCCAGCGCCAGCCCGGCCCCGGTGAGTGTGCCCGGCCCGAACGGATGCAGCCGGAACGCCCGGTGCAACTGGAACAGCGGCACGAGATTGGTGATCAGGATGGAGGCGGACCAGGCGACCGCCGCACCCATGATGCCGTAGCGGGGAATGAGCAGCACGTTGGCGACCACGTTGACCACGGTGCCGGAGAGCGCGTTGTAGAACGTCCAGGCCGTCTTCCCGGCCATGTTCAGCACCGTGTCGACCATGCCGCAACCGGTGGCGACCAGCATCATCAGGGCCAGGTAGACGGTGACCGTCCGTCCGGTGTCGTAGCCGGAGCCGAACAGGGCCAGCATGGGGCCGGCGAACGACGCGAACAGCAGGTAGATGGGCCAGGTCAGCAGCACCAGCCAACCGGTCGCGGCCTGGTAGAGGCGTCCGGCCGCGGCCCGGTCCTCGCGGGCCAGATGCTCCGCCAGCCGGTGCTGGACGGCGGTGGACAGGGCCTGACCGGAGAGCTGGCCGAGGGTCAGGAACCGGGTGGCCGCGGTGTAGAGCGCCGCCTCGGAGAGCCCGCGCAGCGCGCCCAGCAGGACGATGTCGAGTCGCTGCACCACCATCTGGGCGAGGCCGCTCAGCGCCCGTGGCCCGCTGTACCGCCAGTACGGGCCGAACTCCTCCCGCCACCCGACCGGCCGTGGGCGTTCCGGTCCGGCACCGCGTTCCGCACGCCGGACCAGCCGGGCCAGCCAGATCGCGGCGGCGAGCGCGGCCGGCACGTACGGCAGCGCCCAGGCCAGCGGCAACGCCGTGGTGGCGGAGAGGCCGAGCACCGCGGCCAGCAGCACGGCGAGCAGCTGCAGCACGTTGCGTCCGAGCCGCTCGATCAGCAGCAGCGGGCGCATCTTGCCGAAGCCCCGGCAGGCGGCCAGCGCGAAGTCGCAGAGCGCGGCCAGCGGTACGAAGAGCAGCAGCGCACGGAGCGCCGGCACCGCGCCGGGGACCGGATCGGCGAAGGTCAGCTCGACGACCTGCGGGGTGAGCAGCCAGCCGGCCACCGCGAGCACGACAGCCACCAACAGCAGCGGAAGCAGCCCGACCAGCACCGAGGCCCGGATCCGTTCCGGCTGCCCGAGCGCCCGGTACCGGCTGATGAAGTAGACGGAGCCGACGCCCGTGCCGAGCCGGGCGGCCGCGTACGCGATCATGAAGGCGCTGGTGGCGGCGAAGAACAGGCCCGCGTCCGCCATGGACCAACCACGGGTGACCACGATGTTCAGCCCGAAGCCGGTGATCGCGGCCACCGCCACGCCGAGCAGGTTCAGCACCCCGTGCCGGGCGGCCCCGCCCAGCTCGGTGCCCGCCGCCCGGGTGGGCGTTACCGTCGCCACGACGGTACGCGTCCCCACCAGGCGGCCAGTCGCTCGTCGTACGGGGTGAAGTGCGCCTCCAACCGGTCGCGCAACTCCGGGTCCATGGGCGAGCGGGACCGCGAGTTGTGCTTGCCGAACGAGATGTCCGCCCAGTGCGGCAGGCCGAGGAAGTCGCAGACCGCGTCGAAGGACGGCCGCGGGTCGGCGAAGAAGTCGTCGGCGTCGATCACGTGCAGCCGCTCCCGACCGAAGATCGACTCCAGTCGCTCCAGCTGCTCGATGTACTGCCCGCGGGTCAGGTAGGCGTTGTGCTGGTAGTGGTGGCTGTGCGCGGTCGGGTCGGCGAGCAGCCGCTCCCGCTCACCGGCGATGCGGCTCTGCTCCAGCTCGAGGGCCCGCTCGAACGGCTCGCTCTCGAAACCCCGGGCCGACTCGTGCGCGTGCGCCGAGTACGCCCGCTCCACCGGGTCGCGCAGCAGCACCAGCAGCCGGACCGCGGGTAGCTCGGCGGCGATCCGGTCCGCGGCCAGCGGGTGGAACATGTAGTACGGGCTCGACTCGCCGGTCACCCCGCGCACACCGAGCTTCTCCCGCACCGCCTCGGCCCGGCGCACCGTGGGGAAGTGCCCGAGGTACCAGTCCATGCCCCGGTCGTAGCCGGTGTCGAAGTAGTGGACGCCCTTGTGGTAGACCGCCGGCAGCACGGCCGGGTGCTGGGAGAGCGTCTTGAACAGCGACGTCGTGCCGCAACGCTGGGCGCCCACGATGAGGAAGTCGGGGGTCAGCCGCGAGCCCGCCGTCCACCTGCCGACCGTCCGCGTCACCGAGCGCACGGCCCGTCGCGCCTGAGCCTTGGCCAGCGTCATTTCGCCACTCCTCCCGCACCCGGCCGGGCGGCCAGGTGATCCTCCACCGCCGGCAACAGCCAGGCGGCCACGTGTCCCAGCCGGGCGCCCGCCTCGGCCTGTCGGTCGCGCAGGTAGCGCGCGGCCAGTTCGACCAGGTAGAGCACCGCCACCAGGTCCTCGGTGCCGGCCGGCGGCGCGAACGGCGCCAGCGTCACGGCCGCCCCGGCCAGCAACTCGCGGGCCGCCGTCGTCGGCTCCACCCCGGCCTTGGTGATCGCCGTCTGGAGCCGTCGGTGCAGCGCGTCGTAGCCGACCGGCACGCCCGCCGCGAACCGCTCCCAGTCCCAGATGAGCACCCGTCCGTCGGCCAGCGCCGCGCTGTTGCCACCGTTCCAGTCGCCGTGCCAGGCACCGAGGTCGACGGTCGGGTCCAGCCCGAGCACGGTCGCCAGGACCGCGTGCAGCCGGCCCGTCTCCGGCCGGTCACCCAGCGCCTGGACTTCGGCGGCGAGCCGCTCGGCGTACCCGCTGCCGGCGAAGGGCCGGCGGTCGACGCCCAGGCAGCGGCTGACCGCGACCATCGCCGCACGCTCCCGCTCGGCGGCCACCGAAGGCGCCGCCCGGGGCAGTTCCACGGGGAGCGCACTCTGCACGAGCAGGGCGTGCTCGCCCCAGCCGCCGTGGTGCAACACCTCGGCCACCACGATTCCGGGCAGGTCGACGGCCGCAAGCCGGCGCAGGACCTCGGCCTCCGCGTCGACCAGGCCGCGGGTGAGCCGGTCCACACCCAGCTTGGCGTACCCCAGCGGCCGGCCCCGGTCGTCGAGCAGTTGGATCACCGGTTTGCGGTTGGCCCGGGCCGGACCGATGTGGACGCTCAGCAACGCCGGGCGGCCGAGCACCTCGCTCAGGTGCTCCTCCAGCGTCCCCTCGGTCGCCCCGACCAGCAGGCGATCCCGGAAGGCGATCCGGCCGACGCCGGTGCGGAACGCCGTGGCCAGCAGTGACCGGCGCAGCCGGGCCTTCGTACCCACCGCTTCCGTCGAGTGCCGGACCGCACTGGCCGCGGCCCGCCGGGAGCCGGCGGGCACCAGCAGCCGCGGCCGCGCGGCCGAGGGCACCACGGCGTAGCCGGCGCCGCCGCGGCGCAGGGTCGGGCCGGCCGGTTCGGGCCAGACCACGGCGGCCAGCTCGGGCAGGTACGCCGCGCGCGCGTCATCGACGCGTGGGGTTGCGGTCATCAGCGGGTCCGTTCCGGTCGGTCGGTCGATTCGGCGGACTCCGCCGCGGCCAGCGCCTCCCGGCGCAGCGCGCGGAGATGCCGGTCGTTGCGGGCCAGCACCGCCACGCTGATCAGGCCGTACGCCAGCGTGGTGTTGAGCGCGCCGTAGAGGAACTGGAAGAACAGCATCAGGATCAGCACCACGCTGCCGGCGATGCCGATGGGGGTGTTGTCCCGCCGGAACCGCCACAGGCACCAGAGGAAGAACGCGCTGTAGCAGAAGGCGCCGACCCAGCCCTGCCCCACGAGCAGGTTCCAGACCTGCCCGTTGCTGCCCAGCTCGCGGTTGCCACACTGCTTGCAGTCGGCCGACTTGCCGATCGCGATCGACCGGTTGCTGCCGATCAGCGCCCGGTTGGCGCCGTAGCCCAGCACCGGGGAGTGCCTGGCCGCCTCGACCGCCCCGCTGGACAGGGTGGCCCGGATCTCGTCGCTGTGCCCGTTCTGCATCCGCTCGTCGAGCAGCCCGCCCAGCGGCGACGCCAGCACCAGGACTCCGGCCAGCGCGGTGGCCAGCGCCATCCCGGCGAGGACGGCGATCCGCCCGCGCAGCGCCAGCCGCAGCGCGACGTAGACGGCGGCGATGACCAGGCCGATCCAGAGACCGCGGTTGAGTGAGAAGACGATGGGGAAGATCGCGGCGGCCGCCACCAGGTACCCGCCGAGCCGGCGCCACCCCCGGCCGTACACCACCCAGCCGACGAGGAACCACACGAGCAGGATGCCCATGTTCTCGCCCCAGGTGTTCGTGTACTCGAAGGGGGCGGCGGGACGCGGCGAACTGGCCTCGCCCTCCAGCACCTCCTGCACCTGGGCGACTTCGACGTGCATCAGCCGGTTGACGAACGGCTCGTGGGCGACGACGTCGGGCAGGAGGTAGTTGAGCGGAGCGGTGAACTTCAGGTCGGGCAGCAGCGCCCCGACGTACCCGCCGATCACGGTGACCACGGCCAGGAACCCGAAGAGCCGCAGCATCCGGATCCGGGGCAGTTCCTTCTCGCTCAGGTTGAGCACGTAGAGCATGGCGACGGTCAGCGCGGTGTAGTTCATCACCCGGATGCCCCAGCCGATGTACCGGCCGAAACCGTCCGGGGTCAGCGTGTTCGGTGCGGTGATGTCCAGCATCAGCCCGGAGAGCACGACCCAGGCGAGCAGGATGAGCCAGAATCCGAACCCGGGCGGCACCCGGATGCGATCGCGCTTGCGCAGCTGGAGCGCCATCGGCACGGCGAGGATGGCGAAGATGAACGAGGGCAGGCCGAGCGCCCACCACACCGGATAGAGCACGAAGAGCGCGGTCAGCGGCCACGCGGTCGGTAGCCGCCGGCGGCGGGCCGCGCCCGCCGACGTGCCCGTCGGGACCGTACCCCTCGGCACCGGCTCCGGCCGCGAGGGCTGGAGCGGGACGAGCGTCTTCATGTGACCGCTACCCGAGCCGTGGTCGGTGCGTAGATCACCCACGTGGTGCCCGGCTGCGGCCGGATCTGGTACCCGGCCAGATCGGTGACGTTGCAGACGAGCTTCTGTCCCGGCTTGCTCCACTCCGCCTTGGCGCTCGACGGCCCGGACACGACCAGGGCCTTGCCCTTGCCGTAGACATTGGCGCTCGGCAGCGACCGCACGCTGGGCTTACGGACGGTCAGCGTCCGGTACTCCATGGTGAGCACGACGACCGCGGAGGCCTTCACCGTGGTCTTGCCGACCCGCCCCGACCACTGCTGGGTCGCCTGGTCGTACGTCCAGGTCTGGGTGGGATGGCCGGACGCGGAGACGGTGAGCTTGCCGGCGGCCGTGACGTCCCGGGTGGCCAGCGGCGTGCCCGTGGTGGCGTAGTCGAACAGCGGGGCCGGGGCGGTGCCGCCCTTCGGCGCGGCCGCACGGAGCGCGGTGGTCGAGGTGTATCCGCTCGGGAAGGCGGCGCTGCGCTGCGCCGGCGTGACGCCGCTGAGGTTGGCGGCCGCGAGCTGGTTGACGAAGCCGGTGGGACCGCCCGCGTAGCCGAGCCAGGGGTGGAGCACCCCCACGCTGCGGATGTCGACCGGCCGGACTTCGGCGACCGGGCCGATCTTCGTCGCGTCGCGCGACTGGTAGACCGCGCTCAGGTGCAGACTGCCCGACTCGGCGAACTCCTGGTAGACCAGGTCCGCCGCGTCGAGCCCGGCCGGGGTGCCGGACTCGCTCACCCGGATCGGCACCGCGATCGCCTGCCGGCCGGCCACGGCCGGCTGGGTGAGCGGCTGTCCGGAGAGCGGCCCCGCCGGCAGGCTGGGCGTCGGGGTGGGCTTCGGCGCGGGGGTACCGGGATCGACCAGGTCGCTCGCGCCCGGGGGCGGTGGCTCGGAGCAGGCGGCACCCAGCGTCGCGATCAGCACCCCCGCGGCCGACGCCGCGAGAGCCCGTCGAAGCCTCACTCCTGGTCCTCCACGGGGTCGAAGGCCATCGAGAGCCGGCTCTGGCCGTCGACGCCGTCGCGCTCGCGCTTGGACCGATAGACCGTGGACGGCGACGGCCGGGCCGCGCCGGTGGCGGGCTGGGCGGTGCTCGGGCCCGGCTTGGGCGGAGTGCTCGCCGGACGGCTGACCGGCCGGGGCAGGATCATCGTGCTGTCACTGGCCGGCTGCGCACCCGGGCGGAAGGCGGGCTCCGGGCGTGGGCGGGGAGACGGCTTCCGGTCCGCTTGGCCGCCTCCGGTGGCAGCCGGACCGCTGGCCTGCTCCGGCAGGCGGGGTGCCAGCACGCTGCCGAGCACGGGCGCATCCACCTGCTCGAACTGCTGCAGGGCCGCGGTGATCTCGCTGCTCCGGGTCCGCCCGCTCTCGATGACGAGGATGACGCCGTCGACGTGCCGGGCCAGGGCCTGCGCCTCGACGGCCTGGGTGGGCCGGGCGGTCTCGATCAGCACGTGGTCGAAGCGGTCGGCGAGCTCGTTGAGGATCGTCAGCATGCTGGCGACCGGCAGCTCCACATCGGTGTCCAGGTCGCCGGGCAGCAGGAGGCGCAGCGTGTTGAGACCGGGCGCGGGGGTGAGCGCGGCGAGCGCGCCGACGTCGTGCCGCAGCACGTCGGCGAGGGTGCGCCGGGGCTTCAGCCCGCCGAACATGGCGGTCAGCGGCGAGTCGGCCCGGGTGGTGACGACCGCGACCTGCGCACCGGTACGGGCGTACGCGGCGGCCAGGTTCCCGACGACGAAACCGGCCGCCCGGCCGGGCGAGGTGTCCGTGAGCAGCAGTTGACGACCGCGACCCGGACGGGGCTCGGGCATGATCGAGAGCAGCACGTTGCGCAGCCGGCCGAGCTCACGGGAGACCCGGTGGGCGGGTGGCAGGACGGTCAGCGACGGTGCGCGGACCGGGAGCTCCAGCAGCGTCGGCAGGCCCGTGCGGGCGGTCACGTCCCGGCCCCGCCGGACGCGGGTGTCGAGCCGGTCCAGGACCAGGGCCAGCACGATGCCGAAGAGCAGGCCGGCGCCCATCCCGCTGGCCAGGTTCAGCGTGCGGTTCGGCGAGCTGGGCTTCCGGGGCAGCGCCGCGTCGGAGATGATCTGGCCCGGGTCGGGCGCGTTGTCCTGCAGCGGGCTGAGCCGCTCGTTGAGCCGGGTCAGCTGGTTGGTGAGGACCTGCCGGTTGGCCTCGGCCTGCGCCCGGGCGGCGGAGTTGGCCGGAGCCGCAGCGATCTTGCCGGCGGTCGCGGCCAGATCCTTGTTGACCTCGGCGATCTGCTGTTTGATCGAGGTGATCTCGTTCTCCACCGCCTTGGTCGCCGTGGCGAGCCGCAGGTCGAGGTAGGCCTGCGCGAAGGAGTGCGAGCCGTTCTGCGCCGCCTGCGGCGTGGTGCCCTCGTACGCGATCTGGAGGACCTGGCTGTTCGGTGGGACGGTGACCGTCAGCGAGCGGACCAGGTCCTCGCTGGCGGTGCCGGTCTTCAGCAGGGCGCGGGCCCGCTCGGCCACCACCAGGGAGCGGACCACCTGCGCCTCGGTGTCGAGGTTGACCTTGGTGCCGGGGACCGCGTCCGGCCCCACCTGGCGGACCAGCACCGACGTCGTGGAGGTGTAGGTGCGCGTCTGCATCTGGGTGACGAGGAGGCCGGAGCCGATGCCGAGCAGGGCCGCGAGCGCCAGGATCCACCATCGGCGGCGGAGCCACTCGAGGTAGGCCATCAGCGTGGGTCCGTCCGCGTCGTGACGCAGATCGGGGTGGTGAGGCGAGGGCATCGAAGTGTGTCGCTCCCTTTCGACCGGACCGGCCAGTCAGCCGTGGGACGTCCGCGCCACGGTGAAACCTGAGTCTCCCTGATCGGCGCGGAGAGTGGAAGTCGCCGAAGGTCCGCCACTTCTGCCCGCAGGGTGCCGGGGACGATAATGCACGGGTGCGCTTCTGCTATCACATCCAGAGTCACCGTTCACCTGAGCAGCTGACCAGGCTGGTTCACGCGGTGAAGCGGTACAGTCCGGACAGTATCGTGCACATCAGCCACGATGTGAACGGGGCTCCGCTCGACCTTGCCGAGCTGCGCACATTACCCGACGTGGCGGTCCAGTACCACGAGGGTGGTTACGGCGACTTCAGTCACGTCGACCGCTACATGGCGGCCGTGGACTGGCTGAACGGCGAGGGTGTCCAGGTCGACTGGCTGGTCAACATCACCGGTCAGGACTATCCGATCCGTCCGCTCGACCAGGCGGAGGCCGAGCTGGTCGACTCCGGGGCCGACGGGTTCATGGAGTACTGGGACGCGTTCGGTCCGGAGAGCCACTGGCCGCGCAGCCGGGTCCGCTCCCGCTACCACTTCCAGCACCGCCGGCTGGGCGGCCTCAGCCCCCGGGCCAAGAAGCTGCTCCGCCCGCTGCAGGCCGTCAACCGGGTCCAGCCGTTGATGCGGGTGCACGTGTCGTACGGGCTGGTGGTGGGCCGTCGGGCCCGCACCCCGTTCGGGCCCGACCTGCGGCTGCACGGCGGGTCGGCGTTCTCGTCGCTGACCTGGCCGGTCGTGGCCTACCTGCGGGAGTACTTCGACCGGCGGCCGGACGTGGTGGACTACTTCCGGCACTGCCTCTCCCCGGTCGAGGCGGTCTTCCAGACCATCGTGTGCAGCGCGGACCGGTTCAACCTGGTGCCCGACTGCAAGCGCTACTTCGACTTCCGGAACAGCTCGTTCAACCACCCGAAGTCGCTCACCGCGGAGGACCTGCCCAGGGCGTTGGCCAGCGGCGCGCACTTCGCCCGCAAGTTCGACTACGAGCGCAACCCGGAACTGCTCGACGTCCTCGACGCCCACCTGGCGGCCGTGGCGAGCCCCGGGGCCGCCCGGTCCTGACCGGGGTCCGGCGGCCGCCGCGCGGCCGCCGCCGGACCCGGCCGGTCAGCGGTAGTCGTACCTCCGGCGCAGCGGCCAGGTCATCGCGCCGACCATCCGGCGGCGCCCCGGCGCGTACTCCCGGCGCCACTTCTCGTCGAGGCTGAGCGCGATGGGCCCGCTGCGCATCCGGATCCGTCCGCCGGCCACCGCGTGCGAGCCGGCCTGCTCGAACTCGGTGCCGTGCAGGAACGACAGCGGATCGACCTGCCCGGTCACGTCGGCGGTGAGGGCGGCGATCCGGCCCAGCTCGCTCCGCGGGTCGCGGACCAGGTCCTCGTACCGGACGACCACCCGCGGTACGCCGGACCGGGCGAGCGACGAGATCATCGCGTTGACGGTGACCCAGCGCCGCGCGGTCAGCCGGGCGGAGCGCTGGTTCATCCGGCCCTTGGTGGAGGTGCCCTCGGGCAGCTCGACGACCTGGCTCCAGGAGTAGGCCACCCCGCGCGGATCGCGGAGGATGTGCACCAGACGCAGGTCGATCTCCGGAGCGCGGGCCAGGATGTACGCCAGCGACGGGCGCTTGGTCGAGTCGACCACCACCTTGGCCCCGGACACCTGGGCGATCGCGCGGTAGAGCTTGGTGATCAGGGCCGTGTAGCGCTCCAGGTCCTGCCGGAAGCCCGGCGTGACCCGGGAGCCCACGATCAGGGGCACCTTGCCGGTGGCGTCGACACGGCGTTGCAGCGCCCGCACCTCCTGCACGTCGATGTTCGCCCAGCCGCCGTACGCCTGCCGGCCGACCTCACCCCAGAACGGGCACTCGTCGAAGTGCTGCCCGCAGGCGCAGCGGAAGTTGCGCTCCACCCCCGACTGCCAGAGGTAGAACAGCTCGCCGACGTCGCAGTGGTCGACGAACTGCCCGAGCATCAGGTCGAGCAGGGTGGAGCCACTGCGCGGCATCCCGCAGACGTAGAGCACCGTCACCCGGCCGGTGCCGGACGGAGCGCCAGCCCCTGAACCGTCTCCCGCCAGAGGCTGCTGGGCCGTCATCGATCGCTTCTCCTCGTACCCGGTGGATGTCAAGCGGCAGTGTAGGCGCGATCGGAAGAGCGCGGGCCGGCGGAAACCTCGGAACCGTGCGTCCGGCGGGTTCGTGAATGCGACTGCCACTTCTGTTCCGCGGGCCGTCCCGTTAGATTGTTCCGGCGCTTCGTAGCTCAGGTGACCGTCCCGGGTGGGTGGCACGGGTGCGCGATGGGGAGGCGGTTGGAGACGTGGAGCCCGGTGAAGTCATGCTTGTGGGTTCCAGCGGTGGGCACCTGGCCCAGCTGCTGGCGCTTGCTCCCTGGTACCGCGGCCGCGCGCGGTCCTGGGTGACCTTCGACACCCCGGACGCGCGTTCGCTGCTCGACGGGGAGCAGGTGGTGTGGGCGCACCATCCCACCACCCGCAACCTGAAGAACCTGGTCCGCAACCTGCTGCTCGCGGTCCGGACGCTCAAGCGGCGGAACGTCGACGCGGTGGTCACCACCGGCGCCGGCGTCGCGCTGCCGTTCGTCGTGGTGGCCCGGCTGCGCGGTATCCCCACCGTCTACATCGAGGTGTACGACCGGATCGACAGCCCCACGCTCACCGCCCGGCTCTGCCGCCCGTTCCTCTCCGTGATGCTGGTGCAGTGGGAAGAGCAGCGCCGCTTCTACCCCGACGGCACCCTGGTGGGGAACCTCCTGTGACCGCGTTCATTCCCCGGCAACCGGAAACCGGGCCGGAGCAGGACACCGTGCTGGCGATGGTCGGCACCGACGTGCACCGCTTCGACCGGCTGGTCGGCTGGCTGGAGCGCTGGTGGACGGCGCGTGCCGGCGGTGCCCAGCAGGTCCGGCTCGTCCTCCAGTACGGCAGCAGCACCCCGCCGAACCTGCCGGACGCGGTGCCGTTCCTGGCCCACGAGGAATTGCAGCGGGCGATCGCCGAGGCCAGCGTCGTGGTCTGCCACGGCGGGCCGGCCACCATCACGGAGGCCCGGCGCACCGGTCACCTGCCGATCGTGGTCCCGCGCGACCCGACCTACCACGAGCACGTCGACAACCACCAGCAGCTCTTCGCCCGGCGCCTCGGCGCCGCCGGCATGGTGCGGCTGGTCGAGACGGAAGCCGACCTGGTCGAGTCGCTCGACAAGGCGCTCGTCGACCCGAGGGCGTTCCGGGTGGTCGCCGACCCGGACCTGCCCGACCCCCGGGCCGCCGCGGCCGTGCGCGTCGGCCAGATCGTCGAGGACCTGGTACGCCAGCGTGCGTCGGGACGGCGCCGGTGGCGGCGGTGACCGGCCCCGCCCGCGTGCTCTTCGTGGGTGGGCTGGGGCGTAGCGGCTCCACCCTGCTCGAGCTGATCCTCGCCCAGCACCCCGACGTCTGTGCCGTGGGCGAGGTGGTGCACCTGTGGGAGCGGGCCCTCGGGGGTGACGAACGCTGCGGCTGCGGCGAGCGTTTCACGGCCTGCGACTTCTGGCAGCGCGTCGGCGACCACGCCTTCGGCGGCTGGGACGCGGTGGACCGGGACGAGGTGCTGGCGCTCAAGGCCGAGGTGGACCGGACCCGGCACATCCCCCAGCTCGCCCGGGGCGACCTGCCCGCCGAGCAGTTGGCGGCGGTGCGCCGGTACGCCGACCTCTACGCCCGGATCTACCGGGCGGCGACCGAGGTCACCGGCGCCGAGGTGGTGGTGGACTCCAGCAAGCACGCCTCGTTGGCGTTCGCCCTGCGCTGGGCACCGGATCTCGACCTGCGGGTCGTCCACCTGGTCCGGGACAGCCGGGCGGTCGCCTACTCCTGGGCCAAGCAGGTCCGCCGCCCCGAGGTGGTGGACAGCGAGGCGTACATGCCGACCTTCTCCCCGTTCACGGTGAGCGGCCTGTGGACCGCGCAGAACGCCGCGTTCCACCTGCTCGCCGCCCGGGTGCCGGTGGTCCGGCTGCGCTACGAGGACTTCACCGCCGATCCGCGTGGCACCGTCGCCCGGGTACGCCGGTTCGCCGGCCTCGCCGACACGGCGGACGCGCTGCGGGTGCTCGACGAGCCGCCCGTGCCGCTGGTCCGGGCGCACAGCATCGCCGGCAACCCCCTGCGCTTCAGCGCGGGCCCGCTGCGGGTGCGACAGGACAACGCCTGGCGGGAGAACCTGCCGACCCGCAGCCGTGCCGTGGTCAGCGCCGCGACGCTGCCGCTGCGGTTGCGCTACGGATATCTCGGCGGCGGCCGAACGAACAGCACGGAGGCGTCGTGACCGCGAGCAATTCGCCACAGGTGACCGCCGTGGTCCCGACCCGGGACCGGCCGGTGCTGCTGCGCGCCGCCCTCGACGCGATCCTGGGTCAGGACTACCCCGGTGGGATCGACGTGGTGGTCGTCTACGACCAGTCCGAGCCCGACCTCACCCTCGCCGAGGACCCGCGGATCCGGGTGGTCACCAACAGCCGTACCCCCGGCCTGGCGGGCGCCCGCAACACGGGCATCCTGGCCGCCACCGGCGAGCTGGTGGCGTTCTGCGACGACGACGACGAGTGGCTGCCCGGCAAGCTGGCCGCCCAGGTGGCCGCGCTGCGGGCGGCACCGGACGGCGCCTTCGTCAGCTGCGGCATCCGGGTCGACTACGACGGTCGCAGCGTCGACCGCTCGCTGCCGATGGACCGGGTGCCGCTGACGGCGCTGCTGCGGGACCGGCACACCGAACTGCACCCGTCCACCTTCCTGATCCGGCGGGACGCCCTGGTCGACGCGATCGGGCTGGTCGACGAGGAGATCCCGGGCAGCTACGCGGAGGACTACGAGTTCCTGCTCCGCGCCGCCCGGCACGCGCCGCTGGTCAACCTGACCGAGCCGTACGTGACGGTGCGCTGGCACAAGCGGTCGTACTTCGCCCAGCGCTGGGAGACCATCTCCACCGCGTTGCAGTGGCTGCTCACCCGCTACCCCGAGTTCGCGACCGTGCCGGCGGGGGAGGCCCGGGTCGCCGGGCAGATCGCCTTCGCCCAGGCCGCGATGGGAAACCGCCGGGAGGCCGTCCGCTGGGCCCGCCGGACGCTGGCCGGCAACCCGAAGGAGCCCCGCGCCTACCTGGCGCTCGCCGTGGCCAGCAAGGCCGTGAACCCCGACCGCGTCCTGCGTACGCTGCACAAACGCGGTCGGGGCATCTGAGCCGGACCGGTCAGCTCGGCGCCGAGCACCAGGCGCGCCAGGCGTCCTTGCTGGGTGTGTCGGTGAGCCGGAAGTCTCCGCCGGACACCTGGTAGTCGTAGTACGCCACCCAGAGCGGTCGCTGGCCGTTCAGGTAGGTGCTCATCGAGCGGATCCAGGCGGCGCGTCCGGCTCCGCTGTCCCCGGCGATCCGTACGCTGCCGGTCTCGGCGAGGCCCCACGGCTTGCCGAGCGCCTTCGACTTGCTGATCATCGGTCCGAAGACCTTGGCCGGCTCGGTGTAGCGGTTGTACTTGCCGCCGCTGTTGTAGCAGTCCCAGCCGAGCACGTCGACGACGTCGCCGCCCGGGTAGTAGTCGTTGAAGTTCCGCCCCGAGTTCGGGTTCAGCGTCCAGCACATCAGGATCAGGGTGGCCCGCAGCCGCGGGTTCCGGGCGCGGTCGGCGAGGCCGGCCACCCGGCGCCAGGCGGCGCGGAACTGGGCGGTGGTGTAGTTGCCGTCCTCCACGTCGTTCTCCGGCTCGTGGAAGTACGACCAGTAGACGTCGTGGTCACGCGGGATCGAGGCGAACCACTTCGCCAGCCGGGCGTCGTGCTTGCCGGCCGAGACCTCGCCGGGCGGCGCCTTGAAGGAGACCACCACCGTCCGGTTGACGACGTCGGCGCGGCTGCCCGGCCAGGCGGGCGGCAGACCCGGGTAGAACACCCGGACCATCCGCAGCGGCCCGTAGGCGCGGTCGGACCGGGCGAGCCCGGCGCTGAAGCTCTCGCCGCCGAGCAGGTGGATGCTCGCTCCGGGCAGAGTGGTCCGCGGCGCGGGGAAGGGCCGGAAGCCCCCGCCGGGAGTCGCGGACGGCGACGCGCTGGGTCCGAGGCTCGGATTCGCGCCGAGCCCCGTCACACCGCCCGGCGTGGCGGCCGGCAGGGACGCGGCCGGGCCGGGCTCCGGTGCGTTGCTCCCCGGCCCCCCCGGTGCGGCCTGCCGGGCGGGCTCGTCATCCCGGGTGACCGCGATGGCAACCGTCGTGCTGAGCAGGACGACGGCCGCGGTGATGGCGACGAGCCAGCCGCGCCGGAACAGGCGGCGGGGCCGCCGGCCCGGCGGCGGAGCCGGGGCCGGGTACGGGTCGAGAACGGGGGCGATTGACGGGCCGGGTCCCATGACCCTCCTCTGGATCGGCGTGTCAGCTGCTTCCCGGCTCGGCGCCGGCGCCACCTCGACGTGCAACGAGCCAGGCGGCGGGTCGGTGCGGCGACCGGTCTCACAGGAACCGGTCGATGGCCTTCAGCAGCTGCTCGGCATGCTCGGGCCGGCAGACGAGCAGGTCGGGCAGGCGCGGGTTGGCGGCGTTGTAACGCAGCGGCGAACCGTCGATGCGGGACGCGTGCATCCCCGCACCGAGCGCGACGGCCACCGGGGCGGCGGAGTCCCACTCGTACTGCCCTCCGGCGTGCACGTACGCGTCGGCCTGGCCGGTCACCACCGCGCACACCTTGACGCCCGCGGAGCCCATCGGCACCGCCTCCGCGCCCAGCTCCTCGATCAGCTGGGGGACGAACGCGGGCGGCCGGCTGCGGCTCACCGCGATCCGCAGCGGGCCGTCGGCCGCCGGAGCGGTGGGCTCGCTCGTTCCCAGGACCAGCGGGTCGCCGTCCGCGCCGGTCCGCGCCGGCATGCCGACGGCGCCGGCGGTCAGCCCGCCGTCCGGGCCGGCCGAGCGTTCCCAGAGGGCCACGTGGACGGCCCAGTCGGTGCGGCCCTCCTCGGAGAACTCGCGGGTGCCGTCCAGGGGGTCGATGATCCAGACCCGGTCGGCGTCGAGCCGGGCCGGCCGGTCGCCGGTGGAGAAGTCCTGCCGGGAGTCCGCCTGCTCCTCGGAGAGCACCTCGTCGGCCGGCCGGTAGCGGGCCAGCGCCGCCAGCATCAGCTCGTGCGAGGCGCGGTCGCCGGCGTCCTTGAGCGCCCGCGGGTCGGCGAAGCCCTGGCTGGCCCGCAACGCGGTCAACGCGCTGCCGGCATGGCCGGCCAACCACCGCGCGAAGGCCTGATCGTCGAGCCGGTCGATGTCGTCCGACACCTGCTACCCACCACCTTCTCTGGCGTCGACGGGCGGCCGGCGGTCCCTGTCGCCCGGACCGCACCATATTGGCCGGTGGGGTGAGCCGACAACAAGTGCGGCGGCCGGAACGGTACGCCCGGCCCACCGAGTTCTGCCCGCATGTTGAACTTCGCGTGTATGGCGGTCGGACCCGCCGGGCCAGGCCCTAGGCTCGTGCGCATGACCGCCGAGCAGCTGATCTCCTTCGCCCGTGGCGCTCCCTCGTTGGACATCGTCGATGTCGAGGGGCTCAAGGCCGCCGCCGTCCGCGCCTTCGACGCCGACCCCGCCGGGATCACGGCGTACGGCACCTCTGTCGGCTACCCGCCCCTGCGGAAGTGGATCGCGGAGAAGCACGGCGTCGAGGCCGACCAGGTGCTGATCACCAACGGCTCGCTCCAGGCCGACGCGTTCCTCTTCGACCACCTGGTGCGCCGGGGCGACGCGGTGGTCGTCGAGCGCCCGACGTACGACCGGACGCTGCTCAACCTCCAGCAGATGGGCGGCGAGATCCACGGCGTGACGATCCAGCCCGACGGTCTGGACACGGCCGAGCTGCGCAAGCTGCTGGAGTCGGGGGTCCGGCCCCGGCTGGCCCACGTCATCCCGAACTACCAGAACCCGGCCGGCGTGACCCTCTCCCTGGAGAAGCGTCGCGAGCTGCTCGACCTGGCCGCCGAGTACGGCTTCACGATCTTCGAGGACGACCCGTACGCGGACATCCGCTTCCGGGGCGAGCCGCTGCCCTCGATGCTGTCGATGGACAGCCGGGGCGTCGTGGTGCACGCCTCCAGCTTCACGAAGACGGTCTGCCCGGGCGTCCGCGTCGGTTACCTGGTCGGCCCCGCGGACGTGATCGCGACGATCGCCAAGCGGGCCACCAGCCTCTACATCTCGCCCGGCATGGTCTCCGAGGCGATCGTGCACCAGTTCTGCGTCTCCGGTGAGATCGAGCGGTCGATCCACACGGTGCGGAGCGCGCTCGGCGAGCGCGCCGTGGTGCTGGCCGAGTCGCTGCGCCGGCACATCCCCGAGGCGCGGTTCGTGGAGCCGGACGGCGGCTACTTCCTCTGGGTCGAGCTGCCCGAGGACGTGGACGTCGACCGGCTCGCCCCGGCGGCGGCCGAGCGTGGCGTCGCGGTGGTCAAGGGCAGCGACTTCATGATCGACGGCGGCCGCCACGCGCTCCGGCTGGCCTTCTCCGCGGTGACGGCCGACCGCATCGACGAGGGTGTCCGGCGGCTGGCCGAGGCGATGGCGGCCGTCCGAGGCTAGCTGTCTGTCGGGTTTCCGACAGAATGGCGTTACCGGCCGGTCCGGCTCTCCCGCTGAGCCGGCCGGCGGCCCACAATGCTGCGAGCGCCGCTCACCTCTCCTCGGTGGCCGGTCCGCCGACCGGGTAGGCCACGCGCCGCCCCGTCCGGGCCGCCGGCGCGCACAGCACAACTCCCGCCCCCAATGGGTGCCGGGTGGGCCGTGTCGCCCCTCACCCCCCTGACGCGGCCGGCCCGCCCGGCGCCGTCACCCGCCTCGCGGCGACGTGACGCGGGTCGCACCGGGCCGCCCGCCCCGTGCTCGCCGGCGCTGCACCCCGTCCCGATCGGCGTAACCTGCAAGCCGCAGCTTCGTGGAGAGGGGGCGAGATGACGGACCGGGTGGCACGCGACCGCAGCGCCGGGCAGAACGGCGACCGGGCACCCAGACCACGGGCCTGGGCCGCCCCGGTACGCGCCATGTCGCGCATCCTCAACGCCGACGGCTCCCCGCGTACGACCCAGCCGGCCGACTCCGGACGGAGCGGGATCGTCAACTGCGGCCTCTACGTCGACGGCGAGCGCCGGCCCGGCGAGTGGCACTACGCCGAGGCCCTGGCCGCCGCCCGCGAGGAGCGGAACGGCTTCGTCTGGCTCGGCCTGCACGAGCCGGAGCTGGAGGAGATGACCGCGATCGCGGCCACCTTCGGCCTGCACGAGCTGGCCGTGGAGGACGCGGTCAAGGCCCAGCAGCGTCCCAAGCTGGAGCGCTTCGGCGACGTCGCGTTCCTGGTGCTGCGCACCGCCCGCTACTGCGAGCACACCGAGCTGACGGAGAACTCCGAGGTCGTGGAGACCGGCCAGGTGATGCTCTTCATCGGGCCGAACTTCCTGATCAGCGTCCGGCACGGGGACGCCTGCCGGCTGTCGCCGGTCCGGGCCGACCTGGAGGCGAAGCGGGACCTGCTGGAGCACGGCCCGTGGGCCGTCGCGTACGCGGTCACCGACCGGGTGGTCGACCTCTACCTGGAGGTGGCCGACCGGCTGGAGGACGACCTCGACGTGCTGGAGGCGGACGTCTTCGACCGGCAGGGCAGCGGGCGGATCCAGCGGATCTACCAGATGAAGCGGGAGCTGGTGGAGTTCAAGCGGGCCGTGGTGCCGTTGCAGCGCCCGCTGCTCACCCTCACCTCGCAGGTCAACCGGGAGGTGCCGCAGGAGGTGCGGCGCTACTTCCGGGACGTGCAGGACCACCTCAGCCGCACCGTCGAGCAGGTGAACTCCTACGACGACCTGCTCAACTCCATCCTCCAGGCGCGGCTGGCCCAGGTCACCGTCGACCAGAACAACGACATGCGCAAGATCGCGGCCTGGGCCGCGATCGGTGCGGTGTGGACCGCCATCGCGGGCATCTACGGCATGAACTTCAAGTACATGCCGGAGCTCGGCTGGACGTACGGCTACCCGGGCGTGTGGGCGCTGATGCTCATCTCGTCGTTCACGCTCTACCGGCTGTTCCGCCGCAACGGCTGGCTCTGACCCGCAGACGGAAGCGCCGGCCGCGTGGGGCGTACCCCCGCGCGCCGGCGCTTTCCGGTGACCGTCGGGTCAGCGGCGACCGCTGGACTTGGCGGTGCTCCGGCCGTTCTGCGTGGCCTTGGTGACGTCGTCCGCCGGGCGGCCGGAAACGTCCCGGGCACCCTCGGCGACCGAGGGAACCTTGTCGGTCGGCTGGATCACCGGCTGGCTGCTCGACGTGGCGGTCGAGGCGCTGCCGCTGCCGGCCACCGCCGAACTGCCGGCGCCGGTCGGGCCGGCCTGGGTGACCTTCGCGGTCGCGTCCGGGGTCTCCACCACGATGGTGTCCACGTCCTCCCGCATCGGCTCCAGCTTGCCGGTCGGGTCGTACTCGGCCCATTCCTGCTGCTCGCGGCGGCGCCGCATGGCCATCGCGCCGGCCAGGCCGGCGACGGTCCCGGCGACCAGCAGGCCGGTCGTCATGCCGCGCGACCTCTTCTGCTTCTTCTTCGCGGCCTTCATGTTCTTCGCCTTCACCTTCTTGCTCATCGCGGCCTGCTTGGCGGCGGCGGCCTTCCGACCGGTCAGGGCCTTGCCGGCGGCCTCGGCCTGGGCGTTGCGCATCGTCATGAGCAGCGGCGCGAGCGCGGCGACCGTCGATGCCACACCGCTCGACGCCCGGTCCCGGACGACGATCGCGGTGGGCCCGACAGCGCCCCGGGCTGCCTGGACGCGCGGGCCGACCGTGGCGCCGGCACCCTTCGCCGCGTGCGTGGCGGCCTGCCTCAGGTGACCGATGCCCTGGTTCAGCTCCGCCCTCGCGAGCTGCCCCTGGGTCTTGCGCCGCCCGATTCCAAACACGGTCCCACCTCCTGGGAGTTGTTCCTCCGTCATCCTCCACCTTCGGATGCCTCCGCATGGCCAGATCGGGCACATGGGAGGATCCGCATGGAACTGACCAACGAGTGAGGAGTACCCGTGGCCGAGGCTGTCTACGCCACCTTGCACACCAACGCTGGCCCGATCCGGCTGGAGCTCTTCCCGAACCACGCGCCGAAGACCGTCCGCAACTTCGTCGAGCTGGCCGAGGGCACCCGGGAGTACATCGACCCGCGTACCGGCCAGCCGGGCAGCGGGCCGTACTACGACGGCACCATCTCGCACCGCGTGATCAGCGGATTCATGGTCCAGATGGGCGACCCGACCGGCACCGGTCGCGGTGGCCCGGGCTACAAGTTCGCGGACGAGTTCCACCCGGAGCTGCGCTTCGACCGGCCCTACCTGCTCGCGATGGCGAACGCCGGGCCGGGCACCAACGGCTCGCAGTTCTTCATCACGGTGGGCCCGACGCCGCACCTGAACAACCGGCACACCATCTTCGGTCAGGTCGCGGACGAGCAGTCGGCGAAGGTCGTGGATTCGATCGCCAACACCCCGACCGGCCCGAGCGACCGGCCGCTCCAGGACGTGGTCATCGAGCGCGTCGAGATCGAGCGCAAGCCGGCCTGAGCGTCGCGCGGGTACCTTTGCTCGCATGACTGAGCGCTCCGGGCAGGCAGGCGACGCCACCGGCGGGCCGGCGCCGACCACTCCGGTCTGCTACCGGCACCCCGATCGGGAGACGTACGTCCGGTGCACCCGCTGTGACCGGCCGATCTGCCCGGAGTGCATGCGGGACGCCTCGGTGGGCCACCAGTGCCCGGAGTGCGTCAACGAGGGACGCCGCAGCGTGCGGCCGGCGCGTACCGCCTTCGGGGGCGGTGCCGCCGGCCGCCAGGGCTACGTCACCAAGACGCTGATCGCCCTGAACGTCCTGGTGATGGTGCTGTCCATCGCCTCCGACCGGGGCGGGGACGCGGCCGCCGGTGGGTCCGGTTTCGGCGGCCTCATGGGCGGCTCGACGCCGCTGACCAACTGGGGCGCCGTGCTCGGCCAGGCCGTCTTCCCCGACGGCACCGTCGGCGGGGTGGCCGAGGGCCAGTGGTACCGGCTGGTCACCGCGATGTTCCTGCACTACGGCCTGGTGCACCTGCTGCTCAACATGTGGGCGCTCTGGGTGCTGGGGCGCAACCTGGAGGCGGTGCTCGGCCCGCTGCGGTTCCTGGCGCTCTACCTGATCGCGGGGCTCGGCGGAAACGTCGCCGTCTACCTGTTCAGCGCCCCCAACCAGCCCGCCGTCGGTGCGTCGACGGCCATCTTCGGCCTGTTCGCCGCGATCTTCGTGATCCTCCGCCGGCTGGGCCGGGACACCTCGGCCATCGTGCCGATCCTCGTGATCAACCTGATCTTCACGTTCACCGTGCCGGGCATCTCGGTGGCCGGGCACCTCGGCGGGCTGGTGGTCGGGGCGCTGATGGCCCTGGTCCTGGCGTACGCCCCGCGGATGCGGCGGACCGCCTTCCAGGTCGCCGGCGGGGCGATCCTGCTGGTGGCGCTACTCGGGCTGATCCTCGTCCGCACGGCCACGCTCACCGGCTGACCGGGCGCGGCCGGCTCAGGGCGCGGCGGGCTCAGCGCGCGGCGGCGCGGGCGGCCTCCAGCGCGGCGGCGACCTCCTCGGGCGGCGCGTCCAGGTCGTAGCGGCCGAACAGGTGCAGCGACTCGCCCGCGTCGATCTCCAGCGTCTCGGCGGTGAGCCCGCGCCGCGTACGCCGCTCCACCCGGATCGCCTCCACGGCCGCCCAGGGAAGGCGTCGGCGGCGGGCGTAGCCCTGGATCACTGTGATCCCCTCCGGGTCGGCGGCCAGCCGGACCGGCGCGACCAGGTCGCGAAGCGCCCACCCGAGCAGCGCGGCCGCGGCCAGGCCGGCGAGCACGAGCTGGATCCGGTCCTCGCCCGCGAAGAGCAGGCCCAGCGCGACCAGCACGAGCGCGCCGAGCGCCTTGACCGCCGGCAGCAGGGGCGGCACCCGCCACTGCCGGGCCGGGGACGACTGTGGAGTCACGGTCCCAGCATGCCAGCCGGACGGGCCCCGGACCGGGGGGAGGACGACCGGCCGGGTCAGCACGTAGGATCGGGGCAAGCCAAGTTACCGGGGAGTAGTCATGAGTGACGCGGTCATCGTCGGTGCGGTACGGACCCCGGTCGGGCGACGCAAGGGCAGCCTCGCCGGCGTGCACCCGGTCGACCTCTCGGCGCACGTGCTGCGCGCCCTCGCCGAGCGGACCGGCATCGATCCCGGCGACGTCGACGACGTGGTGTGGGGCTGCGTGTCGCAGGTCGGCGAGCAGTCGTGGAACGTGGCACGCAACGCCGTCCTGGCCGCCGGCTGGCCCGAGTCGGTCCCCGGCACCACCCTCGACCGGCAGTGCGGGTCCAGCCAGCAGGCGCTGCACTTCGCCGCCGCCACCGTGCTCTCCGGCCAGGCCGACCTCGTCGTGGCCGGCGGCGTCGAGTCGATGACGCGGGTGCCGATGGGCTCCAGCGTGGCCGGCGGGATGCCGTTCAGCGCGGCGATCCTCGAGCGCTACCGCGGCGTCGAGGGCGTCGCCGCGGACAGCCCGCTCCCGTTCAACCAGGGCGTCGGCGCCGAGCTGATCGCCCAGCGGTGGCGCTTCTCGCGTACCCAGCTCGACGAGTTCGCGCTGGCCAGCCACGAGAAGGCGGCCGCCGCGCAGGACGCCGGGGCGTTCGACCCGGAGCTCGCGCCGGTGGCGCTGGCCGACGGCGGCAAGTTCAGCGCCGACGAGGGCATCCGGCGGGACACGTCGCTGGCCAAGCTCGGCGAGCTGGCCACCCCGTTCAGGGCCGACGGCGTGGTCACCGCCGGCTCCGCGTCGCAGATCTCCGACGGGGCCGCGGCGCTCGCGGTCACCACCAGCGAGTGGGCCAGCCGGCACGGCCTGCGCCCGCTGGCCCGGGTGCACACCGCCGTGGTCGCGGCCGACGACCCGGTCACCATGCTCACGGCCCCCATCCCGGCCACCGCGAAGGCGCTGCGCCGCGCGGGGCTGGGCATCGAGGAGATCGGGGTGTACGAGGTGAACGAGGCGTTCGCCCCGGTGCCGCTGGCCTGGCTGGCGGAGACCGAGGCCGACCCGGAGCGGCTGAACCCGCGCGGCGGGGCGATCGCGCTCGGCCACCCGCTCGGCGGCTCCGGCGCCCGGATCATGACCACGATGCTCCAGCACATGCGCGACAACGGGATCCGCTACGGCCTCCAGACCATGTGCGAGGGCGGCGGCATGGCCAACGCCACCATCGTCGAGCTGCTCTGAAATCGCTGGCCGCCGCCGGGGGCGCCGCCTAGCGTGCCGACCGTGACGACACCCGACTGGTCCGATCCGCGGTGGCGGGACGCCGCGCTGGCCTGGGTCGGTGACGCGCTGGGCCGGCACGGCCGGCGGGTGACCGGCCCGGTGGAGCCCCGGGTCCGCCCCTGGTCGCTCGTCTGGCGGGTGCCCACCGACGCCGGCCCGGCCTGGTTCAAGGCCAACAACGCGGGCACCCGCTTCGAGGCGGCGCTCCTGGCCGAGCTGGCCCGGCTCGCCCCGGAGGCGGTGCTCGACCCGCTCGCCGTGGACCCCGCGCGCGGCTGGTCGCTGCTGCCCGACGGCGGCCCGAGCCTGCGGGACGTGCTCGCCGGGGACCTGACGCTCTGGGAGCGGGTGCTGCCCGCGTACGCGGCCGTGCAGATCGCGGTCGCGCCGAGGGTCGACCGGTTGCTC
Source organism: Micromonospora terminaliae (assembly GCF_009671205.1). Classification (NCBI taxonomy): domain Bacteria; kingdom Bacillati; phylum Actinomycetota; class Actinomycetes; order Micromonosporales; family Micromonosporaceae; genus Micromonospora; species Micromonospora terminaliae. The sequence goes on along the minus strand of NZ_CP045309.1, from coordinate 5,398,806 downwards.
GCCGCGGGGGTGCCCGACCACCGGCCGGAGCTGATGCCGGCACTCCTCGACGGGCTGCTCGACGACTCCGACGCCCTGCTGCTGGGCCGGCCGGACGGGCTGACCCCGGAACTGCACGCGCGGCTGCGGGCGCACCGGCCGGAGTTCGCGGCGACCTGCCGTCGGCTGGCGGAGTTCGGGGTCCCGGCCAGCGTCCAGCACGACGACCTGCACGACGGGAACGTCTTCGTCGCCGACGCCGGCTACCGCTTCTTCGACTGGGGCGACGCCTCGGTGGCCCACCCGTTCGCCACTCTGCTGGTGACGCTCAACTCGGTGGCGCACGGCGCCGGGCTGGCACCGGGCGACCCGGTGCTGGGCCGGTTGCGGGACGCCTACCTGGAGGCGTGGACCGGCCGGTACGACCGGGCGGCCCTGCGGGAGGCCGCCGGGCTGGCCATGACGGTCGCCACCGTGAGCCGGGCGCTGTCCTGGCGGCGCGCCCTGGCCACGCCCGATCCGGCCCGGTCCGAGTACGCGGCCGCCGTGCCCGGCTGGCTCGGGGAACTCTTCGCTCCCAGCCCTGCCTGAGACGGCGGCCGCGGCGGCGATCAGTGCGTGGCCGGCCCGGTGGCGTCCCGGTTGCCCGTCGGTGAACAGTGGAGGGTGTGGCGGCTCGCTGCGTAACGGCCGTCGGCCGGGCAGCGCCTGAATCGATGGATGCCGGCCGAGGCCGACCGCCCCCGACGGGGTGACGTGGCGGCCCCCGGCACCCGGCGGCGCCGGCCGCGCCGCCGTTCCACCGACGAAAGGCAGGCATGCCCGTCATCCGCTTCGTCCGTTCCAGTCGTCCCGGCGGCCCGGCGCTGCGCGCCGGAGTCGCCGCCCTCGCCCTCACCACCGCCGCCACGGCCCTCGGCGCCGGCCCGGTCTCCGCCGCCCCGCCCCGCGCCGACCTGGGGCTCACCGTGACGCCCGACCCGGCACGCGTCCTGGTGGCCGGTCAGGTGGCCGGCATCGGGGTCGACCTGCTCAATCACGGTCGTGCCACCGCCGAGGGCGTCACTCTCACCTTCCGCCTCCCGCAGGGCGTCGCGCCCGCCGGTGAGGGCGGCGTCCCGTCCGACAGCCCGTGGCACTGCGTCCTCTCGACCCCGGTCACGAGCTGCACGCACCCGGCGCTCGCCGCCGGGGCGGCCGCCGCCCCGCTGAAGCTTCAGGTGCGGCTGCCGGCCGGGCAGGACGGCGGCACCCTCACCGTGCCGGTCGGCGTGACCACGACCAGCCGGGAGAGTTCCACCGCCGACAACGCCGGTACGGCCGTCTTCACCTACGACGCGAGCATCGTGGTACCCGAGCCGGAGGTCGCGGACCTCGGGCTCACGGTCACCCCGGATCCGGAGCGGGTCCTGGTCGACGGCCAGGCGGCCGGCGTCGGGTTGGCCCTGGTCAACCGGGGCAACGCCGTCGCCGACGGAATCAACCTCCACGTCCGGCTGCCCGACGGCGTGACCGTCGCCGGCGAAGGCGGCGGGGTGCCGGCGGACGGCCCCTGGCAGTGTGACGTCTCCGCGCCGGTGGTCGCCTGTACGCACCCGGCGCTCGCCGCGGGGGAGGCCGCCGCCGCGCTGACCCTGGGGGTGCGGCTCCCGGGCGGCACGGACGGGTCGACCATCACCGTGCCGGTGGACGTGAGCACCACCAGCGAGGAAGCGAACAGCGGCGACAACATCGGCGACGCGGTCTTCACCTACGACGCGAGCATCGTGCCCGAGCCGCACGGCGCCGACCTCCGGTTCACCACCCTCGACGTCCGGCCCTACTGGGTGGTCGCGGGTGACACGGTCCGTACGACCTGGGAGTTCGAGAACGTCGGCGACATGGTGGCCGAGGACGTCACCATGCGGATCACCCTTGACCCGCGGCTGCGCCCGGTCGCCGCCGACGGGGTGGCCGCGCCGTGGCAGTGCACCACCGTCACCGACGGGTGGGACTGCCGGCACGCGCCGATGGTCACGGGCGAGCAGGCGGTGATCGCCCTCGACTTCACGGTGGTCGGCGGCGTCGCGGGTGACCTGATCCCGTTCCAGGGCGTGCTCACCACCGCCACGCCGGAGTTGCCCTCGGGGGCCAACGAGATCGGCACCAGCGTCGAGTTCGCGGACACCAGCACCGTGCACGGTCAGCTCTGGCAGGACCTGGACGGCGACGGCCGGCGCGACGCCGAGGACGTGGCGGTCGACCCGGTCGCCGCGAACGCCTCGGTGTGGGTGGTGCCGACCTTCGCCGGGCAGCCGAACGGCACCCCGATCGCCGTGCCGGTGGCCGCCGACGGCAGTTGGACCGTGGAGGTCAAGCCGAACCAGTACCGGGTCGAGGTGCGGGTCGCGGCCACGTACGACTTCACCGGGCGGGACGCCACCGACGACGCCGTGGACTCGGACGTCTCCCGGTACGCCGTCGAGGGCGACGAGGTGATCGGCCACAGCGTCGACCAGTACGTGCCGAACGGCAGCGAGTGGCAGGTCGACGCCGGACTGGTACGCGTCACCTCCTGACCCCACCACGGGCCCCGGCCGCCCTCGCGGCGACCGGGGCCCGCCGTCTGTCGCACATCGAGTGCGATTTGCACGGGTGGAAGTTCCAGAAATCGGGAGTGACCCATATCACCCCTGCTCACATGCTCGTTGCATCTTGCATGGACGTGTTCTCGCGAACGTTCCTTCCGGCCGCCGCCGAGACCGGCCTGGCGACCCAGACCGTCAGCCGGCACATGCCGGTCTTCCGCCGGTGCGTCGGCTCCGGCGACGCGACCATCCTGGTCACCCGCTGCAGCCGTCCGGACCACCCGATCGGCGGCGACTACCTCATGCTGCTCACCCACCGCCGCCTGGTGGTCACTCAGCAGACCCGGGTGCTGCACCGGCTGCGCCTGCACCTCAACACCGAACTACGCGAGCTCAGCAACGTCACCTGGAGCCCCGACCCGCGGTCGCACAGCCTGGAGCTGGCGGCCACCGCGATCGACGGGGTCCGGGAGCGGTTCCTCATCCGGACCCACCACCCGAAGCAGGTGTGGCAGCTCGACACCCTGCTCAACCACGCCTTCCGGACGCGGCTCCGGACGCCCGCGGAGCGGCTGGTCGCCACCATCGGCCAGCCGCCGGCCGCCGCCCGCACGGCCGTGCTCCGGCCCGCGACGGTCCGCTGACCGGCTCCTTACCGAACCCGAACATTCCGCCGGCCGCCCGACCGGCCCCCGGTCGGTAATCATGGGCCGGTGACCGCCGACGCCGCTCCGCGTGGGCTCGTCCTCGTGGTGGAGGACGAGCCGGCCATCGCCGACCTGGTCCGGCTCTACCTGACCCGGGACGGGTTCGGCGTACACCTGGAACGGGACGGGTCGGCCGGGCTGGCCGCCGCGCGGCGGCTGCGGCCGGTGGCCTGCGTGCTCGACATCGCGCTGCCCGGCCTGGCCGGCACCGAGATCTGCCGGCGGCTGCGCGAGGCCGGCGACTGGACGCCGGTCATCTTCCTCACCGCACGCGACGACGAGGTCGACCGGATCGTCGGCCTGGAACTGGGCGCCGACGACTACGTGACGAAGCCGTTCAGCCCCCGCGAGCTGGTCGCCCGGGTCCGGGCGGTGCTGCGCCGCGCCGCCGGCGCACCCGCCACGGCCGAGCAGCCCCGGGTGGTCGGCGCGGTCACCCTCGACCCGGCCCGCCGCACGGTCACCGCCGGCGGCGCCCCGGTGCAGCTGACCTCCACCGAGTTCGACCTGCTCGCGCACCTGATGGCCCGGCCCGGCCGGGTCTTCACCCGGGAGGAACTGCTGGCCGGCGTCTGGGGGTACGCGGCACACGCCGGCACCCGGACCGTCGACGTGCACGTGGCGCAGGTGCGGGCGAAGCTCGGCCCGGCCAGCGTGATCCGCACCCACCGCGGCGTCGGGTACGCGGCCGATGCCTGAACAGCCCACCGTCGCGCTCCCGGTCATCGGGTCCGGCCCGGCGGCCCCGCCCCGGCGGCGGTTCGCGCACACCCTGACCGCCCGCGCCGTGCTGGTCACCTGCGCGGTGGCGCTGGTGTCGGTGCTGGTCACCGCGCTGGTCGCGGTGCCCCTGGCGGTACGCGGGGCGGAGCGGCGCGACCAGGAGGCGCTGGCCGCGCAGGCCCGGCTGGCCGCCGAGGTGCTCCGGGTCCGCGCGGCGCGCCAGCGGGACAATGCCGGGGACCGGCTCATCCGCCAGCTCCGCCAGCAGCAGATCCAGGTGTACCTGGTCCGGGCCGGCCAGGCCGACCACGCCGGCCTGCCCCCGCAGGTGGTGAAGCGGGTGGCGGCCGGCCGGGACGTCTCCGGCCGGCGGCTGGTCGGCGGCGAACGGGCCCTGGTCGAGGGGCGGGCGCTGCCCGGCGGCGACGGCGTCGTGCTGGCCCGGCCGACCCGCAACGGACCGTGGCGGCAGGTGCTGCTCAGCCTCTGGTTGCCGATGCTCGCCGGGCTCGCCGCCGGGGCGGCCGCCGGCCTGCTGCTGGCCCGCCGGCTGGCCCGGCCGATCCGCACCGCGGCCACGGCCGCCGCGCGGCTGCGGGCCGGGGACCGGGCGGTGCGCGTGCCCGTGGAGCCGCCCGACGAGGTGGCCGACCTGGCGTACGCGCTGAACGGGCTGGCCGCCGCGCTGGCCACCAGTGAGGGGCGGCAGCGCGAGTTCCTGCTCTCGGTCTCCCACGAGCTCCGCACCCCGCTCACCGCCATCCGCGGCTACGCCGAGGCGCTGGCCGACGGGGTCATCGAGGCCGACGCGGTGCCGGCCACCGGGCGGACGGTGCTCGCCGAGTCCGAGCACCTGGACCGGCTGGTCAGCGACCTGCTGGCGCTGGCCCGGCTGGAGGCCGCCGACTTCCCGCTGGAACCCGGGCCGGTCGACCTGACCCGGCTGGCCGCCGACGCGGCACGCACCTGGTCCGACCGGTGCGCGGCGGTCGGCGTGCCGTTCCGGGTGGAGACGCCGGACGGGCCGGTGCCCGCGTACACCGATCCGGGGCGGATCCGGCAGGTCGTGGACGGGCTGCTGGAGAACGCGCTGCGGGTCGTACCCCCGGGGGCGCCCGTGGTGCTCGCGGTGCGGGCGGCCGGCGCGGACCCGGCCGCGGGCGGCTTCGTCGAGGTCCGGGACGGCGGACCCGGCTTCACCGACGACGACCTGGCGGTGGCGTTCGAGCGCGGGGCCCTGCACCAGCGGTACCGGGGGGTGCGCAAGGTGGGCAGCGGGCTCGGGCTGGCGCTCGCCGCCGGGCTGGTCCGGCGGCTCGGCGGCGAGATCCGGGCCGGTCACGCTCCGGAGGGCGGGGCGGCCTTCACCGTCCGGCTGCCCGGCGATCCTTACCTGACCCGAACATCGGCCTGACGATCCGCTCGCGGCGGTGGGGGAGGCTGACGGCACCACGGACGAGAGGAACACTGATGGCACGTCAGGGAATCGTCACCGGCGTCACGGCGCTGCTCGCGGCCGCCGCCCTCGGGCTCGCGGGATGCGGCCCGGCCGAGGTCGCCCAGGATTCGGCGAAGGAGACGGCCGTCGAGGTGGCCGCCGCCCTGGGTGCGGACGGTCAGGCGCTGGCCGCGCTCGGCGTCGACGCCGCCGAGCTGGACGTCGACCCCGTCGCCGCCCCGGCGCCGTCGGCCTCCGGCACGCCCGAAGAGCAGGCCGGCCCGCGCGGCAAGCGGGGCGAGCAGGCGCAGGAGTGGCGCAAGCGGCACCGCGCCCGGGTGCTGCTGCGCAGGAACACCCTGCACGGCGAGGTCGTGGTGCAGACGAAGGACGGCGGGACGAAGACCGTCGCCGTCCAGCGCGGCCAGGTGACCGCCATCGACGCCAGGTCGATGACCGTGAAGTCGACCGACGGCTTCACCATGACCTGGACCTTCGACGAGAAGCTCCGGGTGGTCGAGCGCCGCAGCACCGTGCAGCCCAGCGACATCAAGGTCGGCACGACGGTCGGTGTGGCCGGTGCGAAGGACGGCGACACGTCCGTCGCCCGCCTCGTCGTCGTACCGCTCAAGCAGCGCTGAGGCGGGGCACCGGGGCCGGCGTCAGCGCGCCGGCCCCGGTGCCGTTCCTCAGTAGACGCGCGACCCGATGAAGTCGTCGTGGCCGTAGCCGACCGGGTTCGCGTACGACCGGGACTCGAAGTACCACTGCTGGCGGCTGCTCGTCGAGCAGGTCGCCAGCCGCAGTCGCGGAGTGGTGAGCCAGGGGTTGTCGAAGCCGACGCAGAGGGTGGTCGCGCCGGCCGGCTTGAGCTGGTTGCCGGCGAAGACGAATTTCTGGTTGGCCCCGCCGTGGCAGTCGTGGACGTTGACCGCGGTGCCGGCGGTCAGGCTGCCGCCGCTCACGTCCAGGCAGCGGTCGTGGGAGAGCTCGGAGTGCAGCGACTGCCGGGCCGGGTCGTACCAGAAGCCCTGGTTGCGACCGCCGTGGCAGGCGTACGACTGCTGCACCGTGCCGTTGCGGGAGTCGTACCCCCTGCCGTCCACACAGGTCCCGGTGGCCGCGTTCCGCAGCTGCCGGAACTCCAGCAGCCCGTCGACCAGCACGCCCTGTCCGGTGCTGGCCGGGTCCACGCAGGTGGCCCGCTGCGCGCCCGAGTTCCAGAACTGGGTGACGCACTGGGCGAACATGCCGTGCCCGCGGTAGTTCGGGTGGAACGACTGCCGCGCCGCGTTCTCGTCCCAGATGCCCACCTCGATGTAGAGGCCGCGGACCGAGGTGTTGTCGGTGCACACCTCGTGGCCGTGGAAGAGCCGGCTGGCGTCCAGGTAGCGGGTGCCGGTGTTGCTGGCGGCGGCGCGCAGCGCCGACTCGAACATCGGCACGGCCTTGTTCCGGGCGAACGCCATGTCGGCCAGGTAGAGCAGGCAGCCGCCGGAGTACCAGCCGGGGAAGTTTGGATTGTCCTCGACGTCCGGGCTGCCCGGGCTCGGGTACGACATGAGCACCAGCTCGTAGTCCGAACGCAGGTAGCCGGCCCCCGTCATGGTCTGCCGGATCGAGGTCAGCGCGGCCTCGACCGCCTGCCGGCTGCCGTCGGTGCGGATCGTCCACTGGTCGGTGTAGGTGGGCCAGCACGCGCCCTGGAAGAAGACCCGGCGGATCGCGCAGTCGGTGGCCACCGGCCCGAACTGGATGGTGCCGTCGCCGTTCGCGCCGACCACCACCCAGATGAGCCGGACGTGCGTGTTGCGTGCCTTGATCGCCAACTGGTCGCCCTGGTTCAGCTCGTTGTGCTGGGTCGGCCCGCCGGCGATCAGGTTCCACGGGGTCGCCCCCGAGCAGGCCAGGTTGTACTTCTGGTCGGCCGGGATGCCGGTGCGGAACACCGCCTGGTCGTACGAGCGGTCGCACCAGTTCCCGTCCTGGTGGGTGCCGGGCACGTAGTTGCCGACGCCTTCACCGGAGATCTCGCTGTCGCCCATCGTGACCAGCGCGGTGCGCCGCTGTTCGAGGGGCCGGATGTCGGGGGAGCCGTAGAGGGCGGTGGCCTCGGCGGCGCGGACGGTCTCCAGCGCGGCGGGCAGCGGCTGGACGGCGGGCCGGTCGGCGGCGGCCGCGGGGGCGGCGGGACCGAACAGCATCGGCAGGGCGAGGGCGGCGGCGGACAGGACGGCCAGGGTGCGGCGTCGGGTCGTCCGTGCGCGCCTGGCGGGGGTACCAGACATCGACGCACTCCTTTCGCCTCGATCGCGGGATGTCGATCGAGTTACCAGAAGGTAACCGCCGCGTCACGGGATGTGAATGCATCTCGGAAACGTTGCGGGCGGGTGCGGAAGGGCACTTCTCCGGCACATCGGGCGGGCCGGTGCCGAGGGCGTCCGGGCAGGGCGGACGGGCAGTGGTGACCTCGGCGACCAGTCGGGTTAGGCTAGGCCCCGACTTGGCCGTCGCCACCGTGGAGAAACCGTGAAGCTCTCGATCCTCATGCCGGTATACAACGAGGAAGAACGCATTGCGGATGCCCTGAAGCAGGCATTGGCGGTGGACTACCCGTGCGAGATCGAGCTCGTCGTCGTGGATGACGGCAGCCGTGACGGCACGGGCGAGGTGCTCGGCCGCGTGGACGACGCCCGGCTGCGGGTGATCACCCACCAGCGCAACGCCGGCAAGGGCGCGGCGATCAAGACCGCCGTCGACAACGCCGAGGGTGAGTACATGGTCATCCTCGACGCCGACCTCGAGTACGACCCGCAGGACATCCCGCGGCTGCTCGAGCCGGTGCTCGACGGGCGGGCGACGGTGGTCTACGGCAACCGGACCTTCGGCAGCCACAGCTCCTACAGCTTCTGGTACGTGATGGGCAACAAGGGCGTGACGCTCGCCGCCAACGTGCTCTACAACTCCTACATCGGCGACCTGGAGACCTGCTTCAAGCTGATGCCGCTGGAGCTCTACCGCTCGCTCCGGGTCCGCTCGCGCGGCTTCGGCATGGAGGCCGAGGTCACCGGCAAGCTGCTCCGCCAGCGCATCCGCCCCTACGAGGTCCCGATCAGCTACCGCGCCCGGGGCCGCGAGGAGGGCAAGAAGATCACCTGGAAGGACGGCGTCGAGGCGATCTGGATCCTGGCCCGCGAGCGCGCCCGGCGCCACCCGGTCGGCCCCGCCGCCCGCTGACGCCCCACGCACGACACCGGACCCCGCACCCCGGCCAGGCCGGCGTGCGGGGTCCCGTCGTTTCGCCGGTCAGGCGGCGGCCCGGGCCGGAGTGAGGAACGCGTCGACCGAGCGGCGCAGGCCGGCCGCGTCCAGGCCGTGCCAGCGATCGTGGTCCTCGGGCGTGCCGTAGCGGCGCAGATCCGACCGGCCCACCCCCAGAGCCAGCAGCCGGTGCGGCCGGTCGGCCAGCGCGGCGCCCACCACCCGGGCCGAGGTGCCCGCCAGGTACGGCTCGACCAGGATCACCTCGGTGCCGGCGAGCGCCCGCAGCCCGGCCGCGTCGAACGGGCGCGGCCGGTGGGTCCAGGCCACCGTGACCGGCCGGTCGGCCACCGCCGCGAGGGCCGCGTCCAGCACCGGCCCGACCGCCACCAGCAGCGGCGCGCCCGGCCCGGCGTCCCGCAGCACCCGCAGGTCACCCGACCCGGGGTACGCCCGCGCGTTGGTCTGCGTCGACAGTCGCAGGTACGCCGAACCCGCCCCGCAGACCGCGTCGCGCAGCAGCCCCGGAACCTCGTCGGGGTGCCCCGGCACGTACACGGTCCAGTCCCGGAGGGTGTCGATCAGCGCCACGTCGGCCGGCGCGAGGTGGGTCCGTCCCGCCGCCGCCCGGTCGTACGACGCGCCGACGCTGACCAGCACCGCGCCGACCCCCTGGTGGTCGAGGTCCAGCTTGATCTGCTCGTACGCCCGCTCGACGAGGAACGGCGCGTAGCTGTGCACGATGGGCCGCTGCCCGGTCAGCGCCAGCCCGCCGGCCACGCCCACCATCAACTGCTCCCGGATGCCGACGTTGACCACCCGGCCCGGGTAGCGGGCCGCGGCCGGGGCGAACGCGGCCGCCGAGATGTCGGCCAGCACAACCGTGGTGCGAGGATCACTCAGGACCTCCTCGGCCGTGGTCACGAAGACATCGCGCATGGTCATGGTCACTCCCCGTCGGTGACGACCGCGACGACGACGTGCGGCCGGTGGTGGTCGTGCCCGGTCAGGGCGAGGTGCAGGGCCGTGTGGTCCCGGCCGTCGACGGTCGCGGCGGTCCACCCGTTGACGGTGAACCGGCTCGCGGCGCCGCCCGGCCAGCCGTGGCTCGCCGACCGGTTGTCCAGCACGATCGCGGTCAGGTTGCCCAGCTCCGTGGCCCCCGCGTAGGCGATCGCCTCGTGGTTCGAGCCCTCGTCCAGCTCGGCGTCGCCGAGCAGCACGTACACCCGGGGGTCGGTGCGGCCCTGGGCCCGCAGCCCCAGCGCGGTGCCCACGCCCAGGCCGAGACCGTGGCCGAGCGACCCCGAGCCGATCTCCACGCCCGGCACCAGCGTCCGGTCCGGGTGGTCGCCGAGCCGGCTCTCCGGACCGCCCTGGCCGTCCAGCCAGGTCACCGGGATGAAGCCCTTGGCGGCGAGCAGCGCGTAGTAGCCGGCGACCGCGTGCCCCTTCGAGAGCAGGAAACGGTCGCGGTCCGGGTCGTCCACGCTCGCCGGGGTGATCCGGAGCACCCGGTCGTAGAGCACCTGGAGGACGTCCAGCGTCGAATGGACGTTGGCGCCGAACTCGCGACCGGCGCGTACCCGGTCGAGCAGCGCCTCCAGGACCGCGGGGTCGGTGGCGGTTGTCGTCGTCATGCGGATAGCCTCGGACTTGAAGCGAACTTCAACTCAAGGCCCTGTGATGCACGAAGCAACCCTGACCATCGGCCAGCTCGCCGAGCGCAGCGGCGTGGCTCCCTCCGCGCTGCGCTACTACGAACGGCTCGGGCTGATCCGTGCCGAGCGGACCGGCGGCAACCAGCGTCGTTACGCCCGCACCGAGCTGCGCCGGGTGGCCTTCATCCGGATCTCCCAGCAGGTCGGCGTCTCGCTTGAGGAGATCCGGGACGCGCTGGACTCGCTGCCCGCGGGGCGGACGCCCACCCCCGACGACTGGGCCGCCCTCTCCCGGGCCTGGCGGAGCCGCCTCGACGAGAAGATCCGGCTGCTCGGCAAGCTGCGCGACGACCTCGACGGCTGCATCGGCTGCGGTTGCCTGTCGTTGCAGCGCTGCACCCTCTACAACCCGGGCGACGCGCTCGCCGCCGAGGGCTCCGGCGCCCGGCTCATGCTTCCCCGCCCGGCGCCGGACGCCGCCTGACCGGTCAGCGGACCAGCAGCACCTTGCCCACGTGGTCGCTGGTCTCCACCAGCCGGTGCGCGTCCGCGGCCTCGGCCATCTTCGCCCGGGCGTGGACGACCGGCCGGACCTTGCCCGACTCGACCAGCGGCCACACCTGCTCGCGGACACCCCGGACGATCTCCGCCTTCTCGGCGAGCGGGCGGGACCGCAGCGCGGTCGCGTGCACCGAGGCCCGCTTCGCCAGCAGCATCCCGAGGTCCAGCTCGCCCTTGCGGCCGCCCTGCATGCCGATCACGACCAGCCGGCCGCCGGTGGCCAGCGCCGCCACGTTCCCCGGCAGGTAGGCCGCACCCATGATGTCCAGGATCACGTCGGCGCCCCGGCCGTCGGTCACCCGGCGCAGCTCCTCGACGAAGTCCTGCTCCGCGTAGTCGATGGTGTGCGCGGCGCCCAGCTCGCGCAGCCGCTCGTGCTTCGCCGCCCGCGCGGTCACCACGACGGTCGCGCCGAGCGCCACCCCGAGCTGGACGGCGAAGGTGCCGATCCCGCTGCCGCCGCCGTGCACCAGCAGCGTCTCGCCCTCGGCCAGCCGGGCCAGCTGCACCACGTTCGACCAGACCGTGCACGCCACCTCGGGCAGTGCCGCCGCGTCCACCAGGTCCACCCCCGCCGGGACCGGCAGCAGCTGGCCGGCGGGCACGGCGACCCGCTCGGCGTACCCGCCGCCGGCCAGCAGCGCGCAGACCTCGTCGCCGACCGACCAGCCCGTCACCTCCGGCCCGACCGCGGCCACCACCCCGGCACACTCCAGACCGGGGTACGCCGGCGCGCCCGGAGGCGGCGGGTAGTTCCCCTGCCGTTGCAGCAGGTCGGCCCGGTTCACCGCGCTGGAGCACACCTCGACCAGCACCTCACCCGGGCCGGGCTCCGGGTCGGGCACGACCGCCCAGACGAGAGCCTCGGGGCCACCGGGTTTCGGGATCGTGATCGCATGCATGTCCCAGTCTTACCCGATCCGGCCCGCCGTCCACGCCCGGGCCAGGATCTCGTCCACCGTCTCCTCCGGGGTCTGCGCCGAGGTGTCCAGCCAGAGCCCGATCCGTGGCGTGGTGGAACGGAAGTCGGCGTCCAGGTCGGCCACCGGCCAGTCGCCGTACCCCTGCTTGGGCCGGTCCCGTTCGCGGGCGGCGACCACGTCGGCGCGGGGAGCGAGCACCACCACGGCCAGCGGCCGGTGCCGGATCCGCTCGACCAGGGCCGGCAGCTCCGCACCGAGCACCACGTCCTGGAGTACGACGGTGAAGCCCGCGGCGGCGTACCGGTCGGCGGCCGACGCGGCGAGGTCGTAGCGGAGCCGGAGCTGCCGCCACGCCTCGTCGGTGAGCCCGGCGGTCATCGCCGCGCGCCCGCTGACGATCATGCGCCGGAAGACGTCACCGCGCAGGTGCACCGCGCGCGGCAGCCGCCGGGCCAGCAGGTCGGCCACAGTGGACTTGCCGGCCGCCATGATTCCACTGATCAGCACCACCGCCGGGGTCTCCCACACGGAAGCATCCTGACAGCAGGGGTGGGACGGTGGCTCGCCGGTTTCACCGGCCGTGGCAGACTAGGCACGGCCGCGTACCCCGTCGGGGACGTGGCAGGGAGGGTTCGCCTAGTGGCCGATGGCGCTGGTCTTGAAAACCGGTAAGGCAGCGATGTCTTCGTGGGTTCGAATCCCACACCCTCCGCCCCCGACCGTCAGGTCCGTCATCCCTCGTCGAGCAGCAGCTTGTCCGGACACCGGGGGCATCCGGTTCGATTCGGGCCGCCGAGGGGGTATGAAGGGGCGCAGGACATTCGCGCGCACCCGGAAGGACCGTTTCGATGAGCCTGGAACGACCGATCGCCCCGGACCCGTACGAGCTGCTGCCGACGGTGCCGTCGTTCAACCTGACCAGTGACGACGTGCACAACGGCGAGCCGATGGACGCCCGGTACGCGCACGGCAGCGCCGGCGGCGAGAACCTCTCCCCGCACCTGGCCTGGTCGGGCTTCCCGGACGAGACCAGGAGTTTCGTGGTCACCTGCTTCGACCCGGACGCGCCGACCGGCAGCGGCTTCTGGCACTGGGTGCTGGTGGACGTGCCCGCCTCGACCACCGAGCTGCCGACCGGGGTCGGGGAGAGCGACCTCGGTGGCGCCTTCAGCATCCGCAACGACTACGGCGACACCGGCTACGGCGGTGCCGCCCCGCCGGCCGGCGACCGTCCCCACCGGTACGTCTTCGCGGTGCACGCCGTCGACGTGGAGCGGCTCGACGTGGGCAAGGGGGCCAGCCCCGGGTACGTCGGCTTCAACCTGGCCTTCCACACCCTGGCCCGGGCGGTCATCCGCCCGACGTACCAGGTCAAGGAGTGAGGCGACGGGGCCTCCGCACCCGCGGAGGCCCCGGCCCGGTCAGCCCGGTACGCGGGCGACCGCGAAGACCGACTGGCCGAACGGCGGCCGGACGCGCTGCTCGGCGGCCTTGGTGGCCGGGAGGACCAGGGTGTCGTAGACCTTCACCATGGGGCCCTCCTTCGGCATCAGCCGGAAGACCTTGGTGGCCATGAAGTAGCCGATCAGGCCGAGCGCGTTCGCGTAGTGGATCTTCTCGACGGTGAGGCCCGCCTCGGTCATCGCCGCGGTCAGGGTCTTCCTCGTGTAGCGGCGCACGTGGCCGGTGGCGATGTCGGCCGGGCTCATGGCGAACTGGAACGCGGGCACGATGATGATCACCGCGCCGCCGGGCCGGACCAGGTCGCGCATGCTGCGCAGCGCGCCCACGTGGTCGTCGATGTGCTCCAGCACGTTGTACGACACGGCAGCGCTGTAGTCGCCGCGCTCCGAGTGCGGCAGCAGCATCTGCCGGACCTCGATGGCCGGGTGGTCGGCCAGCCGCTCCTTCAGCCGGACCAGGCGGTCCGGGTCCGCCTCGGTGGCGGTGATGCGAGGGATGTGCTCGGACCACTCGAGGACGTAGTCGCCCAGCCCGCTGCCGATCTCGATGGGGTTGTCACCGAGGTAGGGCACGGCGAGCTCGACGAACCAGCGACGGTGGTTGACCGCCGTCGCGAGCCCTTCGAGCACCTCCGACTGGACGCGCTGATCCCCAGTGATTTCTGCCATGCGTCGATTCCTCACGATATGACTGACCCGCGCCTGGACCGACAGAGTCAACCATCCGGATGGACGGCGGGGGAATCGGGGCACCGGGGGTGGCCGAATTGTGGTCGGGGGTGGGCACGTGATCGGCGGTAGGCGAACCCGGCACATAGTACGCCAGTACCCAGAAACATGTCACGGCCCTGCCATACCCTGACTACGCTCTGAATTGTCATGACTACTCCTGAATCGGACGCGGCCGCGGGTGGTGCCGCCGAGGACGGGCCCGACGAGGGCGGACGACCGGGGCAGGGCAGGTGGGTCGACGCCGTCGCCGTGCTCAGTTTCGTGCTGCTCGCCTTCTGGATCACCGCCCGGCTCTGGCTGGACCCGGCGAACGGGGTCCGGGACAACCGCACCGATCAGGCGCAGTTCGAGTGGATGATGGCGCACGGTGCGCGGGTTGTGACCGATTTCGCCTATCCCTTCACGTCGGACCGGATGAATGTGCCGGACGGCGTCAATCTCATGGCGAATACGTCCGTATTATCCATTTCGCTGCCAATGACGCCGGTCACCGTCCTGTTCGGGCCCCGCTGGTCATTCCTGCTCTTTCTCACCCTGGGAATGGCCGCCACCGGCGTGGCCTGGTATTTCGTCCTCTCCCGGGTGCTCATCGGAGCTCGCGGCCCGGCTTGGCTGGGCGCCGGCTTCTGCGCGTTCGCGCCGGCCATGGTCTCGCACGCCAACGCCCACCCCAACATCGTCAGCCAGTTCGTGGTGCCCCTGCTCGTCTGGCGGACGCTGCGCCTCGCCGAGCCGGGCCGCTGGCTGCGCAACGGTGTGCTGCTCGGCCTGCTGATCGTCTGGCAGGCCTTCCTCAACCTCGAGATCCTGCTGATGACCGCCATCGGCCTGGGCGTCGTGGTGCTGGCGCTCGCCCTCGGCCGGCCCGAACTGCGTACGGCCGCCCGGCCCTTCGGCGCCGGGCTCGCCGTGGCCGCCGTGTTCTCCGGGGTGCTGCTGGCGTACCCGCTCTCCGTCCAGTTCTTCGGACCCGGCGCCTACCAGGGGCTCTCCACGCTGATCCGGGGCTACCGCACCGACCTGGCCTCCTACGTCGCCTGGTCCCGGGAGTCCCTGGCGGGCGACGCGCGGGGCAGCGTCTGGCTGGCCAAGAACGCCACCGAGGAGAACGCGTTCTTCGGCTGGCCGCTCGCCGTGCTGGTGGTCGCGCTGGTCTGGTGGTTGCGCCGCAACGTCGTGGTGCTCGGCCTGGCCGCCGTCGGCGCGGTCTTCGTGCTGTTCTCGCTCGGCCGGGAGATCCGCTTCGACGGGCGGGACACCGGCATCCCCGGCCCCTGGGCGGCGCTGGAACACCTGCCGATCCTGCACTCGGTGGTGCCCACCCGGTGGTCGCTGGCGCTCACCCCGATCGTCGGCGTCCTGCTCGCGCTCGGCGCCGAGCACGTGCGGCGGCTGGCCCGGCGGCACCCGGGCGCCCGGCACCAGATCCGGTTCGCCACCGCCACGGTGCTCACCATGGCGCTGCTGCCGCTCCTGCCCACCCCGCTGCCCGCGGTACGCCTCGACCCCACCCCGAGCTTCGTCACCTCCAGCGCCTGGCGGCCCTACGTGGCCGACGGCCGCAGCATCGTCACGCTCCCGCTGCCCGACACTACCTACGCCGTCCCGCTGCGCTGGTCCGCCGAGACCCGGCTGGACATGCCGCTGGCCCGCGGCTACTTCCTCTATCCGGACACGCGCCCCGGCGCGGGCCGGGTCGCCCTCTTCACCGCCCCACCCCGTCCCACGAGCACCTTCTTCACCACCATCCGGAAGACCGACGCGGTGCCGCCGATCACGCCCCAGGACCGGGTGGCCGCCGTCGACGACCTCCGGTACTGGCGGGCGGGCGCGGTGGTCCTCGACCCGCGACTGCAGCAGGCCGGCTCGCTGTACCGGGGGATGACCGAGCTGACCGGGATCACGCCGACGTTCACCGGCGGGGTCTGGCTCTGGGACGTGCGTCCCCTGGTCGACTGACCGGGACGGCGGCGGGTCAGGCCTGGCGGACGCAGCAGCCCTGGCAGATCTTCGGCCGGGGCAGGGTGAAGGCCAGGCAGCAGGTGCGCCGCTGCACGGTCGGCTCGCCCGCCGGACCGGGCACCAGCTCGATCAGGTCGCTCAGGTCGAGCGTGTCCAGCAGCGTGGTGATGGTTCCGGTGGAGGAGCCGGGAAGCGCGTCCGAGGCGCGCAGGATGCCGTGCGCGATGCCGGAGGCGACCGAGCCGAGCAGGGTACGGGTGCCGATCCGGACCTCGCCCTGGATCGCCTCGATCAGCGGGGCGAAGTGGGCGTCGAGCAGCGTGGCGCGCAGGGCGTCGAGCAGCGCGGCCTCGTCGGCGACAACCCGGACGCCGGGGACGCCCGCCAGTGCCAGGGGGTCGCCGGGAAGCACCGCGACGGTGGTCGAGCTGCGCAGGCCGAGGGTCAGCAGCTGGTGGTGGTCCTCGAAGTGGACCAGCACGTCGGCCGGGTCGAGCAGCGGCACCCGCCGGGCCGAGGCCCAGCCGAGCACGGCCGGCAGCGCCGTCCAGTAGCTGTAGGACTTCCAGGCCAGCGCGGCGCAGGCGTGCGGGGTGCCACCCCAGCGCCGGCCCGCCGCACGAAGGAACTCGGGAAGCAGGGTGCCGTCGATCAGCCGGGTCGCCGGGGCCCAGTGCGGCGCGCCGTCGGTGACCAGCAGGCCGGGCGCGAGCCCGGGCAGGTCGTCGGTGCCGAACATGGCGCGCAGGGTCGCCGTGACCGGGGCGAACGGGGTGGCGACGTCCCGCCCCGGCATCACCGCAGTCACCTGGTCGTCCCCTGTCTGGTCGCCCCACCGGCCGTCGCGTGTCGCCGGCTCGGACTAAGGCTAGCCTAACCACAGCTTCCCGGTGGAGGGAAGTGGTCCCGGGGGCTCGGAAGAGAGGTCCCGCTCACTCCGTCGCCCGTCGCGTACTACCCGGCGGGATGGGCGGAAAACGCCGCCGAGCGGGGCGGCAGGCGGCGCAAGCATCGACGGGCACCGCTGAATTGTCAAGGCGAGTGTCGAATACGAGGCAGTTTCCGTACACGTTCGGCCACCGAACGTGAAAATGGTCTTCCCGCGTACGAGGAAGCCGATGACGACCTCACCCATCGAGCGTGCCGCCGACTCGTTCGCGGCCGAACTCGCCCGGCAGCGCACCGGCCGCGGGCTGTCCAAGAAGCAGTTGGCGACGCTGATGGGCTTCGACCCGTCGTACGTGAGCCACGTCGAGGGGCGCCGGCACCGGCCCACCGAGGACTTCGCCCGCCGCGCCGAGGCCGTCCTGGAGGCCAGCGGCGCGATCTGGCAGCGCTTCCGGGAGTACGACGAGCTGCGGCACGGCCGGTCCGGAGGGTCGCACCGGGACCCGCCCGTGCCCGGCCAGTGGCTGCCGCCCGGCACCGGGCTGGTGGTCGAGCGCGAGACCGCCACCCTCACGTACACCGGCGACGGCTACCACTGCGCCATCCGGCGCGAGCTGTACAACGCCGGCACCGAACCGGTCACCCGCTACCTGGTCCGGGTCGCCGTCGACCGCTACCCCAACGACCCGGGCCGCTCCAACCGGCACCACCGGGAGCACCCGCTCACCTTCGCCGAGCTGCAACTCACCGCCTACCGGGACGACGGGGGCGCGCGGGAGCCGATGCACTGGCGCGCCAAGCACGACCGGGACGCGTTCAAGGAGATCTGGCTGCTCTTCGAGAACGACGAGGGCCGCTTCCCGCTCTATCCCGGCGACCGGGCCACCATCGAGTACGCGTACCGCGTCGGGCGGGACAAGTGGGGCCCCTGGTTCCAGCGCGCCGTACGCCTGCCCACCCGGCACCTCGCCGTGCGCCTCGACCTCCCCGCCGACCTCGACCCGAAGGTGTGGGGCGCGGAGACCTCCCTCTCCGCCGAGGAGGGCCCGCTGCGTACCCCGATCCTGCGCACCGACGACGGCGGCGGCCGGGCGATCTTCGAGTGGGCGACCGACGACCCGCCGCTGAACGCCCGCTACCGGATGCAGTGGCGGTTCCGCAGCCAGCCCCCCGACGTCGAGCCCGACGGGCCGGCCCCCGGCACCCGCCTCCGGGCCAGCGACCGGATGCGCGCCGTCGGCATCGTGCAGCGCGGCGACGACCTGCTCCGGCAGCCCGCCCGCCAGTTCGACCTGCCGCGCGAGGAACAACTCGCCCGGGACGTGGTCGACCGGCTCTCCGGCCTGCTGGTCCGCCTCGACGAGCTGCACCCGTTCAGCAAGGGCGTCGGCATCGCCGCGCCGCAGCTCGGGCTCGGCTGGGCCGCCGCCCTGGTCCGCCCCGCCGACCGGGCCGCCGAACCCGTCGTGCTGCTCAACCCCCGGGTGGTGGACAGCTCCCGGGACATCGACGAGCAGTACGAGGGCTGCCTCTCCTTCTTCGACCACCGCGGTCTGGTGCCCCGGCCGCTGCGGATCGACGTCGAGCACGCCCAGTGGGACGGCAGCCGCGTCATCACCTCCTTCGAGTACGCCATGGCGCGGCTGGTCGCCCACGAGATCGACCACCTGGAGGGTCGCCTGTACGCCGACCGGATGGCCCCCGGCGTGCCGCTGGTGCCGGTCGAGGAGTACCGGGAGAGCGGCACCCCCTGGCGCTACTGACCCGCCGGAACTCCGGTGCGCGGGCCGGTTGCCGGCCCGACCCGCACACCGGTGAACGGGGGCCGGGTCGCGTGCCCCAGGGGGCAGGGGCACGCGACCCGGCTCGGGGGGAGCAAGGTCTACAGGTTGCCGAAGGTGTCGTAGCGGATGTTGTCCGGCGGCACGTCGTCGGCGGCCAGCGCGCGCAGCGTCGCCCGGACCATCGCCGCCGAGCCGGAGACGTAGCAGTCGTGGGTGGTCCACGGCCCGTAGCGGGTGACCACGTCGGAGATGGCGCCGAGTTCGCCGTCGAAGCCCGGGTCGTCGCTGCACGCCGGGGTCACCGACAGCCACGGGTGGGCGGCCACCAGCTTCTCCAGGCCGGGCAACCCGTACAGGTCCGCCGGCCGCCGCGCCCCGTAGAAGACGTGCACCCAGCGGGTCCGGTTGACCCGGGTCAGCTCCTCCACCAGCGCCTTGATCGGGGCCAGCCCGACCCCGCCCGCCACGCAGAGGATGTCCCGCGTCGACGCCCGGTCCAGGGTCATCGAACCCATCGGCGCGGCCACCCGCAGCAGGTCGCCCGGCCGGGTCCGGCGCACCAGCGCCCCGGACAGCCAGCCCGCCGCCCCGGCCGGTGTCCGCACGTGGAACTCCAGCACGTTCTCCTCGTTCGGGGCGTTCGCCACCGAGTACGTCCGCCACACCCGCGGGTGGTAGCGGGGCGCCTCGACGCTCACGTACTGGCCGGCCTGCCAGCTCATCGGGTGCTGGAGGGCGCGCACGGTCAGTACCGCCGTGTCGGGGCCGTGCCGCTCGTGGGTGAGCACTTCGGCGTGCCAGAACGGCGGGTTGTCGTCGGCCGCCGCACCCGCCAGCATCCGCTCGGTGATGCTCGCGTACGCCTCCCGCCACGCCTGGTCGTACTCCAGGTTCCAGCCGTCCCCCGCCGTGCTGCGCAGCGCGTCCAGCAGGGCGACGCCCATGGTCGCGTAGTGGCTCGCCTCGACGTGGAACTTCCGGTGGTCCCGGCCCAGCGCGCGCAGGTACTCGTCGAAGCTCTCCGGGTCGTCGACCGTCTGGGTGGCGGTGACGATCGCCTCCAGGATCCGGTCACCCTGACCGTTCATCTGCACCGGGAAGAGGCCGCGCAGAGCCGGGTCGAGGAGGAACAGCCGGGCGTAGAAGTGACCGCTGAGCCGCTCCCGGTCCCCCTCGACCAGGGTCCAGCTCTCCTTCAGCAACCGCGCGAAGTTCTCCACAGGGCACGCTCCTTCTCCGGACGGGCGGATCGGCCCCCACAGAATCTCCACGGAGCGTGCGGGCCGGTCGCACAGAATGTGCGATCGGCTCACCTGGCCGCCGGGACGTGCCGAGCGCCCGCCGGGTGCGGCACAGTGGTCCGGTGACGGTTGACGAGCTGACCCGTCCGGTCTCCCGCCGGACCCTGGGCACCGAGACGCTGCTCGTGCTCGGCCTCTCCCTCGGCCAGTCGGCCGTGTACGCCCTGGTCTCGCTGGTCGCCAAGCTGACCGCCACGGGCGGGCTGTCGAAGCAGACCGCCGCGCTCAACACCTCCGCGTCGGCCCGGCCGTACCTCGACCTGACGTACCAGCTCCTCGGGATCCTCTTCGCGCTGCTGCCGGTGCTGCTCGCCGTACACCTGCTGGCGCGCGACCCCGGCGACCCGGCGCGGGCGCTCGGCGCCGACCTCACCCGGCCCGGGTCGGACCTGGCCCGCGGCGCCGGGCTGGCGGCGCTGATCGGCCTGCCCGGCCTGGCCCTCTTCTGGGCGGCCGCCCAGCTCGGGATCAACGCCACCCTCGTCCCGGCCGCCCTGCCGCACCTCTGGTGGGCGGTGCCGGTGCTCATCCTCGCCGCCGTGCAGAACGCCGTGCTGGAGGAGGTGATCGTGGTCGGCTACCTGGTCACCCGGCTGCGGCAGCTCCAGTGGCGGCTCGGCGCCGTGCTCGCGGCGAGTGCCGTGCTGCGCGGGTCCTACCACCTCTACCAGGGCTTCGGCGCGTTCCTCGGCAACGCCGTGATGGGCGTGATCTTCGGCCTGTTCTACCTGCGCACCCGCCGGGTCGGGCCGCTGATCGTCGCGCACACCCTGCTCGACGTGGTCGCCTTCGTCGGCTACGCCCTTCTCCCGAGGTCCTGGTTCGGCTGGCTCTGACGCGGGCCCGCCACCAGCTCGCGGGAGGTGGCGGTCTCCCCGGGTGCGGGACCGCGCCACCTCGCCGAGCTGGAGTGGATCAGCGGCGGGCCGGTCGGTAGAGGGTGGTGGCGCGGGCGGCCAGGCGTTCGGCCGCCGTCGCGTCGCCGGTCGCCGCGGCCAGGGCCGCCGCACCGGGGAGCAGCCGTGCGGCCAGCCGGAGGGCCAGCCAGCCGGCGGCCTGTGCGGCCAGCGGGGTGGCCAGCCGCCAGGCCGCCTCGGCCACCCGGGACAGCGACCCCTCCACCGGAGCGCCGGCCGAGCGCAGCCCGTCCAGCGCGGCGCGGGCCGTGCCGGCGTCCGGGTGCACCTGCGTCAGCACCAGCAGCTCGGCCACCCGGTCCGGATGCGCCGGGTCCCGGCCGTAGACGGCGGCCAGGTGCAGCACCAGGTTGGCCTGGGTCCAGAGCACCGCCGTGAGCTCCGCCACCGGCGCGAACAGCCCGGCGCCCGCCGCGAGCGCACCACCCGTGCCGGCCAGCCGGACGAACCGCCGGGTCACCAGCCGGGCCAGCCCGTCCGCGTCGGCGTCGGGATAGGCGTCACGGGTCCGCCCCACCCAGGCGGCGGCGCGCGGACCGAGGGCGTCCACCGCGGCGAGGGCCAGCAGTTCGGGAGCGAAGCCAGGGTGATCGAGTACGCGGGCCGTGAGCTCCCGCCAGCCCTGCCCTTCCACCTGCCGGCCGACCGGTACGGCCGCCACGGGGACGACCTCCCGGGCGGGGAACGGTGGGGCGGCGACGTCCGGCTGGACGGGGGCCGGGGTGGCGGAGGCGCGGCGGGCCGGTGTCCGTTTCGCCGGGGCGGCCTTCTTCGCCGGGGTGGCCTTGGTGCTCTTCCGCGCCCGGTCGCTCCGCGCCGGCGTGACGGTCTCCGTGGCCGCTCCGGCCGGCCCCACCGCATCGGCTCCGGGTGCGGTCGCCCGGGGTGCCGGGGCTTCTGAAGCTGGCACCGAATCGGGAGCCGCCACGGGAGCCTCGGCGGTGGAAGCCGGCTTCCGCGCCGCAGGCGTCGGCTTCTTCGCCGGGGTGGCCTTCTTCGGGGCCGTTGCACGGCGGGTCCGCTTCGGGGCCTCCTCGATCACCGCCTCATCGGCGGGGACGGTGGCCGGTGGCGGCGCGACGGCCGGCGTACCCGGGTCGGTGGGGGCGACGACGCCGGCCGGCGTGCCCGGACCGGCGGCGGCCTCCGCGGGCGGGCGCTGGTGCGGGGCCGCCGGCGCGGCCGCGGCGGGCGGGGCGGCCTGCGCCGGGTCGGGTGGCTGGAACAGGACGGTCGGCGCGATCCGGGGCCGCGGGGGCGTGTCGTCCGCCGCCTCGGCCGGCGCGGGATCCGGGGTGGGCGGCGGAGTGAAGGTCGGGCGCGGGGAGCGGCGCCGCCGGGCCTGGGGGGCGGGCTCGCGACGGGGCGGATCGCTCGGCGGCTGCTCGTGCATATCGATGGAGCGTAGACCCGAGCGTGACCTGGCACACGGCGAAAACGCTGGAGGCGGGCCCTTCCCGGTAGTCGCTTTGCTCCGGGTGGGTACGGACCTGTATCCTCGGGCGCGGTGGTCTCCGGGCCACCAGGGAGACTTCGCCTAGTCTGGTCTATGGCGCCGCACTGCTAATGCGGTTGGGGTCTTAAAGCCCCTCCCGGGTTCGAATCCCGGAGTCTCCGCGCAAAAGCCGGTGTGTAGACTGGCCGAGCAGCAAGCGCCCGTAGCTCAATGGATAGAGCATCTGACTACGGATCAGAAGGTTAGGGGTTCGAGTCCCTTCGGGCGCACAGCAGGTGAGGGGCCGTTTCGGGAGACCGAGACGGCCCCTGTTTCGTGGGATACAGCAGCAAAGTACAGCAGCGGTCATGCCGATTCCGTGCCGTTCATCCGATCGCCCAGGCGCTTCAACGCCTCACGAGTCTGCTTCGAGCTGACCCGCGTGTAGATCTCCATCGTGACCTTGAAATCGGCGTGCCGGAGGATCTGCATCGCCACCCGCGGATGCACGTCGAGATCGGCCAGGATGCTTGCGCAGGTTCGCCGGGCGCCGTGCGGAGTGATCTCCCGGAGACCATAGCGGCGGATCCGAGCTTCCCAGGCCCGGTTGAAGTTCCGCGGCTCAATCGGCGTGCCGAATCGGGTGGTGAACACCAGTGACGACTTCTGCCACACCTCGCCGGCCGCCTTCCGGTCCGCTACCTGCTCTGCGCGGCGAATGGCCAAGGCGGTCCGACAGATGTCGGGCAGCGGCATCGACGCGTCGGATTCCGCCGTCTTGGTCTCGCGGCGCACCAGCTGCCCGCCGATGCGCTGGAGCTGCCAGGAGACGTTGAGCTCGCCGGTCGCCTGGTCGATGTCGTCCCAGCCGAGGCCGAGAAGTTCACCACGGCGCAGCCCGAGCACCAGGAGCAGCACCCATGCCGCATACATCGGATCGTTGTCCGCCCGTGCCGCTTCCAGGAACCGGCGCGCCTCGTCGCTGTCCCACGCCGTGCCCGGCCTCTTGCGGGTGGCACGCAGCTTGACCAGGGCCGCAACGTTCTTGCTGACCAGCTCTTCCGTCACGGCCTGAGAGAGCGCGGCCCGCAGCGTCGCCCGCAGGCCCTTGATCGCGCTGTCGGAAGGGACGGCGTTGCAGCACGACCCGAGGGCGCAGCAGCGTCGCTTGGCCGGCGGCCTGGCGGCGTCCTTGCCCTGGGCGCAGCACTGGCACGTCCGAGCAACCTTGTTGATCCAGGTCTGCACGTCCTTGACCTGCAACCGGTCGAGCCGCTTCGCGCCGATGCCCGGCACAATGTAGAGCCGGGTGAAGCCCTCGTACGAGACGTACGTAGCCGGCGCCAGGTTCGGTTTCACGATCTCTTCCAGCCAGTACCCGAGGTAGCGGGCAAGCGTCGGCACCCGGGTGGCCACCGGCCCTGCCTTGGCCTGGTGGTGCAGCTTCAACCACTTCTCGTGGACGATCTCGCGGGTCTGCCCATAGACGTACTTGCGATCACGCTTGCCGTCCGGCTTGTCAACCCAGACGTACGCGGCGTAGCCGTTGCGGTAGGGGAAGATCGATCCTTCGCCGTTGGCGCGGGTGCGTCCGGGCATCAGGCCGCCTCCTGCCGCTCGACCTGCTCGCGGATGTACTCATCGACCCACTCCGGCAGGATCCGGCGGTACTTGCCGTCCTTCACCGAGCGCAGCTCACCCGTGGCGATCTTCATTTTGACCTTCGACAAGCCGAAGCCGAGCAGAGCGGCGACCTCGGCGGGCGAGTACCACTTCGGGGCCAGGGGCTGAGTTCTCATGTGGTCCTCTCCGTCAGGCGGGCTGGTCGGTGGGCAGTGCTGGATCGGGTGACGGCCTGTCTCTGGCGGCCAGTAGGGCGGCTTTCCATTGGGCGCGCTGGGACAGGGCTCGCAGGAGTCGGTGTTGCAGGGGTGGGATGTCGGGGTCTTCCGGGCGGGCGAGTTCCCAGGCGTAGACGGGCGGGTCTTCCTGGTCGACGGGGTCGGTGTCGTCGGCGCCGGTGGTGATGCCGAGGAGTCGGCGGACCCAGGCGCGGGCGTCGGCGCGATGGTCGGCGAGGGTCTTTCCGGACCAGTCGCGGGAGACGAGGATGCGTCGGCCGCCGATGCCGAGGGTGGCCCGTTGGTGGACTTTGCCCTTGCACCGGCCGGCTTGCAGGCGCCCGTGTGCCTTCTTCGGTTGGATGCCGTAGAGCAGCCAGTTGGCGCACCGCTCGTTGCACGGGGTGACCCGGAGCTGTTGCCATAGCCGGTCGAGGTGGTCCCGCTGGCGGTCGCTGGCCGCCTTGTGGCAGTCGGCCGCGGACTTGGTGATGTATTTCGTGATGTAGCCGATGGTGCGGTTGGCATGGACGGTGCCGGGGGTGACGCCTTCGGCGTGGACCTGGGCACCGAAGCGGACCACGTGCGCCGGGGTGGCGTCGGGGTCGGTGTCGATGAGGTCCAGGGCATCAGCCCACGAGGTCAGCGGCTGGCCGGTGTCGCGGTCGACCCACTCCCCGCGGTCGCCGTCCCACACGGGCGGCCGGTCGAGGGAGTACACCAGCTCGTCAGCGGGTGGCCACCACACCTGGTGGTAGGTGGCCGCGGCGACCTGCCGCAGCACGGCCCGGGGGATGGTGCCTCGGATGGCGAAGTGCGCGTGTGGGGCGAGGCGGCGTTGCGGCTCGACGCAGCCGGCGTATTGGACGTTCCAGCCGACGCAGCGGCGCAGGTTCTGCCAGAACCGATCCAGCAGCCGGGCGAAGTGCACCGCATCCCACGCTGCTCGCCGGTAGTCGTAGGTGTCCGGGTCAACGGGCGTGCCGTCGGGGAGGACCCGCCCGTAGGTGTCGAGGGTGAGCGACAGCCACATGGATGGCCGGTGCTGGGTGCCGTCCGGCGCGGTGTAGACCTTCCCGACCGTGCGGGGTTCGACCTTCTTGCGGGGCAGGTCGGGTGCGTCCTGGCGGCGGCGGGTGGAGCGCTTGCGCCGACCGTGGTTGTCGTCCTGCTCGTGCGAGGGAGCGATGGCACCGCGGAGCCCTTCGGCGGCGATGGCTTCCTCTACCTCGGTGATGGCCTGATCGATCGCGGGTACCTGGTCGAACTGGGCGGCCCGTTGGGCTTCGTCGCGGGCGAATTCCAGATGAGCGCGGAGCATGACCAGCTCTCGCTGTTCCTCGGTCGCCGGGTTCGGGCTGGGGACGGGTTCGTCGGTGCGGTGCCAGCCCTCCTGGATCTGGGTCTGCCGGAGTCGACGGGCACGGTTGGCGCAGGGTGGGCACTTGTCTTCGCGGGTGGTGCCGCAGGGCAGGTCGATGACTTCGGTTTGGCCGGTGTGCAGGTCGGTGCGGCGCAGGGTGACCGGTCGCAGACAGACGCCGTACTCGGCGGCCATCTCGGTCAGGACTCGCCGGGACATGGGCAGGGCAAGGCGGGCGGCACGGGAGCCCGGCGCCGGCGCGACAGCGGCCGCGACGGTTTCCGGGTCGGGGGCGGGGGTGAGGCCGGGCAGGGTCGGGGCGGTCAACGGGTCACCTCCGGGAGATCGAACAGGGCGGGTTGTGCGGAGCCGATCGGGGTGGAGCGGGTAGGACCGAGTCGGCCGGCCCAGCGGTGGGCGGCGGGTTCGTGGCGGGGGCAGGCGGTCTCGGCGCGGTAGCGGCCGGTGCCGGGTTGGCCGGCTTCGATGAGGGCCGTGGCCCACCTACGGCAGCGGGCGCAGTAGGTGGGCCGTTCGGCGGTCATGGCGGTCAGTGGTTGCAGCCGGCGCAGTGCAGCCCGGCGCACCGGGTCTTGCGCCGCAGCAGGAGCGCGAGGACGACGAGGACCAGGACGACGCCCACAACGCCGGGGAAGGCGGCCCGGACGGTGTGGGTGAGCTGGGCGGCGAGGTAGCCGACGCCAGCCAGCACGCCCACGGTGGAGACGGTGACGGCGGCGATGACCGGGCCGCGGCGCAGCCGGCGCACCGGAGCCGGAGCCGGGCCGGGGGTGTCGAGGAACCGGACGGTGACGGTGACCCGGTCGGCGCCGGTCTGCTGGGTCCGGTCCATGAACAGCAGCCGGCCGGAGTCCCGCAGGACGGCGACGGTCGCGGCGACCTCGGCAGGGGTGCCGACGATGCGGCGAGTCAGGGCACCGGCGCGGTGCTGCGCGTGGGTGCGGCGGGCGAGCTGGGTGCGGGTCATCGGGTCACCTCCGAGGCGAAGACCTGACCGTTGCGGGGTGTCTGGACGACGGAGGAAATGAGAGCGGACCGAACTGGGGCGACAGCAGGCGCCGGAACGGGAACCGGGCTCGGGGTCGACGGGGTGAGGACGGGAGCCGGGGCGGTGGGCACGTCCACCGGTTCCACGTCGACCGGCTCTCGGGCCGGAGCTGGGGCGGGGGCCTTAATCGGAGCCGGAGCCGGAGCCGGAGCCGGAGCCGATGAGCCGGAGAAGACGAGCTTGGTCAGGGCCATGAACGCCAGCGCGGGCAGCGCCGAGAGCAGCCAGCCGGACGGGCTGGCGTCCGCGACAGCGAGCTGGGCGGCGAGGGAGAAGCAAGCAAAGGCCAGCATCAGGAACACCGGGTAGCCGATCGGTTCCTGGCGGCGGCGACGGCGGCGGATGTCGAGCAGGCAGGCGACCGGCACGAGGTCGGAGAGCACGGCGTTGGCCCAGCCGAAGGCGTCCGGGGTGCCGTCGGGGACGTGGCGCATGGTCCAGTCGTGGACGTGGGAGAACGACGCCCACCCGGCGGTGCCTGCCACGACTAGGAGGATGAGGACCAGGGCGACGGCTTCCAGGCCGTCGGCGTTCAGGAAGCGACGCATCGGGTCACCTTTTCGGCCGGCGGGGGCGGGGCGGGGGTGGGGCGGAGCCAGGCGCTCAGGTTGCGCAGGTAGACCGCGCCGTAGACGAAGCAGGAGACGAGGAACCCCCACTGCCGGGTGGTGATCGAGTAGGCCAGCCAGAGCAGTTGCGCGGCGAGGCCCACGGCCCAGCCGGTCCAGGAGCGTTTGCCGGCCAGCCACAGGCCGGTGACGCCGACAGCCATCAGCAGCCAGGACCACAGTTGGTGACTCATGCGGCCCACCCCCACGCTTCGGCGTCCTCGGCGGCGATCTCGGCGTGCCGGGTGAGCGCGGCGTCGAGGAGCGCGGCGGCCTGGGTGTCGGGGGCGCAGTAGGGGCAGGACTGGTCGGGGTCGGTGTGGGCGAGGTCGAGGCAGATTCGGCGGATCGGTCGGCGGGCAAGTCGACGGGTACGCATCACGGTCTCCAAGACAGGTCAGCGGGTGGTGGGGGTGATGTGCACGCGGATCCACTCCGGCGGCTCACCGGTCGACGCCACGGCTTCGGACAGGCAGCGCCACAGCGCCCACGCCTCAGAGGGGGTGAGGTACATGCGGCGCCGACCGGAGCCGACCGCGACGTAGAGATCCGCGTCGGGCGTGACCCGGACCGTGACCGGCACCGAGGTCTTGTCGACGTGCGGGGCGCGCAGCCGGTAGAAGCGACGCGGCTCCGGGGTTTGCTCATCGGGTTCATCGGCGTAGGGCATCCGGGCCGGGGTGTCGGAGTATTCGGGGGTCACCGCGGCTCACCTCCGTTCGGGGTGGTGTTGAGGTCCAGGGCGTTGAGCAGGGACGGGGGCAGCAGCGGCGCGGCCTGCTTCGGCAGGGTGGGCCGGTAGACGTGCCGGCCGTTGCCGCTGGTCGGGGACGGCTTCACGGGGGCCGGGACGGCTTCGGGTTCGGGCTGGACCTCCGGCGGGGCGGGGAAGGTCGCGGCCATGTCCCGGATCAGCTCGTCATCGAGGAAGGAGAACCGGACGCGGGCGGGTTCGGGCTGTCCGTCGAGCAGGACGTAGCCCACGCCCTTGGCCGACAGCGGGATCTGATCCGCGAGGGCTCCGCGGTCGCGCGCGCCGTCGCCGAGGATCAGGTCGACGTGGCCGCGTTCGGTCAGCCCGAGGGCGATGCGGGTGGGGAACAGGTCCCGGACAGACACGACTTCCTTGCGCGGGTCCTGGGTGGCGGCCACGACCAGGACGCCGAGGCCGGCACCCTGGGACAGCAGCAACCCCAGCGCCTGGGTGATCCGCTGGCGGATCTCGCTGTCCGGGAGGAACGCCAGCAGCGCGGCGATCTCGTCAATAACGACGACGATCAGCGGCTCATCCACGGTCGGTGTGTGGACTCGGACCTTGCCGCGCAGCGCCTGTTGACGCGCCCGCATCCGAGCCACGGCATCTTCCAGGAGGTCCGCCATGCGCGACCAGTCGTCATCGACGTAGCGGGAGAACAGGCCCCGGCCGATGGACAGCTCCATGCCCCCCTTCGGGTCGATCGCCCACACCCGCACCAGTCCCGACCGGATACCGGCGGCGAGCGACCGCAGAAGGGACCAGATGACGGAGCCCTTGCCCATGCGGGTCGCGCCACCGATCAGGACGTGCGTGGCGAGCAGCCGCACGCAGTAGACAGCCACGTCTTCCCGCAGACCCAGCGGCAGGGCGGTGAAGTCCGGCCGAGCTGGGACCGGCAGCGGCGCGACGATGCGGGTCAGCGGATCGCGGCGGATGAACACCAGCCACACATGCCGGGGCCGGTCCCGGAACCGCACCCGGTCGACCAGCCGCAGCAGCCAAGCCAGCCGGCCGGAACGGTGCGGGGCGGCCTGCCGGCGCACCGAGAACACCCGGCAGTGGCGGGTGCCGAACGAGTACGCCAGGTCACGGGCGGCCTTCTGGTACACCTCCGGGTTCTGCCCCTTCGGCATGCGCAGGACGAGTTCGTCGGTGGCGTAGGTGCACCGCACCGACAGCAGCCGCGGCAGTTTCTCGCCGCCGTCGTACTTCTTCACCAGGCCGCACAGCGACATCACCTCGTGCCACTGCCGGCGGTACACCCACAACCGGCGCCACACCGACACCGACCGGAGCACCACCAGGCGGTGGAAGGAGTCCCGAGCCCGCCACCACCACAGGCCGCCGGCAGCCCCGAGGACGATGAGGACCAGGAGGTGAGGCACCCAGCCGTGCGAGTCATAGACCTCGGCGGCGACCACGGCGAAAGCGACGAGCGGCCAGGCCCGCCAGTGCCCTACCGCGAAAACGGCGAAGCGCACCGCCAGCACGGCGAGGCGGAACAGCAGGAACAGGCCGGTGAGGGTCCAGACCAACGGCCACGGGGCGGTGATCTGGAAACGGCGGAAGTTGACCAGCGGAGCCCGCACCATCAGGCCACCGCCTTCCGGTCGGCGCGATGCTGCTCGGTCCACTGCTCGGCGCAGACCTTGTGCACCGGCTTGCCCGCCGGACTGCGGCAGATGGTCGGCCGGTTGCAGATGACACACGGGACCGACTCGCCGGCACCACCACCGCGCGTCCAGTCCAAGAAAACAGGCATGATGAACCCGCCCTTCCAGGCCGTGAGGGTTTTGGAGAGGGCAGCGGGGCGGTCAAGCTTTCCTAGGGCCAGGACCGCCCCGCGCCACATCAGGGATCAGGCCGCCGCCTTCACGGACGGGACCGACAGGGACTCGCGCGCCTCAGCCAGCACACCGGCCAACCGGTCGATCTCCGACCGAGGCAGGAACAGCGTCACCGCGCCCGGTACCTGCCCGAGGTCCACCGTCACCCGGTCGTCCTCGGGGTAGGCGTGAAACGACAGCTCCGTGTCCGGCTTCACGTGCACCGACGCCGCGACGTAGGTGGCCATCAGGCAGCCTTACCGCGCGACTCGGCCAGGGTCTTCGGCGCGACCAGCGCAGTCGCCCGGTACGAGAACGCGAGCCGGCCGTTGCTGCCCACGTAGGGCGTGACCGTCAGGTTCTCGAACTCCACCGGCTGGAACGGCCCCACCGGCGGCACCGGCTGGTGATCGGCCAGGATCTTGATCGACACCTCACGCGACCGCGCGCCCAGCTCCGGGTCCATGTCCATCACCCGGCACTGCCACACCCGCTGGCCCGTCAGCTTGTCCTTGCTCGGCGTCCGCATCCGCGTCTTCTCGTCGAAGTCCTGCGCCTCCGCGATCGAGTCCGGGACGAACACCGCGCCGTGAGGGAAAACCGCCTCGAACGGAACCGAGAACCGCGTGCCACCACGAAGAGCCATGGATTCCTCCTCTAGCGCTGGGCGCTTCCTGTTCGATCGGACGAGTTCCGACCGAACTCATGCGCCAGGCTTGGCCTGCCTGGCTAGCCAAGTAGCTTGCCATTGAGGTTAGGGGTGCTTGGCTAGTCAGGTCAAGAGTTGGAGAAGGAGTTTCCTAGCTTGGCTAGTCAGCAGTAGCCTTGTTGGGTGGCTGAACACTGGGATTACCTGGGGGGACTTGACCCCGATGACCCGAAGCAAGCGTCACAGCAGATCGCGAACAAGCTTCGGGCTGCCATCCTCACGCGCCGACTGGCGCCCGGCGACAAGCTCCCGTCGCAACCCGAACTCGCGTCCCGATATGGGGTAGCACGCGAGACTGTCAAACGAGCGCTGGAAATCCTTCGCTCGGAGCGCCTCATCATCACCAGGCAGGGCAGCGGCGCCTTCGTCCGCGCCCAGACACAACGAGCGGTCGAGCTACGGCCCCACATCGAAGCAGCGTTTGAACGACCTCACGTAGCCATCGACTTCGCCGGCTTCTCAGGCGAGACCCTGCGGGATGCCCTCGCGGAGGTGTTGGACAAGGTCCGAGTGGGCCGGCTCGCTCCCGAGACGATCGCAGTGCGCGTGCTGGTCTCCGACATGTCGGTGCCGATGGCGCTCCCCGCGAGGGCTGAGACGCAGGCCGATGATCCAGCGGTACGCGAACGAGCCGACCGGATCACCCGGCGAGCGGTCGACGGCATCATCGACCAGGTCTCCGAACTAGGCGACCTCGGCCTGATCCGCTCGGCCACTGTCGAGGTGCGGATACACCGCGGCTCCCCTCAGTTCAAGCTCTACATGCTCAACGACGAAGAGGTCTTCTTCGGCTTCTACCCTGCGGTCGAGCGAACCGTCAGCATCAAAGGCGAGCCGACAGCCATCTACGACCTCATGGGCAAGGATGTGCCGCTCTTCCACTACGCCGTTAGCGACGACGACACCTCCCACGGCACCCAGTTCGTGGAGGCATCCCGCCAGTGGTTCGACTCCCTGTGGTCGACCATCGCCTACCGGTACGAGGGGTGATGGCCGACCTTGAGCAGTTGTGCAGTGATGCACGCGCCCTACTGCTCGACTTCGACGGGCCGGTTTGCAGCATCTTTGCCAACTACCCAGCGCCACAGGTTGCCAGGGAGCTCCTGGACTTGCTGGCGAGCCAAGGCGTGGCGCTCACGGCCGAGCAAACCGAAGAATCGGACCCGCTGGAGGTACTGAGAGAGACCGGCAACTCGGCGGACCAGGAGTTGACGCGCCTTGTCGAAGATGCCTTGATCGCAGCGGAGGTGAAGGCGGCGTCGACTGCGGAACCAACTGCCTACGGGCGAGAGGTAATCGTGGCCGCGCGCCAGCTAAACATGCCCATCGCAGTGGTCAGCAACAACTCGCCGCAGGCGATAGACACCTACCTGAGAGAGCACCGACTGAGCCAACATGTCGCCAGGATCGTTGGTCGGGCTTACGCCGATCCCTCGCGCATGAAGCCGAACCCCGCGCCGATCCTCGACGCGTCTGCATCTCTTGGGATCGTCCCGGAGCGGTGTGTGTTGGTCGGCGACTCGCTCTCCGACGTCGAGGGGGCGAAAGCCGCGGGCGCCAGCGTTATTGGGTATGCCAACAAGCCAGCGAAGACAGCAGCGTTCCAAGCTGTGGGCGCGGACGCTGTGGTCACGTCGATGCGGCAGATAGCTCAAGCCCTCGTGCGCCTTGAAGGTCTTTGATCTCTCGCGGGCGCTTCGTATGGTCGGCAGATGACCATGGGGGAGGAACTACCGGGATGGCGGCCGCACCGGGTGCGGCGAGCTTGGCCGGCGCGGCGGTGGCCGTGGGTGCTCTTAGCGCTCGTGGCAATCGTCTGCGCCGGCCTTGTTGCTGTACCCGCGTCGTGGGCAGTGCGGAAGCAGCTGGAGGCGGAGCGAGGTGAGGCGACGCCGGAGGCAGCCGTCACGGTGTGGTTCGTGAAGCTCAGCGCCGGGGATGAGCTGGGGATGTCGCGGGTGTTGGCGAAGCGCCGTCATGACGAGCTCCGGCAGCAGTGGCGCGACTACCGCGCCGAGATGACAAGCTCAGGGAGGCCACCGTCGAAGCTGGAGGCGGTCGGACAAATGACCATCGAGCACCAGGGCGACGACCGGGCAACGGTCGTGGAGCAGGTGCGCGCAGTGTGGTGGGATGGCCCCCACCTTCTCGCGGGTGACGATCATCCCTGGCGGTGGGAGCTGCGCGAGGATGGCAGCGGTTGGCGCGTCTGGTCCGTCGACCTGCCCCCGTGGTGCGGAGTACACGTCCGCGCCGACGTATGCCACGGACCCTGAGCCTGGTCAGAGCCTCGGGTGGATGAGGCGAAGGTCGGGGAAAGCTCTCGAAATCGTTCCGAAATCGCTCAAGTTGTTGGTGACGATCGGTAGTTGCGGACGTAGGGTGAGCGCGCAGGCGGCGGTCCAGAGGTCGTTAGTTCCGCCCTTCTGAAGGTGCCCGGAAAGCTTTGCGTGCATCTCCGCCCACAAGTCCACAACTTGGGAGCTGTACGGCACCACCACGAAGGACTTGAGCTGATTCCGTAGCGCCTCTATGCGTCGCTCTCCCCATCGGCTGCGGTGGGCATTCGCAAGCAGCTCTCCATACGTGGCGAAACTTACTGCCTGCTCGTGGCCGGCCGTGAGGGTAGCGAATTCTTTGCCGAGTTCGGTTTCGACCAGCCAATAGCTCACGACGTCCGTATCGATGAGCAACGGCCCATCGGGGACGTCCTCCGGCCTCACTCGCCCAGAGCCGCGAGGAACGCGGCTCGCTCGTCGTTCGTCAAATCGGCCATCCCAAGAGCTGCTGCGTCGACCCGGCCCGTGGTTCCCTGCGCTGCTTGAAGTTCAGCAAATGTCTGCGACTCCCAGAAGGACTCAACGTCTAGCTCCAGCTGAGTACTCCGGGAGACTGCCCGCAGCTCGACGCTGGTCGCCTGCGCGGTCCGTGGATGGTAACGCACATGACCTTCAAGACGTGCACGCGAACGCAGTGCCTCTTGAATATCATCTGCAAGCTCGGGCAAAAAGTTAACAGTCACGACGCCG
Source organism: Micromonospora terminaliae (assembly GCF_009671205.1). Classification (NCBI taxonomy): domain Bacteria; kingdom Bacillati; phylum Actinomycetota; class Actinomycetes; order Micromonosporales; family Micromonosporaceae; genus Micromonospora; species Micromonospora terminaliae. The sequence continues at coordinate 5,365,302 of NZ_CP045309.1, read as the reverse complement.
CCACTGGCTAAGCGCAACCGTGCCGTATTTCCCTCGAAATCGGCCTCGAATAGCACGCCGACTAACGTCTCATCCCTGCTCGCCGGAGCTTGCTCACTGAGGCGCTGCATGCGCTCTCGGACAGCAACGTCAATCGTCGCCCGACGGGCCGGCTTTCCCGTTTGTTCGGAATCGTTGATCAGCGTAATGGCGGTGTTTCGGTCACCGATACCAAGCTCTGTTGCCAATTGCGCGACTGCGGCAGCCAGTTCGGCGTCAGTATCGGGGCTACCGCTTGTGATGACGGTTAGCAACCGATCAAAGGCCAGGGAACTGAGGTCCGCCACCGAGAACGGCAATTCCTCATCCGTCGGTTCTGCCCCTTCTGGCAGAGCAAGGAGCTCAACGAAGCTGCCGCGTTCGACCCCCACGAACCGAAGCCGAGCAGCGCTCTCAATAGCCTGGCTATGCCTTCCGGTGCCACGCCGAGCCTTGCCCAGAACCAAGTACGCCGCACGAGCGATTGCCCGTTCGAGGCCAAGAATCATTCGGGCGACGTCGGCTGCCGCAACGCGGCCAGGCTCAGCGTTGACGCCTTCCAGCTTCGCCCGGACGATCCTCATGAACCAAGACTCCTACATCTGATCCCGGCCGTCTAGCACCTAAGGCGCTGGGCAGCGTGCCTCACATCGGCGGCTGCGTGGCCGCTTCGGAGCTCATCTCACGCCAGTGGCCGCCATCCGCTTGCACGAGGCGCTTCACCATCTGCCGAGCATCTTCCTCGGTGTCGAACTCCCAGCGGAGCACGTTGCCGGCCTCGGAGTCGCCTGCCCTGGCGACGACGTGCCAACGAACCTCGCGGGCGAGCCACACATCACGCCGGGTCAGCCGACCCCACGTGCCATTCCACCAGCGCGCCACCAGGTCTTTCCCCACTGGGCGATCGTACAGGCGTTCGAAGGAGTGGCGGGAAGGGAGCGAAGGATGCCCGAGGGCGAGGGACCAGAATTGCGCACGGCCGGTGACAGAGAGGGTGGACAGGCGACCACGAACGGAGCGGACGAGGCAGCCAGCGTCCCGCACTGTATGAGCCGCAGCGATCCCCGAGGTGACACCGGGAGGACGACGGCCGGGAGGGGTTGTGTCGTGCCGGCTAGGTCGACTCGGACGCAACCCGTGATCTGTTGCCGAATTGGCCTGTACTAGATCAAGCGCTCCGCGCGGCGCGGGCCGGGGCGCGGCAAACGGCTCCTACGGAGCCGCCGCCCCGGCTGCCTACGGCGCCGGGGCGGAAAGTCAGCCGGCCCGAACCCCACGCCCCGCCCCGCGCGTCACCCTGGTCAGTAGGTGACCCGGTGACGAGTCCCGGTGTGGACCTGAGCCAGAAGCACCCGCCTCACCCGTTCTCGACAGTCCAGAGACTCACGAAGGGCGGAGGTCAACAGCGGGCGGACGGAGTTGCCGAACGGCCCGTGCGGGGTCGCTGAGGCTCCCAGGGAGGGAAGGGGTGGAGGTGGGGGAGGGTGAGAGGTGAGGGAGCGGGCGGGGTTAGAGCTGTGCCTCCGGCGGGGGCCAGACGACTCCGAGATGGAATTGCCGAACGGTTCCGGTGAGTGAGTGGTTGGGGAGCTGCCATCCCGTCTACCACCGACCCAGGCAAGCCGAGCAGACCAGGGCCAGGATGCCAAGGTCGTACGTCCAGTGGGGCGCTCCACCTTGTCACCCTGGCCCTGGCCCGCTCCACGGAGTGTGGGTCGGCGGCAGACGGGATGGCAGCAGAAGCAGGGGCGCGCACGTGGCGGGCAGTACAAAAACCATCCTGTCGTCAAATGCTAGAACGGCTTGACCAGCGGACGACCAACCTGGTTACCCCAGTCCAACAGCAGTTTGGTGAGATCCGACCTAATTCGTCCCACCATTACTGCTTCCAAAACGAACCGTTCCAATTCTCGTTGATGCCGAAACCCGGCCTGCTTGGAAAGCAGTGCGATAACGACGAGCGCCAAGGCAACCCCTGACCAGCCCGTTCCCGTCACCACAAGCACGAATGCGAGGGTCGCTAGGGGCACCGAGATCCCATAGGCAAAGTCTCTTTCAGACTCGCGGCGATCGTATTCCTGAAATAAATCAGCGGCTTCGGCCGGCCACCTGAATTTCGCTTCGGCCACCGCTTGATCGATGCATGACCTGTATACAGCTCTGAGGTGGGCAACGTCGTCTCCCTCCTCATTGGAGGGATACCTGATGGCAATTTCCTGGATAACGGCATCGACCTGAGGCGGTATATGCCCACTTGACCCAGACGGGCGGAGCCAGGAAGGCAGCTTGCCCCTCAACCATTTCACCGCATCTTGAAAGTTCTCTACCAGGGATGAAATGCGCACGCCGACGACATACGCCGTTACCGTTAGTGCTGCAATCAGCACCGGCTGCCCGAGGGCGCCCGCGAGGCGGTATAGGTCAGCCCACAGTCCCGCCGCTTGGTCCTGAGAAGGCAGGTGGCGTCCAAACAGGAGCCAGAATACGAAGAGCCATAGTGACCCTGCTACGAGGGGCGTACGTACGTGGCGGACGCCGGGAAGTATCTGGGCGAGCACTGGACAAGTCTTCTACACCGGCGCAAGGGGTGTCAGCCCCGCCAGCAGGAGCGCCCTACCGGAACCCCAGGCGTCCAAGATCAATCGAGGTCCACCACTCCGGAGGGTGTCTCATAAGGGCCAAGGAAACGCTCACCGTTGAAGTGGATCAAATGGGTAGGAGCATCCCGGATCCAGACATCTGTTTCCCAAGCGATGTCGACGGCGGCAGCCCGAAACGTGGCCCGGTCTGGGAAGGCAGTCACGAACACCAGACCGGGTCGACAGCCAGCAAAGAGTTTCCGCAGCTCATCGACTCTCTTTGCGTTCATTGGCCCCACTGACTGGTAGGCCTCGACGCAGACCAGCCAGTCCCTGTCAACGTCATGCAGGAGTACGTCGGGCATCTTGCCGTGCGGATCGACCCTGATGCCCAGGTCGGCGAGGTACGCCTCTTCGTTCACAACCCACTTGGCGCCTGTGTCGCCCAGGTACACGACCTTGGCACCCGGCGTGTAGTAGGCCGCGAAGTCCTCTACTACAGCCGCGATCAGGGCGCTGTGCTTGCCGGCGCTGAGTGTCACCTTGGACTCGTCCGGCAGTCGCACCGGTACCCGATGCCGTTCTCTCTCGGCGGCCCACCGGTCCCGGAGCGACCCAAGCTCCCGTTCGAAGTTGGCCCGAGCGGCATCCCAGTCCGGCGTGCCGAAAGTCCGAAGCGCAGCAAGGGCAATATGGGTCGGCCGGTACGAGTAGTCACCGCTGTTCACTGCGCGGTCCGGTGCGTCGCTGTTCGCCTCGAGGATCCCCGCGGCCATCAGTTGGTGGACGCTCTGCTTGCGGACGCTTTCGCGGCTATTCGGGGCATATCGGACTGGGTCCTTCCGGCCCTTCTTCACCGACGGGTAGCGCGCTGCCATCCAGTTCATGCTCTCGGTGATGCCAAGGGTTTGCCGTTGCGCTACTGCCCACGGCTTGTTCGCGTCCAGGTCGAGCATGCTCAAGAGCACAAGAGCTGTGCGGACGTTCTGCTGAGGCTTGGGTAGCCCCAGCTGCTTCAACGCGCTTTGCGCCTCTTGAACGCGGGCGTTCTGCTCATCTTCGATGGACACGAGGATGCTCCAGGGTTACGGGTATAGGCCTGGCACCACATCCTGCACGACTGCATCCACATCGCCAACCTTGATCGAGTACCCGACCCTCGATCCGATCTCGCGTAGCTGTTCAAGCGACGGGTACCGAAGACTACGCAGGTCGCCGGCATTGATCTGGGTGTGCCCGCTGAACAGGCGGACGAACTGGTCGACCGGCTCACTGTTCAGGAACGCTGCCAGCCCGGCCGCGACCTGGGGGTCAATGCCAGCACTGTTCGCGTGGAAGACGTTGAGGTGGTTTTCGATCGCGACGGTCGTCCCTGGGAGGTCGTCCGGCAGCAGCAGCGCTGCACTCACCCGCCGCGGCTCTTCCTTGGCACTGAACCTCTTCACTAGCACATACGCGCCAGACGGAAGCAGAAGTGGCGCCGTGTCGGTGTTGTCTGCCAGGGCGTTCGGCTTGCGGCCAGTAGCCATCGGCCAGCTGATGCGCCCGGCACGCAGGTGCCCCGGATATAGCAGCGGCACCGTTCCCACGCCGTACTCTGCGCGCAGGTTGTTTTGGGTCCTGAAGTCTACGACGCGCCCGGTACTCACTCTCAACTCGAGGTCGGCAAGCGAGGCCGGTAGGTCGGCTACTCGTTCAGCCAGCTCAAGCCCTGCGACGTCGGTTGTGATCCGGATAAATGATTTAGGGTCGCTCGGGCTTACCACCTGGCCATACGGCACCTCGTGCGAGATCGGGTGATCGGTGTACCCCTCGCTGGTTGAGATCTTTACGCTGCTCGGCGGGTCGCCGACGACTGCTCGGAAGACCACGTTTTCTTGAAGAACATCGCTGTCGCCGAACACGATGTTGCGCTTGTCGAAGACATGCAGGTTGCGAAGCGCAGCTTTGCTCAGTAGCTCCTCTCGGAACTTCTGGAAGTAGGTGCCGTTCGCGAAGCTGCGCGGGGTGATAGCAACTAGCTGACCGCCAGGCGCGAGCAGCCGCAACGCGAGCAGGACGAACGCCGTGTAGAGGTTCGTCGTCGACGCGCCTATGGGATCCAGGACGGCACGCTCAGGGCTGTCGGCGCGGATCTTGCGGTACGGCGGATTCAAGATCGCCAGATCGAACTGTGGCGCGGCACCCGTCCGCAGCTGTTCAGCTGCCCAAGCAAGGAAGTCGTCGGGGCGCTGGTCAATAGTGACTGGGTGCGCGTCGGCGCAGTCTGCGAGGGTGGCAGCCAGCTCGGCGTTGACGTTGGGATCGACCTCGAACGTCGTCAGGTGCAGCTTCAGGTCGGGAGCTTCGCGGGCAGCCCGCGCAACTAGCGCCGCAGTGAGGGAGCCCGTACCGGCACCCGCGTCGAGGCTGCGAATGCTTCCCTTATCAGGGATCTCTGCCAAGCCAACGATCAGGTCAGCGGCTGCCGCTGGCGTAAAGAACTGCCCGAGCTTGGTGCGCGTCGCGTCCGGGAGCTGGGCACTGCAAGCAAGCCGGCGTTGCTCCGTACGCGCGATGAGGTCGTCGGGCCTGGTTGTCATGCGCCCAGTCTGCCGCCTCATAGTCAGAACGCCGAGCCAGGGCTAGCAAGGGAGGTTGCTGTGTCTCGAGCCACTACTGGCCGTCTGCGCTGCATAAGGCGGCCAGAAGCCAGCGGGAGCATCGTCGCCGGGCGGAAGAAGTTCAGAGGAACGGGGCTCTACCGCAATCCGTACAGCCAAGCCAGCAAACGGAGCATGCACGGGACCGACGAAGGCGACACGGCGAGCAGGCCAGCGGCACGAGCCGACGTTGGCTGACAGTAGTCTTGATCTTTGCGAGGCAGGGCAGTGCCGGGCGGGTGTCTAAGGGGTGTCCAGTGGGACGGAATCTGTGGATCACCAACGAGCAGTGGAGCCGCCTCGTTGCCGAACTGGATGACCTTGGCGTCCATGACGTCAGCCACGGCAATGTGTACGCCGATTGGGTCAGCATCGCTGTCGTCGGCGGGACCCGAGAGTTGGTGTGTTTCCTGACCGTCCTCGCAGCGATCCTGTGCGATGACGACGCGACCATCGAGGATCGAACGGAGAGCATCCGCACCCTTGCTGAACAGATCAAGGCTGAGCCCGTCCCAGGCCGGGGCACGGTCTACTACCTGTGGAAGTGGACCGTCGGGTCAGAGGAATCTTGAGGAGGGATTTGGAGGGGCCGAAGGTCAGGGACGTGGATGTTTTCCCTGCCGCCAGAGATCCAGGGCCGTAGGCACCTTGTCTTCCGTGGCGGGAGCCGGTAGACCGAAGGCCGGGTCCGAGGCGAGTAGCTAGAGGCGTGGCTCAGCCCGGCCACCTGGCCAGGGCCCGCGTTCATCGGCTTTCTGATGTTCGGTCGGTACTGTGCTCCGGATGACTCCGCAACGAGACCGCTGGATGCCGTGGTTGCTGGCTGGCTGCGTCGTGTGTGGCCTGACCGCGGTGGCGCTGCTCACTGTCGTGGTGTCGATGACGTACGAGCCACCCCCTGGCATCGAGCCGCCGAAGGTGACGGACTGGATGCAGGGTTGGGGCAGCTTGGCGGGTGTGGTTGCCGGTGCCGTGGCGGCAGTGGCGGCAAGCTGGTTGCTCCTACATGAACGGCAGCAGGCCCGAGAGGCGCGAGAACAACTCCGACAGGAGCGTGTCGAAGCAGAGAAGATGGCAGCTCGTGCCGTTCAGCATCGAAGCCTCTTGGCGACCATGTGGCTAGCTAGCAGCGGAGAGGCGCGACTCTCGATAGGCATGACGGTCACGAACTACGGCGCCGAGCCGGTGCGCGGGGTTGTTGCGATAGTCGGATCAACTCGCGTAACGAACGTCTGGGTACTGCACGTCGGGGAGGTCATCGGGCCCGGCGACGAGAGGCCGGCATCAGGCAGGTTCGAGCTGCCTGCCGTGCTGGTACCGCCCGACAAACGGTTGTCGCCGTGGGGGGAAGACCGCATGCCGGACTCGTTCGTAACCTTGCGCTTCTTTGATTCACGGGGCCGAGAGTGGGAGCGGACCGACAACGGAACTCCCGAGCGGGCTTTGCGGCCTCTTCCCATGGGCGACCCGCCGATCGAGGATTAGCAGTGCACCCCAGGTCGCCCAGTCCACGCCCGTTGAGCCCGCGGACCTAATTCCACCGTAGCAGTAACCCAAACCGCCCGGCCTGCCGCGACCTTCAATGGCAGCGCGAGCCAGCCGCCTTCGGTGTTGACCTCAATAATCCCGGGGTTGTCGCCCGCATCCCGTCGTCTATGAGGAATGGAGCAGGACACGATGCCTGATGCAGACTTCGAAGAAAAGATCGGCAAGTATCTAACCGACGCATGGGCTCGCGCGCAAGCCGTCGACGATCGCCGCTCCCACGTCTACCCGGGCACGGACAAGCCTGAAGAGGTGGCCGCATATGCAACGCTCGCGCAAGCGGACTTGGCGTTGGCCGGGATATGGGTAGAACTGGCCAAGGCGGCGGCGCAGGCGCAAACTGCTCGGGCGTTGACCGAGCTGGCCCGGCTGCAAGCCAACCAGGCGATGGAAGGCGAGACCCCTGCGCCCCGCGGATGGCGGAAGTGACGCGCGCACGTGCCTGTCGGCGCGGGACGGTCAGACGCTGCTGCGGACAGGCTCTGGCTGACCCTGCCTAATCCCGAAGCGGGAGCCAGCAGTACAGCAGTGATGTACAGCAACCGATCGAGCCGCAAGAGCTACCAGGTGGCGATTAGGAGCTGTCTGACGTCGGGAACGACCGTAGGAGATCGCATCGCCCGGAGCTACGGATCAGAAGGTTAGGGGTTCGAGTCCCTTCGGGCGCACAGAGCAGGAAGAAGCCCTCGACCAGCCGTAACGGCGAGGTCGGGGGCTTTTCCATATCCGCCAGGATCACGGGCGGGGCAGCCGTGGGAGCCATGTTGGGAGCCACCGGCCCGTTCACTGCCCGAACAGGGCGTGGGACATGCAGCGGCGTGCCCTGGGCCAGCATCAGCGACGCCCCGGAATGGCGAAGCTCGTGAGGGTGCCATGACCGAGGCCGGCGCGCTTGCACAGAGTCGAGAGCCGGTGCGAGAAGTTGTCGGGATCGATCTACCAGTTGAGGCAGTCGATCGCTCGCAGGGCGAGGGGTGGATGCCGCTGCTCGCGGATCGTACGCATCGCGTTGCCAACCACCGACTTACTCAACTGCCGCTGGTCGTGCGGTGACGGCTCGTCGTGTGAGGCACATCCGACCACGCCGAGGAGCGCACTTCCGGGATCCTGCCGATCCGCTTCCCGGGATGCCCGATCGATCGGGATGAGGAACCATGCCTATGTGAGCGATGGCAGGAACGGCGGAGCCGGGTGCTTCATGAACCGCGGCTTTCCTCGACGTCGCCCGCGCGGTCCTCGACGCAAGGACCTGCTGAAGCAGGATAGATACTGGCTGAGGGCGGACGAGGTGCCCCGGGCGGCGGTGAACGTAGAGCCAGCGTGTGCTTCTCAGTTCGACCGGTTCAATGCCTTTCGCGATCAGTTTGCCCCCGGCGTGCGGCTTCCGGTGGAACTGGACGTGCTGCTCAGATGCGACGGGCCAGGCACGGTCGGCGTCTGGACGGTGCCCTCTGAGAAGGTCAAGGCAATCTTCGTTGGCTACTTGTCGGGCGTCGCCGTGTCCGCCTACGAAGCAGTGCTCCACCGTCTTGCCCGCGACCAAGCGCCCATCGGCATGTTCACGGCGCACCAGGTGGCGGCGGGCCGGTATGACGCCGTGGTCGAGGGGCGGCCATCCGACTGGAACACCCCGCAGGGGTGACGCACGTCGCGCACCCACCCGCCATAAGGCGGACGCGTGTCGCACGTCAGTCGACGGAGGGACAGGCTCGACCGTGTGGCCTCCTCAGCCGTCGCACACCGTGTTGGCGTAGCGCGCGAAGTCCTCGGGCGTATGGAACTTGGCGACGTAGGCGCCGTGCTCCCCGCCGTCCCACTGCTTGGTGAGGATCACGTCGGATCCGGTCCGGCCGCGCAGCTCGCTGATCCGGAACGGGAAGTCCTTTACTGCGCCGTAGTCCTTGTTCCCCGCGGTCAGGTCGTAAATCTGGTCGTCGTCCAACGTGGGCGGTGCCAGCGTCGTCTGCCAGCCGGCCCCCGGGTCGAGCAGCACGACTTCCTCTGCGGTGCGGGCGCTGCGGCCGGGATCCCGCTCGAGCCGGATCACCTTGTCGGTGAGCGTGCCGTCGTCCTTGCTGAGGTAGAGGGTGATCCGGTCGGTCCCGGCCTTGCCCCGGCACCAGTCGAATACCCCGACCAGCCGGCCGTCGGCGTCCAGCCGTACCCCGACCGCGCCCTCGGTGGCAGCGACGCAGCCGGTCAGCCCGGCCAGCACCAACGCGCAGACCAGTCCCAGCATCCCCGTCCGTCGCATCCCTTCAGCGTGAGCATCGACGGTCACCAGGCGATTACGACGAGAGAACGACTTGACGGCGCGGCGACCAGGGCCACGCGGGTTGCCGAACGGCTGCGGAATGGTCTTGGGAATCTACGGATCAGAAGGTCAGGGGTTCGAGTCCCTTCGGGCGCACAGAGGTCAACGGGCCGGTTTCCTGTCACGGGAGACCGGCCCTTACCACTATGACAAGCGTGACGGCACGTGAACTGTCGTGTCATCAGCGGAGGAGTGAACCTCCTGCTGAGGTCCGTGGACGCTTCTGCCGGCCCACGTCACTATGCTTTCCGGCTGGTGCGCTTCCCGACTCTCTCGGAGGTCCCCGCATGCCGCCAGAGGACCCTCACGCGCCTGCGCGTCCCCCGCTGCTTCTGAGGTGGCGCCCCTCGCCGCGGCACGTGCCGCTGGCCGTCCTGCTCGGCCTCTATGTGACCGCCCGGCTGGTCATCCTGGCTCGGTACACGGTCTTCACCTCGGTCGACAGCACGTCGTACGCGGACCGGCCGGGCAACACCATCGAGCTGTTGTCGTTCACCGGTCATGCCCCGCGCCCGTGGGCCGTGCCCCTGCTCTACGCGCTGGCCGGCTCCGACCGGGCCGGCACGGTCGCGCAGTGGGGGATCAGCACTCTCGCCTGGTCCCTGCTGATCTGCGCCTGCTGGCTGCTGCTGCGCACCTCCTTCGCCCGGATCGGCGCCGTGTCGGCCGTGGTCGGCCTGGCGTTGAGCCGATCCGTCTACTCGTGGGACCACGCCGTGTTGTCCGAGTCGCTGTCGATCAGTCTCGGCATCGCCGCGCTGGCGCTGCTGGCCATCTGGGTCCGGTCCCGGTCCCGGGTCGCGCTCGGGGCGTTGGTCGTCGCCGCCGTGTGGTGGACCTTCGTCCGGCAGGACGTGCTGCCCTACGTTCTGCTCCTGGTCGTGGTGCTCGCCGGCTACGCGCTGCTGCGTCGCTACCGCCGCGCGGCTGTCGTCGCCGTTCTGGCCCTGCTCGCCGGCCTGACCTGGAACGTCGCCACGGTCGCCACCGTGGATGAGAGTTACCGGGCCTGGTACAACGGCCTGAGCCTTTCCGAGGCGACGTTCGTGTACCGGCTGCGCTTCCAGGTGCTCAACGACCCGCAGGTCGCCAAGGCCTACCGCGACGAGTTCGGCATGCCCCACTGCCAGCAGGCGGAACGGATCGCCGGCCGCCCCGCCTGGAAGATGCCCGATTTCTTCGACGCCTACGAGGGCTGCCCCGACCTGATCGCCTGGACGCAGCGGGAAAAGGGCTCGGTCGCCTACCGCTACGCGCTGGCACACCCGAGGCACGCCGCCGCGAAGACCGTCGAGACGATGCCCGTGCTGCTGGGCGGCACCGCCGGCCACTACGCCGAGCCGGTCGCGGCGGTGCCGGCCTTCCCCGAACGGCTCATCTTCCCCCGCCCCGAGCGGGTGCTGTTGCTGGCCGGCCTGGTCGCGGCGCTGGCTGTGGCCGTCGGGCTGCTCACCCGCGGATTCCGGCGCGCCCGGTGGGTCGCCGCGGCCGGTGGCCTGCTCGTCCTGGGCAGCACCGCGAGCGCAGTGGCCGGCACTCTGTTCACGGCCGGCGAGTACGCCCGGTTCGGCATCCAGGAGGCGGTGCTACTGCGCGTCGGGCTGATCCTGCTCGTGGCCGCAGCGGTGGATGCGGCCACGGCGGCGATCCGCGAGCGGACCAGTACGGGTCGAATCGATCCGGGCCCGGAGGCCGGCGAGCCCGACGGCACACCCTCACCCGACGATCCAACCGATGCCGCCGCCGGTCACCGCGGCCAGGAATACGTTGATCGCCATGCCTGAGCTGGTCAGCCGGCTGCGGACGGCGTATCCGGCGGCTTGTTGACTGAGCTCCCCACGGACTCTGGTCAGTCGGGGCCATCGTGACCGCCGACGGCCGGCCGGCCGAACTTGCCGGCCACCGCGTGCGCGGTGTCGGTGACCTCTCCCGTCTCCAGGAGTTGCTTGAGCCTGCGGAGGTTCGCCGCCACCTCGGCGGCGGGCGGCTTCCCGGCCAGGGTCAGGGCGATGCGGCCCAGTGCTCCGAAGGGCGTCGTCAGCACCTCGTGGACCTCGGTCCGACCCGGTTCCGACCCGGGGCTGAACCGGACCGTCCAGCGGGTTCGCATCCCGGGCCCGGCAGCCGTCTCGTACCGGAGCAGTTCGTTCGCGCGCTCCTCGGTGAGCCGCACCGTCGAGCGCAGCCGGACCCCGAGCGGTCCCTGGATCGTCCAGCGGAACGTCGCCGGACCGATCTGCTCGCTGGCCATGACGTCGCCCAGGAAGCGGGGCAGGTTGTGGAAGTCGCGGTAGAAGTCGAAGACGTCGGCGGCCCGGCGCTCGATGGTCACTCTCGCCTCGGCCGGTGGTGGTGAGCGCATGGCTGCCTCCCACAGATCTTCCCGTCCCAGCCCTGCTGCGACCCGGGCCGCTTGCCCGCGGGCCCGTTCACTAAACCCGGCCCGGACCGGTGACGACCGCGCGGGCGTCACCGGTCCGGCCCGGGTTCGAGGTCACAGTCGCTCGGGTGTGCGGATGCCGAGCAGGTGCAGGCCCTGCCCGAGCACCCGCGCCGTCAGGTCGCAGAGCACGAGCCGGCTCTCCCGGACCGGCTCGTCGGCCCGCAGCACCGGGCACCGCTCGTAGAAGGCGCTGAACGCAGCGGCGAGCCGGGACAGATAGCCGGCCAGGTGATGGAACTCCAGGTTCTCCGCCACCTCGCCGACCACCGCACCGAAGCCGACCAGCTCCAGGGCAAGCGCCCGCTCGGCCGGCTCGGCCAGTGAGACCGCAGCCTCCGGCCGGGCCGCCACCCCGGCCCGCCGGAAGATCGACCGGATCCGCGAGTACGCGTACTGCAGGTAGGGCGCCGTGTTGCCGTCCAGCGAGAGCATCCGCTCCCAGTCGAGCACGTAGTCCTTGTGCCGGTCGCTGGACAGGTCGGCGTACTTGATGGCGCCGATGCCGACCGCCCGGCCGACCTCCGCCGCCTCCGCCTCGCCCAGCTCCGGGTTCCGCTCGCGGGCCAGCGCCGTGGCGCGGGCCACGGCCTCCTCGAGCAGCCCGACGAGCTTCACCGACTCGCCGGCCCGGCTGCGCAGCATCCGCCCGTCCGGGCCGAGGATCGACCCGAATCCGACGTGCTCGGCCCGGGCCGGCGGGGCCAGCCAACCGGCCTGCGCGGCGGCGGCGTAGACCATCTCGAAGTGCCGCCGCTGCGGCAGCCCGACCACGTAGAGCAGCCGGGTCGCGCCCAGCGTGCCGGTCCGGTGCCGGATGGCCGCCAGGTCGGTCGCGGGATAGCCGTACCCGCCGTCGGACTTGCGCACGATCAGCGGCAGCGGCTCACCGTCCCGGCCCACCGAGCCGGGCGGGAACACGCAGGCCGCCCCGTCGCTGTCCCGCAGCAGCCCGAGCCGGTCCAGCTCCTCGACCACCGGGCCGAGCAGGTCGTTGTAGCTGCTCTCGCCGTGGAAGTCGCGCGCCGTGAGGGTCACGTCGAGCAGGTCGTACACGGTCAGGAAGTACCGCTCGGACTGCTCGACGAGCAGCCGCCACAGCCGGAGCGTCGCCGGGTCGCCGCCCTGCAACGCCACCACGCGCAGCCGCGACCGCTCGCGGAACGCCTCCTCGGCGTCGAACTTGGCCCGGGCCGTCTTGTAGAACGAGTCGAGGTCGCCCATCGACAGCTCCTGCGCCGCCTCGGCCTCGCCCAGGTCGGCCAGGTGCTCGATGAGCATGCCGAAGGGCGTGCCCCAGTCGCCCAGGTGGTTGGCCCGCAGCACCCGGTGCCCCAGCCACTCCAGCAGCCGGGCCGCCGCGTCGCCGATCACCGTCGAGCGCAGGTGGCCGACGTGCATCTCCTTCGCCACGTTCGGCGCCGAGTAGTCGACGACCACGGTCTCCGGTGCGCGGGTCACCGGCACCCCGAGCCGCGGGTCGGTGGCCAGTGCCGAGACCAGCCCGGCCAGGGCCCCGTCGGCGACCGTCAGGTTGAGGAAACCCGGACCGGAGACCTCCGCCGCGCTGCACAGGTCGGCCAGCTCGGCGCGCTCCAGCACCTCGGTGGCGACGGCGCGCGGCGGCCGGCCGAGCCGCCGGGCCAGCGCCAGCGCCGCGTCGGACTGGAAGTCCGCGCGCTGGGAGCGCCGCACGACCGGGTCGACCGGCACGCCGGCCACCGTCGCGAACGCCGGCGCCAGCCGGCCGGTCAGCAGTTTCTCCAGATCCATGGGTACGCCGATCTCGCTCGGATCCGCCACACGCGGATCACCGGACGGGGATGCGGGCGGACCGAGGACGATCGGCGATGACCGGCGGCTCGATCCGCCGGTCGCAGTGAGGAATGCTCAGCGCAGGCGGTCGCGGGACCGCCGGCGTCGCAGCGCGCCGAACAGGACGTCGGAGGACGCCGTCGGGAACGCGTGCGAGCTGGTCATGCGAGCAGCCTAACCGGCCGGCCCGGGGGCGGCGCAAGGCCGTACCCGGGCCGGCCGGCCGGCGTACCCGGGTGGTCAGGCCGGCGTGCCGACGGCCTTGCGGTAGCGCTCGGCCCGCCGCCGCACCTGGGTGTACGCGCTGGTCAGGCCCATCGCCCGGCGGACCTCGACCAGGGTGCGGCGCACCTCGGCGCGGGTCCGCTCGGTGCCCTCGACGATCAGCTCGTCGACCAGGCCGGGTTGCCCCTCGAACCGGGCCCGCCGCTCCCGGACCGGGTCGAGGAAGCGGTTGAGCGCGCCCGCCAGCTCCTCCTTGACCTCGACGTCGCCGACCCGCCCGGCGCGGTAGCGCCCCTTGAGCTCCTCGACGGTGGCGCGGTCGGTGTGGAACACCTCGAGGTACGCGAACACGGGGTTCCCCTCGACCGTGCCCGGCACGTCGGCGCGGACCCGGTTCGGGTCGGTGTACATCCCCATGACCTTGCGCCGCACGGCGGCCGGGTCGTCGGAGAGCGCGATGGCGTTCCCCCGGCTCTTGCTCATCTTTCCGGCGCCGTCGGTGCCGACCAGGGTGGGCGTCTCCGACATGATCATCTCCGGTACGGGGAACACCTCGCCGTAGAGGTGGTTGAAGCGCCGGGCGATCTCCCGGGTCACCTCCACGTGCGCCGCGTTGTCCTTGCCCACCGGCACGACCTGCCCCTTCACGCAGAGGATGTCGGCGGCCTGGAGGACGGGGTAGCCGAGCAGCCCGTACGGCATCTCCTCCTTGCCGGCGTCCCGGCTCATCTCCTTCAGGGACGGCACCCGTTCCAGGCGGGGCACCGTGACCAGGTTCTGGAACAGGGTGTTCAGGTCGCCGACCTCGGGGATCGCCGACTGGAGGTAGAAGGTGGCCCGGTCCGGCTCGACGCCGGCGGCGAGGATGTCGGTGACCATCTCGCGGGCGTTGCGGGAGACCTGCTCGATGTCCTCGCGGCTGTTCCGCGTGGTGAGCATGTGCAGGTCGGCGATGATGAAGAAGCTCTCGTAGCGCTGGTGCAGCTTCACCCGGTTGGCGATGCTGCCGACGTAGTGGCCCAGGTGCAGCCGCCCGGTCGGGCGGTCACCGGTGAGCATCCGTGCTGAAGACATGGTCGTACGCCTCTCGTGGCTGAGTCGGTGGAGGACGCGCGGGCGCGCGGAGAAGACCCGGGGTGTGCCCGGATCAGTGGGGTTGGCTCGTCAGTGCGAGCGCCGCCATCGCCCGCCGGCGCGGAACCGCAGCCCACCGGCACGGAGGACGTCGAGGATCTGCTCCCGACCGTCGTCGACACGGGCCGGGACAACCGGAGCGGCAGCCGTCGGGAGACCGTCGAGGGTCTCCGGGGCGCAGGTGCTCGGCCGGACCATGCCTGACACGGTAGCCGGTCCAGCGCCCCGCGCGCAGACCGGAACGGCCTGGTCAGCCCCGCCGGTAGCTCTCGGCGTAGTAGTCGCCGACCTGCTCCCGGTACTCGGGTCGGTCGAAGTCGTCCGGGTCGAAGGCCGGTGACTCCTTGACCGGCAGCAGCACCTTCCGGTCGAAGATCCACGGTCCGGTGTCCACCATCAGGTAGCCCGCGCCCGCGTCCTCGCTCGCCCGGTCGACCGCGCCGATCCGCCCGTCGGTCGCCTCCACCCGAACAGTGCCCGAACGTCGAATGCGGGAAACACGAAAGCAATTCTGAATTCATCGTGATGCGTTTATGCGAGATACCTCATAATCGGTGCCCGCCGATCGATTCAGATGCCGCCTCCCTGGT